>LR778134.1:0-1200000 GCA_902809935.1 Ruminococcaceae bacterium BL-4 | reverse complement strand
CAATCCCCATCGAAAGTTCTTGCAATCCACTTAAATGATTATATAGAGACGGTGATTTTACTCCCAATTTTTCCGCAATCTGGAGTAAAGAAACATTCTCAAGGCCCTTTTCTTCTGCAAGTTCTGCCGCAGCATTCAAAATTGTTTGTGAATCCAAACTTCTTTTTGTGCTCATATAAAGCCTTCTTTTTAAACTAATTTAATTTATTATAAACTAATCAAATTAGTTTGTCAATTGTTCAAATGGATACTCCAAATATTTCATATAAAATTATTTTCTGAACATTTCGTCCTCACAGACTCGACCACAAAAATTCGCAGTCTAAAGCCTTTTGTGGTATACTTAATTTGGTTTTTTATATGATGATGATTTTTACAGTCATAAAATTAGTTGGAATAATCTAAATGAACGTCCTGGTTTTGCTCCGATAATCGATTATTTTGAGATATGCATCGGCGTGCAAGTCAAAACATGGAGGGCCCTATGAATGATGAAAACAATTAATAATAGGTCGGAAGAAGATCATTTTAAAACACTCAGTGATTTTAAAAAATGTATGCGGTTTCACGATGAAGTCGTTTTGGAATGGCATTCTGAACAATATGGGATTTTTTGGGACGGAAGCCGCTATTGTATTGCCAAAATAGATGGCTCATGTGAAAAATGGTGTAACACCGCCGACGACGTGTTGGAATACATGGTTGGCAAAGACCGGCTTCGTGATGTTATTATGAAAGTTTCAGTGATAGACCGTACTATTTAATTGTTTAATTTGAACCTTTTATCCGGTAGCTTTTTATATCAATTAATCCTATCCCTAAATTGAGACAACGACACACTGACAAAAGTCATTTAGAAGGGACTGATGATATGAAATTAGCCATTGTCACTGCTCCATGCAAAGTTATTTGGGATAGAGACTGCATGGAGTACTGATCTATCCGGGTAACTTTGCACCTTTTGATTTTAAATTAAGGAGTAAAGTACCATGAAAAATAAAACTTTGATGTTAGGATTTTCTGAGACGGATATCACGCCATTCACACCGATAGAAACCGTCGGCTTTGGCCGCGCAGATGAAATGTCCCGCGGCATTCTGCATTCACTTTTGGCACAGGTAGCTGTATGGCAACTAGGCGAAAAACGATGCTGTGTGGTTACCATTGATCATATTGGCTTTTCAAAACAGCACGCAAATTCTCTGCGGGACGAAATGGGAAAAGTTCTGCGCATTTCCCGCGAAAAAATCATGCTTTGCTTTTCCCACTGCCATTCTGCACCGAATGAAAGTGCTTCACCGGAATATTACCGATTCGTATGCGCTTGTTTAAAAGATACTGCCGTACGGGCCTTGCAGGATATGGTTCCCGTGAACGCCATATGGGGCAATGCTTTTACCGATATTGGACTGAACCGGCGCAAGGGCTGTAATGCACTAGACAGACGAATCGGAATCCTAAAAATCTGCGATTCCAGAAGCGGTAAACTAAAGCTTCTGCTGCTTCGCTTGACCGCGCATAACAATGTACTGAAAGCAGATAACTACCTGATTTCGCCAGATTATTTCGGTACTGTCCGGGATACTCTGAGTAAAGAGTTCGGGTGTCCAATCATGGTAACCCAAGGGGCATCCGGAAATATTGCGCCACGATATTTTAAATCTGCTATCAATCCACCTGATGCTAATGATGAACGCTTTATCCGTTCGGACACAGCACTTGAAGATATGGCAAAAGCTGTGCTGTGCGATGTAAAGCCTGTCGTTTTGTTCCTGCATCCACAAAAAATCGATCAACTTTCCATGTACTCGCGTCAAGTCACATTGACAGCTGATGTACCGCCTTATCTGCACGCCATAGAAATCGCAGATGAAGCCCGAAAATATTGTGGCATTGACGGTACGGATTGGCTAAAGCAAGTGCAGCACCTGCTCCAAAACGATATTCACCAGCAAACAGAGAAAATCGAAGTGCAATACTTCTCCCTCGGAAGCGGTTGTCTGTGCGGCGTTGCAAATGAGATTATGGTGGAATTTGCTCTGCGTGTTTCAGAATTTCTCCATAACGATTTCTTTTATTTCGGCGGCTATACTAACGGCTGCACCGGCTATTTTCCGACGGAAGAGGAATTTGACAAGGGCGGCTATGAGGTTTACTGGTCCATGCTGATTTATTATGTGTACCATGGCAGAGTGTTTCCTCTGCGCCGTAATTCGGCAACTGAGCTGATCCGATTCGTTACAAAGAACGCTCCAAGTATTTAGCACTTTTTTGCATGATAAAAAAGCGAGCAGCCTTTACGGGTTGCTCGTTTTTGTTCTACATTCTATATAAGCCAAATTTTTTTATAGGACCTGTCAAAATACAAATTCAGATATTATAATAAAAGCATAAAAAACAAATTTCACTGAGTCTTTGTAAAATATCACATAACAAAGTACCTAAATTTGAATTTTACAAATATAAAGGAGAGATCCCTATGATATTGACCATTAATGAAGACGCAAATCAGTTTAAAACTCTAAGCGAATTTAAAAGTTGTATGTCAAGAGGCGGAGATGTGGAATTTGAGTGGAAAGGAATCGACTACACCATCAGCCCCATTTGGCCAAACGACAAAATGGAATTTTCGGCTGGACCGAGTAACGGTGTCGAAAAAGACAGTACCGTTTACGATACCGTTGATGAGCTTTTAGAATATAAAGTGGGCGGCGACAAACTGCAGGATATTATTACACAGGCAGAAATTATTGACAGGACATTATAATAAAATCCATAAAGACCTGCTCTGCTGCATTTGGTAAAATTTTTTGCTCCCTTTTTTGTTCTCTTCAATTTGCTTCTCATACTACATCATTTGATATGCCAGTCCGATCAATCAGTACCTGGCCTTCAAGCGGTCGGTACATTCCAAACAACAATCGAAAAACGGTGCTCCTGCCCGTACCAACGCCATCTGTTTTTAGCATTCGCACAGTGAATTTACTCACCTCACGCACAATTTTTATAATCTGTCGTCTTGTACTGTCTATTCTTCACACTTTCCAATAAAAATAGATGCAGTGTCAATTATATATGATACTGCATCTATTTTTCATGTTAATATCTTTAACCCCCCTTGACAAGTATCAAGCATTAAATTATAGTGAACATTGTTCATATAAATAAGTTGGAGTGATAATATGGCAAAAATAATTCCGAATGCCCGTGAGCACATCCTAAATACAGCAAAGGCTATCGTGAGCACACAGGGCATTGATGCATTAAACATGCGCAGTGTATCCCATGGCTGCGGAATTGCCCTTGGAACCATTTACAACTACTTTCCAACCAAGGCTGATCTTTTAGTGGAACTTATGGCCTCTTACTGGGACGATTTTTTTATAAAAGTTGAGGAATATTTACAGGAGGAGCACGACTTTTATACCGCGCTACGCTGCATTTTTAATTTACAGTCTCAGTATGTAAACGCTTTTCGAGTTGAATGGCTTGTCCCATCCTTTTATCAAACCCCTAAAGGTGTTCAAAAGGGTGTTATATTAGAGCAACGTTACTTGCAAAGATTTACGCAGCAAATTGAATCTCTTATCACTAAAGCGCATAAGGCAGGCTATATTTTCCCAAAAAGGAGTGAACAAGATACCGCACAATTTATTCAATTCAATTTGGTATCACTTTCCCGGCAGCATACGATTTCTTACGATTTATTTGAAGATTTTTTAAGAGAACTGTTATAAAATAGGAGGATTTTTTATGTTGATTCTGTCAATTATCTGCATGTGTTTGGCGCTCCTCTTGTACTCCGTAGGTGTTTGGGGCGAGAAGATCCAACATCGGCTTAAGGCATGGCATCTCGTCATGTTTTGGGCCGGTTTAGTATTCGATACAACTGGTACAACCATCATGAGCAAAATAGCAAAAGATGGTTTTGTATTAAATTTTCATGGTATTGTAGGGCTTCTTGCTATTTTACTTATGATTTTTCATGCATTCTGGGCTACTGTTGTCCTGAAACAAAGCAATGAGAAGAGCTTACAAAATTTTCACAAGTTTAGCATCATCGTATGGACCATATGGCTTGTCCCCTTCTTCTCCGGCATGATTTTTGCCATGCTGAAATAAAATAAAGGCGCACAAAAGATTTGACTATTTTGGCTTAAATGGCGTTACCGTAAGAGGTGGGGCGGCTTTGGGTGGATATTTAGCTCTTCGCGCTGCAACCTATAAAAAGTGGATCAAAAGGGCAACTTGTGTTATCATGTTTTGTTTATGATTTTATGGTATACTTAATTAAGACTAATGAACTTGTCTTAAAAGGGTGGAAATATTGGCGAATAATCACATAGAAAAATGTTTGACTAGTGGAAAAATTACATCATCGATGTTACGTTTTGCAGTTCCCATGATCGTTGGAGATCTACTACAGCAATTATACAACATTGTAGACACATTGATCGTTGGACAATTTGTGGGCAAAAATGCGCTTGCAGCAGTAGGCTCATCGTATACTCTTATGACGTTTTTAACTTCTATCATGATGGGAATGTGTATGGGCAGCGGTACCGTTTTTTCTATCAATTTCGGAAAAAACGATACAGAGCGTCTCAAAAAAAGTATTTACACCTCTTTTTTATTGATTTTAACATGTACGGCAGCTCTGAACCTTGCTGTGTTTTTGCTGATCGATCCAATTATGTATTTTCTTCGGATTCCCTCAGAAGTATATACTTTGACAAGAAGTTATCTTTGGATTATTTTTTGGGGAATTGGCGCCACCTTTTTTTACAACTTTTATGCCTCGCTTTTACGCTCCATAGGGAATTCTGTTACCCCCCTCGTTTTTCTCGGCATTTCGGCAATTCTAAATATTGGCTTGGATTTACTATTGGTACTTACTTTTCAATGGGGTGTTGCAGGTGCTGCGATTGCAACTGTAATTTCACAAATTGTATCCGGTGTGGGAATTATGATATATACCCTAATTTTCTATCCGGAATTTCATATTCATAAAAATGAGAATTTTTCAGAACCTGGTCTATTAAAAGAGATTACCCATTTTTCGTTTATGACCTGTATCCAACAATCCATCATGAACTTTGGAATTTTGATGGTTCAAGGCTTGATTAACAGCTTTGGAGTCATCGTAATGGCAGCATTTGCGGCAGCTGTAAAAATCGATTCTTTTGCTTATATGCCGTTACAGGATTTTGGAAACGCTTTTTCAATCTTCATTGCACAAAACTATGGAGCAAAACAATCAAAACGCATTAAGCAGGGAATTCGAAGTGCATTTATTATAACTGTACTATTTAGCATATCTGTCAGTGCTATTGTCTGTATTTTTGCAAAACCGCTCCTGCTGGTTTTTGTACAACCGCAAGAAACAAACATTTTATCGATCGGGACGCAGTATTTGTGGATTGAGGGCGCCTGCTATTTTGGCATTGGTTTTCTATTCTTGTTTTATGGACTGTATCGGGCACTGCGAAAACCAGGCATGTCGGTTATACTGACAATTATCTCACTTGGCACTCGTGTTACGCTCGCATACCTATTGTCTGCGATCCCTCAAATTGGGATCATTGGAATATGGGTATCGGTACCCATAGGATGGTTTTTGGCAGATCTTGTTGGGACGTTCTACTATTACAAATTAAAAAGCAGACAACAAAAGATGCAAAACGCTTTGATAAGCTAATTATTTGTTATGAAACTTGATAAGTTTTGAATTTTAATGAAACATAAAAGCGGAGATGTCAAATTAACATCTCCGCTTTTTTATACGCTTCATAACCGCAAAAAGTAAAATTGCAGAATCAATACGAATGATACAACAACATCATACCCCATAAAGGAATTGAAAACTTCCTTTTGTTGCTGATAATCCATTTTCCAACAAATTTGCCAAAGCAATTTCCTTCTTTTTTAATTGCTGCGGTGTCCATGTAAAGATTCCCTGATCGTACAAAAAGCAGTAGACCGATACTATAATCTCAGCTGTTTCCTGCGGTTTATCACAACAAAATAATCCTTCTTGGACTCCCTGACGAATAATATCTGCTACGATTGGCGAAAGGGACAACAATATCTTGGCAAGCGATTTTTGATGAATGGCTGCATTCTGTTGTTGATGCAGATAAGCATCCACAGCCGGTGAACTAACTGAACTGCAATAGCTTTGAAACAGCAATTTAAGCTTTAAAATAGCATCACCCCTACTCTTATGAACCAGTTCTTCACATTTTTGAATCACTTGTCCGTATTCACGTTCAACTAACGCATCAAATATTTCATCCTTCGATTGAAAATAATAATAGATACTTCCCTTGCCGATTCCTGCCCTTTTTGCAATATCACTAACGGAACAAGCTGCACCTTTATCTTTTTCCAGTAAGTCCAGCATCGCATCTAATATAAGGTTCCTTTTATCCATTTCATCACCTTCTAATAATAGTATATCGCAAAAACAGCTTATTGACCAGCGGTCGAAAAAATAGTATAATTTTATTATTCGACCGCTGGTCGAATAATAAAGCAAAAGAAAAAGGGATAAATATGCATATTTTTTTATTAGTACTGCTCATCATAGCTGTTATCAGTTTTCTGATCTGCCTAGTTTCAATTACTCAAATTATCATTCGTCGGCGAAATAAAAGGTCATCGGATACAGCAACCGCTCGTCTTAAGAAAAGCGCCAAGTTTTTTTCAGGCTTAGCCCTATTAATGGCTATCCTTGTCCTGTTAAGTCAGTTTACAGCTCATACGCCCCCAATAATAGACCAACAAGGCAAAGTGCTGAATGGCAGTATAGCCGAGCTCCAAAAAGTTGAGTTAAACGGGCATCAGGAATGGATCAGCATTCGTGGAAAAAACTGTCATAACCCAGTTCTTTTGTTTTTAGCTGGTGGACCGGGAGGGTCGCAGATGGCAGCAACACGCAATGAACTTTCGGGGCTTGAAGAAAATTTTGTCATCGTAAACTGGGATCAGCCAGGCAGTGGCAAATCATATTCTGCTGTTCCAAATGATGAAATTACAGCTGATACCTATGTAGACGATGGTCTCGCTCTCACTGATTTTTTGCGTCAACGTTTTGAAACTGAAAAGATCTATCTTATGGGTGAATCTTGGGGCAGCGTGCTTGGAATTCTTCTTGCCAGCGCATCTCCAGAAAAATATTATGCATTTATTGGCACCGGTCAAATGATAGATTTTAAAGAAACCGAAATAACAGATTATAAAAAAGCAATGGAATTGGCAAAAGCAAGCAACAACCGAAAAATCATAAATCAATTGATTTCCAATGGAATGCCACCTTATTATGGACAAAATATCACGTGGGAATCGGCTGTATACTTAAATTATTTATCTAATTATATGACAAATAATCCGGAAATTACGAATGGAGGATATCACACCCTTAGAGATATGTTTTCATCGGAATATGGCATATTCGATTCCGTTAATTACTTGAGAGGAATCATTGATACTTTTAATTCAGTATACCCACAACTTTATGATATCGATTTGCGAAAAAGTCATACAAAGTTAAATATACCCGTTTATTTCTTCATTGGAAAGCACGACATCAACGCTCCTATACAACTGACTCAGGAATATTATGACTTATTGGAAGCCCCTAAAAAAGAACTCGTATGGTTTGAGCATTCCGGTCATGATCCATGGATAAACGAAAGTGAACTTTTTGTAAAGCAAACCAATCGAGTCTTTCTCGAGAATCCGTAACCATTATTTTTTTTAAAAACAACGCATTTTCGCCTAGTGGTAACCTGATAATTGACTAGACTTTTTTCAATTTCAATTCGGATGAAAATTCATATTGCAGCAAATCCACAAAAAGGTAAAAAAATAAAATCCGATTTTCTTGTCTTGAACAACGAAATCGGATAATAGAAGGAATCAACCAACTTGGATATTCTTCAAAAAAGAAAAGCCTCATCTAAATTGAGTAAATGATTCCCAAGATTGAGTCTGAACACGATTCGTGTTTGCGCTCGAAATTTTCATCTGTTCATAAAGATACCAAATCATTTATTTTTACCGTACCTTTTGGCGATAAAAAGAAGCAAGCAGCTCTCCGTCCATTTTTAATTCTGTATCTCCGTCCTGTACGCGGCAAAGAATTGGAAGCCCGGCACGATGTTCAATCATATCGGCGTTATCTTCTTCCATTCTGTCCCCGGGATGAAAATGATTTAGAATAATTCCTTTGACTGTCATATTTTTTTGCCTCATATATTCAATTGTAAGCACGGTATGATTAATTGTCCCAAGGCCTGCATTAGCAACAATAACGCAGGCCATATCAAATGCTTTGATAATATCCTCCTGCCAGAGTTCTTGATTGTTCATATTAATCGGACAAAGAATCCCACCACTGCCTTCCATTGTGATATAGTGATGTTTTCTAGCAAGTTTATTATAATATTCTTTTACAACCTTTAGATCGACCGGGTTACCCTCTATTTGAGAAGCTAAATGAGGAGATAATGCCACTTCATAAACATATGGAATCAATTCTGAAAGATCATCTTTAATTCCTGAAAGTTTTTGCACAAGAGCAGCATCTCCTGGGATTAAAGCTCCATTTTGATCCCGGTCATTTCCGGACGCGGCAGCCTTAAAATAAGTCGTATCAAAGCCCGAAGAAATCATTTTTTTCACAATCAATCCGGTAACATACGTCTTCCCTACATCCGTATCCGTACCGGTAATAAAAAGATTTTTACTCATTCTTTTTCCTCACAATCAGCTTTTAAAATACCGTATTTTTCAAAAACATTCCATCCTATTTGACAGTTACCGTTTTAAACAATCTACTGACCGCCGGATACATTTTCTGTACCAGGCAAGCACAGCAGAAACAAAGTACAGCATCACACGGGATATCGATCGGAAAACATGAAGCAAAAATAAGTGCCCATGTAATCGGCGTATGCATATAAAAATTTAAAATGAAATATTTATATGGCAATCCAACTACATAAACAATTACCATCGCCGCATAGCAAGCAATCAGTAAATGCTGCAAATTGACAGGCTGTAAATGTTTGATCATTATTCCTGCAACCCATGCACCAGCTATAAACCCAATTAAATAGCCAAAGCTCGGATTAAGTACATATTCCGGACCTCCTCCGCCTGCAAAAACAGGCAATCCTACCAATCCCAGGCCAACATACAGTGCGGCTGCAATTGTTCCTCGCTTTGCTCCAAGCAGCAATCCTGACAGCAGCACAAACAGAAGCTGCAATGTGTAGTAGTCTCCAAAAGGCAATGGAATGTGAATATAAGCACCAACGGTTATAAATGCAGTAAACACTCCACACATGGCCATGTCATGAACAGTCATTTTATTTGTCAACTTATCATCCCCTATTTGGTTTACATTATAAAATAGGATTTTTTAATTGTCAACAATTGTTTGTAATTTAGGTTTACAATAGAAGCAAACAATTGAAACTTCCGACAATTTATGCTATTCTTTTTATACTGATAAATGTTGATATAATAGGAAGGAGTGCACAATCGGATGGATCTTTCCATAGAGATTAAACAAAAACAAACACTTACCCCGCAGATGATTGAAACCATGAAAATTCTGCAGATGAATGTGCAAGATCTTTCCGAATATCTGGAAAAAGCTGCACTTGAAAACCCAGTTTTTGATATGGAATCTTCTGAAAACACATCGCCGGATTCTCAGGAACAAGAAATTCAAAAAAAAATAGAATGGTTGGATCGCACCTCCCCAATTAAAAATTCATACAAAGAGAAAAGCTGTTGGGAACCATCTAATCCATTCGCAGAAGAGCGAAAATTTCAAAATAATGAAAATGATTTTAGGCGCGATCTTTTTTTTCAGCTGCGTCTTTCCGATTTTTCAAAGCCGGTAGCTCACGGAATTAAAGAAATTATATTGAATCTGGCTCCTAATGGATATCTGGATGAACCAATCGAACAAATTGCCAAACGAATCGGAATCTCAAAAGCAGAAATCGATCAGGCCTTAAAAGTAGTCCAATCTTTGGAGCCTGCTGGAATTGGTGCACGATCTCTATCGGAATGTTTGTGTCTGCAATTAAAGCGCCAAAAAAAGAGTGGACTGCCATTGCTGATTGCT
Organism: Ruminococcaceae bacterium BL-4; assembly: GCA_902809935.1. Taxonomy (NCBI): domain Bacteria; kingdom Bacillati; phylum Bacillota; class Clostridia; order Eubacteriales; family Oscillospiraceae; species Ruminococcaceae bacterium BL-4. The sequence goes on along the minus strand of LR778134.1, from coordinate 1,189,856 downwards.
GAGCATTATCTGAAGGAAGTTGGCGAGGGACATTATCGCCGCATTATGAAAGAAACACACACTTCTCCCATTGAAATTCAGGAAGCCTGTTCTATTATTCGTTCCCTAAATCCAAAGCCCTGTTCCAATTATGGGCAAGAAGAAGAAACGCAGTATATTACTCCCGATTTTTTTGTGTTTTGCCAAGATGATAAATTAAAAGTATCTCTCAACAACAACTGCCTACCTTCTCTGCACATCAGCGGTTACTATCGAAAGCTTTTACAAAAGACAGATGATTCACAGGTGAAATCCTATCTTTCCGGAAAATTCAAGCAGGCACAGTGGCTGGTCCAAAGTATTTCTCAACGTCGGGAAACTCTGTTTTCCTGTACCTCTTGTCTTGTGCAGAAACAGCAGGACTTTTTTCTCAAAGGCAGCTATCTTAAGCCTTTGTCTCTGCAGGATATTTCTCAGGAACTTGGGATTCATGAATCAACTGTAAGTCGTGCAATCAAAGAAAAATATCTTCAATGTGATCGTGGAACATATCCCTTGTCTTACTTTTTTTCCCATCGATTAAAAGGAACTGAACAGGAACAAGATACCTCTGCAGCACAAGCAAAAGCGCTCTTAAAAAAGCTGATTCAAGAGGAAGATAAGAAAAATCCACTCTCCGACCAAAAACTATCCCAACTCCTTCAGGCACAAAAAATCATATTATCCAGAAGAACAGTCGCGAAATATCGAGAGGAATTAGAGATTCTTCCCGCTTCCGGCCGCCGAAAATATTAATAAAAAGACACGGAAGATATTTAAATACCTTCCGTGTCTTTTTATTTTTCTTTGTGATTATTGCGAGATGGAATCTCATATTCGCGAATCTTATATTGCAAATATCTGCGTGAAATTCCCAGATACTCGGCTGCTTTTTCGCGACGGTTTTGGCATGCCGCAAGTGCTTCCAATACCTTTTCTTTGCTTGGACCGCCCATCTTCTTTTTAGGTTTTATCTTTTTTTCCGATTGTATCATGGTCGGAGTAGTAGGCTCTGCTCTTAAAATTCCATGTGGAATACTGCTAATTTCCCTTGTAGCACAGGGAGTCATTACGACCATCCGCTCCACAAAGTTACGAATTTCACGAACATTCCCCGGCCATTGATACTGGCAAACTTCCTCCAGCACTTCGTCAGAAAAACTCTTCTGTAAATTATATTTCTGACAAAAATAATGAAGGAAATGAAGACAAAGCGGTACGATATCTTCTTTTCTGTTGCGAACAGGTGGAATGGTCAACGGAATCACATGAATTCGATAATAAAGATCCTCTCGAAAAGTACCGTTATGCACCATTTCTGCAAGGTTTCCATTTGTTGCAGCAATCAATCGAAAATCAACTTTTTTGGACTTAATTGCACCAATTCTTTGAATACTCTTTTCTTCGATCATACGAAGAACTTTTCCCTGAATACTCATCGGCAAAGAATTAATTTCATCTAGAAAAAGGGTACCGCCGTCGGCCGCTTCTACCAATCCGGTTTTTCCTTCTCGATTTGCTCCCGTAAAGCTGCCCTTTTCATAGCCAAACAACTCAGCTTCAATCAAATTTTCCGGGAAAGCCGCACAGTTTACCGCAATCAACGGTTTATCTTTGCGTTTACTGTGTTCATGAATATAATGTGCAATCACTTCTTTGCCACTGCCTGACTCTCCATAGAGCAGTACCGTAGAATCCAGCGGTGCTACACTGTCTGCAACGGAAAGCAGCTGCTGAAACTCTGGACTTTTTGCCACAATACAAGTCTTTTCGGTTGTTTTCGGTTTCAGGGTCGTATCATTCAAAATTTTATTTTGTTCCCAAAGGGTATGATGCAAATCCTCAAAGTCCTGCACATCCTGCATCAGCATAACCACATATTCGATATTTCCATGTCCATCAAAGATCGGGGTTCCCGTTACAATTCGCACTCGAGTAGCTCCGTCTACTTTTTGAAAGTCCTGATAATACTGAAGACGGCTGACTCTTCTCTTATACCGGCAGACGAGGTCAAAAACGCAAACATCGATCACTTTTGTAAAGTCATGAACATTCATTTTCAGATATTCTCGTCTTGGAATATTTCTCCAGTTTACCATCATGGTATTCATAAAAATAAAATTGCCTACAGAATCATAAATTGCAATTCCAGCATCAATATTATCCAATACTTCTGTCAACGACAGTTGCTCAAAAAGGCTTCCAAAAGAAAAAGATTCCTGCAAATTATTCCACCTCCTGAGCTCTTAATTTGTTATTATCTTATCATAAAAATGGACCATATGAAAGAGTTAAACCAGCTATTTTTCATAAAACAGCAATTATCCGAACTCGATATTTTCCTTTTAACAGGAACTACCAAATTCGGATAAGTTGTTGGCTTTTATAAAAGTAAAATTTTGTCAGATCATTTCACTGAATGTCTGAATTCTGGTGCGAATCTGCTCATAGCTGGTATTCTGCTGATCGATTTCGATTGTCAGGTAAGGATACCCTGCTTTCCTCAAATCGGCCTCAAAATACGGCTGATCATATTCCTCAGGATCACAGAACTTCATCATGCAAGTGACAACTCCCCCTGCTCCATTTTCCTTGCAAAGATTTACCAACATTTTGCCTCGCGGTTTGCCGTCTTCATAAATCAGGCTGCATCCATGACGGCCATTCCACTGCAAAGCAAGGCGTTTTAATCCACCGCCGCCTTTTTCCGGTGTATCCGTACGGTACTGCCGCATTTCCTGTGCAAGATCATCGCCGACAACTGCGATATGATTTTCCGTAAAGATGTCAAGCAGTTCATCCGGTTCACAGGTAATTCCCGTAAGGATCACTTTTTTTCCGGTAAACTGATAGACCGGCAGCTTTTTAAGTTCTTCTACAATCTCACGGACAATTGCAGTATGCTCGCTCTTTTCATAGAAGAAAGCACTCTTCATCACTGCATGGCGCACTTTCGGTGTCACAATATCCAAATGGTCATTTGCAACCTTTGCAAATTCACGCATAACAGCATTATGTTCATTATAAATTGCAAGGGTCTCTGCAAGCGCTTTTTCGTTCATCATTTTTCCGGTGATGGTCATGAGCATCGTCAATACATTTTCATACTCGCTGATCAGATACTCGACACTGGCCGGTGATTTCCGATTCTGAGGATAAACAATCGGAATCATTGGAATAGAAGGAACGCCGAAACGCCAGTTCTGCGTCATGCAGCGAAAAGTATCACACAAAACCGGGATAATCACTGCAGAAAGTCCCTGATAGGAGCCGGAAAGTCCTAACTCCATATTGGACTGCATAATCGGGCAAGCAAACGGTGGCAAATAGCTCTTTGCCAGCTTTAATTGTGTCTGACCTCCCCAAAGTCCCATCGGGATCATACCGGAAGCATGAACCAGCTCCTCCGGTGTATAAACCGGAAAACAACCAACGACCTTTTTCCCCTGTTTGAGATAATAATCAAGGCGTGCGCGGGGATTCTTACAAGCCTCCTGCAAGAAAGCAATACTGCTCTTTAAATCAGCCATTCACTTTTGCCTCCTTATTTTGTTTCATAACTTCCACAAGCCCTTCGATACGTGTTTCGAATTGGGCTTCACTATAATTTCGATAGTCTGCCTGATCTCCATCAAAAGAAGTGAATGGGATTCCCGCCTGTGCGGAAATCTGGCGCTGAACCTCCATCATCTGACAGTCCATAACCTTGCAGCTACGGTTCACATGATAAATAGTGCCTTCGCAGTCAAATTTTTTAAGTGCTTCCATCCGGCGGGCAATCATGGTCGTTGCATTATCACCATTCGTCGAAGCAAAGCAATAGGCACGAGCCATCCCGTCAAGGTCTTCATATTCAATCGCCCATGCTTTCCCGTAACTGGAAGCCACCATATTGATTCCGTACTGCTTAAGCGTATGCAGGTTGTGACGCAGATAAGGCCAGCAGGCAATTCCATCCCAAGAAATACGATACTCTTCCTTCACGGGATAAGTAGAGTTGCCTTCCTTGATATGTTCTTCAATTTCCTTATTGAGCTGCTCCAGAACGGCTGTAGAAGAAGTCTTACCACGGTTACAAACCATTGCGGACATGTAGTTGAAAAGCTCAAAGCCGCTCAGCGGTGCCGGTTTATGGTCCATGAGATTGTTTGCGCGCTCCCAAAGATAGCTGTTTCTCTGAGAAATCTTCATAACTTCTTTAAAGCGACCATCATCCCATGTCTTTCCGGTAAAGGCACAAAGATCCTTGATCAACTGGTCAATCTGTGTACGCACATAGCGCACACGGGTCTCGGTCACATAATCATAAGGATTATAACAAGTATCAATAAAGAAAATCGGGATTTTCATCTGATAAGCGAGATTTTCATACCACTTTGTCAACTGATTACAGATATTATTTGTCAAAAGCAGGAAATCTGGTTTTACCATTTTTCCACCATCCGGCAACTCTACTTCACTTTCCTTATTCAGAACAGAAGCATAAGCGAGATTTACTTTTGCATAGGCACAGAGGTCATTGGAATATCCCAAAGGACCTTCACATTCCTGCAAAAATGGGTCCGCCTGATGACGGGCAGCGATCCCTGCCGAATGATTTTCGGGGTAAAGGACATTTAATCCCAGCGTTTCTGCAATTTCCTGCGGAAAGATAGAAGCAGACCATCCAACTTTTTCCCCGCGCTCTTTTGCAAGTCTAGCATTTTCAAATAACGCCGTTGTCTGCTCATTCAGCATCTGCATTGATTTTGGTTTTGGACGTTTTGGCTTTTGGGCGGGAGCTGCCGCTGCATTCACCTGAGTCGTTCCATTTTCAATCATATTACCTGACCTTCTCCTTCGTAAATTTTTCCCATGCCAAAATTGCGGCGCCGATGGCTCCGGCAGACTGACACAGGGGATGTACTAAAACAGGGCATTCCATTTCACGCTCCATTGCGTGGACAACCCCGATGTTTAACGCAACACCGCCGCTCATGGCAACATCTGGTGTTTTTCCAATGCGCAGAGCCATTCCAGCAACGCGCTTTGCAACCGATTCATGAATTCCCGCGGCAATATCTTCCAACGGAATATCCGAAGAGAGTTTCGAGATCACTTCTGATTCAGCAAAAACAGTACAAGTATTACTGATGCTGGCTGGTTGATTAGATTTTTCAGACAGAGGCCCAAGATCATTGATATCGACATTTAAAATCTTCGCCATCACATCCAAAAATCTACCGGTTCCAGCGGCACATTTATCATTCATCTGAAACTGTATGAGGCGTCCCTTATCATCAATCCGCAGTGCTTTTGCATCCTGTCCGCCGATATCAATCACCGTACGGACAGTCGGCAAAAGATAATGAATTCCCTTCGCATGACAGCTCAATTCACTGATTTGTTCATCTGCATAATCACATTTCATGCGGCCATAACCGGTGACGATTGTATAACTGATCTCTTCCGGAGAGATAGAAGCTTCCCCAAAAACTTGTTCTTTTGCTTCCTTTGGCCCAATTGTTCCGGTCCCCAGTGAAATCACCTGATGTGCAATGATTTCTTTTCCATCTTTTAAAATAACCGCTTTACTGGAAGTAGAGCCGATATCGATTCCAAAAGTATACATGTGGAAATTCTGGCTCCTTTCGTTAAGCCTTCGTTAAATTACTTCTCCAGCTTCCTGCATTTTTTTAACTTCTTCTTCTGTGTACCCGTTTTCTTTTAAGACTTCGTCCGTATTACAGCCGATCTTTCCAGAAGTTTTGCAAGGAATATGAGCCGGATCGATAGAACTAAAATGTACTGGACCATTTGTAAATACAGTCTTTACACCGTCCGAATACTCATGAAAATAAGTATAATGATTTGCAACCACTTGTGGATCATAAGGCACATCTTTCATATGACGGACAGGCTCATGGGGCAAATCGTGTTCGTCTAAAAGCTTATGCCAATATTCTACCGGATGTTTTTTAAACGTCTCATCAAAAATCGTAGTAAGATCTTTTCGGCTCTCTTTTGTGTAAAATTCGGCAATAGTAGAGAAGCGCGGATCCTTTGCAAGTTCCGGTCTTTCAATCACTTCACAAAGTTCCGGAAAACGACGATAATCTATGACTGCAAGATAAATCCACTCGCCGTCTGCACACTTATAGGCATTGCTGGTCGCATGACTGCAGTCATAATGATCTCGTGGGAATACCCTGCCGTTAAACGCATTCAGCAATCCTGTAGTCAACATAAAAATACCGGCTTGCAGCAAAGAGACATCCACTTTTTCACCCGTTCCGGTCTTTGATTTTTTGTAAAGGGCCGCAGAAATTCCAGCAGCAAGTGCTACCGCCACACTATGGTCACCAACTCCAGCAACCGTCATCAAAGGAGGACCTCCGGCAGGTGCTAAATCGCCTAAAAATCCGCTGCGGGAACAAAATGCCGTATAGTCATAACCGGGGCGGTCTTTTTCCGGGCCTTCTGAACCATATCCAAGAACCGAAGCATGAATCAACCCCGGATACTGATCTTTTAGCTGCTCATAGGTCAGCCCCATTGCCTTTAATGCCTGCACACGATAATTTGTCAAAAATACATCCGCTGTTGATAAAAGCTTATGAAAAGCCTTCATCCCTTCTTTTGTACGCATATTGAGGCATACAAAACGTTTATTTAAATTCTGCTCATCAAAATGGGGATTTGCGACTTCTGTGCAGGGAGAAAGGGAAGTGCCAGCCTGTTTTCTCCATGTATCACCATTCGGAGATTCCACTTTAATAACATCTGCACCCCATTCGGCCAAAATTCGACTTGTCATCGGGCCTGCGAGCATTGTGGAAAGTTCTATCACTTTTACACCTTCCAATGGTCTCATAATAAATTTCCTCCTTTGATTCAAATTAAATCTTGTCAGCAGCCTTTAAAATTCGGGGAACGTTTTTCAAGGAATGCTGCTGTTCCTTCTTTGCGGTCTTCGGTACTAAATGCTACCGTTTGCGCCAGACGTTCAATCATCAGTCCGGTATTGATATCGGTTTCGCTTCCCATATTGATTGCAATTTTTCCCATTGTAATCGCAACAGGACCTTTCGCCATGATTTTTTTAGCCATTTTCTCGGCCGCCGCCATCAAAGACTCGCGATCATCTTCCGTTACTTCATTGACGAGTCCAATCAAATGTGCTTCCTCTGCGCCGATAATTCGTCCGGTAAAGATCAATTCCTTTGCTCTTCCGATCCCGACAAGACGCGTTAAACGCTGTGTACCGCCCGCTCCCGGGATAATACTCAGATTCACTTCCGGCTGACCAAATTTAGAACGTTTTGTTGCAATTCTCAAATCACACGCCATTGCAAGCTCACAGCCGCCGCCCAAAGCATAACCGTTTACTGCGCAAATGACAGGTTTATAAAGATCTTCCAAATCCTTTAATGCGATAGAAGAAGTTCCCTGCAGCATTTTCAAATAAGCGCGGTCATGGATTTCTTTAATATCTGCGCCGCTTGCAAGTGCTTTGTCTCCGGCACCGCTGACAATAACAACCTTTACCTCATCATCTTCCCGCGCACACTGCACTGCTGTGCGGATATCATTCCACATAGCCGGTGTCAGTGCATTTCGCATCTCTGGACGATTCAAAGTAAGATACAGAATTCCCTCACAATTTTCATAAAGAATGTTTTCGAACTTCATCAGATAATCCCCGCTTTCTTCATTTCGTCTACTTTTGCGGCATTCCAACCTAAATACTCCTCATAGACTTCATGATTGTGCTGTCCCAAAGTAGGCGGAGCAATATGATTTGTCCGGTAACCAGAACCCATTTTGATGGGCGTTCCCATTGTCGGAATTTTTCCAAGCACCGGGTCGTCAATCTCAAAGACGATCCCTTTTTCATCTACATAATCATCGTTCGCGAGATCTGCCGGTGACAGAAGCGGCCCATTTGGGACCCCAGCTTTCTCAACCATATCCAACGCTTCTGCTCTTGTCTTATCTTTCAACCACTCTGAAACAATTGCGTCTAATTTTTCCACATTCTGGACCCGTAGGGTGTTATTCACAAACTCCGGTGAATGCAGCCGCTCATCTCCGATCAGCTCCGAAAGCTTTTCAAACATCTTTTGACTGGCTGCCGCAATATAGATGTAGCTATCTTTTGTCTTATAAAGATTGCACGGCGCTACCGTAGGTCTGCGATTTCCAGTACGCTCCGTTGTTTTTCCAGTCAGCCGATATTCCGGTATTCTCCATTCCAAGCCACAGATCAAAGCATCGGTAATCGCAATATCGACCAACTGTCCTTTTCCGGTACGCTCTCTGCCAAGCAACGCAATTGAGATTCCGAGTGCCGCCTGATATCCACCGATATAATCCCCGATAATCGTCCCGATCTTTTGAGGATGACCATCCGGATCTCCTGTACAGTCCATCAGTCCGGACATCGACTGCATCACCATATCCAGCGCTTTCTTATCTTTATAGCGTCCGTAAAGTCCGAAGCCACTGATATAACAAGCAATTATTTTTGGGTTTCTTTCCTTGATCTTTTCATAGGTCAGGCCACATTTTTCCAAAAACGCAACACGGTAATTTGTCAAAAACACATCAGATTTTTCAATCATTTTTAAAATGGTTTCTAACCCTTCCGGTTTTGTAATATCCAAGGTAACCGATCTTTTATCACGATTAAAAACTCTGTAATAAAGACTTTCTCCTTTATAAAAAGGCCCGTTTGTCCTAGTAACATCCCCTACTCTGCCCCGTTCAATATGAATGACATCTGCACCCCATTCCCCAAGGATCTGCCCTGCAACCGGGCCTGCTACCCAATGGGTCAGTTCGACCACACGAATTCCTTCAAGATTCATACTCAAAATTTGTAATACTCCTTTCGATCTGCAAATTTCATAACTTCCACTCATTGAAACAAGCAAAAAGCATGCCAATATTCTTTATCACGACAAAATTTTATTTTTGCTTTTTAAAAAAGCCGAATACTTTTCACCTTTTTGGAAAAGTATTCGGCTAAAAATTTTATTCGGATTACAACTGCAAATCTTATCTTATAAAGAGATTTTTTCCTAAATTCTAAAGTCTTACTTTTCCTTTCCCTTTTATTGATCGCTCTGTTAAAAAAATTTTTAACGGTTTTATGGTTGTTTTTAGAAAGCTCTAAAAAGGCAAAAACGCACTTTGTAAAATGTGCATACTTCACTTTTTATGTGAAGTGTGCACGTTTCACATTTCACATTTTATATTTTTTCACAACAATTTATCATAATATTGTGCATTTTAACGAACATCTTTTTTAAAAAAGTGCACAATTATTTTTTAAATTTTTGTATAGTGTAAAAATTTATTTTTCAAATTTTTTCTAAAAAGCCGCTGTTTTGCCGGATTCTTTCAAAAAAGAAATCTTTTTTCTGCCTTTTTCGCAATAATTGGCACGGATATTGCTTGTTCTGTTTAGTGACGTGACCAATTAAGCAGTAATTCGAAAATCCATATTTTTATTTTCTGAAGGGAGTCATCAATAAATGGAAAAAGAAAACGTTTATATCATGGGAGCCGTCCGTACAGCAATCGGTAAATACGGTGGATCTCTCAAAAGCGTTCCCGCTCATCAAATGGGAGCTGCCATTATTAAGGAAGTTTTAAAACGTGCAAATGTTACAGGTGATATGGTCGACGGTGTTGTGTTAGGAGAAGTTCGTCAAAGCACCGAGGCTTCTAATATTGCAAGATGTGCTGCTTTGGAAGCCGGTCTTCCAGAAACAGTCCCTGGATTCACCGTAAATCGGTTGTGTGCTTCTGCAATGCAGGCAGTTTACAGTGGCAGTCTATTGATCTGGCATGGCGATGCAGATGTCATGATCACAGGTGGTACCGAAAATATGAGCCGTGCACCCCATTATCTTAGAAATGAGCGCTGGGGGAACGGTCCGCTTACTCTCATCGATTCCAATATTGAGGGCGGCACAACCGATCAGCCTTACAGTATTTATGGCAGTGATCTCAGCATGCCAAAAACTGCGGAAAATGTTGCAGAACAATTCCACATTTCCCGTGAAGAGCAGGATAAATTTTCTGTAGAAAGCCAGCGCCGTGCAGCCGTTGCAATTGAAAAGGGATACTTTAAAGACGAAATTCTTCCGCTGGAAATCAAAGAAAAGAAACGCACTTTCATCTTTGATACCGATGAATTCCCCCGCCCTGGAACCACATTAGAAATTCTTTCGAAGCTTCGTCCAATCGTAAAACCTGGCGGAACAGTCACTGCAGGCAACTCCTGCGGACGCAACGATGGTGCTGCTGCTCTGGTTCTCATGTCCGAAAAGAAAGTAAAAGAAACCGGCCTCAAACCGCTGGCAAGAATCGTAGATATCACCGGTGCTGCTCTTGATCCGAGAATTATGGGATATGGACCGGTCATTTCCACCCGCAAAATCATGAAACGCACCGGGATGACAATCAATCAATTTGATCAGATAGAGCTTAATGAAGCATTTGCTTCTCAATCGGTCGCCTGTATCCGCGATTTAGGACTTAATCCTGAAAAAGTAAATATCAACGGCGGCGCAATTGCTCTTGGTCATCCGCTCGGCTGCACCGGAGCTCGTTTGATTGTCACCCTGCTACACAACCTACAGAGAACAAATGGCCGTTATGGTCTTGCTACTCTCTGCATCGGCGGCGGACAGTCCATGGCAACCATCATCGAAAGACTTTAATGACAGAACATATTAAAAAATAGTGAGGTGTATCCATATGACTATTGATCAGATAAAAACAGTGGTTGTAATTGGTGCAGGCGCCATGGGACAGCAAATTGCTATGAACACTGCTCTCAATGGACGTGCAAAAAATTATAAGGTTATTATCTGTGATTCCTTTCCAAGTGCTGTAGAAAAAGCACAAAAATGGGCCACAGAATATCTGAAAGGCCGCGTTGCAAAATGCCGTATCACTCAGGAAGAGTGTGATCAAATCAGCGAAAATCTTTCTTTCTCCAATGATGTGGATGCTTCTGCAGCAAAAGCAGATTTCATTATCGAAGCCATCATTGAAGATCTGAAGATCAAGCGCGAACTTTTCCAGAGAATCAGCAAACTCTGCAAGCCGGACACCATCATCGGCACCAACAGTTCCAACATGGTCAGTTCCAAATTTGCCGATGTTACCACCAATCCGGAACGTCTTTTAAATGTTCATTATTTTAATCCTGCTTTGGTCATGAAGCTGGTAGAAATTGTTCGCGGACCACATACTTCTGAAAATACCATTCAAACTGCAAAAGCCTTCGCGGCCAGCACCGGAAAATCTCCGATTATCATTAACAAAGAAATTCCCGGATTCGTCGCAAACCGTATCAATGCAGCGGTCACCCATGAAGCATGCTCCCTTTTAGAAAAAGGAATTGCCTCTGTTGAAGATATTGACACCGCCTGTGAAAAAGGTCTCAACTACCCGATGGGGCCCTTTAAACTGATGGATTTGACCGGCATTGATGTCAACTATTATGTCCGCCGCGATCGCTATGCTGAGAGCGGAGACGAATATGACAAACCCAGCCCACTGGTCGTTGAAAAATTCAAAAAAGGTGAATTTGGAAGAAAAACAGGAAAAGGCTGGTATGATTACACGAATCAGTCAAAAAAATAATTTTATCTTGCAAAAAAGAATTATAATGACTTCTTATTTACGCTAAGATAAAATGATTTTTGGAATACTTACTCTATAATTGCGATTCCCAAGATGCTCAAAATGATTTTTATATGATAAGTGCAAAGAAATTCGGACCATCTTTTCTTACATATGAAACATTTTCGCTGTAGACACATTAAAATCTTAAAATTCAATTTTCAGAATCAAATTCGCAATTTATGGATCTCTTACCAACTGTAAAAAAATGCTTTAAAAATGCAGCAATAAAAATTAATTCCCCATTTTATGAGAGGTGAATGTAAATGGCATCAAGTACTATTGCAATTATCATCGCTGTTATTACAATGATCATTTTTATGATCGACAAACTACCTATGAGTGTAACTGCCTGCCTTTGTGCATTGGCAATGGGCATTGCGCTCCCTCAAATGAAACTGTCCCAAATTTATTCTGGATTCGGCGGCAGCTCGATTGTCATGGTTGCCGGCATGATGATCGTCGGCGATGCACTATTCCAGACCGGCATTGCACAACGTCTGGGCACTAAAATTGGAAAACTCAAAATTGCTCAGAATGAAAGATGGTTTATCGTCCTTATCGTTATCATTTGCACGGTTATGTCCGCATTTATGAGTAATTCCGGCTGTATCGCCATGTGGATGCCGATTATCGCAGCCGTCGCTGCTGGCTCTAATGGAAAAATCCGTTCCAAAATGGTGATTATGCCTGCTGGCATTGCTTGCATCGTCGGCGGCGGTGCCACTCTGACCGGCTCTGTTTCTCAGGTAACTGCAAACTCAATCCTAATGGGAACTGCCGGTTATGAAGCTGGAATGGGCGTCTTTGACATGACCCGTGTCATGTGGCCAGTCTGTATCATTCAAGTTCTTTTCTGGGCTACTATTGGCTACCCGCTTTTGAAAAAGGTTCTTAAACCAGAAAGCCCAGATTTCGATAAAGGTAATTCTTTTGCAGAAGCTTCCGCTAGTCTCGATATGAGCGAGTTTAACAAGATCCCGAAATGGAAAGGAACCATGTCCCTTGTTGTTATGGCATTTTGTGTTGTTGCCTTTATTCTGAGTGGATTTAAGCCCTTCAATTCCTATCTGAATATCGCCGACATTGCTATGATTGGTGCCATGACTTTGTTTGTCACAAAAACAATTCCAGTTAAAAAAACACTCGCTGGCATGGATTGGAACATTCTGATCATGGTCGGTGCAATTACCGCTCTCGGTACCGGACTTGATGTTTCCGGTGGCGGCAAAGTAATTGCAGACGCAATTCTTGGCTTGTTTGGTGGAGCATCTGCCTCTGTTACAGTCCTTATGGTGGTTTTGGTTGTTCTCTCCAGTGTTCTTACAAACTTTATGCAAAATGGCGGTGTTGCTGCAATGCTGACCCCGATTTATGTTGCTTTGGCTTTGAGTCTCGGCATTAGCCCACTCCCATTCGTCATTGCAATCGGCATTACCACAAACCTTGCAATTTGCACACCAATTGGTACTGCTGTAAACATGCAGATTCTGCCGGCAGGTTACAAATTCAGCGATTATATGAAGATTGGCGGACCGCTTTTCATCATCATGGTCGTTATGGTCGCAATCCTTTGTCCTTTGATTCTGTTATAATTTTTCCGCAGATTCTGAAAATAGAAAAAACATTTATAAATTTGTGTCTATAAAAACTCTTTGATTATGTCTTACTGACCGATTAAAAAATCTAAAAGTCCTCACTTTAAGCACCTTACACTCCTTCAACTTTGTTCTCCTCCTACCACGAAAGGGTACAACTGAACGTGTAAAAATTTGATTTTACTTTTTAGAATGGTCAGTGTTTCGTTTTTATTTCTCTCCCTAAAGCGAATGCCATTTTTGCACAATGAAGTGCAGAAATGGCATTCGCTATGTCTTTTTTACCTCTCATAAAGGATGAAGCCTGCATCATCAAAATTGGGTTCTGCAGACTTCATTTTTTACATCCACTTATTACAAAATAATATTCTTACCCTTTATTTCATAAATTACTACATATTAACCTCAGGTTCAAAGCGCCCATGAAGAAAAAAAGCATAGAAGGGCCTTCCTGCAGCAAAATTTATGCAGAGCTTTTGACATGAATCTTTTACAATTTTAACGAAAGCGGCCCCCTCTCCTATGTACCCCTTATAAGAATCCAATTAACAATTTAACTTTTACTCAAAAACTTGCTGCTCTGTTTTTTAAACTGTTTTCGTCTTTAAGCTTTTTCAAAAGTTCACCAATACCATATTTTTTGCGGTATTGGTATCACGAAAATCTCAAAAAACTTTTAACTATTAAAAAATCCCTTCGGAAAAATTTCCGAAGGGATTTTCATTGTTTATAAAAGCAAAACGCTTAGAGCAGCTCGATAATAGCCATCTCTGCGGCATCGCCGCGGCGAGGTCCGAGTTTTGTGATCCGGCAATAGCCGCCGTTACGCTCCGCATACTTTGGAGCGATCTCGGTGAACAATTTATTCACGACATCCTCCTTGGTTACGAAACCTAATACGAGACGCCGATTATGAAGATTATCTTCCTTGGCGACCGTGATCATTTTTTCTGCCATGGCGCGAACGTCTTTGGCACGGGAGACTGTCGTCTCGATCTTTCCATTTTCTAACAGAAAGGTCACCATTGCGCGCAGCATAGCTGTTCTGCTATCAGTAGCTCTTCCGAGCTTTCTGGTTCCTGGCATCGATTATCACTCCTTTGACACTGTCTAGGGATAAGGACCCTTATTCGTCGTCCTTACGCAGATTGAAACCTAGAGAAGCCATCTTCCAGACGACTTCTTCCAGAGATTTACGTCCGAGGTTGCGCACCTTCATCATGTCCTCTTCGGACTTATTGATCAGGTCGCCGACGGTGTTGATACCCGCACGCTTCAGGCAATTAAAGGAACGGACGGACAAATCCAATTCCTCGATCGTCATCTCCAGAATCTTCTCTTTGCCCTTATCATCCTTTTCCACCATGATCTCTGTATTGCTGCCACTGTCGGACAGATTTACAAATAAATTCAGGTGTTCCGTCAGGACTTTTGCGGCCAGAGAAACTGCTTCCTGAGCGCCGATAACGCCGTTGGTCCACACTTCAAGGGTCAGTTTATCGAAATCGATGCTCTGCCCCACACGGGTGGGCTCTACGTTAAAGTTCACCTTAGAAACAGGGGTATAAATAGAATCTACCGGCAATTCGCCGATTGCAATATTCGTCATATTCTGCTTATTCCGCTCAGCAGGCACATAGCCGCGGCCATGGTCCAGCGTCAACTCCATCTGAAGTTTAGCGCCTTCTCCCAGAGTAGCAATATGCAGTTCCGGATTCAAAATCTCTACTTCACTGTCACATTTAATAGAATCGGCAGTTACTTCGCAGGGACCTTCTGCAGAAATCTCAACAGTTTTTGATCCGTCGCAATGCAGCTTTGCAGTCAGGTTCTTGATATTCAGCACGATTTCTGTAACGTCTTCTTTAATGCCCGGAATTGTGGAAAACTCATGCACAACTCCATCAATTTTGATTGATGTGCATGCCACACCCGGCAGTGAAGACAGAAGCACACGCCGAAGGCTATTGCCCAAGGTGGTACCGAAGCCGCGCTCTAACGGTTCTACAACAAATCTGCCATAGGTGCCGTCTTCTTTTAGCTCTTCCGTTTGAATTTTGGGCTTTTCAATCTCGATCATTAAGCAACCTCCTTAAGACTCTAGCGGGAAAACTCTGCTATCGTACATACATCCTTCCAGAGGAAACGGATTATTTGGAGTAGAACTCGACGATAAGAGTTTCATCAACAGGAAGGTCGATTTCTTCTCTTGTCGGTTCTGCGATGATCTTTCCAGAGAAGTTCTCATTGTTTTTCTCCATCCACTTTGGTGACGGACGAGAAGCATTATCTTCCAGGTTTGCTTTGATCTTTTCACTCTGACGGCTCTTCTCCTGAATGGAAATTGCATCGCCAGGTTTTACCAGATAAGACGGAATATCTACACGGTGACCATTCACCTGAAAATGTCCATGAACGACCAGCTGACGGGCTTCTGCACGGGAATTAGCCCAGCCAAGACGATAGATCACGTTATCAAGGCGAGTCTCCAACAGGGAAAGCATGTTTTCACCGGCTTTACCCTGCATCTTAGTAGCCATCTCATAATAATTGTGGAACTGGCTCTCTAAAACGCCATAATAACGACGAGTTGCCTGCTTTGCACGCAGCTGCATGCCATATTCACTGGTCTTATGGCGGCCCTGACCATGCTGGCCAGGAGCGTAGTTACGGCGATTGATTGCACATTTATCCGTATAGCAGCGCTGACCTTTCAGAAAAAGCTTTTGGCCCTCTCTGCGGCAAAGCTTGCACACGGAATCGGTATATCTAGCCATGGTATGATTGCACCTCCTGTATTGGTTTTGTTACTAGACGCGTCTTCTTTTCGGCGGACGGCATCCATTATGCGGAATGGGGGTCACGTCTTTGATCATAGTGACCTCAAGTCCGGCGTTCTGAAGCGCACGGATTGCAGCCTCACGGCCAGAGCCCGGTCCTTTAACAAAAACCTCTACTGCCTTCATTCCATGTTCCATTGCTGCTTTTGCGGCAGTCTCTGCTGCGGTCTGTGCTGCAAAAGGAGTGGATTTTCTGGAGCCGCGGAAACCCAGTTCTCCGGAGCTGGCCCAAGAAACCGCATTGCCCTGCGGATCGGTAATCGTCACAATTGTATTGTTGAACGTGGACTGAATATGAACACAACCGTGATCAATATTTTTGCGCTCACGGCGTCTGTGAGTCGCTGCAACTTTTTTTGCTGTTGCTTTATTTGCTGCCATCGTTAAAATCCCTCCTTACTTTTTCTTGTTCGCCATGGTCTTGCGGGGACCTTTGCGTGTTCTTGCATTGGTCTTGGAACGCTGACCGCGCACCGGCAAACCTTTGCGGTGACGCTGGCCACGGTAGGAACCAATTTCGATCAAGCGTTTGATATCAAACGCAACGTCGCGGCGAAGATCGCCTTCCACACGGCAGTTATGATCAATGTATTCTCTAAGCTTGGCTGCGTCGTCTTCCGTCATATCGCGGACACGCACATCGGGGTTCACACCGGTCGCCTTGCAAATATCAGAAGCGGTTTTGCGGCCGATTCCAAAAATGTAAGTCAGGGCGATTTCCACACGCTTATCTCTAGGCAAGTCGATACCTGCTATACGAGCCATACTGGTTGCACCTCCATATTTGATAGAAGCGTCATCTGAGACCGATTTCTAGTCTCTTAGCCCTGACGCTGTTTATGCTTCGGATTTTCGCAAATCACCATTACTTTACCTTTACGTTTAATGATTTTGCATTTTTCACACATTTTTTTGACTGAAGGTCTTACTTTCATCTGGGTAACCTCCCTTTATGCGAAAGTATATCGGTTTCCTTGGCGTCACTTTTATTTTGTACGCCATGTGATCCGGCCCTGTGTAAGATCATAAGGAGACAGTTCGAGAGTCACCTTATCCCCGGGCAGAATACGAATAAAATTCATTCGTAATTTTCCGGAAATATGGGCCAGAATAATGTGGTGGTTCTGTAGTTCCACCTTGAACATCGCGTTCGGTAGGGCTTCCACCACAACGCCTTCGGTTTCAATTACGTCCTGTTTTGACATGAGAGTTAAGCCTCCTCTTTCGATGAGCCGGCACTTTGAAATTTTCTCAATGCCGTCCGGATGGAACGATTCGTCTTCAGCGCTTCCTCTGGGAGGATCGTGCTGGTTGGAAAAAAGTGGATCCTTTTTTTCTTTTTAGGTTTTTCCAACGGACGGCGTTTTCCATCGCACAAAAAAGCGAAGGAGCCATCTATGGAAAGAATCGCACAGAATGTGTCCCGATCATGTCCTGCGGCAGACCGAACCACCATACCTCGCTTGAGCTCCATTCACGGCCTCCTCAACGATCGGCCACGGTCAAAATTACCGGGCCGTCTGGAGTGATCGCGATTGAATTCTCAAAGTGAGCTGCCAGTTTCCCATCCGCCGTCACGGTAGTCCATCCATCGTCGAGGGTCTTTACCTTGTAAGTTCCCTCTGTAATCATGGGCTCAATCGCAATGGTCATGCCCGGCAGTAAGCGTACGCCTCTTCCTGGCGTACCGTAATTTGGGACACTGGGATCTTCATGCATCTTCGCGCCTACTCCGTGGCCGACGAAATCGCGTACCACCGAGTAACCGCGAGCTTCAGCATACCGCTGTACTGCACTGCCCACATCACCCAGCCGATGATTCGGCTGAGCTGCCTTAATACCTTCAAAAAGACTTTCGCGGGTCGTGTCCATTAGATGCTGGGCTTTCTCACTGACTTTTCCACAAGGAAAAGTCCATGCATTATCGCCAACATAGCCTTCCAGGGTAGCGCCAACATCAATGGAGACGATGTCGCCTTCCCGGATGATCTGCTTTTTGCTCGGTATGCCATGGATAACTACCTGATTTACTGAAATGCAGCAGGTTGCTGGAAATCCGCCATATCCAAGGAATGTTGGCTCTGCGCCTTCACTCTCGATATACTTCTTAGCTGCGCGGTCGATCTCCCAGGTGGAAACCCCTGGTTCGACTACCTCTCCAGCAATCTTCAAGGCGTTGGCCGCTACACGGCCAGCTCTTTTCATAAATTGAAGTTCACGGTTTGTTTTTAATATAATCATTCATTACGCCTCGATCGCCTGTAATGTCAGTTTTGTGGTATCAGCCACATCTTCCTGACCATCTACGGTATAGAGCTTTCCCTGACGCTTGTAGTAGCCTTTTAAAGGCTCGGTTTGCTCATGATATACCTTCAGACGTGCTTTAACTGTTTCAGGCAGGTCATCCTTACGCTGAACAAGGGTGCCGCCGCACTTGTCACATTTTTCTTCCACTTTAGGAGGATTATAGAGCAAGTGGTAGCTGGCGCCGCAGCTTTCGCAGACACGGCGTCCGGACATACGCTTGACGATTTTATCGTCAGAGACTTCAAGAGCGATCACACGATCAATCTTGACGCCCATATTGTCCAGAGCCTCGGCCTGAGGGATTGTACGCGGAAAGCCATCCAGCACAAAACCGTTTGCACAGTCGGGCTGTGCAATCCGATCTTTTACAATGCCGATTACGACTTCATCTGGTACAAGGGCACCGGAATCCATATAGGATTTCGCTTTTAAGCCCATCTCAGTACCGCTTTTCAGCGCTTCGCGGATCATATTGCCTGTAGAAATTGCGGGGATATTTAAATGCGCACAAACGGCTTCAGCCTGTGTGCCTTTTCCCGCGCCCGGAGCTCCTAAAAAAATCAACTTCATTTTAATGCGCCTCCTCTATCAATCCAAAAAGCCTTTATAATGACGCATCATCATCTGGCTCTCAAGCTGCTTGACAGTCTCCAGTGCAACACCAACCATAATGATAATGGAAGTGCCACCCATAGAAAGATTCTGCATTCCCGCAATATTGCCAAAAATAATTGGCAGCAGTGCGATAATAGACAGATAAAGAGACCCGATCATGGTAATTTTTGACAGAATCCGGGAAATATAATCAGATGTCGGCTTGCCGGGACGAATTCCCGGAACTGTGCCATTATTCTGACGGAGATTGTTTGCCATTTCGATTGGATTGTACTGCATCGCTGTATAGAAAAAGCCAAACAGCATAATCAAAAGGAAATACAAAACGCAGTAGAGCAATCCCGTACTACGGAATGCACTGACAAAGCTCGCCCAAAAACCGGTTGCATTACTTCCCATAAACAGCTGAATTGTGCTGGGAATGGAAAGAATCACGCTGGCAAAAATGATTGGCATAACGCCGCCCAAACCAACTTTAATCGGCAAATGGCTGCTTTGACCGCCGTATTGTTTCCGTCCAACCACACGTTTCGCGTACTGAATCGGAATACGACGCTCTGATTCGTTCATAAAAGAAATCAGCCAGATAACGCCAAGGAAGAGTATTACAAAGAGCGGAACCGTAAAGAAATACTTACCGGAGTTTGTGGGATCTTCCGATGCGATACCCAAATACTGACCCAGGGTGTTAATCGTATGAGGCAGACGAGCTACAATGCTGGCAAACAGTAAAATAGAAATACCATTGCCAACACCAAACTGGTTGATCTGCTCGCCCATCCACATCATCAGTGCAGTACCGGCGGTAAAGCAAAGCACGATAACGAAACCGACAAAAATCCCGGTGCCACCTTGCGTGTATTTTACAATAGAACCGCCATTGCCACTATTGCGAAGGAACATATAATATGCAAGGCCCTGAACCAGACCAAGAATCACTGCCAAATAACGGACAATGGTTTCTAGGCGTTTACGGCCTTCTTCCCCCTCTTTTGCCATACGTTCAAGAGCAGGAATTGCAATCGTCAACAGTTGGATAATAATCTGGCTGTTAATATACGGTGTAACACTCATCGCAAACAGAGTTGCTTGTGAAAAAGCACCGCCGGACAACATATCCAAATATCCAAGTGCTGTTCCGCTGCCGGTTCCGGCAACAGAGTCCATAACAGCTTTTAACTGTGCTGCATCCAGAAAAGGTACCGGAATAACGGCGCCTAAGCGGAAAACGATGATCACCAGCACTGTAAAAAGCATCTTTTTGCGAAGTTCAGGAATTTTCCAGGCGTTCTTAATTGTTTTAAACAATTAGATCACCTCAGCCTTCCCACCTGCCGCTTCGATTTTTTCTTTTGCGGACTTGGAATAGCCATTCACCGATACATTCAGCTTCTTTGTCACATTTCCGTTTGCAAGAACTTTCACGCCATCAGCAGCCGTCTTAATAATGCCTGCCTTAATCAATGCCTGTGCATCAATCACAGCGTTATCTTCAAACTTTTTGTCCAAAGTACCAACGTTGACGGTGACAATTTCTTTTGCAAAAATATTGTTGAATCCACGCTTCGGGATCCGGCGCTGCAAAGGCATTTGTCCGCCTTCAAAACCGGCTCTCTGGCTGAATCCAGCACGGGCTTTCTGACCTTTTTGACCTTTTCCAGAAGTTTTACCCCAACCGGAACCATGACCACGACCGATCCTCTTCGGATTTTTTGTAGAGCCCGGTATTGCTGTCAGATCATGCAATTTCATAATACTCGCACCTCCTTTTAGTTAAGCGTTCTTTACCTCGATGAGGTGGATAATTTTGGCCACCTTGCCTTTGGTCTGCGCATTATCGGGCTGCACAGTGCTGTCGCCGATTTTGCGAAGGCCTAGGGACTGGGCGGTAGCGATCTGGTCTTTCTGAGAACCAATCAGGCTCTTGACCAATCTAATATTTAAGTTAGCCATCTAAACGCCCTCCCTTAAAGAATCTCTTTCACGGAACGGCCACGAACCGCAGCCACTTCTTCGGCGGTGCGCAGTTTGCACAGACCATCCAATGTTGCACGGACTACGTTGCAGGGATTATTAGAGCGCAGTGCCTTGGTACGGATATCACGAATTCCAACAGCCTCGATCACAGAACGGACCGGACCGCCGGCAATTACGCCGGTACCAGGGGCAGCCGGTTTCATCAAAACGCGGCCTGCACCAAACTCTCCAATGATCTCGTGCGGAATTGTAGAACCACGCAGAGAAATCTTTTTCAGGTTTTTCTTAGCGTCCTCAATGCCCTTGCGGATTGCATCCGGAACTTCGCCGGACTTACCGATTCCAAAACCGACAGTGCCTTTCCCGTCGCCCACTACTACAAGTGCAGCAAACTTAAAAATACGGCCGCCTTTTACAGTTTTGGAAACACGGTTGATGGCAACTACATGCTCTTTAAACTCGTCGTCTTTTTTTCTTGAGTCGAATCTAGCCAATCGTCTTTCCTCCTTCTTAGAACTTGAGGCCGCCCTCGCGGGCGCCGTCGGCCAGTTCTTTGACACGGCCGTGGAACAGGTATCCGCCGCGGTCGAACTTGACCTCAGTGATGTTCTTCTCTGCAGCACGCTTAGCGATCAGTTCACCGACTTTGCGTGCAGCCTCTTTGTTGCTGCCTTTGCCTTCAAATTCCTTATCCAGCGAAGATGCAGCACACAATGTTACACCTTTTACGTCGTCGATAATCTGGGCGTAGATGTTATTGGCAGAGCGGAACACGTTCAGGCGGGGGCACTCTGCTGTGCCGGAAATTTTGCTGCGCACGCGGATATGGCGGTGCAGTCTTGCGGCATTTCTATCAGCCTTATTCACCATTGGTATTCACTCCTTATTTACTTCTTAGCGCCCTTGCCGGCCTTGCCTTCCTTATGGCGGACATGCTCACCGACATAGCGGATACCCTTACCCTTATAAGGCTCAGGCAGACGTTTTTCACGAACTTCGGCGGCAAACTGGCCAACTTGCTGCTTATCAGCGCCAAGGATCGTAATTTTGTTTGCAGAGGGAACTTCGATGGTAATTCCATCAACCTCCGGAACAATTACCTGATGGCTGTATCCGAGGTTCATTACCAGATTCTTGCCCTGCTTCTGTACACGATAGCCAACACCGTTGACTTCGAGTTCCTTTTTAAAGCCTTCCGTTACGCCAACTACCATATTGTGGAGCAGAGTACGGGTAAGGCCATGCAGAGCTTTGTTCTCTTTTTCGTCGTTTGGACGGGTAACGATCAGCTCGTTCCCCTCTACGGAAATAGCCATATTCGGGTGGAAGCTATGCGTCAGCGTGCCCTTAGGCCCTTTTACCGTAACAACACTACCGTCAACTTTTACATCAACGCCAGTGGGAATATTTATGGGTTTTCTTCCAATTCGCGACATTTCTTTACCACCCTTCTTTACCAGATAAATGCAAGAACTTCGCCGCCGACATTCTCTTTGCGGGCCTGACGGTCAGTCATAATGCCCTTGCTGGTAGAGATGATGGCAACACCAAGGCCTTTCATAACCTTAGGCAGTTCTTGTGCATTGGAATAGATGCGCAGGCCGGGTTTGCTCACACGCTTGAGGCCCATGATAACAGGCCGCTTGCCTTCGCCATATTTCAGGATCACTTTGATCATGCCCTGTTTTCCGTCTTCTGCGACGCTATAGCTCTTGATATAACCCTCGTCCTCGAGGATCTGGCAGATTGCCTTCTTCATATTAGAAGCAGGAATCTCAACAGTATCATGCTTTGCAGAGCTTGCGTTACGAATCCGGGTGAGCAGGTCAGCGATTGTATCTGTAATCTGCATACCGTTTCCTCCTTTGCTTTACCAGCTCGCCTTTTTCACGCCCGGGATCTCGCCTTTATAAGCGAGTTCACGGAAGCAAATACGGCAAATTCCGAACTTGCGAAGGTAGGCGTGCGGCCGCCCGCAGATCTTACAGCGGTTATATTCCCGGGAAGAATACTTCGCCGGACGGCGCTGCTTGACTTTCATGGATGTTTTGGCCACAAGAATCCCTCCTTATCTCTCAAACGGGGCACCCATCAACTCTAAGAGTTGGCGGGCTTCCTCGTCGTTCTTTGCGGTAGTGACAAAGGTAATGTCCATGCCGCGTACTTTATCGATCTTGTCATACTCGATCTCCGGGAAGATCAGCTGTTCTTTAACGCCCATATTGTAGTTGCCCCGGCCGTCAAATGAATTGGGGTTAATCCCGCGAAAATCACGTACGCGGGGCAACGCCACATTAAAAAGACGATCCATAAACTCATACATACGGTCGCCGCGCAGTGTTACGCGTACGCCAATCGGCATTCCGGCACGAAGTTTAAAGTTTGCAACGCTCTTTTTAGCCTTGCGAACCTGAGGCTTCTGACCGGTAATTGCGGAGATATCTGTGGTGATGGAATCAATTGCCTTGGAATTTTCCTTGGCCTCACCTGCACCAACATTAATGACAATTTTATTCAGTTTCGGAATCTGCATCACGCTCTTATAACCGAATTTCTTCATCAGAGCTGGTGCGACTTCGGCTTTATAAGTCTCTTTGAGTCTAGCCATGATTGTGTGAAACCTCCCTTACAGCGTTTCGCCGCATTTTTTGCAGACGCGCTCAGAGACGTGCTTGACGCCACCGTTTGGCTTCTGCTCGTCATGGACCTTATGGCCTACGCGGGTCAGCTTTTTGCAGTGGGGGCACACAATCTGAACTTTGCTTGCATAAATAGCGCCCTCGGCTTTAACAATGCCGCCCTCTTCTCCAGCACGGCGGGGTTTCACGTGCTTGGTGACCATGTTGAGTTTCTCAACAATGACCTTGCCCTCTTTGGGGCTAACTGCCATGACCTTGCCCTGCTTGCCGGCATCGCGACCGCTGAGAATTGCAACGGTGTCACCGGTCTTTACATGCATTTTATTTTCCATTGTGACACCTCCTTATAGTACTTCGGGAGCAAGACTCAAAATCTTCATATAGTCCTTGTCGCGCAGTTCTCTTGCGACTGGCCCAAAGATACGAGTGCCCCTGGGGTTTTTATCGTCTTTGATCAAGACTGCAGCGTTTTCATCAAAACGGATGTAGCTGCCGTCATCACGGCGAACACCGGAAGCCGTGCGAACCACAACTGCCTTAACGACTTCGCCTTTTTTTACAGTTCCGCCTGGCGCAGCTCTTTTTACAGAAGCTACGATGACGTCACCGATATTTGCATACCTTCTGCCCGTACCGCCCAGAACGCGGATGCACATAATCTGCTTCGCGCCGGTGTTGTCGGCAACGTTGAGGTAAGTCTGCTGCTGAATCACAGTGCGTTCCTCCTTTGCTTGGGCGAATTACTTCGCTTTTTCAATAATCTCAACAAGACGCCATCTCTTATCTTTACTCAAGGGACGGGTCTCCATAACACGCACGCGGTCACCGACGTTGCATTCATTGTTCTCGTCATGCGCCTTCAATTTAACGGTACGTTTAATGATCTTGCCATACAGGGGATGTTTTACGCTGTCTTGGACTGCTACAACGATGGTCTTGTCCATCTTGTCGCTGACAACCTTACCAACCTCTACTTTACGATAATTTCTTTCGCTCACGATGGTACCTCCTTCCGTCAGACGTTCGCGTTGTCTTTCAGCTCATTGGCGCGCAAAACAGTCTTTACGCGGGCAATGTCCTTTTTGACAGCGGAGACACGCATCGGGTTGTCGAGTTGGTTAATCGCAAGTTGAAAGCGGAGGTTAAAGAGTTCTTCCTTAAGGTCCTTGAGCTTACTCTGAAGCTCTTCGTTTGTCATTTCACGCACTTCGGATGCCTTCATTACTGCTCAACCTCCTCTTCCTTCTTAACGATCTTTGTCTTAATTGGCAGCTTACTGGCAGCAAGGCGCATAGCCTCTTTTGCTGTATCTTCAGAAACACCGCCGATTTCGAACATAACGCGGCCCGGCTTTACTACAGCTACCCAATATTCCGGAGAACCTTTGCCGGAACCCATTCGGGTTTCTGCTGGTTTCTGGGTAATTGGCTTATCAGGGAAAATTTTAATCCAAACCTGACCGAAACGTTTGCAGTAACGAGTCATGGCGACACGAGCTGCTTCGATCTGGTTTGAGGTGATCCATGCGGGCTCCAAAGCTTGAAGACCATAATCACCATAAGTGACCTTATTGCCACGATACGCCTTGCCGGTCATACGGCCACGGTGTACACGGCGATATTTAACGCGCTTAGGCAACAGCATTATTTACTGCCTCCTTCCCGGCGGGGCGGACGGGCGGCGCTGCGATTATCGTGCAGAACCTCGCCCCGGTAAATCCAAACTTTTACACC
The DNA here is from genome assembly GCA_902809935.1 of Ruminococcaceae bacterium BL-4. NCBI lineage: Bacteria > Bacillati > Bacillota > Clostridia > Eubacteriales > Oscillospiraceae > Ruminococcaceae bacterium BL-4. The sequence continues at coordinate 1,164,447 of LR778134.1, read as the reverse complement.
GATACGGCCATAAGTTGTGGCAGCCTCGGCAAAACCATAATCGATATCCGCACGCAGAGTCTGCAGCGGAATTGTGCCATCATGATACTGCTCTTTACGAGCAATTTCTGCACCGCCCAAACGACCGGAGCACATGGTTTTGATTCCTTTTGCTCCCAACTTCATTGCGCGGCCGATGCACTGCTTCATTGCGCGGCGGAAGGAAATTCTCTTTTCCAACTGCTGTGCAATATTTTCAGCAACGAGCTGTGCGTCCAAATCAGGGTTCTTAACCTCGATGATATTGATCGACACAGGCTTTCCAAGATCTTTTTCACACTGCTGACGGAGCTTTTCAATCTCCGATCCTGCTTTGCCGATAACCATGCCCGGCTTTGCGCAGTGAATATGAATGCGAACCTTGGAAGCATCACGTTCAATTTCAATCTTCGGGACACCGGCAGCATAAAGCTGTTTCTTCAGCTTGCGGCGCAGCTTGTAATCTTCAACCAGCGTATCGCCAAAAACATCGTCTCTGGCGTACCAGCGAGAGTCCCAATCTTTGATAACACCCACACGGAGACCATGTGGATTCACTTTCTGACCCATTTCTATACCTCCTCTGCCTTATTCTTTTTCCTTAAGCACCATGGTTACGTGCGAGGATCTTTTGAGAACCCGATATGCACGACCCTGTGCCCGCGGACGAATGCGCTTGAGGATCGGGCCAGGACATGCGTAGCACTCTGCCACGTAAAGTCTGGAGACGTCCATATTATGGTTATTTTCAGCATTCGCCATGGCCGACTTCAAGAGTTTTACAAGATACTCGGAAGCGGCCTTGGGGGTATTCTGAAGGATAGCCATTGCAAGATCCACTGGCTTATTGCGGATTAAATCCAGCACAATGGACATTTTGCGGGGAGAGATACGGGCGTAATTAAGATAAGCCCTTGCTTCCATGTGATACACTCCTTTCGGCCGTTATTTACCCGGCACTGTGGTGGTTTTTGAGCCGGAATGACCCTTGAAGGTGCGGGTAGGTGCGAACTCACCAAGGCGATGTCCTACCATATCTTCAGTGATATATACCGGCACGTGTTTGCGACCGTCATGGACGGCGATTGTATGACCGACAAAGTCGGGGAAAATCTGAGAAGAACGGCTCCAGGTCTTAATGATCTTCTTTTCGCCCTTCTCGTTCATCTCCTGAATCCTTTTCAACAGCACAGGCTGAACATAAGGACCCTTTTTTAAGCTTCTGCCCATATGAATAGCTCCTTTCTGTTTGCCTTATTTGCCGTTTCTGCGCTTCACGATAAATTTATCGGAGCGGTTGTGAGGTTTGCGGGTCTTAAGACCAAGAGCAGGTTTGCCCCAAGGGGTCATTGGGCCAGGATGGCCAACAGGCGCTTTACCTTCGCCGCCGCCGTGCGGATGATCATTCGGGTTCATAACAGAACCACGGACGGTCGGGCGCCAGCCCATATGACGTGTGCGTCCTGCTTTGCCGATCTTGACGTTTTCATGGTCAATATTGCTGACCTGGCCAATGGTCGCCATACAGGAATCGGGGACATTTCTGAGTTCTCCGGAAGGCAGGCGCAAAAGGGCCATGCCGTTTTCCTTCGCCATCAGCTGTGCCATAATACCGGCTGAACGGGCCATCTGTGCGCCCTTACCAGGATAAAGCTCAACGTTATGGACAAAGGTACCGGAGGGGATATTAGCGAGCGGCAATGCGTTGCCGGGCTTAATATCGGAACTTGCACCTGCGACAACTTTATCGCCGACCTTTAGGCCATTTGGTGCAATGATATAACTTTTTTCACCGTCTTCATACTGAATCAAAGCAATAAAAGCGGAACGGTTCGGATCATATTCCAGGGCCTGTACGGTTGCTGGCATATCTACCTTCTGGCGTTTAAAATCGATGATACGGTATTTTTGACGATTGCCGCCGCCGCGATGGCGAACGGTAATTCTTCCGTAACTATTACGGCCGGACTGATGACTCTGGGAATCCAGCAGACTCTTTTCAGGAGCCTTTTTGGTAAGCCCGGAATAGTCCGTGACGCTCATATTGCGTCGTGAAGCCGTAGTAGGTTTGTAACTTTTAATAGACATTTCGGTTTCACACTCCTCATGATGGCTTTGCGGGGTTTGTCACTCCCCATACGTTGCCGGAAAGTTTCCTTAACGGTATTTTCTTGTAAGGAAGCTCTCCTTACATCATGCCCTCGAAGAATTCGATCGTCTTGCTGTCTTGGGTCAAAGTGACGACTGCTTTCTTCCAAGAGGCGGTATATCCTTCGGTGCGGCCCTGGCGGCGCAGGTGGCCACGCACGTGCAGAGTGTTGACCTTGCTGACCTTTACGCCAAAGGCTTCTTCCACAGCGCGTTTGACATCGATTTTAGTGGCCTTGTCTGCCACCTGGAAGGTGTAGACCTTATTTCCGATTCCCTGCATTGCTTTTTCAGTGATGATAGGGCGGATAATAATTTCGTGTGCGGTCATTATGCGTACACCTCCTCGATCTGTGCTACGGCATCCTTCAGGACAATAAATTTGTCCGCATTGAGGATATCGTAAACATTCAGGGTATTTACCATCGCGGTTTTTACTCCCGGAAGGTTATTCGCAGAAGCAATTACCTTTTCGTCCTTTTCGGGGAGAACAATCAGGGCCTTTTTATCCACTCCCAAAGCCTTGAGCATCTCAGCGATGGTCTTGGTCTTGAAATCATCCAGAGTAATTGCGGACAGAACGATCATCTCGTCATCCTTTACCTTGCTGGAGAACGCGGATTTAAGTGCCAGACGTTTCACCTTCTTATTGAGGGTGTAACTGTAGTCGCGCGGCTTTGGTGCAAAGACAATGCCGCCGTGCGTCCACTGAGGCGCCCGGGTGGAACCCTGACGGGCGTGGCCCGTGCCTTTTTGTTTCCAGGGCTTTCTGCCGCCGCCGGAAACCTCGCTGCGGGTCAGCGCAGACTGTGTGCCCTGGCGCTGATTAGCCAGATGATTTTTTACAATGTCATGCATTACGCTGACATTCGGCTCAATGCCGAAAATGGCGTCGGAAAGGTCGATCTTCTCTACTTCCTTGCCGGTCATATCAAGTACTGCTACTGTAGGCATTTCGGTTCCTCCTTTCCTTACGCTTTCACTTTAACGCTGTCACGAATGACAACGATACCGCCATTCGGGCCCGGAACGGCGCCCTTGATAGCGATCAGATTGTTTTCTGCATCGACTTTGGCGACCGTCAAGTTCTGTACAGTGGTCGTCTCAGCTCCCATATGGCCAGACATATGCTTGCCTGGGAACACACGGGACGGATCGGAGCAGCAACCATTGGAACCGGCGTGGCGTGCTACCGGGCCGGTGCCATGGGATTCCTTCAGGCGGTGCAGGTTCCAGCGCTTGATGCCGCCGGCCCAGCCCTTACCTTTGCTGGTGCCCTGTACGTCGACCTTATCTCCGGCAGCGAAAACGTCTGCCTTTACAAGATCGCCGACTTTCAAAGCATCGGCATCGTCCATGCGAAATTCACGCAGGACTTTTTTCGGAGCGACGTCTGCTTTTTCGAAGTGGCCCTTCATAGGCTTTGTGAGGCGCTGTGCCTTCATTTCGCCATAGCCGAGCTGAACACTCTGGTAGCCGTCGTTCTCTACGGTCTTTTTCTGAGCGACCACGCAAGGGCCTGCTTCAATGACCGTAACGGGAATCACATTTCCCTTTTCGTCGAAAATCTGCGTCATGCCGATTTTCTTGCCAATGATACCTTTTTTCATTGTTCGGATTACCTCCTATGGTTATTGGTTGGCGTTTCTGCCAACATGACCTCGACGCTGGTCGGTTGAAAAATTACTTATAACAGAATCTGTTACAGTTTAATTTCGATCTCAACACCGGCGGGGAGTTCCAGACCCATCATGGCTTCAACAGTCTTGTTGGAAGGTCTGAGGATGTCGATCAGTCTCTTATGGGTACGCATTTCAAACTGTTCACGGCTGTCCTTATACTTATGAACAGCACGCAGAATCGTGATGATCTGCTTTTCGGTCGGCAGCGGGACAGGTCCACTTACGCGGGCGCCTGTACGTTTTGCTGTCTGAACAATCTTTTCGCAAGACTGATCGACCAGCTGATGATCATACCCTTTAATTCTGATCCGAATTTTTTCTTTGACTGCCACTAAAATCGCCTCCTTATTGTAGTTGGCGGACTAGAAAGGCCTTTCTGGCGGAATTTTTTCCTACAATGTTCCGGGTGTTCCATCTCGGCCCATTGAAAAACCGGATCTCCCTTTTAAGGAGACCCGGGTCTTAGCAAAAACGTCCTGAACAGGAAAAAGTCGCACAAGTACTCTTTCGCTGCACACAATCTTTTCTCGCCCGGTTTAAAATCGGACATACTCCACGGAAAAACCGGCTTAATATAAGCCGCAACCTCCCGCTTCAACGCATATCTGTCGCAGTCGTGCTTGATTATAATACCATAAACAGATTTAGAATGCAAGAATTTCTTTTGTAATAAATAGAAAAAATTATAGCTTCTTTTTGTTGATTATGCTAATTCTTCTTTTGACGTTGTTTTTTCCAATATTTTTCAGACTTTGCCTTTGAGGCAGCCGCTGCCGCAGTCCAGCCGCAGATTGTGGCGCTCAATCTTCCAACCGAAATTGGGCCAATTGCGCCGATTGCTGCTGCACCTTTCGGGTTTCCCTTTCGATCGCGCAGAATCGCTGTAGCGCCCTTTGCCTTAGTCCCTATGATCTGGTTACATCCGGCTTTTTTAGCAAAAGCTGTCCCGACGGCAGCAGCCCCGGCAAAAAAAGAAATCTTTCTCCATGTTTTCGCTTTCATAAAATTCTTCTGTCCTTTCCTTATTAATATAGAAAAAATCAGACGAAGATCATTCTTTTCCTAGAATACCCAATTTTTTAGAAAACAACAAGTCTTTCCAAATAAAAATCCGGAAATTTCCGAGTTTCCCCAAAAAATTCCGGATCCAATTCTTTAATACTGGCGTCCCCAATAAACCATATGGGTCGCAGGCTTTCCGCAGCAGACACAGGTATCCGCTATATGTTCTTCTTCAAAAGGAATACAACGAGATTTAACGCCACCGGTCTCATCTTTAAGCTTTTCCTCGCAGGCCGCATCTCCACACCACATTGCTTTGATAAACCCGGGCTTGTTTTTGGCAATCTCCAAAAATTCCTCGTGATTATGCGCCACAAATGTTTTAGCATTCAAATTTTCGAGTGCCTGCTCATACATCTGATCATGTACTTTTTGCAGCTGCTCATTGACCGCCTCCAAAAGATTCTCGAGCGGTGTAAAAATCTTTTCGCGGTCGGTTCTGCGCACAAGGACACATTGTCCCTTTTCGATATCCTTGGGCCCGATTTCAAGCCGCAGTGGAACACCCTTCATCTCATATTGGGCAAATTTCCAGCCGGGAGACTGCTCGGAGTCGTCCACTTTGACCCGGATTCCGGCCTTTTTGAGCTCTTCGAAAAGTGCATTTGCTTTTTCAAGAACCCCTGGCTTATGCTGCGCAACAGGCACAATAATAACCTGAATCGGAGCGATCGCCGGCGGAAGTTTTAAACCACTGTCATCTCCGTGGACCATAATGATAGCGCCAATCATTCTGGTGGAAACACCCCAGCTCGTCTGATAGGGGTGCTGCAATGTATTGTCACGCCCTGTAAAGGTGATCCCAAAGCTTTTCGCGAATCCGTCTCCAAAATAATGGCTGGTACCGCCCTGCAAAGCGACGCCATTATGCATCATTGGCTCAATCGTATAAGTAGCTTCCGCTCCGGCAAACTTTTCTTTCTCCGTTTTCTGTCCGGTCACTGCTGGAATTGCAAGAGAATCACGATAAAACTCCTCATAGCAATGCAGCATCCGCATGGTCTCTTCCTTTGCTTCTTCCGGCGTCTCATGCATCGTATGGCCTTCCTGCCACAAAAATTCACTGCTGCGCAGGAAAGGACGGGTCGTTTTCTCCCACCGGACAACACTGCACCACTGATTATAAAGTTTCGGCAAATCTCTCCAGGAATGAATCACTTTCTGATAATGCTCGCAGAAAAGCACTTCACTAGTAGGACGCACACAAAGGCGTTCTTCCAACTTTTCTCCGCCACCCTGCGTAACCCATGCAACTTCGGGCGCAAATCCTTTTACATGTTCCTTTTCCTTATTCAAAAGACTCTCCGGAATAAACATGGGCATATAAACATTTTCATGTCCCAACTCTTTGAATCTTTTATCCAAAATCTTCTGGATATTCTCCCAGATTGCATATCCGTAAGGTTCAATCACCATACAGCCCTTTACGCTGGAATAATCCATCAGCTCCGCTTTTTTGACGATATCCGTATACCAACGGGTAAAATCCTCATCCATGGGAGTGATTGCTTCCACAAATTTTTTGTCTGCCATAGTTTCTTGACGCTCCTCAGTTCTTTTTTTCTTTTCCAAATTTCGAAAGCACCATAATCAAAAGATACAGCAATATCATAACGATCAAAATGCCAAGCATCCCTAATCCCATCATCTTAAAGCTTCCGAAAAGGTCGGATTCATGAACAATTCCCAAAACGCTCTGGAAATCTGCCAACATTGTTAACATATCTATTTTACACCCCCAATAAGTTCCCTGCAAGACTTAAAATGATTCCGCCTGCAACAACCGATCCAATTTGTCCTGCTACATTTGCGCCGACTGCATGCATCAGCAAATGATTGGTAGGATCTTCTTTCAAAGCCATCTTCTGAATTACACGCGAGCTCATCGGAAACGCCGAAATTCCGGCACCGCCTACCATCGGGTTAATTTTCTGATTCTCCGGCAGAAAAACATTCAGAAACTTTGCAAAAAGGACTCCGCCGATCGTATCAAAAACAAAAGCAAAAAGGCCCAGTCCCATAATCAGCAAAGTTCCAAAAGTTAGGAACTGCTCTGCCTGCATCTGAAATGCGATTGTAATCCCGAGAAAAATCGTAATCAAATTGGTAAGCGGTCCTTCCGCAGTCTCTTTTAAAGAATCCAACTTATGACATTCCCGAATCAGATTTCCGAACATCAAAAAGCCCACCAAAGCAACGGAATCCGGCGCAATCAATCCCGCAACGATCGTCACACAAATTGGAAAGAGAATTCTTGTCAATCTACTGACCTGCTTCGGATGATAGGGCATCCGGATCTTGCGTTCTTTTTCCGTTGTGACGAGCCGAATCGCAAAAGGCTGAATAATTGGTACCAACGCCATATAGCTATAAGCTGCTACCGAAATTGCACCAATATAATTACTGTTAAGTGTTTTTGCAACAAAGATCGAAGTCGGCCCATCCGCAGCACCAATTACACCGGCTGACAACGCGTCTTTTAATGGGAATCCTAAAAGGACTGCCAAAACAATAGTCATAAAGATGCCGAACTGCGCCGCACCGCCGAAAAGCAGCATCCGCGGGTTGGAAAGCAGCGGTCCAAAATCGATCATCGCGCCAATTCCAACAAATAAAAGTAACGGCATCGCCTCACTGGCACGAATGCCGACATCATAAAGCCATTGAATGATTCCAGAATCCCCCAAGACACCAGAATACGGCAGATTCACCAGAATCGCACCAAATCCTATTGGAAGCAGCAAAGCCGGCTCAAAATCCTTTTTTATAGCAAGCCAGATCAAAACGCCACCGATTATCCACATGATGAATTGTTGTGGAGTAACGCTGAGAATTCCTTTGACTAAAAATGAAAAATCTCCCACAAAAATCTACGCTCCTTTTCTTGCTCATAAAGGGAACGATAAACAAAAAAGACTTTTCGGAAAAAGCTGCCCACTGCGACCTTGGACAGTCTCCGAAAAGTCTTGTTACCGATATCGGCACGCATCGCCAGATCTTTTAAAAGATCGTGATGTTGACAAATGCGTTTTCAACTACTCCCTTTTTGTGACTATTTTCAGTATAGCGATGACTTTCGGAATTGTCAATTCTTATTTTATCCCAAATAAAATTTTTTTCTTCGTAATAAAACAAAATATTGAATGATTTTACACAGATTCTATTGCACAGTTTTGCGCAGCAGATTACAATAAAAGCAATCTGCAAAAAGAAGAGGGAATTTTATTTGTTTAAATTGGAACAAGTACGCTATAAAACTATTCTCGACATTCCGAATTTTACATTTGACCGACAGATTACCTGCATTGTGGGACCTTCCGGCAGCGGAAAGACTACCCTTCTGCGGCTGCTCAACAAAATGTATCTGCCAACTGCCGGCAATATTTTTTATAACAAAACATCACTCACCGAGATTGACGCTGTAAAACTGCGCCGAAAAGTCGTCATGCTCGGTCAAACTCCAATCCTTTATCCCGGTACAATTGAAGACAACCTTCAAATCGGACGTCGTTTCTCCGAAGATGAGGACGCTCCACGCAATCTTCTACAGGGCGCATTAGAAAAAGTAGGGCTGCCAAAGTCGCTCAGTGACTCCTGCAATAAGCTTTCCGGCGGAGAAAAGCAGCGTCTCTGTATGGCGCGCATCCTTTTAATGGATGCTGAAACTTATCTGATGGACGAACCCTCTGCAGCACTTGACCCTGAGATGGAATATCAAATGACCAAAAATCTGGCAGAATTTGTACGGGAAAAAGGACGCCAGCTTATTTTGATTACCCACTCAAATCAGGTTTCCTCTATGTTCCCAGAAGATATCGTCACATTAGAAAGCGGAAAAATAAAAGAGGGAGAAAGTTTATGAACACTATCATGGATCTGCCAATTTGGAACCTTGCAATCGCATATGTTTTTGTTCTTCTACTGCTTGTCCTCTCTAAAACGCGGGGGATTGGAAGAGAAAAGTTTATCCTCACTGCCACCGTGCGTATGACTGTTCAGCTGACACTGATGGGATTCGTTTTGATGTACGTTTTTGATCATCCAAGCTGGTGGCTAACCAGTCTTATGCTTTGCGTTATGCTGGCATTTGCAATTCGAACCGCCTGTCGCCGAGTTTCCAAAGACCTGCCAAAAGCTTTGCGGCGGCTAATTGGCATCTGCTTAATTTCTTCCTATATTGTTACAGCACTTGTTTTTCTGTTGGCAGTATTACGGGTGACCCCGTGGTTTAACCCACAATACTGTATTCCAATTTCCGGCATGATCATCGGCAATGCTATGACGGGGCTCGCGCTCGGTGCAAATAAGCTGAAAAGTGGGATTGAAGAAAACCGAGAAATCATTGAAAATTCTCTGATGCTGGGGTCCACTCCAAAAGCAGCAACTCACAAGATCGTCAATGATGCCTTTGACAGTGCAATCCTTCCCAATATGACGAACATGCTCACAATGGGTATTGTTTCTTTGCCAGGTATGATGACCGGACAAATTCTCTCTGGTACTTTTCCGATGACCGCTATCAAGTACCAAATTGGAATTATGCTGGCAATTTTAGGATGTACCGCACTTGCCAGCGTTCTGCTTGTCACCATCGGATATCAAGCATTCTTTACAAAAGATGCCGCTCTCAAAGACCCAACTTAAATCTTTTAAAAACGGCAGCTGAAGGATATCCTGTTTTAACCGATCAGATAACACCAAATTGGAATTGTAATCATAGATAGCAAGGTAGAAAGCACTACACACTTTGTTGCAAATGGTGCGTCACTGTGATAGCGTGCTGCAAAAATAGCAGCCGTAGCGCCCGCAGGCATACCGACCATGATTACGCAAACACCGGCAGCTGCATGTTCCAGTCCGCAGACAGTACTGAGTCCAAACGCAACCAAAGGCAGCAGCACCAAACGCAGAAGGCTGATAAAAAGCGTTGATTTATTGACGATGGTGGAGAATTTTACATCAGCAAGAATGGTCCCTACGATCATCATAGTAATTGCAGAATTACAGTTTCCGATACTTTTAATCGTCAAAGTCATAAACTCCGGCAACTGTACCTTTGTTACCATAATCAATAGCCCTATGTAAACAGCGACCAAGCAAGGATGAGTCAACACATTTCGAATGACTTTTTTGCGGTCTGTAGTTTCTCCGGAAACAAAATAAGAAGTTCCGACCGACCAGATCACCATACGCTGTGGAATCAGAAAAATAGAAGAATAGAGCAATCCAATGTTCCCATAAATTCCTTCGGCTACCGGGTTCCCTAAAAATGCTCCGTTTGAAACGATCGTGCAGTATTGAAGGACTTTTTTCTGCTGCTCATTAAAGCGGTTAAAAAGGAAATGATTGAGGATAATCCCGACAAACTGCATCAGCACGCTGACAAGAAGGATCCACCAACAAGCCTGCATTTCAGCCGTATCAAAATCCACCAAACAAGATTTGATGGTATTACACGGGATAATGACATCCATACAAAGATCTGTTAGGCAGCGAGTCCCGTTATCATCGATGATTCCCTTTTTCTTAAGAAACAATCCAAGCAAAATCATCAGGAACAATGATCCTTGCAGACTGAATAATTGACCGATATCCACCCACGCATCTCCCTTTTCTATTTAATGAAATTTTCTTTATGTATTCAAAATATATAATACAAATTAATACAAATGATTCTAACATAAACGCAGTAAGCGAAGCAATCTTTTCCCTTCATTTTTTACATTAAAAACAAAAGAGCTGCAAAACCATAATAAATATGGTTCTGTGGCTCTTTTTATTTCGTCATCTTATCAAACACTTTTAAAAGTTCATCAATTTTAGCTTCCGGATCACCACTTTCAAAAGCTTCTCTTACACATCCGCGCATATGTGCACGAATAATCTCTTTATTAGCTTTCTGCAAAATTGCCGTTACAGCCAACAGCTGATTGGAAATATCGATACAGTAACGATCATCTTCCACCATCTTCTGTACACCCTGCAGCTGTCCCATCGCAGTCTTTAAGAGACGATTGATTACCTTTGGATCCGCCTGCATCAGTCAGCCTCTACTTTTCCGGGTTCGTACCCTGCTTCTTTGACCGCTTCTTGCAAAGCCGTATCTGAAACTTCTTCCGTAAGAGTTAAAGCGGCATTTTTATTTTCCAAGCTGACCTCCGCCTTTTCTACTCCCGGTACCTTTTCCAATGCTTCTTTCACATGTGCCTGACAATGCGCACACATCATACCTTCTACTGCAATTACTTTTTTCATTTTGACTTGCTCTCCTTTATTTGTTTTTTCAAAATCCTGGGAAATGGATTTTTCGGCTGCTGTTTGTTTAACCAAACCGGTCTGTTCTTTGGGGTGGAAAAACCGCAGACGCAAAGCATTGCTTACTACGCACACGCTGCTCAGACTCATGGCTGCCGCTCCGAACATCGGATTTAAAGTCCAGCCGAGGAATGAATAAAACACGCCTGCTGCGAGCGGAATTCCAATGGCATTATAAAAGAACGCCCAAAACAGATTCATATGAATATTGCGGATCACCGCACGGGAAAGATCAATCGCGGTGACAGCATCCATTAAATCACTTTTCATGAGAACCACATCGGCGCTTTCGATTGCAATATCCGTTCCTGCACCGATTGCAATTCCAACATCAGCACGAGCAAGCGCCGGTGCATCGTTGATTCCATCGCCTACCATGGCGACTTTTCTTCCTTCCTCCTGCAATCTGCGAATTTCTCGTTCTTTATCTTGCGGCAGCACCTCCGCCACCGTCTGATCAATCCCAAGGCTTTTTCGTACAGCCTCTGCTGTCTTGCGATGATCTCCAGTCAGCATTACAACCTTAAGTCCCATTTCCTGCATCGTGTGAATTGCCTCACGACTATTCTCTTTGGGAAGATCAGCTGCTGCGATCAATCCCAGCAACTGACCATTTTGGGCAAAATAGAGCGGTGTCTTGCCTTGTTCTGCAAAAGCTTCCGCCTTTGATTTTAGGTCCTTACAAGAAACGCCTTCTCCTTCTAAGAAATCCGATGTTCCTGCAAGACATTCAATCCCATTGAGCCGTGCGCGCAGTCCTCTGCCTGGAACCGCCTCAAACGTTTCCGGCGAAGTCAGTAAAATTTTCTGCTCTTCTGCTTTTCTTAAAATTGCCTGCGCCAGAGGATGCTCACTGCTTTGCTCCAAAGAAGCTGCTAATTTCAGGAATTCCTCTTCCGATAAATTTTGCTCCGAATCCACCAAGAGGTCCGTAATTTCCGGTTTTCCTCTGGTAATCGTTCCGGTTTTATCGAGAACGACAGTATCCACCGAATGTGCATGTTCCAATGCCTCAGCATTTTTATAGAGGACCCCAAGCTGCGCACCGCGTCCGGTTCCTACCATAATTGCCACCGGCGTTGCCAGTCCTAATGCGCAGGGGCAAGAAATGACCAGTACCGCAATCCCAATAGAAAGTGCGAACTCCGGGGTCTGTCCGGAAAGCAGCCAAAAGGATGCCGCAACGATTGCAATTAAAATTACCACCGGCACAAAGACAGCGCTGATTCGATCTGCTAATTTTGCGATCGGTGCTTTGGAGCTGCCTGCTTCCTCCACCAAATGAATAATCTGGCTGAGCGTCGTATCTTCTCCTACGCGAGTCGCACGAAAAATCAACCGCCCGGAACCATTCACCGAAGCCGCAATCAGAGAATCCCCAGAATGCTTTTCTACCGGAATACTCTCTCCGGTCAAAGCACTCTGATCAACAGCCGAAGTTCCTTCTGTAACTTCACCATCTACCGGAATCCTTGCTCCAGGTTTAACAATCAGGAAATCCCCTTCTTTTACCTGTTCCAGCGGAATTGTTTTTTCTTTTCCATCTTCAAAAAGAACAGCTGTCTGCGGACGCAAGTCCATCAATTTTTCTACGGCTTCTCCCGTTTTTCCGCGGGAGCGGGTCTCCAAATATTTTCCCAGGGTAATCAAAGTCAAAATGGTTCCCGCCGATTCAAAATAGAGATCCATATGATACCGCATCACAAGAGCGTTGTCGGAAACCCCTAGACCATATCCCATTCGGCAGATTGCAAAAATTCCATACACCACAGCCGCCGTACTGCCTACTGCAATCAACGTATCCATATTAGGCGCACGGTGCCATAGGGAACGAAATCCCCGCTGATAATAAACCCTATTTAAATACATGATCGGCAATGTAAGCAAAAGCTGCGTCATGCCATAGCTGACTGAATTTTCATATCCATTTAAAAATTCCGGCAGCGGGAGTCCCGCCATATGCCCCATAGAAAGATAAAACAGCGGAATAAAAAACACAAAAGACCACAAAAGCCGATGCTTCATTTCTTTTAATTCAGAAGCGGAACGTTTTTTGATGGATTCCTGTGGCCTTTCTTTTTTCTCGCCCTCTTTTACAATCGGAGAAGCCCCATATCCACCTTTTTCCACTGCTTTACAAATCGTTTCATTATTGAGTTCCTGCTCTTTATAAGTGACTTCCATTCTACCGGAAAGAAGATTCACATTGCAGTTTTCTACTCCTGGGAGCTTGCTGACTGCCTTTTCCACATGTGCCTGACAAGCAGCACAGGTCATCCCTGTAACGTCAAATGTCTGTTTCATTGGTTCCTCCAAATTTCATTCAGCGAGTATCCCCCCCCCGCCCTATGGGGGGTGTAATTTTATTATACTAATATTTTTTTAAAAATCAACCTTTTATTATAATTTTTTAATTTCCATATAAAAAGGCCTACCGAAGATTTTCATTCAGTAGGTCTTCTTTTATTTATGATTCCCGACATTTAAAAATACATCCGCAAAAAGGCGGAAGATCAACTAAAAGGCATTGCCGCATTCCACGTCGGCAAGAAAATTTTGCAAGATTTTTATGACCATTTCCATTATAGCGAAATTCATCTGTTGTAAAAATTTCTTCGTAGTCTCCCGGTTCTTCAACAGGAAGGGCATAATCTACTGCCGGACGATCTGAAAAATTCAAAGCAATATAGAGCTTTTCATTCGATTTTCCATCTACACTTTTGCGCGAATAAGAAAAAATACACCGGCAGGCATTCGTTAGATCTGCCCAATGAAATCCGTCCGGATTAAAATCACTTGATGAAAGGGATGGATGGCTGGTATAAAATTTTTGAAGATCTCGGAAAAAATGATGGAAAGCATCATGCTTTGGATAGGTGAGCAAATTCCAGCCAAGCTCTGTATTTTCATCCCATTCTTTAAACTCAGCCAATTCACATCCCATAAAGGTAAGCTTTTTTCCAGGATGGGTAAAAAGATAAAGATAGAGAAGCCGAAGCTGCGGAAATTTATCCTCATAGCTTCCATAGATCTTATCAATGATCGTTTTCTTTCCATGGACCACTTCATCATGAGAAAACGGCAGCAAAAAAATATCCTGATAAAAATAGCTGATCGAAAAAGTAATCCGCTCCGCAAAATTTCTACGTTCTGCCGGTGTTTTCATCATGTAATCGAACGTATCATTCATAAAGCCCAGATCCCATTTATAATCAAATCCGAGTCCCCCATAAACTACGGGAGCTGTCACTTTCGGAAAATTTGAAGAATCCTCTGCAATCAAAAGACAATCCGGATGGCGCTGCTGCATCTCATAATTCGTATTCTTTAAAAACCAAACACCAGCTTCATTAACACCATGGTCTTCCTGTCCGTTCTGATAAAGCATTCTGGAAACCGCATCATATCGAATCCCGTCAAAGTGGAAAACAGTCAGCCAAAAATCAACTGCCGATTTTAAAAAGCTAAGCACATGCGGTTTTGTAAAATCAAAAAAGATGGTCCCCCACTCGCTGCAGCGCAAATCTTTATTTTCGCTCTCGTAAAGATAAGTACCGTCATACTGGTGAAGCGCATAAAAATCACTGACAAAATGTGCAGGTACAAAATCCATTAAAACGCCAAGACTTGCCTGGTGACACTGATCAACAAGCTTCATAAGCTGCTGCGGTGTCCCATAGCGGGAAGTTGCACTGTAATATCCGGTCACCTGATATCCCCAACTTGCATCCAGCGGATATTCAGTCAACGGCAAAAATTCCAAATGCGTATATCCCTGTTCTTTTGCATAGGGAATAAGAATGTCTGCTAATTCGTCATAAGTATAGAACCGCTCGTCTCCTTTTTTCCCAGTCTTGATCTTCCAAGACCCAGCATGGACTTCATAAATAGAAAGCGGTGCATTATAATATTTTTCCGTCTGTTTCCGCTTTTTTATCCATTCTTCGTCCTGCCACTTATAGTTTTTCAAATTGCAGACAATCGATGCCGTATTGGGGCGCACCTCACTTTGAAAAGCAAATGGATCAATTCGGTCATATACTTTGCCATTCTGTGTTTCGATTTGATATTTATACATCTGCTTTTCTTTAGCACAATGAGAGAAAAGGCTCCAAAAGCCATAAGAATCCCGCTCCATTAAAATCGGATTCCAATCGGTACATTCTGCCAAAAGGGAAACATTCTTTGCGCCTGGTGCAAATACTGTAAATTGAACTCCTTCTTGCCCCTTTTCGTTAATAAGATGTGCGCCTAAAATTTGATAGGCGTCGCAGCTTTCTCCCCGAAGGTATCGTTTCAAAGACTCTTTTTCCAATTTCCGGCGCCCCCTTCTTTTTCTTTATCATAACATGCCCGAAAAAAAAGTAAAGCAAATATTTTTACCTAAGAATTTTAGGAAAGACAATATTTTTCCACCGCTTTTGCAACCCCATCTTCATCATTGGAAAGCGTAACATCATCCGCTACTTCCAATACCGGTTTTTGGGCATTTTTCATTGCAACCCCTAATCCCGCATACTCGATCATTGAAATGTCATTAAATCCATCCCCGCAAGCCATTAGTTCCTCTCGGTTCCACCCAAAATGATTTAAAAGTGCCCTAAGGGCTTTTGCTTTATTGCCTCCCAACGGCATAAATTCCATATAATATGGATCGCTTCGATAAACGCTGCATTCTGGAAAAGTCTTCTGTGCTTTTGAGATCAATTTTTGAATGACCGGTGGATCTGCTGCCATCAAAAATTTATAAATTGGAAACTGAATTGCAGCCAAAAGCTCTTTGCATTCTTTAATCTTCATATGATTAACAGAAGCATCAAACCGTGCATAACGATTTTCTGCCTGTTGTGTGATCAGCTGATCTTCGTGATAAACGACCATTGTCACATCATTTTCTATACCAAAGGCACAAAGCTTTGGTATTAAGTTTTGCGGCAGAAATTCTTCGTAAAGATTTTTGCCCGTAGCACAAGCATAAATGCGTCCTCCATTACAGGCAGCAACATATCCACCAAATTGCGGCAGCTTTAAAAGGTCTGCAATTGGTTTAACCCCCGGCACCGGTCTTCCGGAAGTAAGCGCGATCCTAACCCCTGTCTCTTGCGCACGCAAAAGGACCTTTTTTGTATAATCCGTCACCTTTTTTTCAGTAGTCATAAGTGTCCCATCTAAATCCAGCGCCAACAATCGATACCGCATAATCTTCTCCTTTTCATTTCTTCTTTCATCTTACAGAATTTATTTCTTCTATGCAATGGAATCATTTCACGAAGGATTCTTTTCTCTGGATTGATTTTTGTGCAAAACTGAAATCCTTTTTTAAAAGTTTGCAGGAAAATTTCTTCTATGTTATAATTGCAAAGATTCTTATAAAAGGAGACGACCAGAAATGCCGCAAAAACCTCTTTATCATGCCGTAATTCTGGATTTTGACGGCACTGTCTGCGCAACCGGCGAGGGAATTATTTATTCTGTAAAGCAGGTACTGAGCACCATGGGATACCCGATTCCATCCCCTGTTGTCCTACAAAAATTTATTGGACCGCCCCCAGTATACAGTTATATGACATTCTGCAGTATGACAAAAGCAGAAGCAGAAAAAGCACTTCTTCTCTTTCGAAAAATTTACAATGAAGAAGGCTGGCATCGGACAAAGGCTTATCCTAACATGGATGATCTTCTGAAGGATCTCGATCGTTGTGGCGTTAAGATCTGCACTGCCAGCAGCAAGCCAATTCGTCAAATTGAACGACTTCTGCAAAAGTTTCATCTGAGACAATATTTCTGCGGAATTGAAGGAGTAGATGAAACAAACGAAACGAAACGTGGTGCGGACAAGCCTACTCTGATTCGTGATGCAATGGCTTGTTGTGAGGTCACAGATCCTCAGAAGGCTGTAATGATCGGCGACACGCACTTTGATGCAGAAGGTGCAAAAGAAGTAGGAATTCCCTTTATTGGTGCTGCTTATGGGTATGGGGGAGCAAAAGAGCTTTTAGAAGCCGGTGCCTCTGTTCTTGCAGATTCTGTAAAAGCGCTTTATCCGCTTCTGTTTTCAGACAACATTTAAAATTATAATTTTTGGCTTTCAAAATAATTTTTCATACAAAAAAGGTCCAGCTTTCGCCGGACCTTTTTTTATTACTCTTTTATCAAAATTATCCAAACTTCTTTTTACTCTCATCAGAGACGGTAAAATAAGGACTGTCATTCAAAGCCTTCATCAAAATCGGCAATGTCTCATGCATACAATATCCATGCGTAGGGTCAAGAGTTCCATCCAACGCCTTAAAAGTATATCCCTCTCCCTGCGCCTCTGGAATAACTCGTTTCAGGGCCTCTATTGTGGCGTCTTTTCCATTGATATTATGCATTAAAATAATATTGCAGTCCCTATGAATAGCCCTCATTATATTGGTGTAAAGCGTATCGGCATTTTGGGCTACATCAGCATTCGCATCGCCAGAGCTGCCATCCCAATCATAATAGATGAATCCGCGGCGAATCATTTCCTTAATAATCTTCTGCCGGGTCTCGTTCAACTTACCGCCACCATCACTGCCACCTGGGAACCGAAAGAATCGGGGTGCTACCCCAGTAATAGATTTGATTTTTTCATACATCTGGTTAAAATCATCAAGGTACGCTTCTACCGAAGAGTAAATGTTCGCATAGATATGGCTGTACGAATGGATTCCGACGGCATGCCCTTTTTCAACACAGGTCTTCATTAAATCTTGATAGCCATTTGTAAGCGGTTGAGCAGTATCAAAAAAAGTAACCTTGGCTTGATATTGATCCAATACATCCAGAAGCGGCTGTGTCAGCACGCTGGGACCATCATCAAAAGTCAGATAGACTGTTTTCAATTCCGGGGCTTTCAGTTTTCCACCATTCAGCGGCATTTGGGCATAAAGATCCGGATATAAAGCTTCATAGCCTGTCAGATTATCTCCCGCAGCAATTTTTCCGTCTTTCCCTTCAACAGCAGCTGTCGTCTGTATGGCACTATCCGAAGAAGATGATTCTGTTTTAGAATCAGAAATACTTTCGCTATCAACATTTACTGCACCATTTTCTCCATTGGGCTGTACGAGTTTATTAATAGCCAAAACGATTCCAACAACTGCAACTATAATTACCACACAAACAACAACAATGACTGTCCTACGGATAAACAATTTTCTCCGCCTGCGGCCATGGTAATCATGCTGCACTCTGTTTACCATTAAAAGTCCTCCTAAAAATTTGCTAAAAGGTTTTCCTGTAAAATAATCCCTTTTTTAAATTATAGCCTCTCTTTTGACATGTTTCTACAATTATATCAAAATTGTATCTATTTTTACACATGAATTCGCGGCCGGTACCGATGAATTTCTTTTTCTGCCACATATCCCACTTTTCCGTGTCCGTTTTCAGCCGGTTCAAAAATAACATCAAAAAGGTTTAAAGACCTGACGAACTGTGTCAGTTTTTTAAAGCCATAGTTGCGGGAATCAAAGTCCGGATAACGGCGGGCAAGCATATTGCCAATATCACTGATTGGCAAACGTCCATCTTCATCTGATGCATCTCTTACCATGGAAAGGATTGCCGCCGCAATCACTTCTTTAGAAGTTACCTCAGCTACCGGCTGTATCTTTGGTGTATTTGCAGAATCATCCTCATCATCTGTCGCTTCCTGTGCCAAGACCTCCAAATAGCGAAAGCGATTACAGGCTGCAATAAAAGGTGCCGGCGTTTTCTTTTCTCCCATCCCGATTACTTCCATCCCGCCTTCCCGCAAACGAGAGGCAAGACGAGTAAAATCGCTGTCACTGCTAACAAGACAAAATCCTTCTATATTGCCGGAATACAAAATATCCATGGCATCAATGATCATCGCTGAATCCGTAGCATTCTTTCCTGTTGTATAACCATACTGCTGAATCGGGGTAATGGAATAGCTAAGAAGAACACTCTTCCAGGAACCAAGCGAAGGTTTCGTCCAGTCTCCGTAAATTCTTTTATAAGTAGCGATCCCGCTGTTGGTCACTTCGTCTAAGATATAGCGAATATATTTTTCCGATACATTATCTGCATCAATTAATACTGCAAATCGATTTTCCTGGTTCATAATTTCCTTTCTTTGTTACAACAAATTTTTATCTTAATTATAATTTGGTGTTTTTATTCTTTTTCTTTTAAAAACATTTGGAAAGCACTTGGTAATGCAAATTTTCGGCTGCGCTCATTCGGCGAAGCCCATACCATCATTCCGCAAGGCTGTTCCACAATGATACGGTAGGCAGTCATATGCCATTCTACATGGGTAAAAATGTGCTTTGCAGAACCGATCAGAGAAATTCGCAAAGGCTCCGCTCCCCACGCACGAGCGGCTTCGATTGCTTCCTCCTGCGTAAGAGTCCCCGGAACATTAGGCAACTCCCACAACCCAGCCAAAAGTCCTTTCGATGGGCGGCGCAAAAGTCCGATTTTATCGTCCCGCTCCAGCAAAAAGACAGTCTTTTCTTCAATTTTGCGCGGTTTCTTCGGCGACTTAAAGGGCAACAGTCCTGTTTTTCCCTGCTTTAGTGCTTCGCAGATTTTTTTTGTCGGACAAATTTCACATTTAGGTAACCCGTTAGGAACACAAACAGTCGCTCCCAGTTCCATCAATGCCTGATTATAAATGCCGCTTTTTTCTCCCGGCATAAATTTTCTCAATGTGTCTTCCCAATCTCTTTTTACTGCTAAATCTGCAATATCCCGCTCATCTGCACAAATACGAGAAAGCACCCGCAGAACATTGCCATCTACAGCCGGTACTGGTTGACAAAACGCAATCGAAGCGATTGCTCCCGCCGTATAAGAACCTATTCCCGGCAGACCTAAAAGGCTTTCATATTGCTGCGGCAATTCTCCGTTATAATCTTCCACAATTCTAATCGCGGCTTTTTGAAGATTACGAACACGACTATAATATCCCAACCCTTCCCAAAGTTTCAGCAACTGATCTTCTTGTTCTTTGGCAAGATCATAAACCGTAGGAAGTTCTTTCATAAAACGGATAAAATAACTTTTCACTGCCTCAACACGAGTCTGTTGAAGCATAATTTCACTGACCCAAACGCGATAAGGGGTGACTTCATGGCGCCATGGAAGGTCTCTGGCATTTTTTTCAAACCATGGCAATAAAATCCGCGGCAAAGATTCTATGATTGCATCTTCTGACTTTTTTTCTTCTAAATCCATCCCGGATCGTTTTTCTTTTGAACGATTCATTCTTCTCCTGTTCCCGTCTGTTTCTTAGAAAGGCGCTGCGTACGAATATTGACAAAAAGTCTCATCGTAGAAGAAACTAAAAGCACCCCAATTGCGAGCGACCCTGCAATTCCTAAAGTGTGCATTCCTGTCTCTAAGAATAAGTTCATATTTCCTGAAATTGCATACTCCATGGTTTGATAGATTCCGCTTCCTGGCACCATTGGCAGCATAGAAATAATCAAAAATCCGGTAACCGGACATTTATTTATGCGCGCCATCAGTTCAGCATATGCTGAAAATGCAACTGTTCCAAAAAAATACTGTAGAAGATCATTGTGAAGCGGCTGAAAAAGTAAAAAAACAAACCATCCGAGTGTCCCGCCAAGCGCCGCAAAAAACATATTTTTCCCTTTTAAATGGACTCGATAACAATAAGCAAAGCACATAATAAAGCTATAAAGACAAGGCAGATAATCCATCATGTTGCCTCCTTATAGAAATCTGAAAAAAGCAAGTACAGCACCAGTTCCCAAAGCAATCGCTGTAGCGACCAATAAGCTTTCTACCAAGCGAAGCGTCCCGGAAAGATAATCCCGCGACAGCAAATCCCGCATAAAACTGGTAATCGCAATTCCCGGAACCAGATTCATAATAGCACCCATAATGATCTTATCCAAATGAAGCTGCGGCAAAATCTGCAGCGCCAAAACCGCTACCAAGGCACTTACCGCACTGGCAACCAAGTTGGCAAAAAAGGAGTTTGCACGATATTTTTCAAAAACAAAAAGCACCCACTGCATGCAAATCCCTGCAATCCCGCTAATAACGGCATCTACAAAATTGCCTCCAAAAAAGAGCGTACTGGCAGAGGCAAGCCCAATGAATCCCAGCATCTGAATTTTATAAGGAAACGCCTGCGTTTCTTCAATCTTTTTAAGCTCTTCCTGCACAGTCTCTAAAGGCGGTGTAGTTTCACAGGTTTTACGGCACAGATCATTCAGTTTCTCAACTTTATCCATATCCGTCGTATAATCATTAATTCTTAAAATCCGCGTAACTGCTTGCCCTGCTGAGTCCTGCAAAGTCACATTAATGCAGCTCGTCAAGACAAATAAATCGCACTGTGAAACATGATACGCCTTAAAAAATCGAGACATGGATTCTTCTACCCGATAAATTTCTGCTCCATTTTGCAGAAGCTGGCGCCCTAAATTGCTGCCAACCAAGATCAAAGAATTATAATCAATCTGTTCCACACTCTCTCAGCCCTTTTCTTACATATGCAGTCTTCTATGAAGCTCAGCCAACATCTCTCGACCACGAAAGATCAAAAGTGCCGTCAATAAAACCAAATTCATACAAGCGCTTAGCACTGTCGGAAGTGCTACTATTACAAGTCCCATCAGAAGAGAAGCAAACATTGCAATATTTAAAAGTAATACCAGGCAAAGATAAATCAAAAAGCTGCCGGGCGCTACGCCAAAGATACGTGCTGTTACTGTTAAAGTGGCCATCACCGCCATACAAAGAATCGGTACGGCATAATTAAGACTCCAACGGTTCCAGCCGGTTGCAAAATCCCATAACACACACAGAGCAGAAATCAAAAAAAGTTCCCAAACAAAGGTTTTAAAAATGTTTCTTCTTTTATACATGACCAAAACCAGATTTAGCCAAAAGCAGCCAATTCCAGCAATCACAAAGAGAGACCATTTTCCGGATTTCGGAAGCAAAAAATTAACGGCTACACTAACGATTCCCATTGTAATTGTGCACAAAAGCAAGATTCGAAAGAACAGACTGTTCTTCTGATAAGTTCCCAACACAAAAGGAAATGGATTTTCGCTGCCTTCCCCTTTCAGAAGGCCTTGACATAACGGACATCTCTCCAGATTTCCACGCACTTTTAGATTGCATCGTTCACAGTATTTCATAATTCCTCCTGCGAAAAGGGGACAGCCGCAATTGTTACAGGAAGCCCCATCAGAGCCAAAGTCCGAAAGAAATTTTTTTGAATATTCGTATTGCGCAATGATGAAGTAAATGTCATTGTCAAAACATTCTTAAAAGAACACAGACAAAGCTGCAATCCATCTTTGCTTGCAAAAACGTCAAACATTTTTACATGAGAAGCTGCTTTTTCCGGTAAATCAATCGGGCCTAAATTGGAAATATCGGCGGTTTCATTCTTACTTGCAACTTGATATCCAAGCCTCATAAAAAAATTTTTCACTGGCAAAATTGTTATTCTGGTAATCGGATTTTGTAGAATCGTCATAAATTGATTCACTCGATAGATCATTTCATCTTCCGAAAGACCTTTTTTAAATTGTTCTTTTAAAGAGCCTAAAATTTCTTCCACATTGCCGTTTTTGGAAGAAAAGTTATATCGAACATTCATCAAACTGAAAAAATTCCGTGCGCTTTCCGAGGGAAAGTAATGTCTCAAATTGATTGGAACTGAAAGCACCACCGGCCTTTTTTTATCTTTATGAGACATTTCCATTCCAATTGCATTCATTAAAATCGATGCAAGCATGACTGTCAAACTTACTTTTTTCTCTTTGCAGCAAAAAAGCATCTGATCAAGGGGCACTGTTCCCTCAATAACAGAAAAACGATTATCCGGATTTTTCCCTCCGCGGAGCTGATATGCTTTTGGCGCTTTGGGCGGCTTTTGACTGCACTGTTTTCCATAATATTTTTGAAAACTATCCGCTGCCTGCTCAAATTGACTAGCGTCATATCCTAGGTTCGGGATTTCTTCAATATCCTGATATCTCAGATAAAGATAACAAGTCACCAAACTGCGGAAAAATTGAAGAGCGCCGGTTCCATCTGTCAGCACATGGTATACTTCCAGATTGATCCGATTGTGGTAATAAGTAACTTCAAATAAAAGCTTTCGCACATCCCGATCATAAATCGGTGCACAAGGGGCTTTGGTTTCCGGCTGAACTTTCGGCTTTAAAGAGCTGCTCTCTAGAAAATACCAGAAAAGTCCTCTTTTAAGCACTGAGCCCCACAGCGGGAATTCCTCCAGCGTTTGATCAACTGCTCTTTGCAGAAAATTCGGCTCTACCGGATCCATCAATTCACAGGCAAAGCGAAAAACATTCGGGTCACGCTTACTGCTGATACATGGAAAAATTCTTGCAGCCTTATCTAATTTTACCCATTGTGTCTGTTTTATCTTCATGGCTGATTCCTTCATTCAAAAAGCGGTTAATGTACTGATAGGATAATTTTTTCTGCTGCAAATATCCTGCGTTTGAAAAAAAGCCATGCAGTCCTTCCGGAATCCGATGAACTTCTGCAAGGTTTCCGGCTTTTAAAAGTTCTGCGCCATACGCTTCTCCTTCGTCCCGAAGCGGATCCAGTTCTGCCGAGAGGATCAAGGTATCCGGCTGATTGGAAAAATCCGATTCCAAAAGCGGAGCAAAATAAGGATCCTTTAAATCTTCATCACTACTCTTATAAAGTTCCAAATAATCATCCACTTGTTTCGCAGTTAAAAGATTTCCGGTTCCATTCTCCCTGACAGAATCAAAAGGAGAGGTTTCTGGGTTGTGATCATTATAAAGACTCGGATAAAGTAAAATTTGTTTTTGAAACTGAAATTCTCCTAAATTCCTTGCTTTTAAGGAAACTGCAGCCGCCAGATTTCCTCCCGCTGAATCCCCCATTAATACGACTGAATCCTGTTGTGCATGAAAAAAGCTCGCTCTGTGGAGGACCTCTTTCGCCGCTAGATAGCAATCATCTAGTGCCGCCGGGAATCGATATTCCGGCGCCAACCGATAATCAACACTAATCACCCGAAATCCGGTCATTCTAGAAAGCTCAATACAAGTTTCCTGATAGCTTTCGATATCTCCGGTTATCCAGCCGCCCCCATGAAAAAAGAGCAAAGTGTTCGGAGTAAGACGATCTTTCTCCGACTCAAAGATACGCGCTGGAACTTCTCTTTTTCCACCTGTAAAATAATAATTCCATGGTTTATAAACGGGATCGACCAACTGGATTCCTTTTACTTTTTCCAGACGCCGAACAATTCGATAAGTCTTTTTTATATCATAATCTGGCTTTGACAGCGCACGAATTGCCGCACGCATCAGTTTTGGAATCGCCATGGAAAAGTCCTCTCTTTCCGAGATTTTATTGATGGCGATGCAGGGGTTGATCATTCGGTCTGGATCTGAGTGGTTTTGGCAAATATTTTTCCAGCTCAGGTCTGCAAGAATGTTTTCCGGATGATTTAACCACTGCCCGGCCATTTTTATTAAATCTGATGTTTCTGGGAGTCTCCGTCTTTTCAAATGAATGAATTTCTTCTCGATTTTTCTGTCGTCCATTTTGATTCTGCGATACTTTTTTCTGATCAATTTTTTTGGAAAAAGTTTGTTTTGGATTTTTCTCAAAGCTCTTTTTCTGTTTTGAAAACCCTTTTTGCGCTTTCAAGCTTTTTTCTGATTTTTCCACTCTAGTTTTTCCGCTTGTTGTCGAAGAATGCTTCTTTTCAAATTTTTTCGATTCTTCAGATCCTCTGCGTCTTCTGGCTTCCTGTGCAGCTTTTCTATGCAGTTCCTGTCTTTGACGCAATTCTGCTTTTGTAAGCGGTGTTAAATTCTGCATAGGCCACGGATGGTCACTCACCTCCGGTACCTGTTGACGAATCAATTTCAAAATCTGCCGAAAATCTGCTTTCTCATCGATATCACAAAAAGAAATCGCTGAACCGCTGTGTCCCGCGCGGGCAGTTCTTCCAATACGATGGACATAAGTCTCCGGGACTTCCGGAATATCATAATTAATAACGTGAGTCAATTCATCGATATCAATTCCTCGAGCCGCAATATCAGTTGCCACCAATACCCTTACCCTATGGTTTTTAAACTGACTCAATGCCAATTGACGAGCACTTTGGCTTTTATTTCCATGAATTGCCGCTGCCGAAATTTTTGCCCTTGTTAAAAACTTTACGATTTTATCGGCCCCATGCTTTGTACGTGAAAACACAAGTGCAGACTTAATTTCCGGATTTTTCAAAAGATAAATCAGTAGATTTTCCTTATTTTCCTTATCCACATAATAAACGCTCTGATTTACCTGTTCTACGGTCGTTGCAGGAGGAGCCACCTCAATTTTAACCGGATCAACCAAGATTTCATTGACTAATCCCAAAATTTCCTTTGGAAGCGTTGCAGAAAACATTAGATTCTGTCGATGCTTCGGAAGCTCATTAATCACCCTTTTTACATCATAAATAAAGCCCATATCCAGCATACGGTCAGCTTCGTCTAAAACAAAAATTTCTATATGAGAAAGATCGATATATCCTTGATGAAATAAATCATTCAAACGTCCAGGAGTTGCCACCAAGATATCTACGCCTCTTTTTAAAGCTTCCACTTGTGGCGCTTGTCCAACACCGCCAAAGACTACCGCACTCTTAAGGAAAAGCCCTTTGCCGTAATCCTGCAGGTTTTGAAAAATCTGAATGGCCAATTCTCGTGTAGGGGTTAAGATCAGACATCTGATACTCCCGCCCTTTTCCTGCTCCAGTAAATGCAGAATCGGGACTGCAAAAGCTGCTGTTTTTCCGGTTCCCGTTTGTGCACAGCCAAATAGATCGCGATGCTTTAATACCTCTGGAATTGCTTTTTGCTGTATCGGAGATGGGCTCACATATCCGATTTTTTCCAAGTTTTTTAAAATAACAGGATTGATTGAAAAATCTGTAAAAGTCATAAATAAATTCTCTTTCCCAAATGATAAAAATTGTTTTTTGTAAAATAATCGATTATTTTATTATAACATGACAAGTGCTCAATTACAATTCAAAAGGTTTTCTCAAGTATTATACCAATTTAAAACACCATCATTACATATGATAAAAAAATCCATCGTCCTCTAAGACGATGGATTTTGGCTCCCCAAGTTGGACTCGAACCAACGACCCTGCGATTAACAGTCGCATGCTCTACCGGCTGAGCTATTGAGGAATATTAATGTTGGCACTTACCTATTTTCCCGGGCCGTTACCAGCCAAGTATCTTCGGCGCAAATGAGCTTAACTTCTGTGTTCGGAATGGGAACAGGTGGACCCTCATCGCTGTCTGCACCAACAAACTCAAATACAAAAACTGTATTGGTTGCATTTTTAGTCTATATAAAATTAAGAAATATTCAAATGGTGACCCGTGCGGGATTCGAACCCACGTTAACGGCGTGAGAGGCCGCTGTCTTAGCCACTTGACCAACGGGCCATAACAACATTTCGCCGCCGGGAAACTCATTTGCCTTCTAACGAAACAGCTTTATTAGTGTATCAAACTATTGCCTTTTTGTCAAGCACTTTTTTTAAAAAGCAGAAAAATGAAGATTCCTACAAAAAAGTTTAACATAGGTGGTTAAACCAAAGTGCCCTGACTTTTTATATGGTTTCTATAAAAGTGGACCCAATTTTTTGATTTTCCACATTTACTCTAACAGAGCGCGTGCTTTTATGAATTCTGCAAAATTAATAAGATTTTGAATGGCATCGCAGTAACAACCCTCAACCGTTATTAATAAAAAAGTTTGATTTTTTACTTGAAGCAACAAAAAAGAAGACCACAGATATATCTTTGTCTGTGATCTTCCTTTTTATAAATTAAGGGAGGAAAATATTATTAAAATTGAAAACAATACTTAAAGATAACTTTGCAAAATCAATCGCCGAGGGTTTTCTCCCATCATTTGAAATAGTTCTTTTCGGCTTAAGCCCGCCTGTAGGAGCAGTCGTGCGTACTGTTCCATTCCCTCATCAAAATAAGGAGATTTAGGCTGACCAAAATCCGTTGAAAGAATTACATTTTCGCAGCCGACGGCATAAATTTGCCGTACAATCTCTTCGATTGGCGTACGATCATAATAGGTAGTAAAGTAGCTATGTTCAACCATTGCACCCATCCGTACCGCTTCACACTGTTCTTCCACAGTATACTGATCGGCAGGATTATCCGCATGGGTCAAAACCATCTGTACTTTTTTTGTGACGGCTTCACGTACCAGTGCCATACCTTCCGGAGCGCCAATATGGCCCGTTGCCACAACCATATGATATTGCGCTGCAATATCTAAAACATCTATGGCTGCAGGCAAAAGCTTTCCTTTTTCATCAAGGATTGATAAAAATCCAGAAAGGTCAGCCTCGGAATCATTTTGATGATGAAATTTTTGATAGGAAAGTGCTTCTAAAGTCGGGAACCATACAAATTTTCCACCCATCTGAGCCGCACGTTCCACTGCATAAGGATTGATACCGCCCGCATAGCGATTAAGAACAATCCCACCAACGATTTCGAGCTGTGGAAACTGCTGTCTTAAAAGTGCCGCGCGTGCCGATGTATCGCCAAAATGGCATTTTATGGCACCACCCTTCATGCCGCAATCGCACATTCTTTGGGCCAATTCCAGATCTGTACATTTCCTTGGCACCACATCAGGAGCCGTATGAACATGCAAATCATAGATTCCTTTAATAAGCTCATCCATAAAAAGCATTTCCTCTCACAGTTTAATAAGGCATAAAAATCGGAATAGCAATTACTACCACAAGGTAAGTAATCAATACCATCGGAATTCCTATCTTAATAAAATCGGAAAATTTATAGTGTGTCCACCCAACCGTCATCATATTCTGCGGTGCCGCAAAAGGAGTTGCATACGAAGCTGCACCAGCCAATGTAATGACCATTGCCACCGCGTAAGGACTTACGTTGATGGCCTGCGCAATAGAAAATCCAATCGGCAAAAACAGAAGAATCGTAGGAATATTTGACATAACCTGTGTGAGAAGAGCCGCCGCAAAGAAAATGACGGTAGTAATCATAAAGGTGCTAGGATGATCGCCGAGAATATTCAGAATCATCTTAGCCATTGCGTCACCGGCGCCGCTGTTCTGTACACCAGTAGAAATTGCTGTAAGAGATCCCACCAAAATGAGGCAGTTCCAGTCAATTGCGTGAATAGCATCTTTAACCGACATACATTTGGTTCCGACAACCACTAAAGCACCCACAACAGCTGCAACATGCATCGGTACATTTTTAGGGTTCATTGCAATTACGACCAACACACACAGCATGGTAATGCCGGCGATCATCGCTTTCTTTTTATCAAGTGTTTTCTTTTCCGTATCGGCAAATTCTGGAATATAGCCGGTATCGGGAATCAGTTTCGAACCGATGAACGTAAAGTAAAGAGTCCCTAAAATACAAACACCGATGCCGAACGGTGTAATTGTAAAAAATCCAAAAGGCTTATAGCCCATTTCACTCATAACACTCGCAGCAGAAGCATTCGATCCTACGCCCACGAGTGTAAGGAAACCACCGAACTGTGCACCAAAAAGCAGTGCTAATAAGGATCTTGAAGGACCGACTCCTGCGGAAATACACATTGCTGTAACCAGCGGAGCCATAGCAACCATAACCCCAATATTGCTGCAGACCCCACTAATAAGGAAAGAAACAATTAAAGTTGCAAGAATAATATTTCGTTCATTTTTTCCGGTAATTTTAACCATCTTTTCCCCAATTACATCTGTAATGCCGGTATGAAAAAGGGAAGATCCCAAAACCATCATGCCAGCCAGCAAAATAATAGTGGTACTATTATAACCGGTAAAAATGTCACTAACTTTGATAATTCCAGTATAAGCAAAAGCAATAGAAGCGCCGATAGCAGTAACAACAATGGGAACTGGTTCCCATATAAACAGGACAATCGTAATTGCCAAAATAATCAAGGCAATTATCGGTTGACTCATTACAACCCACTCCTTTTATTTTATTCCAATATCAAATTTTTTCTAATATCAAAAGCTTTCACTAAAAATCTTCACCACTAGACAATATATCGATGAAAACAGACCTCAAAGAGATGACGCCTGATAAACCACTTGGCCTTTTAGCAAGGTAACCTTCGGAATAATCTTCCATTCTCCTGTGCGGAAGTTTCCATCACTGTCTAAAAACTCCACCGGTTCACGTTTGAAATGACACAATACAAGGTCAGCATCATAGCCTTCCTGTACCTTGCCAATACGGTCTGCCAACCCTAGGCAAGCAGCCGGAGTCTCCGTTACCGCGCGAAGCACTTTCTCTAGTGGCATACCTAAATACAAAAACTTTGACATAACGGTAGGCAGGTCCCACATGGCCTTCTCCCGGTGAAAAGTAGCTTGAGTAGAATCACTACTCAAAATATCGGGCCAAAATCCACAAGCGACTGCCTGTTCAGCTACAGGGAAATTGAAATTTACCCGTCCGTTTCCCAGCTCCATTATAATGCCTCTTTGCTGGGCCAGACGCACTCTCTCCTGCACCTTTCCTTTGGCATCGAGGATTGTGTTTCCCTTGCCATGGTACATGTGGCTATAAATGTCACCTGGACGCAATAAATCTGCCACGTCACTGGCGCTTGCGGGTGGGTCAGTCGTATGAACACATACAGGTAAGCCCAAACGTTCACCGATTTTAATTCCCAATCGTAGAGGCTCCAGTCCAAGTTTTCCTACAATGGATCGGCTAATGCGCACCTTTATTCCCGCAATCTGCCCGGGATAACGTGCTATCAGTTCTTCCATTTTTCCCGCATCAATTATCTCTCGACCTAAGGGTTCATTGATACCTTTCCCAGGCTGACCTACAGGGGATAAATTCAAATAGGCACGGTGCCCAATTATTTTAGTGGCTAAATCGCAGTTGTAAAGAGCTGGATAATTCACCCATCCGGAGGTTCCCATATCTACAGCAAAGGTCACGCCAGCAGTGAGCAAACGATCCGCATCCATCCCAAAAGTGCTGCCGTGGGCAAAAAGGTGCGTATGAAAATCAATAAAGCCAGGGAACAAATAGTCGCCATGAGCATCTATAAGACTTCGGGCCCCGTCACGATTACCATTGCCAGCGGAAAATACTTGAGCAATACGTCCGGTGTTGACCGCAACATCTGCGGTATGCTCCAACCCAGTATTTACATCAAGCAGCTTCACGTTGCAAATCAACAAATCCATTAAACAATCGCCCCAATCAAGCATATAAAGGCCATATGAGAGGAATGATGGCCACGCAAGCTACCAAGAATATCAGTGCCAATCCAATGTTGCTCTTGAAATAGTCGTTGAATTTATAACCGCCATAGGAATAAATGAGGTTAGCTGGCGGACAAGCGATTGGTGTAAGAATCGACATTGTGGAGGCAATACACAGTACCATAATCATAGCGAAAGGATTAACGCCAATTGTATTCGCAATGGCAATGACAATAGGCATAAGCAGAGTAACGGTAACTACGTTGGACATAAACTGGGTCATCACCATAGTGAGCAAGAAAATAACAATCGTAATAAAGTATACATTAGTGGAACCGCCGATAATTTTAATGAGCAAATCGGCGATCTGCTTAGCCGCACCGGTTTTATTTAGAGCGGTAGCCAAAGGGGTCATACCGCCTAATAGAATCACGGTTTTAATGCTAACTAATTGGTAGGCCTGCTTCTCTGTAAAGATGCCCAGTAATACATCAGCCACAGCACCGATGATAGCAACATAATAAGAGGGAATTCCGGTTTGGTTTTCAAAGATCATCCCCACAAAGACAACTAGTAGAACCACCACAGAGACAATCTGCTTCCAACGAGGTGCGGTCTTGGGTTTGGTAGAACTGAATAGAGTATCATCTATTCCGCTCATCTTAATATCGGGCAAAAATTTATACCCAATAAAATACATGTACACTAGCATAATAAGTGTCAGCGGCAGACCGATTTTGCTAATTTCAAAGAAACCAAAGGGATATCCTAATGCTTTAATCTGGTCACCAATAAGCATATTAATAGCAGCGTCACCTACTAAGGTCAAACGACCTCCACACATGGACCCCAGAAAAGCGGACATTAACAATTTAGAGTGGCTAAATCCAGTAGAGGCGCAAATTCCCATGATTATAGGAATAAATACAGCCACAGTCCCCGAGTTGCTTAAACCTGAAGACATTATGCTGGATAAAACCAAGATGGCCATAATCATTTGGCGCTCGCTTTTAGCATATCGAGTCACGACTGCGGCGATTTTATCGCAAACGCCCGTTTCAAACAATGCACTTCCTACAATTACGACACCAATAAGCATCAAAATGGTAGTACTAGAAAATCCAGCAATAGCCTCTTTTGGGGTAACCAGTCCGGTAAAAACGAGTACCGCCATGGTAAGCATAATCGTCATATTTACCGGAATTTTTTCTAATAGGAAAGAGACGACCGCACAAATCAGTATAATAATCGTCAATGTGGAAGGGCTCATAGTTTTTTCCCCTTTTTATCATTTTTCTTCCAATATCAAAAACTTTAAACTAAAAGACTTCAGGGACGATAGATCTCATCGATAATATCAAAGCCTTTTTCTTCAAGACTCTTTTCCACCCAGGCACGGTTAGCAGTACCATTTTTCGCGGCAGCCAGTTTCTTTTCGTCAGCTTCCTGAAACTTTTGTGCATCTTTCAGGACAACTGCTGCATCTTTTCTCGGAATGACGATCACACCATCCGGATCAGCAAGAATAATATCTCCGGGGTTTACGCTGATTTCACCACAGGAAATAGGAACATTGATTTCACCCGGTCCCTCTTTATAAGGGCCCCCTGGGGTAGTACCGGTACAATAAACAGGAAAATCCCAATGTCCAATTTCATCAATATCGCGAATAGGGCCATCGAGTACAATTCCGGCAACCTTTTTTGTTTCCTTCAAATAAGCCATCATGACTTCGCCCATCAATGCACGGGTGGAATCCTCTTCATTTGATACTACCAGCACATCCCCTTCGTTACAGAAATTCAGGGCAGCGTGAAGGGTAAGGTTATCACCTGCACGGCATTTAACCGTATAAGCAGGTCCCACCATCATTTGTGCTTTTGGTTTGCTTACCAGCTTGATACGCGGATTCATGGCACAGCTGCGCCCCATCACATCTGCTGTATTAGAGGCCGGAACTGATTTAAACTGATTCATAATTTCAGGATCGGGCATCTCACGTTTCAGATAAATTCTTTTTCCAACAGGCATTTTTAAGCTCCTCCCTATTATTTCACACGGATTGTTTCAATAATTTCTTTCCACCCGGAAGGTTTCTTGTCCACATAGCGCTTTGCAAATTCATATTCCTCGAGATCCTGCAAACGTTGTTTCGTGGCTTTTGTCATATCGGAACTGAGATTTGCTTCACCCAACATGGCAATAGATCCCTTTAATTCCGCGGCACGCCGGGTGCAATGAAGAGCTGAGCCAGTAACAAGACGGTCAAGATGGCTTGTAAATGGAATTCCATCCATAGATTTTGAGATTGAAGCGATTACTTCTTCGGATACTCCATAGGCATCAGCTGCCTGAAGCATCTCAATCATTAATCCTGCAATTCCCTTCATGTAAATACTGCGCACCAGTTTGATGGCAGATGCCGCCCCGGCCTTCTCTCCGGCCAATGTAATTTTCATGCCATAAGGCGTCATCAATTTTTTAAATTCTTCTGCCCCATTTCCGCTGGCAGTAATCGGAACCCGATGCTGATCTTTTGGCAAAGAGCCCAACATTGCGGCATCCACAAAAAGAACACCTGTGTTTTTGACCTGTTCCCAGATTGCCTGCTTTATGGAAGGAGTCGAAGCACTCACATCCACATAAAGCTGACCCGGACGAAGGACGCTTTCGACGTCTTTACATACATCCATTGTAAAAGAAGAAGGAACAGCTGCAAAAATCAGGTCTGCCCACTGTGCGATTTCTTTGTTGGAAGACACTAACGTAACTCCTGCTGCTTCTGCACGCGTATGCACCTGTTTTCCCATAACACTGTCATTCATCATAGCATCGGTTGCCCTAATCCCTTTTAGTCCTTCTTTGCTTAATCCAAAAGAGATATTATAAGCAGCCTCTCCATAGCCAATAAAACCGATCTTCATAGAAACCCTCCAAATAGGAATTTTGTCAATAGCCGCGCGACTTGCATATCTGACAGTTACATGTTAATATAAGAGCTAGTACAAATCAAACAGGATATTTTTTAAAATTTCACAAATAATTTTTGTGGAGGAAATCAATATGGATCTTCTAAGTCTTTATTATTTTTCAGAGTTAACAAAGGATCTTAATATGACGCATACCGCAAACCGGCTGTTTATCTCTCAGCAAACTCTGAGCAATCACATTCAGCGTCTAGAAGATTTTTATGGCGTAAAATTATTTGACCGCAAGCCAAAACTTACGCTCACCTGTGCGGGTGAATTTGTGTTGGCTTTTGCGAATGTCGTCAATAAAGAGCAAACAAATTTAAAAGATATTCTTTCAGATATCAAGAAAGAAGAGCGTGGTGTTCTGCGTTTTGGCGCCAGTACATTGCGAATGAATGCGTGTTTACCAAATATTCTTCCAAAATTTTCAGCAAGATATCCAAACGTGGAAATTCGGATTACGGATACAATTTCCTCAAAACTCGAGCCCATGGTCCTTGACGGAGAGTTGGATTTTGCGATTGTCTTATCGGAAGGAGAAAATTCCAAACTGCTCAATTGGGATTTAATGACTGATCAGATCTACCTCTGCGTAGCTGATTCTCTTTTACAGCAGTATTATCACGAAGAGGCAGAGTCACTGAAAGCGGCGGCGCTTCATGGAGCCAATATCAACGATTTTTCCAAGCTGCCATTCTGCATTCTTTCAAACCGAATGGGGCGTAAAATTAAAGAATGCTTTGATAACGGCGGTATAATCCCAAAAGTATATATGACGAGTTCTTATACGCAGATCAGCTCGATTATCTGCTTTAAAAAACTGGCTGCTTGCTTTGCTTCGCAAATGTGCCTTGTGAATCAGCGAAAAGACATTCCGGAAGACATTAATATTTTCCCAGTTTACTGTCAAAACGAACCATTAAACCAACACTTATCTCTCATTCGACATAAAGAGCGGTACTTGTCACATCCCTCAAAATATTTTCTAGAGCTTCTGTTCCAATATTTTTCTGAAATTGAACAGATTCATATGAATCGGACCGTTTAACGTTTAGGAAGCATATAAAATCAAGCCCACCCGTAAAAAGCGAGTGAGCTTAAAAAAAGTCCCTGCTGATTTAAAATCAACAGGGACTATAAATATTAACCTTAAAAAAGAAAAACCGGGCAGCCAAGCTGGCAGCCCGGAAGTAGTTTGGTGCACCATCAGGGACTCGAACCCGGGACACCCTGATTAAGAGTCAGGTGCTCTACCAACTGAGCTAATGGTGCATAAAACATGCACATTTTGTACACTGAAAACTGAATAAAGGTAAGTAGAAGAGAGAAAGAGCGCGAACCAAAGAAGGTTAATGGTCAAGCCCTCGACCTATTAGTACTGCCAAGCTAAATACGTTACCGTACTTACACACGCAGCCTATCAACCTTGTAGTCTACAAGGGGTCTTACTGACTTACGCCATGGGATATCTAATCTTGGAGTCGGCTTCACGCTTAGATGCTTTCAGCGTTTATCCGATCCGCACATAGTTGCCCAGCTGTGCCATTGGCATGACAACTGGTGCGCCAGCGGTGCGTCCATCCCGGTCCTCTCGTACTAAGGACAGCTCTCCGCAAATATCCTGCGCCCACGACAGATAGGGACCGAACTGTCTCACGACGTTCTGAACCCAGCTCGCGTACCACTTTAATCGGCGAACAGCCGAACCCTTGGGACCGAATACAGCCCCAGGATGTGATGAGCCGACATCGAGGTGCCAAACCTCCCCGTCGATGTGGACTCTTGGGGGAGATCAGCCTGTTATCCCCAGGGTAGCTTTTATCCGTTGAGCGACGGCAATTCCACTCTCATACCGCCGGATCACTAACTCCAACTTTCGTTACTGCTCGGACCGTCATCCTCGCAGTTAGGCTCGCTTTTGCGTTTACACTCGAGAGCACGGTTTCCGTCCGTGCTGAGCGAACCTTTGAGCGCCTCCGTTACTCTTTTGGAGGCGACCGCCCCAGTCAAACTGCCCGTCTAACAATGTCCCCCGGCCGGATTCACGGCCGCAGGTTAGAATTTCAGCAACTTAAGGGTGGTATCCCAAGGTTGACTCCGCTCCGGCTAGCGCCGGGGTTTCCAAGTCTCCCACCTATCCTGTACATAAATTACCGAAACCCAATATTAAACTACAGTAAAGCTCCATGGGGTCTTTCCGTCTTGTCGCGGGTAACCGGCATCTTCACCGGTACTACAATTTCGCCGGGCGGGTAATTGAGACAGTGCCCAGATCGTTACACCTTTCGTGCGGGTCGGAACTTACCCGACAAGGAATTTCGCTACCTTAGGACCGTTATAGTTACGGCCGCCGTTTACTGGGGCTTCAATTCAATGCTTGCACATCTCCTCTTAACCTTCCAGCACCGGGCAGGTGTCAGCTCCTATACGTCATCTTACGATTTGGCAGAAACCTGTGTTTTTGCTAAACAGTCGCCTGGGCCTATTCACTGTGGCCACATCTCTGTGGCGTCCCTTATTCCGAAGTTACGGGACCAATTTGCCGAGTTCCTTAACTACCCTTCTCCCGTTGGCCTTAGAATTCTCTTCCTGTCTACCTGTGTCGGTTTGCGGTACGGGCGCCTAAGATATACAATAAGCTTTTCTCGCCCTCGTCTAAGCATGCTTCCCTACTCTAATTTCGGTCCCTTACGCCCGGGTCAACCAACGCCCGGGTCATGCCCTTTCAAGGTGTCACTTATCTTAAATCTTTTGGCGGCTACGGAATATCCACCGTATGTGCATCGGCTACGCCTTTCGGCCTCACCTTAGCTCCCGGCTTACTTGGAGCGGACGAACCTTCCTCCAAAAACCTTAGACTTTCGGCCAATATGATTCTCACACATTTCGCGCTACTCATTCCGGCATTCTCACTTCTATACAGTCCACCATCGCTTCCGCTATGATTTCACCCCGTATAGAACGCTCTCCTACCATGCATTGCTGCATCCCAAGCTTCGGTACACGATTTAGCCCCGTTAAATTTTCGGCGCAGGGTCACTCGACCAGTGAGCTATTACGCACTCTTTTAATGTATGGCTGCTTCTGAGCCAACATCCTGGTTGTCTGTGCAACCCCACATCCTTTTCCACTTAACCGTGTTTTGGGACCTTAGCTGTGGGTCTGGGCTGTTTCCCTTTTGACAATGAAACTTATCTCACACTGTCTGACTCCCGTACATCAATTATCCGGCATTCTGAGTTTGATAGGTTTTGGTAACCTTTCGGTCCCTAGACCATTCAGTGCTTTACCTCCGGTAATCTAATACAAGGCTAGCCCTAAAGCTATTTCGGAGAGAACCAGCTATCTCCGGGTTCGATTGGAATTTCTCCGCTACCCACACCTCATCCGCTACCATTTCAACGGGAGTCGGTTCGGTCCTCCATGGAGTTTTACCTCCACTTCAACCTGGACATGGGTAGGTCACCCGGTTTCGGGTCGAATATAACTGACTTCTTGCGCCCTATTAAGACTTGCTCTCGCTGCGGCTCCAGACCTGAAGTCCTTAACCTTGCCAGTCACATTCACTCGCCGGACCATTCTACAAAAGGTACCCGATCACCCATTGACGGGCTCTCGGTGCTTGTAAGCACAAGGTTTCAGGTTCTTTTTCACTCCCCTTCCGGGGTCCTTTTCACCTTTCCTTCACAGTACTCTTCACTATCGGTCACTGGGTAGTATTTAGGCTTGGAGGGTGGTCCCCCCATATTCCCACCGGGTTTCTCGTGTCCGGCGGTACTCTGGATACAGCTTGGTGCTTCACCCTTTCACTTACGCGGCTCTCACGCTCTCTGGCCAGCCTTCCCAGGCTGTTCTGTTAAAGTTCCACATCCATTATGCTGTCCGAACCCCGAAGGGATTACTCCCCTCGGTTTGGCCTCTTCCGCGTTCGCTCGCCACTACTTGCGGAATCTCATTTGATGTCTCTTCCTCGCCCTACTTAGATGTTTCAGTTCAGGCGGTTCCCCTCCCGACGCTATGAATTTACGTCGGGATGACTGGACATGTCTCCAGCCGGATTGCTCCATTCGGATATTTCCGGATCAATGCCTACTTACGGCTCCCCGAAACTTTTCGCAGTTTGTTACGTCCTTCATCGGCTCCCAGTGCCAAGGCATTCCCCTTGCGCTCTTTGTAGCTTGACCATGTGTTCTTCTTTGGTTCTCAGCAGGTGATGATTTCTCATCACCGCTTAATGAAATTGTAGATTTGATAATAATTTCTAACAATGATTTTACTCATTGTTGCGTTCAATATCTGCTTCTACTTCTTTATTCAGTTTTCAATGTACAACTTGCACCTTTCGGTGCTGGTGGGCTTAAGTGGACTCGAACCACCGACCTCACGCTTATCAGGCGTGCGCTCTAACCGGCTGAGCTATAAGCCCATGTTTCCGGCTTCCGGCTCTCACCGTCTGCCCATCTTTTTATTTCGACTCCCTTTTGGAGCCTTGGTGGAGATAAACGGGATCGAACCGTTGACCTCCTGCTTGCAAAGCAGGCGCTCTCCCAGCTGAGCTATACCCCCATAACTGGTGGCTGTTACCCTTCCACCTAACTGAAGTCCTTTTGCAAGGCCTTCAAAATTAAACAACGATTAGAGACTCAGGAAACCTGACCTTGGAATGTCGTTAAATGCTTCCATTTAACTGTTCTCCATAGAAAGGAGGTGATCCAGCCGCACCTTCCGATACGGCTACCTTGTTACGACTTCACCCCAGTCGCCAATCCTACCTTCGGCAGCGTCCTCATTGCTGTTAGACTACTGACTTCGGGTATTACCGGCTCCCATGGTGTGACGGGCGGTGTGTACAAGGCCCGGGAACGTATTCACCGCGGCATGCTGATCCGCGATTACTAGCAATTCCATCTTCATGTAGGCGAGTTGCAGCCTACAATCCGAACTGAGACCGTTTTTAGAGTTTTGCTCCACCTTGCGGGCTTGCTTCTCTCTGTTAACGACCATTGTAGTACGTGTGTAGCCCAGGTCATAAGGGGCATGATGATTTGACGTCGTCCCCACCTTCCTCCGTTTTGTCAACGGCAGTCCTGCTAGAGTGCTCTTGCGTAGCAACTAACAGTAAGGGTTGCGCTCGTTGCGGGACTTAACCCAACATCTCACGACACGAGCTGACGACAACCATGCACCACCTGTCTTACCGTTCCCCGAAGGGCACGCCCTAATCTCTTAGGGTTTCGATAGATGTCAAGACCTGGTAAGGTTCTTCGCGTTGCTTCGAATTAAACCACATACTCCACTGCTTGTGCGGGCCCCCGTCAATTCCTTTGAGTTTCAACCTTGCGGTCGTACTCCCCAGGTGGATTACTTATTGTGTTAACTCCGGCACGGAAGGGGTCAGACCCCCCACACCTAGTAATCATCGTTTACGGCATGGACTACCAGGGTATCTAATCCTGTTTGCTACCCATGCTTTCGTGCTTCAGCGTCAGTTAAAGCCCAGTAGGCCGCCTTCGCCACTGGTGTTCCTCCCGATCTCTACGCATTTCACCGCTACACCGGGAATTCCACCTACCTCTACTTCACTCAAGTCCCACAGTTTCAATTGCAGGCTATGGGTTAAGCCCATAGTTTTCACAACTGACTTGCAGAACCGCCTACGCACCCTTTACACCCAGTAAATCCGGACAACGCTTGCTCCCTACGTATTACCGCGGCTGCTGGCACGTAGTTAGCCGGAGCTTCCTCTTTAGCTACCGTCATTATCTTCACTAAAGACAGAAGTTTACAATCCGAAGACCTTCTTCCTTCACGCGGCGTTGCTGCATCAGGGTTTCCCCCATTGTGCAATATCCCCCACTGCTGCCTCCCGTAGGAGTCTGGGCCGTGTCTCAGTCCCAATGTGGCCGTTCAACCTCTCAGTCCGGCTACCGATCGTCGCCATGGTGGGCTGTTATCTCACCATCTAGCTAATCGGACGCGAGTCCATCTTTCAGCGGATTGCTCCTTTGATTTCTCTCCCATGTGAAAGAAAAATATCATGCGGTATTAGCGTCCGTTTCCAGACGTTATCCCCCTCTGAAAGGCAGGTTCCTCACGCGTTACTCACCCGTCCGCCACTAAACTTATTGGATTCCATCCGAAAACTTCTTCCTTTAAGTTTCGTTCGACTTGCATGTGTTAGGCACGCCGCCAGCGTTCGTCCTGAGCCAGGATCAAACTCTCTAAAATATTTTATCAAAACGCTTACGCGCTCTAATCTATTTCAGAGCTTTCTTATAGCTCATTTCAAAACACTTGCGTGTTTTCTTCTTGTCCGTTTTTTACGAGTTTTTCTTCTCGTTCCGTTCCAATCCCTCTCGGAATCTTTACGGGTCCCTTTGTCTCTTTTCGTTGTTTAATTTTCAAGGTCCTGCGCCGTCATCTTGCACAAAGCTTGCTTTCAAAACCCATCATATTTCGTAGGAGTGTTTGAATTTTTTTGCTCCGTTTTTCGACGGCTTTATTATAATATCATTTTAGTCACCGATTGTCAACAACTTTTTTTATTTTTTTGCAAATTTTATTTTGCCTCTACATGTATGGATCTTTTATATTTAAAAGTACCAGATTCTGTCGCCTTACCCAAGCATCTGCCGTAATTCAGTTAGAATCTTCTTTTCTCTTCTAGAAACCTGCACCTGCGTCATACCAAGTCTTTGTGCTGTCTGATTTTGTGTCTGGTCCTGAAAATAACGAAACCAGACTAATTTTCGATCATTTGCAGGCAAATCTTTTAATGCTTCGCGAAGAGACATAGACTCTGTAATACGTTCTTCTTCTGACTCGGTCGGTAAATCCAGCTGTCCTTCCTCATCGCTTTCTTCTGTTAAAGAAAGCGGCATTTGGCCTGCACAGAGAGCTTCGGCTGCTTCTTCTGAAGAAATTCCCAATCCGGATGCAACTTCGCTCACGGTTGGCTGCCGGCCTTCTTTCACTGCAAATGAACTGCTCCAACGATTTGCTTTACAAGCCAGACTTTGCAGTGTTCTCCCTATTTTAACAGTGTTGCCCTCTCGAAAGAGTTTCTTCATCTCGCCTAAAATAACCGGTACAGCATAAGTTGAAAAGCAGCAGCCACGATTTTCATCAAAGCGATCGGCAGCCTTTACCAGACCTTCACAGCCGGCCTGAACAAGATCATCATAATCTGCACCGCGTCCGAGAAATCGTCTGGCACAGGCATGAACCAGACCGATATTTTCCCGGGTGGCTTTTTCTCTATCCATGATGACGCGGACGAGGTGAAAAATCTTTTTCCATAACGACAGTTGTGCCTTTTCCGACCTTGCTGCGCACTTTTAAACGATCGGTAAAACTTTGCATAACTGCAAACCCCAGCCCCGCACGTTCCTCTCCGCCGGTCGTAAACATTGGTTCCATTGCCTGTTTTACATCTTCGATTCCACAGCCGTGATCTTTGACTTTAACCTGGATCGTGTGTTCCCCATAAATCATGCAATCTATGTAGACCATTCCGATCGTATTCCGATACCCGTGTACAATGCAGTTTGTTACAGCTTCTGAAACTGCAGTTCGCAGATCACACAGCTCGTCCACAGTTGGATCAAGCTGCGAAGCGAAAGCCGCAACTGCAGTACGGGCAAATGCCTCATTGCTGCTAGCGCTTAAAAAGCGCAGGTGCATTTCATTCGTCGGTTTCATTTTCTACACTCACTCCTTCTTCAATATCACATAGTTCTGACAATCCTGCCAGAGAAACAATCCTTTTTAACTTTTCAGGTACATTTCGAATAGTAACGCGTCCTTTCCATAAATTCATCAGACGGCACCTTCCCAAAATCAGTCCTACCCCCGAACTATCCATAAAACTAACTCCGGAAAAATCTAAGATCAAACGTCTCGGGCGAATATGTTCCGCCGCTTCATCGATTTCTTCCCGAAGCTTTCTGGCACAATGATGGTCAATCTCTCCATCTAAAAGTGCAGTAAGCTCGTCCTTTTTTAATTTTAGATCGACGCTCAAAAGAAGGCCTCCTTCATAAAAAATTCCTTATTCAAAAGAATAAGGAATTTTCGATGCAAAATTACGGGAACTGAGTCGAACCTGCATTATAAGAACAAAAAAGAAGAGTACCATTTTTATAATGATACTCTCATAAAAACTTTTCTAAATATTATAGCATTGCACAGTCTAAAGAATTCCGCCCAAGCAAGTCCAAATTAAAAGGCGTTGTTTGATACACAAAATAGTTAAGCCAATTTGTATAGAGAAGCTGTCCGGTAGCACGCCATTTATCGATTGGTTTTTTTGAAGGGTCGTTATCCGGATAATAATGTTTTGGCATAGAAATTGGCAGGCCGCGGCTGACATCTCGAAAATATTCCTCTCCAAGAGTACCGACATCATATTCCGAATGCCCCATCACAAAAAATTGCCGGCCCTCTTGATCCCCGACAATGTGGACCCCCGCTTCTTCCGAGACAGACATCAGCTTTAGTTCGGGAACTTTCTGAATATCTTCTACCGTCACTTCGCTGTGTCTAGAATGCGGGACCCAATATTCATCATCAAATCCACGGAACAGTCTTGACTTTTTTGTCAGTGCATGATGTTTAAAAACGCCAAACAGCTTTTCCGGCAGAATATGTTTTGGAATCCCGTAATGATAATAAAGTGCCGCCTGTGCTCCCCAGCAAATATGAAAAGTAGAATGGACATGTGTAGTCGTCCAATTAAAAACTTTGCACAGCTCCGGCCAGTACTCTACCTCTTCATAATCGATCAGTTCTACCGGCGCACCCGTTATAATGCAGCCATCATAATGACTTTCTTCGATTTCATCAAACGTTTTGTAAAAAGCCAGCAGATGATCTTCCGGCGTATTCTTGCTCTTATGAGAAGCCATTTGTACCAAATCGACTTCAATCTGCAAAGGCGTATTTGCCATACAGCGTAAAATCTGTGTTTCTGTTGTAATTTTAATCGGCATCAGGTTCACCAGCGCAATCCGCAAAGGCCTGATATCCTGATGCAGTGCCCGACGTTCGGTCATCACGAAAACATGCTCACCCTGCAAGACACTTCTTGCCGGTAAGTCATCCGGAATTTTAATCGGCATGCTCTACCATTTCTTTCTTCTTTTATTGCTGTGTCTGCAGAGAAAGCAGTTTCTGCTTCAATTCTCCCTCAATCTTACCCAGCTCCTGCTCTGCAGCAGCCCTCTTCTCGTGGCCGTCTTTCTGAATCTGCATAACCTCATCCAGTGTTGTAATGAGCTGTTCATTCGTATGCTGCAGCGTCTCCATATCCACAATGCCCCGCTCACTTTCTTTGGCAGTATTGATAGAGGCCATTTTAAGCGTATCCGCATTTTTTCTGAGTAACTCATTTGTCATATCTGTTACCTCACGCTGAGCCTTTGCAGCCTGCTGTGAATGTTCCACTCCCAAAGCAAGCACCATCTGACTCTTCCAAAGCGGAATGGTGTTGACCAGCGTTGACTGAATTTTCTCGCTCATCAAAAGGTCATTATTCTGTACCAGACGAATCTGGGGTGCCATCTGAATTGAAATTGTGCGCGTCAGTTCCAGATCATACAGCTTTTTTTCAAAACGATTACACATACTGGCAAGATCATTGACTGCTTGAGCATCTTCCGGAAGATTTGATGCTTCTGCTTTTTTCTGCAAAGCAGGCAGCTGCTGTGTCTGCACCTCTTGAAGCTTTTTCTTGCCGGCTAAAATATACATAGTCAATTCTTTAAAATAGACCTTATTAAGATCATACATCTTATCCAGCATGGCAATATCTTTGAGCATGGTTACCTGATGTCCTTCTAAAGCAGATGAAATCTGATCAACATTTGTTTCTGCCTTAGCATAGCGTGCTTTTAACGCATTGATTTTATTGCCGCTGCGTTTAAAGAATCCCATGATCCCCTTTTCATTGTCTTCAACCTGAAAATTTTTGAGTTCACAGACGACTCCGGAAAGC
Organism: Ruminococcaceae bacterium BL-4; assembly: GCA_902809935.1. Classification (NCBI taxonomy): domain Bacteria; kingdom Bacillati; phylum Bacillota; class Clostridia; order Eubacteriales; family Oscillospiraceae; species Ruminococcaceae bacterium BL-4. Next base: position 1,120,929 of record LR778134.1, on the reverse strand, counting down.
ATATCGCCGACTTCGCCGAGATCTTTTGTTTTTACTGAATTTAGAGCAGTTTCCGAAAAATCCGCAACCTTTTTCTGCGCTCCGGAACCATACTGTAAAATTATATTGGAATTTGTCAGTTCAATTTTCTTGGAAAAATCATCCACCATTTTCTGCTCATCTGGTGTCAGATTCATTTTCTCTATGTCTTCCGGTTTCTGGGTGAGTTCGGAAGGTGTTACTGTCTCCAGAGTAGGTGCCGCCGGTGCCTCTTGTGCTCCATCGAGTACCAAAGTCGGCATCTCTGTTTTTTCATTACTCATAAGATCTTTCCTCCTTATTTTCTCTTTATAGCTTTAGTTCCGGTTCCTTCTGTGTTTCTTCTTTTTTAAAATCCTTGCCGGTCAGCCCTGCTTGGGCCAGCATGGTCTCCAAGGCAGAAATGTCGGTTGCCACATCCAATGCATCGTCCTGAAAAAGTGTATCCAACAAATTTTCAAATGCAGTATTAATCGTATCCATCGTTTGCTCAATTTCTTTTTTTGCCTGTAAGATATTTTCTCCCTGCACTGGCTGACTGTCAAACTCTTGATAAGCGTTGACCAGTTTTAAAGTGGTCGGCAAATAATATTGCATAAAGCGCCGGATCTCCGGCAGCTTTTTTGGATGTTCCTCTACATAATCAAAAATCTTTTTGCAGACTTCTTCCAAGCGGTCAAGTTTACGGCTGATCTCTTCTCCGGGGATTTTATCATTTGCCTCCCGAATAGCCCTAATATATTGATTCCCTTCTGCTTTTGCCTGTGCAAGTGCAGCAGCAGTTGGATCCGAACGCAGGCGTTCCTCTTCTGCCTCGCGCTCCTTGCGTGCTTTTTCCGCCTGTAGATAGCTTTGATAGGTTTCGTCACCCAGCATAAAGGTTGTTCCCTGCTCATCCAAATGACCATCTGGGAAAATTCCCTTTGCCATCATTTTTTTAAGATCCTTCGTTACATATTCGGGTGCTTTATGAATTCCATCCGCCAACTGTTTAATAGGGCAAAAAGACCCCCCTTGCATCAGAGCCCGATATTTTCGATACCGCCTAACTCTTTTGAGAAGAGAAATTCCTTTTCCAAAAAGGAAAGCTCCTACAGCAGACAAAATATAAAGGACCACACCGCCAACTGCAAAGACAGAAGCAGCAATCATTCCCATGCCGGTCATTACTGAGCCGACGATTGCCGTCACTAGGCAGGGAATTCCCACTGCCAGTCCTGTTCCCAGCAGCACACCTCCCGAAACTTTTCCAGGAATCATCTCCGATCTGGTTTTTGCTGAACGATAAGGGCGATAATAGGGGGGATAATTCGAAGAGGGTTTTTGATAAGGTGGAGGCGGATAGGCAGACTGATTCTTCTGATGATTGCCAGACATAGAATCACGCACATTTGCTTCTACGTCAGCGGTAACATCTCGAACTGTATTACGAACTGTATTGCCAAGATTTTCAAAATTACCGGTACGCATAGCATCCCGAACGGCATGACTAATATCACGACCGATATTGCGATTTCGATGCATTCCCATTATACCCTCCAAAAATACTTAATCAAATTTATTATATCGTATTTTTAAAAAAATGACAATAAAATGCCTTTGAAAATTCATCCATTTTATAAAAACAAATTTCACCAAACGATCACTTAAAATTTACCCGAATTTTACATTCCTCTAAACTAATGCACACATAAAAAGGGTATTCTTAAAATGTTCTTAGAAAAAGGAACCTCTTGATGATAATAAGACTCTTGTGAAAGGGTTTCACATAAATTCACTCTTTTTCATATTTCTCCTTAAAAGCAGGAGCGTGGTTTTTTACCGCGTTCCTGCTTTTACTATCGAGCAAACTTTATTATATACCGCTTTACTCCTCAGCAGTTAGAATTTAGGATTGATTTTTGTTTTGAAGGTTTGTTATAATAATAGCATATAGAAAAAGAAAGAGGTGTGAACGAATGTCGGATTCAGCAATTACTAAGCGAGCGTTAGCATCTGCCATGAAAAAACTTATGGAAAAAACGCCTTTTTCAAAAATTAGCGTCGGCGATATTTGTGAGCACTGCAACATGAATCGAAAAAGCTTTTATTACCATTTTCGGGATAAATACGATTTAGTGAACTGGATTTTTTACACGGAATTTGTGGGCGCCGTTCATGATAAAAACTACGATGATGGCTGGTCTTTAATTGAAGATATCTGTGACTACTTCTACAAAAACCGCCATTTTTATATGAATGCCCTCGAAGTAACGGGACAAAACTGTTTTCACGATTATTTTCAATCTCTGTTACGACCGATCGTTTTAAATTATCTGTGGGAAATGATTGACAGCTCTGAAGATTCGGAATTTTTTGCTGTGTTCTTCTCGGATGCGTTCCTCTGCGCAATCGAAAGGTGGCTTCTCGCAAAAGAATGTATGCCCCCGGAAAAATTTGTTTCTCTTCTAAAATCCTCTATGAGCAGTGTCGCACGCAAAATTGTCTCTGATATGCAAGAAGGGCCTCACCTCAAGGATCAAACAGGTTCAAAATCTCTACATAAAATAAATGGCTTTGAAAATCTCTAATCGGATTTTCAAAGCCATTTTTATTTTATCAAATATTTGTAGTCTTTTGCATATTTCCACCCAAAAGCTGCTGTAAAAGGGTTCCACACGAATACAGCCCTAAATTTCGTGTCCCATTTTTATCATACAAAGTTACTTGTCCGGAAGGAGAAAAATGTAAAGAACACGTATCAGGGGAAAATGCCTGATCAATCGTGATCATATCCATAGAAAATTCCACTGGAATGATAGGATAGTCCTGATAAAAGCGTGTCTTTCTGATATAACTCCAAACTTCTTTTCTTTCTTCTTGACTGCATCCCTTTTCTGCGGCCAAAAAAGCCATGGCAGCTCCGGAAGAAGAAATCTCTTTTAACCATGCACCTGTCTCAATTTCTGAAACTTGGTCACTTGAATACAGGCGATATGCTCCTACTAACATTTTATTTTCCACTAAATATTTAGCCGTCTGGATGGAATTCGGACAATCTCCGCGTACAAAAATCATCACATTATGCATTTGTCCAAATCGTTCCTGTGCTTCCTTTCCTTTTTGAGGGTCTATAAAAATCAAAAAAGCACAATCCGGCTCCGATTCAACTAATTGAGAGATTTCCTCTAACTGTTCATCACAGCTAAAAAAGAAATATGTGTAGGCTCCCCATGTCTTGCCTTGCTCAATAATCTCATAGCTTTGCTCAATCGGAAAAGAGGCATCGCCTTCTTTCATGCAAAAGCACATCGACCATGGTACATGAAATCCATATTCTTCTTCTGCCTGGCGCATCTTTTTAGATCCATTGGCACAGCCGTTATAGCCTAGATTCATTCCAAATGTAAGCAGTGTCTCGTGATCTACATAATATACTAGATTTTTTACCAAAAGATAATAAGCACTGTCTTCGTTTTCTAACATAGACTGTACAATTTGAAAAAAGTTTTTTTGAAATTCTCCTTTAGAAAATCCATGCGCAATTTCTACCAAATTACGGATGGTACGTTCCGGATCTTTTCCTAAATCATTCAGCGCTTTTCTAACTGTAGTCTCAACGATCATGCGCAGTACTCCCTTAGACTGCTTCATCGGGACCCCGCCTCCCCTTATATCTGCCCGTTCTCATCAAACCAAGAATGACTATTTCTATCATACGTTTTTATTTAGTATGAAGAAAGAGACAATTTTTTTATTTTGTCCAAAAAATATTTTTAAAATAAAAATTACTGTTTATTTTTGGGACTATCAGTTAACTCTTCCTTTAATTTTTGCTTTTCTCTTTTCTTTCTGTGAGAATTCAAAAGCTCTGGAAGCGTTTTATCTTCTTTTTTGGGAATATAAAATCCTTCTCCGTTAATTTGTCCCACATCTCCGATAATCATAAACGCATTTTTGTCCAATTCCCGAACAATATCTGTCACCTTATAAACTTCCGTCCGACTTACCGCGCATAAAAGAGTCATCTGCTCTTGTTCACTGTACGCTCCACGAGAATGAATTTCGGTAACTCCCCTGTCTAATTCATGTAAAACTTTTTTGGCAATCTCGTCACTTCTTTGAGACATAATAAAAATCAGTTTGCCCGCACGCCCGTCACTGCCATAAAGCAATGCATCAATTACGCGGGTCGAAACAAAGACGCTAATCGCTGCATAGAGTGCACTCTCAAGGCTCTGATAAACAATTGCAGAAACCAAAATGACCACACCGTCTATTCCCATCATCAAATTGCCGATGCTTAGGTGGCGGAAATGGCGGGCTAAAAGCTTTGCAACCATATCCGTACCACCGGTTGTACCGCCTCGTCCTAAAACAAGAGAAAGTGAAATTCCTTCCAATACCCCTCCATAAATCGCAGCAAGAAGCGGATTCCCATAATAAGGCGGTATGACAAATCCAATTAAGTCAATTGCAATAGACGAACACAAGGTTGCAAAAATTGTTCTGGAAACCAACTTATATCCAATTTCAAAAATGCCCCAGATAAAAACAGGTAAATTAAGCAACATGGCCATAGCGCCTATTGGTGTGCCAAATATATAATTCAGCATTGTAGAAACACCAGTCAGTCCACCGGGAGCGATCTTATTTGGTGCCGTAAAAACACGCAAGCTGATTGAATAAATAACACCACTCAATATAAAAAAGATTATATTTTTTAAACTATTCATCAATTTTTCAGTATGTTCCGAACGACTCATCCTAATCTCCTCCTTTGAAAAAGTTCCTTTAGAAAGATTTCCCTACTCTCCAAAAAAAATCCTATAGTTTTTTATTCTTACAGTCCAAAGCTGTTTTAAAAAAACATTCATAGCGCTTAGAAAAAGTGCTGCCTTTTTTCCAAAGAAATGTAAAATCATGCGCAATAGAAAAATCTCTAATTGGAATCTTTTTTAGGGTCCCTTTTTGCAGTTCTTCTTCAACTGCTCGCTCAAATAGAAAGGTAATCCCACAACCTCGTTCCGTTAGATGTTTTAAAGCATCCAAATTATTAATTTCCATTTGAGAATGAAAATCCGACATCTGAAGATTTCGACTCTGCAAACATCTCTCTAAAAATTTTCGGCTGCCAGAACTCTGTTCCCTCAATAAAAGACGTTCTTTTAAAAGATCTTCCAAATAGCAAGAAGAGCAACGCAAAGGATAATCGGCTGCACAAACTCCGATAAAAGATTCTCTGCTATAAACTCTTGTTTCATATTCATTCTGTGGAACAAACCCTTCCACAAACGCAAAGTCAATTTCCTTCACATCAAGTTTTTTTAACAACTCCTGTGTATCTGCTATAATCAGCCGAATCTGCACAGATGGGTTGTCCCGCAAAAAATCCGCAATGATATCAGGAAGCAGATAGATGCCAATTGTTAAAGTTGCCCCAATTACCATATGCTCTTTGTTCTTTGCCATTCGTTGAAGAGTCATACGAAGCATAGAATCATGATGCTTTATAGTCAATGCAACAGAACGAACAGCTTGTCCGGCAGGTGTCAAAACCCATTTTTTGTCTTGTAAATCAAACAATTTCATTCCATACTCTTGTTCCAGAGTATGAATGTGATAGGAAACCGCCGGCTGGGTAATATTTAATTTCTGTGCTGCTTTCGTGTAATTCATAAATTCGCAGACTGTTAAAAAAGTCTCTATCCGAATATCCAGCATTTTAGCGCCTCCTATTGTCTATATAAATTGTGTTTATAGTCCCATAAATATTTGTTATTTTATTTTTATAGAAAAAAGTGATAGACTAATTTTATTAGTCTATAACATCTCATGATCAGAAAAAACCGCATAGAAGCCACCTAAGCGACCTTCCATGCGGTTCCAAGCTTGGAGCTACTGATCGGACTCGAACCGATGACCTGCTGATTACGAATCAGCTACTCTACCAACTGAGCCACAGTAGCATGCATAAGACTAAATTAGTATAGCGGAATTTTTGCCCTTCGTCAAGTCCCTCTATCAGAAAAGAGTCGTCTGGCTAAATTCCTTTTAAAGAAAGGGGAATTATATTGCCCACCAACCACTATCTCGGTCATTTTTCTTTGACTCTTCGCCAGCTTCGCCGTGAAAACGGATTTACACAGGAACAGATGGCACACGTCTTAGAAATAGACCGAAGTACTTATACTTATTATGAAACCGGAAAAACTTCGCCCAGCATTCATATGCTGAATCAGATCTCGCGAATTTTGAATGTTCCGCTGTCAGTATTTTTAGACTCTGAGGCTATTCCTCCGCAGGTAGCAGATTCCGGCAGTCAAAAACCATTTGCAAAAGAAGAAATCAAAAAAATAACAGAACTTTCGTCTGAAGAAAGAGAACTCATCGCACTGTATCGGATCTCTTCTGCAAAACAGCAAAAAGAAATTTTAAAAGTTGCACAATCGTCATCAAAATTCTCTTCAAAAAAGGAAAGTTAACTTCTCATTTTCGTTGCGTATTCCCTTGTCTTTGTGCTAAAATAGAAATGGAACGGGGGGATGAGCCCAATGCCTTATGATGCCTTTACAGCCGGGATAGAACCCGGCGGACTGAGAAGTCAGGAAGAAATTCGAATCCTTTTATGCTATTTGCTAACTTCGGTTAACTCTCCGCTTTCTCAGCAGGAAATATTAGAAAGCCTTCAAGGGGCCGGGCTTGCAAATTATTTTGAGCTGAATGACGCTCTGTCCGGTCTGACTGAAAAAGGAATTTTGCTCCGTGATAAAGCCGGAAATTATTCTGCAGGCTCTTCTGCAGTCGGCATTGCACGTCAGCTCGATACTGCTTTACCTACAGCAGTACGGGAAAAAGCAGTGGCCGCTGCTACAGAACTTTTAGCATTTGCCCGCAATGAACGAGAAAATAAAGTAGAAGTTCACAAACTCGAAAAAGGTTATGAAGTTTGCTGCCATATTTCAGGTGGAAATTCTGATTTGATGAGTTTTACCCTTCTCCTTGCTGATCACCGCCAAGCCGAAATGGTAAAACGTAATTTTCACCGCTCTCCAGAACGAGTATATCGCATGCTTTTGGCTCTTGTTTCCGGTGACACAGATTTAGCTTCTGACTTATTGAAAAAATAAACATAAAAGGGGTGCCAAAGGATTGTAAAATCCTTTGACGCCCCTTTTTAATCCTCTCTCTTTCTATTTAGAGCGCAGACATCCGCTTGCACATTGTATGCTAGATAATCCTATAAAAGTTCTTCACATGGTTTAAATTCCAAAGATCAGTTGCAGCAACAATAAAGTAATAACGCCCGGAAAACTTGCAAAAGCACTTACCCCAATTACAACTGGTGAAAGTGGGAGGGTCACCCCGGTCATCATTCCGGTTAAATTCACGACCGCCAGCGCAAGTATTCCCCAAATTGCGTTAATAAACGCACGCAGCAAAGGCTTTTTTGCATTTCCCCATTCCAGCAGAAGTGCTGCCACTAGAATAGAACCAATTAAAGTCATTAAAAAAATCAATGTCCCATACCCCCCTCTCTTTTACATAGATATGCAGGGTATGGGACATACTTTCTTATTTTTTTAAAAAGAAATCAAGCTGGAACAAAATCGATTCTTCCACTAGAAATATCTGCTGCTGCAGCTTTTACACGAATTGGATCTCCGATAGACATTTTTTCGTGTGTTGTTACATCCACTTGAGAAACCATTCCGTCAAATTCAAAATGTTTTCCCTCAAAACTGATACTGGGGACAAAACCTTCTACTGTATTAGGCAATTCTACAAAAATCCCCCTCATCGTGCAGCCACTGATAATTCCATCAAACTCTTCTCCCAGATGCTGCTTCATATATTCTGCAGCATAACAGTCATCTGCATCACGTTCGCTGGTCATTGCTTTAATTTCCATCCTACTGGACTGTTTAGCAGAAGCCGCGGCAAAATCGCTATATTTTTTTACGATTGTTTCATGGTCTTCTCCACTCAGAAAAGCCGTTAAAATGCGATGGATTGATGTATCCGGATAGCGGCGAATCGGTGAAGTAAAGTGGCAGTAATCTGCTAAAGCCAAGCCAAAATGTCCTAATGGAGAAACATCATATCTCGCTTTTGCCATTGTACGCAGCAGCTGATGGGAAACAATCTTTTCGGCCGGAGTTCCTTCGGCCTGTTCCATAATTGCTGCAAAATCTTTTGTTGTTACATCGCCTGTATGCTTGAGACTCTTTGCAGAAAGGCCTAAAGCTCCCACTAATTCTGCCAAAGTATCAATGCGGTCAGGATCCGGCTGCTCATGTACACGATACACAAACGGAAGCTTCTTTGCTTTTGCCAATTTTGCCGCCGCCTGATTCGCAGCAATCATGAGCTGTTCAATCATCCTCTCAGAAGTGCCGCTGTGACGGGGCATAACATCAATACAAAGGCCATTTTCATCTAGTACAAATTCAGATTCACTGGTATCTAAGTCAAAGTTGCCCGCACGCTTTGCACGTTCCCGCAAAATATCCGCAAGTTCCCGACAACATTCAAGGCTTTCTTTGACCGGTGCATACTTTTCTTTTAAAGCTTCATCGGCAGTTCCATCAAAAATGGCGTTGACCTCTGTATAAACACCGCGCACCTTGCTGTCGATCACCGATTTATGGAACTCATAATGAACCATTTCTCCCTCGGGATTGATATCCATAACCGCCGAAAAAGTGAGTTTATCGGTTCCCGCATTCAGTGAACAGACTCCATTACTGATTTCTACCGGCAACATGGGAACCACCCGATCGGGCAAATAAACACTGGTTGCACGCAGCGCTGCCTCTTTATCAAGAGCAGAACCTTCGCGCACATAGTGAGAAACATCTGCAATATGGACACCCAAACGATATCCTTCCGGAATTTTTACGCAGGAAACGGCATCGTCCAAATCTTTCGCACTTGCGCTGTCAATCGTACAGATCGGCCAGTCACGAAAATCAGAACGCCCAGAAAGCTCTTCCGGCATGATTTTTCGATTTTTCATGGCCAATGCTTCCCTTTTCACTTCTTCCGGGAAGGGAATCCGAACAGAATTCTGGTCTAAAATTGAATCCGCACAAATCTTTGCACAGTCCGCACGACCATATACCTTTGTAACCTTTGCCATAAAACGGGAAGAGTGCGGCAAACGGCGGATAACAGTCTGCACTTTATCTCCGATTTTCGCACCACTGTGAAAGAAGTCTTCAATGGGCACGTGAAAACGAATCGCCGCATCGGGATTCAGTTCCGCAGAAATTTCTCCCTGCACAATGGAACCGTTTACAACAGGTTCTGCCTTCTCCGTAATCTTCATCACTTCACAGCTAGGCCCTTTTATAGACTGCTTAATATTTCCAAGTTCTACGTGATCGCCCAAAAATGCGTCATGCAGATCTTCTGCACGCAGAAACATATCGTCTCCGCCATCGTCCGGGCGTGCAAAAGCAAAGCCTCTTGAAAGCGAGACAATTGTTGCTGGAATATTCTGCTGCTCCTCTTGATGACGAAGTGACAAAATATGGTTCCGATTTACGCTGACCAAATCGTCATGCCGAAGCTGATTCACCGCCTGATAAAAAGTCTTGCTGTATTTTTCTGTGATTCCCATCTGCCGCATCAGATCACGGGAAGCGATTCCGCCGGAAGTATCCTTCAGACACTTTAAGATTTCATTTTTAATATCATCGATCATATTATTCCTCCAAGACAGGATTTTTCCTGTTTGTACGCAGAATCTCATTGCCGGGCCCTGCGCTTTTTATCTATTCTACCCCAATTCTATACATAAAAAGCCCCGCTTTCCATAAGCGGGGCTTTTATTTTTTCTTAACCCTTATAGAAATACATAGTTGCATTAATCGCAATTACCACGATAAAGAATCCAACCGCGATAATTTTCGTCCAGCGTGCGAGGAACACATCTACCGTTCGAGCGCGATTTCTACTAAGGAATGTATCTGCTCCGCCATTGATAACTCCCGTATTCTGATCATGTCCTTCCTGCAGAAGAACCACAAAAATAATTGCAACAGAAAATACCAACAAAACAATTCCGAAAGCGATCTCAAATCCAGTCATAATGATCCTCCGACTTCATATCTTCATTTTAAAATAAAGCAAATTTAATACTGAATGACTCAGTTATAGTTTATATTACCATAATGTTTTTTACTTTGCAAGTCTTTCTGCCATTTTACCGATTTTCTTAAAAGTAAATGATTTCTGTATAGACTGTGCTTCTGAGACAAATACTACGGATACGACCCAATTGTTTTTTCGCGTTTGCACGATAGGGCCGGAGCCGCAGAACTGTGATCCTCCACTTTTCTGCGGCTCATTTTTTTAAAAAGTCAACTGTTCCCCTGAAAGTTCTTCTTTTGACGGCAGACTGCCGATTGCCGGAATTGTTTTTCGATAGCGCTGCGGATTTTTTAGGCCCCCAGAAGATTCTACAAAGGCTTCCGCTTTCTGCAGTTTAGCACTGCGGCGCAGCGTCATCACCTGCACCCCCTGCGTTGATCGGGTCGTCTTTACGGGAACTGCACCAGTATGCACCAAAAGCATCCTTCCCTGCGTAGAAGTCAGGAGAATTTCAATATCTTCGGGTAAATAAAACATTTTAACAAGCGGAGCTTTATCACTATAGGCATTAACCAGTTTTTTGCGATTTGTTTTCGTCTCATAAGAAGAAAGCTCTACTTTTGCAGCTTTTCCATTTTCAAAGAAAAATACCAAAGTGCCCTGATAATCTTTTGTAGCGACCATAAAAATGGCATTTTCCCCTTCATCCATTTGCAGTCTAGCAGGAATATAGTCGCCCAAAACGCTGGCTTTTGTATCAGAAAAGTCGTTCGTTCTCGCTTTATATACCTGACACCGATCTGTAAAGAACAAAAGATCACTGTTATTGGTCAATTCTATGTGTTCAAAGACCATATCTCCTTCTTTTAGCTTTTGGTCATTGCTCATTCTTAAGGACTGTGGAGTGATCTTTTTAAAGTATCCATCTTTTGTAAAGAACAGATTGACTGGATAATCCGGAATTTCTTCCTCTTCCGACTCCTCTTCAATCTGATCGGCATAAAGCAGAATACTGCGCCGAGGCTGACCGTATAAATCGGCAACATTTTTTAGTTCCTTAATAATGACCGCTTTAATTCTACGATCACTATCAAGAATTGCATTTAATTCAGCAATTTGTTTTTGAAGTTCCCCGATTTCGTCCGTCCTCTTGAGGATGAATTCCCTGTTGAGATGGCGGAGCTTAATTTCTGCTACATATTCAGCTTGCGTCTCATCAATGCCGAATCCAATCATCAAATTTGGAACAACTTCGCTTTCTTCTTCCGTCTCACGAACGATCTTAATTGCTTTGTCAATATCAAGCAGAATCGCCTGCAAACCCATCAGCAAATGAAGCTTATCCATTTTTTTCTGCAGGTCGTACTCCGTCCGGCGGCGTACGCAATTGATACGAAATTTTGTCCATGCGTCCAAAATTTCGCCGACTCCCATCACTTTTGGGGCACCGTCTACCAGAATATTAAAATTGCAGGAAAAGCTGTCCTCCAAAGGTGTCATGTGAAAGAGCTTCGTCATCAGCTTTGTCGGATCGGTCCCTCTTTTGAGATCAATCGTAATTTTTAATCCTGCGAGGCCTGTTTCATCTCGGATATCTGAAATCTCTTTTGCTTTTCCCTGCTTCACAAGGTCAATTACCTTTTCGACAATCGCCTCGACAGTGGTTGTTGGCGGAATCTGTGTAATATCAATACAGTTGGCGGTTTTATCATAACTATAGCGGGAGCGAACCCGAATACTTCCGCGTCCCGTACGATAAACTGTTTCCATCTGTTCCCGATCATAAAGGATCTGTCCGCCGCCTGTAAAATCTGGTGCCTGCAAAGTTGACAAAATATCATGTTTCGGATTCTGGATCCGTGCGATTGTCGTTTCACAGACTTCCTTTAAATTAAAGGAACAAACATTACTTGCCATGCCAACAGCAATTCCGGTATTTGCATTAACCAAAACGGATGGAAATCTTGCCGGCAGCAAAGTCGGCTCTTCCATCGTATTATCGTAGTTTGGTACAAAATCAACCGTATCTTTATCAATATCACTGAAAAGTTCTGCACAGATCGGTGCGAGCTTTGCTTCAGTATATCGGGAAGCTGCCCATGCCATATCTCTGGAATAAAATTTTCCGAAGTTTCCCTTTGACTCCACATACGGGTGAAGCAAGGCCTCATAGCCGCGGGACAAACGCACCATGGTATCATAAATTGCCGCATCGCCATGCGGATTGAGCTTCATCGTTTCTCCAACGATATTGGCGCTCTTCGTTAGGGATCCGGTTAAAAGCCCCTTTTTATACATGGTATAAAGCAGTTTCCTGTGGCTGGGTTTAAACCCATCGATCTCTGGAATTGCACGGGACATAATTACACTGATCGCATATGGCATGTAATTTTTTTCCAGTGTATCTACAATCGGTTGTTCCTGAACCTGTCCGGCACCTTCAATAACACCATGCATCGTTGATTTTACCGCCGCAGCTGCTCTCTTTTTCTTTGGCATTCTCCAATATCCTCCTTCCTAAAAAATTTCCGATTAAGAAACATCTGCGTCCTGCATATATTCTGCCCCATGAGTCGCAATATGCTTTTTTCTTCCTGAAAGGTTATCTCCTAAAAGCAAATTAAAGACTTCGTCCGTCTTTTTAGCATCAGTGGGCATAACTTTAATTAGCCTTCTGGTCTGGGGGTTCATTGTCGTCAGATTCATCATATCGGGCTCATTTTCTCCCAATCCTTTGCTGCGCTGCAATGTGAATTTTTGTCCGGCAAGTCTTTTTGTAATGCGATCCTTTTCGGGATCATCATAAGCAAAGTACGTCTCATCCTTACAGCGAATTTCATAAAGAGGGGATTCTGCAATAAAAACTTTTCCAGCAGTAATAAGCTGTGGGGTCAGACGATAGAGCATCGTCAAAATCAAGGTGCGAATTTGAAATCCATCCACATCTGCATCGGTGCAAAGAATAATCTTATTCCAACGCAGGTTGTCCATCTCAAAAGAAGAAATTTCTTTGTTTGCTTTGGATTTCACCTGTACCCCGCAGCCAAGCACTTTAATCAAATCCGTAATAATATCACTTTTGAAAATTTTATCATAGTCTGCCTTAAGGCAGTTCAGAATTTTGCCGCGAATCGGCATGATCGCCTGAAAATCCGGATCGCGCGCCTGTTTGCAGGCACCCAAAGCGGAATCGCCTTCCACGATAAAGATCTCACGCTCCGAAACATCTTTGCTGCGGCAATCAACGAATTTTGCAACCCGATTGGTTAGATCCATCGTGGAAGTCAGCCGCTTTTTAAGATTTAAACGTGTCTTTTCGGCGTCTTCTCTGCTGCGCTTATTGATTAGAACCTGATTGGAAATTTTTTCTGCATCCAGTGGATTCTCAATAAAATAGATTTCCAACTGATGACGCAGCATTTCCGTCATAGCCTCTTGGATTCCCTTATTGGTAATTGCCTTTTTCGTCTGATTTTCATAAGAAGTCCGATTAGAAAAAGAAGAAATACAAAGGATCAAACAGTCCTCTACATCTTGAAACGCGATGCGGCTCTCATTTTTATTATATTTGTTGTTTTGTTTTAAATAAGCATCGATCTGATAAACAAAAGCATTATGCGCCGCTTTATCGGGTGCACCGCCATGTTCCAGCCAACTGGAATTATGGTAATATTCCAGCAATTTGTTTCGGTTGGAAAAAGCAACTGCTACATTAATTTTTACTTTGTATTCCGGTTTATCAGCACGATCCCGAACTTTTTTTTCTGTTTGCCAAAACTGCACCGCAGTGAGGGCGTCGTCGCCGGCAACTTCCTTTACATGATCGGCAATTCCATTTTCATACTGAAACTCCTCAGTTTCAAAGCCATTTTTCGCCTGATTCTTTAAAACAAACCGGATTCCATCATTGACAATTGCCTGACGTTTTAAAATATCCTGGTAGTATTCTACCGGCACTGCAATATCGGTAAAGACCTGCAGATCGGGCTTCCAATGAATCCTCGTTCCGCTTTTCCCTTTAGAAGGCTCCTGGTGAAGTCCGCCGACGTTTTCGCCATGTTCAAAATGAAGCGTATATTTGGTTTCACCCGTATGAATTTCCACATCCATATATTCGCTGGAATACTGGGTTGCACAAAGGCCGAGACCATTTAACCCCAACGAATATTCATAGCTCGAATCAGCATCATTATTGTATTTTCCACCCGCATACATTTCACAAAAAACGAGCTCCCAGTTATAGCGCTGTTCTTTATGGTTAAAATCCACGGGGATTCCACGGCCATGGTCTTCCACCTCAACGGAATCGTCTTCATAACGGGTTACCGTAATCTCATGACCATATCCCTCACGGGCTTCATCAATTGAATTTGATAAAATTTCAAAGATCGAATGTTCGCACCCTTCGATCCCATCAGAGCCAAAAATGACCGCGGGGCGTAGACGTACGCGGTCGGCTCCTTTGAGCATTGAGATGCTTTCATTATTATAAGCTGCTTTTCTCGCCATTTTTCCTCCTTTTTCCCTTTTTAAACAGGGAATCCCTGAAATTTTTTCCAATGGGAATTTCTCAAAAAAAGAAGGAGAATGATTTTGTTCATTCCCCTTTCAAATTATTCAGCTGAGGGGTTCTGAGGAGAATCCGGCTTTTGATCACTCGAATTTTCCTGTGCATTTTCCGATTCAGAATCCGCTTTTAAAGTCTCTTCAGAAGATTTTTCCGACTGTTGTTCCGTTTTCTGAGGAGTTTCCCCATTCGGCGGCAAAGCATTCGTATCCTCTGTAGGAAGTGCCTGCATTTTCCCTTCCATTACTAGGCGGAACTCTTCTCCGCTCATCTTTTCATGTTTAAACAGAAAAGCTGCGACATCATGCAGCTGATCAAGATGCTGTTCCAAAATTTCATGTGTTCTGGTGTAAGCATCGTTCATGATACTGCGAATCTCTTTATCGATTGCCGATGCAGTCGCTTCGGAATAATCCCGAATATGACCCATATCCCGGCCAAGGAATGGTTCACCCTGATCCTGCCCATAGGTGATGGGACCCAAAGCTTCTGTCATTCCGTATTTCGTGATCATAGCACGTGCAAGCTTTGTGGCACGTTCAATATCATTAGAAGCACCAGTGGAAATATCGTCCAACGTAATTGCTTCTGCAACACGACCGCCCAAAAGTACGACCAGATCTTCCTTCATTTCTTTCTTTGTCTTGTAGGAACGATCTTCTGTCGGGACCGACATCGTATAGCCACCGGCCATTCCGCGCGGAATAATGGAAATCTGATGAACTGGATCCTGCGTCGGGCAATAATAGGTTGCCACCGCATGACCGCCTTCATGATAAGCTGTCAATTTCTTTTCTTTATCACTCATGATATGGCTCTTCTTTTCCGTGCCCATCATGACCTTAATTGTAGCCTCTTCGATCTCTAACATTGTAATTGCTTTGAGACCTTTTCTAGCAGAAAGCAGAGCAGCTTCGTTCAAAAGGTTTTCCAAATCTGCACCGGTAAATCCAGCTGTTGAACCTGCAATCGTTTTCATATCCACATCCGGTGCCAAAGGCTTCCCGCGGGCATGAACATGAAGGATTGCCTCTCTGCCTTTAATATCCGGATACCCAACCGTCACCTGACGGTCAAAACGTCCCGGACGCATTAAAGCCGGATCCAAAATATCCGGGCGGTTCGTCGCCGCAATCATAATGACGCCTTCATTTGCACCAAAGCCGTCCATCTCGACCAGCAACTGATTCAGGGTCTGCTCGCGTTCATCGTGCCCACCGCCAAGTCCGGCGCCACGTTGACGACCGACTGCATCAATTTCATCAATAAAAATAATGCAGGGACTGTTTTTCTTCGCCTGTTCAAACAAATCACGTACACGCGATGCACCAACACCAACAAACATCTCAACAAAATCAGAACCGGAAATTGAGAAAAATGGAACGCCCGCTTCTCCGGCGACTGCTCGTGCCAGCAATGTTTTACCGGTACCGGGAGGGCCCACTAGCAAAACTCCTTTCGGAATTCTTGCGCCCAGTTCATTATATTTCTGAGGATTCTTAAGGAACTCTACAATTTCAGAAAGCTCTTCTTTTTCCTCATCGGCACCGGCAACATCTGCAAAAGTTGTCTTTCTCTTTTCGTCAGACATCTTTTTGACCTTGGCTTTGCCGAAATTCATCTGTTTGCCCGGCTCTCCCATTCCAGCGCTAAGCTTTCTAAAGAAGAAATAGTAGATGACCGCCATGCCGACAATTGCGATCAACATTGGCGCCAAAGTAGAAAGCCAGCTTACCTCACGGGCACGGATATGCTTCTCCACCATAGGGGCATCCGTATGATCCGCATTGTATTTTTCAACCATCGGATCAACTTTCTGATAAAAAGTAATGACATTCGCTACTACATAATTGATGGTTGTATTGTCTTTGTCGTTGAGTTTCAATACCAGTTGACCGGTACCGTAATCCAACGAATATTCCTCTACCTGCTCCGATTTAAAGTATCCAATAATATCTGAATAATCGTATGTTTTCGTCGTATTATTTCCATAAACCGAAGCGATTACAATCATCAGAATAATCGGGATACAAACCACAAGGATCAGGTTGCGCATGCCCTTTTTATTATTCAAGTTTTAATCAACTCCTTAACCACCGTATACTTTCGGCTTCAAAATGCCCACAAAAGGAAGGTTGCGATATTTTTGAGCATAGTCAAGTCCGTATCCTACAATAAATTCATCCGGAACGATTCCGCCCACATAATCAGCCTGTACATCTACGGTTCGGCGTTCCGGTTTATCAAATAACGTGCAAAGCTTAATGCTGTTCGGTTTACGGTCACGCATCATCTCTAAAATATAAGACAATGTCATCCCGCTGTCAAGGATATCTTCAACAACCAAAAGGTCATATCCTTCCAGATTGATATCAAGGTCTTTTGTGATTTTAACAACGCCGGAAGTTTTGGTACCTGAACCATAGCTGGAAACCGACATAAAATCGACCTCACAAGGTACGGTAATCGCACGCATCAGGTCTGCCATAAATACAACAGAGCCTTTTAAAACGCTTACCAAAAGTAAATTTTTGTTCTGATAATCCTCACTGATCTGTTTGCCGACTCTCTGTACAATTTTCTGAAGATCTTCTTCACTATACAAAACTTTCTCGATATCATCCATCATATTCTGACTCATAAACCGTTCTCCTTTATGATAATCATCGCATTTTGCCGGTCAACCCCCGGCCGCGCGGATTCGGAAGCTCCAAGGCCTTCGGCCCAGAGAATTTCCCCTTCTCGTTCCAGCAAAATGGAATTTTCCCGCAGATAAGGCGGAATATGTGCTTCATTCATCATTCGGCGCAGCGGTTTTGAAATTCCTCTTCCAGCTGGGCGAAAGCGATCGCCCTCTAACTGGGTCCTTACTACAGTATTCTTGCTAATTGTAGCATAATTCAGCAAATTAAAAAAGAACAAATTATGAAATTTCGAATCATTTTTCAGTTCTTTTTGAGAAATTTTCCGCACCAAAAGTCGTCTTCCATCCGGAAGAATCGTTTCAGGAAAAGACAAAGGAATCGCAAACCTTTGTTTTTTAGGGTCCCCAAAAAACAAGATTCCCTGCTGAACCTCTGCATGGAGGCCTAAAGTCAGTGTGATTTTTCCACCTTGCAAAAGAAGCAGATCCAAATTCAAAAGATGATCAGCAGAAAGTTCTCCTGCACCATTCTTTTTTGCAGCCAAAAAAAGTGCGCGCAGCCGTACGGGTCGCGGTTGTTTCATCAAACTGGAAGTTTCCCATCCGAGCCCATGTGCCGCTTGTTCTAAAGCGCTTTTTGCCATTTCAAAAAGGCAATTATCATCTTCCCTCAGGCGAAAAGCAGCTCCTGAAACTGCAGTCTCCACCTTTGGATTTAACGTTTTTAAAACTGGAATCACCTGCCGACGAATTTTATTGCGGGAAAAATCAAGATCCCAATTTGTTTCGTCCTCACAATAAGACAAATGATACCCATTACAATACACTTCAATCTCTTTTCTTGTCAAGCACAAAAGCGGCCGCACAATCCCCTCATGAACCGGAGAAATTCCAGAAAGGCCTTTCGCTCCGGCTCCGCGGCAAAGGTGCATCAAAACCGTTTCTGCCTGATCCGAAGCCGTATGCGCAGTTGCGATAGCGACCGCACCATTTTCTTTTGCTAAGGCCTTAAAAAACGTATAACGAACATAACGACCGCATGCTTCCAGCCCCTCTTTGCGCTTTTTAGAAAGGGCCGCTACATCTTCATGCAAAACGCGGCAGGGAATTGCCCATTTTTGGCAGCATTCCTTAACAAAAGCTTCATCGTGATCGGCACTTTCCCCACGCAGTCCATGATTAACATGCGCCGCAATCAGAGAAAGATTCCACTTTTCTGCATGATTCTTTAAAAAATGCAGCAACGCAGTTGAATCCGCTCCTCCTGAAACGCCCACAATCACAGTTCCGCCTTTTGGAAACATTTTTTCCGAAACTACAAACTGCTCAGCTTTCTGCTCAATAAGCAAAATCTCCGCTTTTTGAGCGGAGATCAAATCATCATTCATTGCGCACTACCTCCTGCGCGGTAAAGCGCATAAATTCTCCCTGCCAATGCAGAGGAACCGCTCGCGTCTCACCATGACGGTTCTTTGCAACAATACATTCGCCGCTGTTAACATCGCTGTCAGGATCGGGCGCTTCAGCATTCTCCTGATTGGCATAATACGCTTCGCGATACAAAAATAGAACAATATCAGCATCCTGTTCAATGGAGCCGGAATCACGCAGATCGGACAGCATCGGCCGATGATCAGTTCGTTTTTCACTGTCACGGGAAAGCTGTGACAGGCAGATAACCGGAACATTGAGTTCCTTTGCCATAATTTTAAGATTTCGGGTAATCTGTGAAATCTCCTGTACTCGGTTATCAATGTGCTTTCCGCCGGACATCAGCTGCAAATAGTCGATGATAACCAGATCAACATCCCGCAGACGACGAAGTTTGGACTTCATCTCAGAAACGGTAATGCCTGCATTATCATCAAAATACATCTGGGTCTTATTGAGAATATCGCCGGCTTCAATAATTCGTACCCATTCATCGTCCGCTAACTTACCGGTACGCAATTTTACGCCTCCCACCATCGCTTCTGTAGAAAGCAATCGGGAGACCAACTGTTCTTTTGTCATTTCCAAAGAGAAAAAAGCAACTCTTTTCTGGCATTTCACCGCCGCGTTACGCGCAATATTAAGTGCAAAGCTGGTTTTGCCCATGCCAGGTCTTGCCGCCAAAAGGATCAGATCGGTTCGGTTGAGCCCGGTAATCGTATCATCCAACGATTTGATGCCGGTTGGAATCGCACGAAACTGATCTTTATCAGGAGAATTGAGCAAGTCCAGACGATCAAAGGTCTGCATGAGGATTTCACTGATTTTCTGAAGTCCCTGCATATTTTTGCCCTGCCGAATATCAAAAATGCGCTGTTCCGCAGCATCCAGCAAAGTATCTGAATCGGCAGTACCAGCCCCCGCCTCTTCCAAAATTTCTCTCGCTGCAATAATCAGAGAGCGAACATCATATTTATCCCGGATAATCTTCGCATAGCTTTCCACATTATTGACGGAAGGCACCAGCTCCATCATCTGCAAAAGATAAGTCTTACCATCCGCCTCATCAAAATTTTCTGTGGTTTTAAGCTTTTCAAGCACCGTTACAAAGTCAATCGACTGCCCTAAAGAAGCCATGTCGAGCATAACCCCATAAATCAAGGCATTATTAGACTGATAAAAATATTCCGGTTTCGGAAGAAAATCCATCACCCGATCAAGGCAGGAAGAATCCAGCAGAATCGCGCCAAGAACAGACTGTTCTGCTTCGGGGCTAAACGGTAGATTTAGCCCATCATAGGATTTTGCAGTCTCTGCCATAGAAATTCTCCCTTTCTCGTATGGAATAAAAGCGACCGCAAACGAAAAGTTCGTCCGCGATCACCTTAGTATCATCTTTGTTTAAGCTTCCGATACAACGACATAAATCTTCGCAGAAACCCCATTATAAAGCTTGATCTCACAATTATAAGTGCCAAAAGCTTTAATCTCTGTATCGAGAACAATTTTCCGCTTATCAGCAGTTACATTATAATCTTTCTGAAGCTTTTCTGCAATTTCTTTTGCAGTAACCGAACCAAAAAGCCTACCGCCCTGGCCAGCTTTCGCAGTAATCTTTACGCTCTTTCCATTTAAAAGTTTTGCCGCTGCTTCTGCATTTTCTGTTTCTACCGCAATCTTGTGAGCTTTAGAAGCTTCTGCATTGCGAATTTCGTTCATTGCCTCTGCATTTGCCTCTTTTGCTAATTTATGGGGGAAAAGATAATTGCGGGCATAACCGTCGCTTACGTTTACAAGTTCCCCTTTTTTTCCATGAGATTTTATATCTGCCAACAAAACAACCTTCATCAAAAAGCCCTCCTATTTTTTCTGAATCGTTCCGCGGCCGATCCCGGCGCGCAAAATTTCTATTAGCTGACTGCGTACTTGTTCCACCGTCGCATCTTTGATTTGGGCTCCTGCCATGGTAAGGTGACCGCCGCCGCCCATTGCCTCCATCACAAGCTGAACATTCATATCCCCCATACTGCGGGCAGAAACATTCATAACTCCGTCTGAAGGATAAATTACAAATGAAGCCATTACGCCTTCAATCGTCAAAAGCTCATCCGCCGCCTGAGCCGAAGCAATTTTAAGATTTGGCAGCTCCTGCTCCGTATAAGCAACTGCACAGCCATCCAAAAGGTCTGCACTGGAAACGATCCGATACTTCGTTTTATATGTATCAAAGCTGTCGGAAAATAACCGTTTGACCGTTACCGTATCCGCACCACGTCGGCGCAGATAAGCTGCAGCTTCAAAAGTACGCACCCCTGTTTTAAGAGAAAAGCTCTTGGTATCCAACATGATGCCTGCCAAAAGTGCTTCCGCCTCTGTGCGGGTCAACACATTCTCCCCGATATACTGTACGAGTTCCGCTACCATCTCGGATGTTGAGCTGGCATATGGTTCATGATAAAAGACCACCGCATTTTCGATATGCTTTACCATTAGGCGGTGATGGTCGATAACCACCACTTTAGAAACCGCCTTCAGCAGTTCCGGACTTTCAACAAATTCCGGACTATGGGTATCCATTACAACCAGAAGGGTACGGGGAGAAACTAACGCCAGTGCATCATTTGGAGAAAGGAAGCAATCTTCTTCTCCCTCATCATTCATCTTTTGAATCAGCGGACCTGCAAGGCTCTGCGCTTCATTAACGACGACGTATGCAGGCTTCTGCAATGCGCGGGTAACGGCGCTCCATAATCCGATTGATGAGCCGATTGCGTCCAGATCACTAAACTTATGGCCCATAATCAGCACCGTATCGCTCTGCCTGACCCGATCGGAAAGTGTTGCAGCAATTACGCGGGTACGCACCTTATCGTGCTTTTCCACTCCTTTGGAAAGTCCTCCAAAGAACTCATAAGAATCATCTTTCTGTTTTACCGCAACCTGATCGCCGCCACGCCCCAAAGCCATATCCAACGCGCGGCGAGCCCATTCTTCACTGGCCTGCTGAGAGCTGGCACCTCTGCCGATTCCAATCGAAACGGTAGCGCTCCTGTGATCCGTCGACTTAATATTACGGACCGTATCGAGGATCTGAAAACGATGTTCCATCGCCTCTCGAATATGCATTTCATCGCTTAAAATCAAATAGCGCCCATTATTGACACGATAAGAAAATCCGCCCATGCTCTGTGCCCAGTTAAAAAGCGCACTTTCAACTTCGGAAGCAATTCGGTTATCTTCCGAAGAATTGATATCCCTTGCCAACTCTTCCCGATTATCAAAGTATGCAAGGCACACCACAGGATGACGATCCACATATTCTCTGTTGATTTCCTTATAGTAAGTATCATCAATAAAATAGAGCAGACAGCCCAATTTTGTCTTTGCAGCAAACACCGTATACTGACGTTGATCGATTGTCACATCTGTTCCTGCATTTTTGAGGATCTGCTCCAGAGTATGGGGATAAATAAAGCGCAGAACGTTTTCACCCCGGCATTCTTTATGTGGACTGATCGTATTGACAAACGCATCATTTACCCAAACAACATCTCCCGCTGGCCCTGAAAGTGCCACCGGCATTGTAAATTGCTGCAACGCCGACGTTTCATTCAGTGAAAGCACTCTCTCCGCTGCTTTTACAGAAGTCCCTACATAGCTGCGGAAATAGAAGTTAGAGATTAGTACCACCATAACAGCGACGACCGCTAACCCCATTTCTATCGCGAATACTGCGCGGTTCCATGGGAAAGAGAAGCAGGCCATAACCAACATGATGATCGCCAAAATCAAATAAATCGGCGAAGATACCCATACTCTGTGTTTCATAATTCTTTCCTTACCTCTTTTTGCAGACCTTATTTAAGGAAAAGGTCAAACCTCCATAATTACCGGCAAAATCATTGGGCTGCGGCGGGTACGGTCATACAGCAAATGAGAAAGAGCATCCTTAATATGCGTTTTAAGTGTTCCCCAGTCCCGAATGCCATTTCCGGCACAATTTTCAAGCACTGAATAAACAAGATCTTTTGCATCATCCATCAGAGATTCATTTTCTCTGACATAAACAAATCCTCTCGAAACAACATCCGGTCCGGCTACTACATGTCCACTGTCGGCGGAAATTGTACACACAACAACAATCAGTCCATCTTCAGCCAAATGTTTACGGTCACGCAGAACAATACTTCCTACATCCCCTACGCCAAGCCCATCTACAAGGACGCGTCCTGCGGGAACCGGTGCCAGTTTTTTCATATGATTTTCGTTGATTTCCACAACATCGCCGATATCTGCAATGCAGACTTCCTGCGGCGTTTTTCCCATGGAATAGGCAAGGCGTGCATGTTTCTGAAGCATTTTCTGCTCTCCATGCACCGGAATAAAATATTTCGGTTTGACAATGCCCTGCATTAATTTGAGCTCTTCCTGGCAGGCATGACCGGAAACATGGATCTCATACATAGACTCATAAACGACTTCGCAGCCGCGCTTCATCAATTCATCGATCACATTCCCGACTGATTTTTCATTGCCGGGAATCGGGCGCGCAGAAATAATAATAAAGTCCCCCGGTCCTACTTCCACCTTGCGGTGATCAGCAAATGCCATACGGGATAAAGCGCTCATAGGCTCGCCCTGACTTCCGGTTGTAATCAAGACGATCTGTTCCGGCGGATATTTTTTAATCAAATCAATATCGATTAAAACACCTTCCGGCACATGGAGATAGCCTTTTTCCACGCCAATTCCCATCACATTGAGCATACTGCGTCCGGAAAGCGCCACTTTACGGCCATACTTTACCGCACAATCAATAATCTGCTGTACTCTGCCGATATTACTTGCAAAAGTGGCCACAATAATCCGACTTTTGCCCGCACGGCGAAACAGATTCTCAAAAGAAGTCGCAATTCGGCTTTCGGTCTGCGTAAACCCGGGACGTTCTGCATTGGTAGAATCCGCAAGCAGCGCAAGGACTCCCTCTTTGCCAAGCTGAGCAAAGCGACCAAGATCGATCATGTCCCCCCAAGTTGGTGTACAATCGATTTTAAAGTCACCCGTATGGACAACCGTTCCTGCGGGAGAGTGAATTGCAAGTCCTACGGCATCCGGAATTGAATGGTTAACATGAATGAATTCCACTTCCATACAGCCGAGTTTTACCCGGTCTCCAGGCTTTGTTTCATGCATTTTCACTTTGTTATTAAGGCCTTGTTCTTTTAATTTTCCTTCAATTAAGGCCAGTGTCAAACGTGTCGCATAAATCGGCAGATTTACCTTCTTGAGTAAATAAGGAAGTCCGCCGATATGATCTTCATGTCCATGCGTTACGACAATTCCCCGAATCTTATCTGCATTGCGCTCCACGAACGTAAAATCCGGAAGGACTAAATCGACACCCAGCATATCATCGTCGGGAAATGCCATCCCACAGTCTACGATCATCATGTCATCGCCGCACTCAAAAAGGGTAAAGTTTTTACCAACTTCGTTGAGTCCACCAAGAAAATACACCTTAATAGAAGGTTTCGCTGCACGATTCGTGCGTGACCTTCTACTGCGCTGTGTATTCTGTCTTGTGTTTTGATTTTGCACATTCTTTGGCTTTTGTGCAGCTGCCGGTGCTCGATGCTCCGAAGAACCAGCTCCCTGTCCATTTGCAACCGGTTCAATCTTTTTCTGTGCCGGTCTGCGCGGACGGCGATAATGATATTGCTTTGTTGCCTGATCTTTCGTGGGCGTCTCTGCCTTTTTTGGTGTCTCCGACTTTTTTGGCGTTTCCGCCTTCGGAGCAGACAAGACAACTCCTCCCCCTAAAAACTGGTCCGCAGGCTTTGCCTGTGCGTCCACCTTCCCATAAAGGGGAGTTTGCTTTTGCATATTCTTTTTTTCAATCACAGAAGAAACCTCCATTGGAGCCTGTTTTTTCCTGCATCCGGTGCCAAGAAAAAACAGCACACTCCCTATTTTTAAATTTAAAATTAAAAAATAAAAACGCTTACAAAAAATCCACTTTTATCAAAGAGGATTTGATATCAAGTTTTAGACAAAATTTCCTTATTTCTCACACAAAATACAATTAAGCCGAACACATATATCGAAACTATTGTACATGGATTCTAAAACGGTGTCAAGCTGTCGCATTTCTCTTTTTCGAGTATTCCCACAAAACGGGAAAAGTAATCGATTTAATTTCGAATCCATGTTATAATAAAAAAATAAAATTTATATTTTGATTTATGTTTTGCTAATTTTGCTAATATTTTGAAAGGAACCTCTTATCTTATGAAAGAAGTCATGATTTTTACAGACGGTGCTTGTTCAGGCAATCCCGGCCCCGGAGGTTGGGGTGCTATTCTTTCTTATAATGGAAAGACAAAAGAGCTCTCCGGCGGTGCAGCTCAAACGACCAATAATCGCATGGAACTGACCGGTGTAATCGAAGCGCTTCACTGTTTAAAAGAGCCTTGTCTTGTAACTTTGACAAGTGACAGCCGATACGTCTGCGATGGAATCAATAAGGGGTGGGCACGTTCTTGGAAGCGAAACGGCTGGCGTAAATCCGATAAAAAACCGGCTCTCAACTCTGACCTTTGGGAACAGCTTTTGCAGCTCTTAGAACTCCACAAGGTTACTTTCTGCTGGGTAAAAGGTCACGCTGGCCATCCGGAAAATGAGCGCTGTGATCAACTAGCAGTTTCACAATCTGTTAAATACCGTTCTTAAAAAAATAAAATTAAAGGAATATAGAAAAATACTAAAAAGATGAAATGTTTTTCGTCTTTTTTTATTTTTATTTTATATTTCTATTATTTTAGTAGGTTTTT
This sequence comes from Ruminococcaceae bacterium BL-4, assembly GCA_902809935.1. Taxonomy (NCBI): domain Bacteria; kingdom Bacillati; phylum Bacillota; class Clostridia; order Eubacteriales; family Oscillospiraceae; species Ruminococcaceae bacterium BL-4. Next base: position 1,095,362 of record LR778134.1, on the reverse strand, counting down.
TTGAAAAAGCCCTTGAAATGTACACTAAAATGGTGTACATTAATCTCGTAAAGAATTCAAGTTAGATCTGCAGAAGCAATTCTGCTCAATTTTAAAATGAAGAAGGTAGAAACATGGACAGACTAATTTACGTAGATAATTCCGCAACGACACCGGTTTCTCCTGAGGCTTTAAAAGCCATGGAACCGTATTTTATTGAAGGATTCGGCAACGCTTCCAGCCTGTATTCCGTAGGCCGCAAGGCAAAGAAAGCTCTGGAAGAGGCACGTGCATCCATTGCCGGATGCTTTAACGCAGAGCCCGATGAAATTTATTTCACTTCCGGCGGAAGCGAAGCAGACAACTGGGCCATCAAAGGGGTTGCTCACCTGATGGCCAAAAAAGGGAAAAAGCATATTATCACCAGTAAATTTGAGCATCATGCAGTTCTCCATACCTGCGCCGTCCTGGAAAAGGAAGGATTCGAAGTCACCTATTTGAATGTGCATCACAATGGAATCGTTCGCCCAGAAGAGCTAGAAGCAGCCATTCGTCCGGATACAGCCCTCGTCACGATTATGTATGCGAATAACGAGATTGGCACGATTCAGCCGATCCCTGAAATCGGTGCGATCTGCAAAAAGCACGGTGTCCTTTTCCATACGGATGCCGTACAGGCTGCAGGAAATATTCATATCGATGTAAAAAAGCAGAATATTGATATGCTCTCCATTTCCGCACATAAATTTCATGGCCCAAAAGGCGTTGGTGCTCTTTATATTAGAAAAGGAATTATTCTGCCAAACTTGATTGAAGGCGGCGCACAGGAAAAAGGGCATCGTGCCGGTACGGAAAACGTCGCTGGAATCGTCGGAATGAGCGTAGCACTCAAGAATGCCTGTGACCATATCGATGAAAAGGCTGTTCGTCTCTCCAAGATGCGTGACCGTTTGATTGACGGCCTGCTCAAAATTGAGCGCAGCCACATCAATGGAGATCGTGAGCATCGGCTGCCCGGCAATGTAAACATGTGCTTTGAAGGTGTCGAAGGAGAAAGCCTTCTTCTGCAGCTTGATCTTCGTGGTGTCTGTGCTTCTTCCGGGTCTGCCTGTACTTCCGGAAGTCTGGACCCGAGCCATGTACTTCTTTCGATCGGACTTCCGCATGAGATTGCCCATGGCTCTCTGAGAATTTCTCTCGGCGACCAAAACACCGAAGAAGATGTTGATTTTCTTCTTCAAGAAATCCCCCAGATTGTCAGCTATCTGCGCAGTTTCTCTCCTCTATGGGAAGAAATGAAAGAAGGGAAAGTACATTTTCCGATCAATTACGATTGATAAAATTATTGGATAAAGTTTCGGTTTACTAAAAATATTTCTAAATGAATTTTAGGAGGAATCAATATGGCATACAGTGAAAAAGTAATGGATCATTTCGCACATCCTCGTAATGTTGGCGAAATTCCAGACGCAAACGGTATTGGTGAAGTGGGCAATCCCCGCTGCGGCGATATCATGCGGATGTATATTAAAGTAGAAGACGATACGATCGCCGATGTGAAATTTAAGACCTTTGGCTGTGGGGCAGCAATCGCCACCAGCAGCATGGCAACAGAACTGATCAAAGGAAAAAGCATTAAGGATGCATTGAAACTAACAAACAAAGCAGTTATGGAAGCTCTGGATGGACTTCCGCCGGTCAAGGTGCACTGTTCTGTCCTCGCGGAACAAGCAATTAAAGCAGCCGTCAGCGACTACTATAAGCGCAAGGGAGTCGACCCGACCCCGTTTGTCGGTGAAATTCCGGAATGTGAGTCCTGTGCTTGTCCGACTTCGGCCCCAACAAAATGACTTAAAATTTGAAAGCAGCCAATCAGTATCAAAAAACTGATTGGCTGCTTTTTGTTGCATTTATTCTTTTTTCGACTACTTGCTCATCTAAAAAGGAGGACGCAGGCAACCACCAAAAATGCAATTCCTGCTCCGCCGCAAATCAGTGCCGAAAGCCTGTAATTTTCTTTTGTTTTTAGCTCTTCCCTCTCTTTTTCCGAAGCCGAAAAATAGGTCAGTGACCACAGGGGACCCTTTTCCCTTGCACTCATTCCTGCAAAGATCAACAAAACTGCCGCAAGAACCATTAAAACAATTCCGAGCGCCATTTTTTAACTTCCCTTCCTTTAAGGTTTCGGATTCTGCTTCTGATAGCAGAAATAAGAATAGACGACCGGAGAAATTAACAAAATCCCCTCACCAACAAACGCTGCTATCTTCCAAAAGGCAGGTAAAAAAGCTGAAAGAATCATCAAAAAGCCAGCACAAAGAAAGGCCTTTCCCCCAAAACGATGCGTACAATACCAAACCTCTTCATTCGCAAGTGTCCACGGTGTACGGATCCCGCAAAACCAGTTAACGCGAAATTTTGGCATCAGATTTCCCAAAATAACAAATAAGCATCCTGCAATCAGCATAACGGCTGTCCCCATATCGAATTTCACGCCGCGACACCATAAGATCACATAAATTTCCATCATCAGCATAAATAGGCAAAGTACTAATTGGAGGATGTTATATTGCCGTCCAAATTTTTGATAGTTTTCCTTTTTAGGATCAATCTTTGGCAGTATTCGAAGGAAAATCAAAAGTGCCAACATAAGAAGCGGATAAAAAAAGATGGCCCATTTTCCATCTGTTGAATCTACTTCTCCTGTAATCCCCCAGTGCATGGGAATCTGTTGGGGCAGACTGGGGTAAGAAACAGCCGCTATTATGAAACCGATTAAAACAATACTAATCAGTCCAAAAATATCTTTCTCAAAAATTCGTTTCACTTTTTCTCCCCCGTAAATTTGGTTACCCACGCCATCAATTCTTCAAAGACACTTAGATTTAATTCATAATAAACAAATTTTCCTTCTTTTTTATCCCGAACCAAATCAGCCTCTTTTAAAATTGCAAGGTGATGTGAAACCGTAGCGCCTGTCAGATCAAAATGATTTCCAATATCACCAGCCGACCGGCTGCCACTTTTCAACAGCTCCAAAATATCTCGCCGAGTGGGATCCGACAGCGCTTTAAACGTTTTTTGAAACGCCATTTTAGACCCTCTCTTTCTAATCATTTAGATAATCATCTAATAATTAGTATATCAATTTTTGTATAAAAGTCAAGAATGCGCACTCAAATAATCCTGTAAGATGATCGTTGCAGCAACGGCATCAACAACCGCTTTCCGTTTTTTTCCCCGCACATTTGTATCGTTAAGATAAGTATGAGCCACCATCGTTGTACACCGTTCATCCTGCAAATGAACAGGAACCGAAATTTGCTCTGAAAGCTTCTGAGCAAAATCTCGTGCATTCTGAGCGCTTTCGCCCTCTGTTCCGTCCATATTTTTCGGAAGACCGACCACAACAGCACCGGCGCTGGTTTTCTCCACTTGTTCTGCAACCTGAATCAAAAGTTTATCCCAGTTATAAGACGGCAGCACCATCAGAGGAGAAGCTAAGATCTCTCCTTCATCACAGATTGCAAGGCCTGTGCGGGCATGTCCCAAATCAACTGCAAGAATCTTCATGACGGTTCCTCCATCTGATTTTCTTTTTTCCACCAACCCTGATGTGCAAAAACAGAAACTTCCGGAGTCAAATGAGAAGCATCATTTAAAAGCACAATTTTTGGAAGAGCTTTCGGAGAGGTAAACTTTAAAATGCTGACGGCTGTATTATCGCACCAATCGACCTCGTTGATCTGCTCTAGCTTTTTTCCCATTGCATGGCAGAGAAGATTACGAATCGCACAGCCATGAGAAACGACCGCAATGGTTTTTCCTTGATTTTTATCCACAATGTCTTCCATTGCCTGCCAAGTTCTATCATAAACCTGCTGCATAGTTTCACCATGAGGCGCTGCAAATTTCCACGGTGCCTGATACCACTCTTGGTTCTGCTGCGGAAAATTTTTGGAAAAATCGTCCCACTTGGTTCCTTCACAGTCGCCTCCGTTAATTTCTTCCAAGCGGGGATCCGTCTGAATTTTGAGCTTATGATACCGACCAACAGCCTCCGCTGTACAGTAAGCACGTTTTAGAGGACTTGAATAAATGGCATCAAGCGGCAGATTGCGGCAGCGAATACTGAGCAGATCAAGCTGTACCCTTCCATTTCCGCTGACATCACAATCTGTATGCCCCTGAAAAGTACCATTCGTATTGCCCTGTGCCTCGCAGTGCCGAATTAGATAAACTGTTGTCACCATGGCTGCACCTTCCCAGTCAACTCACTAATATTAGAAATTCCGTTTTTGCTGAGATATTGTTCGAGTCCTTCCAAAATCTTTACCGGCGCATAAGGATCATGAAACAAGATTGTCCCAATCTGAACTGCAGATGCACCTGCAAGGAACATCTCGACCACATCCTGCCAAGAAGTGATTCCTCCTAGGCCGATCACCGGAATTTTCACTCGAGAAGCCGCTTCAAAGACCATTCGCACTGCGATCGGAAAAACAGCCGGGCCGCTTAATCCTCCGGTATTATTGTGCAGAATCGGACGACGGGTCTTTAAATCGATCCGCATTCCGGTAAGGGTATTGATCAGAGAAATCGCATCGGCACCGCTTGACTCTGCTGCTGCAGCGATATCTGCAATATTTGACACATTAGGTGAAAGCTTTACAATCAGCGGTTTTTTGCAAAAAGCCCGCACCGCTTTTGTAATTTTCTCTACGCTTTCGCAGGAGGTTCCAAAAGCTGCCCCGCCTTCTTTAACGTTCGGGCAGGAGATATTGAGCTCGATCAGATCAATTTCCGTTTGAGAAAGGCGCTGTGCCATTTGACAATAATCATCCACCGTACTCCCCGCAATATTTGCAATGATAACGGTTCCCTGCTGTCTGATCCATGGCAGATCTTCCCGAATAAAATGCTCTACACCGGGATTCTGAAGTCCGACAGAATTAAGAATTCCGCTGGGCGTTTCCGCAATTCTCGGCGGCGGATTGCCTGCACGTTCCTTTAAGGTAAGCCCTTTACAGGAAATCCCACCAAACGTTTTTAATGGATAAAACTCTGCAAATTCCCGTCCGAATCCAAAAGTGCCGGAAGCTGCAATCAGAGGATTTTCAAAATCGACCCCCGCAATCTTTACATGCAGACGTTCACTCACAGAACCACCTCCTCAGAAGAAAAGACCGGCCCATCTTTACAGACATGACCATAATAGCTTTCTCCATTTGCTCTCTTAAGCTGGACTGCACAGCCAAGACATGCACCTATCCCACAAGCCATACGCTCTTCCAAAGAAATCCAGCACGGCTTGTTCATTTGTTTACATAATTTTGATACTGCTTTGAGCATTGGTTTTGGACCACAGGCATAACAAATATCAAACGAAGTTTCCTTCAAAAAATCAGCAGCAAATCCATGATGGCCAAAGCTGCCGTCATCTGTTGCAATTTTGACAGTGCTGCCTGCGGCGGCAAAATCCTTTTCCAAAATCACTGCTTCTTTAGAGCGAAACCCTAAAGCTGCCGTTCCATTTTTCCCGTATTTCTGTGCAAGTCCCAAAAGTGGAGGAACCCCGATTCCGCCCCCGACGAAAATGGCCTTTTTCTGAGGATCTTCCACTGGGAAGCCATTCCCCAACGGAGCCAAAAAGTCGAGCGTATTCCCTACTTGAAAATGGGAAAGGAGTTGGGTCCCTTCTCCACGAATCTGAAAAACAAAGCGCAAAAGGCCATTTTGGGCACTGCAGATCGAAATTGGACGGCGCAGAATTTTATTCGGCACCAAAATATTTGCAAACTGTCCCGGTTTTACCATAGGAGCCAATGTTGGAGCCTTTACGGTAAAATCAAAAATGTCCTGTGTCAGTACTTCTTTGCGAATAACGGTTCCATGCCAAACATCATACTTCATACTTTGATTTCTCCGATCTGAGAAAGGATATCCTCTTTCATGCGCATCGCTTCCCGTGCCGCTGCTTTTGCATAATACTGTTCTTCTGCACTTGTCTGCTGCCATGCAGTCATGATGCTTCTGGAAGCGTTGACGATCGCTCCAAGTCCGTTTTCGTCAAAGGCAGGTGCAACATCTTTAGCGCCGCCGCCCTGTGCTCCGTATCCCGGAACAAGGAAAAAGGTATGGGGAAGCTTTTTGCGCAGTTCCGAAAGCTGTGCAGGATAAGTCGCGCCCACAACGCCGCCGACTCTGCTATAACCATACTTTCCGATCGTTTCGGCACCCCATTTTTCACAAAGTGTTCCAACTGTCAAATAGAGGGTCTTCCCTATTTCCAGTTTTTGATCCTGCAGTTCACCGGAGGAAGGATTACTCGTTTTAATCAAAACAAAAACATCGCGGTCCCGCTCCCCACAGACCGGCAAAAGTGGTTTGATGCCATCCCCACCCAGATAGGGGTTCACTGTCAAAGCGTCGCTGTCAAAGGCCGGGACCAATTCTCCCTCTACCCCAACAACCCCAAGATGTGCTTTTGCATACGCTTCCATGGTCGTTCCGATATCGTTCCTTTTTCCGTCTGTAATAACAAATAGACCTTTTCCCTGCGCATATCGAATGGTCTCATAAAGTGCTCTCATTCCCTGCCAACCATATTGTTCATAATAGGCACACTGAGGCTTAACCGCCGGAACAATAGGAGAAATTGCATCAATCAACCCGCGATTAAACTGCAGAATTGCATCTGCCGCTCCCTCTAAATTCTTTCCGTATTTGGAAAAAGAGGCAATTTTAATAAAATCCGGAATATAGCTCAATTTAGGATCAAGCCCTGCTACCGTCGGATTTTGTTTTGCAACGATTGCGTCGATCAGTCTATCCATTATTATCGCTCCTTTGAATTTTCCGATTTCGGGAAAAATAATTTCTTACGAATTTATAAATACACATTTTCCATTCAAAAAAGTACGCTGTACCTTTCCAAAAAGTGTTTTTCCTTTAAACACCGCATTTCGACTTTTTCCGTGCAGAAAATTTGGATCTACCCGCCAGCAAAAATCCGGATCAAAAAGAATGAGGTCGGCAGGTGCTCCGACTGCTAGGGTTCCCGCAGGCAAGTGCAAAATTTTTGCTGGAATCGTGCTCATCTTCTCCAAAAGCTGCATCATGGAAAGGAATCCCGGTCTCACAAGATAAGTGATCCCCGCGGCAAGACTCGTTTCCATCCCGACCACTCCATTGGGCGCCTTTAAGAAGTCTGCTTTTTCCTGCGGAGTATGTGGTGCATGGTCGGTTGCAATGACTGCAATTGTTCCATCCTGCAGCCCTTTTATAATCGCCATGCGGTCCTTTTCTGTTCGAAGCGGTGGACTCATCCGCGCATCTGCATCTTTTTTCAGAAGTTCCTCCTCGGTCAGTGCAAAATAATGCGGTGCCGTTTCGCAGGTAACGGGAACTCCCCTTTTCTGGTAATCCCGAATCAGAGAAACACTCTCTTTGGTACTGACATGGCAGATATGCACACCGACTTCATAAGCCGCTGCCAGTGCTAATTCCCTTGCAGTTCCGCAGTCTTCTGCTGCACGTGGAATTCCCGGGACACCCAGTTCTTTTGAAACAATCCCCTCATTGATTTTCCCATTTTTCGTAACATCCAGATCTTCACAATGTGCTAAAATAGGGATTTTGAGCTTTTTAGCCTCCTGCATGGCAGACGCCATCATCAAAGTATGAAGAACAGGCCTTCCATCATCAGAAAATGCAATTGCTCCGGCCTTTTTTAAGGCTGCAAGATCTGTTGGGGCCTCTCCTTTGAGTCCTTTGCTGATTGCACCCGCCGGATAAACATGCGCATCTGCTTTTTCTGCTTTTTTCAAAACATATTGAATTGTTTCCGGCGAATCAAGAGACGGATTTGTATTCGGCATACATAAAAGGCTCGTCACCCCACCCGCTGCAGCAGCATGGCAGCCGGACAAAATATCCTCTTTCTCCGTAAATCCGGGATCCCTCAAATGGACATGCATATCGACTAGTCCCGGAGAAAGGATCAGCCCTTTACAGTCAATTCGTTCTGCCTTTTCCAAGGCTGTCCGATCAGCTTCTTTACAGAGTGCGGCAACCCTGCCGTCCCTGCAGAGAAGACTCCCCATTTGATCCAATCCGGCAGCAGGATCCATCAAGTGTGCATTGATAAAAAGCAGTTCCATGAGATTCTCCTGTTCTAACTTAAACTTCTCTTGAATTTTCTTTTCATTATACTATATTTGTAGCTTTTTTTACAGAGATTTTTCTATGAAATTCCTTCCTACTTCAAAGTACCTCTCTCTTCAAAAATTTATTTTTGTGAGTTTGTTATATTGTCTATAAATTGCTTCGATTGTTTATAATTTATTACAAATATTATGCTTCCCTCTTGACAAAAAGACATTACAGAACAATAATAAAGCCATCTTAGCAATCGGCTGCTTCATTTAATAAACGCCATAAGGTTACTCTTATGTTTCAAAAATGAAAACCAGCAAAGAAAAAGCACAAAGGCTTTTTCTTTGCTGGTTTTTTATTTGTATTTCAGAAAAGAGAGAAATGCATATGGAAGCTGTCACAAACATTCTAACACAAATTCAATCCGTTGTTTGGGGACCGCCTACCCTGATTTTGCTAATCGGAACCGGGTTGTATTTTACAATACGATTACATCTTCTGCAAATTATAAAGCTGCCGCGTGCGATGAAAGCAATCTTTGAAAAAGAACAAGGGGAAGGAGACGTTTCTGCTTTTGGCTCTCTCTGCACCACACTGGCAGCCACCATCGGCACCGGCAGTATTGTGGGGGTAGCAACAGCTCTGCGCCTCGGAGGCCCGGGTGCCATGTTCTGGATGTGGGTTTCTGCTTTTGTTGGAATGGCCACTAAATATGCAGAGGGATTGCTTGCAGTCAAATATCGTTCTCTTGATGAAAATGGGCATATCGCCGGCGGACCAATGTATTACATTCAAAACGGGCTTGGGCAAAAATGGATTTGGCTTGCAAAAACGTTTGCATTATTTGGATCAATCACCGCTTTATTGGGTTGCGGCACCTTTCCGCAGGTTAACGCCATCACGGAATCGGTGCATGATTCATTCGGAACTCCAGTCTGGATCAGCGGTCTTATTATCACCATAGCAGTTGCTGCCGTTATTTTAGGCGGTATTGGTTCTATTTCAAAAGTAGCAGAATTTGTAGTGCCGTTTATGGCTGGGTTCTATATTTTCGGATCTCTGATTATAATCATATTGAATCGAGAAATGATTCCGCAAACTTTTTCCAATATTTTTTATAGTGCGTTCCACCCGACTGCTATGCTCGGCGGTGCGGCAGGTACCGGCATTATCTCAGTTATGACTTCAATGCGTACTGGTGTCGCACGCGGCGTCTATACCAATGAAGCCGGCCTTGGTTCTTCTCCTATCGTAATTGCAGCGGCCAAAAGTAATTCCTGTGTACGCCAAGGACTGATTGCCATGACCAGTGTATTTTTTACGACCATTATTACCTGTACAATGACAGGCATTGTAATTTTAACAAGCGGAATGCTTAATCGCACGGATTTAAGTGGAAGCACACTTGCCAACGCAGCCTATAACAGCAGCCTTCCTGCTGGAATCGGCACTTATCTGATCACAATCGGGATTATCTTCTTCTCCTTTACTACAATTATCGGCTGGTCTTATTATGGAGAACGTTGTATGGTTTATCTAACAAACAGCGTTAAATGTATCCGTCCTTTTAAAACAGCTTATCTGATTGCAATTACACTGGCTCCTTTTCTTTCTTTGGAACCCATCTGGCTTTTAGCCGATATTACAAACGCTTTGATGGCTTTTCCAAATTTAATAGGCCTCTTGGGGCTAAGAAATGTTGTAATTGATGAAACGCATACCTTTTTTCATCAAAAAACGCCTCATACGGAAATTTCTTTAGAAAAATCAGAATCAGAGAATGAAACCGTAATATGTAATGGATAGAGTGCACAAATCATACAATATGAAGTTGACTTTATAATCTATTTTAGATATAATTTAAAAAAGGAGGTCAGCAAAAGGCTATGGAAAAGCAGTCTCTTTTTATTGTAGGAGAAGCTAGAACCAATGTAGAAAATGCCATTACCAAAATATATGGTTCTTTTTACATGGTGTTTGAGATTGACCCTCTAACTAATAAGATTATTGATATGAACTGTACACATTCTCTGGATTTAACAGAACGTTTTATTCAAAAAATTTTTATTGGCAAATCGATTACCGCCGACTTGCCTGTTCTCGAAAAAGAACTAAACAGGCGATATTATGGTTCCTCCGAAAAAGCCATAGTGGCCTCGATGAAAGATGCCAGTAAAAAATATTTAGCTGCAAAAGCAAAACTCTAAATACATCATTGAAAAAATTAAATTTAAAAAATTTGATTTTTGCTGCTTCATTTTGCGGATATGCTTCGCACACATATTAGAAACTTTTTGAAAACCAGCAAAGACAGAACTCTTTTGCTCTGTCTTGCTGGTTTTCATTTTTATTTTTAGGAGGAAATTATCATGAATATAAACGATTGGATTGACTCTCAAAAAGATGCTCTCACCAAAGATCTGCAAAAATGTATTCAGATCCGCAGCGTTTACGAAGATGATAAAAGTGGTTATCCATATGGGAAAAAAGTACAGGAATGTCTACAGTACGTACTAAATCTTGCAAAGGACATGGGCTTTTCGGTACAAAACTGGGAGAATCGCGTTGGTTGGTGTGAATACGGAAACGGCCCAAAGATGGTAGCTGTTCTAGGGCATCTCGATGTAGTCCCAGAAGGAGAAGGTTGGAGCATTCCCCCTTATGAAGGCCGGGTAACAGACGGAAAGATTTACGGCAGAGGTTCTATGGACGATAAAGGCCCCACGATAGCAGCACTCTATGCACTCAAAGCAATCAAAGAATCCGGTCTTCCCCTCAAGCACCGCATCCGAATTTTATTTGGTGTAAACGAAGAAACCGGCAGTGCCGATATGAAATTTTACATGAAAAACGGCGGAGAAGCCCCGGTAATGGGATTTACTCCTGACGGTGAATATCCTGTAATTAACGGCGAAAAGGGATTAATTACCGAAGAATATACAAAAAAGCTCACGCAAAGCGGTAATATCAAACTTCTCCATCTGCAGGGCGGCACCGCACACAATATTGTTCCTAATCATGCAGTGGCTGAATTTACATGTTCTCCTATACTTACCCAAAAAGCATTGGCTTTAAAAGAAGAAAAAGTGACTGTTTCCCGCACTAATACCGGATTCAAAATAGAAGCTGCCGGAGTTGGTGCCCACGGCGGCACTCCATGGGAAGGAGAAAACGCGATTGGCCGACTAATGCTTGCGTTAAGCCATCTTCCTATTACTGGGGATGCCGCACAAGCAATTCAGTTTCTGTCTAAAAAGATCGGCATGGAATGCGATGGAAAATCCCTCAAAATTGCAATGGAAGATCAGGATTCCGGTCCGCTCACCTTTAATTTAGGAATTGTTTCGGGAGACGAGCATAAAATTTATGTAAAAATCAACTATCGTTATCCGGTCTCCAAGAATTTTGACGACTGCGGTCCAATTGTAGAAAAGACTTTCGCTGAAGCAGGTTTTGAGCGCACTTCTCTTGTCCATAAAAAGAGTCTTTACATGGCACCGGACTCAGAACTGGTTCAGAAACTTCTGAAAGTCTATCGGCAGCAAACCGGGCAGGATGCAAAACCAAAATGTATCGGCGGCGGTACCTATGCAAAGACAATTCCGAACACACTCGCCTTTGGTCCGATCTTCCCGGGAGACGAAGTGCGGGAACATAAGCCAGATGAATTTATGGAAATCAGTCGCCTCGTTCAAAACTGTAAAATCATCGCCGCAGCGATGTATGAATTAGCCAAATAAGGAAGGAGAATTTATATGAAAATTACCGAAGTAAAATTAGGCATTCTTTCTGTTCCCCTGCGGGTTCCATTTAAAACCGCACTGCGCTCTGTCAACAGCGTAGAAGATGTCATTATAGAAATTCACACCGATACCGGTGCTGTAGGATATGGAGAAGCACCACCGACAGGCGTCATCACGGGCGACACGACCGGAGCAATTATTGGAGCTATGAAAGACCACATCATTAAAACTCTGATGGGCCGTGATATTGACAACCTAGAAGATAACTTAAAGGCCCTAAACGGCTGCATTGTAAAAAACACCAGTGCAAAAGCCGCCGCCGACATGGCACTGTGGGACCTTTATGGGCAACTTTACAAGATTCCCGTTTATAAGCTTCTGGGCGGCAGCCGCAACAAGCTCGTAACCGATATTACCATCAGCGTAAACGATCCGGAAGAAATGGCAAGAGATGCGATAAATGCCATTGAGCGCGGTTACGATACCTTAAAAATCAAAGTAGGCTCCAATCCTTCTCTCGATGTGGAGCGTCTAATGGCTGTACGAAAAGCGGTTGGAAATAAAACCTGCATTCGTATCGATGCAAATCAGGCATGGAGCCCGAAGCAGGCTGTACGCATTTTAAATGAAATGCAGGATAAAGGGCTGGATATTGAATTTGTAGAACAGCCGGTAAAGGCACTCGACTTTGAAGGCCTTAAATATGTAACAGACCGTTCGTATGTGCCGGTTTTGGCAGATGAAAGCGTCTTTTCTCCCGCAGATGCGCTTAAGATCATGCAGATGGGAGCTGCAGACCTTGTCAATATTAAACTGATGAAATGCGGCGGCATCTATAATGCACTAAAAATTGCTTCGGCGGCCGAAGTGTATGGCGTAGAGTGCATGATCGGCTGCATGCTGGAAGCAAAAATCAGTGTAAACGCTGCGATTCATCTTGCCTGCGCAAAGAAAATTATCACTAAGATTGATCTCGACGGCCCTGTTCTCTGCAGCGAAGATCCTATCCTTGGCGGCGCTGTATTTGATGAAAAGGAAATCACTGTCTCTAATGATCCGGGACTTGGGATCAAAGGAATTCACGGTCTGCGCTATCTTAATTAAAGAACCAATTGATTTTGAGCTTGTATGAGACTAACAAAACTGCGAAAGGAGGAGGGCCTTAGGGGGGTAAAATCACATTGAAAGTCTCAGAGCTTTGTTCAAAATCTTGTGCGTATGGTTCGATAGCTAAACCATATTCACTTTTTGTTCCTAAACTAAAACGATTATAAAGGGGAGAAAAAAATGATTACAGACGGCTTTACTTACATAGCATTTTTAATGTTTGTTGCTGGTGCTTTATTGGCTGCGGAAAAATACGGCAAATGGAAAGTCTTTAATTACGTACCACCGCTCGTTTGGATTTACGTACTCAACATGGTATTCTGCACCATGGGGCTTTATAAATCTGATGCTTGTACCGCAACCTATTCGGCCTTAAAAAACAATCTGCTGTATGCTATGATCTTCGTCATGCTGCTGCGCTGCGACTTTCGTAAGCTTGCAAAACTCGGTGGTCGCATGGTGGCCATATTCTTTGGCTGCTCCATAACTTTGTTCGTCGGCTTTGTTGTTGGCTACCCAATCTTTAAAGGCACACTTGGCAGCAACACGTGGGGTGCTGTTGCATCACTATATGCTTCCTGGGTCGGCGGCTCTGCAAACATGGCAGCTATGCAGGCTGCTCTGCCGGTAGATGCCGGTGCTTATAGCTGTGCTTTGGCTCTGGATACTGTTTGCTATTCCGTATGGATTGCACTTCTTTTACTGGCTGTTCGTTATGCCAATAAGTGGAACAATACAGTTAAAGCAGATACTTCCAAACTTCAGGCTGTTGCTGATGCCGCCAATGCTGAAGTTGCAAAAGGCCAAAAACGTGCTACTGCCAATGATTGGATTTTTCTAATCGGCTTATCTCTAATGGTCTCGGCACTTTCTCAAGTAGTTGGAAAATCACTTAACGGTGCTCTGAAATCCGTAGGGTTAGGTATGTTCGACAAAGGTACCTTAACAACTGTATTCGTTACAATTTTGGGCCTTATTTGTGCCCTCACCCCGCTTGGTAAGCTGCCAGCTGTGGAAGAGCTCTCGAATGTTTATCTGTATGCAGTTGTTTCCCTTCTAGCTTCTACTGCTTCAGTTGTGGATCTGCTGTCTGCTCCAATGTGGGTCGTCTACGGCATTTTCATTTTGGTTATTCATGTGGTTCTCATGTTCCTGCTTTCCAAAGCATTTCATTGGGACCTGTGCATGGTTTCTACAGCCTCACTTGCGAACATCGGCGGCGCCGCTTCCGCTCCGATTGTCGCCTCTACATATAATCCGTCCTATGCAGGCATCGGTGTTTTGATGGGTGTTCTCGGCGCTGCAGTCGGCAATTTCTTTGGCTTGGGTGCCGGCGCAATTTTGCATCTTATGGCTTAACGTTTTTAGCAAAATACCGTTTGACTTTGTAATAAGAAACGCCCTTTACGGTTCACTCAGTAAAGGGTGTTTCTTTGTCTGACAAAAGCTTTATAAAAATCACACAGAAAGGAGAAAACACTCAGATGACTGCGCAGGAACTACTCAAAAAGGAAATTGAAGCCTTTATCAAAACACAAAATGGAAGCATTGCAGTTTCCTTCTACGATTTGAAGAAAAAATCCGGTTTTTCAATCGATGGAGAAAAAAAGATGCTCTCTGCAAGCACAATCAAGCTAGTAATCATGGCAGAACTCATGCGCCGTGTTCATATCGGGGAAACTTCTCTGGAAAATAAGATTACAATAACCGCTCAAATGAAAACAGGTGGTGACGGCATTTTAAAAGAATTAGAACCTGGACACTCCCTTACCCTTAAAGAACTCCTAACATTAATGATTATTATCAGCGACAATGAAGCGACCAATATTTTAATTGATTTTCTTGGCATGGAATCTATCAATCAAATGGCACAAACCATGCATCTCAAACAAGCACACTTAGGGCGTAAAATGATGGACAACAAAGCCAAAGAAGCTGGTCATGACAATTATATCTGTGCCGAAGATATCCGGAATATTTTGAAAAGCATCTATGAAGGTACCTGCATCGACAAAGGATCTTCTAAAATGATGCTGGACATTTTAAAACAGCAACAGCAGTCTAATCGGCTACAGCTTTATCTTCCGGAAGAATTGGAAATCGCTCATAAATGTGGAGATCTTGATTGTTTGGAAAACGACGGCGGAATCTTTCTTCTCCCCAAACATCCTTACATCTTAGTTGTGTTGACAAATGAAATGCCTACCAATAAAGACGGCAGAGAAGCAATCGGCAAAATTTCATGGATTGTTTACCAAGCGCTATGCTGAAAATCATTCTCAAGTTGTAGTTACTTTCATTATATTTAATATAATTCTTTTGCTTCAAGTTATGTAAACGATTCTTCCTCTTAACACCCATAAAAAAATAGTGAGAAGATTCCAAATGGAACTTCTCACTATTTTAATTTTTATAACAAATGAGTTCGAAAAATTTTCAATTAGAGTTCATTTCCTGGAAACTGCGGAATTCTGGAGAATCCCTCCTGCAGATCCTGATCGGTAGGAATTGAATCACCCATTTTACCGTCATTAAACTGCTCATAAGCAACCATATCAAAATATCCGGTACCAGTGAGGCCAAAAAGAATCGTTTTTTCTTCGCCGGTTTCTTTGCATTTTAACGCTTCGTCAATGGCTACCTTAATTGCATGACTGGATTCCGGCGCAGGTAAAATTCCTTCAACGCGGGCAAATTGTTCCGCCGCTTCAAATACAGACGTCTGTTCAACTGTTCGCGCCTCAATCAATCCCTCATGATACAACTCTGAAAGAATCGGGCTCATTCCATGATACCGAAGACCGCCCGCATGATTTGGGCTCGGAATAAAATTACTGCCCAGCGTATACATTTTGGCAAGCGGACATACCATTCCGGTATCGCAGAAATCATAGGCAAATTTTCCTCTGGTAAAGGAAGGACAAGAAGCAGGTTCCACCGCAATAAACTGATAATCTTTTTCTCCACGGAGTTTTTCTCCCATAAAAGGCGAAATAAGTCCTCCCAAGTTTGAACCGCCACCTGCACAGCCAATAATGACATCCGGAACAATTCCATACTGATCCATCGCTGTTTTTGTCTCCAGCCCAATCACTGACTGATGGAGCAGTACCTGATTCAGCACTGAACCGAGTACATAGCGATAGCCTTCATGAGTTGTCGCATATTCCACTGCTTCGGAGATTGCACAGCCAAGACTGCCGGTTGTTCCCGGGTGTTCCTGCAAAATTTTTCTGCCTACCGCTGTATCCATAGAAGGGCTGGGAGTCACTGATGCACCATAAGTTCTCATAACTTCTCTGCGGAATGGTTTCTGCTCATAGCTGACCTTTACCATATAGACTTTACAGTCAAGGCCAAGATAAGCACAAGCCATTGAAAGGGCAGTGCCCCACTGCCCGGCTCCTGTTTCTGTCGTAACACCCTTTAAGCCTTGCTTTTTTGCATAGTAAGCCTGTGCAATTGCAGAATTCAGTTTGTGGGAACCGGAAGTATTGTTCCCTTCAAATTTATAATAGATCTTTGCCGGCGTCTGAAGTTTTTCTTCCAGGCAATAAGCACGTACCAAAGGCGATGGACGATACATCTTATAAAAATTCTGAATCTCCTGTGGAATCGGAATATAGGAATCATCATTATCAAGTTCCTGAGAAACCAGATCCTTGCAGAAAACATGTTCCAATTCTTCGGCCTTCATTGGCTGGTGCGTTCCCGGATTCAGAAGCGGGGCGGGTTTATTTTTCATATCTGCCCGCACGTTATACCAAGCCTTCGGAATTTGATCTTCCTTTAAATAAATTTTGTAGGGAATCTTTTGCTCTTTCATGACGTTTGCTCCTTTCAAATTTTTCTGCAGGGACAGATATAATAAAAAAGCACTCTCCACCCCTGCAAATTTTGCAGGGACAGAAAGTGCTTAGATTATCACTTCTGCGGTACCACCCAGCTTGGTATTTTTCAATACCCACTCAACGCATACAAAAAATATGCTGAATTTTTTTAACGGAGATTCTGACTCCGGCTCCCCTACTATTTTGTTCGGTTTGCCCTCAGAAGGCCATTCAGTGCTTATGATCCGTACCGCGTTCCCATCATCAGCGGCTTTCTGAAACAAGATCTTAATAAGGCTTACTTACCCTTCCTCATTGGTTTATTGGCATCAGTTTAGCACTGTAAAGCAATCATGTCAAGAATTATTTTGAATTTTTAAAACCATCCAAGCACAAAATATTTTGTCACTGCAAAAAGTTCTCTTGCAAAGAGTGCCGGAAAAACCAAAGGTGGTGTAGAAACGCCGATCCCCCATGCCGTAAGCCCATTTTGTTTTGCAATCAAAAGTGCACGATACAGGTGATAATCATCGGTAAGGAGCAAGGCTTCTTTATTGGAAAAATTATTTTCTAAAAGTACTTTTTTTGCATAAAAAAGATTCTGCTCCGTATTAACCGATCGATTTTCCAAAAGAATTCGATCCGGCTCTATTCCTTTTTCAAGCAATTTCTCTCTAATCACTTCGGCTTCCGTAACTTTTTCTCCAGTTCCTTTCCCGCCGCAGGCAACTGCGATAGAATTTGGGTGCAATAAAAGCCAGTCTGCTGCTGTATCAATGCGCTGCTGCAAATCCACGCTTGGTTCTGTGCCGTCGACTTTACTGCCAAGAATCAGAACCGGTAAATTTTCTCTTTCTGTCGGGATCTGCGGTTTTGCCCTGCTAATAAAAAAGCTTAGCGCGATACACCAACAGATTCCGGTAGCAAAGAGACCGAGCAATCCATAAAATAGGATACGCCTTTTTCTTTTGGCACAGACAAGTCGAAGCACTTTTCCCCAGAAAATACAAACTGTTAGTCCAACCATTCCAAGTCCCAGGAAGAACAAACTTCCTGCATTCCATGTGCGAAAGAAAAGCGGAATTATCATTAAAACTGCAAGCGCTGCAAAAACGACTCCCAATCCCAAGCGAGTAATCTGTTCAAGTTTATTCTTTTTCATTTGGTTCATATAAATTCCTTTTTGAGTTTATTATTTTGTTTAATATTTATTATAATACAGCAATTATAATAAAAAAGGGGATCTTTACTCCCATTTTTCTTCAAAAAAATACACTGCAACAACTTGCTATTCATAGATAAAACCAGTATAATTAAGTTTATCGCATTTATGTGCGAAAATCTTTATTTTGACACATTGGAGGTAGACAAAGACATGAAACGCGTGTATAACTTTTCCGCTGGTCCTTCCATGCTCCCTGAGGAAGTTCTCCGCCGTGCAGCCGATGAAATGATGGATTACAAGGGCTGTGGCCAGTCAGTGATGGAGATGTCCCATCGATCTAAAATCTTCCAGAGCATCATCGACAGTGCGGAGAGTCTCCTCCGTGAAGTCATGAAGATCCCGGACAATTACAAAGTGCTGTTCCTACAGGGCGGCGGTTCCACACAGTTTGCTATGATTCCTTTTAACCTGATGACAGGTTCTGGAAAAGCAGATTATGTTCTGACCGGCCAGTGGGCTACAAAAGCTTATAAAGAAGCTGCCCGCTATGGTGATGTAAAGGCGATTGCAAGCTCCAAGGATAAAACTTTCACCTATATTCCGAAGTTGGATCCTTCTACTTTCACCCCCGATGCAGATTATTTTTATATCTGCATGAACAACACCATTTACGGTACAAAATATCATACCCTTCCCGCTACCGGTTCTGTTCCGCTGGTCGCCGATATCTCCTCCTGCATCTGCAGTGAGCCGATTGACATCAGCAAGTTTGGTCTGGTTTTTGCGGGCGCACAGAAGAACCTTGCTCCTGCAGGCCTTACAATTGTGATTGTCCGCGAAGACCTCGTCGGACACGCGATGGAAAAGACCCCAACCATGCTTAATTATAAAACACATGTAGATGGCGGAAGCATGTTTAATACTCCTCCCTGCTACACGATTTATATCTGCGAACTTGTCCTTGAGTGGATTAAAAATACGATTGGCGGCCTTGAAAACATGAAGGCCCTCAACGAAAAGAAAGCAAAACTGCTCTATGATTTTCTCGACAGCAGCAAGCTTTTCCACGGCACTGTTGTTCCGGAAGACCGCAGCCTGATGAATGTTCCATTCGTAACGGACAGTGACGATCTTAATGCTAAATTTGTCGCCCAAGCAACTGATGCCGGTATGGTTAACCTGAAGGGTCACCGGACAGTTGGCGGTATGCGTGCTTCCATTTATAATGCAATGCCTTATGAAGGCGTTGAGACGCTGGTCGATTTCATGAAGAAATTTGAAAAGGCAAACGGCTAATTACAAATAACAACGAAGGCGCCTTCCTGTTTCAGAAAGGGCGCCTTCTTAAATGAAATGAAAAATCAGGAGCTGTGATTTTATTATGTATCAGATTCAATATCTCAATAAAATTTCGAAAGCCGGGACCGAGCGCTTTACCGACAACTATACCGTCGGCGAAGGAGTTCAGGATCCGGATGCTATTATGGTTCGTTCCGCCAATATGCTGGAAATGGAACTGCCCCAAAAACTTTTGGCAATCGCCCGCGCAGGAGCCGGCGTCAATAATATTCCACTCGATAAATGCAGTGAAAAAGGAATTGTCGTCTTCAATACGCCTGGTGCAAATGCTAATGCAGTAAAAGAGCTGGTCCTCTGCGGACTGCTTCTTTCTTCCCGTCGGATTGTTCCCGCCGCCGAATGGTGCAAAACACTTAAAGGAAAGGGTGCTGAAGTCCCGAAGTTAATTGAAAAAGGCAAATCCCAGTTTGTTGGCCCCGAAATTAAAGGAAAAGCACTCGGGGTAATTGGGCTCGGTGCAATTGGTGTTCTTGTTGCCAACGCTGCCAAATCATTAGGGATGGAAGTCTATGGTTATGATCCTTATCTTTCGGTCGACGCTGCATGGGGGCTTTCCCGCTCCATTCATCATGCACAGACCCTCGATGACATCTGGGCAAACTGCGATTATATTACCATTCATGTTCCTCAGACGCCGGACACCAAAGGCATGATCTGCAAAGAAGCAATCTCCAAAATGAAAGACCATGTTCGGATTTTGAACTTTGCCCGTGGCGGACTTGTTGATTCCGATTCTATTTTAGAAGGCATAAAATCCGGAAAAGTTGCTTCTTATGCTACAGATTTTCCAAATGATGAGATGATCGGTGTCGATGGAATTATTGCAATTCCTCATTTGGGAGCTTCCACGCCGGAAAGCGAAGATAACTGCGCACGTATGGCAGCAAACGAACTGCGTGATTATCTGGAAAACGGGAATATCCGCAACAGTGTCAACATGCCCATGGTTTCCATGGCACGGGATAAGAGTACACAGCGTATTTGCGTTCTGCACCGCAATATGCCAAATACGATCAGCCGTTTTTCCGGGATTTTGGCCAATATGGGAATTAATATTGAGAACATGCAGTCCAAATCCAGAAAAGAATATGCTTACACGATCGTCGATGTTACCGGTGATATTGCTAATGAAGCTGCACAAAAACTACAGTCTTTGGATGAAGTCATTCGCGCACGGGTAATTAAATAAAAATCAAAAAATTATTTTTGAATCCGCAGAATCTTCTCTACAGAAAATTCTGCGGATTTTTTATATTTTTTATATATGAAAGGAACGGGCTACAATCTCCCCATTACAAATGGTATACGCAAGTGAAAATCCCGCTTTCTTCAAAATGGTAAAATCAGCACGTTTTCCAATTTGAATACTGCCGCGTTTCTGATCTTCTCCAAGTACAGAAGCCGGGTTAAGTGTCACACTCCGAATAATCCGAGAAAGCGGAATTCCGAACCGAATCAGATTTTGCACTTCTTCCAATAAATTTGTAACGGAACCTGCTAAAGTTCCATCCGAAAGTACCGCTTTATGTTCCTTCACGATCACCTTTTGCCCGCCGAATTCATAAGTTCCGTCCGGCATACCCGCCGCACACATACTGTCACTGATCACGCAGCTCTGCTCTTTTCTGAGAAGGCGAAATGCCGCTCGTAATACAGAAGGATGAATGTGAATGCCATCACAAATCAATTCCGCTGTAATGTTGGGAGTATCCCACACAGCACCAACCACTCCCGGTGCCCTGTGATGAAATTCATTCATCCCATTAAAAAGGTGTGTCACATGATGAATCCCCCATAAAAATGCCTCTTTCGCCTCTTCATAATCAGCCGCCGAATGAGCAATACTGAGCGAACAAAAATTTTGTGCAAAAGCAGCAAACTGTTCGGCACCTGGCTCTTCCGGCGCAAGGCAGGCAATTCGAATCGAGTGGCCGGAAGACTCCCAATATTCTCTAAAAAGCGAAAAGTTTGGCCTTTTAATATTTTCTTCCTGCTGCATGCCTTTTTTCTCCGCGCTAATAAAAGGGCCTTCCAAATAGGCACCCAAAATTTGAGCACCCTCTTTCTGCGGCAAATCCATTGTTTTTTTAATTTTCTGCAGAGCATTTAAAATTGATGAATGCGGCATTGTCATGGTAGCAGGGCAAAAAGCTACAATTCCATGCTGAGCCAGCCAATGTGCCATTTTTGTCACACTCTGAGAATCCTTATCACACACATCATAGCCGCCGCAGCCGTGAACATGCAGATCAATAAATCCAGGGGCAATCAGGCATCCACTACAGTCTATCTGCTCTCCTTCCAACGACTTTCCAATGTTTGTAATGATGCCGTTCTGAAACTCAATATCCCCTTTCACGATTGAAAAATCCTCTGCAAAAAACTCCCCATTTTTTAAGACCATTTTCCCGTACCCTTTCTTTTTTCTTCTATTTTATCATAAAAATTATTTCTTGAATTTTTTAGCACAAAAGTTCTATCTTTCCTTTTATTTTTACATGATACCAAAATTGGTGATATAATGTATTTTATGTTTTCTAAATTGATTTCTCTCTACCCCGGGACTATAATAAAATTAAGTAACGGTTGTGGAGTTTGATCGAAAAGGGGTAACCAGTCATATGAAAGAAATATCTGATTCCTCACTGCGGATATTAAACGAATTAGATGAAATTATTTACCTCTGTGACCCAGATACTTTTGAAATTGAATTTATGAATGCTTACAGTTGTAAAATTTTCCATGTCTCAGAGAAAGAATATCATCTTAAAAAATGCTATGAGGTCTTTGCGGGACGCACAAGTCCCTGTACTCTCTGCGCGCATATGCACTCAGAAGATGATCCTTTTTCTGTCTGGAAATATGATAATGAATACCTTGGCCACCACTTTTTGATGCAAGACCAGATTGTATCCTTTAAAGGAAAACCTTATCGTCTGATGATAACCTTAAGCCTTTCAAGGTCAAACTCCCTAGATGCTGTGCTTGATACACAAACGAATTCCAAAAATGAAATTATATCATACATTGACCATGTGAACAAACAGAAAGATATCGATTCTACTTCTACAATCCAGCAACTTTTAAAAGCACTGAAACGTTACTATAAAGCCAATTTTAGTTTTACTGGCGAAATCGATAAAAAGACAGGCAATGTTTTGCAGTCTTACCTTTGGGGAAAAGAGGAGCTGCGGGAAAATCATATTCATCACATTCTCTCCCTGAAAACATATCAAAAAATCATCTTGTGTCAAAAGCAAGTATTTATAATTTCAAATATTGATTCTATGAACTATCTTTTGCCAAGCGAAATTACTTCTCTTAAAAGATGGCATGTTCACAGTTTGATTTTCGCATTCTTTATTTTGGATAACCAAAACTATGGCTTTCTTTGTGTAATAAATCCTAAGAACCTTCGTGAAGGCTCACATCTGTTTTCAAATTTTTCGTATCTGTCTAAAATTGTTTTAAATAAATTAAATATGACAGATGATCTCTTTAAAGCCAACGCCATTCTTTCGGTTTGCCCTAGCTCTTATTTTCAATTTAAAGCAAAAATGCCTTTTCGGCTGATTTATGCGAATGACCAGTTTTTTATGCTTCGAAATTGCACCAGAGAACAGGCAAAATCCGAATACCATAATGAAATCTCTGGATTTATTGAGCCAAACGATCTAAAAAAGGTTGAATCCATCATCACGAATCTGGACCCAGTAAAACACTCTTGTGCAACCTTTTCTCTTCGAATTATTACGAGAGATGAAAAAATTCTCTGGCTTTTCTGCAGCTGTGGGATCTCTTTGAGCAAAGGAGAAAGCATTATTAGCTGCATTGAATATGATATCACAAAACAGAAGTTGGCAGAAAATCAATTAAAAATCAGTGAAGAGCAGCTCCGTATTGCTTTAAATCAGGTCGACGCCACAATTTGGGACTATGATCTTGCAAGCAAATCCATTATGCTGATTGACTTGTCCATTTCCGGTCAATCACATCCGAAAAAGATTGAAAATGTTCCTGAACAGGGAATTAAAAGCGGCTATATTCATCCGGACAGTATTAAAACCGTGCGGCGGCTTTATCGTGACGTTCATTCCGGTAAAAAAACAGCCACAGCTACTTATCGCGCTCTTGGAGAAAACGGAACTTATCAATGGAAACGAGTTACATATACCAATATTTTCGACGACTCTGGAAAACCGGTTCATGCGATTGCTATCTCAGAAAACGTCTCTGACCAAATGGATACCTTGCAGCAATACCACCGGGAAGAAATTTATCGTAGTATGATTAACCGTAATCGATTTGTCTCTTACCGAATCAATTTGACTCAAAATCAGGTTACCAGCTATCAGGTTGAAGACACCATGATCAATGAACTGAGCCATGCCAAAACTTACAACGAACTAATTGCAGATAGTGCTTCTCGCGCCCTGACCTCAGACGGACGCCACCAAATTTTTAAAACTTTCAGCAAAGAATCCCTCCAAAAACTTTTTAGCACCGGAACAGCTGCCGTTTCTTGTGAATATCAGCGTGTAAATTCCGATGGAAAAATCATTTGGGCAAAAATCACAATCAATTTAGCAAAAAATGAGCATTCAAATGATCTTTTGGGATTTTTTTATATTGAAAATATTGATGAAAATAAAAAAGCAGAACTCGCACTTCGTGAACGTGCAGAACACGATGTGATGACTGGATTCTATTTAAAAGATACAGCGATTGCTCTAATTGAAGAATCTCTCAGTTCAAAGCACCACAACCGTCTTTGTGCTCTGATGATGATAGATCTAGATAATTTTAAAAATATTAATGATACATTAGGCCACCTTTATGGAGATAAGGTTTTAACAGAAATTTCGCGTTCCATCCGCTCCAATTTTGAATCACAAACAATTTTAGGGAGATTTGGTGGAGACGAATTTATTATCTTTTTCCGAGAGATCGATTCTACCCAAATAGTCTGCAAAAAAGCAGAACTCTTCTGCAGACTATTGAACAAAGCGCCTGAAGGCAAAAGCAAAAAAAAGCATCTTTATATTTCGTGTTCCGTTGGAATTGCAATATCTATGTCTCAAGAAGTAAATTTTGAAACACTATTTGAGCATGCAGATACTGCAATGTATCATGCAAAACGCAATGGGAAAAATGGATATCACCTATATACTCCTGAAGATTCCATGAAAAAAGATCTGTCTTCTTATGGACGAGAAAATCCACTGCATGAAGCTATTGTTGAAGATATGGGGCTTCCTGCAATTATTATTAATCCTGAATCTTACCAAATTCTTTTTCTCAACACAAAAGCAAAATCTCTTTTTGATAAACAGCCCCTTAATTTTTCCCATTGTACTTGTTACGAATTTTTTCATGGCCGTAAAAATCCATGTACTCCTTGTCTGCTAAAAGAAAAAAAAGAGAATCAAAACACTATTACAAAATGTCTAATTGGAAAAATTCAGCGACAGTTTTATATTCACTTTAAACCAATTACATGGAATGGTCAAATAGCTTGTCTATGTTTGATGAGTGCACGAAAAAATGATTTTCAGATTTTATCAGATTTTAATCCTGAACAGAATACCATTTTCAAAATTGCAAAAGAATTTCAAGAAATTGAACCTCTTTCTAAAGCAATTCGTACGGTCTTAAAAGATCTTGCAACCTATTACGACGCAATGCATACCTGTTATCTGGAAATTTCTGAAGAAAATTTTAGGATTTCTAACTTTATTGAATGGTTCTCCAACGATCAGTCTTCTTATTCCAATGTTTTTTCTCCTCAACAAACTACAATTTTGATCAAATGGCTCTCTGGATTGGAAAAGTCAGTTCCTTACTGTATGAACGATCTCACCAGGCTTTATGCGCAATCTCCAGAATGCTATGCTTTCTTTCACCAATTAGGAATCCATTTTATTTATATTCTTCCTTTTCGACTGAATCAATCAAAAATCATCTCTTATCTCTGTATTTTTAATCCTTCCACTCACTTATTAAATTTTAACTTGGTACAATCTCTGATTTCATTTTTTAACTACCGGCTTTTTTGCAACCGTATTCAAAAAAATCGGGACTACGCTATGTATCATGATGCGGTTACTGGATTTTCAAATTGGGATAACTATTATCGCTATCTTTTATCCATTGACCAAGAAACTTTTTCTTCTGTAGGAATTGTCTGTATTATCATCAAAGATCTAAAACAGTATTACATCCAATGCGGAATTTCTCTTGGTGATCGTCTTGTTAAAAAAGTCTCAGAAAGAATCTCGGAATGCTTTAAAGAATCTAAAATTTTTCGACTTTCTAAGGATGAATTTTTAGTTCTGTATGAAGATATTTCCAATGATCGTTTTACCAAAATCTCTTCGTCCGCAGAAAACATTTTTCAAAAAAATTTTTCTTGCTTCGTAAATATGGGGTCCATTTGGGAAAGCTATAATATTCATATTGAAAATCTCGTTTCAACTGCAGAAGATCAAATCGTTTCCAAACAGAGTCAACCATATCGTCTGGCACAAACGGAAGAAAAAGCCACATTACACTCATCATTAGCTTATCAATGGCTTCAGAAAGCACTTGAAAAAAGGATGTTTCATGTTTTTCTTCAGCCACAGGCAACCCTTTCCGATGGCACCATCTGTGGAGCCGAAGCGTTGATTCGCTATATTCACCCTGAATTTGGAGTAATTCCCCCAAATAAATTTATTCCCCTTTTGGAAAAAAGTCATTTAGTTCACTACATTGACTTTTATGTATTTCGTACAGTCTGTGAGACATTAAGGCAGTGGAAAGAAAAAGGGCGCCGTTTAATTGGAATTTCTCTCAATTTTTCGCGCACCACACTGCTGCAAATGGATTTGATTCCTACTCTTAAAAATATTTGTAAGGAATACGGAGTTAATCCACAACAAATCATGATTGAAATAACCGAATCGTTTGGGGACATTAATTCCAGTACAATCACTGAAATCAGTAAAAATTTGCAAAAAGAAGGATTTCGGATTGCATTGGACGATTTTGGAGCCAAATATTCCGGTATTGCAATGTTATCAACAGTAAAATTAGACGAACTTAAATTTGATCGCGGCTTTATTAATACACTCAGTAATAATCCGGCTGCACAGTCTTTGACTAAATTTATTATTAGTTTCTGCGAAAATCTTAAAATAGGCAGCGTTGCTGAGGGAGTCGAACACTTGGAACAGGCACGAATTCTGAAAAGTCTTGGCTGCCAAAAAATACAGGGCTACTTGCTGAATAAGCCAATCCCTATTGATTTATTTGAACAAAAATATTCTTAAGAGTCAAAAAAAAATTTTATGCAAAAAAATAACTCAACTAAAGAAAGTGTTCTTGACAAGTGCCCTTTTCATTCTTATAATAGTGGATGGAAAGTGTGTGGAATTTCTACACGGAGTCTTTCCCCGCAAATGTTTTTGACCACTTTTCCATCGGAAAAGGCAGGCATACGGACAGCCGGGTCAAATTGCCGATTGGCAACTTTCGTTGCCTTATTGATTGCGTTAAGAGCGCAAATTTTATAAGTTGGTTCCTTAAAACCAAATGTGTGAGCGACACATCAAGACTTGTGAAACGATCAATAAGAGTAGTAAAAGTAACTATTTGCTATATAGACTCTGAAGGTTCCATTCTTTCTAAAAAAGCAGCTGCTTATCCCCTCTAAAGGACCGCAATTCTGCTTATATAATTAAGACTGGATTTTTATTGAACCGCAAGTTTTGAGCGCGTCTGTGCTCAAAGCCTGCGGTTTTTATGTATTCCCACATTTTGCAAAAAGGATGGATTGATATGGCCGAAAAAATCACTTTATATGGATTTAACAATCTCACAAAATCTTTAAGTTTCAATATTTATGATGTTTGTTATGCAAAAAGCCCCAGAGAACAAAAAGATTATATTGCTTATATTAACAAACAATATAATTCAGAACGTCTAACAAAAATTTTAATGCATCTAACAGAAATGATCGGTGCGCATGTACTAAGTCTTTCTAAACAAGATTATAAACCTCAGGGAGCAAGTGTGACTCTGCTAATTGCCGAAGAAACCATGATTCCGGCAAGTGATACCGTTGTTGCCCACCTTGATAAAAGTCATGTAACGGTCCATACCTATCCTGAATATCATCCGGAATCATGTCTTGCAACTTTTCGAGTTGACATTGACGTTGCCACCTGTGGAAAAATCACACCTCTTTCCACTTTGGATTATTTGATTGGTTCTTTTGATTCCGATATTATCACAATGGATTACCGGGTACGAGGCTTTACAAGAGATGTAACCGGAAAAAAACTTTTTATGGATCACCCAATGACTTCCATTCAAAACTATATTGATCCAAAGACCCTGCTACGATATGATGCAATCGATATTAATGTCTACGAAGCAAATCTTTTTCACACAAAGATGCTAATTAAAGACATTGATCTGCAAAACTATCTTTTCAACACAGATGTCTATGAACTTCCTCCAAAAGAACGCCTCTCTATCATGAGCCGACTTCGTCGGGAAATGATCGAAATCTTCAGCGGGCGCAATATTTACTGAAAGGGAAACCAAAATGCAGCTTGATCAAACGAAAGCCCCGCTTTATGAGGCTTTACAACACTTTAAAAAAATGCGCGTAGTCCCTTTTGATGTGCCCGGGCATAAAAGAGGCCGCGGAAATCCAGAACTTCTCAATTTTTTAGGAAAAGACTGCGTTGGCATCGATGTCAATTCCATGAAACCGCTGGATAATCTTTGTCACCCAGTCTCAGTGATTCGGGATGCGGAAGCTCTTGCCGCAGATGCTTTTCATGCAGCGCATGCCTTTTTTCTGGTGAACGGTACAACAAGTGCAGTCCAAAGTATGATTTTAACTGCCTGCAAGCGCGGAGATAAAATCATTTTACCGCGCAATGTTCACCGCAGCAGCATTAACGCATTAGTTCTTTGTGGAGCTGTTCCAATTTATGTAAACCCAGAAGTAAATCATCAGCTTGGCATTGCTCTTGGGATGTCGGTTAAACAGGTAGAAAAAGCGATCCATGAAAATCCGGATGCAAAAGCCGTATTTGTCAATAATCCGACCTACTATGGAATTTGCTCTGATTTAACTGCTATCGTAAAGCTTGCACATGCTCATGGCATGATGGTCTTGGTAGATGAAGCCCATGGAACTCATTTTTATTTTGGACGCAGAATGCCTGTCTCTGCCATGGGGGCTGGTGCCGATATGGCAGCTGTTAGTATGCACAAATCCGGCGGCAGCTTAACGCAGAGCTCTCTGTTATTAATCGGGCCGAATGTTAGTCCAGGTTATGTCAACCAAATCATTAATCTGACACAAACAACGAGTGCCTCCTATCTTCTGATGGTGAGCCTCGATATTTCCAGAAGAAATCTGGCCCTTTCCGGTAAAGGAATCTTCCGAAAGGTACAGGATCTTGCCCAATACGCCCGAGAAGAAATCAACCGCATTGGCGGCTATTATGCTTATTCTGAAGAACTGGTAAATGGAGACAGCATTTTCGATTTTGATACTACAAAGCTTTCTATCTATACTTTAGGAATTGGTCTTGCCGGAATCGAAGTTTATGATATCTTACGGGACGAGTACGATATTCAGGTGGAATTCGGAGATATTGGAAATATCTTAGCCTATATCTCCATGGGGGATCGTGTTCAGGATTTGGAGCGTCTTGTCAGCGCGCTCTCCGAAATTGCTCGTCGATATCGCCGGGAAAAAACAGGATTATTAACGCAGGAGTATCTTCCTCCGCAGGTTGTCCTTTCTCCGCAGGAAGCCTTTTATGCGAATAAAATTTCTCTTCCCTTGATGGAAACAAAAGGCCGAGTCTGCAGTGAATTTGTCATGTGCTATCCACCTGGAATTCCGATTTTGGCACCAGGTGAGCGCATTACCGAAGATATTCTGCAATATATTCGTTATGCCAAAGAAAAGGGCTGTTCCATGACCGGCCCGGAAGATCCAAAAGTTGATCACCTCAACGTAATTGAATAGACAACCGAAAGGAGACAAAAATGGAACTTTGGTTTACTGAAGCGCATACCCCATTTGTTGATTTCTCGATCAAGGTAGATCGTCAGCTTTTTAGTGGACAAAGCGATTTTCAGAGGATCGATGTGTTTGATTCTAAAGAATTCGGCCGCTTTTTAACGCTGGACGGCTATATGATGCTGACCGAAAAAGATGAATTTATCTATCACGAAATGATTACCCACGTACCGATGGCCGTTCATCCTCATGTAAAAAATGTTCTGGTGATCGGCGGAGGTGACGGTGGAGTTGTACGGGAATTGACCCGTTATCCGAACATTAAATCAATCGATCTTGTAGAAATCGATGAATTGGTTGTAGAAGTCTGCAAAAAATATCTTCCGCAGACTTCGTGCCGTCTTTCTGATCCGCGGGTTCATATTTTCTATGAAGATGGGCTTAAATTTATCCGCTCCTGCAATGATCAATACGATTTGATTATTGTAGATTCCACTGATCCTTTTGGTCCGGGAGAAGGACTTTTTACGAGAGAATTTTATGGGAACTGCTATAAAGCACTTCATGAAGATGGAATTCTCATCAATCAGCATGAAAGCCCTTTTTATGATGGCGACGCTGCTGCTATGCAGCGTGCACATAAGAGAATTGTCGAAAGTTTCCCAATCAGCCGAATTTATCAGGCACAAATTCCCACTTATCCTTCCGGCTACTGGCTGTTTGGGTTTGCCTCTAAAAAATATCACCCTGTACACGATCTGAATGCAGCTGCATGGAATCTTCTTGGAATCTCTACTCGCTATTACAATACAAAATTACATGCAGGTGCTTTTGCCCTGCCCACTTATGTTGAGGAGCTTTTACACGATGTTGAATAAAAATGTAGAAACGTTTCTGGCATGTGACAGTCCTTACGAAAATGCCAAAATGGTGCTCTATGGAGCACCATTTGATTCCACCACTTCTTTTCGTCCGGGTGCACGTTTCGGCAGCAGTGCAATCCGACATGAATCTTTTGGGCTTGAAACATACAGTCCTTATCAGGAAAAAGATCTGCTTGACTGTTCCGTTTTTGACAGCGGCGATCTGGAACTCTGCTTTGGCGATCCCGAACTTGCCCTTGGAGAAATCGAAAACCGCGCTAAAATTATTTTGGAAGACGGGAAACTTCCCTTTTTGCTGGGTGGAGAACATCTCGTAACACTCGGTGCTATGCGTGCCGTAGCACAAAAATATCCTGATCTTTGTATTGTGCACTTCGATGCGCACACTGATCTGCGGGATGACTATCTGGGCGCTAAGCTTTCTCATGCCTGTGTTTTGCGCCGCTGTTGGGAAATCTTAGGGGACAATCGCATCTTCCAGTTTGGAATTCGTTCCGGCGACCGCAGCGAATTTTCATGGGGTGCTTCTCATGTAGAAACCCATAAGTTTAACCTAGGCGGCCTTAAAGAAACGCTTAAGAAACTAAAGGGGCGTCCCATTTACTTTACTCTAGATCTGGATGTCCTGGATCCGGCTTGCTTCCCGGGAACAGGAACCCCGGAAGCCGGCGGAATCTTTTTTCCTGAACTGCTTCATGCTATCGAAGAAATTGGACAAGATGCTAATGTCGTCGCCTGTGATGTAAATGAGCTTTGCCCAAGTCTGGACCAAAGCGGCGCTTCCACTGCGCTTGCCTGCAAAATTGTACGTGAGCTATTGTTGGCTCTCTCTTGAGCATATTTTTATAAATTTTAGGAGGGTAAAATGAAAAAAGCTTTAATTATCGGCTGCGGAGGCGTTGCAAGTGTTGCAATCCATAAATGCTGCCAAAACAGCGATGTATTTGAAGAAATCTGCATCGCAAGCCGCACAAAATCAAAATGTGATGCATTGAAAGAAAAGCTTCAAGGCACTACGAAGACAAAGATTACGACTGCACAGGTAGATGCCAACGATGTCGATGCGCTGGCTGCACTTATCAAGAAAGTGCAGCCGGGTGTTGTGATGAACCTAGCACTGCCCTATCAAGATCTGAAAATTATGGATGCCTGTCTTGCCACTAAAACCAATTATATGGACACTGCAAACTATGAACCCGAAGATACCGCTAAATTCGAATATAGCTGGCAGTGGGCCTACCGTAAAAAATTTGAGGAAGCAGGCATCACCGCTCTTTTGGGCAGCGGATTTGACCCCGGCGTCACCGGTGTTTTTTCCGCCTATGCGCTAAAACATCAGTTTGATGAAATCAACTACATCGATATTTTGGACTGCAATGCCGGTGACCACGGCTATCCATTTGCAACCAACTTCAACCCTGAAATCAATATCCGTGAAGTCTCCGCAAAGGGCAGTTACTGGGAAAATGGTCATTGGGTGGAAACAGACCCGATGGAAATTAAACGTGTTTATGATTTCCCACAAATTGGCCCTAAAGATATGTATCTTCTGCATCACGAGGAATTGGAATCCTTAGCGCTTAACATGCCTGGAATTCATCGGATTCGCTTTTTCATGACCTTTGGGCAAAGCTATCTAACTCATTTAAAATGTCTGGAAGACGTCGGAATGACCTCTATTAAGCCCATCAATTTTGAGGGAAAAGAGATCGTTCCTCTCCAATTTTTAAAAGCCGTTCTGCCGGATCCCTCCTCTTTAGGACCGCGTACTAAAGGAAAAACGAATATCGGCTGCATTTTCCGCGGAAAGAAAGATGGAAAAGATAAAAACTATTATCTTTATAACGTCTCTGACCATCAGGAATGCTATCGCGAAGTTGGCTCTCAAGCCGTTGCCTATACGACCGGAGTTCCTGCCATGATCGGCGGCATGATGCTTTTAACCGAAACTTGGAAAAAGCCCGGCGTTCACAATATTGAAGAATTTGATCCGGATCCTTTTATGGATGCTTTAAATCGCTGGGGACTTCCATGGCAGGAAAGTTTCCACCCCGACTTGGTGGAGTAAGCTATGAATTTTTCCGAATTACCTACTCCCTGCTATGTAATTGACGAAACACTTCTGGAGCAGAATCTCAAAATTTTAAAAGGGGTAATGGACCGCACCGGCTGTAAAATTCTTTTGGCACAAAAAGCCTTTTCCTGCTATGCACTTTACCCGCTTTGCCGCCAGTACCTATCGGGAACCAGCTCCAGCGGTCTTTATGAAGCGCGCCTCGGAAAAGAAGAGTTTGGAAAAGAGAATCACGTTTTTTCTCCTGCCTATCGAGAAGAGGAATTCTCAGAATTATTAAATGACTGCGACCATATTATTTTTAACTCGTTTTCACAGCTCGAACGATTTGAAAGCCGTGCATTTGCTGCCGGAAAAGAGATCGGGCTGCGTCTAAATCCTCAGTATTCCACCCAAAAAGGGCATGAAATCTATGATCCCTGCGCCAAAAATTCCCGTCTCGGAATTACGCTTCAAAATTTTCGGGAGGACCTTTTAGAGCATGTTTCCGGATTCCATTTTCATACCCTCTGTGAACAGAATTCTGATGCTTTAGAGGCTACCGTTTCCGCAGTGGAACAGCAGTTTTCTCCATGGTTTTCGCAGATCAAGTGGCTCAATTTAGGCGGAGGCCATCACATTACCCGTCCCGGCTATGATATTCCTCGTTTGGAACGTTGTATCCACCATTTAAAGGACACTTATCATCTGGAAATTTATTTGGAACCGGGAGAAGCAGTAGCTCTCAATGCCGGTTTTCTGGTAACTTCTGTACTGGATACGCTTCAAAACGGCATGCCGATTGCAATTTTAGATACTTCTGCCGCATGCCATATGCCGGATGTTTTGGAAATGCCCTATCGGCCTCCGCTGATGAATGCGGGACTGCCGGGTGAAAAAGCCATCACTTATCGGCTTGGTGGTCCAACCTGTCTTTCTGGGGACATCATTGGAGATTATAGTTTTTCTTCTCCTTTAAAACCCGGTGACCGACTGATTTTTGAAGATATGGCCATTTACTCCATGGTTAAAAACAATACTTTCAATGGAATGCCCCTGCCTGCGATTGTGGTAAAAGAAAAGAATGGAAACTACAGAATTTTACACAAGTTCGGATATGAAGACTTTAAAATGCGTCTTAGCTAAAAATTAGGAAGACTAAACTTTACTGATAATAAAAGGAGTGGCACATTCGGCTATCATTTTTGCCGAATGTGCCACTCCTTTTTGAATTAATGAGAACAATATAGTAGGTATAAGAAACTTTCTTTTACCATAAACGCATGACATGCTGCATAAGAAGGCTAACCCCGGTAATTCCAATCCAGCAGCATAGTCCCATCAAAAGAGGTTTCCCTCCAGTTTTGATCAACTTAACAATATTGGAATTGAGTCCGATTGCTGCCATTGCCAAAACAATGAAAAATTTGCTCAATTCTTTCATTGGCATAAAGCTGCTTGCAGGAATTCCAAAGTTTAAAGCAACCGTTGTGATCACAGAAGCTGCAATAAAATACAAAATAAAAAATGGGAAAATATCTTTTAGATGAAACACAGACTTCGAAGTTTCATCCGCATGAATGGCCATTTTAGCTTTTCGGGATTCTATAAAAGCTAAGACGAGTGTGATCGGAATGATCGCCAAAGTGCGGGTTAATTTTACCGTAACCGCTTTATCCAAAGTTGCAGAACCAAGACCCCACATGCTATCCCAGGTGGATGCAGCAGCCGTAACGGAAGAAGTATCATTGACAGCCGTCCCTGCAAAAATTCCAAAAGCTTCTCCGCTGGATGTATTAAATCCCATGACTTGTCCAAGCATCGGGAAAAAGATTGCAGCTAACACATTAAAGAAAAAAATTACAGAAATAGACTGCGCAACTTCGTCATCATCTGCACCAATGACAGGAGCCGTTGCCGCAATCGCAGAGCCTCCGCAAATAGAAGACCCTACTCCAATTAAAGTAGAAGTTTTTGATGGGGTATGTAAAACTTTATGCATTACATAAGCTATGATTAATGAAGTTGAAATCGTACATAAAATAATTGGAAGAGATTGTTTCCCTGTTGTTACCACTACGTTTAAGTTGAGTCCAAATCCAAGTAATATAACTGCCCACTGCAAAACTTTTTTTGAAATAAATTTAATCCCACTATCGAATCTGGATTTATCCCGAATCAACAAGGTGATAATCATACCCGCTAAAATGGCAATCACAGCGCCCCCTATAATTGGAAATACTTTTCCTAAAAACCAAGACGGGATTGCAATTGCCAAAGACAATAAAATTCCAAATCCATTTTTCCTCATAAAATTCACATCTAAAACTCCCTTTTATCATTTTTATCTAAAATGATTGAATGCGTTTATTATATCACCGCATTTTTATAATTTCCAATTATGATTTATTATGATATAATAATTTATACTTATCGTTAATGGAGGCAACCGATAGATGGAATATCGACTTACTACATTCCTAGCAGTCTGCGAAAAAATGAATTTTACGCGTGCTGCAGAAGATCTTCATATTACACAACCAGCAGTATCACAGCATATCAGACTTTTAGAAGAAGAATATGGAACAAAGTTATTTATACATGAAGGAAAACGAATTCACCTTACTCCTGCGGGCAAATATCTTTGCGATACTGTGATTAAAATGCAAAACGACGAAAATGTACTGCGTGGAAAACTTGCTTCTTTTGAAACAGGAAAACAAGTTTTTAAACTAGGTGCGACTCGAACGATCGGAGAATTTAGTCTTGAAACAAAGCTCGCAAGTTATATAAAAACACATCCTGAAATCGAGCTGCACTTTATTGTTGACAATACAGAAAATTTATTACGCCAAATCGACGAAGGATCCCTTCCATGTGCATTTGTAGAGGGATTTTTTGATTTAAACCAATATGATTTTGCTCCCTTTCGCACTGAAAATTTTTTGGCAGTTTGCTCCAAAGATCATTTATTTCGCCATAAAATCAAAACCGTCTATGATTTGACCGATGAAACTTTACTTCTGCGAGAACCGGGCTCTGGAACTAGAGAAATATTAGAACAATTCTTATATTTCCAAAATATGAGAATCAAAAATTTTCATAACATTGTACAGATAGACAGTATGCACGTCATTTTGAAATTATTGGAACAAGACGCCGGCATTAGCTTTATGTATCAAATGGCAGCTCAAAAAAGAATTCAGCAAAATATTTTACGTTCCATTCCGCTTAAAGGTCTTCCTGTCCAGCATGAACTCTCTCTTGTTTGGAAAAGAGGAAGTCAATACTCTAAAGAATATAAAAATTTATGTCAAGATTTTTCAAAAGAATAAATCATTGATCAATAAAAGAAGCCTCCTGCTTTTTATCGCAGGAGGCTTCTTCTTTTAATTAGCCAAGGGCTTTTCCGTCCCATCTGGGATCTGCTGCCCCCTCTAAAACGCCGTCGAGCCTAAAAAGGATTCCCTGAAACTCGCCGGTATTTTTATCCCAAGAGTCCGATTTTGTCATCTGATACCCAAGTCCCGACAACGTTTGTACCACATCATCCGAAAAACGATCTTCATAAGTGATTTTACTGTTCCCGATTGCAGAAGAATTCATTCTGGGCGAATCCACAGCTTCCTGCAGCCCTTTTTGGTGATCAATCACTTTCGTAAGAATCTGTGCCGCCAAAGATGGTATCTGCGTCCGATCTGCAATTCCGAAGGATAGAAATGGTGTTCCATCTTGGTTCAAAACAATGGTTGGGCTCATCGTCGAAAGCGGACGTTTGCCGCTGGATACGCAATTTAAACTCGTACTGTCCGTAGAAAAATCCCCCATCACGCTGTTGAGCATAAATCCATACCCATCTGCACAAATGCTAGATCCGAACGAATCATTCACAGTCTGCGTCACCGTAACAACATTCCCCATTTTATCTGTAACAGAATAGCATGACGTGTTGCTTTCCGTCTCAATTACCTGAACAGAAGACTTTGGCAAAGTAACCTGAACATTTGGATTTTTGGTTATCCAGTCCGCCAGATCTTGAGCATGATTGGAGCTCAAAAGGTTTTGAAAGCTTGAAGAAGAAGTCTTACTCGAAGATTGCAGATACTTTTGCAAATCAAAATTTACCACCTGAAACACTTTTGAAAATAACGAAAATTCTCCAGAACTTTCTTCGCCAATCTGAGAAAGATTAAAATTTTCCAAAATTTTTAACGTTTGTGTAAGAGCGGCACCGCCTGTATAAGGAGAAGGAGCTGAAAGGATCCGGTATCCACGATAAGAACTAACCAATGGGGTGGTATCTTTTACTTTGTAATTTTTTAAGTCTTCCAAAGTTAGGTTTCCACCATATATGTTGACCATATTTACGATCTTTTCCGCGACTTCTCCCTCATAAAATCCCTTTACTCCATTTTTTTCGATCAAGCCAAGTGTATTGGCATATTCTTGATTTGTAAAAACATCACCGGTCTCATAGGCAGATCCATCCGAGCGAAGAAACAGCTTTCCAAATTCGGGATATCCGTCCATTCTTACTTTGCTGTCAGAAAGTTCCTGTGCAAAAGTCGGAGTGACCGTAAATCCTGTATTTGCAAGTTGAATCACCGGATCTAAGATGGCTTTAGAACTTTGGGTTCCATATTTTTGCAATGCATAGAGCATTCCAGCAACTTCTCCGGGAATTCCTACCGCTTTAGCACCAATATGATTTGCCAGATTCTGAACATTCTTTTCCTGATGTGTATTTGGTGAAGACTGATTCGCCTGTTTGGATGCTTCATCAAAGGTCCACATAGAAGAAGAAGCCGAAGCCGGAGCACAGCTTTCAAAATCAATAAAACGATTTGTCCCATTTGCCATATGAATCGTCATAAATCCGCCGCCGCCTAATCCGGAAGCGTTGGGCTCTACCAGCCCTAACGCAAACCCGATGGCCGCCGCCGCATCGATCGCATTTCCACCATTCTCGAGAATCTGCAGACCGATTTTTGTCGCCTCATATTTACCTGTGGAAACCATTGTTTTATCTTCACTGGTAGCATTTCTTCCGCTTCTCAAAAGTGTTCCATTTTCATCATACAGCTGAAAATTATCCAAAGAATTATACAACGTATGATCATCGTTTGTTGTATCAGAAACAGAAGCTGACGAAACCAAAGATGACGACGTTCCGGTGCTACAGCCCACTACTGACACAGTGATTCCCACTGCCAGAAGCAAAGCGATTGCTTTTTGTAATTTTTTCATCTTTCCTCCTGATGAACGCTCCCCAAAACTTTGGAAGCCAAAATATAAAAACATTGCGTAAAATTTTATAATTTTTTTCAGTATAGCACAATTTTTTACAAAAATCATTCTTTCTTATTTTCAAAGTTTCTGATTAATTCCTAAAAAGAAATTATCATTGCGAAAAGCTTTAAAACGGCGTATACTAATTTAATTAAATAAAAGGAGGAACAGTTTATGAGCAATCCAATTGTAACTTTTAAAACCAATCAGGGAACTTTTAAAGCGGAACTTTATCCGGAAATTGCCCCAAATACAGTTTGTAATTTTATCAGTCTTGTCCAAAAAGGATTTTATAACGGAACCATCTTTCATCGTGTCATTCCTGGATTTATGATTCAAGGCGGCGATCCGGAAGGTTCTGGAATGGGTGGCCCTGGATATTCGATTGCAGGTGAATTTTCTCAGAACGGATTTCAGAACGATCTCAAACACACCGCCGGTGTCCTGAGCATGGCACGCAGCATGATGCCTAATTCTGCCGGAAGTCAGTTCTTTGTCATGGTAGCAGATGCTCCTCATCTAGACGGACAGTATGCGGCCTTTGGAAAAGTGATTGAAGGAATGGAAATTCCTCAGAAAATTGTTGCTTCCAAACGCGATTACAGCGACCGTCCCTATGAAGATCAGATCATGGAAGAAGTGACTGTCGAAACCTTTGGCACTTCCTATCCGCAACCTGAAAAATCCGGAAAGCGATAAACAAAAAGGAATCCCGTTAGATCACTTTACAATCAAAGTGGCTGCAAAATTTTCTGCTGCTAATATAAAAAAAGCGAGCTGCAACTTCTCTAAAAGGAGAAGTCACGGGCTCGCTTTTTTAATAGCCATTTTTTAAGACTCTTTTATTAGGAATTCGGAAATTTTTCAATTCCATCTTTCGAAATACGCGCGAAAACCATCGCCTGTGAAGAAGGTTTTTCTGTTTCAATCGTGACTGCCTTACGGAAAAGCACTTCAGCTGTATGACATTTTTCCATCGTCTCTGCAGAAAGGATTGCCAGCGTTTCCCCTTGCTTAACCGCTTCTCCTGCTGTTTTGCAGAGGGTAATCCCTGCGCTGTAATCAATCGCATCTTCTTTCTTTTCACGACCGGCTCCCAACTCCACGCAGGCTTCTCCCACTTGTTCTGTCTGTATTTTAGAAAGATAGCCGCTTTGAGGCGCACAAACTTTAAGAGAAGCTTTTGCTTTCGAAAATTTCTCTGGATTTTTAAGAAAGCTGCTATCTCCGCCCTGCGCTTCTACCATCTTACAAAGCGCATCGAAAGCCTGTCCGTTTTCAATCTGTTTTTCGGCCATTTCACGGCATTTTTCCACGCTGCCTTTTCCTGCCAGAAAAAGCATATTGGCCGATAACGCAAGACAAATTTCTTTTAAATCTTCAGGACCGTTTCCATGAAGAGTCTCACAGGCTTCCTTCACTTCTAAAGCATTCCCGATTTTTCTTCCCAATGGCCGATCCATATTTGTAATCAGTGCCACTGTGCGTTTGCCGGCATTTTCGCCGATTTTCACCATGGTTTCCGCTAAAGCTATGGAATCTTCTTTGGTCTTCATAAATGCACCGGAGCCTGTTTTGACATCCAAAAGAATACAATCGCTTCCGGCGGCCAGCTTTTTACTCATGATGGAACTCGCGATCAAAGGGATACTCTCTACCGTACCGGTCACATCTCTGAGCGCATATAGTTTTTTATCTGCCGGAACCAAATTTCCAGACTGCCCGATCACGCTGAATCCGGCTGTATTCACTGTATGAAAAAATTCCTCCCGGCTAAGATCGATCCGAAATCCCGGGATGCTCTCCAGCTTATCAAGAGTTCCTCCGGTATGTCCCAATCCACGGCCGCTCATTTTCGCCACATGGACTCCCAATGATGCTACAATAGGTGCGATAATCAGCGTCGTTTTATCACCGACTCCGCCGGTGGAATGCTTATCCACCTTAATCCCTTGGATTGGAGAAAGATCCACCTGATCGCCCGATTCTGCCATTGCTAAAGTCAAGTCGGTAATTTCCCGTGGATTCATCCCGCGAATACAGATTGCCATACAGAGAGCACTTGCCTGATAATCCGGAACATCCCCACAGACATATTCTTTAATAAACCAGCGAATCTCTTCCGTTGATAATTCTTTTCCATCACGCTTTTTGGAAAGAATATCATACATTCTCATTCTTTTTTGCCCCCTAAAGACGATTCCCGAAAAGCAACCGGTAAAAGCTCCTTTAATAAATAGGTTTTCACTTCGCCCTTCTCGCCTTGCAGATAAATTGGAAAATCAGGCCCACAAAATTCACTGAGTACCTGAAGACAGATTCCACAAGGGGGACATGGAGCAGAAAGTTCCTTTTCTGCCGGGCCCCCTACGATTGCGATGGCACAAAAGCTTCTCGCACCACTGCTGACCGCACTCGCGATTGCTGCGCGCTCCGCACAAATCGTTGCGCCATAGGAAGCACTTTCAATATTCCCACCCAAAAAAATGCGTCCATCACAAGTGAGAAGTGCTGCGCCTACCCGAAAGTTGGAATAGGGTGCATAAGATTTTGTACGAGCCTGCTGCGCTGCTTTTAACAACTCCTCAGGTTTCATTTTAATACCTCCTTTTTAATCTGTATTTTTTTCTTGAATCAGACGAACAATACGACTGGTTCCCAAACGATCTGCTCCCAGCTCTAAAAAGCGGCGTGCATCTTCCAAGGTGGAAATTCCCCCTGCAGCTTTTACGCG
Organism: Ruminococcaceae bacterium BL-4; assembly: GCA_902809935.1. Classification (NCBI taxonomy): domain Bacteria; kingdom Bacillati; phylum Bacillota; class Clostridia; order Eubacteriales; family Oscillospiraceae; species Ruminococcaceae bacterium BL-4. Next base: position 1,055,032 of record LR778134.1, on the reverse strand, counting down.
CACCTCTGGTGCCACCTCTTTTCTAAGAAGTGCAACGTCTTCAAAAGTAGCGCCGCCGCTGGAAAATCCGGTACTGGTCTTGATAAAATCGGCTCCTGCCATACTCACCGTCTTACATATTTTGATTTTTTCTTCTCTTGTAAGAAGACAGGCTTCAATGATTACTTTTAAAATTTTTCCATGGCACGCTTCTTTTACCCTGCGGATCTCCTCTTCTTCCAGATCGAAACGGCCTTCTTTGATCCAGCCAAGATTCACAACCATATCAATTTCTTCCGCACCATTTTGAACTGCCTCAGAAGCCTCAAAGCATTTAACTGAAGTCGTATGGTAGCCATTTGGAAATCCAATAACCGTACAGACGGGAATCCTTCCATGAAGATATTCTGAAGCACTCTTTACAAAGCTCGGCGGAATGCAGACACTGGCAGTCGAAAAAGAAACCGCTTCCTCACAGAGCTTTTTAATTTGCTCCCAAGAAGCTTCTGGTTTTAACAGCGTATGGTCCACATGGGATAAAAGGATCTGATCTTCTTTTGAAAGCATCTGATACCCCTCCTATTTATTAATCAAAAGTTTTTCTGAGCATATTATAAACTAATTTTAGTTTTTGGTCTATTCTTTTTAAAATTAGCACTCTTTTTGTTTAAGTGCTAATTATTTACAATTGGTTCATATTTAGTGCGCAAATTCGTTACAATTAGCAGGTAATATAAGAATTGTTCAAAGGAGCAAAGCTCCCAAGGGCAAAAATCAAAATTCAAATTCTTAATTGGAGGTATGTATTATGTTTGACTTGATTCCTTTTGAACATCGTGGTAAGGCTCTAAACAACTTCTGGGATCCCTTCGATGGAGAATTTTTCCCGGATCTTTCAAAAGCCGCATTCCCCTGCCGCACCGATATCCGCGATGAGGGAAACAAATACGTTTTGGAAGCAGAAATGCCCGGTTTCAAAAAAGAAGATATTCACATTGATGTCGATGGCGATCGAATGACTCTTTCCGCAAATCACCAAGAGCAGAATGAAGAAAAAGACGAAAACAACAATTACATTCGCCGTGAACGCAGTTGGGGCAGCGTAAGCCGCTCATTCGATATCAGCGGCATTGATGCGCATAGGATTGAAGCTTCCTACCAAAACGGGGTTCTGCATCTGGATCTGCCAAAAGTTCATGAACAGAAATCCGATTCTCACTCCATTCAAATTCGCTAATTAATTATAAATCAGCGATGTTTTTCATGGTTTTGCGAGCATAGTCCTACAATAAAAAATCAGGCATCACAAAGAGCACAAACTCTTTTATGGTGCCTGATTTTTTATTTAATAAGGTAAAAGGGATATAGGCAGCAAAAGCTTCAAGCAGAAATGTGCATTCTTCTTCGTCCCAAGAAGAAGCTGACAAAAAAGATCACTGCTGCAACTAAAACAATGGTACCGCCCGCTGCAGTTCCGGCGTAATAGCTGATGATCAGCCCCGAAATTCCCGAAACCACAGAAAAAATAACCGATAATCCATGATAGCTGCGCATGGATCTTGCAACATTTCTGGCTGCTGCTGCCGGCAAGACTAATAAAGAATTGATAATCAGCACACCAATCCATTTAATTGATACCGTAACAAGAACAGCCACGATCATCATAAAGACCTGCTGAATGACCCCCACCGGAATATTTTTACTGGCAGCCAAATCCCCATTCACACTGGTAAGCAAAAACGGATTAAAGAATAACACCCAAGCGATTAAAATCACCAGAAGCAAAATTCCGAGCATTCCGATTTCTTCCGGCTGAACTGTAAGAATATCTCCAATTAAATAGGAAGAATACTTTGCGAATCCTCCGGCAGCTGAAAGCAAAACCACTCCCAAAGCAAGCCCGGTAGAAGCAAAAACTCCGATAATGGTATCTGCAGAAGAAGAAGCCTTCCGCATCACCGCAGAAATTCCCAGCGCAAACAAAAGTGCAAACCCCATCATCGAAATCAGATAGTTATCAATCCCAAGCATGACGCCGATCGCAATTCCGGTCAATGCAGAATGACCCAAGGCATCGCTAAAAAATGCCATTTTATTATTGACAATCATCGTCCCTACAAGTCCAAAAAGCGGGGTAATCAGAACAATTGCCAAAAGTGCATTCTTCATGTAACCAAATTCGGTCCATTGAAACGGCAGAAGTGTATCAACCAAACGATAAAACCATTCCATGCTCATCTTCCCCCTGCCAACTTTAATCCGAATGCTTCCTTAACGGCGTTGGTCTGCATAACCTGCCGAACCGGGCCGCTCACTATGATTGTTTTGTCCAAAAGTGCGGCGCAGGTCGCATATTTCTCTACATGCGCAAGATCATGGCTCACCAGCAGAATCGGCATGGCATGTTCCTTTCGCATCACTGTTACCAAGTCATAAAAAGTCTCAATTCCCATGCGGTCGACCGCCGAAACCGGCTCATCTAAAAGGAGCAGGTCCGGTTTTGGATAGAGCGCGAAAGCAAGCAATACCCGCTGCATTTCGCCGCCAGAGAGCGTTCCCAGCCGTTTATCCAAAAGGTTTTCCCGTGCGCCAACTCTTTTGAGCATCTCCAAAGCCTTTTGGCGCTGTTGCTTTCGATGTCCCAACCAGACCGGAAACCGTGTCAAATTTGCGCAAAGCATATCCAGAACCGTCATCGGTGTATCTCTGTCAAACAGCATATTCTGCGGCACATATCCAATATGTGGGTGAGAGAGCAATTTCCCTTCCGGATTATGAAACGTAATCGAGCCTGTGTAAGGAATACGCCCCAAAAGAGCTTTTAAAAGGGTCGTCTTTCCCGCTCCATTTCTGCCAATCAGCGCAAGAATTTCTCCATGATGAATATCAAGATTGACATCATGCAATAAAATTCCATCCCGTTTCGTCACACTTAAATTTCGAATCTCTGTACTGCATTTGCAGGTGGTTCTCTTCACCTCGTTCACGATAGGGCCTCCTTTAAAACTTCCATATTAGACCGCATCGCATCGAGATACGCATCCGGATCATTTGCGCCCGTCACGGCCGGATCCAAAGAATAGACTTTGATTCCACTTTCCTTTGCAACAATATCCGCAGCAGATTTTGGATACTGAGGCTCCGCGAAAACTGCTTTTACACCGCTCTCTTCCACAATATGAATTGTTTCTGCCAACTCTTTGGCACTTGGCTGACTATCTGGTTCACGGTTGACCACTTTTGCAATCGTCAAACCGAATTCTTCTGCAAAATAAGGAAACGCCTCATGAAAAGTCACAATTGCTTTATTGGGAAGCGGGTCAACTGCTTTATGCATTTCTTCCCGCAGTGTTTTCAGTTTTTCTTCATACGTATGTGCATTTTCGCTATACTGCGCTGCATGCGCCGGATCTGCCTTTTGCAGTCCCTGTGAAAGGTTCTCCACCTGTAAAATCGCATTGGAAATGCTTACCCAAATATGTGGATTGACCTCTTCATTTCCTTCTCCGGGAATCGTCTGAATCCCCTTGCCGCTGTTAATGATTTCGAGGTTTGGCAGCTGCTGTGCAACTTTTTCGAGGAAGCTTTCCATCCCGTCTCCATTAATCAAAAAGACATCTGCACTGGAAAGATTCTGCATATCGGAAGACTGCAGTTGATAGTCATGCAGACACCCCGTCTGTTGACCAGCCATATTATCGACCACAACATCCGGAATATTCTCTGTTAAGTTTAACGCCATAATATAAATCGGATAAAATGACGCTACAATTCGAAATTTTGCCGAATGTTGTTCCCTTCGTCCACACCCTGTCATTGTAAAAATCAGAAGCGCAGAAAGCAAAAAAGCTAGTAACCGTTTCAAATGGAGCCTCCTAAATGCAAACTATTCGCATTTAATATCATAACATTCAATATTAAAAAAGTCAAGCAATGAAAGCTTGTATAAAAAATCCGCTCTGCATCTTTACAGAACGGATTTTGAATCAATTTGATCGTTTCATCAAGTCCCAAATTTGAGGGAGTTTCTTTTTAGCATCCTGAACGCCAAGCTGATAGATATTCTCCAATTTTTGAGGATCCTTTTCATAGCGGCTGATATCAATAGGACGGCTTGGGCGAATTGCCAATACTTTTCCGGCCTGTTCCTGCCGGCGAACTACCTGTAGCTCACTGTTATAAGTTTCTGCCCGTACCATCATCGCAGAAATCATTCCCGGATACTGTCCATAAACTGTACGCAGCATTGCGGGAGAAAAATCCGGTTTTAAGTCTTTGCGATAAGAATAGTCACGCGTCAAAACAACAACATGAAACTGATTTCCATCAAAAATAGAACGTTCCAATGGAATCGGAGCCGCGATTCCTCCATCGAGTAAAAATTTTCCATCCAATTTCACAATCTGCGATAAAAACGGCAATGAGCTGGAAGCTTTTACTGCGGTAAATGTTTCATCCAACGATTCTTTCGGATAATAAACTTCCATCCCGCTCATAAGGTCTGTTGCACCCACAAAAAGCTGCATGGAAGAATGATAAAAAGTTTGATAATCAAACGGAATAAGCTCATGAAAAAGCTCACCGAAAAGAAAATCAAAATCGAAAAGGGACCCTTTTTCCTGCAGATTTTTAACGCTCACATATCGGTTATCTGTTGCATATTTCGAAAAGATTTGGCGATTTCGCCCCTTTTGTCGGGAAACATAGCTCAGTGCGTTACAAGCTCCTGCTGAGACGCCATAGACCTTTGGGAAAAAAATTTCTTCATCCAAAAAGACATCCAAAACTCCACTGGTATAAGCGCCGCGCATTCCGCCACCTTCCAGCACTAATCCGATTGACACGGTCGATTCCTCCAATTCCTGAATGTTTTGGTTTTTTCCTATTATACCGAATTTTCCGCCAGAATACAAGCAATCAATCCGCGATTTTCTCGAAATAGGACTTGCATTTTTTCATCTAATCATATATAATAGACAAGCATTCAATTTTTGGACGTTTAGCTCAGCTGGCTAGAGCATCCGCTTGACGTGCGGAAGGTCATAGGTTCGAGTCCTATAACGTCCACCAGATTAAAAGCCCCGAAAATGGTGATAGAAAGCCATTTTCGGGGCTTTGTTTTGCCGATTTTTAAATAGTATGAAGTGTGTTTTCTTTTTCCAAAAGCTACGATTCCAGTATGAAATGCAGTTTTTTAAGAGACTGTGGATTTTCTAGCTGTTGGCTGCCCGCATTTTAAAGCAGTTGTTGAATGATCATTTTGGGGCTTTTTCCTTGCTGTGATTGACTTTTTTCCTATTGTAGTATATCATATTTTTAATAGTGTATTTAATGTAAGGAGAGTATCAATGAACCCCACGGTAACAATTGGTGCGAAAGTTAAAGCTCTGCGAAAAAAGCAAGAAATGACTTTAAAACAACTGAGTGAAAAGACCGAACTTTCGGTAGGATTTCTTTCTCAGCTGGAACGTGGAATCTCAAATATCGCCATTGATTCTTTAAATAAAATTGCCAATGCGTTGGGAGTCAATATCTCTACTTTTTTTCAAGAGCCAAAAATCAGTCATTCTGACCCTATCGTTCACAGCTATGATCTTCCTTGCAGGCAGATCAGCTTAAATATCCTTCAGTACATTCTGAGCAACGATGTGGAGTCTTTTAACATCCTTCCGAGATTGTATGTACTGATGCCTTCGGACGATAATGATGATAGTACGGTGAATTTGGAGCTGTACGGTCACGTTGGAGAAGAATTCATTTTTGTTTTGGAAGGAGTTGTCACTGTTTTTGTCGGTGACAATGTCTATTCACTTTATCCTGGTGATGGAATTCAAATTCTTTCAAAGAATCCCCATAACTGGACAAACCGAACAAACCGAATTGCAAAAATTCTAACCATAAATTATCCGAATCCTTTGCGCAATCAGGGAAATGAACCCACTTCCTAATATAAGGATTCTAATAAAAAAGCTTTGCTAAGATAAATATTAAAAGAGCCTGTCAGCACCAGCTTAATGCGGTGTTGGCAGGCTCTTTTTGTTTATCAATTATTAGAAACTCTGTTCAGTGCGGCTAATAATTTCATCTTGCAGTGCACGATCGAGATTGTTGAAATAGTCGCTGTATCCTGCAACCCGGACAATCAAATTTTCATATTCCTCGGGGTGCTTTTGAGCGTCCAGAAGGGTCTCTTTATCAATAACATTAAACTGAATGTGATGACCATCCAAAGCGAAATAGGAACGAATCAGCGCTGCTACATTGTCAATTCCCTTTTCTCCGGCAATCGAAGCGGGAGTAAATTTCTGATTCAGCAATGCGCCGCCGGTTTTCAACTGGTCGATTTTAGAACAGGATTTAATGACCGCGGTAGGACCGTTGCGGTCGGCTCCCTTTTCAGGAGAAATTCCATCCGGCAAAGGAATACCGGCGTGACGTCCGTTTGGACTTGCCTCCATCACCTCGCCAAAGTAAACATGGCAAGTGGTCGGCAAAAATTCCACAACGGTTTTGGAACCTTTGGGAGTCGTGCGTCCCGCAATTACCTGCTGTAACGCATTAGCGACATTTTTCAAAATCAAATCTGCATAATCATCGTCGTTGCCGTACTTTGGCGTCTTATTGTAAACAATATCAAACAGATCGTCGTAGCCTTTAAAGTCGGCTTTACAGGCTTTCAGCAATTGATCCATAGAAAACTTATGATCCTCAAAGACATCCTTTTTTATAACAGCCAAAGTATCCGTAATGGTGGCAATGCCAACGCACTGGATATAGCTTGTGTTGTAACGGGCGCCACCTTCATTGTAATCTTTTCCGGACTTAATGCAGTCATCAGTAATGACGGACAGCAGCGGAACCGGCATATTCTCCATATACATGCGCTCAATAACATTATTGCCTGCAATCTTGACATCCACCACATACTTGAGCTGCTTATAAAATGCACGATAGACCTCGTCATAAGAGCTGCATTCCCGTAAATCTCCCAGATCCAAAGCCACTTGTTTACCGGTATAGGAATCAAATCCGCGGTTCATCACTAATTCAAATACTTTCGGGATATTTAGATACCCCGTCAAGACATAAGCTTCTTTTCCGGCGGTTCCGGTTTCAACACAGCCGCTTGCAATTCCGCTCTCTCTGGCGTCATCCAGTGTTTTGCCTAAAAAAAGCAGCTCTTGGATAATTGCGTCGGAATTATAAAAAGCGGGCTGCCCCCAACCTTTGCGGGAAATTTTGACCGCTTCGCGAAGAAATTTTTCAGGGGTCTTTTTTGAAATCTGCACGTTGGAACTGGGCTGAAGCAGCTTCATTTCATCCATTACTTCGAGAATCAAATAGCTGAGATCGCTGACACCGGTAGTTCCATCCGGGCGCAGTGCGCCAGTGTTGATGTTGCAGAAATCAGTATAGGTGGCGCTTTCTTTCAGCGTAATCCCCACTTTGGGCGGTGCCGGCTGATTATTAAACTGAATCCAAAGGTTCTCCAGAATTTCGCGAGCATCGTCACGAGTGATGCGTCCTTCCTCGATGTCTCTCTTATAAAACGGCTCAAGGTGCTGATCCAATTTCCCGGGAGAATACGCATCCCAGTTGTTCATCTCCACCGTAACACCAATATGGGTAAACCAGTACATCTGCACTGCCTGGCGGAACGTCTTTGGAGCGTACTTCGGCACAACATCACAGACCTCAGCCAGTTCAAGGAGTTCTTTCTTCCATTGAGGATCCTGCTCCGTTTGGGCCATTTCACGCGCCTGGGCTGCATAGCGCTCACCCATGCGAATCATTCCCTCACAGACCAGCTTCATCCCTTCCAGCTCATCACGTTTATGCAGTGCTTCCAAATCGTTGTTATAATCCAGGCTGTCTATTTGCTTCTGAATGTCGTCGATGAAATCCACATAACCCTTTTTATAAATTTTTCCATCCGCCACGGTGTGCCCAGGACCACGCTGCATTAAAAATTCAGTGTACAGCCCTGCATCAAACAGCTTATGCCACTCCTCCGGCAAAAGCTTATTAATTTTGCTCATCATTGAACGGTCTTTCCAATAAGGTATAATAATCTCTCTCTGAATACGCTTATCCTCTTCCGAAACCTTAAAAAATACCTTTTTACGGTCGTTCATATTATCAAAATCCTGCATGGTATGACAGCAAAGTTCCGGGAAAGTCGGTGCAGCGCTGGGTTTGTGTCCTTTTTCTCCTACAATAATGGAACCTTTTTCAAGGTACAGCGTACGGTGTTCCATAATATAGCGAAATGCTAGCCCTCGAAGGACCGGAATAGAAACGCTTCCTTCATATTTCTTATATGCCTCCGTAAGCAGAACCGCGCGTTCCATTGAAATGCAGGGTTTGCTCTGTACGCTGATCTGCCGCAGCCGGCGAATACGCTCAGTAGAACCCCTGAGAGTTCTTTCCGCCTTATCCGACCTTGGCTTTACTGCTACCACAACAGAACTATTTGTTTTTGTCACAGCCATGATAACAACCTCCCTTTCATGGTTTTATTTTATTTGGACTGGTTAAGCCGTTATCCGCCGATGTTTACGCAGTAACCGGCACTTTTGAAAAAAGACTGAATCTTTTCCACGGTCTTTTCATCAGGTTTCTCAAAATTCTGTGTGCAATATCGCCCAAGCTTTTTATATTTATCTCTGCCGAAATCGTGGTATGGCAATAAAGTGATTCTCTCAATAGCAATTGCCTGCTCTTGTAGCCACCGCCCAATCCCATGAATCAGCTCATCGCTTGTATTGACACGATCCACCAAAATCAACCGCAAATCGATCCGTGCCCCTTGATCGCTTAAATACTTCAGATTATCTAGAATTAATTGATTGGGTACCCCAACATATTTTTCATGCTGCAGAGAGTCAATACATTTTAAATCATAAAGGAATAAATCCGTATAAGAAAGAATTCGGGTAAAATTTTCCTTAGGCGCATATCCGCAGGTATCGATCACTACGGAAACACCAACCCTTTGTAGTTCTCTGCATAATGTCTCCACATAATCCATATTCTGCGTCATCACCTCCCCGCCGGAAAGTGTGACGCCTCCACCAGATTGATCATAGAATATTTGATCTGCCTGAACCTGCTTCACGAGTTCTGGAATCGAGTAGTACTGACCAATCTGTTCTTTCTTTTCGTCTTTATCAAACATTGGTTCCGCCTGGTATCTCTGCCCTTCCGGATTGTGACACCATAAACAGCGCAGCGGACAGCCTTTAAAAAAAATAGTTGTTCGAATACCGGGACCATCATGAATGGAAAATTTTTGAATGTTAAATATACAGGGTGTATTCATTGCCACAGAACCTCCTTTAATCGCTCAAAAGTTGTCTTATTGAGCCATTTTGTCATTAGAAACCTCGCTGAAATTTATTTGTGCAACTTCAATGAGCCATTAAGATTGGTTATTACCTGATTAGAAGAGACTGCCACGGTGCAGAACACCGTGGCAGTCAATCCTAACACAAATACTATCCGATAAATTCCGTTACAGATTTCAACTGCATGAAATTCTGCAGATAATCTTTTGTTCCTGTTTTTGCATCGGTACCAGACATATTAAAGCCACCGAATGGATTCTGCTGTACAACGGCAGCCGTGCATTTCCGGTTAAAATAAAGATTTCCAACATCAAATTTTTCTGCCGCTTCTTTAAGGTGTTCCTTATTTTTCGAATACACAGCGCCTGTCAGTCCATAAATGGTTCCATTTGCGACCCGCATTGCTTCTTCGTAATCCGATACTTTAATGACGGCCAGAACTGGTCCAAAGATTTCTTCCTGTGCAATCCGATCGGTCGGTGCAATATCTTTAATAATGGTCGGCTGAATGTAAAAGCCTTTGCTGTCATCGTATGTACCGCCACAAACCAGCTTGCCTTCCTTTTTTCCGATCTCAATATACTTGGTAATACCGTTGTATGCTCTTTGGCTGATGACCGGGCCCATCGGCATATTTTCACATCCGGGTCCCTGCTGAAGCTCGCTGGTCTTCTTCGCCAATTTTTGAACCAGTTCGTCATAAACTTTGTCCAGCACGATTGCACGTGAACATGCGGAACACTTTTGTCCTTGGAAAGAAAATGCTGAATTGACGATTCCTTCGGCGGCCTGATCCAGATCTGCTGAATCATCGACAATAATTCCGTTTTTGCCGCCCATCTCTGCAATGACGCGCTTAATCCAGATTTGTCCTTCGCTCATTTCCGCGGCCATTTGGTTAATATGCAGTCCAACTTCCTTGGAGCCTGTAAAATCGATAAACCGGGTCTTTGGGTGTTTCACAAGAGCTTCGCCCAAAACAGAACCAGGACCCGGCAGGAAATTGACAACCCCATTGGGAAGCCCACTGTCCTGAAGAATTCGCATAAACTGATAGGCTACAATCGGTGTATCACTCGCAGGTTTCATTGTAATTGTATTGCCGGTGATAATTGCGCCGCCGACCATTCCAACCATCAATGAGAATGGGAAATTCCACGGGGTCACTGCAACACCCGCACCAATTGGAATATACTTACAAACGCGCTTTTCATCGCTGCTTTGCAGCACATTGAGACCTTTGTCAAGTTCCAAAATGGATTTGATATCAGCATTAAGAAAATCAATTGCCTCGCAGACTTCTCCGTCTGCTTCACCCCAATTTTTGCCGCTCTCTTCAATCATCCATGCGTTGATTTCCATGCGACGCTCCTGGAACAGCTTTATAATTTTCTGAACATAAGAAACACGTTGCTCCACAGAGGTATATTTCCAGGTTTCAAAAGCTTTGACAGCGCTTTCAACCGCCTGATTGGCATGTTCCGTGGTTCCCTTCGCTGCATACCCGATCACTTCCGCTTTTTTGGAAGGATTGATGGAAGTGATAACATCGTCCGTAAAGATTTCTTTTCCATTAATAATCAGAGGGCAACGAATCCCTTTCTGCGATTTGACTTTTTTCAGGGCGTTTTCCATTGCAGCCTTATTTTCAGGCAATGCAAAATCTTTTTCCACTTCATTGACAAATGTGAACTCCATTAAAAACACTCCTTCTCTAGATGATCATCGATTGTACATTCATAAAAACGATTAAAACGGATAGCACTTATTTCATTGTTATGAATTAATATCTATCTAATTTCACAATCATTATAATATAGTATGATTGAATATGCAATACGTGAAAAAATATTTTTTTGCTTTTTTATTTCACCAAAATACTTTTGCAAAATTTTTCACTAGAATATATTTCTATCCCTAGTTTCCGCGTATCGAATTACTCCTAATATTAAAGAGCCACGAAACCGTTCTGTTTCGGGGCTCTTTGTTCCTTTATACCGGCCTTTGGGAAGCACATTGCCTCTTCAACAAGTACAAGTCAAATTGCCATAGGTCAAAAACTATAGCTCAATCAACTCATGTGTTGTACTAATCATGTTCTCATAGCCGTCTTTAGTAATCAGAATCTGATCTTCAATGCGAACACCGCCCCAGTTCGGAATATAAATTCCCGGTTCAATCGTCCGGACATTTCCTTCCTCAAGCACTGTTTCATAATTTGGGCCCATAAATGGCATTTCATGAACAAAAAGGCCAATTCCATGGCCGATTCCAGTGTAATGATAGGGCAGATATTCAGTGTTTTCGATGGCACGAATGGAAGCCTTATATACGTCCTTGACAGGAACGCCGGCTTTCATCTCCGCGAGGGCATCTTCTACCATCCGTTTTTCCAAATCATACACTTCGCGCTGCTTAGCGTCTGGCTTTCCAACAATTACAGTTCTCGTCATATCGGACATATAACCTTTATATTGACAGCCAAAATCCATCAGAACAAAGTCACCGTATTCCACAGCCTTTTCCGACGGAATTCCATGCAGCAGAGAAGTTCTTGCACCGGAAATCAGGATGTTTCCATAAGGCTGCGTGTCGGCACCTTCCAACACCATGTACAGTGAAAGTTTAGCAGCCAGTTCCTTTTCTGTGACTCCGACACGGATGTCTTTGAGCAGGCGTTCAAACGCACGGCATGAAATGTCACAGGCAACACGCTGGTACTGAATCTCTTGAGGAGTTTTAATCGAACGCATTTTTTCTACTACATCATTGGTAGGAACCAGCTCCGTCTTAACTACCTTGCTGAATTCCAGATACTGCCCGTAATTGAGGCCGTCTGCTTCGAATCCAATGTGTTTCAGCCCATGCTTTTCACTTAAAAACTCCACTGCGTCGCCTAGTGACTTGCCTGGCTTACGCCAAACATAAATTTCAAAATTAGGACATTCTATGCTGGCTTGTTCGGTATAGCGCAGGTCGGTCAAAAAATATTGTTTTTCTTTTGTGATAAACAAGTAGGAATCCGCTCCTGTAAACTCACTAATATAGCGAACATTTTCCCTTTTTGCAAAGAAAAATCCGTCCAGCCCATTCTTTTCCATGTACGCAAGCAGCTTTTCGACCATAATTCCAGCTTCCTTTCATCTATTATGTATATTGATATCTGCTTTGCAGCTTTAGCTGTCTATGCTGGGGTTCTCAACAACCTTTTCTCCTCCAAGGTAAACACTTAAAACATGGCTCAGAGCGGTAATGTCCACAGATGCATCCCCTTTGACAACAAGGACATCGGCTTCAAGCCCTTTTTCAAGCTTTCCAGTAACATTACTCAGTCCCAAAACCCGCGCAGGATTGACCGTTGCTGTCTGGATTGCCTGAAGAGGCGTGATTCCATACTGAACCATATAGCCAAGTTCGAGGTCAATCGGCAGCGCAGGAGCACCATACAAAACCATGTCGGTGCCGGCAAGAACGGTAATGCCTGTATCATAAAACTTTTTGAAATTATCCCGGTAAGCAAAGGCTGCTGGTTTGAAATAAGCGATATCATGCATCGCGCGTGCAGCGATCGGATTATCGGAATCTGATTTGTTTTCTTTCAGCTGACGCTGGCAGAACTCATAGAGATAAGTATAAGCTGTGATGGTTGGTGTCCAAGCCTGGCCGTTTTTTACCATCTGTTCTGCCTGAGCCAGCGTCATAAAAGTCCCATGTTCAATGGTATCGAATCCGGCATCAATGCACATCTGAATAGCAATAGGAGTCCCCGCGTGAACCGCAATTTTCACATTGCGGCGATGACATTCGTCAACAGCGGCATCCAGTTCTTCCTGCGTAAATTCAGGCACATCTGTGCGGTTGCTGGTAAGGATCTTAATCCAATCAGCTCCATCACGCAGCTGCCGCCGAATCACAGAACGGAGATGCCAAGGACCGTCCACTTCTTCCTCGCCGTCTTCATGGCCATGTCCTCCAGTCATGCAGATTCCGGAGTCCGCATGAATAATGCGGGGAGCTTTCAGATATCCAAGCTGCGATGCCATGCGCAGACGTTTTAAAAGGCCATGGGGAGCGGCACCAAGATCACGAACCGTGGTAACTCCTTTTGCCAGCGCCTCCGATGCCTGTTTTTGGGCATAATAGGCAATGAGAAAATCATCATATTCCTGTTGATTTGGCTGACTGAAATAGTATCCCATATGCTCATGCATGTCGAACAAGCCCGGCAAAATGGTCGCTTCACCATAATCAATCACTTTCTCTTCGGGATTTTGCTCTTTCAGCTGGGATGCGGGACCCAGATCACAGATTTTTCCGTCTTGAATCTTAATTGCCGCATCCTGAAGCGAAGTTTTTCCATCGCCAATAACCAAATGTTTAGCCTGAATAATCATGATAAAACCTCCTTACGAAATTAAATGTAAATAGTTTTTATCCTTATATTTTTATTAAGCTTTTAGCTTTTCAAAAGTCTCATCCAGCCTGAACGTTATCAGTTGGCTCTTCTTTTGTTTCAATAATTTTCTGCATTTTCTTATGGAAGATCCACAGCGAAATTCCCAGCAGAGCTGTAACTCCTCCGATAATAGCAAAATACTGTGCCTCATGCCCTGGCGTATAAAAGTTTACAGCGAGGGAACTCAACCCAGCTCCTGTAGATTGACCCAGTTTCCAAACCGTTACCATCTGTGCGGTAAAAGCAGTAGGAGCTAAAAGGGTAGCAGTCGAAAAACCGACCGGTGATGTCATCGCTTCGCCCCAGATATTGAGTACATAGAACATAATCAGCCAAAGCGGGCTTACTTTCACATTTGCGGGGAAAAGTGTATAAGGAATCACCATAAACAAAGCGCTCGCCCCATAAAAAACAGTACCGACTCCAAATTTCAGTGTTGTAGACGGTTGACGGCTGCCCAGCTTGGTCCACAGCCAGCTCACAACACTGCCGAAAATGACGGCGAGAACTGCAGGAACTGTCTGGAATGAAGCTGGTGTCATCGTCCATGGACCAAGCTGAAGATTAACCCTCTGGTCTGCGTAGATTGCCAAGATACTGGTCGACTGAAACCAAACCATCATATTGAAGCAATTACAGGCAAACAACCACAGAAACGGCCACAGTCTTTTGGCCTCAACACGTGTTGTTTTCTTACTGGTCATAATAATGGCGATATAAGCCAACGGAATAAAGATGCTGACTGTGCTTACTACATTGCAGAATACCTTTACGGAAACAGCACCTGTTGCAAACAGAACGATAATGGTTCCGAAAAGGACAACCAAAGTAATGAAAAATTGAAGCAGAAGCTTTTTCTTTTTGTCGGCGGGAGCAGGGTCATCCGGTTTTGTACCAACATCTCCAAATAATTTGTTGGAGGTCAAAATGTAAATTACAAGGCCAACGCCCTGAAGGATTCCTGCAAACAAAAAGCCTACATTGTAGTTAAAGAGCATTGCCAGCGCGCCAGTAATCATTGGTGCTATAGCTCCGACGTTATTCATAATGTACATGATACTGAATCCACTGTCACGCCGCGTATCTGTTTTCCCATACAGCTTACCGGCCAAAGCATACAAGCTGCTGCCCATGCTCATGGAAGCAATCAGCAGAACCAACTGACTAATCAGATACAAAGTCTTCCCGCCAGCCGGAATCGCTAGAAGCAGATAACCAATTGTTTTAATCGAGTAACCAACTAACATAGAACGCCGTATTCCAAGGAAACGGTCTGCAACGAACCCTCCGATAATTCCTGCCATACATGCCAGTGAATTGTAAACATTTAAAAGCTGTGCCGCTTCATTTTGAGAAAAGCCTAGGCCCCCTTGAGAAACAGAGGTGTACAAATAATAAATTAAAATTGCGGTCATCCCGTAGTTGCCAAATGCCTCCGACAGCGCCATAAACGAAGTCGTAAACATTCCTTTTGGATGCCCTAAAAATCTTTTGTCGTGGGCAAAATCTGGTGTGGTCAATGCTCTGCTTTGTCTTTCCATAAATTGGGTCTCCTTTCAAATACGGATTCCTGAAATGAACTGGCGCTTGAAAATCTGCCTTTGCTCCTCCTTCCCCCTCATTCTCTTTGTTTTTGTTTTACTAAAATAAATTTCATATATATAAAATTTTGCAACTTACAAATTCAAAGATACTCCTTCCATTTATTTTAGTCAATCTTCAATATGAACAAATTTATTTCGTCTTTTTATACATATTCATTAGGAGTACTTCTTTTGATTTTTGTTTAAGTTGAAGCTGCTTATTCTGTTTTAAAAATATGCCAATAAAGTTAATTTTATATCGTTATTTTAAAAATAGTGATAATTAAATTAAAAATAGTAATAAATGCTAAAAATTATTAGTTAAATATAATAAATAAATTTTAATAAATAGATCTTTAAAAATTGTGTCTTAAAGTCCTCAAATTAAATAAATAACAATTAGGTATATCTGCCTATAAAAAAGGTTTGACAAAGCAAAGGCCGTGTGATAGCATCTCTGTATGGATTTTTCAGATTCAAATTTATAAAAAAGTTCCCTAATTTTTTTATATATATGAAAATTTCGTTATTATTCGACTGTACCTTTGGAGTAGCATATGATGGATGAAAAAGAACGGTTTGATCTTGTTATTATGATCGGAGAAACTATGGTGGAAAATGGAGGTGAAATCAGCCGTGCCACAGAAACAATGGAAACCGTAGCCTCACAGTATGGAGTTCGAGAGTTCAAAGCATTTGCCATTGCAAATGGAATTTTCGCTTCTGCCCTATCAAAAAGCGGAACCGATTACAGCTGTAAAATTACCTGCGTTCCCATTCGTCCCATTCGTCTATCCCTCGTGGATGCCCTGAACAACCTGTCTCGTAAAATTTCTGAAAATCGCTGCACACCGGAAGACGCTCGGAAAGCGGTTGAAGAAATCCGGAATCGGAATTTCGCAAACGGATGGAAAACAATTTTATCGGCAGGATTGGGAAGCTTTTGCTTTTGCTATTTGTTTTTGGGCAGTATGGGTGATTGTCTGTCCGCTTTTATCGCAGGGGGCTTCGCGTATGCTTTTATAAAGCGGATAGCACCAAGATTTACGTCCTCCAGTTTGAGTACTCAAATTATTGGCGCTATGATTGCAGCTCTAATTAACTGCGCGCTGTACTACATAGGATTGGGAAACAATCTCGATCGAATGATTATCGGCTCTATTTTTCCCATGACACCGGGGGTTGCTCTGACAATTTCCATCAGAAATTTTTTAGAAAATGATTATTTAACGGGTCTGGTTCGACTTGTCGACGCGTTGATAACAGCCGGATGCCTTGCAGGAGGAGTTGGGCTTGCCATTCAAGGCTGGAATTTGGTTTTTGGGGGAGCAATATTATGACGATGACGCAAAGTTTACTTCAGATCGTTGCAGCCATCGTTGGAACATCGGCTTTTGCTGTTTTATTTGAAGTTCCCAGAAAACATATTGCTTTTTGTGGACTCACCGGCGGAATTGGCTGGCTGATTTATCTTGCTGCACAAAACTATTTTCATTCCATTTACGCTGCTACCCTTCTCGCAGCGATTGGACTGGCTGCCTGTTCCCGTGCTTTTGCAACTTTACGGAAAGCCCCTTCCATTATTTTTTTAATTTGTGGAATTTTCACCCTAGTCCCCGGAGCTGGAATCTATTACTTTGCCTACTATATTCTGACGGGTGAAAATACAAAATCAGTTGCAAACGGACTTAGCAGCATTAAAATTATGCTTTTAATTGCGTTAGGAATTATTTTGGCTTACTCTTTACCTTATCAATTATTTGGGTGGAAAAAGGAACCGAAAAAAGACGAAAAGTAAACCCTAATGTAATACTTTTAAAAATGTAAAGAAACAGATTGCCGGCTGACAAAATTAGTCGCTTGGTTCAGACGGATACTCTGATTCAGATATATCAGATACAAAGAAAGGGTGGTTCGATGAAATTAGGATTTATAGGCTCCGGAAATATGGCGAAAGCAATGATGAGGGGAATTATTAAATCAGGATTGTTACCTGCCGACGAAATCATGGCCTCAGACCTCTCCACAGCTAGCTTAGAGGCAACCAAGACATCGCTAAACGTAAATGTAACTAACGATAATTTATCTGTAGCTGCTTGCGATACTGTTGTTCTATCGGTCAAGCCGCAGTATTATGCCGATGTTATCCATCAAATAGCGCCCTATGTTAAGGAAAACACTCTAATTGTCACCATAGCACCGGGTATGACGATGGAAAAGGTCTGTCGCCTTTTTGGACGCGAAATCAAGCTGGTCAGAACAATGCCTAATACTCCTGCAATGGTCGGTGAAGGCATGACCGCCGCCTGTGCCAATCAAAAAGTAACTTCGGAAGAAATGGATTATGTCTGTTCCCTTCTCAGGGGATTTGGAAAATGTGCAGTCGTCTCCGAAAGCATGATGGACGCAGTTGTAGCCATCAGCGGAAGTTCTCCAGCCTATGTGGACATGATGATCGAAGCACTGGCAGACGGAGCGGTAATGGAAGGAATGCCTCGCGCACTCGCTTACCAATTCGCAGCTCAGGCAGTTTTGGGCAGTGCAAAAATGGTTTTGGAAACAGGAAAACATCCGGCAGAGCTCAAAGATATGGTTTGCTCACCGGCTGGCACAACGATAGAAGCAGTCAGAGTTCTTGAAGAGAAAGGTTTTCGCAGCAGCTTAATCGAAGCAGTCAATGCATGTGTGCAAAAAGCACGCAGCATGTAATCGCCCACTAAGGAAAAGCGTATTTATTCCCTTTAGTGATATAAGTACTTTTCAAAACAAAATAAGCAATTAACAAAAGCAGCTATAACAATACTTTTTTCATTGGTATTGTTATAGCTGCTTTTTGAATAGATAATGTTGACGCTAAAAATCCGTTTCAAATATTTTGCACGAATCACTCAGTATCCTGTGTTCTTATTAATTGTGCTGACAGTGCAAAAGAAGTTTACATAATGTCGTGCTGCCAAATCGGTGGTGTTTCTGCGGTGCCAATGGGAAAACAGATTTTCTGTGATCTCTTAAGAAGCTAATGGTTTCGAAATCAGTTGCCGCTCAATTTTTATTTTTTCAATCTGCAAGGTTAAGGGTTTCCATGTTTAAACGGTAAATTACGTCCTTGCGCTCTACAATAACAACAATCTTCTTCCGAAGGGCATCGTCTTTCTGGATATGAGTAAGCAATTCCCGAGTCGGATTGACTGCTACGGGATGCCCCACCAATTTCATCATGGCAAAATCGCCGTTTGTATCTCCATAAGCATAACTTTCAGAAAGATCAATTCCGTACTGTTTTGCCATTTCGAGCACAGCGCATTGCTTGCTCTCGGAATCCCACATTGGAATGATTTCACCGCTGTAGCGTCCGTCCGGACCGACTTTGTAAACCGTGCCGCGATAATCATCCATGCCGTATTTTTCGGACATTTCACGAACAAGTTCTACCGGCGAACCAGAAATCGCAATGACCCGGTGGCCATGCTCCCGATGCCAACGAATTCGGTCACGAGTGTAGGTGTAGACCCGCTCGCCCTTCTGTTCAATCACTCTTTTTGCAATATACAAAATATGAAAGGAATTCGTGTTCTGGACCGTTTCCGAATAGATATCCACCATCTTTTGAAGGTAATCATCATAATTTCCAACACGTTTATCCCATCTCGTAAATGCGGGTTCAACATCCTCATACCACTTACTGGGATCAATCAGTTCGTATTTGATCATCTTTTTAAACATCTCGCTGATCAGTCCTTCACGAGAAATCGTACCGTCAATGTCAAAAAAAGCTGCCGTCTTTGCCATGGAAATCGCTCTCCTTTCTTCCGCGCGGTCTTCTGTCATGCGGCTAAAATGCGCATCGTGCGGGGTTAACCATATTTGGCTTTTAGTATAGAGGATTCCACCCTAAAAGTAAAGTACACCCTCCTGACGGCCACCGGATGACCCGGAGAGAATCAAAAAATCATCCCCTCATATCAACCGGATGGTTGATTTCAAATACCGGGTCATGCGATATCATAAAGTCAGGAGATGAACGATATGGAAAAATTATTAGAAATCAATAGCCTGTCAAAAAGCTTTAAAGGAAACCGCGTCCTCGATAATATCAGTTTCTCGATTGAGAAAGGGGAAGTCCTCTGTCTGCTAGGTCCAAACGGTGCCGGAAAAAGCACAACGATTAACATTCTACTTGGATTACTCGGACGTGACAGCGGAACTATCACCTATGACGGAAAAGTAATCAACCGCAGCCGCCTGCGCGCTTACAAGCAGAAGCTCGGCGTCGTTCCACAAGATCTTGCTCTCTACGAAGAACTTTCCGCCCAACAAAATGCTCGTTTTTTTACTTCGCTTTATGGTTTGCGCGGTTCAAATCTCGATGAAGCCGTGGAAAAAGCTCTGGAGTTTGCAGGTCTAACCGACCGGCGAAAGGACAAGGTGAAAACTTTTTCAGGCGGCATGAAGCGCCGGCTCAACATTGCCTGTGCCATTGCACATCACCCGGAACTGGTCATTATGGATGAACCGACTGTCGGTATTGACCCGCAGTCACGCAACCATATTCTTGATTCCATTAAAAAGCTGCAGGCAGAGGGCATCACCATTCTTTACACCACACATTACATGGAAGAAGTTGAAGCCATTTCGTCCCGCATCATCATCATTGATCACGGTAAGATCATTGCTGAGGGAACAAAAGAAAAACTTAAAGAAAACATTCAGAGCGAAAAATGCTATCACATCGAGCTGGAAGAAGGTTCTCCTGTCCCTGCTGAAGGATTTTACGATGTCGAAGGCGTCAAAGAGGCAAAATCAGACGGCAACAAGATTGATATTGTCTCCCTGCGCGGCGTGGAAAACCTTGACCGCATCATTTCACTGATTTCAGACGCCGGCGCCCACATCCGCAATATTGCAGGCGAAGAAGCCAGCCTTGAGACTGTCTTTCTCAAGCTGACCGGCCGCAAGTTACGGGATTAAGGGGGAAATAAAATGTACCGCTTTTTTCAAATTTTCAAAATGGATCTATCCAACAACTTTAAAAATCCGGTTCTGATCAATTTTAACTTGGTTTTTGCAATCGTGATGATTCTGATTATGGGTTTCCTTACGAGTGGAAATTACGCAAATGTGATGGACGCCTATAACTATTATGCAGTGTCCTTTTTGATCTTCGGTATGATGGAAGGCGCTATGACAGCCACAAACTGCTTTATGGAGCGCGATATTAAAAAGCCGAATCTACGGATTCTTTCTTCGCCATGCGGAAAGTTTCCAATTTACTTTTCGAAAATGCTCGCTTCGTTCCTATTTGATTACATCCTTCATCTGCTGGTTGCAGTCATTCTGCTGATTGCAGGAATCAATCTCGGTGGTCAAAATGTCGGCTGGATCTTTTTGATGATGATTCCCGTTGAATTTAGTGCTGCAGCACTTGGTGTGTTGTTCTGCTGTATCTTTCACTGTGAGGAAACAGCAAGCACCATTCTAAGTCTATTTGTTTCAGTCATTGCTTTTTTAGGAGGAGCTTTTTTCTCGCTCGATGGCCTTGGTTCTACGCTTGCGTCCATCTCGCGTATTTCCCCTGTAAAGCTGCTGATTGATGTCTTTTTCGCTGTCATTTACGACAATAACTTGTCCGGTGTACTGCCGGTTCTTTTCATCAGCACAGCATTCAGTGCTCTGTGTATTTTTGGATGCCAAAAAACTTTTCGAGCGGAGGATTACCTATGAATAACGTTCTTCGAAATAATTTTAGCCGTATCTTTCGCCGTCTGCCTTCCGTTATCATCATGCTTGCAATCACACTTCTTTCCATTTTTCTCGCTGTCTATATGACCGGCGCTGAACAAATCAGAGGCCATATTGCACTGGTAACAGACAACAGCGCGGTAGAAATCAATTCAAACTATCTCAGCATAGAAGTTATGGAACAAAAGCCTCCTATGTCAAAGCTTGTTTCTCAAAAATACGATGCCATCGTCACCGATCAGGGAAATGGCCAATTTGATATTGAAACTCTTCGCGGCAGCGATTTTAAAGAGATGCTGCAGCTTCTTTTGCAGAATCCTCAGGCAAAAATTCCGGCACAAAGAAGTGACCGGAGCGTCGGAGTAAATATTATCGGATTCCTCATGGTTTTTCTTGGCACAAGTGTATTTTTCTACTTTTTCCCGTTTGCGGACGATAAAGAGCAAAATCAACTTCTGCGTATTGCAGCATCTCCGCTGTCGTTCCGGCGATATCTCGCTGCGCACTTTCTTTTTTGTCTATTTTCATTTGTGCCGTCGTTCGGCATGCTCGCCATTATGAAGGCTGCCGGGTGGGATATCGGTTTTTCCCTGCCTCAATATGCCGGACTACTGCTTCTTCTTGCTATGTTAGGCAGCACATTTGCATTGTTTCTCAACACATTTATCAAAAAGCCTGACAACGCAAACATGTTTGGCAATTCCATCTTGATCGTTACCTCAACGCTTGCCGGTGCCTTTTACTCCTTCAGCAAAAGCAACGCATTTCTTGACAATTTGATTCACATTCTCCCGCAAAAGCAGTTCCTCGAATTCGCGATCAACCTTCAAAACGGAGAAGAATGGCAGCACCTGTTCCCCCTCATTTATATCATCCTATTTTCCGCTGTCATGTTCGGTCTGGCCTATCGAAAACTAAAGCATGATTATGTGGAGCGGGTATGACGGCTCTTGCAAAAACAGAACGGGCGGTTTACAATCAAAGCAACACCAGTTTTAGGAGTGGATTGCCCATGAGCGCTGACGTCAAAAAAGAAGAGAAACCTTTTCTTCTTTCCACAAAACTAAAAATGCCCCGCCCTCGGCGGGATTATATTATTCGCCGTACTCTGTTTCAAAAGCTCAAACTGTGCAATGAAATGAGTATCATTTTTATAAAGGGCGCAGCAGGTATGGGCAAGACAACACTGCTCTCGTCGTTCCTTGTTGAAACTGGCCTAAAAAATACGGCATGGCTTTCTCTCGACGAGAGCAACAACAATTTATTTTCATTTTGGCACTATTTTTTTGCGGCAGCAGGCTCCCTTCTAAACGAAAAGATTGATTTTGACCTTCAGCCTAGCCGGATGTTTGAACTGCACGAAGTAAAAAGCAATCTTGTCTTTTTAATTAATCGTCTATGCAGCAACACCGATTATTATATCGTCCTCGACGATTTTCACTGTATCACTAATCCGGCACTTGTTGATTCTTTTGAGTTCTTTCTTCGGGCAATGCCGGAAAATCTTCATCTTTTTCTTCTCTCCCGTGAAGAGCCCCCAGTATATCTTGGCGCATTGGCCGTTTCTGGAAGGCTGTTGTATCTTTCCGGCGAAGACATGAAACTCAGCCGAAACGAAAGTATGGAATTTCTGCGTAAAACCATGAAGCTTAAGTCTGACGATACGCAGCTGGAAAAAATCAGCAGTTTTGCAGAAGGCTGGGTCGGCGGACTTCAGCTTGCCGCAGCAAGCGGAGACCTTTCGGGCGACCTTCTGAAACAAGGTAGCGGTTTCGTTGCAGAATATCTGACGCGGGAAATTTTTGAAAAGCTTTCGCCCACAGAGCAGACATTTCTTGTGCAGACCGGTTCACTTTCATGGTTTGACCAAAAAATCTGCTCTGTCCTTTTCGAATCGCTCAACTTTGACTCTATGATGGAAAACTTACTGGACAAAAATCTTTTCGTCATCTGCATTGATGAAGAAAAAGGGATCTATCGTTACCACAATATTCTTGGGGAGTATCTTCGGCAGCAATTTTCGGCACTGCCGGAGCAGGAGCAAGAAGAAACTTTATGTAAAGCTGCAGAAATTTTTTCACAGGAAGGTGACTTTAGCGAAGCGGCAAGGCTTTTCTTACAGGCAAAGAATTATGACGAAGCAACACAGAATATCTTAGAAATGCCAATCAACACGGAAGCTGGAGAATATATCAGCCAAATTCCAATTGACACTGTCGCAAAAAGCATTGACCTCGCCGCGCGTGGAATGTTTTATTACGTCGATATCGGCAACATAGAAAAGTTTGATCGACTATGCAAATCTGCGATTCAAGCCTGGAAAGATACCCCCTTTTGTAAAATACTTCAGTATGCGTATAATTTACTTTCAAAGAGAGGTCTCTCTGTTGTTCCCCATATATTTTCACTTTCAGATTTTAAAGAATATGGAATGCGAAAAGAAACCGCTGCCTTTATTCAGCTTGGTGTTGCCAATCTGATGATTATGGATCGGCAGTATAAGGCGGCGAGAGAGTTTGCGGAGAACGCTGAGAAAGTCTGCTGCGATTCTCTCGAATTTCGGTATTATATTTATGCTCTAAAAGCACAGCTGAATGAAGAGACCGGTCATTTGAATGACGCACTTGAGGATTACCAAAGAATTAAGGGAATCCAAGAAAGTGAAGTTTCTCTTTTTATGCAGGAATATGACTATCACATTGGCATTACCGGAGTCTACCTTAAGCGCATGGAACTTGACAAGGCCTTTGAAAATTTAGAGGCCGCCCGTGCAATGGTCACAAGCTCAGCAATGCCCAGCAATATGATTCTTTACAGTTTTGACTACAATCTGGCGGAATACCATATGCTCCGCGGCGAAACAGAAGAAGGTTCAAAACTGATTCTGCGAATCATAAAATCCAGCAAGGTTATTCATTGGGCTGACCGTTTGATGGCAGAGCTGAATCTTTCTGGTTACATGCAGCCCGAACTAAAAGAACAAATTTTGGCAGAATTTGAGACATACCCAAGCAAAAGCATTTCTCCCAGTCTTTCATTTGAACTTTTATGTGCAAGGCTGTATTTACAGAGCGGAAACCGCGAAAAAGCAAAAGCAATTATTAAAAGCGTTCTTTCCTTTTCACGGGAAAACGGAAACTCTCTGCGCCTTGTAGAAGCAGATTTGCTCCTTTTACACATGACCAACTCTTCTACGCCCGCCGGGCGACGGCAGCAAAACAATCTGCTGCGCGAAGCGATTTACTACGCGTGGGAAAATCGAATCCTTCAACCGTTTTATGTGGATCGAGACGCAGTAAATCCACTTTGGGACAATTTTAACGCAGAACTCTCTGATAAAATAAGCGAGCCGGAACGGATTTTTGTCCGCGATGCAATACGGGTTTGTTCCAATGATGCACCAAAAGCGAGAAAAAGCCTACTTAGTTCCCGCGAAACAGAAGTGCTTATTGAGCTTGCGCAAGGAAAAACAAACCAGCAGATTGCAGAGGATCTCTACATCTCGCTTTCCACTGTAAAAACGCATTTGATCAGCATCTATGGAAAGCTTGGTGTTTCTTCACGGCTCGCTGCAACATCCGAAGGGAAGCGGCTTGGCCTCATTTCATAGTCCTCTAAAAAGCAATTATTTTAGTGCAAAAAGCATAAGACAAGGGAGACAATCTCATAAAGAGACTGCCTCCCTTGTCTTATTGAATGGACTCTAAAGAAAAACTAGAAGAATAATGAGTCTTAAAATCTAATTACGCGGCCTTATAGGTATCTTCCAGCGTAATTCCGGAGTTATAAGTCAGAATGCCAGGAAGATTGACAAAGCCTTTTACATCTGCAGAGGTTGCGAAAATTTGCTCACGATAGTTAATAAATACAAACGGAGAGAGTTCCAAAATCCGCTCACGGAGCTGATCATAAATTGTTGCACGCTTTGTAGCATCCAGTGTTTCGCGGCCTTGTTTTAAGAGTGAATCGACTGTTGCATCGCTAAATCCAGGAGCGCTGTTCATACGAGTATCTCCGCTCTGGAAATAGTTTGTGCACCAATCCATATCCACGATATTACCAGCTGTTCCGCTGACCAGGATATCATAATCTCCGGTGTTAGAACGCTGAATACGAGTGGACCAGTCGGGCAGTTCTACTTCTGCATTGATTCCAATTGCTTTGAGGCTATCCTGAACAACCAGTGCCGTCTGCTTATGAAAATCATAGGTAGAAGTTGAAAGAATCTTCACATCAAATCCGTTTGGATATCCAGCCTCTTTCAAAAGCTCTTTTGCTTTATCAGGATTGTACTGGAAATAGTCATCATATTTCCCGTCGTATCCGTTTTGTCCTTTAATTGTCGGGAAACCATACATTGCAGTGCCGCGGCCCATAAATGCGGTATCGATAACGCCCTGGCGGTTAACTGCATAGGCGATTGCCTGGCGAACCTTCGGATTTGCAAGAGGGCCCTTTGTGCAGTTGATCTGCAAGCACATAAACGGTCCTTCGGAAACGTCTACTGTATAGTTGCTGTCCTTTTCCAATGCAGTTGCATCATTTGCACCTACATAGTCGATCAGGTCTGCTTCTCCACTCTTTAAGGAGTTTACTCGGGTGGTATTGTCAGTCGTAACAACAAAATCCAGTTCTTTTGTTTCTGGTTTTCCTGCTTTGTAGAAACCATCAAATGCTTTCAATGTGATCTGACGGCCTTTATCCCATGATCCCAGTGTATAAGGACCACTGCCCATAGGATTGGCATTCAAATCATTGTTGTGAGAATTGCACCATGCTTTTGACACAATTACTGCTTCAGGAAGTGTCAAATAGTCAATAAATGGAGCACAAGGCTGTTTGAGTACAAATTTAACTGTTTTTGCATCCACTACATCAATATGATCCAACATATTGGCAAAATCGCTCCGGAAAGTAGCAGATACCGACGCATCAAGCTGACGCTCAAAAGAGAACTTAACATCCTCTGCCGTGATATCACTGCCGTCCTGGAATTTTGCATTCTGGCGGATATGGAACGTATAAGTAACATTATCATCTGCTACTTCATAAGACTCCGCGATTTCATTTCCAATACTTCCGTCTGACTCATAAGCCAGGAGGCCACGGTACATACACATTTTAATTAACCGCACTGCCTGCCCGGACTGAACCATTGGTTCCAATGTGGAAGGATCTGCGCTCAACCCAATTGTAAGAGAATCTGCTTTGTTTGTCGCTGCTGCAGAATTGCTCGCTCCGGAAGCAGTCCCGGAACTAGTACTGCTTCCGCAGCCGCCCATAGAGATTACCATCGCCGCTGACAGCACGCCTGCTGCCAATTTCACCCATAACTTACTCTTCATTTTTTGATTCCTCCTTTTTCATAATTGCCGTATTTTTTGCTTTTTTATTTTATGATCAAAAACTGTCTTGCAGTTTCGGATCAAAAATATCACGGAGGGCATCGCCCATCAGATTCACCGCAAGAATTGTAAGACAAAGAAAAAGTGCCGGCCAGAGCATATACATCATATTAACGCTCAAATATGCTTTTGCGTCTCCGATCATTTGCCCCCAGGAAGGTTCCGGCGGCTGTACGCCCAACCCCAGGAAGCTCAGTCCGGATTCCAAAAGAATTGCACTGGAAATTGTTAGACTGATCTGAATAATCAATGGAGAAAAAATATTTCGAAAAATCGTCCCAACCAATATTTTGGGTGTTGTTTGACCGACGGAAATATCATTTTCAACATATTCCATTTTTTTAACTTTGATCGTAGAC
The DNA here is from genome assembly GCA_902809935.1 of Ruminococcaceae bacterium BL-4. Classification (NCBI taxonomy): domain Bacteria; kingdom Bacillati; phylum Bacillota; class Clostridia; order Eubacteriales; family Oscillospiraceae; species Ruminococcaceae bacterium BL-4. The sequence goes on along the minus strand of LR778134.1, from coordinate 1,028,164 downwards.
GAATTTGCAATACGGGCAAAATGCGGGATATATAAAATTGCCACCACAATCGTCAGATTTTGAACTCCCGCTCCGAAAAGACAAACTACCATCATTGCCAGCAAGATCGCCGGAAAACATAAAATGGTTTCAACCGTACGCATAATAGCATTTCCAGCTTTTCCGCCAATATAACCTGCAACTAATCCACAAAAAGAACCAATCAGAAATGCTCCTAAAGTTCCTAACAAGGAAACAGTAAGTGAAGGACGAATTCCATAAAGCAAACGGGAAAAAATGCAGCGTCCATATTCATCGGTTCCCATCGGGAATTGCGCACTGGCGGCTGCCAACGTATTAGTCGTATGCATTTCCAATGGATCATGGGGTGCAATAGAAGATCCGAACAGTGCAATAAAGATCATCGGCAGCAGGATAATCAGACTAAAAACAAATTTTTTATTTCGAAAACACCGTTTTATTGTATTCATCAGATAACCCCCTTACCGTACTCTCGGATCTAACAATCCATAGAGGATATCCACAAGAGCATTCGTCAGAATAAAGATTGCCGACATCACCAGTACACAACCCTCAATCAGCGGATAATCACGTGCATTGATCGATTTGACCAACAAGGTCGATAATCCCGGCCAGTTGAATACATTTTCGCAGAGGACTGTTCCGCCGATCAGGTTCCCCATCTGTAATCCGATTTCTGTGATAACCGGAATAAAAGCATTTCTCACAACATGACGAGAAATAACGACGTGCTCCTTTAATCCTTTTGCACGAAGTGCTCTTACAGATTCACTCGATAAAGCTTCCAAAACAGAAGAGCGCGCCATTCGCATAATCGAGGCTGCAATTCCCAGCGCCAGCGTAAGAGCCGGCAAGATCAATCTTAAAAAATGTGCTCCTGCATTTTTTGAAATATCCGTATATCCACTTGAGGGCATTGCAAAACCAAAATGAAAAACATCCAAACTAAAAACAATAATAAATAGATAACCAAGAACATAAACCGGAATAGAAGTTCCCAGAGAAGCGCCGGTCGTCATAACCAAATCTGAAATCTTACCTCTCTTTTGGGCGGAAAGTACGCCCAGCGGCAAGCCGATGATACAAGCTAAAATCATTGCAACAAATGCAAGTTCCAACGTACGGGGAAGCCGGGTTCCAATAGAAGCCATAACCGGAATCTTTTCGCTGTAGGATTGTCCGAGGTTTCCCTGTAACGCTCCAAGGATCCAGGTTCCATACTGCTGCAAAATTGGCTTATCGAGTCCTAACTGAGAACGTAACGACTCTACTGCAACAGGATCTGGGTTCGTATCAGTTCCAAGCATCTGCAAGACCGGATCACCTGGCATCATATGTACCAGGATAAATACAATTGTCATGACTGCAAAAAGCATGATAATTGCCGTTCCAATTCGTCTAAGAATAAAGCTTTTCACTGTACATCTCCCTCCTTTTCATATAAAAAGCAGGCAACTGCATGTCCGTCTTTTAAATGATAAAAGGGAGGACGCTCTTTGCTGCAGCGATCCGTTGCTTTCCAACAGCGCGTACAGAAGCGGCAGCCTTGGGGCACATTGATTGGGCTTGGAATATCTCCCTCTAGAATAATCCGATTCGGCTTATCCGGCACGGAAGGATCCGGAATCGCAGAAAGGAGTGCCTGCGTATAGGGATGCAACGGGTTATGATAAAGTTCCGTTGCCCCTGCCATTTCCATAATAGAACCAAGATACATGACCGCAATCCGGTCGGACATATGGTTGACAACTGAAAGATTATGAGAAATAAAAAGATAAGTTAATTTATCTTCTTTTTGTAGCGTTTTCAAGAGATTCAAAATCTGTGCCTGAATTGAAACATCCAACGCCGATACCGGTTCATCACAAACGATCAGCTTGGGCTGCATCGCCAGCGCACGAGCAATTCCAATACGCTGTCTTTGTCCACCGGAAAATTCATGGGGATACCGATCAATATAGGCTGACGGCAGTCCAACTCTTTCCATCAACTGCAGAATTTGTTTTTCTCTTTCTTCTGCACTGCATCTTTCATGAATCCGAATTGGTGTTCCTATAATATCCCGCACTGTCTGCCGGGGATTTAAAGAATCGAATGGTTTTTGAAAAATCATTCTCATGTACTGACGCTCTTTACGAAGATCATTTTTAGAAAGTTTTCTCAAATCCTTTCCGTCAAAGATCACTTCGCCGCTGTCTGCCGGGATCAGCTGAAGAATTGTGCGGGAAAGCGTGCTTTTTCCGCAACCAGATTCGCCAACGAGTCCAAAAGTTTCTCCTTTGTGGATCGTAAAGGATACATCGTCAACTGCATGTACAACGCCTTTAGATTTGGAAAACATTCCGCCCTTGATTGGAAAGGTTTTGTTGACATGACATACTTTTAATAAATCCTCACTCAACTTTAACACCCACCTTTCGCCTGCGGAACCGCTTTATGGCACCGTGCAAAATGTCCGGGTTCGATCTCCCGCATTTGAGGCTGTTCCTCTCTGCACCGATCATCTGCCAATGGGCATCTGGTACAAAAGCGGCAGCCTTTGGGCATATGTCGAATATCCGGTACCATTCCGTCGATACTGTAAAGCATATCCTTCTTTTCCCCGACCTTTGGAATTGCCTTCATAAGGCCGGAAGTATAAGGGTGACTGGGGTTATGCATAATGACTTCTGTAGAACCGATCTCCATGGATTGACCGGCATAAAGCACAATCACGTTATCTGCAATTTCTGAAACAACACCTAAATCATGTGTAATCAGTACAATCCCCATCTCATATTTTTTTTGCATATCTTTGAGCAAATCCAAAATCTGTGCCTGTACAGTAACATCGAGTGCAGTAGTAGGTTCATCTGCAAAAAGGAGTTTTGGATTACAGCTGAGTGCAATTGCAATCATAATCCGCTGGCACATGCCTCCGGAAAGTTCAAATGGATAGGAATCATAAACTCGATCCGGGTGTGGAATTCCGACCGCTCCGATCAATGAGAGGGCTCTATCTTTCGCTTCCTGCCGGCTCACTTTTTCATGTGCCAAAATTGCTTCAGAAATTTGGTATCCCACTGTATATACCTGATCAAGACTCATCATGGAATCCTGAAAAATCATGGACATTTCGGAACCGCGGATTTTATTCATTTCGGCTTCCGAGCATTTTCTAAGATCTTTTCCCTCAAAAATGATCTCTCCTGCGCTGACTCTTCCCTGGTTAGGCAATAATCCCATTACAGAAAGGGAAGTCATCGTTTTTCCACTGCCGCTTTCTCCTACAATTCCAAGCGTTTTACCACGTTGTATAGAAAAGCTCAGATTGTCTACTGCTGTAAAGGACCTTTTTTTATTTTCAAATACCATCTGCAAGTCCTTTACCTGCAATAACTCTTTCTCCAAGCGAATCGCCTTCTTTCTCCAGTGATATAGAAGATAAAAATATCTAAATTACGGAACCATTTTTGTTCCATATCCGAAAGCACCATAGGTCATACATGTTTTTGCAGACAGCTCTGCACCTTTTTCCATTGCCTGTTTTATCATTCCACGATAAGCTTCTGAATCTTTCTGCAAAAGCCCTTCTTTTCTGCTTTCCCCATAAACCAGAAGGACTCCCGTTGCAAAAGAATCGCCGGCGCCAAGGGTATCAACTGCTTTCACTAAATGCGGAATGTTTTCATAAAAGCGGTTTCCATCATAAAGGATGGCACCTTTCTCCCCACGGGTCACAGTAATCAATTTACAGCCCCAACCATGCATCTTCATTTGCAGGTCTTGCACTTCTTCTTTTGATAAGGAAGAACAAGAAAGAAATGCCGCATCCAGATAAGGACAAATTTTTTGAGTCTGTTCCTCATCTTTCCACGAACCGGAAAAATCATAAGATAAAATCCCATTCAGCTTCTGCAATTTGGGCAGCTCTTCAAGAATATAACTGTTATTGCTGGTGTGCATAACATCAAATTCATTGAGATACTGAAGGTCTTCCTGAGAGAGTACCAACGGGTGATTTCTTAAAGCACCGCCTTTATTGCTTGTGATAAAAACCCGATCTCCATTTTTTAGATCAACCATTGCAAAACCATTTTCTTCCGGATATTCTCTGCAATGAGAGCGATCTACCCCCAACAAATCTAAAACATGTTTTACATGCGCAGCTGCCGCATCGTTCCCGAAAACGCCCAGATAAGCACTTTGCTGTTTCTCCATTCGACAGTAAACAGAAAAGTTGAGTGCCTGCCCTCCTGGAAACATTTTCGACAAGTGCCGGTATTTATCACAGACATTATCTCCGATTCCAATTGTTCTAATCATATCCGTTATCCTCCGCAGTACTAGAAAATTGAAAATTATAATCCTGCATTTTCCCACTTTAATTATTTCAATGTTAAGATATCAATCGGCCCTGCTTTTATATTGTTCCAATATAACATCTTATATATCATTATATACACCATTTTTTTTTAAAAGTCAATTATTACTCGCATAATATTTAGTATTCATTTTATTTTATCAATCTTTTGGTAATTTTTTAACAAAATTAATTAATATCCAAATCATCCATTGTTTTTTAAATGTTCACAAAAACTTGAACCTTTTTTTATTACTTTTCCAAGTTGAAACAGCAAAAATCAATTCATTTTGAACTTTTTATGATTATAAAATTCATAATTTAAAAATGGAAGGCCTTAAAACTTTTTAAAGAGTTTAAAAAAGCCATTGAATTTTCTAAGATAAATAAAAAATCCAATGGCATAAAATTGATCTCAAATAATGATAACAAAAATAATAATCTTTTCAGCGCACAATAAAATCGAAATCTTCACCGTACCCTACCTGATGACAGGTATGCAAAACATCCCCATCTCCCTTTCGAGTACAGCTGTCAATCTGGAGCATCGGGGTTCCACGGCTTACTTCCAACAATTTTGCCGTTTTAGAATCGGCGCGGACTAAACGAAGAATCACTTCACCTGGAATAATTTCAATCCCTTTTTTCTCACGAAGATAGTGATACAGAGAATTATGCTCTAGGTCAACCGCCAGCAAATAAGCATATTCCATAGAAAAATAATTATCCTCAATCACCAGCGGGCGACCATCTGCATAGCGAAGGCGCAAAATTCTGACTGCCTGAACCCCCGGTTTCAGCCCTAACCATTTGACTACCTGTTCATTTTGAGGAATTTCCACTCCGGAAAAGAGAATCTTCGCACTCGCTTTCATCCCGTTTGCAGCACAAATTTCTGTAAAGCTCATTCCAGGGCGGTTAAATGCTTTTCGTAATTTTGGCGCAGCAACAAAAGTCCCTTTACCCTGCTTTTTTTCAACAAGGCCCTGCTTAACCAACTCTGCGATTGCTCTTCTGATCGTAATTCGGCTTACACCATACTGCGTACTCAGCTCATCTTCTGTTGGCAGTTTTTGATGCGGAGCCAAATTTCCACTATGCATTTCCTGCTTGATGCTCTCCATGATCTGTTCATACAGCGGCACAATGCTTTCATAATTTAATTCCATAATATTTCTTTCCTTTTTATCTAGTTTTTAAATTATATGAATATAACTACCACTGCTAATCATTATAATATGTTTTATATGAAATCACAACATCCCATATATTTATTTTTTTCAAAAAAGCAGGTCCGCCCAAAGGAAAAGAGGCGAATCCTGCTTTAAAAAATCAAACACTAAAAAGATAATTTCATCTCATTAATAATCAAATTTCCACATATATCTGCGATAAGTCATGGGATGCATCCGCACTTCTCCCATTGCAGCAATTAACTGCTTGCTGATTGGGTGCAAAAGCAAAGAATTAAAGTATTCCGCAACAGAAGCGTCAAGCTGATCAAGTCCCAATTCTTTTGCATCAACCACAAAATGATGTCCGCCAAACTGATCAAGGAAGCGCTCTGCCCGTTCATCCAAGTATCTGGTACGTCCTACGCTCTTTAGGAGCAAAACTGCCAGACTTGCATCGGTTGTTTCAAATGCACCATGAAAATACTCTCCAGAATGGATCGGAACACAATGTACCGTCTGCATTTCCTGGAAAAAGCAGAATGCATCAGAATAAACAGCTTCCCATGCGACACCGCTACCTAAAACATTAAATACAGTGTCATCTTTATACCGCATTCCAAACTGTACTGAGATCGGTTTCATTGTCTCATGTGCAGCAGCATAGATTGCCGGAAGTTTTTCAAAACCTTCCAAAGCTTTCTCATAATTCTGATAGTGGTCATACTCTTTTAAAAGCCAAAACGCGACCTTAAGAGCTGTTCCTTGGCTGTTGTAATGGACCAGAGAAGCATCTTCATACCACTCGTCTGCATGATAATAGGTAATATAATACTGGGCAGTCTTAGCTGTCAGACTATCGGCATAACCGGTAAGTCCAATCGTAACAGCACCCAGATTTTTTGCTGTTTTGACAGCTTCTACTGTCTCTGCTGTTGCTTTTGTGGATGTGCAGATCACCAAGCTGTTTTTTCCAACGCATTTCGGCGTTGCATGAACAAACTCATTGCTGTTATATCCAAATACACTGAGATTCTTGCTCTCAGCATTCAGAAGATAACGTGCCGGGTAAGAAGAAGCCAGAGAACCACCACAGGCTACAAAGACCACATACTTAAGCCCACCATTCACTTTTTCGAACTGAGCTTTTACCTGTTCCATAACATCGGTAACTTCCTGCATTCCTTTGATCATATAAAATCTTCCTTTCCTATTAAGTTGTAATCAGCGCAGTGCTGCAGTCGCTTTTTCGTCAACATGGTAGTCTCCGTCCGAAGTTTCCAAAATAACAACACCATACAGTTCTTTTGCTTTTTCAACTGATACTTTCTGCTCGACAACATCTTGTAAGACTTTTTCTACCGGCCGTTTTTTAGGATCTCCGTATCCGCCGGCTCCCGGCGTAATTACACGGATCACATCGCCCTTTTTCATCGGCTTACTGGTTGTCTTATGCCCCATCTTCGTGATCTTACCGTCCGTTTCAACATGATAGAAACCTCCGGTGCCTCCTTCGAGGCCTCCCTCTAATCCCCACGGATGGAACTTATGACGATCGCCAAGGCCAGTATATAAAACATGATCCTGCAGAATTTCCAGCTCTCTTTCGATTCCGCAGCCGCCGCGCATTTCTCCAGCGCCTCCGGAATCTTTTTTAAGTTCATATTTTCGGGCAAGAATCTTTGTGAATTCCATTTCTGTTGCTTCGATCGGCATATTAGAGGTATTCGTCATGTTCACTTGTACCCCGGAGAGGCCATCATAATGACGCGATGCTCCGCCGCCGCCGGCAATTACCTCATGGAAAATAAAGACGTTATCGGTACCGATTTCTCCATTTCCGGAAAGGATCGTTGTTGTGCAGGCACCATTTCCTGCTGTTACAACGGTATCCGGGAACACCGGTGCGAGTGCTCCAAAAATTGCATCCGGAATACGCTGGCTGCAGTCAATCTGTGCTCCGATTGGTGCAGGCTCATTTGGATTAACAATGCAGCCTTTCGGTGCAATGATCTGAATGGCGCGATTAATTCCCTCATTGGCAGGAATATCACTGCCCATGAGGGCTTTTACTGCAAAAAACACAGCCGCTTTTGTACAGGGATAAGGTACGTTGATTGGTGCCTCAATCTGATCTGCAGTTCCGGTAAAGTCAAAGATCAGATGATCTCCCTTAATGGTCACCGCCACAGAGATCGGCAGAGGATCCGGATATTTATCGCCGCAGCCGTCGACATAGTCGATATAGGGATAAGTCCCGTCGGGCAGCTTTTTGACAACTGCACGCACACGGCGTTCTGAATACCGAATCAGTTCCTCCATACAGTCAATCAGCGTGTCATGATAATGTTCATACGCTTCTTCAATTCTCTGGATTCCGATCAAGTTTGCCGACATCTGTGCCGTGAGATCTCCATAACGTTCCTGCGGCACACGGGTATTATCCAGAAGCATGTCCATCACACTGGGAATCAGTTCTCCGCCCTCGCGAATCCGAATGACAGGAATACGGATTCCTTCCTGGAAGATACTGTCCGCATCCCCCGAAGTGGAACCAGGTACTTTTCCGCCGATATCGGAATGGTGGGCAATATTTGCGATCCAGCCAATCAATTTTTCGCCGGAAAAGGCAGGCGCTGCAATCACAATATCCGGCAGATGATTGCCGCCGCCATGATAGGGGTCATTGGCAATAAACATATCGCCGGGCTTTACATTCTCCTTGCCGAATTTTTCATAAATATTCGGTACAACACTCAGCATAGAACCGAGAAGAGCCGCCAAGCTTTCCACCTGTGCCACACTGTTTCCATCTGGATCGATTACAGCAGTGCAAACGTCATGGCGCTCTTTCATATTCGTCGAATAAGCACTGCGAATAATGATTCCATAAGTCTCTTCAGCAATACTCATTAAAAGGTTTCGTACCACTTCTACCGTAACGGTATCTGCTTTCTTTCCCGCCATTTCAGTTCACCTCATTATCTTTAATCAACAAGTTTTCATATCCATCCACATGAAGAGTCCAGTTTTTGGGAACCACAAGCGTTGTATCCATCTGTTCCAAAATGCACGGACCGCAAAGTGTTTGTCCGGGTACAAAGTCAAAGCGCTGGTAAACCGGAGTCTTTACATATTCGTTTTTCCCTTGGAACAATACTTTACGGGTTTCAATCGGTTTTGGCAGAGGAGCATCCGGGGTAAGCGGAGCAGGCTTCATTTCCGGCTTATCAATGATTCCGATTGCGGATACACGATAGCTGACAAACTGTACTGCTGCTTTTTCATTGCAGTATCCGTAGCTGCGCTTATGTTCTGCATGGAAATCACGGATTGCCTTTTCCATCTCTTTTTTACTGATCTTGCCGCTGCTTACCGGAATATTAATTTCAAAATTCTGGCGCTGATAACGCATATCAATGGAAAATTCAAATCTGCGGCGATCCTGCGGTACCTCTTCACGGTCCAGAGACTCGGTTCCCTGCTGGATCATACTCTGGAACTGTTCATTTACTACAGCAAGATTTTCAGCAACACCATCTACGATCATGGTCCGGCTCATATCAAATTTGGTATCTGCAAGAAGCAGTCCCAAGCTGCAAAAAGTACCCGGATGCGGCGGAATGATAACGGTATGAATTCCGAGGTCTTTGGCAACTTCGCAGGCGTGTAACGGTCCCGCTCCGCCAAATGCCATCAGGCTGAATTCACGCACATCGTATCCTTTTTCGACCGATACGCTGCGCACCGCACGCACCATGTTGGAATTGACAACGGTAATAATTCCGTTTGCCGCTTCCGGTATGCTCAGATCGCTTCGATCACAAATCTTTTTCTGGATGGCTTCTTCTGCCAACTTCAAATTGACATCCATTCTGCCACCGAGAATCTTTTTCTGATTTAATTTTCCAAGAACAATATTGGCATCTGTTACGCAGGGATCTTCTCCGCCGCGCTCATAACAGGCAGGTCCGGGCGTTGCACCGGCTGAACGTGGGCCAACCTTCAGTGCGCCGCCTTCATCGATTTTTGCAATAGAACCGCCGCCTGCTCCGATTGTAATGATATTGATCATTGGAATCCGGCATGGATATCCTTCTACATCACGCTCATTGGAAACCTGCGGCGTATAATTTTCTATCAGAGAAATATCTGCACTGGTTCCGCCCATATCAAATGTAATGACCTTATCGGCATTACATTGTTTACCGATATAAGAAGCAGCAACCGCTCCTGCAGAAGGTCCGGAAACTGCACATTTAATGGGGCAGTCGATTGTTTCTTTAATCGAAATAATTGAACCATTAGACTGCGTAATATACGGTTCCACTTCTACCCCAAGGTCACGAATCGATTCGCGGAAATTATGCACATACTCTTTCATGACCGGTCCAAGATAGCTATTAAGAACGGTTGTACTCATGCGGCTATATTCCCGGAATTCCGGTGTCAGTTCACTGGAAATCGTAACATACGCTTCCGGAAATTCCTCTGCAATCAATTCTTTGATCCGCTCTTCATGCTTTGGATTAATAAAGCTGAAGAGTGTGCAGACTGCAATGCTGGAAACTTTTTTAGATTTCAGATACCGAATTACTTTTCTGGTTTCCTCCTCATCCAAAGGAGTCTCTACCTCACCGTTAAAAAGGATTCGTTCCGGAACCGTACAATTTAAGCCTGAAGGAATGAGCTGCACCGGCTTTTGTGCCTGCAAATCATAAAGAGACGGACGACGCTGGGTTCCGATTTCCATCAGATCTTTAAATCCTTTGGTTGTAATTAGTCCCATACGTGCGCCTTTTTTCTCAATCAGGGCATTCGTCCCGACTGTTGTGCCATGCGCCAAATAAACGACTTCATCAGCTTTTGCCTTCTTAATCTTCAGTACATCCTGAACTCCTTTTACGATTGCTCGGGAAGGATCCGCCGGTGTGGAACTGTCTTTGTAATGGAACAGTTCTCCAGTTTCCTGATTGAAAACCGAAAAGTCTGTAAAAGTGCCGCCCACATCGACACCAATCATATAACCCATGGATTTTCACCTCGTTAATACTTTTTAGTCATACTATATCGTTTGTTAATTGCGCTTTATAATGTAACGTTATAGTACAACTCAATTTGTAATATATCTTACTGCTGGATATTTGTCAATAGTATCTGGTCAATTACTTTCTTTATTAACAATAATAAAAATTTAAATGATTCAGAAAACTTCTTTTTTGATTTGAGCAAAAGTCAAATGCTTATTATAAATACAGTCACCGCCTATCCAACCACGTTCAAAGAAGCAGTAAAGAAAGTCCCCGTCTACGCTGCATCCCAAATCCGAATATCCTCCCTGCTTTAAAAGCTGAATTCCTTTACTCCATGTTTTTCCATCATCCATGCTTCTCCGCAAAGTCAGATTCTGCCGCGCGTTCTTGCTCCAATGCAATGTTCCGCCTGCACGATACTGTAAAAGGTATGCTTCATCTTTCCATGCACAGTTTGAAAAAAGCAAGGTTTGGTCGGGCAAAGATATAATGCTTCCGGCACAAATCGGATCCGGCAAAGAAGGATCCAGATAAGCATTCCCCCAATGTTCCGGAGTTCCCCTTACAAAAGCCCTGAGACGAGTTTCCGGAGCTCCATGACGCAAAGTCGCCAACAAACTACCGTCTGAAAGCTCCGCAACTTCTCCCTCCGTAGGGTCAAGAACATCATCATTGGAAAGAACTAAGTTACTCCTTTTCCATGTATCCCCGTGATCTTTACTATAAAGAGAAGCAAAGCAGGCTGGATTATGGGCATTGATTCCACAGCTGAGCCACAACGGGAGCACCAAAATCCCATTTTTCATTTGAAGGCCGTGCCCTGGTGCAACTGCAAACAATGTTAATGGCCAATCTTTTCTCCAGCCTTCCACAACACTTGTCAGTTCCACTTGAGGCAGCCAGTTTTCCCCATAATCTTTGCTTTTCTGAAAATACAATCGTTTATAATCCTCATTCCAGAAAAAATAGACCTCCTTTCCTGTTCCTGAAATCATCAGAGGATTATGTACCATAACTCCGTCCTTTTCTTTTTTTAAAGCGGAAGGTTCGCCAAAACTTTTGCCTTTGTTACAGCTTCGCCGCAAGAGCAATCTTCGCTGATCCGACGCAGCAGCGCGCGCTTCATAGTACAGCAAAACGTCATCGTTGCTAAGCACTACCATCCCCGGCACCCGGTACATGTCGTAACCGTTTTCCCCATACGTCTCGATGTCTTTCAGAGAAATTTCACTCATTCAATCGGCCCCTTTCTTTCGAATTTTCCCTTTTAATATATCGTTCTATTACATTATTTTTCGTATCTAATTGTATTATAGTTATATCTCAATAAAATGCAAGTACTAAACAAAAATTATGCACATAATTTTTGTTATTAAGTGAATTTGCACTTGTCAGAAAATAATTCTACGAGTACAATAAAAGCAGATTTAGAAAAAAACAAGCTTTGACGCTGTCTTTATTTTGGTCACACGAAACAATCAATCAGTCTTTTAGAATGGCAGGTGGACAAAACCATGTACTATTTATCACATTATTCCTCACCCGTGGGTTTTCTATCTCTAGTCGCAACCGACCAATCTCTAGTAGGGCTATGGATCGAAGGGCAAAAATATTTTAAAAGTACCTTGTCAGATCCTCCAATCGAACAAGAAAATCTACCCATCTTATCCATGACGAAACTTTGGCTGGATCGATATTTTGCAGGGGAAAGACCTTCTATCTCTGAACTATCTCTCTCTCCTTCCGGCAGCAAATTTCGCCAGACGATCTGGAAAATCTTATGCTCTATTCCATACGGTCAAGTCATGACATACGGAGAGGTGGCCAAAGAAGCAGCAGTTATCCTAAAAAAAGAAAAGATGTCTGCACAGGCAGTCGGCGGTGCGGTCGGACATAATCCGATTTCAATCATCATTCCATGCCATCGGGTTATCGGTACAAATGGAAACCTCACCGGCTATGCAGGCGGGATTGATAAAAAACAAAAGCTGCTGAAGCTAGAAGGCGTTGATCTATTAAAAATACAACGTGAAAAAAAGGCAAAAGCAGCCTTACAAAAATAATAAGCGAATCCATTATTTTTCCCTTTTTCTGTATGTTAATTTTCGATTTGTCCATACTGAAAAAGAGGTGATTGCTTTGAAAGACATGGAACTGCCTTTGGGATTCGGTATGGCATTGGCACAAAATGAAGCAGCCATGCAAAAGTTTGAATCCTTATCTAAAGAGGAAAAAGAAGCTATTCTTCAAAAAACGCACACGATCGATTCCAAAAATGAAATGCGTGCACTGGTTGACAGCCTTACCTCTGAAAACTTTTCCGCTTTTTCATAAAAGAAGCCTGCAGATTGATTCATGAGAACCAATTTGCAGGCTTCTTTTTAATATTCTTTTGATTTCTGTTCGTTTTCTTTTAAAATCTGCGACGGCATTTCCCACGCATTATGATCGGTATGTAAAAGATCATGCGCTTTTCCCTTAAGCGGTTGTCCCAAATATTTTCGATACAAAATTTGGACTTCCGGATTCTCGTGGGAAAAGCGAAGCGGCATCGCAGAATCAATCTGCCAGAGACACTCTCCACGCTTTTTCGCCAATTCCATCCCTTCATGAATCGGCTGTCCACCGCCTCCGGCACAGCCTCCCGGACAAGCCATCACTTCTACAAAGTCATAGGAAACATCACCTTTATCGATTGCTTCCATCAGTCTGCGTGTATTAGAAAGGCCGCTTACCGCTGCCACATGAACTTTTCCGATTTTCGGAATGGAAAACGTTCCTTCCTTCCACGGGTGCGTTTTTTGAACAAGCTGAAAAGCATCCGGATCCGGCTTAGACCCAGTCAAAAAGCAATACGCTGAACGCAGCGCGGCAACCATTACACCTCCGGTAGCACCAAAGATCACACCGGCTCCAGTACTGGTACCCAACGGAGAATCAAAGGATTCTTCCTTTAAATTAACCGGTACAATATGTTCACTGTGAAAAACACGACAGATTTCACGGGTTGTAAGTACAGCATCTACCGATGGCACTCCGTGAGCATCCTTCATGGTCGGCAATTCACATTCTTGTTTTTTGGCAATACAGGGCATGATAGAAACTACAAACAGCTTTTTGGGGTCAATTCCCTTCTGCTCTGCAAAATAGCTCTTCACGACCGATCCAAACATCTGCTGCGGAGATTTTGCTGTAGAAAGGCAATCTACATAAGAAGGATACTGCGATTTTAAGAACCGTACCCACGCCGGACAGCAGGAAGTAAACATCGGCCAACGATATTGATTGCGGTGGGTCAATTTTTTAGCAAGCTCATGGCTTTCCTCTACAATCGTCAAATCAGCGGAAAAATCGGTATCAAAAACATAGTCAAAGCCCACATGCCGCAAAGCTGACACCAAGCGGCCAATCGTTGCAAACTCCGGTGAAAGCTGAAACGCTTCCGCCCACGCCACCCGAACAGCAGGCGCAACCTGCACCACCGTTGTAATTTCCGGATCTGCCAAAGCGTGAAACACTTCATTTGTATCATCTCTGGCCGTCAGTGCCCCAGTAGGACAATGGGTCACACACTGTCCACAATAAGTACAGTCGGTATCCTTTAATTTCCGGTTATAAGAAACGTCAACCGTTGTTCTGGATCCGGTTCCAGCCACATCCCAAATCTTCATATTCTGTACTTTATCACAGATTTGGATACACCGCATACATTTAATGCACTTACTGGCCTCTCGAATCAAAGGCACATCCATATCGATCTCCGTGCGTTCCATACGAACTCGATATGGCTGATAATGAATATTGAGATCATTGGAAAGCTTTTGCAGCATACAGTTTCCATTACGGATACAGGTGGTACAACTTGTATCATGCTGCGAAAGGATCAGCCGCAGATTAGTACGCCGAGCCTGCCGAACACGAGGTGAATTCGTGCGAACCACCATACCCTCGAGCAATTCATTATTGCAGGCCGGCACAAGGCGGTCTGTCCCATCCACTTCCACAACACAGACACGACAAGCTGCAATTTCATTGATCTCTTTTAAATAGCACAAATGCGGAATCAAAATTCCAACACTTTTTGCTGCGTCCAAAATTGAAGTTCCGTTTTCTACACAGACAGAAAGGCCGTCTATTGTTGCATTTACCATTGTTTTTCACGACCTCCCTTAAAGTTTCCATATCCAAAGTGATCACACCGCAGGCAGCGAGATGATTCCTGCTTGGCTTCTTCATCCGTCATGCCGCATTCAATACATTCAAAGTCGCATTTTCGCTCTGAAGCCTCCCGCATCGTAACATCGATGCGCCCTCGCGGCTGCATGTCATAAAACCGCGGAGTCGGCACTTCGACCTCGGCCTTAATTTCATGATGGAACCCCAAATATTCATCAATATTGGCAGCTGCTACCTTTCCGGCTGCAATCGCCTGAATGACAGTAGCCGGACCGGTTACACAGTCCCCTCCGGCAAAGACGCCCTCCATCTCAGGCATCTCCGTATTCGAATTTGCAAGCAAGGTACCGCTGCGCTGAATTTTAATGCCGGTTTGCTCAAATCCAGCCGTCTCGATTCCCTGACCGATTGCCACTACAACAATATCTGCAGCGATCCGTTTCTGTGGGACATCTGCTGTTTTAGGGCGTGGACGTCCGCGGGAATCTTTTTCTCCAATAATCTGCGGCTGGGTCCAAAGTGCCGCCACATTGCCCTTTTCATTTGCTTCAATCCGAATAGGAACCTGCAAAGTCTGAACTTCGGCTCCTTCTGCAATTGCTCCGACAATCTCTTCTTTTTGTGCTGTCATATCTTCCTGACGGCGTCGATACACACAAGTCACCTTTTTTGCGCCAAGCCGTATGGCACTGCGCGTCACGTCCATTGCAACGTTTCCGCCGCCTACAACAACAATTCTTTGGTCTGTAAAATCGGGCATCTCGTTATCCCCGATATGCTTTAAAAGTTCCACAGCCGAAACAACGCCATGACAGTCATCTTCCCCTTCAATCCCCAGCTTTTTATCGCTGTTGGCTCCAATCGAAAGATACAAACAATCATAGTCTTGCTTTAATTTACTAAATGTAATATCTGTTCCTACATTGATCTCTGTTTTTACTTCAATTCCCAAGGTCAAAATCGAACGAATTTCTGCATCCAGCTTTTCTCTCGGCAACCGGTAATCCGGAATTCCATACCACATCATCCCGCCTAGCTGCCGATGATGTTCATAGACCGTAACCTTATGACCCATCAGTGCAAGATAATAGGCCGCCGACAATCCTCCCGGTCCTCCGCCTACAACTGCGATCTTTTTGCCGGTAGATGGTGCGCATTTAGGCTGCGGTACTTCTCCCGCATGATCGGCAGCATAGCGTTTAAGGCCACGGATATTGATTGGGTCATCTACCATGCTTCGGCGACAGCGCGCTTCGCAGGGGTGATCGCAGATATATCCGCAGGCAAGCGGCATTGGATTATCTTTTCGAATCAGGCGGATCGCATCATCGCAGCGTCCGCTGTTAATCAGAGAAATATACCCGGGAATATCGACTCCCGCTGGGCAAAGCGCAACACAAGGAACCGGCGTATGTAGAGCTCCCAGGCAGCGGTGATGAAGAATATGTTCTTCGTAATCATCCCGAAATCCCTGCAATCCCTGAAGAACAAGCTGTGCTGCATTTACACCGATCGCACAGTCTGCCGTATCCACAATGACCTGTGCGGTCACATGAATTTGATGCAGAATATGCATGGAAGCTTCTCCATCAAGCACCCGCTGCAGCATTTCAGACAGCTGCCCCAATCCAATACGGCATGGAACACATTTTCCGCATGTCTGCGCATGACATAAGTTTAAAAAATTCAGCGCCATATCAATTGGGCACAGCCCCGGAGGGCTTGCCGCGATCCGCTGCTCCACACTTCGGTAAAGCTGTTCTACAACGGCCTGAGCTTCGCTTTGCGTCTTAATATACAATCGGCTCATAAATTATCACTTCTTAAAAATTTTTCTTTCCACAACCTTTGTTAAAACGTGAACATTAATACTGTAACATACTTTCCGAGAATGTTAAATGAAAAACATTTTTCTTTTAAAAAAATTTTACAAAATATTTTAATTGCTCTACATCTATAAAAACTCTCCATTCAAAGTACCGCATGAATTGCTATGTGCTTTAAATGGGGAGTTAAAAATCAATTTTTAATTCTGATATGCTTATCCTCAAAAATTCAGAATAATTTTATAGAAGGGTTGCCAAACATTCTCTGGCAATCCTTTTTCTCCAGCACGAAATAAACGATTAAGAAAACAACGACCATCAATACAAGGATTCCTATCGTTATGAGGAGAAAAGAAAGCACCTGATGAACATAAGTTGTGATCAGTGCATAAAGTGCTTTTTGAGTAATCGCAATCTTTTCGATTCTGCCCCCCAAAACAACAACAGCCCACGGGACAAACAGTGTTAAAGCAGCACCGGAACAAGCATAAATACAATAGCGGCAAAAAGAACGTTTATGCCGAAGGAAGTAAAGAAATACGATCACAAAAAGCGCTAAAGCGGCCAGTCCAATGGTTGCTATTAAGATTGGTTCCTTTAAAAATTGCAGCATACTGGAAGCATGAGAAGATAATGGAATATGAATCGTCTCCTGATAGCTTTCACGGCAAACCTGCGCAAGATACTGCAAAGCCCCATTAGCTGTGTCCGTCACTTCAATATTCCGCTCTTTTACGTTTTCCATCAGCTTTTGATACATCTGATTTTGAAAGCTGTCAAAATTGGTTTCTGGGACAGAAGGGTCATATAAGTGGTCCACTTCCCCAAAAAGATCTGACTGAATCTCATTTTCATCTAATGCTGAATTAAAAAATGCTTCATCAAAACCGCTGCTGATCCCATAAGATATGAACATTTCCTTCAAATCCTGTGCCAAATAAGAAGCTGTATTGCTTTTGATAATCTGTTCTTTCAGAAAAGGCGCAGAAAAAACCGTCAGCTGAAAGAGAACCGCACAGGAAAGCAAAAAGAGAAAAAGGCTCAAAAAAAAGGATAAGATCAATGAAATGATATGTTTCATCATCGGCTTTTGATCTGCATTTGATTTTATCGACATTCCATCTTTTCTCCCCTTTTATGATAGAATCTCAGGCCCGGAAACATATTTGGCATAAACAAATACACGATAGGGAGTCGCACCGATCCCTGCTATATTGTGACAGGTATAAAGAATCAGATTCTCTTCCTGCTTTTTCAGATCATAAGCGGTCGTATCATCATACCGAGCTGTCTGCGAACCGGTAATCTCATAAAGATAAGTCCCATAATTCGTGCAGAGTTCTACCTGATCTCCAACATTGACATTCGGAAGTGGAAGAAAATAAGTATTATTGTGTCCACCGATTAAAATGGTGTGCCCCTGTCCGGGAAGATAGGTTCCGGAATAAACCTCCACACCATTAACCATGTTTTTGATATTGTCTCCATAAATAAGGGGTGCATCAATGCCCACCGACGAAATGTGCAGCGCTCCAAAAGTCTCTCCCGCAGAAGGAAATTTGATATCACTGCTTTTTAAGGTATCTCCCGTATTCTGAACGGAGCCTTGATAAATATTAGCGGCATTTTCATCAAATTGAGGAGTACTGGAGGTAAAAGCCAAATCCATCATATTTAAATACGGCATCACAATAGGACCAAATGCAACGGCTATTAATAAAACTGTTAACACAAAGAAAGCAATGGGATAAAAAACAAATTTTATCCCATTGCTTTTTCTGGATTTCTTTCGGAATTCGTATTTCATAATAATTAGTGCACTTTTACCAAATGATTCTTAGCAGAAACTGTAACAATTACTCCCAAAGAACCAAGGATTGCAAGCACAATTACCGTCAAAGCGGTATAATCCGCACCAGTCTGTTTAATGGGATTAGACTGTGTAGAAGTACTGTAAGTCTTACCATTTTTATCTACAACAGAAATGGTTTTGCCACCAAAAGTAAGAGTGGCACCTACCTTTTTGGCAGCTTCGGTGGCCATATTTTCCAATTTTGTCTGAATATCGGGTGGAATCTCATTGAAGGATGCCTTACCGGTACTTGCCCATGTCTCTTTGGCTTCTTTCAGATCGCTAAGTGCCGTAGAAAGCTGTGCATCCGTCAAATTGTTAGCATTGAGAAAATCTTCTGCCAATTTAACATACTGATCCGGGATCTGTCTTGTCTGGGTACCAATCTGGATTCCAGACTTCATCTCCGTAATAATATCATTTTTTGTAGTTGCAGCAAAAGCCGGAATTGCCATTGCAACCATCATAATTCCTGCACAAAAAATTGCAAGTAACTTTTTCATAAAACGCCCCTCCCCTAAATAATTTTTTGTCATTTTATATGTTATAGTTCCAAATTAGCCCATGTTTCCTGTACATTTGCAAACAACTCCCGCCCATGGCGCTTTTTCGTCAACACTGGCAGTGCTTTATCAAAAGGAGGCATTCGTGTACTCATATTATGGGTATCACTGCCGATCAGCATCGGATAGCCTTCTTCTGAAAGTGAATAAAGAAATCGACGATTTTCATGGCTTTGAAGTGCACCGGCATTAAACTGCAAAATCAAATCTTCAAAAGATAAAAGCTCTTCAAAATCTTCCGAATGATAATATGCCTGATATCGTTCAATATGCGCTAGCACGGGAATAATGTTAAGTGCGTAGGTCAAATTGCGTAACTCTTCTAAGATCCACGGATGATAGGGCTGCCTGGGAAGTTCCAATAAAAGAAGTCTTGTGTCTCCCAGGCAAAGCGGCCGCAAATCCACTTCGCATAATCCCTGAATTAAATAAATCTCCGCCCCTAAAAAAGCTTCCGGACTATCAGCCATTCCTTGAAATGAGCTGAGAATACGATAAGAATCTGATCGTCTCTGTAAAAAATCAGAAAGTGATTCTCTCTGCGGATAATAATGCGGAGTTAAAAAGGCTTTTCTGACTCCCTGTTTTTTTAAGGTCTGGAGCATCTGAATCGACATATTGCAGTCTTTGGCACCATCGTCCATCCCCGGAAGACAATGTGTATGAACATCCACAAAAGATAAATTATTTGTTTTTGTATTCATATTTATATTCTTCAGAATAAGCATAAGGCTTGTCTTTTTGATTAACATTCGTAACGACTACTCCAAGCAGATTTCCATCAATATTCCGAATGCTATTAATCGCTTTTTGAAGTTCAGCATACCGAGTCTGCTTCTGACGTGCAACTAAAACTGCACCAGCTGCATAACGAATACACATAAGTCCATCCGCTACCACATTGATTGGCGGTGTATCTACAAATATATAATCATACGATTTAGACAAAGTATCCAAAAGTCGTACCATACTTTCCGAGCTAAGGAGTTCCGAAGGATTCGGCGGGATCGGTCCAGCAGTAATGATATCCAAGTTTTGGAATACATCCCGATACATACTGTCTTCCATGCTCTCAAGTCCACATAAACATTTTGAAAGACCCTTTGTATTGCTAAGACGCACAAATTTGTGTAGAGTCGGTTTTCTCATATCGGCATCAAGGATCACCACACGTGCTCCAAGCTGCGCCGTTGTAATCCCCAAATTTATACAGGTAGTTGATTTCCCCGCAGAAGGTTCCGCACTAGTAAAAATAACTGCTTTTTTCTGAGAAGTTGAAGTCGCAAAAATAAGATTTGCTCGAATAGTCTTATATGCTTCTACTACTGAAAAAGCTGTTTTACTATTTAACAAAGTACTGGAGCGACTTCTACGTCTTGATTCCTGTTTTTTAGCCATAGCGGTATCCCCCCTTATTATCAGCATTTAAATCAGGGATTTCTCCCAACACAGGAACTTTTAGCTTTTCCTGAATATCCTTTTCTCCCTTTACAGTGTTATCCTTTATAAGCATCATAATTGATATAAAAATAGAGATAATTAAAAAAGCGAGAGCTCCTATCAGGGTGTTTCGTTTGATATTAGGAGAAGACGGTTCTGTTGGAACAGAAGCAGAACCAATTACTTCGACAGAACCAGACTTTACAACCCGCTTAAGAATATCCGGTGCGGTATCTGCCATTGCTTTACAGATATTGACAGACAACTGTGGATTTTCCGCTTCGGCAGAAATTTTTAAAACTTCCGTATTGTCTACTGCACTCATAGAAATATCCGACTGCAACTGTTCATAAGAAATATTCCCGATTTTTGCAGCTACTTGGCTCAAGACATCCCGATTTTTTAAAATAACAATATAGGTACCGACCAGTTTCTGAGATGCGGTCAAGTCATTTGGATTAATTGCATTTGTAGTGGAAGTATTTGTTCCGTTATTCACATACAATTCAATTGAAGAGGTATACTTTTTTGGAATCAAAAAAGAAGAAATTAAAAAGGCAGCCAACGCCCCTACGATAGTCGCCAACAATATTTTTTTCCATTGCTTCCGAATGGCAAAAAATATATCATTGAGAGAAATTTGATCTTCCATTGTTTGTATACTCCTATTTCATTTTCTCTTAAATTTTAACTATATAAACATAACATATTCAATAAAAACAATCAAGACTGATTAAAAAATTCCACACATAAGGACCCTTTTTAAGAAACAATTTTTGAAGTAATGAAATTATTTTAAAGCTTTAAAAAGTCTTTACTTTAAAGTTTTATTTTAGATGTCGAAAATAATCGAATAAAATTAGTTTCTGTCTAAGATTGACTGCTAAAGCATGAAATGTTATACTCTAGACAACAAACCGCCTATAGATGAAAAATACAAATATGCAATAGATCTTGTAAGTTTTCTATTGTGAACTACCATTAGTAAGGGAGAGCCAAAAGGGAAAATGAAGGAAAACAAAATCATGGCCAAACGAAGAGCTGTTCTATGCGGATTTGATTTACTAATACTGGCTGTGTCCTATAGTGTTATTTTGCTGTGTTTCATGAATAGTTCGGTAATTTTAAATGGAAAATTCGAACTGCAAATTTGCATATCACGTTTTTTCTTTTTAGCTATTTGTATTATCGGCTTTCGAATCTGTTTTAAAATTTACAATCATATCTGGAGATACGCTGGCATCAGTATTTATCTTCGTCTGATTATTTCCGATTTCATTGCAGGATTGGAAATTCTTTTTATTGGTCAATTGATTCCATATCTTGATTTAGGATTTAGGATGAATTTATGCGTCGTTTCTCTAAACTGTCTTATTTCTCTGTCAGCGCGTATGTTCTATCAGTCACAATATGCCCGCCATAATGCTGCACAGCATACATCCGCCGAACAAAGTCATAAGATAAATATAGCAATTGTAGGAGCTGGCAATATTGGAGCAACCCTTGCACAGGAACTAATCCGTAATCCACAGTCTCATTATAAGCCGCTCTGCTTTATTGATCTTGATAAAGATAAAATTGGGCAAAAACTCAATGGCCTACCGGTTTATGCAGAGGACGAGCATATCGTACAGTGGATTCAAGAAATGCCAATTCACGAAGTGGTAATTGCATTACCGGACCTGGATGGCGATAATCGAAAACGTCTTTATGATCTCTACAGTCAAACTGGATGTAAGGTAAAACTTTACGATTATCCTTTCGGTGAACGTAAGGAACAAGGGATTCGTAATTTTATCAGGGATATCAAAATTGAAGATCTGCTTTCTCGAGAAAGCATCCAGCTAGATAATAGCTCTTCAGAAAACTACTACAAAGGAAAAGTCATACTTGTCACTGGCGGCGGCGGTTCTATCGGCTCAGAATTATGCCGTCAGATTGCAAAAATGCAGCCTAAAAAGCTAATTATCTTTGATATTTATGAAAATAACGCTTATGATGTACAGCAAGAGCTGCTCTTAAAATACGCTTCTTCTCTAAAATTGAAAGTTATCATTGGTTCTATTAGAGATATAGACAGACTGGAACAAGTCTTTTCTACCGAACGCCCACAGGTTGTCATCCATGCAGCAGCCCACAAACACGTACCGTTAATGGAACAAAATTCGGTAGAAGCCATTAAGAATAATGTATTTGGCACCTACAACACCGTTAATATGGCCGAAAAATACAAAGTCGAAAAATTTGTTCTGATTTCTACCGACAAAGCCGTCAATCCTACCAACATTATGGGAGCTTCCAAACGCTTATGTGAAATGATTATTCAAAGCCGTTATGACAGCAAAACTCAGTTTGTTGCTGTACGTTTTGGAAATGTATTGGGTTCCAACGGGTCTGTTATCCCTCTATTCGAAAAAGAGATTGCACAGGGCGGGCCTGTCACAATTACGGATAAGCGTATTATTCGATATTTTATGACCATTCCAGAAGCAGCCCAGTTAGTTCTGCAGGCAGGGGCAATGGCTAAAAAAGGAGAATTGTTTGTCCTCGATATGGGAAAGCCTGTACATATTTATGACCTGGCTAAAAATATGATTCGCTTGTCCGGCCTTATTCCTGGACAAGATATTCAAATTGTTGAAATTGGTCTTCGTCCCGGAGAAAAGCTTTACGAAGAATTACTGATCAAAAGTGAAGAAATGGTCAAAACAGAAAATGATCGTATCTTTATCGAACGGGATAAACCGCTTACGCGAGCACAGGTGGAAGAAAAGCTTTGTATTTTAAAGCAAGCAATACAAGATGCAAGCAACGAAGTTGTAAAAGAAGCATTTCAAAAAGTGGTTCCCACTTTTCAGAATCCTGATATTGTCAATGCCGCTGCTGAACATCAAATAGATTCAAAGACAAAAGAAAGTCTTCCTGTATCTGTAGAAACACAAAAGTGGGCATAGCGAAATGAGTACATAAGAATCCGGGCAGAGTGAAACAATTTACTCTGCCCGGATTCTTATTTCAATTTTCAAAGATAACAGTAGAGACAAAATCCCCAAAAGGAGACTCTGCCTCTAAAAAAGATTCCTTTATTTTACGGGAGGCTCTTTTAAAAGTGCCCAGCGCTTTCGATAATCCGGAAGAACAGAAGCAATCAGTTGATAAAATTCAGCACCATGATTTTTATAGCGAATATGCGCCAGTTCATGTACGACAACATAATCGATCACTTCTTTTGGATATCTCATCAGCCTCCACGAAAAACAGATGCTGTTTTTTGCACTGCAACTCCCAAAACGTGCCTTTGCATCTGTAATCCGAACTTTCGTCGGAAAAACTCCCATGACGTCTGCAAAAAAAGCTATTCTTTGGGGAAGGATTTCATTTGCCTGCCGAATATATTTGGCTTTCTCTTCTGGAGAAATCTCTCCTTCAGCTTCTGCTTTCTGTTGCTGCTGCAAAAGATGGTATGTAAGCCATTTTGTATGGGCTTCCAAAAATCGGTCAATCTCTTTCTGAGGCAATTTCTGTGGAGCACGAACGATTACTTTGCATTCTCGTGTGATCAAAAGCGCCAACGTACGTCGTTTGGAACGAATCAACTGATAGGAAACTAGATTATTCATTTCCAAGATAAGTAAAACGCTTGATCGTTTTCCCATCTTTGTTGACCGTTTCATTCCACATAGAGGCGGGCCGCACCCAAACTTCATGTTCTCCGTAAAGTGCCTGATAAACCACCATTTGTTCCAATGTTTCAGAATTGCGCGCCAAACAGAGTACTCTGTACTCATTTCCTTTAAAATGGCGATATCTGCCTTTTGAAATTTCCATTTTGATCCTCCCAAAATTTTTTTCAGTATGACACAAACGATTCTAATTTGCAACAATCTTATCAGGCATCAAATTCATTCCCTTGCCAATTCTTAGTACCAATATCAACGCCGCCCCAAAAATAGTACGGCCAATATAAAAAGCCGCATGATACAGCTTTTCTCGGTATCAAAACGGCTTTTGTAAAGTAAACATCACTCAGGGCTTTTTGTCCTGTGTGGGATCGGGAAAGAATGAATCCGGATCTGCTTTAAACCGTGCCACCGCATCTTCCTGCAGCTCTTTAATAGCCTCTCTTTGGGCATGAGTCCAAACAGGCTGTGGATTCTCTTTCGGATCCATACAATGATACGTTTTCATCTCCATAGAAAAGCACCTCCATGCCAATCTATGCCATGAAGATTCATTTTGCGCATAAAGGAATTTTTCAAGCACGATATTTAGAAGAAAATAAACCCAAAGCACCAAAAACAATCGTTGCAGCTCCACAAAGAGCCGTAATAATTCCGATCACTATTGAAGCTATCGAGATTCCTTTTTTCATAGAGTATTTCCCCTTTCTTCTAACGACCAAAATTTTTCATTAAGTTTATTATAATTTTAAAACATAAAAACCGCAAGGAAAAATTCAAACAAAATATGCCCTCTTTTTTAAAAAAATATGCTTTTTCTCTTGACAACTATTATTTAGAGTCCTATAATAATCTAGTGTCAATCGCGATGCGCTGGCGTAGCTCAGTTGGTAGAGCAGCTGATTTGTAATCAGCAGGTCGTAGGTTCGAGTCCTATTGCCAGCTCCATAACTCCGGCAAGTGGCTAAGTGATTGCCGGTATATGGAGGAGTTCCCGAGCGGTCAAAGGGGGCAGACTGTAAATCTGTTGCTTCGGCTTCGATGGTCCGAATCCATCCTCCTCCACCAAGTTCCAGAAAACGTATGAAAATGCGGTTTCTGGAACTTTTTTTATTTAAAATCAAAAAACAAAACTCTATGAAAATCTATCAAAACTGGAGTAATTGGGGTATAAAAACAATCTCATTACGCAAGCTTTGATAGATTGTTTTTTATTTAGAGCTTTTTATATTTTTACATGATCAGAACGATCACAATGAATCGATTGTATATAACTGTTCAAGATTTTTCAATGGTTTTGTAACGTGTATTTTTTTAGTAAAAATTGAAAAGAATAAAAAGATCTCCAAAAGGATGTGAATGCTAATGATATTGCAAAATTTACTGAAAAAAATAAAATATAGAACCATTTTAAATGAAGCAACAAAAAACGTTGCAGATTCTACACCTGAATCTAAAAATGAAAGCTCCTCCCAACCAACAATGACAACCTCTTTAAAAGATAATATTGAAATCATGAAAAGTTATCTTGGTGATTGTAACGATGTAAAGATTCGTGAGTTCACGTTTGGAAGATTCCCGGCTATTAATGCTGCCTTAATCTTTATAGATGGGCTGGTAAGCAACGATATTATTACTGAGGGAATTATGAAGCCTCTGATGCTGTCTGACGCCAGGACAAAAGGAAACGTAATAGAAGATGTTCAAAAACGCATTATTTGCTCAGGGGATGTAATAAACTCCGACAAGGAAGATAAGCTACTGGAAAGCTGCTTATGCGGAGATACCGTTTTACTGATAGACGGATACCGCTCTGGAATCATTATCAGCAGTAAAGGATGGGATAAACGCAGTGTTACAGAGCCCCAAACTGAAGCCGTTACAAGAGGTCCACGAGAGGGGTTTACCGAAAATTTCAGAACAAATACATCTCTTTTGCGTAGAAAAATAAGGAATCCTGCTTTCAGAATGGATACCTTTGTGATTGGTGAAAAGACAAGAACGATCGTTTCAGTTGCTTACCTAAAAGGGGTAGCGGACGAAAGCCTTATCGCTGAAGTTAAAAGGCGTCTCAACTCAATAAACGTGGATTCCATCTTGGAGTCCGGCTATATCGAGCAATATATAGAAGATGCCCCCTTTAGCATTTTTCCAACAATTGGGAAAAGTGAAAAACCAGACGTGGTAGCAGGCAAAATTTTGGAAGGGCGGGCTGCAATCATTGTGGACGGCACGCCTTTCGTATTGACCGTTCCAATGCTTTTCACAGAGAGCTTTCAGACAGCAGAAGACTATTATGCACGAACCTTTTATTCCAGTATCCTACGCTTGTTAAGGTTTCTTTCTTTTACCTTTGCAGTGTTTGGACCCGCCTTTTTTATTGCCATTACAACCTTTCATCAAGAGTTAATTCCGACTACATTAATGTTTACCATTGCAACCGCTCGGGAAGGGACCCCCTTCCCCACTGCTATTGAAGCATTAATCCTTTTGCTGGCCTTTGAAATTCTGCGAGAAGCAGGGCTGAGACTGCCTCGTCCAATTGGGCAGGCAGTTAGTATTGTCGGCGCTCTGGTAATGGGGGACGCCGCCGTTTCAGCAGGACTGGTCGGCGCACCTATGGTTGTAACGGTTGCCATATCCGCAATGGCAGAATTTGTAACGCCGGAACATCAAGATGCCATTATTGTCCTTCGCTTAGTTTTATTGGTCCTATCGGCAACTCTTGGGGGATTTGGAATCTCACTGGGTACTTTATGGATGCTGATTGATTTAGCTTCGTTAAAATCATTTGGTGTTCCATTCTTTGCAGGAGTCGCACCAATGCATATACAAGATTGGAAAGACCTATTTATTCGCGCTCCTCTTTGGACGATGAAAAAACGTCCGCCAGAGTTTGCACACCAAGATATTACCAGGCAACAGAGTCATATTCCACCAGGAGATACTACTACGTCTTCGAATGGGGATGCAAAATCATGAAAAGAGGAAAGTGTTTTTCACTTGTAGCAGTTGCTATGGCCGTTTGTCTTTTGTTTTCCGGATGCATGGACAGCAAAGAATTGACTGAAATCATTCCCGTTGTCGGTGTCGGAATTGATGATGCAGGGGATAACCTAACAAAACTCACCTTGCAATTAGGACATGTGGGAAATTCAAGTGAAAAAGACAAAGCAAAATCAGAAGCTTTAATCTATGAAAAGACCGGAAAAAATCTTTTTAATATATTTAGAGATTGCGCGCGTGAAAGCAGCCATAAGCTATTTATAGGGCATAACCAGTGCTTGATTTTTGGAAAAGAAACTGCATCGAAAGGAATCAAGGACCAATTAGATCTTTTCCTACGTGATCATGAAGGCAGAATCGATGTATCCATTCTGGTATCAGATTCTACCGCAAATGAAATACTGACAACAAAATCCGAAATGTCTCCCATGTCGGCACTTGATATCACACAGTTGCTCAAAAATCAACAAGCAACCTCAGAATCTATCGATGTAGATCTTCTCGAATTTTTTTCTAAGCTCGAGGGAAAAACGACTTGTCCGGTTGCTAGCTTAATAAAAGTAGACAAGCAGTCGAGCCCTCCAAGACTTGAATTATCTGGATTGGCCGTCTTTAAAGATGACAAAATGGTCGGAGAATTAGATAAAGATAAATCACGCGGCTATTTATGGACAATGAACAAAGTTGAAAGCGGCACGGTCGATGTAGAAACTGAATCCGGCCGAGCATCCCTCGAAATATGCAGCAGCAGCAGCAGTTTAAACCCTTCTGTACAAGAAGATGGAACGATATCTGTTCCCATCACGGTTAAAACAGAACTTAGAGTAAGAGAGTTGGTTGGTTTCGAAAATCAAGACACAGCAGCCATCGAAAAAGAGTTACAAGCAGCTGCTATTGAGAGAATCAAAGGCCGCGTGCTTTCGTGTTTTCAGGCAACTCAAGCCTATCAAGCCGATATTTATGGAATTGGGACTCTCATCAGTCAAACACAGCCTAATAAATGGAAAGATATACAAGAAAACTGGGATCAGTTATATTCCCAAATAAAACCCGAAATCAAAGCTGAAGTAACGATTAAAGACAGCGGAAAAATTTTGCGAAGCTGAATTGAGGAAACTATGGAAAAAGAGAAAATTAGTTGTTCACAAATGTTTTTTACGATTGTATGTTATATTCAATCCTTTTCATTACTAACGGCGTTTACCTTTGGAATAGCGGGAAGGGACTCTTGGATTCCAATCACTTTAGGTGGGATCGTTGCAATACTCTTTCTCTTAATTCAGTTATCTGTTATGAAAAAGTATCCAGGAAAAAGCCTTTTCCAAATTAATGAACTTGCCTTTGGCAAATGGGTAGGCCGAATTTTTTCCTTGTTGTATTTATTTTATTTTTTCTGTCTATGTTTTTTAAATTTAAGAGATATGAAGGATTTTGTAAATTTCAGTGTCTTACCCAATACTCCCTCTCTCGTTATATTGGTATTATTTATGATGGTCTGTGGTTGGGCTGTTATAAAAGGTTTAAAAGTGGTCGTACGATATGGCGCCGTATTTGTCATGATTACTCTTATCGCATTTATCTTAACAACAATTTTTGTTTGGAACAGAATTGACTTTCATAACTTACTGCCAGTATTATCTATTTCCCCCGAAAAGCTTTTAAAAAGTACCAATTTGGATGCAGTTATTCCATTTGGTACAATCATTTTTCAAATGATAGCACCTCAACTGGAAGATAAAAAGCAGATGTCCAGCTGTATGTTAAAAGGATTTTTATGCGGTAGCTTATTTTTATTGGCAGTCATAATCAGAGATACCATCGTATTAGGAGATATGGTCAAAATACTCATATTCCCCTCTTTCTCAACATTACAGCTTGCCGGATTTACGGAGATATTTCAAGGTACGGACGTCGTTTATGCGACCTTGCTAATTACACTGGAATTCTTCAAAGTTTCTTTTTTATACTATATCACCATCGCTGGAATTGCAGAATTATTAAAGCTAAAGTCTTATAAACTATCGGTCTTAATTATAGGAGTGGGCATCATCATCTGTTCTTATCTCGTATATTCATCGGTAATGGAGCATATAACATCTGCACAGACTATCATTCCGATATTATGGTTGTTATTTGAATTTGTATTACCAGTTTTAACGCTTCTAAAAATAACATTTTCAAAGAAACGGAAAAAAGCGAATCAAGCAACGACATCGTCATAATTTCTTTTATTTTATACCTTTAACTTGCGATTTTACCCTTTATCTGGTATTATTAATTACAAATCACTTAAGCGCTTTTATCGACGCACATAGCCTATCCGGTGGAGATTCATTTTAGAAAAACAAAGAGCAAGTATAAAAGGAACTGATGGTTTCAGTTCCTTTCCCTATAATTTTAAATGATAAACCTGTAATGATAAACCTGTTGTTTTGGCTTTGAATATCTAAATCCATTTTTTCTCCACTAGAAAACTGGGTGATAATTTTATCACCCAGTTTTTTGTTGCGTTTAACCAAAGAGCTTCTTTTGCTGCGGCTCAACAAAGGATCTGCTGGCTAAAAAATTGGTACGAAAAGAGAGAAAACTAATTATGCAAAAATTATCTTCAAAGGAACAGCTCTTCGTTGGGATTACGCTGTTTTCTATGTTTTTTGGAGCGGGAAATTTGATTTTTCCGCCATTCCTCGGCTTTTCCGCCGGAACTGCTGTACTTCCAGCCTTTTTAGGATTTGCTCTAA
Source organism: Ruminococcaceae bacterium BL-4 (assembly GCA_902809935.1). Taxonomy (NCBI): domain Bacteria; kingdom Bacillati; phylum Bacillota; class Clostridia; order Eubacteriales; family Oscillospiraceae; species Ruminococcaceae bacterium BL-4. Next base: position 998,312 of record LR778134.1, on the reverse strand, counting down.
GTGCGATCGGACTTCCAATTTTAGGTGTTATCGGAGCAACCCGCTCCGGCGGCATCAAATCACTTGCCGGGCGTGTCAGCTCTTCTTTTGCTGCTGTTTTTACAATGCTTATCTATCTTTCCATCGGACCTTGCCTTGCGATTCCACGTACTGCAAGCACCTCATTTGAAATGGCTGTAACCCCATTCATCGGAAAAGGAGCTCCTTCTGTATTACTAAGTATCCTTTACTCCGTCCTGTTTTTTGGAATTGCATTGGCACTTGCCCTGCATCCCCTAAAACTAGTCGATCTGCTTGGAAAACGTCTTGCACCAATTTTGCTGATTTTAATTGCAGTGCTGTTTTTCGGATGTGTTTTTTTTGGAAATATTTCTGCCAATACACCTGCTGCCGCTTATCAGGCCATTCCCGCCGCACAAGGATTTCTTGACGGATACCAGACAATGGACGCAATCGCTGCACTAATTTTTGGACTCATGCTTGCAGCAAATATTAACGCCCGTGGTGTTACGGAAAATCACGCAGTTATTCATTCGACTGTAATCGCCGGTGGAATTGCCAGCGTTTTATTTCTTTGTGTTTATGGATCTCTCACTTTCATTGGGTTTTCAAATGGAAATACCTCTGCACAAAACGGCGCGCAGCTTTTAAGTATCTCTGCAGACCGCTTGTTTGGAAAAGCTGGTGCTATTATTCTAGCGGCAATCTTTGTAATTGCATGTCTCAATACGTGCATCAGTTTGATCTGCTGCTGCGCACAATATTTTTCTCAGTTATTTCCCCGCTTCTCTTATCGAGCCTGGGCCAGCTTCTTTGCCGCTTTCAGCGCCGTTCTTGCAAATGCAGGACTAAATATGATTCTAAAAATTTCCGTCCCCATTTTGAACTGTCTGTATCCCATTGCGATCGTGCTGATTGCTTTGGCATTTTTTCCAAAGCGGTTACAGAAAAAGTCTTTGCTTTTTCCGCTGAGCATCACGCTCACTGGAGTTGTCAGTGTAATTTATGCACTCTATGAAATCGGAATCCAGATTCCTGTACTTACCAATCTGACCTCTGCTCTCCCTCTTTACTCTGCAGGTCTCGGTTGGATCAGCCCGGCAGCACTTGGGATCATTCTTGCACTATTAATTCCGAACAAAAAAGAAGCATAAAAATTATGATCTAAAAAGGACACAGACAGAGATGCTTTTCTCTGTCTGTGTCCTTTTTTCTTATGTGCCAATTTGAAATAATCTCACTTAATTAAAACGTAAAATCAAGTTTTTGGGGGTTCTGTTTTATTGATCGAAGAAAATGACAGCTTTATCTCTTTAACGACAAATCTGTTTTCTTTCGTTTCCTTCTTCCCAAAGTAATATGTATCAGCAAAACGCCAAGTAAAAATCCGGCAAAATCGATCCAGATATCCCGAACCTCCCCAGAACGACCAGCAATAAACAACTGAATGGTTTCGTCAATCAATGCAGTACTTACTCCAAAAAGGAAAATAGAGGTCCAGTTCTTTTTAAAATTATACTGAAATAACACTAAAGTTTCCATTCCCAAAGCTGCAAATTCCGTTGCGTGTGCTATTTTTCTAAGCACCCCGTCACCACTAAATACCATTTTATGATCAAGCGTATGCCAAATCATATTGACTAAATCACTGACTCGTTCACTAAAGGCTCCTGACACTGACGCCGGAAGCAGTGAATTCCCCCAAATAAAGCACAATGTAAAAATCAGCAAAATGATCATCACACGATGACTTTTGAAAAAAGCCATGCAGTTTCATGCTCCTTTTATTTTATCCCAATTGTTTTCTCGTAAGCTGCCGTCACAGCGCTCATTGTCGCTCCCCGGAACCCTCTGTCCTCTAGTGCACGCACGCCAACAATTGTCGTACCGCCCGGAGAACAAACTGCATCTTTCAGTTCTCCCGGGTGTTTTCCAGTCTCAAGGACCATCTGAGCTGCTCCCAAAACAGTCTGCGCCGCATATTTAACAGCACTTTTTCTCGGCACTCCTGTTTGGACAGCGCCGTCTGCCAAAGCTTCAATAAACATAAAGGCCCACGCTGGTGCACAACCGGAAAGATTTCCGGCTGCATTCATCTTATCTTCTGCAACTTCTTCCATCAATCCGGACTCTTTCATCAAAGAAAAATACTCCTGCATCTGTGTATCTTTTACGAATTCATTGCGTGCTGCAATCGTCATTCCCTGCCCGATCGCCGCCGGCATATTCGGCATGGTCCGAATAACCGGCAATTCTTTTAATCCGGTTATTTCTGTATAATCAGCAATCTTTTTGCCGACTACAATAGTCGCTAAAACCAATTCTCTTTTTTTTGCTTCTTCCCGAACAACCGGAGCAATCTCTTCCAACACTCCATTGATAACCTGTGGCTTTACACACAAAACAACATAAGAAGCGTTTTTGACCGCTTCCAAATTATTTTGTGCCACACAGCATCCCAATTCATCAGAAAGCTCCTGTGCCTTTGCAAGCGTGCGATTTGTAATTAAAACTTCTTTTGGATCAACTGCCTTACAAGTAGCTTTTATTAAAGCTCCCCCCATATTCCCCGTTCCAATAAACGCAATCTTCTTCATATTCATTCCTCCAACAATTTTCAATAAAAAAGCGGTACTGCATGGCTTTTCTATGCCCGCAGATACCGCATGATTTCAAGCTGGTTCCGAACCGCTCTGCATCTTTGGGGATGTAAAAAACAGAGAAACCCCCATTCCAATCACTAAAGTAATGATTGCAGCAATCGTCTGCGCCTGCCCAAAAGCGAATCCGGATTTTAGATAAATAGAAACTGTAGACCCCAACACCAGTCCTAGAATCGTAAAAAACGTCGCATTCGGATAATGATGCAAACAATAATCGATCAATTTACTTCCAAAAACCAGGCCAATTAAAATTCCAATTCCCACCGGAATCAAATAAGAAACATCCAAGTGTTTTACGGCGTTGATCACGCTGTAATAGGTCCCGAAAATAACCATCATCATGCTGCCGCTGATTCCAGGTAAAATGAGACAAACAGCGGCAAGACATCCTACAAAAGCAAAGCGGACCGCCTGCACAGAGTCCATTACAATGATCTGATCTCCAACACTATTGTTCTGTATCGAAAAAAATGTCAGAAAAATCATCAACGCTACCATCAAGAAAAAAGGAATCGTCGAAGTCTTTTTCCATTTTCCCTCGGTTGCACGGCGATAAAGCATTGGAATAATTCCAATCACCAGCCCCAAAAAGAAGAAATTGACCGCCATCGGAAAATGTTCCAACAGATAAGTAATTATAAAACTAAACCCAATAATCGCGCTTACCATTCCAATTAGAATTGGAGCGAAAAGCTGAATTGATTCTTTTAAGTTCTTACTAAAATGACTCATAGTGCCAATCAATTTATCATAAATTCCCAGCAGCACTGCCATCGTACCACCGCTGACGCCCGGAATCACTTCTGAAATTCCCATAACCACGCCGCGCAGCACATTTTTTACAAACTCCATGAAATCCTCCTACTATGGATTAAATACGGGCAACCCCACTTTTTCTCGCCGCTTCAGCCACTGCTTTTGCCACTGCTTTTCCGACACGCGGATCAAAAGCTTTCGGCAAAATATATTCGCTGCTAAGTTCCTCTGCCGGCACAAGATCTGCTAAGGCCTTCGAAGCCGCTAATTTCATCTCATCATTGATATCCCTTGCGCGAACATCCAATGCTCCGCGGAAAATTCCCGGGAATGCAAGCACATTATTGATCTGATTCGGAAAATCAGAACGGCCGGTTCCGACTACGGCAGCGCCAGCTTTGAGTGCCTCATCCGGCATAATTTCCGGAACCGGATTCGCCATTGGAAAAACAATGGGTTTTTCTGCCATTGTCTTAATCATATCCGGTTTTAAAACGCCGGGACCGGAAACGCCGATAAAAAGATCGGCTCCTTTTAAAGCATCTTTTAATTCTCCATGCAGATGCTCCCGATTCGTCACTTGGCTCATTTCCTGATGTGCCGGATTCGAATTCTCCATATCCTCACAAATAATTCCAAATTTATCGCAGAGAATCAAATCTTTTAAACCAAGTCTCATCAGATGCTTTGCAATGGCAATCCCTGCGCTGCCGGCCCCATTGATCACACAGCGAATCTTTGAAATATCCTTATGCACCACCTTGAGCGCATTGAGAACAGCTGCTCCCACAATAATAGCCGTTCCGTGCTGATCATCATGAAAAACAGGAATATCGCACAGTTCTTTTAAACGACGTTCCACTTCAAAGCAGCGGGGCGCAGAGATATCCTCCAGATTGATTCCTCCAAAAGAACCGGAAAGCAAATAAATCGTACGAACCAGCTCGTCCACATCCTGCGTTTTAATACATAAAGGGAAAGCGTCTACTCCTGCAAATTCCTTAAAAAGAACGCATTTGCCCTCCATAACAGGCATACCGGCTTCTGGTCCTATATTTCCAAGGCCTAAAATTGCGGACCCATCTGTAACAACGGCGACCATATTCCACCGTCTTGTAAGGGAAAAACTTTTTTCCGGATCTTTTTGAATGGCAAGACAAGGTTCTGCTACTCCCGGCGTATAAGCAAGGGATAATGCTTTGCCGTCTTTTACTTCCACGCGGGAACAGATCTCGATCTTTCCCCGCCATTCTTCATGCATACGCATGGCTTCCTGCTTCACATCCATCTGAGAAAAGCCTCCCCTATTTTAAATAAATAAACTCTAAATCGTTGTTAATTGTAACAGATTCCAGCTTTTCTCGCAAGACAGTTTTCACAATTTTCAAAGTCCCTGCAACTGAGTAAGATATTCTTCTGCCATGTGTGCAGCAACTGCACCATCTGAAACAGCCGTGACCACTTGACGCAGCGGTTTTTTGCGCAAATCACCTGCTGCAAAGACACCAGGTAAATTTGTTTTTGTATCCTCTCCTGCAGCGAGATATTTTCCCTCGGCCAATTCGCACTCATTTTCAAAAAGGCCGGTATTCGGCAGATTTCCTACCGCGATAAACACGCCGCTGCAGGCAATTTGCTTTTCTTCTCCGGTGTTTTTATTCTTCACCACAACACTACTCACTGGACTTCCTTCTATTTTTTCCACGATACTATTCCAGCAAAATTCTAAATTTTCTGCTTTTTTTAAAGATTCCCAATAAAATTTTCCGGCACGCAGAGAATCACGCCGATGAATCATTGTCACTTTTTTGCAGATTTTAGTCAAATATAAAGTATCCGCGGCAGCCGTATCTCCGCCTCCGACTACTACGACTTCTTTTCCACGATAAAACATTCCGTCACAGGTAGCACAATACGAAACGCCCTTGCCACGCAGAGAATCCTCATTCGGCAGTCCAAGGGAACGGGGAGAAGCTCCCGTCGCCAAAATCACAACTTTCGATTCCAATGTTTTTCCGCTAGCAGTCATCAGTTTTTTAACCGATCCGCTCAAAGAAACCTGCGTCACCTCTTCCAAAAGTGTCTCTGCTCCAAAGCGCTCCGCCTGCTGCTGCATATTCACTGCCAAATCGAATCCACCGATTCCTTCCGGGAAACCTGGATAATTATCAACTTGCTCCGTTGTTGCGATCTGTCCACCTGCTGAAAGACGTTCGACAACAGCCGTTTTTAAAGCCGCACGTGCACAATAAAGTGCCGCCGTATAGCCGGCAGGGCCTCCTCCTAGTACCAAAACATCATAAAGCATTTTAATTTCCTCCACTAAAAATCTTTATTTATGATCAATAAATAATTCTATATAACTTCTATCATATCCAAAAAAAGCCCAAAATCAACCATAAAATAGCTTTTCTAAAAAAATTCACAAATTGATCCTTAGAATTTTCGGCAAAAAATGCACGTATAAAAAAATCGGTGCCGTAAAAAATACTTTTACGGCACCGACACAAAGTCTTATAAATTTATTTGAAACTAATCAAACTCAAAACGAAATGATATATTGGCTAATTTCCAAATTTTATTGGCGTTCAATTTTTGTGTTTTCAACTACTCGCAAGTCTCCAATTCTTCTTATGTTGGTTTTAAAAACCGCCTTTTATCAGAAAGGCAAAAACTATGAATGGACAAGCGTTAGATCACATTAGACGAAAAAAGGATCAAGTATCTCGTTTTTCTTTTCCTTTCTTGACTTTGGATTTCGAGTCGTCAATAACCTTGCTTTTGGACTCATTCCCTTCTGTCATAAAATAGTGGAAAGTAAAACTGAACTTTTTCTCCCCTTGATTTGTAGAAAGACTTCTTAAAATAGAAACTTAACGCCTACTTTTCGCGCTTTCCGGTTTCTACGGTCTCGCTCGATTTCTGTCGTTAAGTTTGAAAGCAAATAAAGAGAAGCTTTCTTACAAATTGGAATATCTCAGCAGGTCGGCCCAACAGACTTTCCTGCCTGAGACTGTCCGATTGGCTCTGTGCCCATTGGGCTCACCCCTTTCTAAATCTAAAATCAATTTTCGGCAGGTTGCCGAATTCTTAAAAAGAGCAATCCAGAACGATCCTTCTTCACGGTTTCGTCTTGATGAATCCATTTTTGTAGATCCACTATTCTTGGATTCCGCTGGATTCTATCCTGAACTTTATCTCTTTTTCTGATTTCATTATATGCAATAAAGTGTGGAATGTCAATACTATTTTTTAAAATTTTTAAAAAATTTTATATAGATTTGTCCATTTCCATAAAGATTTAGATTTGTGTTGCTTTTTTCTGGAAAGAACGCTTTTCGTCTTGACTTCTCGATTTTGGCTGTGTACAATAAACAAGGATCAAATAATTATTTAAGAAAAAGCGGCGCTAAATTTTTCCGCTGCGGAGGATTTACACATGAATGATGAGTACGGCCCTGATCTGCTAACCTTAGTAGATGATGAAGGCAAAGAGCATGAGTTTGAGGTACTGGATGTTATCGACAATGATGACGGAACCTTTTATGCACTGCTGCCCACCTTTGAGGATCCACAGCAGAAGTTAGACGCAGAAGGAACCTATTATATCTTCCAGTCTATCGATAACAACGGTGAAGAAGAGCTGGCAGAAATAGAAGATCAGAATTTGCTTGATCGGCTTGCTTCTCAGTTTGAAGCTCATTTTGCTGAACTTTACGATGATGACGATGAAGAGGACCATACGGAAGAATAAAAAATCTCCCTGCCTGGTGCGCGGACCTTGTGCATTAAATGACCCTACAATTTTTAATCGGGAGTCCAGCTCCAACAGTTGAGTGCAGACCTCCCGGCTTTGGCCGGAAGAAGGGAGCCAGAGGCTGCTGGGCGGGCACCCACCTGTCATTAGTAGGCAGGTCGTTTCAGCACACTTACGGCCAGGCGGGCTATTTTAAAAACTAAAGGCTTCTTTTTGGATCTTTCCGAAAAGAAGCCTTTTCTTTTTTGATTTTTATACTTTTCCAAGGAATCCCTTGCAGAATTTTTTATAATTCGATATAATAAAATGAGAGAAAAATCCATTTCGGATCTTTGACAGGAGGAGTTTTGATGAATTATCAATTAATCACCGATTCCACTTCAGATATGAATGTGGATCTGATCGAAGAAATCGGTGTTTACGTTATTCCAATGGAATATACAATGGATGGGAAAACTTATCATAATTATCCGGATTATCGAGAACAAAGCCCGCATGATTTTTACGATGCCCTGCGCGCTGGTTCTTCTTGCAGTACAAATCAGATTAATCCGGATACCTTTCATAAAGTTTTTACCTCTTATCTCAAAGAGGGAAAAGATATTCTTTATCTCTGCTTTTCGAGCGGACTTTCCGGCACCTACAACACTGCCAGAATTGTTGCGCAGGATCTTTCCCAAGAATATCCTGACCGTAAAATCGAAGTCATAGATACAAAGGCTGCCTGCGTAGGAGAAGGACTCTTAGTCTATCTTGCCGGGCTCGAAATGAAAAAAGGAAAAAGTCTTGAAGAAGTGCGTGACTGGGTCCTCGCAAACCGAGACCACTTAGCACACTGGTTCACCGTAGATGATTTAAACCATCTAAAACGCGGCGGCCGAATCAGCGCAACTTCCGCTTTGGTAGGCACCATGCTCTCGATTAAGCCTGTCATGAATGTGGACACAGAAGGCCATCTTACCGTCAAGGAAAAAGTCCGCGGCCGTCGGCAAAGTCTGGATGCGTTGATTCGCCATATGCAGCAAACTGCAGTAAACCCAAAAGATCAAATCGTCTTTGTAGGACACGGCGATTCCTTAAAAGATGCGGAATATGTTGCGGATAAAGTAAAATCGACCTTCGGTACCTCTCGCGTTGTAATCAACAACTTGGGGCCTGTTATCGGCTGTCATACCGGCGCCGGATTCGTCGCATTGTTCTTTCTCGCAACCACAAAAGAATAAAAAGGCCGAATGAATATGGATTCATCTTATCAAATTATTACGGAAGCTGCCTGCGGTCTTTCTCAGGATTTTCTGAAACAGGCTGAATTTTTAACCGTTCCTATGGGATTTACAATTGGAAACCAGAATTATGATCAAGTGCCCGAAAAAGGGAATTCTGATCTTCATTCGATTTATCAATTACTGCGGACCGCTTCGTCTGCCGCTGCAGTGACCTTTGATACCTCGGATTTGATTGAGTTTTTACGCCCTGCTCTTGCTCGCGGAAAAGATCTTTTATATGTTGGTGTTTCTGATGCTTTGGGTGAAACTTGGCACAACGCTACCCGCGCACTTGCCAATCTGCAGCGGGAATTCCCCACACGCCGCATTGAAGCGATCAATTCAATGACACTGAGTGCCGGACAAGGAATTTTGCTTCAACATCTTTCGAAGCTGCAGCAAAAAGGTGCTTCCCTTTTAGAAGCAAAAGAATGGGCAGAATCGAATGTTTCTCACATTCATAGTTTGGCTGCTATCCAAAACCCGGATTTTCTAGTTCAGTCTTTTAAGGGGAATTTTTCGAACAGTCAAAACCAAATTTTACAGATAACAGAAGGACAACTCCTTTTTAAAGAGCAAGCTGAAACTCGCCAAGAAATGATCTCCTGCCTTTTTAAAAATCTGCAAAAAGCGGCTTTGCTAAACACGATTCAATCTGTTTCTATTGTTCATGCAGACTGTGAAAAGGACGCACAGATCCTAAAACAAATGATTCAAAAACAAAATCTTACACATATGATTTCTATCTCTTTCTTAGAACCCATTTTTGGATGCCAATTTGGTCCCGACACATTAGGGCTTTTTTATGAAGCAGAATAGAAAACCATTAAATTTTCTTGTTGTAATTTGGAACACTAAAATCACACAAGGCTTTTAAAGCAGCTCCCTGCATAAGCAGAGAGCTGCTTTTATTTTGGCCCATAAAACCATAAAATTTCTTTTACAATTGCAAATTTTAGCAGCAAAATATTTCTACCAATCATTGACATCTTCACTTTTTTGATTTATTTTGCTTTTATTGTGCTGGTTGTTAAAATTTAAACGGATTTTTTGTACTATTTTTAGTTATTTATTGCTTTGGTCACTTGATTCAAATCAATTAATTCGCTACAATAAATAAGAAGAGATCAAATACGGGAGGTATTAAAAAATGCGGGATCAGCGTTTTTTGCAGCTCTTGAGCAAAACCTATCCCAACGCTCAGGCGGCAGCAGCAGAAATTATTAATTTGAAAGCCATTCTGAGTCTGCCAAAAGGAACCGAATATTTCTTCAGCGATTTACATGGAGAACATGAGGCTTTTTTATACCAATTAAAAAGTGCGTCCGGCGTGGTTCGCAAAAAAATTGATGAGCTCTTTGAGCAGTCACTTCCAGAAAATGAGCGCGCAGAATTAGCCGCTCTGATTTATTATCCAAAAGAGGGACTCTCTAAAGCACATCACAAACACAAGGATTTTACCGGCTGGAGCCGAGTCATTATTTACCGTCTAGTAGAAGTCTGCCGCGAAGCCGGCAGCAAATATACCCGCAGCAAAGTGCGTAAACGTACCCCTCAAAACTTTGCTTATATTATTGACGAGCTTTTGCATGCAGACGGCGGAAGCAACAGCAACAAACCACACTATACTTCTGAAATTATCCGTGCAATCGTCGATACGGGTATGAACGAAGAATTCATTATGGAACTATGTCTTTTGATTCAGCGTCTTTTAGTTGACCGTCTACATATTGTAGGTGATGTTTTTGATCGTGGCCCACATCCGGATTTAATTATGGATGCACTGATGGAGCGTCCGGATATTGACATTCAATGGGGAAACCATGATATTTCATGGATGGGCGCTGCCTGCGGAAATCGAGCGCTTGCCGCAAACGTTGTCCGCCTTGGTATCAGCTACAACAGCTTCGATGTTTTGGAAGGCGGATATGGAATCAACCTGCGTCCACTTTCTGATTTTGCGGCGCGCGTTTATCACAACGATCCCTGTGAGCATTTTCAGCCCCATGTATTGGACGAAAACCAATATGATCCGGTGGATATTCCTTTGGCAGCAAAAATGCACAAGGCAATGGTCATCCTTCAGCTAAAACTGGAAGGGCAACTGATTCATCGACATCCCGAATATCATATGGATGATCGGCTGCTTTTGGAAAAAATTAATTTTGAAGATGGTACCATCGAAATTGACGGAACCTGTTATCCTCTTTTGGATACTAATTTTCCTACCGTCAATCCTCGCGATCCACTTAAGTTGACACGAGAAGAGCAAGAACTTTCGAATTCTCTTGTCTCCTCTTTCCTTCATTCTGCGAGACTACAGGAACACATTCATTATCTTTATTCCAAAGGCGGCATGTATCTGCGCATGAACTCCAATCTTCTTTATCATGGCTGTATTCCTCTTAACGAAGACGGCAGCTTTGCAGTCGTTAGACTCGGCAATAAGGAATATTCCGGAAAATCTTATCTTGATAAAATAGATTCTATTGTGCGCAATGCTTATTTTGCACCTGAAGGCAGCCGCGAACAAAAAGATGCCTGTGACTTTATGTGGTATCTCTGGTGCGGCAAGCTTTCTCCTCTTTTTGGAAAAAGCAAAATGGCTTTATTTGAACGGATTTTTATTGCCGATAAAAAAACGCATAAAGAAATCATGAATCCCTATTATAAGCATCTTGACACGAGAGATTTATGTGAACGCATTCTTCGTGAATTTGGGATGGATCCCTCGTGCAGTCACATTATTAATGGCCATGTTCCTGTTCGCCTAAAAGAGGGAGAATCCCCGGTAAAAGCCGGTGGCCTGCTTTTCATGATTGATGGAGGCATCAGCAAAGCATACCAAAAGCAAACTGGAATTGGTGGCTATACATTTATTGCAAACTCTCGTTATCTGGCATTGGCACAGCATAAACCCCTTCTGCCTGGGCAGCTGATGGAAGAAACCAGCCCCAAGGTACAGGTGATTGAAGCGATTCGACAGCGCATTACTGTGGGGGATACTGACACTGGTGTTGAGTTGAGAGAACAGATTGCTGATTTGGAAGAACTTTTGAAAGCTTATCGCAGCGGCCGCTTACAGGAAAAAATTATTCAATCAAAATAGGGTTCATTGTTAAATGAAAAGGGAATTCAATTTTTTGATTTTTTACTGTGGAACTCATTGCGCAATACGGAATAAAACGATATACTAAATTTATATTTTAGACTTTAAAAGAACGAGGTTTTTTATGATATGATTCAAAGCTTACTCCGTGCATTGGATCTGCTGGAAGCATTAAAAGGGCCCCAGAAAGCTTTTTCGGTTGCAGAGCTTTCGGAAGCTCTTGATCTTCCGCCGAGCAGTATTCATCGAATTCTTCAAACATTGTGTACAAAAGATTTTGTGGTAAAAAATGACCAAACTCATCTGTATCAACTAGGACCCGCTCTCATTTCTTTGGGGACCGCAGCAACAAGTCAGACAAAACTGCAAACAGTTTGTCAACCGGTTCTTTCTTACCTTTCAGAATGTACCGGGGAAGATGCCTTCCTAATGATTAGAATTGGGCTACGAGGATTAATTCTTGCTAAAGCAGAAGGCCCCAACAATCTAAAAGTGGTTGATCATTTCGGTTATGAACAGCCTTTGCACGTGGGTGCAATTCGAAAAGTATTACTTGCCTATCAGTCTGCAGAATTTTTAAAACATTACTTGCTGAATATGGAAGAACATCCATCTAAGCTCAGCATCCAAACTCCTGAAACGCTTTTGAAAGACTTAGCAACTATTCGCAAAGATGGGATCTCCATCTCCCGCAGCGAATATATTCAAGACGCGATAGGGATTGGGGCTCCTGTATTTGGATCAGATGGTCAAATGAAAGCTTCTATTGGAATTATTGCCCCCGCTTCTCGTACTGTCGGAAAGCACTTTATGGACCTAAAACATGATGTCATGGATAGTGCTGAGAAACTTTCCTATCGCCTAGGATATTCCCTTCCATAAAAAACAACTTTTAAAGCTAAAAACGAACCGGCAATTACAGTCAAAAAACTGTTTTGTCGGTTCGTTTTATTATACTTTTTTATTTTTTAATACTTTCTTTGCGCACTAGTTTAGACATAATCATAAAAACTTTCTGAAAAGTATAAAAAAGGAGCCTTGCCGAAAATATCGACAAGGCTCCTTCATTAAAGACTACTTGCTTTAAAAGCCAAATTACTTCTGCATGCTCAGGACATCAGCAAATGCCTGAATTGCAGTTGCAGCCTGACCAAAATCGTGCATCTGCTGGTCAATGCCCAGTTTGATATGCGGGATCTGTGCAGCATCCAAAGCCTTCTTCAGGTAAGGATACTCCATCTCTTCCGGATCACAGAACTGCTGCATAAAGACAATCACGCCCTGAGCGCCGCTCTCTTTAACGAGATCGGCAACATGCTCAGCACGACGATTCTCAGAAGAATGCTCATCATAAAGAAGAACATCGTAATCCTGATTTGCAAACTGCATTGCAAGTGCCATCATCGGATCATCACACTCAGGAACATCTACGCGGAATGCGCGGCTCTCGTGTGCAACATCATCAGCTGCAATTGCAACATTGTTATCCTCAAAGATCTTAAGCAGAGCCGGATTATCACAGATAATACCGCTCGTAACAACCTTTGTGCCCTTCCAGTCGCAGTCAGGCAGCTTCTTGAGTTCCTCATTCAGAGCAACCAGCTTTTCGGTGTAAGCATCTTTCAGCATAAACCAAGAAGCTTTCAGAATAGCACTGCGCTTTGTCGGGGTAACTACATCACAATGCTCGTTTGCCAATTTGACAAAGTCACGACGGGCAACACGGCTTGCATTGTAAACCTTAATTGCGTTCTTCAAAGCGTCATCCGTAATCGGAGCGCCACTGATCTTTTCCAGAGCTTTCTTGACATTTGTGTACTGGTCTACGCAGAATTTAAGGCCATAAGCTGGTTTACGGTTCTGCGGATGTGCCAAGAAAATAGTCGGCATCTTCTTGAGCTTTGCCATTGCAACACGAATGTTCTGGCTCATCGGACGAAGAGTATCGCAGATGGTCGGTGTAATAACTCCATCCAGCTGATCCATTGTGCCGTCAAGCAGCATTTCCAGATCCAACTGTGCAATTGTGCAGTAGAAAGTAGCACAATACTCTTTTGATAAACTAATATTCTTGTCATTGCTGCCCCACATGCCAAACGGAACCATGCCTGCGGCATAGACCAGTTCTTCAGGTGCATAGTAAGGCAATACGCCGATTACTTTTTTGCCTTCGGCTTTATAGTTTGCCAGCTGCTTTGCGGGATTTGCCGCGATGCCGGCGAACTCACTGATAATCGATTCGATACTCATGTTCGTTAGCCCTCCTTCGCAGCTTTGTTTGCTTCCATAGCTTCAACCAAGCCCTGTACACGAGTCTCGTACTGAGCATCGTTGAAGTTCCGGGGATCCGCCTGGTCGCCATCAAAAGCAGCACACGGAACGCCCAAGTCTTCCGTAAAGCGACGCTGCATCTCAGGCATGTAGCCGGACCATGGTTTACAGCTGCGGTTGTAATGGACCAACACACCGTCTACCTTGTTCTCACGGCAGATTCCTTCACGCCAATCAACGCCCTGCTCAACACAGACGCTGTTCGGAGCCTTGCAGTATGCACGGCACAGATCATCAAGGCCATCATATACAAATCCAAAAGCAGGTGCATATACAACAGCGGTAACATTCAGGCCATTTGCTTTCAGAGGCTTAAAGAGTGCGCGCAACTCAGGCCAGCAAGGAATACCTTCGAACATAATACGATATTTCTCCGGGAACGGCAGTGTAGACTTGCCTTCCTTGACATTCTGCTCCAGCTCAGTAGCCAACAGTTCAAATGCCTCGGCAGTCTCCACCTTGCCACGAGCGGTAACGACATCAGCCATATGGTTGAAGAGGTCAAAGCCCGACATCGGAGAAGGCTTATACTGAAGGTAATTACAAACCTTCAGCCATGCTTTCGCAGTACGGTTAGCATTTTCGCAGACTTTTTCGAATTTCTTCTCATCAAACTTTTTGCCTGCGATATGTTCCAGCTGCTTAATTGCATCGTCAAACTGGCCACGGATATACGCGACATAAGTATCATCGACATGAGTTGTATTATTGTAAGGCACATCGATCATAATCAGCGGAATGTTGTGCATACGAGCGATATTCTCATACCACTTTGTCATGCAGTTGCAGATATTGTTGCAGCACAGAACGAAGTCCGGCTGCGGCATCTGACGGGACACATTGGTGGTTTCTACACCAGCAGAATATGCGAGGCTAATACGGGCATATCCGCAGATATCGGCATCATAGCCCATATCTTCGGCAGCCTGGCAAAGGCGCTCGCCATCATGCTGAGCAGCAATACCAGCGGCCTGGTTTTCAGGATACACAACTGCCAGATCCAATGTTTCTGCAATTTCGCAGGGGAACTTGGAAGAAGACCAGCCTACCGGACGGCCTGCTTTCTTTGCTTCCCATGCTGCTGCATAAACATCAGAAACTACCTTACGCAGAGCAGCTACACCGGGTGTTGGCGGTTTCTTCGGTTTTTTAGCAGGCGCTGCAGGTTGTGCAGCGGGTGCTGTTTTTTCGATTTCAGCCATAGTAAAAACTCTCTCCTTCAAATAAAATATGAAAGGTGATCAAGTATGTGGGGAAACCCCCGCACACTAGACTGCAATAGTTAATTATTTCTTTCGGGTTGCTTTTTGCCAAGCAAATAATGCAGCTCCAAGCGCACCAATATATTGTGCAAGCGGAGTGGTATAAACCTGGTGACCTAACTCCTCCTGCAAGGCAGAGACAACTCCGCTGTTCTGTGCGACGCCTCCGGTCATAACGACTCTATCGCGTACTCCGACGCGATGTGCCAGACCAACAACACGCGCAGCCACCGAATGGTGAATTCCATTGATGATATCGCATTTATCGCTGCCTTGTGCCAGCTGACTGATTACTTCGCTTTCTGCAAAGACCGTGCAGGTAGAACTAATTGCTACCCGCTTAGTTGACTGTGCAGCCAGCATACCAAGATCATTAACATTGACTTCTAGAACACGTGCCATTACATCCAGAAAACGACCTGTACCAGCGGCACATTTATCGTTCATCTGAAAATTGACCATGGCCCCGTTCTCAATCTGAAGCACTTTAACATCCTGTCCACCAATATCGATTACAGTGTGAACGTCTGGAAATACGAAGTAGGCGCCCCTTGCATGACAGCTCAATTCACTCATCTGCTGGTCAACCCAGTCAATGGAATTGCGGCCATAACCGGTGGCAAGAATATAAGCCATATCCTCTTTCTTCATATTAACATTATCCAACACATTAGAAATTGCACGACCGGGACCACTGGTCCCGGTACCAACCGGGATCAGCGATTTGCTAATAATCTCTTTGCCATCCTTCAGAATGACACATTTCGATGCGGTAGAACCCACATCAATTCCGAGTGTGTAAATTGTATCCATTCAAATTGCTCCAAAATTTTTAATTTATTCGGCAACCGCAGTCTTGGCGCGGGGCAGAATCCGTACCGGGAAACTGCTCTCAAAAGCCTATATTATTTTCCAAAAATGTTAGCAAAAATGGACAGCGCAATTGGGTTGTAAATATCGTCGATGATGACAGCAAAAGAAGGATACAAAACCCATGCAACATTGTGCCAGCCATACTGATTCATAACTGCTTGTTCGTTTGCGACAGCGTTCGGGCCAGAGCCGCAGCCCCATCCACAGTTACCAGCAGCCATAACAGCAGCGCCATAATTGCGGCCAAAAATATTGTAAGAAATGAAGATTGCAAACAGAGCCATCAAAACAGCCTGTGCAATCAGTACAAGACCCATCTGACCAGCAACAGGAGCCAGTGCAGTAATATCGATTCCCATCAGTACCAAAGCCAGATAGAGTTCAAGGAACATGTTCTCGATCGCATCAACTTCAGGTACATAGAACGGAATATGCAAAGCTTCCATCACATTACGGCCAATTGCACCCGCAAACAGGCAACAAACGAATTTCGGAATCGAGAAATTCGGAATCATGCTAATAAGCGCATAAATCGGCATGCCAAGTGCTGAAAGCAACAGGCTCATTGCGAACATGGAAACCATGCGGCCATTATTCAACTGATTAATCTTACCGGATGCCTCGGAATCTGGCTTATCATTTGGATCAGAATGCAGATTGTGGTGAGAAATCAGGAATGCTGCTACAGGGCCGCCGATCAAAGAACCCATAATATTGCCCAGGGTACCTGCTGCAACACCAACAGTTGTTGCACCTGTTGCACCCATCTTTTCGTAGATCGGACCAAAAGCAGAAGCTGTTCCTACACCGCCGGACATAGAAGCAGAAGAACACTGCAAGGCAAGCAGTGGATTCATACCGACTGCGCTGCCAACTGCAACACCAACTATATCCTGCAAAGTAATGAGTAACACTGCACCGATGGCAATCATTGCACAAAGTTTGCCACCTGCATGCTTGAGTAATTTCGTGCTGAACCCAAAGCCTACACAAAGGAAGAATAGGTTCTGGCATAGATCCTGCATAATAGTCTTATCAAATGTAATTGCAATCGCTCCGCTTGCCTTTAAGCAAGACAAAAAGATAGATACAAGTAAACCTGAAACAACTGGCGCAGGAATTGCGTATTTTTGTAAAAGTTTAGACCGCTTTACAATTGCATGACCAAGGAAAATAACAATTGCTGCTATTCCCAAGGTTGTTAAATATTCCAGTTTTACACTGGAAATCGTAGCGACTTTGCCGCTAACCTCGGTACCCTTTGCAACAAAGGTACCAAATTTCGTTAAATCCATACACATTTCGCTCCCTAATTACTTTTTTATTTATAATGCACACTGAAAGTCTCGCGGCTGTTTTTACAAGCCCTGGGGCATCCAAAAAAGTGATTTCCTCCTTTCTCCCCATGTTAGGATAATGGGCGAAGCCCAACAACTCATCGCACATAGCCACAGGGATTTTCCGTTACACTATAGACCGTTTTCCTAATAAAGCGGAAAGCAAATGCAAATCATATTGCACCTTATGATTTGCACCTGGTACAATTATATAAGATTCTCTAATAAACTTCAACCTTTAAAGTGCAGAAATATTGAAAAATTTCTTTATTTTCTCTGTTAAATTGTGTAAACTGACAAAAATTAATCAATCTTCCAATTTTAAAGAGTCAGACTTTCTTCAAATTTCTCTTCCGCTTTCAGGCACAAAACACGCTCATAAAACACCGGGGGCTTCCCTTTCCACTCCCCAATCGGAATGGATCGGGCAGTCCCCCGGCATGATTTTTATTGAATCAGAAACTTACGGCTTCTTAAATGTATCAAAGTCACGCGTTACACGAGGTAACAGCATCTGATGGAATGCACAGATAGACTGCGGATTCTGATAAGAGCTGTCTGCAAAAGCTTTGATATAAGAACGCATTGCATTCATGTTGACAATTTCATCAACAAAGCCTTCCTGAGCGCAGAACTTCGGACGGGACTTTTCGTCATATTCCTTGATCAGTTCGTTCATCTTATCAATCGTCGGCTGCAGGTCCTTACCAGCTTTGTCATCTTTTACAAGGCGGCGAGAATACATTGCAGCAGCAGCAGTTTCACCATTCATGACATACATCTCAGTTGCAGCAGTACCAAGCGTGAAGGCATTGGTATCGTTGCCTTGAGGACCGCCCATAACATAGTGAGCTGCAGCAGTTCCTTTGCGCAGCGTGATTTCCATCTGCGGAATATTGCTGTTCTGGATGGAATAGATCAAAGACTGGCCCAATCCAAGCAGTTCAGCCTTCTCAGCAGGATCGCCAACATCAATACCGGTTGTATCCTGAACCCAAACCATTGGGATGCGATCACGAGCACACAGAGTAACAAACTCATTCATCTTAATCAAGCCCTGACGATAAAGCTTACCGCCAATGCCGACAGAATTCTGCTTATACTCCGGATAATGCATCAGCAGGCCCTGAACGTTAGTGACAACACCGACAAGCAGGCCATCTGCTTTTGCCATGCCGCAGATGATCTCAGGGCCATAACCCTTCTTGAACTCAGAGAACTCACTGTTATCAAACAAGCGAGCAAGAACATCATAAGCATTGTACTGACGCTTCTGGTTAAACGGCACGATGGAATAAAGATCATCTGCCGGGAACTGAGGCTCCCGAGGATCATCAACACGGAAGAAGTCGAGGTTATAAGCCGGGATATCATCCATGTATTTCTTCAGTGCTTCGATAACGCCCATTTCCTCTGTGTAAACTTCACGGAAGAAACCGGTCTGGCCGTAATGAACTGCAACAGATCCTGGAGGATCCTGCTTCGGTCCCTTTTCGGTCGCTTCGACCATCTGCTTTGCCCCTTCCATGTCGACATAACCCTTCGGGTTCATGCCGCCAAGGATTCCAGCACCGCCGACTGCCATGTTTGCTTTTGCGTGGGCAATCAAGATTGTCGGGCTAATGCTGTGATATCCACCGCCTGCAGGGTTTGTTCCATAGATGCCGACAAGCACCGGAACACCTAACTGCTGAAGTTCTGCATTGCGATAGAAAGGACTGCCGCCGCCGCGACGGTTTGCATAAACTTTTTCCTGCTCATCCAGTTTAACACCGGAGCAGTTCAGGACATAGACCAATGGAATATGAAGAGTCTTTGCAGTATCGGAAGCACGGAGCAAATTCTCAGACTGCCCCGGAATCCAGGCACCAGCAAGCTTCTTATTATCGGAAGCAACAACGACTGCCCATTTCCCATGAATGCGGCCGAGGCCCTTAATAATAGCAGTAGAACCGTTTTTATTGTGCTGGGGATTATAGAGGCTGTTGAGAGGGCACCATGTACCGGGATCAACCAGCGCGTTTACACGCTCCATCGCGGTATATTGACCGGAAGCGTGCAGGGAATCGTCAGCACGGCCAGCCTGCTCAGCTGCCTGAGCTAAGGAGGCAATCTCATTTTCAACCTTCTTAATGTCCTGCTCATTTTCAGCATTTGGTGCTGCTACCGGGCGTCCGATAACAGGCATATTCTGAAAATAGCAAGGCATGGAATACTGATGATCACTCATTATGCTTTTTCCTCCACGGGTACTTTAATAAATGCCTGGCCAGGATCGATTTCTTCGCGAATCATACGGATAACTTCCGGATCCGGAGCATCCAACTTGACAGCCTTAGAAACATCAATGTCAAAGCCAGTATTTTCAATAATTTCTTCCGGAGAAGAAGACGGATAATAACCAGCAAGATACATTCTCTTTGTATCTTTGTCAAACTTCAGGATGCCGCGGTCGGTAACAACCATCTGCGGGCCACGGTTTCCAGGCAGGCCGTGAGCTTCACGTCCGCCAGGGCCTTCCATCCAGCCAGGGCTGGTGATGTAGTCAACCTTCTGCATAAAGCGGCGTTTCTCATGCTGCATCATAATGATTGTGTTGCAGTATGTAGCAATGCCGTTCGCTCCGCCGGAACCGGTGAAACGAGTCTTCGGATGATGATAATCGCCAATGCTTGTGGAGTTTACATTGCCGAACGGGTCGATCTGAGCGCCGCCGATAAATGCAATCAGACGGTTCTCGTTATGAAGCCATTCATTTGCTTCAAATCCGATGAAACGGATATTCGGCCACTGAACAGCGCAATGTGCCATAAAACGAGCATCACCGACGCTGCGGGGAACTTCGATTGGAGAGCAATCCATCAAACCACTCTCAACGATCAGGTGGCATTTCGGAGCATAAACGCGTTTTGCCAAAGATGCACCGATCAGCGGAAGGCCAGTACCAACAATTACGATCTGATCATTCTGAATGCATTTCGCAATGTTTACAGCCTGAATTTCTTTATTCGTATAATTCGTGTAATCAGCCATTACTTAACCCTCCTTCGTCATATCTACAGCATAGCCGAGGCCCGGAATGACCTTCAGCTTTGCAAGGCGGGAAGCACCAAGTTTGTTGATGTATTCCTCATGGTCTTTAACACCGTAAACCCACTCGTCCACAAATGTCTTAAAGTCCTCTTCAGTCTTGCTGGCGACATCATAAGCCTTATAATAAGCCTTATCATAATCGTAAAGGCTGTAGCACTGAGACGGATGTGCACCAAAAGGAGCCAATACAACAGCATCCACGCAGAAGCCCGGAATGGAGTTGAGGGTCGGATCACGGCGAATCTGTTCATCGCTGATGATCTGCTCGCAAGTAACGATGGTCTTCTTAGCTGCAACTGCAATATCAACATCATGGAATTCGTCACCAATGATACGGCAGGTTCCGTCCGGAGAAGCATACTGCACATGGATAATTGCAGTATCAATTTCCGGAACCGGGCAAGCCAGAACTTTGTCGCCCTTCTTGAACGGGTTCTCGATGGTAACAAATTTATCATCCGGCAACTTGTCGATCTTCTGGCGCTGTTCCTTCGTAATGCCCCACTCGGTTTCCAAACCGGAACCGATCATCAATTTGACCGGCAGGAAAGGAAGCCCAAGGGAAGCTGCATGCAACTGAAGCATCAGAACATCCTGAGAGTAATCCTCCATCAGGAGTTTGCCCTGCTCGTACGCTTTACGGAAGCGGCGGCATACATTTGTAAAACCAGAGTTTGCAATGTAGCAGTTGATAAATGCCTTTACACGACCCTCGCCGATCAGCATATCGACATCATGGCCGGCAGGGCCTGTCTGGACAATAAAGTCCTTTTTGCCCTGACGCAAAATTTCGTGAACAGCAGCGAAAGGCTTTCTGTTCGTTGTGAAGCCACCGAATGCGATAAAGTCGCCATCGCTGACGTACTTAGCAATCGCATCGTGCAGAGAATAGATTTTTCCCACGCTAAAAACCCCCTAATTATATTTTCATTGCCCATAAAGGGCAATTAATGAACAAAAGGATCAATCAGAAATCAGACTTTAAAAACGGTCAGGAAGTACCCGGCAGCCATTGCAGTACCAATAACGCCAGCCACGTTCGGCCCCATTGCATGCATCAGCAGGAAATTGGTCGGATTGTATTTGCGGCCTTCTACCTGTGAAACACGTGCAGCCATAGGAACTGCAGATACACCAGCGGAACCAATCAGCGGATTGATCTTGCCGTGAGTCAAATGGCAAAGAAGTTTGCCGAAGAGAAGACCACCTGCAGTGGAGAATGAGAATGCAATCAAACCCATTGCAATGATTGCCAGAGTTTGAGTCCGCAGGAAGAGTTCTCCGTTTGCAGTAGCGCCAACGGAGAGGCCAAGGAAAATCGTAACAATGTTGCACAGAGCATTCTGAGCAACATCGGAAAGACGCTCAACCACACCACTCTCACGGAACAGGTTGCCCAACATCAGCATGCCCAGCAGCGGAGCAACATCCGGCAGGAGCAATGAGCAGAACAGAACAACGAAAATCGGGAAAACCATTTTTTCGACTTTAGATACTTTGCGGAGCTGGCCCATCTTGATGGCACGCTCTTTTTGAGTAGTAAGTGCACGCATAATCGGAGGCTGAATCAGCGGAATCAAAGCCATGTATGAATATGCTGCAACAGCGATTGGTGCAACCAGATTCGGTGCAAGGTTATTTGCAAGATAAATAGAAGTCGGGCCATCAGCACCACCGATAATGCCGATTGCAGCGGCCTGTCCCGGCGTAAAGAGGCCGGTTGCCAATGCCAGCAGGAATGCGCAGTAAACACCAAGCTGTGCAGAAGCACCAAGCAATAAGCTGATCGGGTTTGCTATCAAAGGAGCAAAATCGGTCATTGCACCGACTCCCATAAAGATCAGGCAGGGGAACAAGTCTCCTTTAATGCCTTGATACAATACCGAGATAACGCCGCCTTCTTCAGCACCCATATTCGCAAGAGGCAAGTTTGCAAGAAAAATTCCAAAAGCGATTGGAAGCAAAAGCAACGGCTCAAACTGCTTTTTAATTGCTAAATACATCAGGACAAAGGATACAATCATCATCACAGCCTGCTGCCATGTAATCGCAGCAAAACCGGATTCCTGAAATATCCTCCCCAGAACAGTAATAAAATTCATTCTAAGCGTGCCTCCTTACTTCAGCACGACTAGCGTAGCATCGGTATCAACCATATCACCTGTATGTACCGGAATAGCTGCTACAGTTCCATCCGCTTGAGCAACGATCTCATTTTCCATCTTCATAGCTTCCAACATAATAAGAACCTGGCCAGCCTTAACGACATCCCCGACTTTGCATTTGACATCCAAAATTTTTCCAGGCATTGGAGAAATAACATTATTGTCGCCAGCAGCAACAGGAGCAGCGGCAGGGGCTGGAGCAGCAGCAGGAGCTGGAGCAGCAACAGGAGCAGGCGCTGCAGCAGGAGCGACAGGCGCGGCAACAGCAGCACGAGACATCGGCTGATAGCCGCTCTCTACCTTTTCAATTTCAATCTCATATTTCTTACCATTCAAAGTTGCAACGTATTTCATTACAATTCTCCTTTAATTCTAATATGTTTTTAATTAAGAAAGAGTCATTAATAAAGTTTTAGATCTAGATCATTTGATCCATTTATTTGATCTCTTTGATCTCCTTGATCTGAATCGTATCCGGAGAAGCATTCGCTTCCTCACAGACTGCAGCCATCAAGACTGCATAAGTTTCATCATCAGCACTACTAGAAGCAATCGGTGCTGCTGATGTTGACGGTGCTGTTGGTGCTACTGGTGCTACTTTCTTGTTTTTCTGAGCTGAATTCACAATTTTTGACACAATAATAATTGCGATAGCCAGTGCAATCAGAGACAGAAAGACCACAGCTATACCCATTACGGAAACCATTATTGCACTACCAGCATCCATTGTGTTCGAAGTCCACATAATTAACATTACACCCCCTTAAGTAAAAATTTTTGAGAAAACGAAACGCGCCAGAATTGAAATGGTATTGATTTACTAATTTGCCTCCCGCCGCCGGCGGTAAAAACAACTTGTCAACGACAGCGTCAGCAATCAAGATACCGGCGCAGCGCTCTTCCATTTCGCATTATGGAATCCATTCCAATTTTATGCCATAGAAAAATGCCGTTCAACCGGCGCCGGAAAACTTACAATCTATTTTTTCAAGAGGTTCATCAAAAGACCAATTTTCCTCATTTTCCCTTATGTCATTTAAATAATCGGCATTTTGCACAAATCTGATTATTCATTTTTAGGTATCTTGTTTCAACCCATTCTTGAACATTTTGTAAATTTTCATTCACATTATATCATAGATTTTTGGAAAAGCAACTAGAAAATTCGAAGCTTTTTTTGGTAAATAACGATAAATTAGCTAGTTTGCTTTTGTCTTATCCTACGAGTTTTTTGAAAAATTTTATATTCAGATTTCTTGATTTTGAATTTTCAATCGACCAATTCTTGCAAAATCAAATCTTTTTTCCTTGACAGCACTGTGCATCTTTTACACCACTCATCTTAAGAAAAGCCGCCATGGCATTCGTTACATAGCACCCTTGTTTATGCGCAAGATAAACTTCACGTCGTGCCAAAGGATCACTGAGTTTGTAGTAAATGAGTTGATTTGTCATCGGCAGATATGGAGGCATAGAAGCCCTTATAAAAACTGCTCCTGCTCCGGTACATGCAATGTAAAAAGCAGTCAAAATCTGATCCAGTTTAATGGCAATCCGTGGATTAAATCCTGCATTTTTGCAAATAGAAATTCCTCGATAATATAGATCATTTCCTTCTTTCAGCATTAAAAAAGGAAGATCTTTAAAAAATTGCAAAGGAACGGCCAAAAAAGCAGGATCCTCATTTTTCTTTTCACAAATATCCCGAAACGATAAAGCATATTTTTCCAGTCCTCGATTAATTTCAAAGGAAGCCGGTACTCCTAAGAGGATATCTTCATAACAGCAAAAATATTTTTTGAGGTGATCATTTTCAAAAAAAGCGGTTTCCATAATCAAATTCAAGGTATCGTCTGCCACCCGCTTTTTCAGTTCCTGCACGTTAGATTCTACCATGTCAATTGTAATTCCGGGATAACGTTTTTGAAAGCGGCCAACCTGTTTTGAAAGGATATAGGTACAAAAGAATGAAGAACCTCCAATAGAAAGATGCCCCGTCTGCAAATGCTGGAGGTCCTGAAAATATGAAGTCATGTTTTTTTGAATGAACAGAATCTTTTTGGCAGATGCAATATAATAACGTCCAGCATCCGTTAAAGTAAGCGGTATGGTACTGCGGTCAAAAATCGGCTGTCCGATTTCTATTTCAGCTTTTTTTACCATTGCACTTAGAGCTGGCTGCGTAATATAAAGCTTTTTAGCTGCTTTAGAAAAGCTTCTTTCCTGATATACTTCATAGACATATCTGAGTTCGTTCATCATCGGGAGGATCTTCTCCTTTCGCGTACAATTTCCTTTCAATTATAACAAATTTTGCGAAAAATAGAAAGCAAATCTGTTTTATTTTTATACTTTTTGAATGATCCAAAAAATGCCATTTGCCCCGTATCGTGCTAATACGGGGCAAATGATAGATTTTTTATCTTAGGAGCGAGTCACTCATGTAGTAGAAACGAGTAAAAAGTTAAAAAACGAATCACAATGATTGCTTTTTACAGAACCCATTAGTCATCCAGACAAACAACCTTCCCGTCTTTTACGATAACAACTTCATCATCAAAAACGACTGTCGGATTATACTGCACCATATCAATGTGGACCGTAGACCGAGCAGGCTGACCATAATAATAGCCATTGCCCATTGCAATATGGCAGGTACCACGTGCTTTTTTCTCCTCTTCAAAGTCGCCGTTAAAAAGGCATGCCGGATTAAGTCCCAGACCAATTTCTGCAATATTGTCGCTGTCTTTAATCTCTGCAATCTGGCGGCGGATCTCCTTGCAGATTTTGGGATCTCCACCTAAAACCTCAACAATACGGCCACCCTCAATTTTTAACTCAACTGGTGTTGTCGGGCATCCATAGTAGCAAATTGGCCCATCAATAACCAATTTTCCGTGTGTGCTACCGATTACCGGTCCAAGGGAAACTTCGCCGTCTGACCATGCCATTGCATCCCCTGGATTTCTAGCAATTCCACATTCAATGATGGGTTCCATATCGTTCATTTCCATATAAAGATCGGTGCCAGCAGGGGTTGTGATATGAGCTTTCTTGTGGCCTCTCCAGATTTTCTGCAGTTTCTCTCCGTCTTTATAAACTTCTTCATAGTCTGCCAAAGCACCCCCACGCGTAAAGTTATCAATGTTACGCAGACAGATAGAAACTTCGCGCAGCTTTTTCTCATTGATAAGTTCCTTCAAGCGGTTATTGTAGATTGCTGCACCGGAGGCCGTCGTCATACCAACAAAAACATCGCAAGCTTCCATTGCACTTTCCAAAGTCTTTGGAAAAATAGTGGCCTTGTCTTTGCCACGAACCGGCATCATACTGATGTTGTATTCTGCACCACATTTTAATGCAGCCGCTGCCATCGCATTTGCCATACGCATATCCGTCTGAGGATCAATTGCAATTAAAACCTCTTCACCGGGCTTAACTGCCATTAAGTTAGAAAGGATGTAGTCCGCACGTTCCACACACTCAATAATTCTGTTGTCTTCCATTTTTAATACACTCCTTAATTTAATCAATTAAAATCCAAATGAATTTTTCTATTTAATAATCCAAAATGTTTTAAAAGAATTTAGATTTAGGCTACTTGTTCCTCTCTGCCGGCATTAGGGTCATTATACATATCACGATTCAATTCATTTTCCATAGATGCGATACACACAGATGTTACAAGGTCTCCGGAAGAGTTTGTAGAAGTATGTGCCTGATCGATAATGCGATAAATTCCAGCAACCAGAGCGGTTGCTTCCAATGGCAGTCCCATCTGAGTAAGCAGAGTAATGCTGATAACCAGCCCAATCTGAGGGGTTGCCGCACAGCCGACACTGAGAAAAGTTGCTTGTAAAACCAGCATGATCTGCTGCTCTATCGAAAGATTGATTCCATAAAGCTGAGAAGCAAACAGAACAATGATTCCAAAATAGATGCAAGTGCCATTCATGTTTGCAGTAGCACCCAACGGAAGCACAAAGCTTGCGATATCTTTCGGAACACCAAGACGTTTGGGTGCAACTTTCATCGAAATCGGCAGGGCCGCAGAAGAAGTACAAGTGCTAAATGCAATCATCCAAGGTTCAAACGCTTTTTTCCAGAACATAATGGGGCTAACTTTTCCAATAAATTGAAGAAAAATCGAATAGATAACGATCACCATAATGGCGTTGGCAAGATAATCGGTTGCAATAAATTTGAGCACCGGTCCAAAAATCGCGACTCCGTATTTTGCCATTGCAACAGACATCAAACCAAATACACCGTAAGGGATAATTACCAAAATGCTGTTTACAATCTTGAACATTACTTCGGAACATAGAGAGATAATATTGGCAAGTGGTTTTCCATGTTCTCCCAAGCCAATCAATGCAAACCCTAAAAACAGAGAAAATACAATAATTGGCATCATATCTCCGCTCGTAAGAGCAGCAAAAGGATTATTTGGAATAAGATTTAGAATTGTCTGATAAACACCCGGAAGTTCTTTTACTTCTACCGTGCCCACATCACTTGAAAAAGTAACGCCCAATCCTGGTTTAATCAAATTTGCAAGTACCAACCCAATTGTGGCGGCAATTGCTGAACTTCCGAGGAACCATACAATTGTTTTAACCCCGACGCTTCGCAGCTTTTTGATGTCTCCTAAAGAGAGTGCCGCATCGATGATGCAGAAGAACACCAACGGCACTACAATCATCTTGATGAGTTTTAAAAACATATCTCCGATAAACTGCAAAAACGGAAGTATGTAACCGTTAATAGTTGGATTTTCGGCACCGCCCATTGCATTGAGCACATACCCAAAAACAATTCCTGCAAATAGGAATATAAAAATTTTAATGTGAAGCTTCATCTTTTTCTTTTTTGAATTTTTGCCGTTTCCATTTTTCGGTTCCGTTGTGATTTCTTGACTCTTTTCAATAACTTCCAATTTTTATGCCCCCTATCTTAATATGAATGGCGCACAAATCAAATTTGCTTTCTCGTTTTGTGTTCCCGGGACACAAAACTTCTTAGACCCCCTCCCTCCGTTTTCTTTTCTGTTTGCATTGTACTTAAAACAACAAGATTGCGCAATAATAATACAAAAACTGCTATATGTTATAAGAAATTGCTTATAAAAAAATGCACTCTGTATTTTTTTAATACAAAGTGCACAATCAGCCTATAGGTATTTATCAATTTTCCGAATGAATCCACTCTTTCAAAGAAAGGAATGTTCTTTTTTCTCCCTCTTCCTTTAGCATATACAGATATTTTTCTAAATAACGGCGAGTCTTTGGATGAAGAACATAATGGTCTCTGGAACGCATATAATATTCATACGGATCACTGTCAGAATAAAGACTTCCGCGATAGGTGCGGCTGGCAGCAATACGGTCACAAATCATTTCTGCCACATAGCGCGGTAGTATCTCCATTCCACAAAGCTGATGACCAGCCCCTGTAGAATAGTCGATCCAGTATTCCAGATGATGCCGATTGCGTCCTTTATGATGCAGCCATGCAGCACTATATCCTGCTTTTAAACGCTGTGCATCATTTGGGCTTCGGTTTCCCTGATAATATTTTGCACCTGCCCAAAATTCCGTCGGTGAGAATTTGGACAAATCATGCAAAAGACCTTGTTTATAAAGGCCAATACGAAAACAATATTTTAAGACAAGCCATCGATGGTGACTGACTGTCCGAAAATGTTTAATCGGATGCAACATAAAATTTTCCTCTCAGAAAGGTTTTTCTTCGCATTTTTCTTTTCTATTATATATGATTATATAATCTTATTATAATTTATTTTCTTTATTTTTCCTTGTATAAGCCCATAAAAAATTAAATCTCCATTCATAAATTATCCTTTGACTTTAGATTCCATTCAGTATAGAATATCTTACACAAATGAATTTGTTTGGAAAGTGAGGGAATCAGAATATGAAAAGTGAGTTCGTTCCGGAATTGGAAGGTGCTCTAAGAAAACATATGATCAAAATTCCAACAGTCATCAATGAAGTCTGCGGCGTACGTGTAATGGGCAAGCTGATAAAATCATTGCTGTTTTCCACCGATATCGCCATTATCAGAAACTGCAACGCCGATGCTATAATGGCCGTCTACCCGTTTACCCCGCAGCCGATCATCGCCAACTCTATTATCACCTGCGCCGACGTGCCTGTCTTTATTGGTGTTGGTGGCGGCACAACCCGCGGAAAGCGTGTAACAAATCTCGCTGAAAACGCGGAATACCTTGGTGCCGCTGGCGTAGTCGTCAATGCACCGACCCCCGACGAGACGCTTACTTTCGTTTCAGATAAAATTAATATTCCCATTACGATCACTGTTGTCTCTGAAAAGACCGATATTGAAAAGCGACTGGAAAGCGGAGCTAGTATTTTAAACGTTTCAGCCGCTGGGCGTACCCCATTCGTTGTCTCTGAAATTCGCAAACGCTTTCCAGAAGTTCCGATCATTGCTACCGGGGGTTCCACCGACGACAATATTCTTCGTACAATCGACGCTGGTGCAAATGCAATTACCTATACTCCACCTACTGCAGCAGAATTATTCAAAAAACTGATGACCTCCTACCGCGAGGAATCAAACTAATAAATATAATAGTAAAATCAAAATGAGCTAATCTGTGAAAAATACAGATTGGCTTGTTTATTATGAGACAAATTTAATCATACTGAATCCATCCTATTGAAAACCGATTCTTTCCGTAAACCGCTTTTCAATCGGCTTTTCCTCCGTAATATTTCGAAAGCCAATAAAACTTTAAAGAGCTATTGTTTGGACTTTTTCAAAAAGTCGATATACTCATTTCCCCATACCTCAATCGCATCTAAGACGGGCTTAAAATGCTGTCCTAAGCTAGAGAGCGAATATTCAACTTTCGGCGGAATTTGATTATAAGACGTGCGAATCAGCAAACCGTTTTTCTCCATCATGCGAAGCTGCTTTGATAACGTTGCCTGTGTCAAATTCGGCAGATTTCTTTGCAGTTCATTAAACCGCATGGTTTTAAGGCTCAAATAATACATAATCAATAGTGTCCATTTTCCTGTGAGCAGCTTCTGCGAAGTAACATAGGGGCAAATCCCAAATAAATCTTTTCCCATTTTTCCCTCTATAGTATCTAAAAAGATACTTACTATATAAAAATATTGTACTTGAATAATTTATAAAACTATGTTTTTATTATAGTGTTGAAGTGTGTTTAAATCAATCTTTTTACTAAAATGGAGGCGTCAATTTATGAAAGAAGTCTATGATTTTCTAAAGCAAGCCAATACTTATTTCCTTGCAACAGAGGATGGGGACCAGCCCAGGGTTCGCCCATTCGGTACCATAAACATTTTTCAAGGCAAACTTTATATTCAAACAGGCAAAGTTAAAAAAGTATATCATCAAATGAAGGCGAATCCAAAGATTGAAATCAGCGCCACAGTCGGCGAAAAATGGATTCGTGTTGAAGCGAATGCCATTGAGGATGACAGAATTGAGCCCAAACAAAGTATGCTCGACGCATATCCTTCTCTCCAGAAAATGTATAAGGCTGATGATGGAAACACCACAGTGTTTTATCTGACAAACGTCACCGCAACGATATTTTCCTTCTCAGAGGAGCCTAAGACCTATAAATTTTAATAAATCGTACAACTGATTCTTTCCCTGCCGGAGCCGTCAAAGATTTGATGGCTCCGGTTTTTTATGCTTAAATCCAGTTATTCTCTGCGTGTTGAGCCGCTTTTCAGATGATAACTCCTTCGCAATGGTTGATCTCATGCTGAATAATTTGTGCTGTCCATCCGGTAAAAGTTTTGTATCGATTCTGAAAGTCACTGTTTTGGTACTGTACCTTGATCGATTTCCAGCGTTTTGTTCTGCGCGTACCAATAAGAGACAAACAGCCTTCCTCAGTCTCGAAAGGCTGGGATCTTTTGATAATTTCGGGGTTAAACATCGCCATATATTTCCCATTGTTATCAAAGGCTATAATACATTTATGCTCTCCGATCATATTTGCCGCCATCCCCACACAATTCTCCTTATGAGCCTCCAGCGTTTCCAACAGATCCTTTGCAACCGACAGATCCTCCTTTGTAGCGGGTTGGGATTTTTGTGAAAGGAACTCAACATCTTTCATAATTTCGTGAACCATTCTACATGCCTCCTACTCATTTAAAAATATTTCGACATCAATTTTATATGGAAACGATTATTATTCTATCGATCAGGAAATCATAGAATATTGATTTCGTTATCATGCGAAACAGATTTTTACAAATGTTAAAATTGCGCTTATAATAAAAGCAATGCCCCTTTTGAACTTTGGTGTTTTCAAAAAGGGCAAAAGATTTAAAACAAAAATGTTCAATTGACTATTTCAAGCAAAAGTCTCAGAAAAAAACGAATGCACAGCGGCAAAAACCACTGTGCATCTGATGTGACTGTGTCACATGGTTGCGGGGGCCGGATTTGAACCAACGACCTTCGGGTTATGAGCCCGACGAGCTACCGGACTGCTCCACCCCGCGATATCTGCGCTCTTTTCTAAGCGCGATATTTATTATAACGCAGTCTCTAGTAAAAAGCAAGTGTTTTTCATTTTTTATTCTATAATCTTTACAATTGTTTTTTCGGCTTTTTTATTTAAAATGTTTCCCTTGTGTTCTTTTATAAATTACGCTATGATTAATAAATTGTTGTATTGAAATCGTTTCAAGATCAATTGGAACTTTTTTCGAGAGATTGGGGTTATTTCATGTCAAAAATCAAACATGTGATTAAAAAAAATCTATTTGCAATTATTACACTTTCAATTTCTCTTGGGCTTTTAATTGGTTTTCTTATGACACAGGATCAAAAAAGCCTTCAAGAGATTCTTACACACTTGGAACCCGGCTGGATGCTTGCCGCCGTCTTTGCCATGTTGTTCACTTGGTTTTTAGAAGGAGTCTGCAACTGGCTTTTATGCCGTCATCTTTATCCTGAATGGACACTGAGACGTTCCATTGTTGTAGGAATGATTGGTATTCTGTATAATAATATTACACCATTTTCTACCGGCGGTCAGCCCATGCAGATCTATTCCATGCATAAAATGGGGATGAAGACCGGAAAAGCCGGCGCTATTATCGCGGTAAAGACTTTGACTTATCAGTGTGTCATGGTCGCTTATTCCTTGGTCCTTATGATCTTTCACCTTCATTTTTTTCAAACGACTGTCAGCAACCTGTCTTTTCTAACGATTTTGGGTGTTTTGACTAACGGCGCCTTTATTCTTTTGGTTCTGCTATTTTCAATTTATCCTCCTTTCGTTTACCGCCTGATTCACGGTGTACTTCATCTGCTGGAAAGAATTCATGTGGTTCATGATTTTCAGGCAAAATATGATGATATTGTTTTAAAGTTTAAAGTTTTTCACGACGGTATCAGAACGATGGGACACTCTCTTAAACTATATGCATGTGTTTGTCTGGTAACTATTTTTCAGATTACGTTCAACAGTATCGTCACCTATTTTATTTTTCTCAGCTTTGGGCTGCGTGGTACCGGAATGTGGGTGATGATCGCGGCACAGGTATTTGTAAATATGATTGCCTCTTTTGTCCCTCTGCCCGGAGCTTCCGGCGGAGCAGAAATCAGCTTTGGCATGTTTTTTCATATATTTTTCCGTGGTGCCACCGCTCCAGCCATGTTGATCTGGAGAATCATCACCTACTATTTAGGAATCATTTTGGGCTGTATTTTTGCTTCCATCGGCAATCACAAATACAGCGCCGCTATTCCCGATGATTTTTCGGAAAAAGGCCTCTCGGATTTAACGGATGATTCAGATGAATAAAAGGAATTTCCTTTGGCATTTCGCTTTTTGCGAAATGCTTTTTTGTTTCTTTGGGGTCATTTTTTAAAAACCTTGCTCTTTTGCGCTGGGCTGCGGATTTTTCCAGTTCCACCAAAAGGATCGGGCTGAGAGACAACAGTATGGTCACCAGCCATTGAAATCCACTTAAAACAGCAGTATGGAATACGACGGAAAGGCTTGGGAATACGATCACTGAAACCATCAGCAAAGTACAAATAACAGCCGCAATTGCTAACTTTGGATTACGCGTCTGATTCCGGTCAAAAATCCGATATTCGCTGCGCATATTGAACGTATGGGCAATTTCACTGAGACTTAAGACTGCAAATTCCATGGTACGGCCAACCACCGGACACGCTGAATTTACATCGAAACATACACGTCCGATAGAATAAGCAAGAAGGCTGAGGGCTCCAATAAAGCAGCCTTCTACCACAATCGAATAAGCCAATCCACCCCCGAAGAGCCCTTCCTCTCTGCGAATCGGCGGCTTCTTCATAATATCCGCTGAAATCGGCTCTACTCCCAACGCGAGAGCCGGCAGTGAATCCGTAACAAGGTTAATCCACAAAAGCTGAATCGCAATCAACGGCAACGGCAGACGCATCAAGAACCCAACAAATACCGCCAAAATTTCTCCCATATTGCAGGAAAGAAGAAAATGAATTGTTTTACGGATATTTTCATAAATTCCACGGCCTTCGCGAACCGCGTCTACAATTGTTGTAAAATTGTCATCGGCAAGGATCATATCTGCTGCACCTTTTGCAACATCCGTACCGGATCTCCCCATTGCACAGCCGATATCGGCCGCTTTGAGCGCCGGCGCATCATTGACGCCGTCCCCGGTCATAGCGACTACCTCTCCATGTGCCTGAAACGCCTGCACAATTCGTACCTTATGGGCAGGAGAAACTCTTGCAAAGACACTGCATTTTTCAATTTGTTCCACCAGTTCGGGCTGCTTCATAGCATCGAGCTGGGGACCAGTAATCACCTGTTCCGAACCTTTCAAGATTCCCAATTCCTTTGCAACCGCACAGGCCGTCTGACGATAATCCCCGGTAATCATGACTGGCCTGATTCCAGCTTCTCTGCAAAGAGAAACAGCCGCCTTTACTTCTTTTCTCGGCGGATCATACAACCCAATCAGTCCCAAAAAGCGCATTCCGCTCTCCATCTGTTGCACAGTCATCCCTTGTACAGAAGAAACGGTCTTTTCCGCTACTGCTAAAACGCGCAGTGCATTTTCCGCCATACGGTCGTTTTGGCGGGGAAGCCCCCCACAAAGAGGATACAATACATCTGGCGCTCCCTTCATAATCACCCGATATTTTCCATCCGGCTGCCGTACAGCAACGGTCATGCGTTTGCGCTCACTAGAGAAAGGAATTTCACGGACTCTCGGAAATTGTGCATCGAGCACAGCCTTATTCCCAAAGACTTCACAGAGAGCACGTTCCGTAGGCTCCCCAAGGATTTTATCACCATCGGCTGTACAATTTGTACAGAGAGATGCTGCATCCAACAGGCGACGAGCAGCGGCACTGTGAGGATTTAGCTGACCCTCTGCTGCATAAAGCTCATGAACCGTCATATGGTTTTGGGTAAGCGTTCCCGTTTTATCGCTGCAAATTACACTGGCACTGCCAAGCGTTTCTACCGCCATCAGATGACGTACAATCGCTTTCTTTAAGGCCATTCTTCTTACGCCGGAAGCTAAAACAATCGTTACCACTGCCGGCAGTCCTTCCGGAATGGCAGCAACCGCCAAAGAAATCGCAATTAAAAACATTTCAAGCGGTGGAATTTTTTGGAACAATCCCATCAGAAAAATAACGCCACATAAAATTAGAACACCAATTCCCAAGACTCTACTTACCACTGCCAGCTTTTTCTGCAGTGGTGTCTGCGGTGTCTGCGCAGTCTGCAGCATATGGGCAATCTTTCCGACCTGTGTATTGGTCCCTGTCGCTACTACAATTCCGCGTCCATTTCCTGCCGCTACCACGGTAGAGGAAAAGCACATATTGGTCCTATCTCCTAAAGCTATCTTTTCCGACAGCGGGTCAGTCCCTTTCGAAGCCGGCACACTCTCTCCTGTAAGCGCACTTTCTTCTACCCGCAGATCACTTGTTTCCGTCAAGCGCACATCGGCAGGCACCAGATTGCCTGTTTCGAGCACAACCAGATCTCCTGGTACAACCTCTTGTGCAGGGATTTTTCTGGTCTTTCCGTCTCGAATCACTTTAGCCCATGGGGTCGCCATTTTACGCAAAGCAGAAATTGCCTTTTCTGCGCGGCTCTCCTGAAGGGTCCCAATAATCGCATTGACCGTTACAATGATTAAAATGACAATCGCATCCAGATAGTCCTGATCTTTCTGCAAAAAAGAAGTTAAAAAAGAAACTCCTGCCGCTATCAGCAAGATTAATACCATAAAATCAGAAAACTGGTGAAAAAAACGTCGGATCAAACTTTCGCCCTTTGCCTCCGGCAAAAGATTAAATCCGTACTTATGCAACAGTGAGGTTGCCTGACTTTCTTTTAATCCTTTTTGGCAATCCGTTTTCCATTTTTTAGCAGTTTCTTCCTTCGTCAGGTGATGCCAATCCATACTGTTCCCCTTCCTTTCTCTGCTTTTAACCTATGCAAAAGGAGGACAGAATAGACTTGCTTTTTATCGTTACGGTTTTGTAACCATCCGCAACATGTTGCGCTTTTTACAACTTTTTAAAAAATATCCCAAATTTTTCTTGATTTCGCGGATTTTTTGCACTATTCTAATGGAGTTCACACGAAATGTGAAATATATTCACATAAGGGGGAAATTATGAAATGAATCGTATCCATGCAGGAACAGCCATTGAAGGGAATATTCGTCTGGAATATTTTTTGGAGGAAGAACCCTCGGTACAAAAATCAAATTCCACTGCTCCGAACTATTTGATTAGCATTGAAAAGACGGAATTTGAAACGGCTAGTGCTTCTATTCCATGCGAGAAAAATTGCGCACTAAAATTTCTAGAGAAGCTCCGGCGCAATTCCGTTTTTCCAAGTACCCTTTCTGAAATTATTCAAGATTACAATTTTTCACAAAATAGTTGACATTTAAAAAGATTCTAGCTATACTTAACCCAAAGAGAAAAACAGTAATAATTGTTATTTTTGGAGGGTGTTTCTTATGAAATATGTATGTAGTGTTTGTGGTTATGTTTACGATCCAGAAATTGGCGATCCGGAGCATGGAATTCCAGCCGGAACAAAATTTGAAAACTTGCCTTCTGATTGGGTATGTCCTCTTTGCGGAGCCGAAAAAGATCAGTTTGAAAAAGAATGAAGGTGTTAAAGGATGAGCGCAATTAAGCTGAAAAATGGAATTTATTCGGTCGGTGTGCTAAATCCTGCCCTCCGCGTCTTTGATATTGTCATGGAAGCAAAATATGGAACCAGTTATAATGCGTTCCTAATAACCGGAGAGAAGAACATATTAATTGAAACCGTCCATGCCGACTTTTTTGAAGAATACATTAAAAATATCGAGCAAGTCGTTTCGCTCGATAAAATTGATGCACTGATTATGAATCACACGGAACCGGATCATTCTGGTTCCGTTGCACAGCTTTTAAAAAGGTGTCCAAACCTTACAATTTACTGCACTGTGGCAGCAAAAAAATATATGGAAGCAATTGCAAATGAAAGTTTACCCTGCCATATTATAAAGCCGGGAGAAACTTTGGATCTCGGCAACAGCAGAGAGCTGCAATTTATTCCGGCGCCGCTCCTGCATTGGCCTGACAGCATGTTCACATGGTATCCTGCCGAAAAGACACTTTTCACCTGTGATTTTCTGGGTACCCATTACTGCGAACCCACCATGCTGGACACTGGTATTCATGATCAAAAAGCTTATGAAGAACAGTTTGCTTATTATTTTAAAGGGATCTTCGGTCCCTTTAAGCCTTATGT
Organism: Ruminococcaceae bacterium BL-4; assembly: GCA_902809935.1. Taxonomy (NCBI): domain Bacteria; kingdom Bacillati; phylum Bacillota; class Clostridia; order Eubacteriales; family Oscillospiraceae; species Ruminococcaceae bacterium BL-4. Next base: position 961,858 of record LR778134.1, on the reverse strand, counting down.
TTTAAAAGGACTAGCCTTGGCAGATGCTCTGCCTGCAGAAATGATCTGTACAAGCCATGGCCCTTGTTTAACAAAAAGTATCGAACAACGAAAAGAGCTTTACCGTCTTTGGAGCACTCCGAAAGTTCCGGGAAAAAAGTTAATTTTTATTCCCTATGTTTCTGCATACGGCTATACCAAAAAGCTGGCAGAAGCTGCGGCAGAAGCTCTTTGTTCAAATCCCAATTTTGAAGTCTCTATGATGGATCTTGTTCATGCAGATCCTCTTGAAGTTGCCTCTAAAATTAACAGCTGCCAGGCACTCTTGGTCGGTTCCGATACAATTAACCGGGACGCGCCCTCCATTGTTTGGAAAACACTCGCAATGATTGATGCCATTAACACCCGCAAACCCGCCGGTGCATTTGGTTCTTTCGGTTGGAGCGGAGAAGCTGTTCCTATGATAAAAGCCCGCCTGGAAGGATTAAAGTTTAAATTCCAAGGGGATGGGCTGCGTGTCAATTTTATGCCTACTGAAGATGATTTGAATTCTATGAAAAATTATGCTCTTCAGATTGTTTCGTCTCTCTGAGCTTGTTAAAAAGCAGAGCAGAAATTAAAAAATTAATTTCTGCTCTGCTTTTTAATTTTATAAATTTGTAAAAATTTTGATGTAAAAAACGTCTCGCCCTTTTTAACAAAGCGAAAGGGGCGAGACGAAAATAAAGCTCCCAGATCTAATCAGGGGTCATTTTTAAGGCCTAAAAGCCACTCTACCGAAACACCAAGGATCTTTGAGAGAGCAATCAACTCAATATCAGATACACTCCGGATCTGCCCTTCCAGTTTTGAAAGACCAGAAGCATTCATATCTACACCGTTGACCTGCAACTGTGCAAGAAGCTCTTTCTGCTTCATACCAAGATCCTTACGGGCTTCTTCTACACGGGCTCCAACTAGATTGCGGCTCCCAAGTGCCTGTTTGCGTAATCTCAACGTGCTTCATCTCCCGTAAATTAATCAATTATTGCTTGCATTCGGGAATAGAATCCCCGGAAAATGATTCATCCCATATAAATTTGTTAACAGTATAATCTTTTTCCCCTAAAAGCGCAATAATAAAACTAATTTTCCTTTTAATTTAAAGAACAATTCAAAAAATTTCAAAATCAGAAATTTTTTCTACATATTATTTGTTATTTCCCAGGAACCTTGCTATAATATCCCTAACGCAACTTTCTATCCATACTATGCTGCTATGCCATTTAAGGTGGCAGCAGCCAAAATTTTAATGGAGATGAAATCCCATGTATACGCCCCCTGTAAAAACAAATTTGACGATGCTGACCGATTTTTATGAAATCACAATGGCCAACGGCTATTTTCAAAATGGATATCGTGACCGGATTGTCTATTTTGACATGTTTTTCCGCAACGTCCCTGACAATGGTGGGTTTGCCATCATGGCGGGTGTTCAGGAAGTCGCCGAATACATGAAAAATCTAACCTTTACCGAAAAAGATATCGATTACCTAAGAGGCTGCAAAATCTTCAGCGAAGAATTTTTACAGTACTTGAAGGACTTCCATTTTTGCTGTGATGTATGGGCCGTTCCGGAAGGGGTACCGATCTTCCCGGGAGAGCCCATTCTGACTGTCCGCGGACCGGTAATTCAGGCACAATTTGTTGAGACGATGATTCTTTTGACAATCAATCACGAAAGCCTGATCGCCACGAAAGCGAACCGAATTGTCCGTGCAGCGGAGGGTCGCCCTGTTATGGAATTTGGCTCTCGCAGGGCACAGGGGGCCGATGGTGCCATTTTAGGCGCACGTGCGGCCTATATCGGTGGCTGCTGCGGAACTGCCTGTACGATCTGTGACCGAGACTATCAAGTGCCGGCACTGGGGACTATGGCACACAGCTGGGTTCAGCTTTTTGATAACGAATATAATGCCTTTTGCGCTTATGCAAAAGAATATCCGCATGCCTGCACGCTGCTTGTAGATACCTACAACGTTCTAAAATCGGGCATTCCAAATGCGATTAAAGTTTTTAACGATGTGCTTCTTCCCATGGGCTATCGTCCCGCCGGCATTCGAATTGACAGCGGCGATATTACTTACCTTTCAAAGCGTGCACGCAAGATGCTGGACGCTGCCGGTTTCCCGGACTGTAAAATCTGTGCCAGCAACAGTTTGGACGAATATATTATTCGGGATATGCTGATTCAAGGCGCCAAAGTAGACTCCTTTGGCGTTGGCGAACGCATGATTACCAGCAGCAGCTGTCCTGTTTTTGGCGGAGTGTACAAGCTCTCTGCGGTAGAAGAACCAGATGGCTCTATTACGCCGAAAATCAAAGTCAGCGAAAATGTAACGAAGATTACAACCCCCTGCTTTAAGGAACTTTGGCGTCTATACGACCGTGATTCCGGAAAAGCGATCGCAGATGTGGTAACCCTGCATGAAGAAAGCATTGACGATACAAAACCTTATGAAATTTTTGACCCTGATCACGAATGGAAGAAAAAGAAAATTACAAATTTCCGTGCGGTACGGCTGCGTGAACGGATTTTTGACGGTGGAAAATGCGTGATGCACAAAAAGACGCTGCGTGAACTGCAGACCTTCTGCAAGGAACAGGTCTCTACCCTATGGGATGAGGTACTGCGTTTTGAAAATCCCCACAACTATTATGTAGACTTAAGTCGTCCACTCTGGGAAGTCAAGCGCCAACTTCTGGACTCCTATACCTATTAACAAAAGCTGACAAAAAGGATTCATTGACTTTCATTTTAAAATTCGATATAATGGATAAACGCGAGCAGACCGGACAGCTGCGGATACAGCGGGAAACGGCGTATCTGAGGAAAGTCCGAGCTCCGCAGGGCATGGATAACGGCTAACGGCCGCCGGGGGTGACCCTAGGGAAAGTGCAACAGAAAGATACCGCCGCTCTTTTGAGCGGTAAGGATGGAAAGGCGAGGTAAGAGCTCACCAGCATTCGGAGAACCGAATGGCTCTGCAAACCCTATCCGGAGCAACACCGCAGTGGGACATTTTGTGTCGGCCCGACACGTCCCTAGAAGGTGGCATCGAGCTATGGCGGCAACGCCTGGCCAAGATAGATGGCTGTCAGAACAGAACTCGGCTTATAAGTCTGGTCGCAAACCCGGTATGGAAACATGCCGGGTTTTTTATATTCTAAATTTTAAAACAATTTCTTAAACAAAAAGCGATCAAGAGCAACAGCTCCTGGTCGCTTTTTCTATTTTATTGAAAACTTATCGTACAAATATTACAGAAAATCGCTTTAAATTATCCTTTGGCAGAAAAACGGTCATATTTTAAAGCATCAATCTGCACACAGGTTGGTTCTCCGGTAACGAGTTCACTCATGATCGTACCGACTCCAGGCCCGATGCCAAATCCATGGCCTGTAAAGCCGCAGGCGATAAATAATCCCGGAATTTCATTGACCTTATCAATAATTGGAACCTGATCAGCAGAAATATCAAGCCAACCTGCCCAATGACGAACGATTTTTGCATCCGCCAAGACCGGAAAATATTTCATAATTCCTCGGCAAACACTTTCCGCTGTCATAGAAGTGGACTTTGCGGATTCCGATTCTTTATGATTCTTATGATAATTTTCCAAGCCGGAAGATCCTCCAAATGCAAAAGAACCATGCTTCGTCTGATGGCCATAAAAATCCGCTTCGGCGGTGCCCAGCATCTGCCAGAACATCGGCGGCTGTACTTCTGTCACTAAACACTCATTCAGCATCCGATAAAGCGGTACATCAATCCCAACGGTATTTAAAATTGCACGGGAACCATATCCTGCCGCTACAATGATATTGTCTGCTTCATAAGTATTTCCGGCATCCGTGACCACCGCTCTGGCTTTTCCGCAGTGAAGCTGAATCTCTGTGATTTTTTCTCCAGTGATAAAATGAACTCCTAGCTGGAGCGCAGAACGATAAAATGCCAGCGTTGTCATCATGGGGTTTGCATGCCCATCAGTGGGGCACCAAGAAGCACCAATTACCTCATGAGACATATAGGGACAGATTTCTCTCGCTTCGTCCCCTGTAATCATTTTAACGTCCAGCCCTGCCGCCTGACTCTTTTGAGTCAGCTTTTTTAAAGTTTCGAGATGTTCCGGCGTCTTTCCGAGACGAAGATTTCCGTCTTGATGATACTCCACATCGACCCCTAATTCTTCGTTCAAGTTAGGCCACAGATTTTTGATGGCATACATAGCGATGGGAAGTTCCCGCACATCACGCGCAGACTGACGAACACCACCGCCATTGCGGCTGGAACCGCCATTCCCGATCATGGTCTGTTCCAGCACCAAGCACTTTAATCCTTTTTTCGCAAGATAATAAGCGGATGAATTCCCAATAATTCCGCCCCCAATAATAATTACATCTGCATTCATTAATCATCCACCTCATTGCTGAAAATTTTCATTTCAATGGGACGCGCCGGACCACGGGCGGTCGGTTCTTCTAAATCTGAAGGGCGAATTCCCAGCTCTTTTGCCATAATTCCCTTCACAATTTTTGTACAGGTACCACCTTGACACAATCCCATTCCCGCACGGGTAAATCGTTTTAGCTCCGTCATCGTACGCATGCCATCATGGATTGCGCGCCGGATTTCTCCTTTTGTAATTTCTTCACAGCGACAAATAATTAAATCATCGTCCGGCTGAGGAACAAATTCACCAATATCAAGATTACGGTCAATTATTTTTGCCATTTTTAAGCCTCCCTTTTAAAGAATCGCGCTTTCATGGACATGTTAGCCGGTACTTTCATGGTAAGAAGCACGGTTCCATCCATAATCGGCGCAGTTCTAGTCTCTAAAACTTCGGCATCACACAGGACAGAACCATCCCGTCCCAATGCTTTTCCGTGATCTCCTTTTGTTGGAAGCGGCAAAAACTCGTAAGGTAAAGTGACACTGGCATATCCGGGTTCATATTCTTCGTTGACCAGGAAAATTGCCTGTCCGGAACAGGAAGCAACACACATTCCGCAGCCGGTACATTTTTTCTGAGAATCAACGGCGGGCAGGCGGGTGATCTGATTTCCTACCATAATGCAGCCAAATTTGCAGGCATCCTGACAGGGATTGCAGGGAATATTCTGTGTGCATTCAATAACCGGGTGAACCCCTTTTGCATGGGTAACGCCGGGGAATTTTTCGATTTCTTCATCTGAAACAAATCCTTTTTTCAGAAGGCTCTGAGAAAGCGGGATTCCCTCATCTGTTTCTTTTAGATCGGTTCTCCCGCGATTTTGAGGAGAAAACATTCCCTGATGCAGCTGATCCATAGAGGAACGCAGCTTTTGAACTTTCTCTTCAAATACGGCATCTTCCAAATAGCCCAGACGATGTGCAGCGGCCGCTCCGGCAATTCTTCCACCGATCATTGCCGAGGAAGCTTCTTCAATTCCGGCAACATCTCCTGCCGCAAATAATCCGGGGACGGAGGTCTGATTATAAGCATCTACTGCTGGAACCGGTCCACCCTTATCAATCATTTCACAGCCCGCCATGCGTGTTAACTGGCTCATCGGTGACAGTCCTACTGCCATGCAGATAGTATCAACGTCAAAATGCTTTTCGGTCCCTTTGATGGGCTGGAATTTTTCATCCACTTCTGCAATCTTTACTCCGGTTACACAATCTTCGCCTTCTGCTTCCACAACCGTATGGGAAAGATAAAATGGAACCCCCATTCGTGTCAGCTTTGAAGCATGAACTCCATATCCGCCAACACGCGGTGCCGCATCAATAATTGCTGCAACTTTGATTCCCGCCTGCATCAGCTGAAAAGAAACGACCAGTCCAACGTTTCCGCTGCCGACCATCAGCACTCTTGTTCCGGGCTGCACTCCATGCAGATTCATCATTGTCTGCGCTGCACCTGCTCCGATCACGCCCGGCAGAGTCCAGCCTTTAAACGGAACCATATTTTCCCTTGCGCCGGTTGCTACGATAATATTATCGCCCTTATAGTGATGAACTTCCCCGTCCTTCATAACGGTAATTTCCATGCAGTCAAAAATGCCCATTACAATTGCATTGAGGCAAACTTCCACACCCAATTTTTCTGCTTCTTCCAACAGCTCCTGTCCGATTCGAAATCCACGGATTTTGGCTTTATGTTCTTTAGAACCGAAAAATTTATGGATCTGTTTAAAAAGCTGTCCGCCGGGACGGGCATTTTCATCAAACACAATGACTTTCATGCCTGCTTTAGCACCTTCGATTGCAGCAGAAAGCCCGGCCGGTCCAGCTCCAATTACAATCAGTTCGTATCTTTTCATTTTCATATTCGCTTACTCCTTTGCCTTGATGCCATATTGTGTCTGTACCTTCATACCGGCCTTGAGCGGTGTTACACAAGTACGGATATTGGGTTTTCCATCCACAATCATGACGCAGTCCGTACAGCGCCCAATCGCACAAAACACGCCGCGCGGTTTTCCAAAACGAGAAGTATAGCGATGAGTCATCACCCCCGCCGCACGCAAAGCTGCAGCAATCGGTTCTCCTTCGTATCCCTGCATTTCTTTTCCGTCCAATGTGAAGGTGACCAATTCACCTTTTTGAAATTCTCCCAAAATCGGATGTTTCTGAATTCTCACGATATTCGCCCCTTATATTCAAAGTTCCTCTGCTGAAGTTCCTTTTACAACGACAGCAGGAGATTCCGTGCCTTCTAGAATTCCCTTATAATTCACTGCAGAGTCTTCTTCTCCCGGACGTAACTCGGCTCCTGTTCCTTTTTTCCATTTATAAATGCCTGCACTAACAGTTACGATCACCAAAGGCACAATCAGCCAGATTATCATTGCCGGAATCAACTGTCCGCTCATAAACATGATCGGTATCATAGAAACCTGGAACATATCCACAAAGGTTGTAAAGATTCCGGCCACTCCAACATCTTCCAAAACCGGTGCTTTATAATCCGGGTCACTAATACGATACAGGATAACGCCGATCGCCATAACACCGGTGCACATTCCAAAGATATAAATTCCACGCTCGAACCAATAATTGTGGAAAATCCGGCGAGATACCACCAAAAGCCATATCAGGCAGCATGCAAGGCCAAGCAGAGAGATGATAATCAGCGGCACCGCATAGCTGATAACAACACTGATATTAATCGATGCAACGCCGAATCCAACCAAATAATCAGTCACACAGGAACCAATCCTTGTAATCAGCTGCTGATCTACATAACGATCCAGTTTCACAGCTCGCAGCAATTTATTCATCAGCCAACCGCAAATCAATGCAATTCCGTAAGTCGGTACGGAAAAAGCAGGCCAAATGCTCTTGAGCACATTGTTTAAAAGATATGCGCCGCCTACTGCAGCTAAAATAATACAGAGATGCCATGCCAAAGGATCAATCGAAATCGAATTCACAGTTGCCTTGCCAACCGATTTCTGATCCTTTTCTTCTACTAGCCCTGTTTTCATTTCCTGCGAAAGCCCGCTAACCTCTTTGATCAGACGGGTCCATTTTTTGCGTGTTCCGATATTAATCAAAAGGATTCCAATAAAGATTCCCATCAACATACCAATCGTTGCAAATGTCTGCCCGATTGAAGTAGCGGAAGTCCAACCGCATCCCTCTGAAAGAGCTGCTCCGACAGCAGCGGCAGTTCCATGGCCGCCTTCAAATCCGGATGCCATCAGCATTCCAAAGCCTGGGTTTAGATCTGGGAAAATTGTGGCCGCCAAAATCAAAGACGCTGCAATCCCGACTCCCCACTGGATCATAATTCCACTAGTAGTCACTGCAAAAGTGTCGCCAACACTTTTGATTGTCTCTTTAAATTTTGTTTTTTGTCTGCGGCCGATCAGCAATGTTCCAAACAATACCGAAATCATGATGCTTGGATAGACTGAAATACTGCTGCTCAGCGGCAAAACATTCATAAAATATTTTCCACCGATTACCCCTAAGATTCCTGCTACTAGCGAAGATGGGATATACCAATTTTGCAAGAATTTCAATTTTGTCCGCAGAATATTTGCAATAAACAGTAACGCGGACATAATCGCAAAGTCATAAAACAAAGTTGTTGCCGAAAATTCCATGATGTTTCCTTCTTTCTTAAATCAGACAAGTGTAAACCCAAAAGCAAGTTAACTCGAAGGAAAGAACGTCATTGTTCAAAATTGCCAGGGCCATCACATGTAATATAGAAAGACTAGTCTTTTTGGCATCAAAAAAGGAGCCCATGACAAACGAATGTCATGAACTCCTCTTTGAGCTTTTCTTTTTCCGGAATATCTTTACTATAAATTTCTTTGTTATGAAAGTCAATATTCTAAGGCGTACTAAAAAAAATACATTTTACCTTATTTTTTAAAGTTTATAAAAAATCAAAGCTGAAATCTTTGATATACCTCAGTACACCACTCAAAATATTCTTCTGTATGACGGCGATATGTCTTCTCAAATTTCAGAGCATCTCTTTCTTTAATTGCCTCCATCAAAACCCTATTATCTGCAATCGAATGAAGATGTTTTTCCAGTGGAATCCCGTTCCAAAGCCAATTAAAATTACAAAGCGGAGGAATAGAAAGCCATACTTTCAGCACAAGCGGCATTTTTGCCTCCTCCATAATAGAAATTCGGAACTGACGGCACAAATCTGCAGCATGATGAATCTCTCGCTGCTCCACAAGCAGCCCAATTTGCTCCAACTGTTTTTCTAAAGAAAGAACGCTTTCTTCTGTAATCCGTTGCATTGTGTGACAGATCATCAGATCCACCAAAGCGCAATCCAACTCAAGCATTTCATGAATTTCTTCTAAACGAACCACAGTAATGGTCCAGCCACAGCCGCTGGAATTCCTTTTGATCATGTTTTCGTTCTCTAATTTTTGCAGTGCTTGCCGCGCCGGGGTTCTGCTCACCAAAAATTTCTGCGCAATTTCTCCCTCGGTAAGGACTACATTTGGATTAAATTGTCCGTATAAGATCTCTTCTTTTAATCTACAGTAAACATCTTCTTTTAGAGAACGACCCATTTTCTCATCTCCTTCTACTGAAATCATTTTAATAAGAAAGAGAATTTTTGTCAATCATGAATATAATTTGTTTTAAAAAATTGATTAAAACGCCTAAATTTGATTTACATAATCTCTAGATGGTTTTAATCTGTTTTTATATGGTTCCCTTATTAAATTAAAAAAAACAGTTTTTAAGTATTACTATGCTTTATTTTTTCTAAAAGTCGGGGAGCCAAAAAGACTGCCAAGAGCATCCCGCTAAAGCCCCCCACCAATTTTCCAAAAATCAGTGCAGGAACAATCTGTGGAAGCGTCTGGGAAGCATATGCCATATGATCACCGAATGTGCAGGATGCAGATACAATCAGAGAAATATTCAACATTCTCCCTCGGTCGTCCATATCAGACAGCATTTCCATCGTAGGTAAAGGGTTCGCAAGCGTAATCAAAAGCCCCGTTACAGAAGTTTTATTGATTTTCATCCGTTTGCCGATACGCTCCAGTCCTTTGTGCCCAACTTTTCGCAATACAAAAAGCAACGGAAATGCTCCCGCTAAAAAGATCGTGATTCCACCAACAATCTGAAACACTTCATTGATGTTACCCATTCCATCTAAAACTTTCAGTCCTGTCAGCTGAGAAAATCCAGCAATTGCCAGACCCGTTATCGAAATTCCTAACATGATTTTCCCAAAAATCGAAAAAGCAGGCACAATCTTTTCTCCCAAAAGCAGCAAAGCAATTAGAAGGGCTGCTGAAACGATCAATACCGGTATGGTATTAAAAAGCAGCATCGAAAAAGGAAAACCTGCTGCCAAACCACCTGCAAGACATCCCAGTGGAACGGTTGCCACTCCGGCTATCATTCCATAAATCGCTGCCGGACGTTCTTTTTTCTTTGTAAAAGTCATCATTAAAGGCAACTGAAACATGATCGTTGTCCCCAACATAGAGCCTACAATCATTCCATTGTAAATTCCAGCCTGCGGATCGTTTGCCATCTCCGTTGCCAACACATATCCGCCTGAATCATTTGCAATCACTAAACCCGCAAAACTGGAAGGGTCCGCTCCAATAGACTGAAAAATCGGAGCTAAAACGAATCCCAAACTATGTGCCGCTACCGGTGCCAAAACCATAAAGCCTGACATGCACAGAATCAATCTTCCCGCTGACTGAAATCCATTTTCAAATTCTTTACCCAACCCAAATCGGTTCCCAAAAATATCATCCAATGCGCCCAACAGCAAAAAGACAGCCATAATTGCTGTTAGGACCATTTGAAAATTCACTCTCCACTTCTCCTTCCCACGCTTTTTAAATTTTATTTTTCAATCTACGAATTCTGTCTTTTCGCTTCTCCGCTAGCAACAATATCCACCCCGGTATCCATAATGTTGGGAATCAGCACCTGATAACAATGGACCGGAGCCTGTAAATGGAGCATATGAATTTTTTTCATACAGTTCATCAACAATTCTTTTGGCAACGGACGGTTGGAACGCACCGCTACAAGCGGCTCATTACTCCCGCTTACTAAAGCAGTAGAGGTCAAAATTCGTACCGGATGAACAAATTCGCTGCGGGCATACTGTTCTCCGCGAGCACAAGTATAACCTTTTACCGAACGAATCACTTCTCCTTCTCCGCAAACAGTGATTCTGCACCCCATCGGACAAACTGTACAAGTAATTTCTTTTTCCATGATCAAATCCTCTTTTCCGCATCAACTGTAAGCGTTTTCCCTGAAAGTGAAGCGATAGGAACACAGACATGCTGCATTTCGCCGGGATTCACACGAGGCAGACGTTTTTCGAAAAGCAATCCTCCATCACAGGATACTTTTAATGTCGTTTCTTTCTGCGGCTGCTTGACACGAAAATAAACCATTGTATCTTCCGCTTCGTCGGAAACGGCAATTTTTTGCGGACAAAGATACCGCACATTTTCTCCCGGCTGGCATTTTACAACCCACTTAGAAAACGGAAGCTGTCCCATCGCATATTTAGCCGCACTTTTCCCAGCCAGCATACTTTCTGCTGAAACATTATCCACCAAGTCGTTTACATGAACGACATTTCCGCAGGCAAAAAGACTGGAAGCACTGGTCTGCATATACTGATTGACGATCGGTCCGTTTGTTACGCTGTCCATTTCGACTTTGGCTGCTCTTGAAAGTTCATTTTCAGGAATCAAACCGACTGAAAGCAACAAGGTATCGCAGTCAAAAAACTTTTCTGTATTTGGAATCGGGATACGGTTCTTATCAACCTTTGCTACATAGACTCCCTCTACACGCTGATTTCCAACAATTCTTGTTACAGTATGAGAGAGCAGCAATGGAATTCCAAAATCGTCCAAACACTGTACCCGATTACGAATCAATCCTGCAAGATAATCCATGACTTCTACTACCGCGACTACCCTGGCTCCTTCTAATGTAAGGCGGCGTGCCATAATCATCCCAATATCTCCGGAGCCTAAAATCACTACTTTTTTTCCGACCATTTCATTCTGCCGATTGACCATTCTCTGAGCGGAACCGGCGGTATAAATTCCTGCTGGACGGGTCCCAGGGATCTGAATATTTCCCCGGGTCTTTTCACGGCATCCCATTGCAAGAACTACACTTTTGGCTTTTACCATCGTTATTCCATAGTGGGAATTCGTGCAATAGATCGTTCCATCTTGCCGAACTTCCAAGACCATAGTATCCAGCAGTGTTTGAATCCCGGCCTGCTCCACTTTTTCAATAAACCTCCCCGCATATTCGGGGCCGGTGAGTTCTTCCTTAAAAAATGACAAACCGAACCCCGGATGCACGCACTGCTGCAAAATGCCTCCCAATGCGGTGTCACGTTCAATAATCAATACTTTCTCTGCACCCTGCTTTTTCGCTGCCACAGCTGCTGCAAGCCCTGCTGGACCTGCTCCGATCACCGCTACATCACATGTAATTTCATACATTATGTAATCCCCCTTATCTTACTTTTCCGGCAATCATATAAGAACCTTTATCATTCTTATTGATTTCCTCAGCAGATACTCCCAGTTCGCGTGCAAGAATTTCGAGTACTCTCGGCCCACAAAATCCACCTTGGCAGCGCCCGAGCCCTGCGCGCACACGGCGTTTAACCGCATCCATACTCCGAGCAGGAATCGGGCTATGAATTGCCGCAACGATTTCTCCTTCCGTGATTGTTTCACAGCGACAGATCACTCTGCCATATAAAGGATCTTTTTGGATCATTTCATCTTGCTGCTCCCGGGTAAGCTCCCGGAACCGTACAATTCCTTTTCGAACCGGATTAAAATCAGGATTCATTTCTGCAGGCATTCCAATCTTTAAAAGGGTCTGTGCCACATATTTTCCAAGAGAAGCAGAAGCCGTTAATCCCGTAGAACGCACTCCCGATAGGTTTACATAATTTGTTAAATCGTCATAAGTATCTACATGCAGTCCCTCCGGATTTCGATTTGGACGCAGGCCGCTGTACTGTGTGATCGTATCACGAAGATTGACATTCGGAATCAAATGCCGCACATCTTGGGCAACACTTTTAAGTCCTGCCGCATCTGTTGACCGATCCTCCTTATCCGAAAGATCCTCCGCTGTAGGACCAACCAACATATTCCCGTGAATAGTTGGGCACATTAGCTTTCCTTTTGTAACTTTCGTTGGAATCGGCAATATAATATGTTCTACTTTACAGGATGTATTTTTATCAAGAACATAAAATTGTCCTTTTCGTGGGTTAACTGTGTAATCATTTTTTCCGACCATTGCTGCAATTTCATCACAATGCAGTCCAGCCGCATTGACGACCCATTTACAGGAAATCTCCCCGGCTGTTGTTTCCACCACTGTTATTTTTCCCTGCTCCACATGCATCCCGGTTACTTCTGTTCCAAGAAGAAAATCAGCACCGTTCTGCTGTGCATTTTCAGCATAACCAACTACTAACAGGAATGGATCTATAATACTCTCCCGCGGAATATATAACCCTGCTTTTGTCTCCGGGTTCAAATTTGGCTCCATTTTAAGCAATTCCTTACCTGGAAGATATTCCACATCATATACACGGTTTTTAAATGCCTTTTCTTTTAATGCCGGTAATTTTTCATACTGTTCTTGTGTGATTGCCGGAAGAATCCCTCCAATTCTTGAAAATGGGACGTCTAGATCTTTCGTAAGCTTGTCATACATAGGGTTTGCTGCAACCACTAACTGAGATTCCAATGTATCCGGAGAGGCATCATATCCCGTATGAATGATTGCGCTGTTTGCTTTGGAAGCATCTCCCCCAACATCTTCCTTCTTTTCGACCACCAATACGCGAACCTGATATTTTGTCAGTTCCCGCGCGATGGAACAACCAACCGCTCCGGCCCCAATAACCAACACATCTGTGCTTCTCATTGTTTTTCCTCCTAAAAAGCTTTATGATGTCTTCTTTTGAAGCCATCCAAGTGAACGTTCCACTGCTCTGTGCCAGTTGTAGAGCAGTGTCTGCCGTTCATCATCTGACATTTTTGGCTCGTATCGACACTGTAACTGCCAATTACACTCAATCTCGCTCAAAGATGAAAACCAACCTTCTCCAAAAGCAGCGAGATAAGCTGCTCCTAAGCTGCTGGTTTCCGAAATCACCGGGACATCTACTGGAATATTCAAAATATCCGCCTGAAACTGCATCAAAAATGAATTAACTGCCATTCCGCCATCTGCTCGCATCACTCCAATAGGAAATCCCGAATCTTTAATCATAACATCAAGATTATCTGATACCTGATAAGCAATACTTTCCAGAGTTGCCCGAACAATCTGCTCTTTTTCTGTCATAGAATTAATGCCAAAAATCGTTCCACGCGCACAACTATCCCAATGGGGAGCTGCCAATCCTACAAACGCCGGTACAAAATAAATACCGCCATTATCCTGTACGCTCTCTGCCATTTGCTGTGTTTGCTCAAAAGACTCGATCATCCCCATCTTTTCACGCAGCCAATTAACCGCCGCGCCGGCCGTATAAATACCGCCATCTAAGGCAAATGTATCCTTTTCCCCCAGATTCCACGCTACCGTCGTCAAAAGTCCGCCTGGAGACTTTATAGGGGTCTGACCTGTATTCATAAGAAGAAAACAGCCTGTTCCATAAGTCGTTTTTATCATTCCTGTATGAAAGCAGCACTGCCCAAATAACGCTGCCTGCTGATCGACTATTAAGCCTGAAACAGGAGCTTGAAGTCCCAAAAAGCACTGCGGTTGGGTCATACCGAATCGTTGTGCACTGCTGCCAATTTGAGGGAGCATCTTACGAGGAAGGGAAAGCATCTCTAAAATCTCGTCATCCCACCCCCCTCTGTGAATGTTATAAAGCATGGTGCGCGAGGCAGTGGAAGGATCCGTCATATGGATTTTTCCTCCCGTCATCTTCCAAAGAAACCAACTGCCAAGTGTTCCGGCACAAAGTTCTCCACTTTTTGCCCTCTGATGTCCATTTGGAATTTGGTCCAACTCCCAAACAAACTTTTCTGCGCTAAAATAAGAATCCGGAAAAAATCCCGTCCGTTTTTGAATTTCTTCCCCATACTTCGCAGCTAACTCTTCCACCGCTGATACCGTTCTTCGGTCCTGCCAATTAATTGCCTGTGAAAGCGGATTTCCAGTTGATTTTTCCCAAATCAAGCAGCTTTCTCCCTGGTGGTCAAGTCCGATTCCTAAAATTCTTGCATTTAAGGGAAGCTGCGATAACGCTTTCTTGACTACACATAGCAAATCTTCCCAAAGAACATTCGCGTCCTGCTCCATCCAGCCTAGTTTTGGGCTGTTCATTATATGTTTTTGATAACCTTTTGCTGCAACATTCCATTTCTCATCCATTATCAACACTGTCGTGCCAGTTGTTCCAGCATCTATTCCCATAAAATATCCTTTATGCTCCATAGGGCTTCCCCTTCCATATGTGGAATATTGACAATATTATGTGATGTTTTATGGACTTATAATAGCATAGGAAATAAAAAATAGCAAGAAAAGAAACGTACTTTCTTGCTATTTTTTTCATAAAATTTTATTAAAATAATAAAAAAGCCTGTACTCTCAAAAATGATCCGTACAGACTTTTTTACTTGCAATTTTTATCATGAAAAGATCACCGAGCAAAACAAACCCGCAGTCCCTTATCACGGTAACGCTGAGCTTCTTTTTCTGGTAAACTGCCATCCACTACAATAGTATGAATATCCGAAACAGGACAAACACGGTTCATTGCAATCACTCCGAACTTGCTGGAATCCGCAACGATAATGACTTGATCGGAATGCCTGATCATCAAACGCCGAGTATTGGCTTCTGCCAAATGATAATCGGTAATCCCACTTTCAATGGTAATCCCTCCAGCGCCAATAATCGCTTTATCCGCATAAAAGTTTTCGAGACTATTATCACATAAATACCCAGAGACCGATAAATCGCCATTTCTAAGCTCTCCTCCAAGCAAAATCACTCGATTTTCTGGGTTTACTTCAATTAGTGCCTGAGCAGTTAAAGTAGAATTTGTAATAACGGTAATCCTCTTTTTGCTGCCGAGCTGACGTGCCGTTTCCAAAACGGTTGTCCCCACATCCATAAACAAAGTATCCCCATCCGATACCAATTCCGCTGCAGCTACAGCAATTTTTTTCTTTTCATCTTCCTTCTCTATTTCACGCCGTTTATATGCTGGTTCTTGTGTATTAAATCCTTTTTTAACAGCCCCACCATATACACGTTTCAAATAATTTTTTTCTTCAAGATATTCTAAATCACGCCGAATTGTTTCGATCGAGACACCGAATTCCTCCATTAAATCGCTGACCTTTACCACATTGGTCTGTTGAATCTTTTGAATGATCTTGCTTCTTCTCTCCTGCAGCATAAAGATTCCTCCAAAAAAACAAATTTCTTTTATTTGGATTATACCACATTATTTTGTGTAATTCCACACAAATTCATCATTAAAAACAAAAATGCCGATCTGCGAAGTTGCAGACCGGCAAATAAAAAAGTATATAGGAAGCAGGCTTTTATTCGAAAACGATTCCATCAATTGCGGTTGTGCCAAACTCAGTCAGTGCGCCACCGCCTCCATCGGCACGGTTACATCCTGCCGGGAAAAATTCATCTCCAACTCTCATAATGCCGTTTGGCATTACCAAAAGTTCTCCATATGACCCCGTTTCAATAATTTTATGCCCTTTTTCTCTTAAAAGTTTTTTAGTATCCGGAGAAAATCCGTCTTCCAGTTCCAGCCCCTGATCAAGCGTTAAGCAGCACATATGCGGTGCACGAGTGGCAGGTTCCATCATCATTCCATAGTCAAGCGTATTGACAATCAGCTGAAGCGTACTTGTGATGATTCGCGGACCGCCCGCACTTCCAACGGCCAACACCGGAACCCCATCTTTCAGTACAATCGTAGGAGACATACTGGAAAGCGGCGTCTTTCCCGGACGTACTGCATTTGCCATTCCATAAGCAAGTCCCTGCGTGGTACGCACACCAACTTTCGGACTAAAATCAGCCATTGTATTATTCATGATAAATCCATAGCCGGGAACCACTACACCACAGCCCCACCAGTTACGAATTGTCTGTGTCTGCACAACGACATTTCCCTCTTTATCCATGACGGAGAAATGTGAAGTACAGCCCGGATAGTTTTTCGCTTCGATTCCTTCCGTCGGCGCAAATTCCTGCGCTTTATCCGGATCAATCTTTTTGGCAAGTTCTTTCGCATATTCTTTAGAAAGAATCTTTTCAACCTGTACCTGTACAAAATCAGGATCTCCCATTGCGACCGAACGATCTGCAAACATGATTTTCATTGTTTCTGCCAAAAGGTGTGTACTTTCGGCGGAATGCCATCCCATTTTTGCGAGGTCAAAATTCTCAAGGATATTCAGCATTTGGATGATATGCGTTCCGCCGGAAGACGGAGGCGGCATCGATACAACTTCATATCCCCGATAGCTCCCATGTACTGGAGTACGCGGTTTTGGTGAACAATTTTTTAGATCTTCTTTTACCAGAACGCCTTTATTCTTTTGGACAGCCTTCACGACAGCATCAGCTACAGGGCCATTATAGAACCAGTCCACACCGTTTTTAGCAACTGCCTCCATTGTATCGGCAAGCTCTGGATTCTTAATCACTTCACCAAAAGTACGTGGTTTTCCGTCATGTAGGTAAAGTTCTTTAAAGCCTTCATAAGCTGCTGTATTATGTTCAGCTTCGGGAGTATCGCTGATCCGTGCATACATAAATCCGCATTTGAATCCTTCACGGCATAACCGGATTGCAGGAGCCGACACCTGCTCCCAGGTCATTGTTCCGAATTTTTTCAGCAGATTATCCATTGCCTTGTAAAGTGCCGGAACCGCAGTAGAGCGGCCTGAAAACTCGGTAAGGTTCAGATCAACGTCTCCATTTTTATCCAAGAACATATCCTGATATGCATTTAACGGTGCCACGCCACGTGCATCACAGGCATAAAACTGATTGCTTTCTTTGTGATAAACAACATGAAAACATCCGCCGCCAATGCCGCAATGGTATGGTTCAACAACTCCCAGCACCAAAGAAATTGCAACTGCCGCATCAATGGCATTTCCGCCATTTTTCATCATTTCCAATCCAGCGCTTGTCGCATATGGACTATTGGAACTCACCGCTCCTCCACGACCGGACGGATATGGACGAAACATTGCAATTTCTGAAAGAGTTTTTCCCAAATAGGGCTTTGTAGGCATAAGACAAACCTCCTTATAATAGGGATCATTTCCCTGAAACAAAATTTTTATTTTTAGTTACGCCTGAATCGCATTTTCTTTTTTAGATGTTAAAAGTGTGGTGATAATACCTACACCATAGCTGACAACAATGACAGCATAGATCGTTTCGATTTGATTGGACAACCCACTGATTACCCAAATCAGTCCAACAATAATACCGGAAATCATACTAGCCAGTGACGCTTGTTTTGTCGTACGTTTCCAAAGCAAACCAGCAAGAATAGAAAAGCTTACCGGGCCGGTAGAACATTGAATTAAAATCTGGAAAGTTGTTGTTAAAGCTGCGCTGGGCAGTAAGAAAGCAGGAATCAAAGTACAAGCTGAAAAAATCAAAGTTCCATAGCGAGAAACTTTCAACATTTTTTCTTCAGAAGCTTCTTTATTGACCTGTGTTTTATAAATGTTTGTAATAATTGTTCCTGTGGCCATCATCATAGTAGCCATCGTCGCTGCAATAATCATGGTTGCAACTGCAAAAATAACGCCTGCCATGACTGGGCTGGTATATTCCTTAATTGTCCATGCAAAAGCAGTTGCACCATTTCCCAATTCACTGGTAGTAGCAGCGCCCATCATTCCAATAATTGCAGTAAAAATACAAATTGGAGCTGCAAATACATAACCTATAATGCAGCCGCCGCGCGCTGCTTTGGAATCTTTTGCTGCCATAATAGGCTGCAAAACAGACTGCATAACGACAGAGGACAAAATACCGGAAAGCAACCATCCAACCCATTTTTGTGTTGGCATACTGCTGAGTTCTCCGTATCCTTGGGGCAAAGAGGCAACCAAGCCAGAATATCCCCCAAAATGTGGTAAAATAATTGCAACAAACCCGATCAAAAGTACATAAATTCCTATACAAACGACTTTTCCGACGGATGCTGCACCCTTCATCCCTGAAAATGCAGTATAAACAGTAGCAATTGCTAAACCAAGAACAATGGCCCAATTCGCATCCAAATTTGGTACTGCAATTTGGATAACCGAAGCAACTGTTTTAAGCTGAACCGGAATATACAAAAATCCGAGAATAACCCAAACATAAGAATAAAGCTTAGAGCTGCTGGTAGAAAAACGACTTGCTAAATAAGTTGGTACCGAATCCCCCGGCATTCTGTCTCGCAAAATTTTTGCAAGTCCTGCTGCAACTAACAGATAAATCCCACCTGCCAGCGAATACCATGAACCGGCAATTCCCATTGTATAGCCATTCTGAGCTGCACCGACAACACTCATGCCTCCAATCTGCCATGCTCCCAAAACACAGCCGACTCCGATTGCACTGAGCGTTTTGTCTCCGCCTGTCCACTGCTTGGAATTGGACATGGATTTTCCTGCAAACATACCAATTCCTACAATCAAGACAAAGACAATAATCCATGTAATTGTAGTAACCATATAAATCCTCCTTCATTTTTTGTTCTATCTATCAAAACAGTCGCCCGTACCAAAACGGCTGTTCTTGATCTAACATAAAATTTGTAATCTTAAGTTGACGTCTGACAAATCCGCGTTTATAATGAAATCAAGATTCCTTATAAAACCACTAATTTATACAATTTTTTTATAACGTTAATTCGTTTTATGTCTATCGTGCCACCATAATATCATGCAAAATCCACAAAAACTTGTAAAAATCAGAATAACACCTTGTAAAAAGCAGAATATATTCCCGCAAATTTTAAAACAGAAGAAATAAGGAGGAGCACTATGGACAAAAATAGGACGGATTTCAGCACCATGGTATCCGTTCAACCGTTTTGGGATGCAGAAAAAAGCCATAAAAGCCTTTTAGCCGAAGGAAACAACGGCACACCCATTGCGGTTGTGCATGAGCTAAAAAACACCGGTAAAGCAGATGGATTAAGCTGCGTTCCTGGAATTGGTCTGGTTGGAATTTTATTTTCTACAGATCCAAACAATCCATGTGCTATTTGTTGCGGCACATTGAATCAAAGCAAAAAAGTTCCCCTTTACGGAATGCTGCAAGTTTTTGCATGCCAATTTTTCCCAGGAGAATTTACCAGAATTTTTGGAATTCCCAGCAATGAACTTGCAGATACAGAAATTCCATTGGATGATCTTTTGCAGCCGGGATCCATTTTAGAACAAATGGCATACTCCGAAACTTTTGAGCAGCGCATCAAATATCTACGAAATTTTATTCTTCAATGGGAAAACCGTACAAAGCAGCGTGAAACTTCTACTTTAATCCAAAAAATGATGCATGATGCTCTGATGCAGCACGGCAATATCAGAATTTCTGAACTGCAGGAACAAACCGGCTACAGTGCCCGATATCTTCAAAAAGTGATTACAGAACATGTAGGGCTTGCCCCAAAAACAGTTTTGGAGAATATTCGTTTTCAAAATGCACTGCGAACAATGATTGAACACCCAGCAATGTCTATTGTCGATATTGCACAGGACTGTGGTTATTATGATCAATCCCATTTTGCAAAAGCGTTTAAAGAATATATGAATATGCCGCCTTCTACTTTTCAAGAAAAAATCCAAAAAGAATTTTCCCCGGCAAAACTGGATTTCATCACCCTTTAAAAAAATATAAAAAAGAAGAGGGAATACAAAGTCGTTTCTTGGCTTTGTATTCCCTCTCTTTTATGAATAAAATAGTCTATTTAATTTACAGAAAACAAAAGATCCCCATAACATGGATAAGGCCAGTAGGTCTTACCAACTAACGGTTCTATCTGATCCGCAACTGCTCGAGTTTTCTCCATCTGCACCAAAAGTACATCTGCACAATATCGGCAGAGCTTTTCTACATCTGTAATTTTCTGCTCTCCAGAGATTGCCTTCTTCAAAGCTTCCAATTCATGGAAAAGTTCTACTGACAAATTCGAAAGTTTCTTAATTAAAGTTTCCTCTACTTCGTAAGAAATTCCTGCTCCGATCTGCTTCTTCAGAGAAATCTCTTCGGAAAGCATCCTCATATAGCTGCACATCGCAGGAAAAATCTGCTTTTGAATCATATCTTCCATCGTCAAAGCTTCGATATGCTGCTGTTTATTATAATTTTCCATCTGAATCTCGCAGCGGGAACAAACCTCCATACGAGATAAAACTCCATATTTTTCAAACAGCTTAATGTTCTCTTCTTTTTTGTAAAGAGGCATACAATCAGCTGTCGTCGCCAAATTTAGCAATCCACGCTTTTCAGCTTCTTTTACCCATCCGTCGGTATATCCGTCGCCGTTAAAAATGATTCGCTTATGATCCCGATACGCATGACGAATCAAATGCTCCAATTCATAGTTAAAATCCTTCGCTTTTTCCAGCCGATCTGCGTATTTGCAAAGCACATCAGCAACAATGGTATTTAAAATCATATTCGGACATCCAATGGAAACGGTAGAACCAAGCATACGAAACTCAAATTTATTGCCGGTAAATGCAAAAGGAGAAGTACGATTACGATCGGTCGCGTCTTTCGGCAAATTGGGCAATACATCCACGCCAATTGTCAAAACAGATTTTCCCTGACTCCCTTTATATTCCTCTTTCTTTTCAATGGAATCCAAAACTTCGGTAAGCTGATTCCCCAAAAAAATCGAAATAATTGCCGGTGGTGCTTCATTTCCGCCAAGACGATGATCGTTCCCTGCACTTGCAACAGAAAGGCGCAAAAGATCCTGATGTGTATCCACTGCTTCAATAATTGCGGTTAAAAACAGCAAAAAGCGTGCATTCGTTCGCGGAGAATCTCCAGGCTCTAAAAGATTGATTCCACGGTCGGTACTCAATGACCAGTTATCGTGTTTACCGGAACCATTTACCCCATTAAATGGCTTTTCGTGCAGCAAACAAGAAAGTCCATGCTTTGCCGCAACTTTTTTCATGATTTCCATTGTCAACTGGTTCTGGTCGGTTGCCACATTCACAGTTGTAAAGATCGGGGCCAACTCATGCTGCCCGGGGGCAACTTCGTTATGCTTCGTTTTTGCAAGGATCCCCAATTTCCACAATTCCTCATCCAAATCTTTCATAAAGGCGGAGACCCGCGGCTTAATAACACCAAAATAATGATCTTCCATCTCCTGCCCTTTCGGCGGCATAGCACCAAAAAGTGTACGTCCGGTATAGATGAGATCTTCACGCTCTTCAAACAGTTTTCGATCGATCAGAAAATATTCCTGCTCCGAACCTACGGTTACATTCACGCGCTGTGTCTTTTGATCCCCAAACAGCCGTAAAATTCGCAGAGCCTGTTCATTAATGACATTCATGGAACGCAGAAGCGGTGTCTTTTTATCAAGTGCTTCCCCTCCATAAGAGCAAAAAGCAGTGGGAACACAAAGGCTGCCGTCCTTGATAAATGCATCGCTGGTAGGATCCCAAGCAGTATATCCACGCGCTTCAAAGGTAGATCGCAGACCGCCGTTCGGGAAGGAACTAGCATCCGGCTCTCCTTTGATTAACTCCTTACCAGAAAACTCCATAATCACTTTTCCGCCCGCCACGGGAGAAATAAAGCTATCGTGCTTTTCCGCGGTAATCCCATTCATCGGCTGAAACCAATGCGTAAAATGGGTGCAGCCGTTTTCTACCGCCCAATCCTTCATGGTGTTTGCTACCACATTTGCCACCTGGGGATCTAATGGCTTTCCATTTTCTCGGGTCATTTTTAAGGCCTGATAGGTATCCTTGGGCAATCTCGCCTTCATAACCGAATCATTAAAGACCAGTGTACCGAATAGTTCCGGAACCGTACTCATCATAAAAACTCCTTTCAAACCAAACGCTTCTTGTTAGAGGCCTTTTTCGACGATTCACTTTACTTTTCTTAAGTGAATATGAAAATAATGCAAAAAATAAACTTCTTGTTGAACCATTTCTAAAATTAAATTCAGTATAATACGCTGATTATATAAAAGTCAACGCAGTAAATATGAAATAAGCTCCAAATTTTTTGGCTCTTTTTCTAACTTTATTTTCATGTAAAAACAAAGATTTATTCCTTTCAAAATTTTTCATAATAGATCCAAAAACAAAACGAAATAGGAAATTAGAAAATATGTTTTGTCTTGTAGAAATTTTAAAAATGTATTATACTATTTAGCACATGCAAAAGATATCATCAATCACACTGCAGCTAAAAAAGGGGGCGACAGAACGCTTTGTTTCGAGAAATGCCTTTTCTCAAAATGCTGATAAATAATCTGCTTTTGATCGGCTTATGGCAGGGGATCACTGTATTCGCATGCCAGCATCTTCCTGATTCCCTTTTTGATGCGCGGCACGCCCTTTATCAACCACGGAAATGGGAACAAAACGGTCGTTGGTACCGGTCCCACTTAAAAATTCAGGACTGGAAAGATTGCCTTCCTCAATTTATTTCCAATGGTGGATTTTCTAAGCGTTCTTTGGACAACACCCTAACGCTGGAATATATAGACCGTTTTATTTTAGAAACTTGCCGTGGTGAATGGATGCATACCCTCGGTGGATTTTGCTTAATCCCAATCATTTGGCTGAATACACCGTTAGTTTCCATTACCATCTCTGTTCCTCTTTTTCTTGGAACATGGCCTTTTATCATCATCCAGCGCTATAATCGTTTTCGGCTGCAAGTTCTTCAAAAGAGACTGGTTCGGGAACAAAGCCATGAACAGCATGTTTCCGTTCCCACTTGAATCTTTAATAAAGAGATCCTTATCTATGAAAAAACGAATGCAAATTAGAATTCTTTTAATTGGAATTGTATTCTGTCTGGCTGGTATCTCCGCCCGGGCAGCTGAAATGACCCCTTTTTCTATTTGTGAAAAAGGTTCAGCTTGTCCGGGCGGAGATTTTTCAATCTTGCTGCAAGCGGTTCCATCAAAAGAATCCCCGGCAGCTTTTCGGGCAAGCTTTTCTTTTAATGAAGACGTTTTTTCCTATGAGGGTGTAACTCTCTCAAAAGGCGTCACTCAAAACGAATTTTTTGTTGGAAATGGCTCCCCTTTACAGTGTATTTATGCCTGTAATGTAGAAGATGGCGTTGCCTCTGTCCTATCTGGTACAATTGCCACTTACCATTTTCATGTAAAAGATACGGTGAATGAAGGGGAATCCTACCCATTTTCGCTATCGATCAGTGAGGTCTGCGATTTTTCTGCTCGGCCACTTAATTTAGACACCCAACAAGATTTATCAATTCCCATCGTAAACAGCTCCAACAATACAGACGTTGATGATTCTGCTCCACTTCTTCAAAATCTTTTAATAACCCAACCGGAGGGTGTTTCTCTTTCTCCCGACTTTTCTTCAGATCACCTGGAATACGAAACAACCGTCCCCGCAGACGAAAATGAGATTTGGTTTTCTGCACAGAGTGTAGAAGGAGGAAGCAAAATTACAGTTAATCGTCATACTTTAGGGGCTGTCGGAAGTACAACAATCATTCGGATCACCGTAAAATCTGCAGATAGAAAGCATTCTTCCGAATATCGTGTACAGGTCTCCCGATCGGAACGCTCCTCAGAAACAAAAACGGAATCTGGAACTGAACCCAGAGCTAGAACCAGAACAGGTCGTACTGTCGGCGGTTCTGTAAAAAAAGGCTCCGCGAAAAGGTCAATGAGAACAAGTGTGAAACGCTCCACTTCATCAGGAGACACCGAAGATGAATCTTACACCATTGATTCCGGTTTCAGCCGCAAAAATTCTTTTCCTTTTTCTTCAAATCAGTTTCCGGTCTTTTTATCCGGTGCTGCTATGGTAGTTATTGGTGCTCTGATTGCTTCGCTCTGTATTTTATTACTTCGTAAAAAGAAAAAGAAAAATTAAAACCTAAAGATCTTATTTTATTACCGAAAAAGTGCCTGATGGATTAATTCCATCAGGCACTTTTTCAACGTTTTATAAAACCCTCAAGCTATTTTTCAGACCGCTGTATCAGAAGTAGCTTTCTCCGAATTCCCTTTTTTCCCAAAGAGCGTCTTTAGACAGGAGGCCGCTACCATAATACCAAGGGCAACCAGCAAAACCGCCACAATCAGCTGGAGCCCATCGGTCATGAAAACAAAATTATTGGAACCGAGTTTGACAACAATCAAGACGATCGACTGTACCAGAGCGGTAAAAGTAACCGCCAGCATCACAAACATCGGTACATAAAGCATCCAACCTTGGCGTCCCGTGCATTTGAGGAACACCGCGAGGCTGATAAGCACCAAAGCTGCGAGCAACTGGTTTGCAGAGCCAAACAGCGGCCAGATATTGTTATAGCCGCCAAGACTCAGAACACAGCCACAAGCAAGCGTAATAATCGTAGAAATATATTTATTACTCAGGAATTTTGCTGCAGAAGAATTTCCTTGCCCAAACAGTTCCTGGAACGCAATTCTGCCGATACGGGAAACTGCATCAAGACTGGTAAGTGCCAGCGTCGAAACTGCCATATTCATAACACACATTGCAGCGTCCTGCGGCATACCGATCTGTACGAGGAAGCTTGCAACGCCTCTGGAGAAGATTGCAAACGGCGTTCCCTGAGCAGCTGCATGCGTTACCGGATCTGCAGCGGCACCTGCGACACAGAGTGCAACAACCGCCAGCAAAGATTCCAGCAGCATAGCACCATAGCCAATAGGAAGCATATCTTTTTCATTCTTGACCTGGCGGCTGCTGGTGCTGGAAGAAACCAAGCTATGGAATCCAGAAACTGCACCACAGGCAATTGTTACAAACAGCATTGGGAAAAGCATTTTTCCATTCACATTAAAGCTGGTCACTACCGGCAAGTTGATGGAAGGATGCATTACCAAAAGTCCAATTACTGCTCCGGCGATCATAGTCAGAAGCAAAAACGTGCTAAGATAATCACGAGGCTGAATCATTACCCACATAGGCAATGCGGCAGCAATAAACAAATAAGCAAAAATAACTACAAGCCATGTTCCCTTACCCGCATAAATAGGGAAATTAAGGCCAATTAACATCAAAACAGCTGTAAACACAATACCACAAACCGCCAGAACACCGCTCTTTGGCTTTGCATATTTCATAAAAAATCCAAAAATTACCGCACCAAAGATAAAAAGCATGGTCATGGAAGCTGTGCCGCCGTTGGCATAAATCGGAGCACTGGTATCTGGTGCAAAACCGTTAAACGTACCGGCAACCATATCCGCAAAGGCTGCGATAACCAACAGGCTGAAAAGCCATTCAAAAATCAGGAACAACGTTTTGCCGGTTTTCCCAATATAATTTTCGATGATAGAACCGATCGTCTTGCCTTTTGTCTTTACCGAAGCATACATGGAAGTAAAATCCTGTACTGCTCCAAAAAATACACCGCCGATCAAGATCCAGAGCAGTGCAGGCAGCCAACCAAACATACAGGCAATAATTGGGCCTGTGATCGGGCCTGCACCCGCAATCGAACTAAACTGGTGACTAAATACAACCAAGCTGTTGGTAGGAATGTAATCCTCGCCGTCTTCTTTTTCATAAGCCGGTGTTTTCGCATTGGGATCAACTCCCCAAGTTTTGACCAACCATCGGCCGTACAGCAAATATCCACCGCCCAGCACGACGATCGAAATTGCTACGATGATAAGTGCATTCATCTGTGATCTCTCCTTTTCCTCAAAAAGTCCCTCAAGTTTTCTTCTATGCTATATAAAAAAACCCCCGCCTCTGATTTTTTAATCAGAGGCGAAGGTTTTGAATTTTCTCCGCGGTACCACTCTGTTTGTCGTTTTCTAAACAACCGCTTTTCCCGCTAAGGGGTTCCCTTTTAACGGTGGGTATTCCGGCTTCGGTTACTTTCCAATTCACCGAAACAGCTCGCAGGTGAGGGCCATTCTCTTTTTCTGCTACCGTTTTTCACCAAATAACGGTTCTCTGTGTGCTCAAAAGAGCAGGTCATATCCTGTTCCATGCCTTTATTTGATTTGATTTGTCTCAAAGCATAGCACTGTCATCGTGATTATGCAAGAATCTTTTTGCATAATTCATTCATTTTGTACGAATGCACAGTGTCCATCCCATTTCATTCCTTAATTTTTAGTCAACTTGCATTTTTTACTTTAAAGCAGTAAATTTTTTTAAAAAACCATTGACTTTTTTTGAAAAAACTCATAAGATAAAGCAAATATAATTTTTTTAAATGCAATGATAGGGACAAAGTTTCTAATGTGGATTCCTCACAGAGAGATGCTATTTCGGTGAAAGGCATCAGGAGCATATTTCTGAATCATCCCCCTTGAGCAGACGGCTGAACACAATTTTTGTCAGTAAGTGGCGTCCGGATTTCCCCGTTATCGGAAAACGCATTTTAAAGTTGTTTAACTCCGATGCGTATGAGGTCACAAACCCTTTTGTGATAAAGCAGAGTGGTACCGTGGTATCTGAAAAAACAGAGCCGCCTCTGTTTCCTGAATTTTTCGGGAACAGAGACGGCTCTTTATTTTTACAGTAAAAAATGCCGGCTTTTAGAGCTGGAAGAAAAGAAAGGGGTTCAACTTATGAAACTGACTGGTGCGCAAATCATTATGGAATGTTTGCTGGAACAGGGCGTTGATACGGTATTCGGCTATCCCGGCGGCGCCGTTCTCAACATCTACGATGCACTTTATGAATATCAGGATCGAATTCACCATATTCGTACCGCGCATGAACAAGGTGCTGCCCATGCTGCAGACGGTTACGCCCGCTCTACCGGGAAACCTGGTGTCTGCATTGCAACTTCCGGCCCGGGCGCTACCAATCTCGTCACTGGAATTGCCACTGCCTATATGGATTCCGTTCCGATGGTAGCAATCACCGGAAACGTCAATGTCGAACTTTTGGGGCTGGATTCCTTTCAGGAAGTGGATATTACCGGGATCACAATGCCGGTTACCAAGCATAATTTTCTGGTAAAGCATATCGAAGATCTCGCCGATGTTATCCGGCAGGCCTTTCAGATTGCAACAACCGGGCGGCCTGGTCCCGTCCTGGTAGATATTCCCAAGGATGTGACGGCTCAGCTTTATGATTATGAAAAATGCACTCCGCTGCCCGCACCAAAAGGAAATTTTCCGACCGATGAGCGTTTTAATGAAGCACTCGACATGCTAAAAACAAGTCGGCGTCCCTTTTTGTATCTTGGCGGCGGGGTCATCTCAGCAGAAGCTTCCAAAGAAGCGCGCGCTTTTGCTGATCTTCTTGATGCGCCGGTCGCTTCCTCTTTGATGTGTCAGGGCGGGATGGATGCGAAAAGCCCCCGTTATCTGGGACTTCTCGGAATGCACGGAACAAAAGCCAGTGCTCAGGCATTAAAAAACTGTGATCTTTTTGTTGCCGTGGGAACTAGATTTTCTGATCGGGTTTTATGCAACTCCAAACTTTTTGCACAGCATTGCCCGATTCTGCAAATTGAAATTGATACCGCCGAATTCAACAAAAATATCGACTGTGATCTCAAGATGAAGGGAGACGCTAAAAAGATTCTACGCAAGCTTTTAAGGCTTCTCCCCCAACAAAACCATCAGAAATGGATGGAGCAGACAGCCCTTTGGAAAGAGCAATATCCACTCTCTCAGTCTTCCCCCACTCCGAAACTCCCCACCCCAAAAGAACTGATCGAAACGCTGGACCGATTAACTTCCTCCAATGCGATTATTGTGACAGAAGTTGGGCAGCACCAGATGTGGGCGGCTCAATTTTATCAATTTCACCGTCCCCGCCAGTTTATTAGTTCCGGAGGGTTAGGTACTATGGGATTTGGTCTCGGCGCTGCCATGGGTGCACAGGTTGCAAATCCAAAGCAGAAAGTAATCAATATTGCTGGAGACGGAAGCTTTCATATGAACTGCAATGAACTTTCTACACTGGCAAATTACCAGATTCCCGTGGTGGAAATGATCTTTAACAATTCTGTTCTCGGTATGGTTCGACAATGGCAAAAGCTTTTTTATCACAATCATTTCTCTCAGACAAACCTTGATCACAATACCGATTTCTGTAAACTAGCGG
This sequence comes from Ruminococcaceae bacterium BL-4, assembly GCA_902809935.1. Taxonomy (NCBI): domain Bacteria; kingdom Bacillati; phylum Bacillota; class Clostridia; order Eubacteriales; family Oscillospiraceae; species Ruminococcaceae bacterium BL-4. The sequence continues at coordinate 933,013 of LR778134.1, read as the reverse complement.
AAGCATTCAGCGTCAAAGCTTATCGAATTCACACAAAAGATGAAATGGAACCAATCCTCAAAAAAGCACTCGCAGAAAAAGGACCTGTTCTGATCGACTGCTGGATCGATAAAGATGTCAACGTACTACCGATGGTTCCTGCCGGAGCCTCTGCAGAAGAACCGATGCTGGAAATGTAAGGAGGAAAGATCATGTACGACAAAAATCAAAGCGGCGACAAAGAATATGTACTCTCTATCCTTGCAAGAAACAATCCGGGGGTTCTGCTCCGAATTGCAGGTCTTTTCAGCCGACGCTGCTACAACATTCTCTCGATTGTTGCCTGCCAAACGGAAGACACTAATTATTCGCGAATCTTAATCGTTGTCTCCGGAGATGACCGAATCGTCCGTCAGGTCGATAAACAGGTCAGCAAGCTGATCGATATCCAAGAAGTTACCATTCTGGACCGCAATAATACGATTATCCGCGAACACCTGCTCCTTAAAATAAAACGTACTCCTAAAAGCAGCGAGCGTCTGGTAGAAATTGCGAACGTATTTCATGCAAACATTCTGAATGTGGAACCGAATTCCATGATTTTAGAACTTACCGGAGACGCTTCTACCATTAATTCTTTTATTGAACTTTACACGCCCTACCAAATTTTAAAGATTCTCCGTACGGGTTCTATGGCAATGTCTAAATAAAAACGCTAAAATTGATTTTATCATTTGACCAAAAAGGAGGAAAAAATCTATGCTTACACAACCCACACTTACACTTGATAACGTTTATCACGCTGCCTTTGTCCTGCGGGAAATCGCCCGAAAAACCGATTTGATTCCCGCCCCCCAGATCGGCGAAAACTGCAGTGTTTATCTCAAAACAGAAAATCTTCAGGTAACAGGTTCTTTTAAAGTTCGCGGAGCTTATTATAAAATTTCGCAGCTGACTCCCGCTGAAAAAGAAAAAGGAGTGATCGCCTGTTCTGCCGGCAATCATGCTCAAGGTGTTGCACTGGCTGCTGCCAAAAATCATATTTCCTCTTTGATCTGTATTCCCGCCACCGCTCCCATCAGCAAAGTGGAAGCAACCAAACGCTATGGTGCTGAGGTCTGTCTGGTTCAAGGCGTTTACGACGATGCACATGACAAGGCTGTAAAGCTTCAAAAAGAAACTGGACGGACACTGATTCATCCTTTTGATGACCCGGACGTAATTGCCGGTCAGGGAACAATCGGGCTTGAAATTCTGGATCAAATGCCGGATGCCGATGTCGTTTTGGTCCCAATCGGCGGCGGCGGACTTGCTTCTGGGGTCGCATTTACCATTAAATCTCTTCGCCCAAGCTGTAAAGTTTACGGGGTACAAGCAGCTGGAGCTGCCAGCATGGAGCATGCACTTCAGACAAAAAAGCCGGAAGGGGTAGAAGATGTACATACCTTTGCGGATGGCATTGCAGTCAAATGTCCAGGAGATCTGACCTATAAACTGTGCAGCAAATATCTAGACGGGGTCATTACGGTTTCTGAAGATGAGATTGCGGCAGCAATCCTGACCCTGATCGAACAGCAAAAACTGATTACAGAAGGTGCAGGCGCTGTTTCTGTTGCAGCCGTCCTTGCAAACAAACTGGATCTCAAAGGCAAAAAAGTGGTTTGTTTGCTCTCCGGAGGAAACATCGACGTGACCATTCTTAGCAAAGTCATCAGCCGCGGCCTTCTCAAATCCGGCCGCTCTGCAGAACTGACTTTTAAATTGCTGGATCGTCCCGGTGAATTGAGCACAATCTCTTCTACGATTGCAAAGCTTGGCGGCAACGTTGTCGGCGTCTATCACGACCGAAGTGATTTGGAAACCGACGTTTCCGGCTGTTTTTTGCGAATCCGAATGGAAACCCGGAATGCCGAACACATCGAACAAATTCGCCGTGCACTGGAAGCCGAAGGATATCCTTCTATCTAATGATTTACACCTCAATCCATATATAAATAGAAAAGGGAACCACAGATAAAATAGGTGGTTCCCTTTTCTATATTATAATGTAAAGCAATTGGATTTTCAGATAAAGAACATATAAGAATTCAGCTCACCGGCAACCTTTTCCGCTAAGTCGGAAAGTGTAAAAGACTCCAAAGATGTTTTGACCTCTTCATCCATCTTTTGATAAACAGTATCCAAAGTATGATTAAGTGCCTGGTGATCTTCACTAAGGACTGGTTCAGCTTTTTCAAAAAGTGCCTGGTCACAGGCTTTTAGCACTGCATAAGCGGTAATTTTTTCCGGCAGCAGCGCCAATCGATAACCGCCCTGCGCGCCTTTCGTTGAGAGGACCAATCCCGCTCTTTTTAATAAAGAAAACACTTGTTCCAAATAAATCTTTGAGATATTAAGTTCCTCAGAGATCCGCGCCACCGTTTTTACCGTATCGTGGCCGCTCTGTGCCAAATAAACCATTGCTGCCAAAGCATATTTGCCTTTTGCGGAAACGCGCATAATCAGCCGCCCTCCTTTTCGCCTCTTCAATGATACTCAATTTCAAAATGCTTGTCAATCAGGAGGTCTTTCCTTAAATAAGAAAAATCCTCCGACTGGCTGGATCGGAGGAGTTGCGCTTTTAAAAAAGCGCAGTTGTAAGAAAAGAGAGGCTTATCTATTCTAAGCACTTGCAAGCATGTTGAACATTCAAGATACAAATAGTGTTCCATATTTCTCTATGTGAAATCATTATCGTTCCCTTGAAGGTATTTATAGAATATCAGAAAAATGCAAGAATGTCAATAAAAAATTCACCAAAGAGTTTTTTAATCTTTCGTTAATTTTTTATTTTTCTCACATTAAACGGTCATCATAGTGGGCGCGGGGCCCTCCGACATACTTTGCCCTAGTACGAGCACAAATCAAAATAGCCTCTCCAATATGATCAATCGAAAGACGGGTTGGCACAGCTACCCGCTTCAAATGCATCCCAATCAAAGTGCCCCCGATATCCATTCCGCAGTCAGCCTGAATTTCTTCCACTGCCACCGGGTGTTCGAATGTTTGATATGCCGTTGTTGCAAAACTTCCTCCGGCATGTGGTTGCGGAACAACATTTACCTGCTCATAATGAAACTTTTCTGCTGCCTCTTGCGGAAGGATCAATGAGCGGTTCAAATGTTCACAGCATTGTGCCGCCAAATAAATACCTCTTTTTTGTGTTTCTTCATAAATTCCGGAGAAGATTTCTTGTGCTGCTTTTAGACTGCTGTCGGTCCCAATTTTTTTCCCGACAACCTCACTCGAGGAACATCCAACCACCATTAACTGTCCTGCTTTCACATGCGCGGCTTCCAGTAGTTCAGCCGCTGCCATTTTTGCCTGCTGATGCAGTTCTTCAAACGATTTCATGCAAAATTCATCCTTTCCATTTTAAATTTTTAGGCGTTTTTTCTAATTTTCTCTCATCTAAAAAAGCCCTTCCAAAGACAATCTCCCTGCGATTTGGAATTTTGTCTCAAAAGGAGCTCTTCTGCTGGATTTTAGTTGATTTTTTCCAAAATTCAGTATACTATTTTTGTATCAGAAGTCAAGAAATCGCTTTTCCTTTAATATAGCGAAATGATTCAGCTATTCGTCACGCACTTTTCACAAAATTCTGATAGAGTAAAAAACCGAAATATGAGAGGAGATTGAGAATCAAAATGAACCGTCTGTTAGTAGTAGATGACGAAGATAAAATTCGCCTGTTGATTCGAAAATATGCAGAATTTGAAGGTTATTCCGTGGAAGAAGCCTCGGACGGCATGATTGCCGTAAATCTCTGCAGAAAACATCCTCACAGTTATGATCTAATCATTATGGATATTATGATGCCGGAACTTGATGGATTTTCGGCTGTGCGCGAAATTCGAAAATGCTGCTCCACTCCGGTTTTAATGCTCTCTGCCCGTGGAGAAGAATATGATAAGATTCATGGATTTGAGCTTGGCATTGACGATTACGTTGTAAAGCCCTTCTCCCCAAAAGAATTGATGATGCGGGTAAGTGCGATTATCAAGCGCACACACCCTGAATTAAACACTGCTCAAAAAAAGATTCTTTCCTTTGAAGGTCTCAGCATCGACTTTACTGGCCGAATTGTTACCATTGACGGCAAAAAAGCAGATCTTTCTCCAAAAGAATATGATCTGCTCTTCTATCTTGCAGACAACCGCAATATTGCACTGACTCGCGAAAAGTTGATTACAAATGTATGGGGGTACGATTTTTACGGAGACGACCGCACCTTGGATACCCATATTAAATTACTTCGCAAAAGTCTTGGCCCATATGCAAAATTTATTGTGACACTAAGAGGGGTGGGCTATCGCTTTGAAGCTTAAATCGCCGAAAAAATTGGTTCGTTCCATGCGTGAAAGATGGCAAAAGATCAGTATTAAATGGCGAATTCTCAGTATCTTCGTTTTGTTCATCGTCTTTGTTCTAATCTTACTGTGGCTATTCCAAACTGTCTTTTTAAATCAATTTTATGAAAATACCAAGCAAAAAGAAATCTTGGGCTCTTCATCGACGATAGAAAAAGCGGTTTCAAATGATATGCAGCCAGAAGACCTAAAAGCACTTTGCAAACAGGAAGCACAACGCAATCAGCTTTGTATCCTGATTTTGGACAGCAACGGAAACGTTTATGGGGCGGATGCCTCTCCAAACCGTCTTTCCACTGAAATGGGAGAATCTTCTATTCGTCTATTTCTGAACTTCCTTTATCAAAACACGCAGGCAGAAGGTGGAACTCACTTTGAACTGGTAAACCCCCAAAATGCAGGTTCTTCTGTCTGGGACACGCTTTTCCGCAGTCGTGCCTTTATCTATAATTCGATTCGGCCGGATTCCAACGGAAGTCCTTATATGATTTTTCTCTATAGTGTCATTACGCCGCTGAGTGCAACCGTCAGCACCATTCGTTCTCAGCTGCTTCTGATTACCGGAATTCTATTGGTTTTTGCCGTGTTGTTGGCCTTTTATCTTTCCAAACATATCAGCAAGCCCATTATTCAGATCAACGACGCCGCAAAAGAACTCGCAACTGGAGATTACAACGTCACGTTTGAGGAAGGCGGTTATCGGGAAATCAGCGAGCTTGCCCGCACCTTAAATTATGCAGAGCACGAACTGGGAAAAGTGGAACATCTGCAGCGTGAACTGATTGCAAACATCAGTCACGACCTGCGCACACCGCTTACAATGATCTGCGGCTATGCAGAAGTAATGCGCGATCTCCCCGGCGAAAACACCCCTGAAAATATTCAAGTCATCATTGACGAAGCAACTCGTCTGACTAATCTGGTAAACGATGTGCTGGACATCAGCAAACTGGAATCCGGTACACAAAAGCTGGAAAAATCAGAATTCAGCCTAACGGATGAGATTCGAGAAACAACGAAACGCTACCGCAAACTCACCGACTGTACCCTAACTTTTGAATCCGACCGCAATGTATTCATTTTTGCTGACGAACTCAAAATTTCTCAGGTGATATACAATCTGATTAACAACGCGATCAACTATACAGGCACTGATCGAAAGATTCAGATTCGTCAGCTTGTTCGTGACCATCAGGTAACAGTTGAAGTGACCGACACAGGAGAAGGAATTCCGGCCGACAAGCTCCATGATATCTGGGATCGTTACTATAAGGTAGATAAAGAACATAAGCGTGCACAAATCGGCACTGGCCTAGGGCTCTCAATTGTAAAATCAATTCTAGATATGCACGGCGGTTTCTATGGAGTACGCAGTGCAGTCGGTGTTGGAAGCACCTTCTGGTTTCGTCTGCCGATTCTTTCGGAATCTCCGGTAGGGGCACTTCCGGAAGAAACCCATCACCCAGATTCTGATTTACCGCAATCTTAATCTTTCTTTTTTTAATCTTTATTTTATAAAAAGCAGTGCAAAAGTGGAAGGGTATGATTCTCTTTCCTTTTAGCTGCTTTTTCATTTTGAAGTATAAAGTGCCGACCCGTTCTCGTAAAAATATCGATGATTACTTTGTATTTTTTAGTGATTGGTGGTTTTTCTTTACGAAGCATGTTATACTAATTAAATTGCAATAAAATTCATCTCTTCTGGAGGGATTCGATGAATATAACAGTGATTGGCTGCGGCCGTTGGGGAAGTTTCCTCGCATGGTATGCAGCTAAACTTGGACATGCCGTGACAATTTACGGACGCAAAAGTTCCTCTCATTTTCACCAATTACAGGAAACCGGCACAAACGGTCTCGTTTCCTTTGGCCCGGAAACAAAAATGACCACCGACCTGCCAAAAGCAGTTGCTTCTGCCCAAATGGTGATCATTTCGATTGGTGCTCAAGGACTGCGAGGTCTGATGGCACAACTTCAGTCCCTGTCATTTTCGGGAAAAACAATGGTCCTTTGCATGAAAGGGATTGAAGCCTCTACTGGTCTGCGCTTAACGCAGATTGTCCGCGAATTTTTGCCCGATGTTGATTTAGGAATCTGGGTCGGTCCCGGGCACGTACAGGATTTTGTAAAAGGGCTTCCAAATTGTATGGTGGTAGACAGTGATCGGGAAAAAGTAAAAGCACGCATCATCGATGCAATGGGCAGTGATCTCATTCGCTTTTATTATGGGGACGATCTTCTCGGCAATGAAATTGGCGCCGCCTCTAAAAATGTAATTGGAATTGCCGCCGGCATTTTGGACGGCAGAAACAAAACTTCTTTGAAAGGACCATTAATGTGCCGTGGCACCCGTGAAATTGCACGGCTAATCAAGGCAATGGGTGGAAATGAACTTACCGCCTATGGTCTTTCCCATTTAGGTGACTATGAAGCAACCGTCTTCAGTAAATACAGCCACAACCGGCAATTCGGCGAAAGTTTTGTTAAAAAAGAGCCTTATGGAGAACTTGCCGAAGGCGCCGCCACTGTGAAAGCGCTGCTGCTCTTAGGGAAAAAATATCAGGTTGAGCTTCCGATCTGCGATGCAGTAGACCGCATTATCCATCAAAACCAGGATGCCGACGCCTGTATTAATCGTCTTTTTACACGCAGCCTAAAACACGAATTTTAAAACCATCCGTTAGATAAAAGATAAAGGAGAGATCTTCATGAGTGAATGCAATCATGACTGCAGCAACTGTCAAGAAAACTGTTCCAGCCGTCAGCCAAACCCACAGGATTTTCGGGTTCCGCTTAATCCCAAAAGCCATGTAAAAAAAGTGATTGGGATCGTCAGCGGCAAGGGCGGTGTCGGTAAAAGTCTGATTACCTCCATGATGGCGGTTCAGATGAACCGTCTGGGGCATCGAGTTGGTATCATGGATGCCGACATTACCGGTCCTTCGATTCCGAAAGCCTTCGGAATTCACGAAAAAGTTTTTTCACAGGACGAATTGATCGTTCCACGCCGCAGTAAAAATAATATCCAGATTGTCAGCACCAATCTCCTCTTGGAGGAAGAAACCGCGCCGGTCGTTTGGAGAGGTCCCATCGTCGCCAACATGGTCAAGCAGTTTTGGAGCGATGTTTTCTGGGACGATGTAGACTATCTGTTTGTAGATATGCCTCCGGGAACCGGTGATGTTCCGCTGACAGTCTTCCAGTCCCTTCCAGTAGACGGCATTATCATCGTCACTTCCCCGCAGGAACTGGTCTCTATGATTGTTTCTAAAGCAGTCACCATGGCAAATATGATGAAAATTCCGGTTCTTGGAATCATCGAGAATATGAGTTATATGATATGCCCCGACTGTGGTCACAAGCTCTTCCCCTTTGGACAAAGCCATACTGAAGAAGTAGCCGCTCGCTATTCTTTAAAAGTGTTGGCACATTGCCCGATCGACCCACAAATCTCTGCAAAGATCGATGCTGGAGAAGCGGAAGAAATTGAAACCCCTTGGCTTTTGGATGCTTCACATTCTTTGGAATCTCTTTAATAAAAAGAATAAAAAGAAGACTTGCACAAAGCAAGCCTTCTTTTTTTATTTATTTTTTAATATCGTATTGACAATTAATTATTTATAGTTATAATAGTTAATCATATTAACATTTTAAAAGGAGAGATTTTTACGGAACGCGAACGTCGGCAGCAATTAATGGAATCTATCCACCGGCTAAAGAGTACCCATCATTGGTTTCCATGGCCGGAGGGACTCGGCCCAGGGGAATTTTTTACTCTAAATATGATAATTCACGCACAGCATTCAAATCCAGAAGGCTTAAAGTCCAGTGAAATCGGCCATCATTTTCATATGAGCCGCCCAGCAGTAAGCCAGATGCTTTCTTCTCTGGAGAAAAAAGGATTTATTGAACGCACAATTTGTCCGGAAGACCGCCGTGTCATTTACGTCCGTTTAAAACCCGAAGCAAAATCACGGTTTGAATCTTATGGAGAAGAAATTATGAAACGGGTGGATGACATATTTGAAGAGCTTAGTGAAGAAGAAATTCAACAGGTGATTACACTTTCCGATCGTCTTTACAGCTCTCTTTTGCGGATTCATGAAAAATATAAGTCTCAAAGCTGGAAGCCGGATTGTAACCATACAAAGGAGGGACCACACATCTCATGAGAAAAGTAATGCGATATCTTGGGCACTACTGGGCACCGATTCTTTTTGCAATCGTGCTTTTGTTTGCGCAGGCGGCATGTGATTTGAACCTGCCAAATTATATGAGTCAAATTGTCAATGTCGGTCTGCAGCAAGGGGGCGTGGAAAACGCCTCTCCCGATGCAATCAGTGCAAAAGGAATGACTTTTCTGCAAATCTTCATGGACGAAAACGAAAAGACGGATATCAACGCTTCTTATTCCCTTAAATCCGTCGGAGAGCTAGAAGACAGCTACCCACTTAACAGCACTGAAGAAATTTATATACTCAATAGTGGTGTTTCTGCCCAAACGCGCAGCCATCTGAACGAAATCTTCGGCCAAAGTACATGGACTTTCATTGATACAATGAAAAGTCTTCAGTCGCAGTCTGGTTCTTCCTCTCAGGGAATGGGAAACACAGGCTCCGGCAGCACTTCTGATCTTTCTGCCATTGATTTTTCAAAGCTCTATCAGATGATGCCTATGCTCCAAAGAATTCCTGCTTCCGTCATTGACGAAGCGCGAACAGAAGCAAAGCAGAATCAACTGTCCCTTTTGGAACAGAGCGGAACCATCTTAACGAAAAACTTTTATGAAGAATTGGGAGTCAATACCGATTCTATTCAGCAAAATTATATTATGCATCAGGGAATTTTAATGGTGCTCATCACACTAGCAAGCGGCATTGCCTCCATATTGGTAGGCTTAATCTCCGCAAGATTAGCCGCTGGCGTTTCCCGCGATCTGCGCCGGGATATTTTTTCCAACGTGGAAGATTTCTCCAATTCCGAATTTGACAAGTTTGGCACCGCTTCCTTGATTACTCGCACCACCAACGACGTCACACAAATTCAGATGCTTCTAGTTTTCGGAATCCGTATGCTCTGCTATGCACCGATTCTGGGAATTGGCGGAGTCATCATGGCGATTAAAAAATCCGCTTCTATGACCTGGATTATTGCGCTGGCCTGTGCTTTACTGATTGTTTTAATCCTAGTAATTTTCACAGTTGCCATGCCAAAATTCAAAATTATGCAGAAGCTTATAGACCGGCTCAACCTGGTTGCCCGTGAAAATTTAAGCGGTCTGATGGTAACACGTGCTTTCAGCAATCAAAAATTTGAAGAAGACCGTTTTGATACCGCCAATACAAATCTTACAAATACACAGCTCTTTGTTAACCGTGTGATGGTCTGCATGATGCCAACCATGATGTTTATCATGAACGGCGTCTCTCTACTAATCGTTTGGGTCGGGGCACATCAAATCAGCGAAAGTGCCATGCAGGTCGGAGATATGATGGCTTTTATCCAATATGCGATGCAGATTATCATGAGCTTCCTCATGATTTCCGTCATGTTTATCATGTTCCCCAGAGCTGCTGTATCCGGAGACCGTATTGCAGAAGTGCTGGACACAAAGCCTTCGATTCATGACCCTAAGGACCCGGAATCTTTTGATGAATCCCAAAAAGGGATCGTCGAATTTAAAGATGTCTGCTTCAAGTATCAAGGCGCCGATGAAGATGTTTTAAGTCACATTTCCTTTACCGCAAATCCCGGTAAAACCACTGCTTTTATCGGCTCTACCGGCAGCGGAAAATCCACGCTGATTAACTTGATCCCTCGCTTTTATGATGTGACGAGCGGCGAAATTCTGGTGGATGGACGCGACATTCGCAAGGTCCCCCAAAAGGAGCTTCGCAGCCGAATCGGCTATGTTCCGCAAAAAGGAGTTCTTCTCTCCGGAACGATTGCTTCCAACTTGCGCTACGGCGCACCGGACGCTTCCGACGAAGAAATTGAAAAAGTTGCAGAGGTTGCACAGGCTTCCGAGTTTATCAATACAAAGCCTCAAAAAATCGAAGAACCTATTTCTGAAGGTGGAAACAACGTTTCCGGCGGGCAAAAACAGCGGCTCTCAATTGCGCGTGCGCTTGCCACCAATGCAGAAATCTATCTGTTTGACGACAGCTTTTCCGCATTGGACTTTAAGACAGATGCTGCTTTGCGTAAAGCGCTTCATCTTTATACTTCCACGGCAACAATTCTTCTGGTTGCCCAACGAGTAAGCACCATCATGCATGCAGACCAAATCATCGTTCTGGAGGAAGGCAAGATCGTTGGCTGTGGCACTCATCACGAACTTTTGCAAACCTGCCCCACCTATTATGAGATCGCATCTTCACAGCTTTCAAAGGAGGAATTAGAATGAAAGATCAAAAATCCGCTCCTCCGATGAAGAACCACGGCCCAATGGGACACGGCCCCAATGCCGTTATGCAGCGCGGTGAAAAAGCAAAGGACTTTAAAGGCACCATTCGCAAACTGATCAAATATATCGGCAAATATCACCTTGCCCTGATTGTCGTCTTTTTGTTTGCAATCGCCAGCACTGTTTTTGCAATCATCGGCCCAAAAGTGTTGGGAAACGCCACGAATGAAATTTTTTCCGGCTTGATGAATCAAATTGCCGGCACAGGAGAGGGAATTGACTTCCCCAAAATTGCAGGCACTCTTTTGACTCTTGTTGCTCTCTATGTTTTAAGTGCCCTCTTTTCCTATATTCAAGGCTGGATCATGAGCGGCATCTCAATGAAAGTCACCTATCGCATGCGTAAGGAAATTGAAGCAAAGATTCAAAACCTTCCGCTCGGCTATTATGATACAACAACGACCGGTGAAGTTCTGAGCCACATTACAAACGATGTTGATACCATTGCGCAGAGCTTTAACCAATCGATTACGCAGATTATCACCAGTATCACAACTCTGATCGGAATTCTCATCATGATGTTCTCCATCAGTTGGCAAATGTCTCTGGTTTCTCTCTGCATTATCCCGATCGCTGGAATCTTTATCGCTTTTATCGTCAGTCACTCTCAAAAATACTTTTCTTCTCAGCAGGAATATCTTGGCCATGTAAATGGTCATATCGAAGAAATGTATGGCAGTCACATTGTGGTAAAAGCTTTTAATGGTGAGAAAAAGAGCAAAGAGCAGTTTTCTGATTATAATGAAAACCTCTATGGATCCGCATGGAAAAGCCAATTTCTTTCCAGTTTAATGATGCCGGTCATGCAGTTTATCGGCAATGCCGGATATGTCGCTATCTGTATCCTCGGCGGTTATCTCGCAATTAACGGCACCGTGAGCATCGGCGATATTCAGGCCTTTATGCAGTACGTTCGTCAATTCACACAGCCACTAACTCAGGTTGCCAACATCTCCAATGTTTTGCAGTCCACTGCAGCCGCTGCAGAACGAGTCTTTCACTTTCTTGAGTTACCAGAAGAAATTTCCGAAAGCGAACATGCAATTACGGTAAATCGTACTGACAAACCTGATACGGATTTAAATATCCATATCGATGGTTCCGTTCAATTTGCACATGTTCATTTCGGTTATACCCCGGATAAAATCATTATCAATGATTTTTCTGCTATCGTTTCTCCCGGCCAAAAAGTAGCCATTGTCGGTCCTACCGGCGCGGGAAAGACCACCATGATCAAACTTCTGATGCGTTTTTACGACGTTAGCCAAGGTGCCATTCTGGTAGACGGTTATGATATCCGTGACTTTAAGCGCAGCGACCTGCGGTCCCTTTTCGGCATGGTTCTGCAGGACACCTGGCTCTACAATGCTTCTATTGCCGACAATATCCGTTACGGACGCCACGATGCAACCGATGAAGAAGTCATTACTGCTGCAAAAGCTGCACAGGTCGACCACTTTGTCCGCACCCTGCCAGACGGTTACCAGATGATTCTAAATGAAGAAGCAAGCAATATTTCTCAAGGGCAGAAACAACTTTTGACGATTGCGCGGGCAATCCTCGCAGATCCGCAGATTCTGATTCTTGATGAAGCGACCTCCAGTGTTGATACCCGAACTGAAATATCCATTCAAAAAGCTATGGATCATCTGATGGAAGGCAGAACAAGCTTTATCATTGCGCACCGTCTTTCTACCATTCGCAATGCCGACATGATTCTTGTGATGAAAGACGGCGATATCGTTGAAAAAGGAAAGCATGAAGAGCTGCTTCAAAAAGGTGGCTTCTATGCAAATCTTTATAACAGTCAGTTTGATTTCTGTGATGTTGATAACTGATCAAAATTTTCTTTCTAAAAACCAGCAGTCGCATAAAAAGCGGCTGCTTTTTTATTTCATTTACTTTTTTTTGTTAAAAAAAGGACAATTTATGCAAATTGTCCAGAAACAAAATCTTTAAATCAATAATAGTATTGTATTGTCCTAATCTTTTGTGTAGAATAGAATGGATAATATAAAAGTGAGGTGATAAGTTTTATGGTCAGAGAATCCATCGATACCATCCGGCAAACTGAAAGAGGCGCTGATCAGGTAGAAAAGGACGCTGCCACAGAAAAAGAGCAAATTCTTCAAAAAGCCCAAGAAGAAGCAGATCAAATTGGAAAAGATGCTAAAGCACAAGCACAAAAGGCAGAACAAGCACTTTTGCAATCCGTAAAAGTCGAATCTGATCAATTTCTCGCCCAAGAAAAAGAAAAAGCCCTGCACAAAGCAACACTGCTGCGAAAATCAGCACAATCTAGAAGGGAAGCTGCTAAGCAAGCGGTCCTTTCTGTGATTTTCGAATAAGGAAGGAGAGCTTTTTATGGCGGTTGTACAGATGCGGCGAATCAACCTTTTGGGGCTGCGAAAAAACCGCAAACAGACTTTAGAGCTTCTTCAGCGTCGTGGAGTGGTGGAAATTACGCCTCTTAATAAAGAAGAAGATCACATTTTTCAACGAATGGACGTTTCTTCGAGCAAAACACAGTTTCAACAAATGCAGCAGTCTGCATCACAGGCACTAGGGACACTAGACTCTTACGTTCCACGAAAAACGTCTCCTCTCTCTGCCTTAGAGGGACGTAAAGCGATCACTCTAAAGGAATATCACACTCTAGAGCGAAAGCGAGAAAAAATTATTGAAATTGTAACAGCCATTAATACTTACGAAAAAGAAATCCATGAAAAAAATGCAGCAAAATTAAAGCTGCAAATGCAGCTAGAAACTTTACATCCATGGCTTTCGCTAGACGTTCCTTTGCAATTTTGCGGTACTCAAAAGACCAGTGCTTTTATTGGCACCATGCCCGGAGACGTTACCAATGAAATGATAGAGGAAGCTTTTGCAAAAGCATTGCCCGAAAACGGAATCTATACGCAAATAATTGACAGCACAGCAGAACAAACCTGCGTTTTTCTACTTGTAAACCGATCAATTTGTGAAAAGTCAGAAGAACTTTTGCGCTCTTTGGGATTCGCCCGTCCAACCAATTTATGTGAAAGTCCTCCAAAAGAAGAAGCAAAACGGTTAGAAGAAAAAATTCAAAGGGCTGACAAGGAAATCCGTGCCGCACAAGATGGAATTGCCTCTTATGCAGATAAGCGGGATGAAATTACTTTTCTTGTTGATTATTTTTCCATGCGGGAAGAAAAATATCAGGTTCTTGGAACACTAATTCAGTCAAGACGCACCTTTCTGCTTACCGGCTATGTTCCTACAGAAAATGCGGACAAGCTTTCCAAAGAACTTTATGAAACCTGTGGTGTAGCGGTAGAGGTCGAAAATCTTTCCGATCAAGAAGAAGCTCCTGTACTGCTCAAAAACAATAACTTCACTTCTCCAATGGAATCAGTTGTGGAATCTTTCAGTCTCCCCGGAAAAGGGGAAATCGATCCCTCTTCCATCATTGCATTTTTCTTTTATTTTTTCTTTGGCATGATGCTCTCTGATGCAGGCTATGGCCTTCTAATGGTCATCGCCTGTGGAATTATTCTTAAAAAATATCAGAATATGGAACCGAATCTCAGAAAATCGATTCGCATGTTCTTTTTCTGTGGAATCTCTACAATGGTTTGGGGAATTCTTTTTGGCGGATTTTTTGGTGATGCCATCCAAAAAATTTCCTCTACCTTCTTCGGACATGAGATTTCCATACCGGCATTATGGTTTACGCCGACCAATAACCCAATGCGGCTCTTGATGTTCTGCCTTGGCATCGGCATCTTTCATCTGTTCTTAGGCGTCGCTGTAAAAGGCTTTCAGGATTGGAAACAGGGCGCACACCTTGATGTTATTTATGATGTTGTTTTTATTTACCTTTTTGTGGGCGGACTGCTTCTGCTCCTTTTTACAACATCTCTATTCCAAAATATGGCGAACGTAAAATGGGACTTTTCCCCCATGGTGGCACAGGTTGCCACCTGGCTTACTATAATCGGCGCCGTTGGAATTGTTGCAACCAGTGGAAGAGAATCACGAAATCCAGTTAAACGCATTTTAAAAGGAATTTTCGCTCTTTATAATAACGCAACCGGTTATTTGAGCGATATTCTTTCTTACTCCCGTCTGCTGGCTCTCGGTCTTGCGACCGGAATTATAGCAAATGTTGTTAATCAGATGGGCACGATGGCAGGCGGAGGGATCGGCGGAGCAATTCTCTTTATTGTCGTCTTTTTGTTAGGCCATACAATGAATATCGGCATTAATATGCTGGGCGCTTATGTCCATACCGTTCGCCTGCAGTATGTAGAATTTTTTGGTAAATTCTATGAAGGCGGCGGAAATAAATTTCACCCCTTTGGCATTCATACAAAATTCTTTAAATTTAGGGAGGATTAAAACTATGGAAAATCTCGGAGTCGTATTTGCACTTTTGGGCGCTGCTCTGGCAGCTCTCCTCGCAGGAACAGGTTCTGCAATCGGTGTTGGCCGCACCGGCCAAGCTGCAGCAGGTGTTGTGACCGAAGATCCAAGTAAATTCGGTAAAATTTTGATTCTTCAACTTCTTCCTGGCACACAGGGAATTTATGGCTTAATTATCGCTTTTTTGACTCTTTCCAATATTGGTATTCTTGGTGGAAATCCAAACGTCTCCATTGCAAAAGGTCTTCTCTATCTGATGGCCTGCCTACCGATCGCCATCGTTGGCCTTTTCAGCGCTATTAGTCAGGCAAACGCTTCTGTTTCTTCCATGGGACTTCTGAGCAAACGCCCTGATCAATTCGGAAAATCCATGATTTTCCCGATCATGGTTGAAACTTATGCCATTCTTGCTCTGCTTGTTTCGATTCTTTCGGTAAATGCTATTAATGGAATGAATATCTAAAACTCCTTTTATTAATCCATTTATTTGAAAGGAGCGTGAATCCATGACCGGATTAGAAAAAATTATTGAACAGATCAAAAATGAATCCGAAGAAACCGCAAAAAGCATTCGTCTCTCTGCAGAGGCGGAAGCGAAAACGATTACCGGAAAAGCACAAATAGATGCTGCCGAATTTCGCCGGGCTGCTTCTGAAAAGATTCAAAAGCAAGTGCAGGATCTAAAGGCACGCTCAAAAAGTGCCGCCATTTTACAAGAGCGACGGATTCTGCTCAACGAAAAACTGCAGATCATCGAAGAAACAGTGGAAGATTCCAAAAAAGATCTTTTGAATCTACCCACAGATGAGTATTTTGAGGTGCTTTTAAAAATTGTCGCAAAATATGCGCTTCCAGAAAAAGGTGAACTTTTTCTGAATTCTAAAGATCTTCAGAGAATGCCACAGGATTTCGCCGAAAAGGCAGATGCTCAGGCCAAAAATTCCGGTGGAACACTAAAACTCAGTCCAGAAGCAAAATTGATTTCAGGTGGACTGATTCTTTCCTATGGCGGAATCGAGGAAAACTGCTCTTTTGAGGCACTCTTTGACGCACAAAAAGAACAAATGCAGGACAAGGCCGCCACTCTGCTTTTTCCGGAAGGAGACTGAGATATGGCAAAAAATCTTTATCCTTATGCAGTTGCACGAATTCGCTCAAAAGAGCTTTCTTTGCTAAACTTCTCAATGATGGATCAGCTGATCAGCGCAAAAACAGAAGAAGACTGCCTTAATCTTCTGGCAGGCAAAGGCTGGGATCCCCAAAATGGTGTCGATAAAATGTTTTCTGCCGAACAAAAAAAGACATGGGATCTTCTTTCAGAACTGGTTCCTGACTTGAGTGTTTTTAACGTTTTTCTTTTAAAAAATGACTATCACAACCTAAAAGCGGCAATCAAGCTGCGCTGTACCAATACTTCCATGCCGAGCGTTTATATTCCAAACGGAACGATTCCCGTGGAAAGAATTCAAACAGCTGTTCAAAAATCCGAGTGGAATCTTCTTCCCGAGGAAATGCAAGCTCCCGCACAGGAAGCATTTGAGTCGCTTCTCCACACGAGAGACGGACAGTTATGCGATTTAATTCTGGACAAAGCTTGTCTTTGTGCTATCGAAAAAGCCGGAAAAGCTTCTGATACCGAAGCTATTCGAGAATATGCAGAGCTAACAGTAGCCGCTGCCGATATCAAAATTGCGGTTCGCGCATTTCATACCGGAAAGCCGCTCTCTTTGATTGAATGTTCACTAGCCCCCTGCGATTCTCTCGATACCGACCGTCTGGCAAAAGCTGCAACTCAAAGCGAAGAAGCGATTTTTGACGTTCTCTCTACCAGTCGTTATGCAGATGCAATCGATTCTCTCAGAGAATCTGCTTCCGCTTTCGAAAGTTGGTGTGATAACTTAATCATTCGCCAAATTCGAAAAGAACTCTATAACCCCTTTACGCTTGGCCCTCTGGCAGCCTTTCTGATTGCCAAAGAAACAGAGCTTAAATCGGTACGAATTCTGCTCTCCGGCAAACGCAACGGGATGTCTCAAGAATTTATCCGCCAGCGCATGCGGGAACTTTATGTGGTCTGAGAAAGGAAAGTGTCTATGATGTATAAAATCGCAGTACTCGGCGACCGGGACAGCATTTATGGATTCGCCGCCCTGGGTCTTGCCACCTTTCCAGTTTCTGACCCCGAAAGAGGTGCCCATCTTCTGCGGGAACTTTCGGAGCAAAATTATGCGGTAATCTATATTACCGAATCCTTAGCTTGTCAGATTCAGCCGGAAATCGACTGTCTGCGCACCCAACCGCTCCCCGCGGTTATCCTAATTCCCGGTATCTCCGGAAATACCGGAGAGGGAATCAGGGCAGTTAAGCGCAGTGTAGAGCAAGCTGTCGGTTCGGATATTATTTTTAATAATGATTAAAAGCAGGTGAAAATAGAATGAGCATCGGAACCATAAAAAAAGTAGCCGGGCCTCTGGTTATCGCCGAAGGAATGCGGGACGCCAATATGTTTGATGTGGTACGTGTCAGTGCCCAACGTCTGATTGGCGAAATTATCGAAATTCACGGCGACCAAGCCTCCATTCAGGTCTATGAGGAGACCAGCGGACTCGGCCCCGGAGAGCCGGTAGAAAGCACTGACGCCCCACTCTCGGTAGAACTTGGGCCCGGCCTCTTGGGCAGTATCTATGACGGAATTCAGCGTCCGCTTGTTAAGATTATGGAAGAGAGCGGCAACAATCTGCATCGCGGCGTAGAAATTCCCAGCCTCGACCGAGAAAAAGTTTGGCACTTTATTCCCCAAAAGAAGGCCGGTGATCCGGTAAAAGGGGGCGATATTCTCGGCACTGTACAAGAAACCGAAATTATTACCGATCGAATCATGGTACCAAAAGGCGCCGATGGAATTATCGACTCCATCAGCGAAGGAGACTATAAAGTCACTGATTTCATTGCAGAAATAAAAGGCGAAAACGGAACCAAACATAAAGTGACACTCATGCAGAAATGGCCTGTCCGCAAAGGACGCCCTTATCAGAAAAAGCTCTCGCCGGATATGCCGCTCGTCACCGGTCAGCGCGTCATTGATACGCTGTTCCCCATCGCCAAAGGCGGTGTTGCGGCTGTTCCGGGACCTTTTGGTTCCGGTAAAACCGTTGTGCAGCATCAGCTTGCAAAATGGGCAGAAGCTGATATTGTCGTCTACATCGGCTGCGGAGAACGCGGCAACGAAATGACAGATGTTCTGAATGAATTTCCGGAATTAAAGGACCCGAAAACGGGTTTTTCTCTAATGGAACGCACCGTTTTAATCGCCAATACTTCCGATATGCCGGTTGCCGCACGTGAAGCCAGCATTTATACTGGCATCACGATTGCTGAATATTTTCGTGATATGGGATATTCTGTTGCATTGATGGCAGATTCCACCTCTCGCTGGGCAGAAGCCCTCCGTGAAATGAGCGGACGTTTGGAAGAAATGCCTGGTGAAGAAGGTTACCCTGCTTACCTCGGCAGCCGACTTGCACAATTCTATGAGCGCGCCGGACGCGTAAAAGTTCTCGGCAGTGAGGATCGGGAAGGTTCTCTTTCGGTCATCGGTGCTGTTTCTCCACCGGGCGGCGATATTTCCGAACCGGTTTCTCAGGCAACTTTGCGGATTGTCAAGGTCTTCTGGAGTCTCGACTCCGACCTTGCTTATAAGCGTCACTTCCCTGCTATCAACTGGCTAACTTCTTACTCTCTCTATGTAGATAAGATGGAAAAATGGTTTAACTCCCATGTAGAACCAGATTGGATGTCCATGCGGGGTAGAATCATGCAGATTCTGCAGAAAGAAAACGAACTCAATGAGATTGTTCAGCTGGTCGGTATGGATGCACTCTCCGCACCTGACCGCCTAACGCTGGAAGCCGCCCGCAGTATTCGTGAAGATTTTCTGCATCAAGATGCTTTTCACGAAGTAGATACTTACACCCCGCTTCAAAAGCAATATCAAATGATGAAGATGGTTCTTTCCTATTATGATTTCTCCAATGATGCGCTGCAAAAGGGAGCTTGGATCGATGATCTTGTCAAGCTGCCCGTACGTGAGCAGATCGGTCGTTTTAAGTATCTTCCCGTTGACAAGGCCGACGAGGAATTTTCCGCAATCGAATGTGAACTTTCCAAAGAGATTGCAGATATCCTCGCAAAAAAGGAGGAAGCATAAATGCCTAAAGAATATAAAACAATTCAAGAGGTTGCCGGTCCTCTGATGCTGGTTCGCGGAGTAGAAGGTGTCACCTATGATGAATTAGGCGAAATTGAGCTTTCAAATGGCGAAAAGCGACGCTGCAAAGTTTTGGAAATCGACGGCAGCAATGCACTGGTTCAGCTATTCGAAGACAGTACCGGCATTAACCTTTCCAACAGTAAGGTGCGTTTCTTAGGGCGCAGCATGGAACTGGGTGTCTCCGAAGATATGCTTTCGCGTGTTTTCGACGGTCTTGGCCGTCCAATCGATAATGGTCCTAATATTCTTCCGGAAAAGAGGCTCGATATTAACGGTCTGCCCATGAACCCCGCAGCCCGTAACTACCCGCAGGAATTTATTCAAACCGGCATTTCTGCGATTGACGGTTTAAATACTCTTGTCCGTGGACAAAAGCTGCCGATCTTCTCTGCTTCCGGTCTGCCCCATGCCAATCTTGCCGCCCAAATTGCACGGCAAGCAAAGGTAATCGGCACAGATGAACCTTTTGCGGTTGTCTTTGCCGCAATGGGCATCACTTTTGAGGAAGCAAACTTTTTTATCGAATCCTTCCGTGAGACTGGTGCAATCGACCGTACAGTGCTTTTTATTAATTTAGCAAACGATCCTGCAGTCGAGCGAATCGCAACCCCGCGTATGGCACTGACCGCTGCCGAATACCTAGCCTTCCAGAAAGACATGCACGTTCTTGTCATCATGACCGACATTACGAACTACGCCGATGCTCTGCGTGAAGTTTCTGCCGCACGAAAAGAAGTTCCTGGGCGCCGTGGCTACCCGGGCTACATGTACACGGATTTAGCTTCCCTCTATGAACGTGCCGGACGCCAAAAAGGCAAATCCGGCTCTATCACGCTGATTCCAATCCTGACAATGCCGGAAGACGACAAGACTCACCCGATTCCCGATCTGACCGGATACATTACGGAAGGACAAATTATTCTCTCCCGTGAACTTTATCGAAAAGGAATCACCCCGCCGATCGACGTTTTGCCGAGTCTTTCCCGTCTAAAGGATAAGGGTATCGGTGAAGGCAAAACACGTGCTGACCATGCCAATACGATGAACCAGCTTTTCGCAGCTTATGCCCGCGGCAAAGATGCAAAAGAACTGATGACCGTTTTAGGCGAAGCGGCTCTTACCGATATTGATAAGCTCTATGCAAAATTTGCTGATGAATTTGAGCGAGAATACGTCTCGCAGGGATATTATACCAACCGCAGCATTGAAGAAACGCTGAATATTGGCTGGAAGCTGCTTTCCATTCTGCCGCGCAGTGAATTAAAGCGAATCAAGGACGAATATCTTGACAAATATTATGGGAAAGTCCAATAACGCCCAAAAACTGTAGCGCAGAAAGGAGGAAAGGCAAATGGCTTCGACCCATATTAATCCAACCCGAATGGAACTGACCCGGCTAAAAAAGAAACTCGTAACAGCCACCCGCGGGCACAAGCTGCTTAAAGATAAGCGGGACGAATTGATGCGTCAGTTTTTGGATCTGGTCCGGGAAAATAAGGCACTGCGGGAAAAAGTGGAAGCCGGGATCTATAAAGCCAACAAAAACTTTCTGCTGGCTCGCGCCGGAATGCAAAATGAAGTTCTTGATGTAGCACTTTTAGCACCAAAGCAGGAAGTTTCGGTCGAATACGGAACTCGAAACATCATGAGTGTTGAAATTCCTATTTTCACCTATCATACTCGTACTTCGGACCCGAACGACATTTACTCCTATGGTTTTGCCTTTACGAGCGCAGATCTCGACTCCGCCGTCTATTCACTTTCTGAGCTTCTGCCGGATATGCTTCGTCTTGCAGAAACAGAAAAATCCTGCCAACTAATGGCAGAAGAAATTGAAAAGACCCGCCGGCGTGTAAACGCACTGGAACATGTGATGATTCCAAATCTACAAAGCAGCATCAAATATATTACCATGAAGCTGGACGAAAACGAGCGCAGCACACAGATTCGCCTCATGAAGGTAAAAGATATGATGCTCGAAGAAGCACACCATTACAAGGAACGCCTTTTAGAAGAAGTTCCGCAAAATTAAATTCTATAATAAAAAGCTTCTGCCTAATTTCGTTTTTAAGGCAGAAGCTTTTTATATTTCACACCGTTTTATTGAAACCCGTTGATGACTCATTTTATCAGAAAAAAATGAACCTTCTTTGAGCCTGAAAGGGATAGTATTTTCCCTCTCATTATGGTATAATACGGCTTATCAAATTCTTTTTTGTCTAAATTTAAAAAGCGATGGAGCGTCTGAACGTTGAATAAATACAAGAAATTATTATCAAACACCCTGATCTTTGCAATCGGCACTTTCAGCTCAAAAGTTCTCGTTTTTTTAATGCTGCCGTTTGTTACCAACGTTTTAAGTAAATCAGACTATAGCACCGCTACACTTTTGCAGGATATGGGCAACCTCCTGTTCCCCATTTTTTCTTTGCAGATTGTCGACGGTATTATCCGCTTTGGTCTTGATAAGCATTACCGGAAACCGGATGTTTTTACTACCGGTTTAATTTCCGTCTTTAGCGGATTTGTTGTCCTGCTGTTATGCTCTCCACTCCTGAGCAAAATCAGTTTTCTGAGCTTTATGCAGGGACGTGAAATCTTAGTTTCCATTTTTGTTTTTACAAGTTCTCTAAGAAGCGTATGCAGCCAATTTGTGCGTGCACGAAACATGGTGAAGCTCTATGCTTTTGATGGGATTCTCGCCACGTTTACCAATCTCACACTGACGCTTCTTTTGCTTTATCCATTCCATTTAGGCGTAACCGGTTATCTTCTGGGAATCATTCTCTCAGATGCTTTAAGCTCCATTTTCCTTTTCTGGGTTGCTGATCTTCATAAATTTGTGCGTTTCAAAGGCTATCAAAAGCCGATTTTTCGGGAAATGACCAAGTTCACTATTCCACTGATTCCCAGCAAAATCTGCTTTTGGATCACAAACTCCAGTGACCGGCTGATGGTTGCAAATATGCTCGGAGATGCTGTCAACGGTGCTTTCTCCGCAGCCTATAAAATTCCAAACCTGATTACTATGCTGAGTTCCATTTTTATGGACGCATGGCAGATGAGTGCTATCACCGAAGAAAAGGGACGTGCCAGTTTTTTCACCAGAGTGTTTAAGGCACTTTGCGCTTTAATTTTTTCCGGAAGTGCTGTTTTGATTCTGCTCTGCCGCCCTTTGATGAGCGTCATGACCAGCAAAGATTATCATGAAGGTTGGATTTACCTTCCAATTCTTGTGATTGGAACAGCCTATGCCTGTCTTTGCAGTTTCCTCGGTACGATCTACATCGTAGAAAAAAAGAGCTTTAATAACATGGTAACGACGGTTTTAGGAGCCGGAGTAAACCTTATTTTAAATTTTCTTTTGATTGCTCCTTTTGGCCCAAACGGTGCTGCATTTGCAACCGTCTGTTCTTACTTAATCATGTTCATTACACGGGTAATCGATACCAGGCGATTTATTCCCATAAACTTCAACGTTTTCCGAATAACTGTGGATACCCTTATTTTGGTTACGGAAAGTGTCTTTATGATTTTCTCAATTCCCGGCTGGCAAATCTGGTGTTCTGTTCTGACCATATTCATGCTTCTAATCAATTTGAAACTTCTCTTACAGACAATTCGGAAAGTTATCCCTGCAAAAAAAGGAAAAGCACTAAAAAAATAAAAGTAAATATTAAAAGAGCGGCTTTCATAACGAAAAGCCGCTCTTCTTATTTTCCAACAAGCATCATGATAAAGATCACAAAAAGGGTTCCGCAACATACCCAAATTGATTGCGTTCCTAACCATTCGCTGAATATAGCTCCAAGAACTGCACCCAGGGCAAACATCACGATAATAAATAGATATCTCCCTGCAGCACGCCCTTCAGATCGGTCTTTTTCAAAAAGGAACCGATAAAAATGTTCCGCACCGCTGCGCAGGTTTCCGGTACACATGGTAGTCGCATATGGCATCCCAGCTGTTTTACGGAAAGTATTCACCTGCAGTGCGCAAACAAAAGCAATCGTCAAATTGACAATTACATCAGGGAACGTCTGCGGAACAAATCCTGTCAGAAACAAAAGGAACATTTCTAAAAGAATCACCATATGCTCCCAAGCTAAAATCTGACGTCTTGCAAAACGCCGTTTGATTCCCTCTGCACAAAGCACCCCGCAGAAAAAAGCTACGATCTGCACAAGGCACCGCATAGCAACTTTCATATCGCCGCTCGCTAGTTTCATTGCGAATAAAACCAAATTTCCGGTCTCTGCATTCGCAAAAACTCCGCCGCGAATCAAATACGTATAAGCATCTAGGTATCCACCGGTAACCGCCAGCAATGCTCCTACCGGCAACATTTCATGAATCGAAATCGGTTGATGCAGGAAATCTCGCTTCACGCTGTTTCTTCCCCTTTTCCACTTTTATTCTATTGTATTTTAACAGATATTCATGGAAAAGGCCAGTGTCTGCTTTTAACCCGTCTTTTGGGCAAAAATCAATGTTTTTTGCAGTAAGCTCTAATTGCTTCACAAACAAACTGTGCCATTCCTTTTCCAAACTGTTCATAGTAGGCAGTAAATCGCTCGTCGGATACATACATCTCTCCCAGATGGCCCAGCATTTCATCACTGCAGGTATAAAAATTTTCGGTCAGATATTTTTGCCATTCTCCGACTAATTCCTGCACAGCTGGAGAGTCCGGCTTTTCAGAAAGATGCTGTGCAAAGCGTTTCCAAAAAACTTCTCCCTCTTCTATAATATCCGCCGATTTTTTCGGCTTTGTCTTCATTTTTTCCTGATACTCCTTCCATTCTTTAGAGGCTCCCCATTTCTTTTGGGCTTCTTCCTGATACGCCTTCTGCGCATTTTGGTATTCAGTTTTATCAAATGCTTTAAAATCCATTTTAGAATCTCCTTTCAAAATTTGATCGACCGACTCGATCAACCGGTCATAGCGCTCTTTCTTCAGCACAAGAAGATGACGATGAGAAAGCAGCGCTTTTTTTTCGTCGAAATCGGGGCTATCAAGAATTTTTTGAATCTGTCTCAGCGGAAATTCCAGTTCTCTGAAAAACAAAATCTGCGAAAGCCGCTTCATTTGCTGCTCTCCATAAAAACGATATCCCGAATCGCTTACTTCTTCCGGACGAAGTAAATGGATTTCATCGTAATAATGCAGCGCACGCACACTGATCCCTGATTTTTTTGCAAGTTCATGAACGGTTAATCTCATTCTTTTCTGCCTCTCTTTCAACAATTTTTAGTTTATACTATGACGTAACGGCAGAGTCAATGCTTTTTAAAAAAATTTTTTAACATAAAAAAGGCCCAGCTTTCGCTGAACCTTTTTGAATCATCTAATTCGGATTTTTAACTAGCATCCTTAACCTGGATAAGAGTAGCTGTTATCGTTGAAGTCTGATGAGAAGAAGAATGATAAACTTCGAGCGTCACGGTATCGCCTGGTTTTTTGCTCACCACAACATTTGTAATCGTTCCGGAAGAGGTCACATTCGTATCATCGATCTTTGTAATAATATCCCCTTTTTGCAGTCCTGCCTGCTTTAAAGAATCATTGCTGACCGACTCGATCATATAGCCAACCTGCAAATTATAGAAACGAGCTGTCATAGAATCGACCATTGTTCCTGTAACACCCAGCATTGCACGATCTTTTACATATCCATACTGTTTGAGATCGTTGATAACAGGCTGAGCCGTATCAATCGGAATTGCAAATCCCAACCCTTCGGCTGTAGTATTGCCTACTTCGGTATATTTGTTGGAATTAATTCCAATTACCTGCCCATAGAGATTAACGAGTGCTCCCCCGGAATTGCCAGGATTGATGGCCGCATCCGTCTGAATAAATTTCATGGTATAGCCGCTGGAAGTGGTGATCTGACGCTCCAGAGCGGAAACGTTACCAAAAGTAACCGTAGAGTTTAGTGCGGTACCACCCGGGTTGCCGATTGCCAGAACATCATCTCCAACCTGAAGATCGGAGCTGGAGCCAAATTCTGCGGCGGTAAGACCAGTTGCATCAATTTTTAAAAGCGCAAGATCTGTAACACTGTCACTTCCTACCAGCTTCGCCTGATAGGTAGAACCATCTGACAAAATCACTTTTAAACCGGTAGCACCTTCCACCACATGCGCATTGGTGATAATATATCCGTCTGATGTTGCAATGATGCCGGAGCCTTCGCTGGAAGGAGTTCCTTCTACATCGCTATTGCTGCTGCTTGCCGTATTTCCAGCAATACTTCCACCCTGCTGATTTTTGCTGTAGCCTGAAAAATTCGAAGTAGTATTCTGGTAGTTCTCAATACAAACTACTGCGGGCGTTACTTTTGCCGCTGCCTGCTGCTTAGTTAAAAGCTGTGTCGTTCCGGTAGAAGAAGTATTCGTAACACCACTCGCCGTATCACCGATCAGCTTATTTACGGTAAAAACGCTGCCGCTGCTGCCGGAATTTCCGAATTTAATGACATTGTTATCCACCAATGCGATAAATCCACCAAGTGTTGCAACTGAAACCAAAAAACAAATCAGCACACAAGCAAGAATTCGTTTTCCGGTTCCCTTTTTTCCGAAATGATTCTTTTTCTCTCGAACATTTTTTGCGGGAGGCTGTGTATTGGGAGCTTGCCATGTATTCTGATACCATTGCCCCCTCGAATTTTCATTTTGGCCAGCGGGATTTTGATAGCTGGGAGCAGAACTAGAATAAGAATCCGACTGCCACCTGTCATTATGCTGCGAGCCGGAATGATAGCAGCCGCCTTCCCAAGAAGTCTCGCTGTCTTTTCCCCCACGAGAATCGAGCGAAGAATTATTCATATCGGAATGATTTCCCTGAAAATTTTTCTCATCCTTGGGATCATACATGAGAAATACACCCTTTCGTTTTTAATTTATGGCTTTAGAATAACGAATCTATGTGAAAATCAGGTGATAA
This sequence comes from Ruminococcaceae bacterium BL-4, assembly GCA_902809935.1. Taxonomy (NCBI): domain Bacteria; kingdom Bacillati; phylum Bacillota; class Clostridia; order Eubacteriales; family Oscillospiraceae; species Ruminococcaceae bacterium BL-4. The sequence continues at coordinate 906,533 of LR778134.1, read as the reverse complement.
GCTTCTAATTATTTTATGATTCTTCTCAAAAAAATTAATTTTTCCCTTTTGTTTTTTAAAAAGTCGGTATACACTAAAATCAATGCAACAAAAAGGGGCTAAAAAAGAATGATTCATTATTATTACGGATATGGAAAAGGAAAAACTTCTGCCGCTTTAGGGCTTGGCATTCGCGCGTGCGGTGCCGGAAAGAAAGTGACCTTGCTGCAATTTTTAAAAGACAATCATTCCGCCGAACGTCATATTCTACAGTCGCTTTCTGGATTTCAGGTAATCCCAAATCCAGAACACCTCAAATTCACAAACCAGATGAATCAAAGTGAAAAGAAAGAAGCCGCTCTTTTTTGGCAGAATGCTTTTTATTTTGCTCAGAAAACGCCTTATGATGTATTAATTTTAGACGAAGTTACTGACGCTACAAAAGTCGGATTCCTTTCTCGGACCGATCTGCTCCTTTTACTTCACCACTTTTCGCAGGATCGGGAGCTCATTCTGACTGGACACGAACCCGATCCGGAAATCGAAGCCCTGTGCGATTATGTAACCGAAATGAAAAAGAAAAAACATCCCTTTGACCATGGCGCAAAGGCCCGCGCAGGGATTGAATTTTAATTAGAAAAAAGGATAAACACAAATCATTTGTGTTTATCCCTTTTTAAGTGTTTGATTTCTATCTGGATAAAATTCGATTCAGGTCTTTTTGTGATTTTCCTTCACAAACCGCCACAATTTCGTCTCCCGAAGAAAAGGCCAAATCGCCGTTTGGAATAATCATTTGTCCATCCCGCAGAACAGAAACAATCAGCGAACCTTTCGGCAGCTCCACATCCCGCAGTTTGACTCCATTTACAGCTGAATGCTCGGTCAGCGTCATTGCTACGATGGCAGCACGACCACGGTTCAGAGTCGTCAGAAGATGCATCTCACTGACGTTCACTTCCTGCTCAATCATATTGGTAATAATTTCGGTACTGCTCACAACAATATCAACGCCCAAAACCCGCAGCGCCGTTAAATTTCGCGGATCATTTGCTCGAGCAATCACCTTTTTTACACCGAAAGTCTGCTTTGCCAACTGACAGGCCACCAAGTTATCTTGGTCACTGCCGCTGACTGCCAAAAAGCAATCCGCTCCAGAAGTCCGTGCTTCCTTCAAGATCTCCAGTTCCGTTCCGTTTCCGGAGATAACCTCTAAATCGAGTTCATTTGCAAGGCGCAGACTCCGCAGACGATCCTTTTCGATAATCTGTACTGTATTTTTTCGTTCCAACATATTAAGGGCCAGCTGACGACCAAGCTTGCCGCCACCCATAATTACAATATTCACAAGATTCCCCTCCGATCAATCAATGACCTCTGTCCAAATCATATGGTCTTCCCGCTGAATCATATAATCCGGATTCTTTCCGACCAAAATCATCGTTCCATCCTTCTGCAGCAAAGCAAATGGAACTTCTTTTTCATTCACACCGATACTGCCAAGCCGCTTTCCAATCATAAAACTTTCTACCGGGTAAGTATGAAACGCTGCATTAGCGGTACCAAAAGCCATCTGTTTACTCTGATTTGGATTGACAAGTGCCTGCACAATCATGTCGCCGGCAAGGTTGGTTGGGCAGACCGTCCGTAGACCAAATGCCGTAAACACTTCTTCTCGTGCTGGATCGCTGATTCTAGTAACAACATTTTGCACTTTAAAAAACTGCTGAATAATCTGTGTCACCGTAATATTTAAATTATCGTCCGGAGTAGCAACCGCCGCCATATCGCAGTTCTCCACTCCAGCATTCTTTAGGACCTTTAGATCCATTGGCATTCCCGCTACAGTCATCCCACTAAAATCGGCCGGCAGCCGATAAAAAAATTCCGGATGCTCATCCACGACTGCTACGTCATGCCCCATAGAATCCATGATTGCAGCGATCTGAGAACCCAGGCGTCCACATCCCACCACTAGAACATTCATAATCTCGTTTCCTCCTGCTTAATTACCGCTTTTCGGTAAATCTCAAAAATATATCAGAGTATATCATAAACGGCTCTGGAATACAAGATTTTAGCGAAAATTGCAAAAGCAGCCCTCGTAAAACTTTTCGTATGTTCGTATGCTATAATTTTAAAAAAGGGAGACTTTCTTATGCGCTTTTTTGATCTTCACTGTGATACACTAACGATGAGCGGACTTTTAAAAAAAGTTCCTCTTCGCCGGAATAACGGTCATCTTGATTTTGTTCGCCTGAAAAACACCGGTGCCATTGCACAATGTTTTGCAATCTGGATTCCGACCCACAGATGTGCACAAAAATATGGTATAAAAGATTCTCCATGGGAATTTTATCAAAAAGCAAAGTCTCTTTTTAAAGAAGAGCTGCAAAAGAACAGCGATTTAATTGCACCGGCATTAAAAATAGAAGATGTTGAGCAAAATATGAAAAATGAGCTTGTTTCTGCAATTTTGACTATCGAAGATTCAGTTCTCCTATCTGGCAGCCTCGAAAAGCTGGAAACCCTTTATCGGGATGGAGTACGGTTGATGACACTAACCTGGAACTACGAAAATTCTCTAGGCTATCCCAACAATCGCGATGAAGCGAAAACGAATCTCGGACTAAAACCATTTGGAAAAGAAGCTGTTTTGCGAATGATGGATTTAGGCATTGCAGTAGACGTTTCTCATCTCTCTGATGGGGGCTTTTATAATGTTGCCGAACTGAGTCAAAAAATGCATATTCCATTCCTTGCAAGCCATTCCTGTGCCCGCAGTTTACAAGCGCATCCACGCAATCTTACCGATGAAATGCTGCATATTTTAGGAGACTGCGGTGGAATCTGCGGAGTCAATTTTGAAGACAGCTTTTTGCCGGGCACCGAAAATCACCTGACAAAAATTGCAGATATCGTCCGTTGTGCCTGCTATCTCTGCAACCAGGCAGGAATCGATGCGGTCGCGATCGGCAGCGACTTTGATGGAATCGAAAGCAACCTCGAAATGGGCGGATATGAAGGGCTGCCGCTTCTTGCAGAAGCACTTAACAAAAAACTGCCTGCCTCCCAAGTAGAAAAGATCTGCTACCGAAACGCTATGCGCTTTTTTGGAGCCTCCATTCATTAAAATATGGATATTTTGTTCAATTATAAAAGGCTCTATTCCATTTTTATCCATTTGTAATTTCCTTTTTATGGAAATTGCTCTCTTGACAAATACAGAAATTCGTTGCATAATACAAATAAAATTTTTTGTTAAAATATTTTAATTAATTTAGTTAGAAACGGATGTGTTTTGTAGCAGATGAGTTTTGAAATACTGGGAACCGGAAGCGCCCACCCGGCCTGCCGGAAAACAAACGATGATATCGCCCAACTGGTTGACACTTCTGATGAATGGATCAGAAGCCGCACTGGAATTGAGTCACGATACGTCTGTACCACAGAAACGCTCCAGGATCTTGCCTTGGAAGCGGCTCAAAAAGCGCTCAAAATGGCCAAAGTACAACCAAAAGAATTAGATTTAATTTTAGTCGCCACCATTCGTGGCGATTGCATCACCCCCTCTGCTGCCTGCATTCTGCAGAACGCTCTGGGGGCCTCTTGTCCTGCATTTGACCTCAATGCTGCCTGTTCTGGTTTTCTTTATGCACTGGATACAGCAGACGGCTGGTTCTGCCGCAATCGTGCCAAAAAGGTACTGGTTGTCGCGGCCGAGACAATGAGTCGTCTATTAAATTATCAGGACCGCACCACCTGCCCGCTCTTCGGAGACGGTGCAGGCGCAGTCGTTCTTGGACAAGGGGATGCTTTATTATCGATTCATCTCACCGCAAAAGGAGATCCTCTAACGCTTAGAATTGATAATACTGACGGACAAAGTCCATTTTTAAAAATGGATCATCCTGCCGAGCAATATCTGCACATGTCCGGACAAAATACCTATCGTTTTGCAGTGAGCAATCTGTGCCGTCAGTTAAAGCTCGCGGCTCAAGAAGCCGGCATTAATTTAACAGACCTCGACTGGGTGCTTCCTCATCAGGCAAATCTGCGAATTATTGAAGGGGCACAGCATCGTTTGCCGATTCCAACCGAAAAATATTGCATCAATATCCAGAACTGGGGCAATACTTCCGCCGCAGCAGTCCCAATTCTGATGGATGAGTTTTGCCGAAAAGGCACTTTTAAACCCGGTGATCTTTTAGGTCTTGTCGTTTTCGGCGGCGGCCTGACTACCGGCAGCGCAATTCTGCGCTGGACGATTGATCCTAAGAAAATTTTTGATTCGGAGGTTTCAAAATGATTCATTCACCAATTTGTGATTTATTTGGAATCAAATACCCCATCTTTCAGGGAGGCATGGCGTGGGTCGCCGACGCTTCTCTCGCAGCAGGAGTCAGCAATGCAGGCGGTTTGGGTCTGATTGCCGGAATGAATTCAAACGGAGAACAACTTCGCGCTGAAATTCGCAAATGCCGGGAACTGACCGACAAACCCTTCGGCGTTAATGTCATGCTAATGAGTCCCTTTGTCGAAGAGGTCGCACAAACCGTCATCGAAGAAAAAGTCCCCATCGTTACTACCGGCGCCGGTGTTCCCGGAAAATACATGCCGGCTTGGCTAAAAGCAGGCATTAAAGTGGTTCCGGTCGTCGCCTCTGTGAATTTTGCAAAACGAGCTGTCCGCAATGGAGCATGTGCTGTCGTGGCAGAGGGCTGCGAAAGCGGCGGCCATATCGGAGAACTTACCACAATGGCGATGGTACCACAGATCGTAGATGCGGTAGACGTTCCCGTTCTTGCTGCCGGCGGAATCGCCGACGGAAGGCAGGCAGCAGCAGCCTTTATGCTGGGTGCACAGGGAATTCAGGTTGGCACCCGCTTTTTAGTTGCAAAAGAATGCACCATCTCTGAAATTTATAAAGAACGAATCTTAAAATCAAAAGATACTGACACAATTGTAACCGGCCGTCGAACAGGCGATGCAGTACGAGCTCTAAAGAGTCCTTTTTCCAGAGAGTTTGCCAAACAGGAAGCCGATCTTTCTATTTCGGAAGAATCCCTGCAAGCGTTGGGAACCGGTGCATTGCGCAAAGCCGCACGGGAAGGCGATCTGGAGCACGGATGCTTTCTTGCCGGACAGGTTGCCTCCATGGTTAAAGAAGAACAAACCTGTGCTGAAATTATTGAAGATCTGTTTTCCGGTGCAGAAACTTCATTGAAAGGGGCTTCCAAATGGATCAGATAGCATTTCTGTTTAGCGGCCAAGGAACCCAATATACTGGAATGGGGCAGTCCCTTTGTCGTGTAAGTCCTGCTGCCAAAGCAGTCTTTGAAATGGCTGATAAAATTCGTCCCGGCACAAAAGAGCAATGCTTTTCCGGTACAAAAGAGGAACTCACCATCACCCGCAATACTCAGCCATGTGTCTGGTGTGTGGATTACGCAGCAGCAATGGCTCTAAAAGAAGCCGGCATTACCCCCAGCTGTGCCGCAGGCTTTTCTCTGGGAGAAATTGCAGCGATGACTTTTTGCAAATTGGTTTCTCCCGAAGATGGCTTTCGTGCCGTTTGTCGCCGCGGAGAACTGATGGAAAAATCAGCAGAGGAAAATCCGGGCTCCATGGCAGCTGTTCTTCGTCTTTCAGAAGAAAAAGTAGAGGAAATCTGCAAAAAATTCGAGGCCGCATGGCCGGTCAATTATAACTGCCCGGGACAAATCGCTGTCTCCGCAAAGCTTCCGGAAATTGAACCGCTTTGTGAAACGGTAAAAGAAGCAGGCGGACGCGCAGTCCCAATCAAAGTCAGCGGCGGATTCCATTCCCCTCTGATGAAAAGTGCTGCACAGTCATTCGGCGATTATCTCCAAAAAGTAGATCTGCATTCCCCAGAACTTCCACTCTATGCAAATTATACGGCAAAACCTTATCCCGCTGATAAAGATGAAATCATTCGGCTTCTTTCCCTACAGATCTGTTCCCCAGTTTTATGGCAAAAAACTATTGAGCACATGGCGCAGGCTGGCATTCATACCTTCATTGAATGCGGCCCCGGAAAAACACTTTCCGGACTTGTTAAAAAGACATTGCCGCAAGCACAGATTTTACGGGTAGAAGACGGTGAAACTCTCCAATCTACTCTAGAAGCATTAAAGGAGGGCAAAAAATGAAAACACTCTCCGGAAAAACTGCCGTCATTACTGGCGGTTCCCGTGGGATCGGCCGTGCGATCGCTTTAAAAATGGCTTCTGAAGGCGCCAACATCGCGATCCTTTATGCCGGAAATAAAGAGGCTGCACAAAAAACGACCTCTGAGCTTTTGACTTTCGGCATTAAAGCACAAGCTTATCAATGCGATGTTGCCGATGCAAACTCCACAAATGCTACCTGTAAAGAGATTTTAAATGACTTTTCCTCTGTACAAATCCTCGTAAATAACGCGGGAATTACCCGGGACGGACTTTTGCGCCGCATGAAAGAGGAAGATTTAGACGCTGTTCTCAACACCAACCTAAAAGGTGCCTTTCATATGATCGAAGGCTTTTACGGTACGTTTCTGCGTGCACGTGAAGGCCGTATTATCAATATTTCATCTGTAGTCGGTCTTTCCGGAAACGGCGGACAAACCAATTACTCCGCCGCAAAGGCCGGATTGATCGGCTTGACAAAATCGGTAGCAAAAGAGCTCGGCAGTCGAAATATCACCTGTAACGCGATTGCCCCCGGATTTGTCGAAACCGATATGACCGCATCTCTTCCCGAAAAAGTGCGGGAAGAGACCCTTAGCTCTATTCCGCTCAAACGAATGGCTCAGCCGGAAGATATTGCCGATGCGGCAGTTTTTCTGGCAGGCCCCCACGCCTCCTATATTACAGGAGTCGTACTTCGGGTAGACGGCGGAATGTGCATGTAATTTCTAACAGAGAAAGGAGCTGTTTTGATGAATCGAGTTGCCATAACCGGAATCGGAGCCATTACGCCGATTGGAAATGATGCCCCTACTTTTTGGGATCACCTGATCCACGGTGTCTGCGGAATTGCTCCCATCACTCGCTTTGATACCAAAGACAGCAAAGTAACCCTTGCGGCCGAAGTAAAAGACTTTGACCCGCTCACTTATATGGATAAAAGAGATGCACGAAAAGCGGATCTCTATACACAGTACGCTGTAGCCGCTGCCTCTGAGGCAATGGAAGACAGCAAATTGCTCGGAACGATTCCGGATAACCGCCTTGGCGTCTACGTCGGCAGTGGAATCGGTGGAATGGGAACTTTTATGAAAGAATGCATAAAATGCAAAGAAAAAGGTCCCCGTCACGTTTCGCCTTTCTTTATTCCGATGCTGATCTCCAATATGGCGGCAGGCACAATTGCCATCCGATTTTCAGCAAAAGGCCCCAGTATGTGCATTACAACAGCCTGTGCAACAAGTGCAAACGCGATCGGCGAAGCTTATCGTGCAATTCAGAATGGCTATGCAGATGCAATGATCGCGGGCGGCAGCGAAGCGACCATCAACGAACTTGCCACCGCAGGTTTTGCAAACTGCATGGCACTTCATACCGGCACCGACCCAGACTGTGCCTCTGTTCCTTTTGATAAACGCCGCAGCGGCTTTGTCATGGGAGAAGGCGGAGCCATTCTGATTTTGGAAAACTACGATCACGCTAAAAAACGCGGTGCACATATCTATGCGGAAATCTGCGGCTACGGGAATACAAATGATGCTTATCACATGACAGCGCCGGAATCCTCTGCGGAAAGTCCCGCCGAAGCAATTCGTCTGGCAGTCTCCGAAGCAAAAATTGCAAAGAATACTCCGCTTTATATTAATGCTCATGGCACCAGTACGATTCTCAACGATAAAACAGAAACACTGGCATTTAAAAAAGCACTGGGCGAATCATGGGCAAAAAGTGCATGGATCAGCTCTACCAAGAGCATGCATGGCCATATGCTGGGTGCAACCGGTGCAGCAGAAGCAATCGCCTGCGTAAAAGCTCTTGAAACTGGAATCATCCCTCCAACGATTCATTATCAAGAGCCCGACCCCCTATGCGATCTTTTCTATACCCCAAATGAGGCACTTAAAAAAGATCCCGAATGGGCAATCAGCACTAACCTCGGCTTTGGCGGACATAATGCCTGTCTGGCTTTTCATAAAGAAAAGGAGGACTAACTCTGAATGAAACTGGAAGAAATTCGTTCACTCTCACGTCTGATGCAGGAAACCGGCCTTTCGGTCCTCGATCTGAAAGAAAGTGGCACACACCTGCGGCTGGAACGTGCTTTTTCTGAAAAAGCACCGCTCACAGCAACATCGAAAGAATTTGATGTTGCTGTGCCGAAATCGGCTCAGCCGCAGGAAAAAGCAGAAAAATCCGCTTTGAAAATTTCCCCTGCACCAGAAGGGACCCCATTAAAAGCTCCCATGGTCGGCGTTTTTTATAATGCCCCCTCCCCTGATGCAAAACCGTTTGTAAGCGTAGGTGATTTCGTCAAAAAGGGTGACACTCTCTGTGTCATCGAAGCTATGAAGCTGTTTAACGAAATCTCTGCCGAAAAGGATGGAAAAGTTCTTGAAATTTGCGTCCGAAACGGTCAAGTCGTTGAATATGGTCAAACACTTTTCTATATTGGCTAAAGATTTTCAGACGACGAACCAGTTCGCCGTCTTTGTTTATTCTTAGGAAAAGAGGGATTTTTATGACGAAAGAAGAATTAAAAACGATTCTCCCCCACAGAGAACCCATGCTGCTTTTGGACGAAGCGGATCAAACCAGTGAAAACAGTGCAGAGGGACATTATACCGTTCGCGGGGATGAATGGTTTTTAAAAGGCCATTTCCCGGGATACCCTATTGTTCCAGGTGTCATCCAGTGTGAGATGCTTGCTCAAACCTGCTGTCTGCCGTTAAAAGAGCAATTAAAAGGAAAAACGCCTCTTTATGCAGGCATGAATAAAGTACGATTTCACGGTCAGGTACGCCCCGGTGACACATTGATTTTAAAATGTGAAATTACAAAATCCCGCCCTCCGTTTTATTTTGCTTCCGGAAAAGGATATGTAAAGGATAAAATGGTGGTTTCCGGCGAATTTTCCTTTGCAGTCTCCGAGAAATGAGGTGCTCTTGTGTTCTCTAAAATTCTAATTGCAAACCGTGGAGAAATTGCTGTTCGGATCCTTCGCGCCTGTCGCGAAATGGGAATCTCAACAGTAGCAGTATACTCCGAAGCTGATCGAGATGCGCTGCACGTTTCTCTCGCCGACGAAGCTATTTGTATTGGGTCGGCTCCCGTAAGTGAAAGCTATCTGAATATGACGGCAATCCTGACTGCGGCCAGCATTACCGGCGCCGAAGCCATTCATCCGGGCTATGGTCTTCTAAGTGAAAACGCCGAATTTGCTGATCTTTGCAGGACTTGCGGAATCACTTTCATCGGGCCGCCTGCCGAAGTCATTTCCGAAATGGGCGATAAAGATGCAGCGCGTCGAATGATGCAGGAGGCCGGCGTTCCGGTGATTCCTGGCAGTGAAGTCGTGGATACCTTGAAAGCAGCTTTCGCTGCTGCACATGAAATTGGGTTTCCGCTTTTAGTAAAGGCCCGCTCCGGCGGCGGCGGACGCGGGATTCGCTTAGTAGAACGCGAAGAGGATTTCGAAAATGCATGGCGTACTGCTTCGGCAGAGGCACAGGCCTCATTTGGAGACGGCGGCGTTTATCTCGAAAAGTATCTTTATCCTGCAAAGCACATTGAAATGCAGCTGCTTTGCGACAAAGATGGAAACTGTGTAACGCTTGGCGAACGGGAATGTACGGTTCAGCGCCATCACCAAAAGCTTTTAGAGGAAAGTCCCAGCCCTGCAATTTCTGAGTCGATCCGCAAAAAAATGCAGGAAGCAGCCCTTAAAGCCGCAAAAGCCTGCGGTTATGTGGGAGCCGGAACAGTCGAATTCCTCTATTACGATGAAAAGTTTTACTTTATGGAGATGAATACCCGACTGCAGGTGGAACATCCGGTTACAGAACTTGTTACGGGACTCGACCTTGTCAAATGGCAAATTCGAATTGCCGCGGGCATTCCGCTCAATTTCACACAAAAAGAAGTAATTCCTTCAGGTCATGCTCTGGAATGCCGCATCAACGCAGAAGATCCGGAACATGGATTTTTACCAAGCTGCGGTACCATTCGTCTTCTTCACATTCCTGGTGGCCCCTGCGTGCGCTTTGATACTGCTCTTTATCAAGGGTATACGGTTCCCCCGTTTTATGACAGTATGATTGGCAAACTGATTGTAGCTTCTTCCTCTCGGGAAGAAGCGATTCGTAAAATGCGCACCGCTTTATGTGAGCTGATTATCGACGGAATCCATCATAATGTTGGGCTGCAATTACAAATTTTGGATGATCCTACTTTTCGAAACGGTACCTACCGCACCGATTTTATGGATCTTTTGATGAAAGAAAACTAAAGAGAAGGTGAAAGAGTGCTGAATAAAGAATTATTCCAAAAGCCCAAGAACGCACTGGAACAAGGAGGCGAGAATACCTCTCATCCAAACATTCCGGGCAGATTATGTATTAGCTGTCCCAAATGCAAAAAGATTTTATTTGCGCACGATTTGGAAAAATCATTTTTTAAATGCCCGAAATGTGGTCATCTTTTGCATATGAGCGCTCGTGAGCGCATTGCCATGATAACCGATAAAGGTTCTTTCTCTGAACTTTTTGGAAAACTGCGCAGCAAAAATATTCTGGATTTTCCGGATTATAATAAAAAGCTTTCTCATTCCTTTCTTTCCACTCACGAACGAGAGGGCGTTGTCTGCGGAACTGCGCAGATTCATCAGGAACCATGCGCGATCTTTGTCATGGAACCTAATTTTATGATGGGTTCCATGGGCACTGTGGTAGGAGAAAAGATCACGCGTCTCTTTGAATATGCTACCGAAAACCATTTGCCTGTTATAGGCTGGACGGTTTCCGGCGGTGCGCGCATGCAGGAAGGGATTCTCTCTTTAATGCAGATGGCGAAGACCAGCGGAGCCGTAAAACTGCATAGCGATGCGGGACTTCTTTATATTGTTGTTTTGACCGACCCAACTACCGGCGGCGTTACGGCAAGTTTCGCGATGGAAGCGGATATCATTCTTGCTGAACCTCAGGCGCTGATTGGATTTGCCGGGCCCCGTGTCATTAAACAGACGATTCGTCAAAAGCTACCTGCAGGGTTCCAACGCTCAGAATTTCTTTTAGAAAAGGGATTTGTCGATGCGCTTTCCAATCGGGAAACCCAAAAAGAACAACTCTCAAATTTTTTGAACTTACATCATAATGAGGAGGCAGATTCCATATGAAAGCATATGAACGTGTTTTAGCCGCACGCGCAAAAGGGCGCCCTACTGCCTCTGATTTTCTTTTCCATCTGGTCCCTGATTTTACAGAGCTTCACGGTGACCGACGTTTTGGCGACGATCCCGCGGTCATTGCAGGGATCGGGCGGCTTTGCGGAATGCCTGTAACAGTGATTGCCTTGGAACGCGGTCATAATACGGCAGAGCGAGTCGCACATAATTTTGGCATGGCACATCCGGAAGGTTATCGCAAAGCACTCAGACTTATGAAACAGGCGGAAAAATTTCGCCGTCCAATTCTCTGCATTATCGATACTGCCGGTGCATACTGCGGTGTCGCGGCCGAAGAACGCGGACAAGGGCAGGCAATCGCTGAGAACCTCTGCGAAATGATGACGCTCAAAACGCCCATTTTATCTCTCTTTGTCGGGGAAGGCGGCAGCGGCGGTGCACTTGGTTTAGCAGTTGCCGACGAAGTCTGGATGTTGGAAAATGCCGTCTATTCGGTCATTTCCCCCGAAGGCTGTGCTTCTATTCTTTGGAAAGACAGTGAAAAAGCAGCCGAGGCGGCGGAATGTCTGCATATGACAGCCGAAGATTTATTAAAACTAAAAGCCGCCGACCGTGTTTTTCCGGAACCGGAAAACGGTGATTTTACTTTGCTCTACGAAGATCTCGAAAAAAACATTTTTTCATTCTTTCAAAAAGAAAAGACCTTCTCAGGAGAAGCACTTGCTAAGTCACGTTATGAACGTTTTCGGCAAAGATTTTAAAGGATTGCTTTTTTTCTTCCCTTTTACTATACTGAATAAAATAGATTGTTCATTGTATTTCGATCGAGGAGGATTTTGTTTATGCGCAGAAGTGATCGACAAGTAGTTGACCAAACAAAAATATTTTCCATCATTCAAAAATGCGACTGCTGCCGTCTTGCAATCACAAATGACCCCGTTCCCTATCTAATTCCAATGAATTTTGGATTCTTGCCAGAGGAAAACGGGATCTTTTATTTTCATAGCGCCAAAGAAGGAACCAAGCTCGACCTTCTTCGGAAAAATCCAGAGGTTTCTTTTGAACTTGATACTTCACACGCCGTGAAAAAAGGCCGTTTTGCCTGTGAATATTCCTTTTACTATCAGAGCGTCATCGGAATTGGAAAAGTACAATTTGTTGAAGAGCCCGCCCAAAAAGAAAAAGCGCTTTCCCTTTTGATGAAACAGTATTCTACAGAGCAAAATTTTTCTTTTTCTCCGGAATCTCTTGCCCATACGGTAATTTTAAAGATGACCGTGGAATCAATTTCCTGTAAAGAATATCTTCCACCGCAATCATAAGCGGTTTCCGTTTCGGTTTTTGCCGGGACGGCTTTTTTTTCGGCATTTTTTATGGTATACTTGTTGGGAATATTTTAGATAAATTAAGTCTTTTGTTTTTTAATAGGAGGATTTCTTGATTATATGGAATTAAAAGAGATTCACAAGTGTCCGCTTTATCACAAATGCGGCGGGTGCCAGCTACAGAATCTTTCCTATCCGGAACAGCTTCGTTGGAAAGAGCGCCGAGTCTTTTCTCTTTTAGGGCATTTCTGCAAGCCGAATCCGATTTTGGGAATGGATTTTCCCTATCACTACCGCAACAAAGTACAAGCGGCTTTTACAACGGACCGTAAAGGACAAATCATTTCTGGTGTTTACCAATCCAGCACACATCGAGTCGTTCCGGTAGAGTCTTGTCTGACTGAAGACGAAACCGCAGACCGCATCATGGGAACCATTCGAAAACTGCTCAAAAGTTTTAAACTTTCCACATTTGATGAGCGCACTGGGTGCGGATTTTTACGCCATGTTCTGATCAAGCGCGGATTTTCTACCAATCAGGTCATGGTTGTTTTGGTGGCGGCAAATCCGATTTTCCCAGAAAAGAAATTCGTAAAAGCGCTGAGAACGGAACATCCGGAAATTACAACTGTTATTTTAAATTTAAATAAACGCCATACCAGTCTTGTGCTCGGTGAACGGGAAAAAGTTCTCTGGGGTCCAGGATATATTGAAGATGATCTCTGCTCCTGCCGTTTTCGGATTTCTTCAAAAAGCTTTTATCAGATCAACCCCTTGCAAACTGCAGTGCTTTATCGCACTGCAATGGATTTTGCACATCTAACTGGGACAGAAACCGTAATTGACGCCTACTGTGGGATCGGAACAATCGGACTTGTTGCCTCCAAAAAGGCAAAAAAAGTGATCGGCGTCGAGATTAATCCCGCCGCAGTAAAAGACGCAATCCGGAATGCAAAGCTTAACAAAGCCACAAATGCGCAGTTCTTTACTGGAGATGCGGGAGATTTTATGGTCGAACTTGCCGCCGACAAAGAGCAGATTGATACTGTTTTTCTAGATCCGCCCCGCGCCGGAAGCAGCGAGCCGTTTTTAGCAAGTCTCAACCGTCTAAATCCAAAGCGAGTCGTTTATATTTCCTGCAATCCTGAAACGCAGGCAAGGGATTTTCATTATCTTGTCAAGTTGGGCTGGAAAGTAAAAGCACTTCAGCCGGTAGACATGTTCCCGCATACGAACCATATTGAGACGGTAGCACTTTTGATGAAAGCTGAAACGGCAAAATGACAACTCCGGCTCCGATTTTATCGATTCTAAACTTTTCTCATGTTTATGAGGAAGAGCGCTTTTACCAGCACAAACGAATTCACTGGATTGACTGCACCGACCTCAGCGGAACAGACGGATTCTGCGATGAAAAAGCCGCCCGCGAAATTCGGAAGCGAATTTTCTTGGAACCGGTTCGCAGCATTCACTTTATTGATTCTGGAAATTATCATTACATCACCAGGTTTTGGATAGAAAAGATTTTGGCTCCTTTTTCTCTGGTTGTCTTTGACCATCATTCTGATATGCAGAAGCCGCTTTTTTCTGACCTTCTTTCCTGTGGAGACTGGATTTTAGATTCTTTAAAAAAGCTTCCACTACTCAAAAAAGTCATCTTAGTTGGGCTTTCCAAAGAGCAGAAATCAAAGATTCCCTCAGAATTTCAAAATCAGGTTTTATGCGTTGATAGTTCTCATCTGAATCTTTCGGAAACTCAGTTTTCGAAACTCTGCGGAAAATTTCCAATTTATATTTCCATCGATAAAGATGTTCTCAGCAAAAAAGTAGTGAATACTTCCTGGGATCAAGGCATCATGAACCTTTCACAACTGCGCCAAATGCTTGCTTTTCTACTGCGCCATCGAGAAATTCTCGGCATCGATATCTGCGGGGAATGCCCCGACTGCATTGAATTTTTAAAAAGTATCAGTCAGAATGACCGCGTCAATGCATCTCTGCTTAAGTTCTTGGGATCTTTAGAAACATAAGAAATCAAAGTGGGATTGGCCTCCTATCAAACATAAAAAGAGAGGATTTTATCAGCTATGAATACATCACCTGACTCCCCGCACAAGAACGGGAATTTCAGCTCGAACTTTGGATTTATTATTGCCTGCGTAGGCTCGGCCGTAGGACTGGGGAACATTTGGATGTTTCCTTATCGTCTCGGGCAATACGGCGGTGCCGCTTTTCTGATTCCCTATCTACTGTTTGTATTTTTATTCGGCTGGGTAGGGCTTTCCGCTGAATTTGCGATTGGACGCCGCGCGCGCACCGGAACCCTGGGTGCCTATGAATACTGTTTTGAAAGCCGCGGCAAAAAAACACTCGGTTCTATTCTTGGCTGGATTCCGCTTTTAGGCTCTCTTGGAATTGCTATCGGCTATGCCATTATTATTGGATGGGTTGCGCGTTCCTGCTATGGCTCTATCACAGGAGAAATTTTCGTTGGGGAAGCAAAACAATTTTTTTCACAAGCAACCGGTGATTTTGGAAGCCTTTTTTGGAATGCATTGGTTGTTATTCTTGTCTGTTGGATTCTTCTCGCCGGCACCACAAAGGGAATCGAAAAAGCAAGCCGGGTTATGATGCCGCTTTTCTTTGTACTGTTTCTGGTCCTAGCGATCTGGGTCTCGTTCCTTCCTGGTGCCAAAGCAGGATATGAGTTTTTGCTGATTCCAAAATGGGATGCACTTCTCCGCAGTGATACCTGGGTAATGGCAATGGGGCAAGCTTTTTTCTCTCTTTCCATCACCGGTTCCGGCATGATCGTCTATGGTGCCTATCTGGACAAAAAGGCCGATATCCCCAGTGCTTCGCTGCGCACTGCACTATTTGATACCATCGCCGCTCTGCTTGCTGCATTCGCCATTATGCCGGCTGTGTTCGCATTTCACATTGATGCGACCAGCGGTCCCTCTCTGATGTTTCTCACCCTACCCGGCATTTTTAAGCAGATTCCGATGGGACAGATTTTCTCTATCTTTTTCTTTGTTTCCGTGATATTTGCCGGAATCACCTCTTTAATTAATATGTTTGAAGCAGTAATTGAAAGCTGGCAGCATCGATTTTCTATCCCCCGCAAAGCAGCCGTCCTTTTATGTGGTGCGCTGACACTTTTAGTGGGAATTTTTATCGAAGCAGAACCAAAAGTAGGAAATTGGATGGACTTTGTTTCCATTATCATCGTACCGATTGGAGCCGTTCTTGGTGCAATTTCTGTTTACTATATTCTCGGATATGATAAAATTAAAGAGGAACTCCAGATTGGTCACCCAAAACCGCTTTCAAAAAGCTATCCAATCTTTGCAAAATATATTTATGTTCCACTCACCATTATCGTACTGGTTCTGGGACTCTGTTTCCACGGAATCGGCTAACAGAAAGTTTCTAAACTAAAGGAGGATGCCCTATGGATATTCAAAAAACGATCCAAAATCTTCAAAAGCATGGCTTTACTGTCTCATATTTTAAAACCGGAGCAGAAGCTGCCTCTCATCTTGTCTCTGAATTGCATGGCAAAACAATTGGAATTGGCGGAAGTGTAACGATTGATCAGCTCGGTGTCTATGACCAGCTTACAAAAGAAAATACCGTTTTTTGGCATTGGAAACAGCAGCCAGCAAAAGAAGTACGGGTTTCTTCCCTTTCTGCACAGATCTATCTGACCTCTGCCAATGCAATCGCGCAAAGCGGCGAGATTATCAATATTGACGGCAGTGGAAATCGAGTTTCCGCCTCTCTTTACAATCATGAAAAAGTGATTTTTATTGTCGGAACCAATAAAATTGCCGATGACTACGATTCTGCCATGTGGCGTGCACGGAACGTTGCCGCACCGCTTAACGCCAGAAGGCTGCACCGAAAAACACCTTGCGCCATGGGAAAGGAACTAAAATGCTATGATTGCGATAGTCCCGAACGCATCTGCAATGGTATTTCTGTACTTCTTCGCAAGATGGGTGGCATTCCTGAAATGGAAGTTATTCTGATCGATGAAGATTTGGGATATTAAAAAATAAAAAGTTCCCCCAATCGTAGAAAAAACTATGATTGGGGGAATTGTTTTGCTTTGCTAAAAAGTAATATACCCATTCTACGAGATTTTCCATTAGTAATCGGATATTTTAAGCTTTCATTCGAATAAATTGACTTCTTTTGTTTAGGCATGATATACTTAGAACATTAGTTAAATGAAAAATCTTTTACAATTTGAGGGGTTCATTCATGAAAAAAAAGATTACGGCATTTTTTGCGGCAGCTATTTTATTGTTTGCCGCCGGCTGCAGCACGCAAACTTCTTCCAGTGCCGCTGCCAATTCTTCCTCTTCGGTTTCTTCTTCTTCATATCAAACAACCGATTATTTGCCGCTTGGAAGCATTGTAACCTTGGTGGATAGTTCGAACAAAATTATGATTTCCGGATATGCCTCTAAAGATTCCGACGGTTCTGTTTGGGATTACTGCGGCATTCTTTACCCAGACGGATATACAGATGCTTCTAAGCTTTATCGCTTTAATCGTTCTCAAGTAAACAGTATCGTCTCTGATGGATATACTAATGATGATATGAAAGCGTGGTTGTCTCAGATCAAAAATCGGATGCAGGCACGCGGATAATTTTTATAAATCTTCGATGAAAAGGAGCTTTCATGAACGAATCAAATTCTTTTTCGGAAGGTTCTCCGAAAAATCCTGCTCTAAATCCGGAAATTTCGGACTCTGCAAAAGAAGTTCCAACAGCACAAAATGATTTTGCCCCGCCAAGTGACCCCGAAGTCACTGATTCTGCAGAACCTCCTTTACCGCCAGAAACACACAAAGATCCTACTACTCAAACCGCACTTGAAGATTCAATCTCGTTTGCCTCTCTTGTAACTGCGCAGCGCCTTTCCTATGAGGAGATGCGGGATACCCGCCGCTGCGCAAGTCATTCTTCCTTTTTGGTGTTTATCTCTATCTGCCTGATGAATCTTATGATCTTAGGGCTCACTTGGTTATGCCGTTCCAATCCCGCTTTACACAGCAATAGCAGCAGCTTTTTCTACCTAAAGCCCATCATTTATTATTCTATCTCCTGCTTTTCCTACTGCGTGGCGATTGGATTCCCGGCTTTGCTTTATCAGCTCCATACTCACCAACCGCTGGAAAAAGTTGTTCGGTTTGATTCTCCCAAAAGTCATGGCCTTTCACGCAGCGCAATCATTTGTATGTTTTTTGCCGGAATGGGACTTACGCTGCTGGCCAATTATCCTACCTCTTTTGTTACCCAAATTCTTCAAATGTTTGGGATTTCTCATGTTTCTCCCGACGATATGCCGCTCGCATCAGACGTTGCCACCCAAATTTTTTATATGCTCTATGGCACCTTGATTCCTCCCCTTGTGGAAGAACTGCTTTTCCGTGGTGTAATTTTAAACATTCTTAGGCGGCATGGCGATTCCTTTGCAATTATCATGTCAGCATTCATTTTTGGGCTTTATCATGGGAATATTCCCCAATTCGTTTTTGCATTTTTAATGGGTCTGATCGCCGGATATCTTTACATTCGAACCGGCTCTATTTTAATTCCAATTTTGATTCACATGTTCAATAACGGATTTTCCTGTCTAAGTGTCCTTATACAGCAATGGTATGGGAATACTGTCTTTGAGAATTTTCAAAGCACTTACTTTTCGGCATTCTTACTGCTTGGCGCCGTTGGACTCGGATTTCTTATAAAAAATCGAAAAAAATATCTGCCGCTTCCAAAGAGTAAAACACTTCATGCTCCACTATCGGTTCGCATGACCTGTGGGATCGGAAACCTCGGAACAATTTTTCTGATTCTAAATTTTATTATGCTGTGCGCAGTGACAAATATCCTATGACTGATTCCGAATTGATGCGGGAAGCACTTCTGCTGGCAGCTCAATCAGCAGCAGAAGGAGAAGTCCCGGTAGGAGCAGTATTGAGCAAAGATGGTGAAATTATTTCACGGGGACGTAATCGTCGCGAAACAGCTAAAAATGCTCTGTGCCATGCAGAACTTGAAGCAATTCAAAAAGGCTGTGAAGCACTCAGTGGCTGGCGGCTATGGCAATGTACCCTTTACGTAACATTAGAGCCATGCCCTATGTGTGCCGGTGCAATTATTAACGCCCGGATTCCACGGCTGGTTTACGGTGCATCCGACCCCAAAGCCGGTTCCTGTGGTTCTGTCATTGATTTATTTTCACTTCCTTATAATCATCATCCAATGGTGGAATCCGGCCTTTTAGAGCCGGAATGCCGGGCATTATTACAAGAATTTTTTTCAGAGTTGAGAAAAAGACGCAAATCAAAAAACTGTTGAATAAAAAATTAAAAGGAGATCATTTATGAAAAAGCCTCTCACCAAAAATGGGAAAAAAGCCGTTGCAGTAATTGTTATTTTGATTCTGGCTTTTATTTACTACTATGTAGAACTGCCGGCAATCAATATTCATTCTGTTGGCTTCTGGGAATTTCTAATTCTCGCCGCAGTAGTAATTGTATTTATCTTGACCATTTTACCAAAACTCAAGCATTCCAGCAAAGCAAATCCTCCTGATCTTAGCCCCAAACATGATAAACGTTTAAAAAAAGGACTTCTTTGTATCGGCTTTTTAGTTGTTGTATTTCTCTTAGGCGCGTTACTCTCTTCTCCGATTGTTAACGCCTCCAAATATCAACAGCTGCTTACTGTACAAGACCGAGAATTTACCAACGATATTAAGCAGATCTCCTATGACGAAATTCCACTGTTGGACAGTGACTCTGCCGCCCTTTTGGGAAACCGAAAAATGGGGAGCATGGTAGATATGGTTTCTCAGTTTGAGGTCAGTAATACCTATACGCAAATCAACTATCACAATTCTCCTGTACGAGTGGCTCCGCTTCAATATGCAGATCCGATTAAATGGCTGACAAATCAATCCAATGGCATTCCAGCTTATATCCTAATCGATATGGCAACGCAGGATACCGAACTCGTTAAACTGGATCAGCCAATCAAATATTCGGAATCGGAATATTTTAACCGCAATATTTATCGCCATCTACGGTTCCATTATCCTACTTATATCTTTGACAATATCAATTTTGAACTCGATGAAAATGGAACTCCTTGGTGGGTTTGCCCCGTAAAAGGATTTACCATTGGATTATTCGGCGGGCAAACCGTCGAGCGCGTTGTTCTCTGTAATGCGCAAACCGGTGAATGCCAGGATGTATCTGTAGGTGATGTTCCACAATGGGTTGACCGTGTCTACTCCTCTTCCCTTTTAACCTCTTACTACAATTACTACGGAACCTTAAAGCATGGCTTTCTCAATTCGGTTTTTGGTCAGAAAGATTGTCTGAAAACTACCGACGGTTATAATTACCTTGCACTTGACGACGATGTATGGCTTTATACCGGAGTTACTTCCGTTACAGGCGACCAAAGTATTGTAGGATTCGTTTTGATGAACCAGCGCACAGGAGAAACCCATTTCTATAGTGTACAAGGGGCTGTCGAAAGCTCCGCTATGAGCAGCGCTGAGGGTCAGGTACAGAACCTTGGGTACAAAGCCACCTTCCCACTTCTGCTCAATACTGCTGACCAGCCAACCTACTTTATTGCGTTAAAAGATAATTCCGGACTGGTTAAAAAGTACGCTATGGTCAATGTTCAAAAATATCAGATTGTCGCAATTGGTGATACCGTTGCGGAATGTGAAAAGAAATACATTTCCCTAATGGCTCAGAATGGAATTTCTGGAGGAACGGTTAACACAACTTTAAATGATAAAAAAATCACCGGTACAATCCGCAAGATGGCCCAGAGTGTACTGGAAGGCAACAGCCATTATTACCTGCTTCTAGACAGCAGTTCTTCCCTGTTTGATGTTCCAGTCTCTCAAGATCTTAATGTCCTGCGCTATTCTGAGGGAGATCGAATTACACTGACTTATACGCCCCCAGAAGATGGCAGTGCAAATGGCGTCTGCACCGTCACAGGAATTGTAAAAGACTCTGCCGGATCTTCTAATCCATCATCTACGGCAACAACGTCTTCCACTGCTTCAGCTACAGAATCCACCTCGAGCACTGCAAAATAATATTAGGAATAAATAAAAACACCGACCTTAAAAATAATGGGGTCGGTGTTTTTTATATACTCTTTTTCGGGGGCGATTGATCAAGTCCTTAAGATGTAACTTTAAAGTAAATCACAATTGTAATTGTATCAAAACAAAAGCAGCAGACCCCTAAGAATGATAGGAATCTGCTGCTTTTTTAGAATCATAAAAACATCAAATCAGCTTGAGATTTTCTGGACGGCTTGCTGATAAATTTGATAATTATCATTCCAGGAGGAATAATTTGGATCGCTGCGATGATCTGTTAAAGAATAATTTTGCTTGAGATATTCTCCAAGATATTTTGTCACTTTAGCCGCACCAACTATATTAATATGGTACCCGGCATCCATTGTATCTGTTTCCCAATTAAATCCCATACTGTCAAGGTCAGTATTAAGATCTAAAAATGGAATTCCTCTCGACTCTGCATATGCTTTTGCTGCATCATGCCTTGCACCGGTCCATGTAATTGCTGCCGGAATATCAATGAGAACAAATGCAACCCCGTTCTTCTGACAAAGCTTTTGCATCTCATCCATCGCATATTTAGAAGCCCACGGAATACTGACAAAATTGGATCTTTTCTTCATATTGTTTTGGCCTGTATAAGCCTTTATTTTATTATGAAGGTGCTGTCCTCCCATTTTAATTGTACTTTTTTGGTTGGTATAATTCACCTCTTGAAAAGCATTGGAAAGATCCAACGTTTTCCATCGATTATGATAGCTAAAAACGGGAAATTCGTAAGAAAACATATCATAAAAAGTATTTCCAATCGTATTTTTTCCCTCAAAAATTTCGTCTAAATCAAGAAGCACTACTTTTGGCTTATGATGAGTCAAAATTTCTTTGAGCATATTTAAGCCTTGAGTTGCGCGCTGTTCCGGCTCCCCGCTATCATAAGAAGTAAATCCATAATTATTCCAAAGTTCCATTGGAGAAAAACCGCAATAAGAATCACTGTTTCCGACTACAAAAACATCAATCGAATTTTGCGGATAAGAATAAAATCCTCGTCCATCCGGACAGTACATACCGGCTTCTGCTGTATTATCTCGCGGCATTACAAGAAATGACAACCCTTTTAACGCACCGAAAAGGATTCCCAAGGTCAGAATCACGCAGCAGCATTTTTTTAAAATACTCTTATGTTTTATCTGCATAGACTAGTCTCACCTACTCCTATTCGTTTAGAAATTCCCATAAATCGGGTTGATTGCAACATAGCCATAACCGTAAGCACCAAACATAATAATCACAAACAGCATTGCCATACTAAGTCCCCAGCGCAAAAATGAATTTTTCTGTGCAAGTTCATCACGCAGGTGATGCCCTTTTGTATGCAGCCGGCCAACGATCCACAAGAGAAGTGTACCGACCGCTAAAATGATCAGATCTTTATAGTCTAATCCCAAGCTTAAAAGAGAACCATCCGTTAAAACCGAGGGATTAAACCCGCTAAACATAGAAACAAACATCGCTCTAAAAGACCGAAGTGTATTCGCACGGAAAATCAGCATTCCAACATTGACTAAAAAGAAAGTACGCACCACTTGAAACGCCTGAAACCCTTTTCCCTTTCGATTGATTTTGGTAGCTTCAAAGAAACGACGAAACACCGGCTCAAAAAGAAGTCCTAAAATCGTAATCGCATAGTAATACATTCCATAGAGAATATATTTTACTCCGGCTCCATGCCAGAAACCATTTGTAAACCAAACGCAGAACAACGAGATAATCGCTGGAACCAAACCGGCAAAAAATGTATTCAAATGCTTACGTGTGAACTTTCCAAGAGAAAAAATCGGTTTGGAAATAGAGACAGGATAGAAAACATAATCCCGCAGCCATGTGCCCAACGTAATATGCCAACGCCGCCAGAACTCATTGACCGTATGAGAGCTGAATGGACGATCAAAATTCTTTGAGAGGGAAACGCCAAATAGCTGAGCACTTCCCATAACAATATCAATGGAACCTGCAAAATCCGTATAAATTTGCAGGGTATAAATCAGCATCGTCAAAATTACCGTAATTCCGGAATAATTCGCAAAATTGCCGCAGACTTTTCCGACCAAAATATCTGCGCGATCTGCAATCACAACCTTTTGGAAAAGCCCCCACAAAATCAGCTGCATTCCACTGATTGTCCTCTGCCAGTCAAAAGTATGTCCTTCATAAAGTTGATCTGCCAAAAGATCAAAACGCCCAATTGGCCCTTCAACAATCTGTGGGAAAAAGACCAGAAAAAGTGCCACTTTCCCAAAATTTCGATCCGCAGTATATTTCCCGTGATAAACATCCATCACATAGCTGATCGCCTGCAGCGTATAGAAAGAAATTCCTAAAGGCTGAATCTGACGACTGATCGCAGGAAAAATCTTTGGAAGTCCTACGGAAGCCAACAGTCCATCCATTGCTCCGCCGAGGAAATTATAATATTTAAGTACTAGTAATATTAAAATATTGACTAAAACAGTCAACAGCACAATCCTGCGCTTTTTTTTATCTATTTTTTGACGAAAAGCCTTCTTTTCCTCTTTGGGAAGTGTTTTTCGAACGGCCGCTGCATTCTTCGCAACCTTATCCAAAGAAAGGGCACAAAAGTAAATTGAAACAGTCGTAATCAGTAAAAAGATCACCAAAAAGCCACTGCCCATCAGATAAAATCCATAGCTTGCCGCTAAAAGGACAATCCATTTATATCTTTTGGGAACAATTGTATAAAGAAGAAAAACAGGCACTAAAAATACAACCAGATAGGCTAGTGAATTATATGCCATAAGAACAATTTCTCCTCTTTATTCGTCTTGTAAACGTTTTACCATATCATAAATAGTTTGCGCAGAGAAAAAGTTTTTAGGAACAATATCAAGAAGTGTTATCTCAATATCAAATTCATCTTTCAGTTCATTCACAAGCGTAATGATAGTCAAAGAATCGAGAATCCCCCTTTTAACAAGATCGGTCTCTTTCGTAAAATCCACGCCTGGTTTTAAGGTGTTTAAAATTTGCAGTAATTCGTCCATAATGAACCTACTCCTTCTGATAAAATATCATATTATCTGATTCTTAAAAATCAGTTTTTAACCTTTTATTTGCTCCTGATAGTCTTTCAAAAGCTTCTTGCGGTCAATTTTCCCATTTTGGTTATAAGGAAAACTTTTTAAACGGCAAAGCCGTCCCGGCAACATATAGGGCGGAAGCCGACGCTTTAGTTGTTTCATGAGGTCTTCGTCTAAAATCTTTTTCCCCTGATAAAACAGAATAATCTGATCGCTTCCCCTATCATAACAGACTGCACAGGAAGAAATCTCCGTCACCGCAGAAGCAGCAGCTTCCACTTCTCCCAGTTCAATCCGGTAACCCATATGCTTAATTTGAAAATCCTTTCGTCCGGCATATTCAAGCTCTCCATAAGAATTATACAGAACAAGATCTCCTGTCTTATAAACAGGTTCCGGATAATAGGGATTCAGCGGATTTTGTACAAAAGCGTCCGCTGTCTTTTCCGATTCTGCATAATATCCAGGTGCAACAAAAGAGCCTCGTACAAAAAGTTCTCCTTTTTCTCCAGGCTCAACCAGATGATTATTCTCATCCAAAACAAATACGTCGCAGTTATTGCAGGCATGTCCAATCGGAAGAGATTCCCCATCTGCAAATTCCCGGTTCACTACATAGTAAGTGCAGATATCGGTAGTCTCGGTTGGTCCGAAGAGGTTTGCAAAAGTACAGTCCGGCAAATGTCCCATCCAATAATTGAGCTGCCTTGTCGGCATTGTCTCTCCCGCAAAAAGCACTCTCTTTAAAAACTGCGGCTTTTCGTAATCAAACGCTTTCCAGTTTGCAAGCAGGCAAAGCGCAGAAGGCACCCAATAAATCGTATTTACTTTTTTGGCATTGAGCTGTTGCAGCAACTGCAATGGAAATGAAAACGTCTGCTTTTGAATAATATGCAGGGTACCTCCGGCACAGAGTGTACTATAAACATCTGAAACAGACATGCTAAAATAAAAGGGCGTTTGACTGCCAAAGACAACGGAATCATCAATGGAAAACGCCGAAACATACCAGTTAATATAAGAAATCACATTTCGGTGGCAAACAACAACTCCTTTTGGCATCCCAGTAGAACCGGATGTAAAAAGTGCATAAAGCGGGTCCGCATCCACCATATTCTCACGGATTTCTAAAAGCAGTTTTTCATTAATCGGCTCCTGCACCGCATTTTCAAAAACTACGGCTTTTCCGGGCAGAAGTTCATCTGCTTTTTCTTTTAAACTATCGATAGTAAGAATTACAAACGGCGAAATTTTTCCAAGAATTGCGGTCATTCGTTTCTGGGGCATCTCAGTATCTAACACTACATAAAAGTTTCCGCTGTAAGCAACCCCCATCATCGCAGCCAAAGTTTCTACGCTGCGGGGAATCAGCAATGCCACGGCATGATTTTTCTGACCAAACTTTCCCAAAAAGCTTCCGAGTGCTTTGGCTTGCTCCAAAAGCTGCTTATAGGTTACTTCTTGCTGATCATCGGAAAACGCTGTTTTTTCCGAAAAATTTTTTTCTGATCTTTCAATCCATTCCAATATATTTTTCATAATCAAAAATCCTTACTTTTATCAATCGTCTTTTTGCAGAATTAACTGCATAAAAGAACAAAGCCTTCATAAAAATACATTCTTTTTTATTATACCCATGTCATAAAGAGAACACAAGAGATAATTCCCGCTGAGTGGGATTTAATTCCATAAATTAAGCATTTAAGCATTTATTTATGGAATTTTTTCTTTTTTTAATAAAAAATAAATGCATTCCCCCAAAGGATCCTTTTATTTTATAATCTGTAATTTTATACAATTTTAACCTGATCTAAAAACTCCAAAAAATTTTGACGATCTTCGTTAGAAAAATATTCTAGGGAAACGGGAAGATATTCTTTGGAAAAAATGAGAAAAACAAAATGCGAAGTTCCAAAAAGATTTTGCAGATCGCTCCAAAAGAAATGATCGTTTGTTCCCTCTGCCAATACTGAAAGATGATCCTGACAAAACTGATAGTGAATCCTGTTTTGAGACGCAGGCATTCGTTCAAAATAAACTTTTTCCTGAAAATTTTCCTGATGAAAAGCAACTATAAAACTAACGATACTTAAAATAACAGCCAAAACAGCAATCAGCATTTGTTCCGGCTGCACTGCACAAATAATGGCAATCATTAGAAATGCAAGTGCGCCCCCCAGCAAACTGTTTTTCATTCTGCGCTGCAGCCTTCTTCCTCCAGGTAATTTTTCCCAAAGAAATTTGGCAAATTCTTTCATCTGATTGTCGTCAAATTCTGTTATGTTTTTAAATAGCACTATTTTGTCCATCGGTTGGCTCCTTAAGACAGAGTATTTTAATTGTGGCATAAAAAGCATATTTTTATATGTAAATTTATATTCTTTTACTTTTAAAGTTTACATAGAAAGGCCTCAAAAGTCAAGAATTGTTGTGCTTCTTTTGAATTTGACCTCCTAAATTTACGCAATTTTGATAAAAAATAATTCCTTTTATTTTAAATAAAAGCAGCTGCTACAAATGTAATAAAACAAGTACACATTGATTGATTTTTCCTATTAAAAAATAAAATCCCCGTACATTGCTCAAAAGGCAATGTACGGGGATTTTTAAGTTCATGGTGTAATGGTTAAAAAATTACTTGCGAGGATTCTTAATAGCAGCCTGTGCCGCAGCCAGACGTGCAACCGGCACGCGGAACGGTGAACAGGAAACATAATTAAGACCAACATCATGGCAGAATTCAACAGAAGTCGGATCGCCACCGTGTTCGCCGCAGATTCCAAGATGGATATCCGGGCGGGTCTTGCGGCCCAGCTCAACAGCCATCTTTACCAACTTGCCAACACCCTTTTGATCCAGGTGTGCAAACGGATCCAATTCATAGATCTTATTCTCATAATAAGCATCCAGGAACTTACCAGCATCATCACGGCTAAAGCCGAATGTCATCTGTGTAAGATCGTTTGTACCAAAGCTGAAGAACTCTGCTTCCTTCGCGATTTCGTCTGCAGTCAAAGCAGCACGCGGAATTTCGATCATAGTACCGACCTGATACTTCATATCCATGCCGGATTCTTTGATCAGCTGATCCGCGGTCTCAACAACGACGTCTTTTACGAATTTGAGCTCCTTGACTTCGCCGACCAGCGGAATCATAATACGAGGCTCAACCTTAAATTTATTGCGCTTTGTAACAGCGATTGCAGCATTAATCACTGCAGTGGTCTGCATCTTTGCAATTTCCGGATAGGTAACGCACAGACGGCATCCACGGTGACCCATCATCGGGTTAAATTCATGCAGGCTTGCAATTACATTCTTCAAACGAGCAACGGTAATTCCGAGTTCGTCCGCAATCTCCTTAATGTCCTCTTCCTTTGTAGGCAGGAACTCATGAAGTGGGGGATCGAGATAACGGATAATAACCGGACGGCCTTCCATTGCTTCATACAGGCCTTCAAAATCGCCCTGCTGGAAAGGCATAATCTTTGCGAGTGCTTTTTCACGCTCTTCGGTTGTCTCTGCAACGATCATCTCGCGCATTGCCTTAATACGGGTCTCTTCAAAGAACATATGCTCTGTACGGCAAAGTCCAATGCCCTCTGCACCAAATTTACGGCCCTGTTTCGCATCGCGGGGCGTATCAGCGTTGGTGTAAACTTCGAGCTGACGATACTTGTCGGCCCACCCCATAAAGCGGCCAAAGTTTCCGCTAATGGAAGCCGGAGCACTCGGAATCGCCTCTCCATAGATATTGCCGGTTGTGCCGTCAAGAGAAATATAATCTCCCTCTTTAATGGTCTTACCGCCGAGGGTAAAGGTCTTTGCATCATAGTCAACAATGATCTCGCCACAGCCGGAAACGCAGCAGGTTCCCATGCCACGTGCAACAACAGCTGCATGGCTGGTCATACCACCGCGGACAGTCAGGATACCTTCTGCAACCTGCATGCCCTCAATGTCTTCCGGAGAAGTCTCACGGCGAACCAGAACTACCTTCTCGCCGTTCTTTGCCCACTCTTTTGCGTCTTCAGCAGAGAAAACAACACGGCCGCAGGCAGCGCCCGGAGATGCAGCCAATCCTTTGCCAAGTGCCTTTGCCTTTTTAAGTGCTTCAGCGTCAAACTGCGGATGAAGCAAAGCATCGAGCTGCTTCGGCTCAACACGGAGAACTGCTTCTTTCTCGTCGATCATGCCCTCGTCCACAAGGTCAACAGCAACTTTCAGAGCTGCGGTTGCGGTACGTTTGCCGTTACGAGTCTGCAGCATATAGAGCTTGCCATTTTCAATGGTGAACTCCATATCCTGCATATCGGTATAATGTTTTTCGAGGCGGTCTGCAATCGAAGCAAACTGCTTGTATACTTCAGGCATATCCTGTTTAAGCTGTGCAATCGGAGAAGGTGTACGAACACCAGCAACAACATCTTCGCCCTGTGCATTGATGAGATATTCGCCGAACAGTGCTTTCTCACCAGTTGCCGGGTTACGAGTAAATGCAACACCTGTGCCGGAACGGTCACCGGAGTTACCAAAGACCATTGCCTGTACACTAACAGCAGTGCCCCAATCATAAGGGATCTCGTTTAAGCGGCGATAAACATTTGCACGGGGGTTGTCCCAGGAACGGAAAACAGCCTTGACTGCTTCCATCAGCTGAATCTTCGGGTCAGATGGGAAATCCTCGCCTTTTTTCTCTTTATAGAAAGCTTTAAAGCGAACAACCAAATCTTTCAAATCATCAGCAGAAAGCTCGGTATCCATCTTAACGCCTTTTTCTGCCTTCTTCTTATCGATAATCTTTTCAAATTCAGGCTTCGGCAGTTCCATAACAACATCCGAGAACATCTGGATGAAACGGCGATAAGAATCATAAGCAAAACGCTCATTGTTCGTGAACTTTGCAAGACCCTTAACCACAACGTCATTGAGACCCAAATTCAGAATTGTATCCATCATGCCAGGCATCGAAGCGCGGGCACCGGAACGAACGGAAACCAGAAGCGGATTTTCCGGATCTGCAAATTTCTTGCCGCAGATTTTTTCCATCTTTACAAGATACTCATCAATTTCCGCCTTGATCTCATCGTTGATCTGACGGCCATCATTGTAATACTGGGTACAGGCTTCTGTAGAGATTGTAAATCCCTGGGGAACCGGCATTCCTGCATTGGTCATTTCGGCAAGGTTTGCACCTTTGCCGCCCAGGAGTTCTCTCATGTCCTTGTTGCCCTCTGAGAACAGATAGACATACTTGTGACTCATAGATAATCCTCCTACACTTTTAATATCAGTTTGCTGAAGTAAACTCGAATCCACAAAGTGGCAGATTTCGCCCACTTCGTTATTATTATAGCAACTTCCTGCCATGATTTCCACAGAAATTTTTGAAAATGCAAAGGTTTTCGAAGAAAATCGAAAGAAAAATGGCGCTTCCTACGAAAAAACAGATTCTTATCACTTCTCCCTTGAAATTTTATAGCAAAACACCTATACTAATAATATATTTTCTGATATTTATTTCACACAGAATAGACTTTTTACGAATTTTTCTTTTTTGTGTGGAATGATAGAAAAAGGGTTTTTTCCCTCTTGGCAATCTTATTATAGGACAAGCTGCCATGAAAAAAATCGGGAAAAAGAGGAGCCCACAAAACTGAATCATTTTACAGGGGGATATGACATGAATTTTCACGGCAAGGAAATCAAGATTTTCGCTGCCAACGCCAGTAAAAGCGTAGCAAAACAGATCAGCGAATGTCTGGGACTGCCCATGGGTAAGAGTGAAGTAACCACTTTCAGCGACGGAGAGATCTCCGTTTCTCTGCAGGAATCCGTACGCGGATCGGATTGCTTTATTGTTCAATCGACCTGCGCACCGGTTAACAACAACCTGATGGAACTGCTCATCATGATTGATGCGATGAAGCGTGCCAGCGCTGCCCGAATCACTGCAGTGATTCCTTACTTTGGCTATGCTCGTCAGGACCGCAAGGCAAAAGCCCGTGATCCGATCAGTGCAAAGCTTTGTGCCGATCTGATCACTACAGCTGGTGCGGACCGTGTCCTCACAATGGACCTTCATGCTGCACAGATTCAAGGCTTTTTCAACATTCCCGTTGACCATCTGCGCGGAGTTCCGCTTTTGGCATCTTTCCTTAAAGAGCGTGTTGCAGACCATGTTGACGACTATGTGGTAGTTTCCCCCGACCTCGGCAGCGTTACTCGCGCCCGTGACTTTGCAACCCGTGTTGGCACGCCGCTTGCCATTGTAGATAAGCGCCGTCAAAAAGCCAATGTCTGCGAAGTTATGAACATTATCGGCTCCGTTCAGGGTAAAAAAGTGATTCTGGTAGATGATATGATCGATACTGCCGGTACCCTCTGCAATGCCGCCAAAGCAATTATGGAACACGGTGCACTTTCCGTTACTGCCTGTGCAACTCATGGTGTTCTCTCCGGCCCCGCAATTCAGAGAATCCAGAATTCCGTCATTGACGAAGTTGTCCTTTTGGATACAGTTCCGCTGCCTCCTGAAAAGAAGCTGGATAAAATTACGCTTTTGCCGACCGCTCCGACTTTTGCAGAAGCGATCGAGCGCATCTATGAAGATAAACCGGTTTCCCCAATGTTTATCTGAAATTCGGCTTGTTAAAATTCAAAATAGAGAAGGGACTGCTGGCCTCCCGGGCGGCGGCCCCTTCTTTTCATCTTTTTATAAGGAGGATTTTCCCCGATGTTTTTTCAAAAATCTCCCGAAGCTGTCGGCTCCATCGAATATCTTCTGGTGGGTCTTGGCAATCCCGGCAAAGAGTATGAAGGGACACGCCATAATACCGGATTTATGGCGATCGACAAAATTGCTGATGACGCGGGTGTAAAACTTGACCGTCTAAAATTTAAAGGGCTTTGTACATCTGCAACATTTGGCGGTAAAAAAGTGCTTCTTTTAAAGCCTTCCACTTTTATGAATCTTTCCGGTCAGAGCGTCACCGAAGCCATGCGCTTTTATAAGCTCCCTCCCGAAAAAGTGATTGTGCTTTTTGATGATATTTCTCTTCCCTGCGGACACCTTCGAATTCGGCGCAAAGGCAGCGACGGCGGACACAATGGCATGAAAAACATTTTATATCTTTCCGGCAGTGATCAATTTCCGCGCATTAAAATCGGCGTAGGGAAAAAACCGAATCCGCAGTGGGATTTAGCAGACTGGGTCCTCAGCCACTTTTCAACAGATGAAATGAAACTGATGGACGAAAGCACCAAAAACGCTGCGGCTGCAGCCGCTCTCATGGTAAATGACAAAATTGACGAAGCGATGAATCGCTATAACGGATGAACGGGCTTTATCTGCATGTGCCCTTTTGCGTCCAAAAATGCCCTTACTGCGATTTCTTTTCTCTGCGGGCAACAGAAGAGCAAATGGAATCCTATACGGATTTTTTGATTCTCACCATGAAAAAATGGAAAAAAGAGCACCCGGATTTTTTCTGCGACACGCTTTATTTTGGCGGCGGAACCCCTAGTCTTTTGGGTGCTGATCGGCTCTGCCGTCTGACAAATACCGCCCGAACCGAATTTGGTCTTACCGATGCCGAAATCACGGTGGAAGTTAATCCCGGAGAAATTCCTCCCGATTTCTTTCCTCCTCTTTTCGAGGCAGGCATTAACCGCATTTCATTAGGCCTTCAGTCCGCAAATTCTAAAGAGCTTTCTTTTCTCGGGCGCCGACATACACCTCAACAGGCTGCTTTCGCCATGGCAGAAGCACGACGTGCCGGAATCCAAAACATTTCTCTTGATTTGATTTTGGCATTTCCGGGACAGACCGACGATTCTTTGAAAGAAAGCATCCGATTCTGCCGCGAAAATGGGGCTTCTCACGTTTCCGCCTATCTTTTGCAAATCGAACCGGGCACATTGTTTTTTAAAAACCGAAACACTTTAAATCTTCCCGAAGAAGAAGAAACATGTGAGCGATACCTTCTCGCCTGCGAAGAATTAAAAAATGCAGGTTTTTCACAGTATGAAATTTCGAATTTCGCAAAGCCAGGCTATGAAAGCCGCCACAATTTAAAATACTGGAATCAGGAAGAATATCTTGGGCTTGGTCCTTCTGCTTCTTCCTATTATAATAGAAAACGATTTTACTGGCCGCGTTCTCTGCGGGGATTTCTGATGGGAGAAACGCCCATAGAAGAAACCGACCGTGTAATCCCTGCCGGCAGTTTTGCGGAATATGCACTTTTGCGTCTGCGTCTCTGCAAAGGGTTAACTGAAAAAGATTGTCTTAGCCGCTTTTCTCATGGAATTCCAAATTCTCTGCGTGAAGCAGCGATT
This sequence comes from Ruminococcaceae bacterium BL-4, assembly GCA_902809935.1. Lineage (NCBI taxonomy): Bacteria > Bacillati > Bacillota > Clostridia > Eubacteriales > Oscillospiraceae > Ruminococcaceae bacterium BL-4. The sequence goes on along the minus strand of LR778134.1, from coordinate 874,286 downwards.
CCTTATCAAAAAGCTGGGCTTTTAACGCAGTCACCTGAAGCGCTTTCACTGACGTCGCGCGGATTTTTGGTTTCAAATCCTTTAATTGAAACCTTGCTGGAAACATTATAAATTTTAAAATAACTTTTCTAAAAAGGGGCTGGCAATTTTTTTGCCGCCCCTTTTTTCTAGTTTTTTGTAAAAATTTTTGACAATTCATAATCTCTTTACAAATACCCTATTGACACCGGGGCAAAGTAATGGTACATTTATAAATGTAGTTAGCACTCGGCCTTATAGAGTGCTAACTCGTCAAAAGAGGTGATCTTCATGGAACTCAGCCCACGCAAGCAAAAAATTTTAACAGCGGTAATTGAACTTTATACTGAAACCGGTGAGCCGGTCGGAAGCAAAGTGCTGTGTGAGATGCTTGAGTTTCCGGTTTCCTCTGCCACTGTGCGCAACGAGATGAGTGAGCTTTCCGCAATGGGTCTTTTGGAACAGCCACACACTTCCGCCGGAAGGGTTCCCAGTGAAGCCGGATATCGTTTTTATCTGGACTCTTTAATTGAGCCGGAATCCACCACTCCGGACGAACGGCATTTTATCGATGCTTTACTTCTCCCCAGCGCCTATGATCCGGAAAAACTTTTGGACGGTGTTTCACGAGCACTTTCTGGAATGACCCGTTTAGCGGCAATTTCCATTACCCCCAGCGGACGGGATGCAGTTGTTCGGGCAGTTCAGTTTGTTCAGACAAGCCGCCGCACCTCAATGGTCATTTTGATGACAAGCAACGGCACCATGCACACACGGGTTTTTCATTGTGAATTTGATCTTTCCCCTGAAATTTTGCGGGTATTCTTTCGAGTTTTTAATGAAAAACTTGTAAACATGCCGATTCGCAAAATTACGCCTGCTTTTATCCAATCTTTGGCGGCTTCCATGGGGGATGTCGGTATGCTGATGAGCAGTGCTTTGATGGCATTGTTAGAAGTAGCCCGCGAAGCAATGGGAGCTGACGTTCGTATGGATGGAGAAACAAACTTGCTCTATTATCCCGAGGTTGGAGAAGGTGACCTTCGCCGAGTAATGGGATTTTTAGCACGTCAAGACGAAGTTTACCGTCTGCTGATTGAACCCGGCGACCGGGTCTTGATTGGAAAAGAGATCGGGGTTCCAGCACTTGACAGCATGGCGCTAATTATTTCCCATTATGCAATCAATGCCACGCCTGCCGGAGCGATCGCACTTTTAGGACCCATGCGTATGAATTACAAGCGCCTTCTCGGGAGCCTTTCGTACCTTTCTGACAGTGTAGGACGAATGCTCACGGAATTAATGAAATTACAATGACTTTAGAGTCAAAAAGATAGGGGGCATCATCTTGAATAAAAAAGAAGACAACCAAGAGAAGCAAAAAGAGAAGCCACAGGAAGAAAAGGCTGAGGAAGCTAACGTGGAAGAAAAGGAACCTGTTGAGACAAAGCCCGAAGCAAAAGCGGAAAATCCACAGGAGGATCCCGCAAAGCTTTTAGAAAAAGCACAGGCGGAGCTTAAAAAACAAAAAGACATCCTGTTGCGCACAGCCGCAGAATACGATAATTATCGTAAGCGTACCGAACGCGAGAAAACGACCGCTTATGCCGATGCTACTGCGGCGACGGTTTTGGAATTTCTTCCGGTAGCCGATAACCTCACGCGGGCCCTCAGTCAGAAAGACTGTTCCATAGAAGACCTACGCAAAGGCATCGAAATGGTTCAAAAGCAAATGGAATCCGCACTTAAAAAGCTTGGAGTTGAACCCATGGGCAAAAAAGGCGATCCATTTGACGCTGAATACCACAATGCCGTTTCTCACATTGAAAGTGACGATCTTGGAGAAAATGTCATTGCAGAGGTTTTTCAGCCCGGTTATAAACTAGGTAACCGTATTGTTCGTCACGCGATGGTTCAGGTTGCCAATTAATTTTTGGAGACCCTAATTTTTCTTTTGTCCTTCCGCATGGATTCCATGCAGATTTTAAATAAAACATTTACACCGAAACATTAATTTGGAGGTAACAAATATGAGTAAAACAATTGGTATTGATTTAGGTACTACAAACTCCTGCGTGGCAGTTATTGAAGGCGGCGAACCAGTCGTCATTGCAAATGCTGAAGGCGGACGTACAACCCCTTCTGTTGTTGGCTTTAAAAAAGACGGCGAGCGTATGGTCGGCGCAACTGCAAAACGTCAGGCTGTCGCGAATCCTGAGCGCACCGTTTCTTCTATTAAGCGCCACATGGGCACCGACTACAAAGTAAAGATTGATGATAAACAATATACCCCTCAGGAAATCAGCGCCATGATTCTGCAAAAGCTGAAGGCTGATGCTGAAGCTTACCTGGGTCAGCCGGTCACCAGCGCAGTCATCACCGTTCCTGCATATTTTAGTGATGCACAGCGTCAGGCTACAAAAGATGCCGGCAAAATTGCAGGCCTCGATGTAAAGCGTATCATCAACGAGCCAACCGCAGCAGCGCTTTCTTATGGCGTTGATAAGGGACAGGAACAAAAAATTATGGTTTACGACCTCGGCGGCGGCACTTTCGATGTCTCTATCATTGAGATGGGTGACGGCGTTCAGGAAGTTCTCGCAACTGCCGGTGATACTCACCTCGGCGGCGATGATTTCGATAACCGTGTCATTGATTGGATGCTCAAAGGCTTTAAAGCAGATAACGGCATCGATCTTTCCAACGATAAGATGGCGATGCAGCGCTTAAAGGAAGCTGCTGAAAAAGCAAAGATTGACCTCTCCGGCATGACCACCACCCAGATCAATCTGCCCTTTATCACAGCAGATGCCAACGGCCCGAAACATTTGGATATGACGCTGACAAAAGCAAAATTTGATGAACTCACTTCCGATCTGGTTGAGCGCACCATGGGTCCTGTTAATCAGGCAATGAAAGATGCTGGACTCTCCTTCAACGATATTAACAAAATCTTGCTGGTCGGCGGCTCCACTCGTATGCCGGCTGTCCAAGAAGCTGTTAAAAAGCTGAGCGGCAAAGAGCCATTTAAGGGCATCAACCCCGATGAATGTGTTGCAATTGGCGCTGCCATTCAGGCAGGTGTTCTGGGCGGTGAAGTCGAAGGTCTGCTGCTGCTAGATGTTACCCCGCTTTCTCTGGGTGTTGAAACCATGGGCGGCGTCATGACAAAAGTAATTGACCGCAATACAACAATCCCGACCAAAAAGAGCCAGATTTTCTCTACTGCTGCAGATGGTCAGACACAGGTTGAAGTCAATGTTCTCCAGGGCGAACGCGATTTTGCCCGCGACAACAAGCAACTCGGCCTCTTCAAACTGGACGGCATTGCTCCGGCTCCACGTGGAATTCCTCAGATCGAAGTCACTTTCGATATCGATGCCAACGGCATTGTAAATGTTTCCGCAAAAGATCTCGCAACCGGTAAGGAACAGCATATCACGATCTCTTCTTCCTCCAACATGAGCAAGGATGATATCAATAAAGCTGTAAAAGATGCTGAGAAGTATGCAGAGGAAGACAAAAAGCACCGCGAGGTTGTCGACGCAAAGAACAATGCAGAGCAGATGATCTATGCAGCTGAAAAGCTTGTAAAAGACAGCGGCGACAAAATGGACAGCAACGATAAGACAGAGCTCGAAAGCAAGATCGCCGCTCTGAAAGAATCTTCCAGCAAAGACGACACTGCAGATATGAAGACAAAATCCGACGAACTGCAGAAAGTGCTGTTCTCCATCAGCGAAAAGCTTTACAAGAATGCAGCTCCACAAGGGAATGCTGCTGGTGCTGCCCCCCAAGGTGGCGCACAGCCGAACGCACCTCATCAGGATACAAACGGCAATACCGTTTACGATGCAGACTACAAAGATGTAGATGACAACAAAGACAAGAAATAATTTTGGAAGAGAAAGCACAGAACAGCCGAATTCTCTGAAAAAATTTTTGTAACGCGTAATTTGGCAGCTTCGGCTGCCTTTCGCGCGTCCTATAGGAGTGATAGAACTAATGGCAGAAAAACGCGATTATTATGAAGTCATGGGCGTGCCGAAGAACGCCTCTGATGACGAAATTAAAAAAGCTTACCGAAAGCTCGCTAAAAAATATCACCCGGATCTTCACCCGGGGGACAAAGTAGCAGAAGAAAAATTCAAAGAGGTCAACGAAGCTTATGAAATCCTTTCCAATCCGGAAAAGAAAGCACGGTATGATCAGTTCGGTCATGCCGGCGTTGATCCCAATTTTGGCGGAGGTCCTGGTGGAAGTCCGTTTGATGGAGATATTGATCTCGGAGATATTTTCAATTCTTTCTTTGGTGGCGGATTCGGTGGTGCTCGTCGTCAAAATCCGAATGCTGCCCGGCGCGGCAGTGACGCAGAAACCAGTGTTTATATCAGTTTTCAGGAGGCTGCAAAAGGCTGTAAGCAAACGGTCTCCTATGAAAAAATTGACGTTTGTTCTTCCTGCGGCGGAAGCGGCGCTAAAAAAGGCACTTCGGCCAAAACCTGTCCTACCTGCGGCGGTACCGGCCAAATACACGTCAGCCAGCGCACACCGTTTGGTGTTATGCAGACTACCCGTACCTGTGATCGCTGCGGTGGTTCCGGTCGAGTAATCGACAGTCCATGTCCCACCTGCGGCGGTACCGGTCATGTTCGCCAAAAAAAGACGCTCGAAATCAGCATTCCAGCAGGAATCGCTGATCAGCAAGTGCTCAATATTTCCGGGCAGGGCAACGCTGGAACGCACGGAGGCCCCGCCGGAGACCTTCATGTATTTGTTTCCGTGCGTTCTCATCCGATTTTTGAACGCCGCGGATTTGATGTTTGGTGCGAAATGCCGATCACCTTCAGTCAAGCTGCGTTAGGCGCCGAAGTAATCGTTCCTACAATCGACGGCAAAGTAAGCTATCAGGTACACGAAGGCACGCAGCCCGGCGATATCTTTAAGCTGCGTGGAAAAGGGATTCAAAAGCTCGGCAGCCGTGGACGTGGAGACCAATACGTCCGCGTTACAATTGAGGTTCCGAAGAATCTGACCGAAAAGCAAAAGGAACTGCTGCGAAATTTTGATGACTCCGCTAATGATAAGAACTACCAAAACCGCAAGTCTTTTTTCGATAAGCTGAAAAATTTGTTCGATTAAAGCACATCTTCTAATCGGGACTGTATCTTAATAGGATAACAGTCCCGATTTTTTATTGCTTATAAACAGAGAAGTACCCTATCTGCAAACACAGATAGGGTACTTCTCTATATAAATAGGAGAATTGTATGTAAATTAAAATGGTCTCGAAAAGGTTACCGATTAAAATAATCAAAGAATTTTGCCAACTCTTCTGTAACTGCTTCAAAGAGCAATTTACCTTTTTCAGATGATGCAAGATGTGGCTGCCCAATATGTCCCTCGGGGTTCACCTCGTTGAAATTCGCATATTTCTGATACTTTTTGTAGCCCAGAAGATCACGTTGAAACCACGGGTCTCCGGGTACCGGATCACATTCATGAATTAATTCCTTATGAACAAGCTCTGGGTGAAGATACATCATAATTGAAGTTTCAAATTCACCTGCATGGCCCATTCCGCCTAACTTTGACTCTCGAATCTCACTGATTCTTGGGCCTGCTACATCCCAATAGCGCAGTTCTTTTAGGGCAAAAGAAGTTCCATATTTTTCGCCCATCTCATTGATCACCGCGGAAAGATAAACCTGATTTCCCCCATGGGAATTGACCAGATACATTTTCTGAAAGCCATTTTGCCTCACACATTCACAAATATCACAGGCATAATTGACTAAATCCTTTTGGGGCATGGTGATATATCCCGGCGCAAAACGATGATGCGGCGAATATCCATAACAAACCTGTGGCAAAAGAATAATCGGCGTTTTTGCAAGCGTTGCTGCCTGTTCGGTAACTGCTTTGCCCAAAAAAGCATCCGTTCCTACCGGAAGATGATAAGAATGCTGCTCTGTAGACGCAAAATTGATTACCACCGCAGCTTTTTCACGATACTGCTCAAATCCCAGCTGACTCAACTCATTCCAGTTAATCAGCATTCTAATTCCTTCTTTCCTGTTTTCTGCAATTCAAAAAGGACTTCGATCTCTGCAGACTGTCCATTTGGCAAAGCGCTCACACCGATTGCGCTGCGCACCCCTTGATTTTCAACTCCCAAGAGAGCAGAAAATAATTCGGAAGCTCCATCTGCAACTGCGCTTTGCTCGTGAAATTGTTCTGCACTCGCGATAAAAACGGTCATTTTAATAATTTTGGAAATGCGATTCAGGTCTCCGATACATTCCTGTGCATTCGCCAAAATATTCAGCGCACATTGCCGGGCTGCTTTTTTACCCTCTTCTAAGGAAACATTTTTTCCCAGGTTCCCCACCACTAATGGTTTTCCATCTTTTGCGCAGCCGGTTCCAGAAGTATAAAGATAATTTTCTCCGAAAACTGTCATCATATTATAACGTCCAATCGAAGAAGTATGTTTTGGAATTTCCAAAGAAAGTTCCTCTATTTTTTTATAAATATCACTCAATATAATAGCCCCTTTTCAACCGGGCTCAGTCGGCAAAGGCTGCAGCTGCACGAGTATAAAGCCGCAAGAAATTTGCGCTAAACCATTTTTCCAGTTTTTGAGAATCAATTCCGCTGAGAAGCACCGATCCCAAGCTGACCGCAGGATCATTCCACGGGCCATCTGTTCCATAAAGAGCTTTATCTGGATTTAGCTCCTGATCTACCATCGTCAGCGCCCCATAACGTTTATTGACCGGGCTGCAGAGATCATAATACAGATTCGGATAACGATTGCAAAGTTCAATACATTTTCCGGTTCCGAGATCCATTGCGCCATGACCGATAATCAGCGGCGCCTCCGGATATTCTTTTGCAAGCTCTTCAAAAACACTTAGCCGATCACCACCAAAATAAGTATGGCTCAAAATCGGAATGTGGTGTTCACTCGCATAGCGGAACATCTTCTCATAATTTTTTCCATTAAGCGGATAATCTCCGGATAGTTCCGGGTGGACTTTAAATCCAACAATTTCTTTATGAGAAAAGTACTTTGGCACTTCTTCATCAAACAGCTCAGGATAATTCGGATTTACCATATACTGTCCTAGAAAACGACCCGGATGTCTGCGGCAAACATCCAGCGTATATTGATTTCCTCTGACAGGATCCCCTGAAATTGCCATATTGGAGGAAAAGACGACCGTATCCACGCCCAAACGATCCATATTATCGAGCATCTGATACTCATCATTATAAGGAAGGTAAAAATTCCAAATTGGTCCCATATGTGCATGAGAATCAATCACGCGATATTTTCTACTTGTTTCCATCATAAATTCCCTCCTTTGATCGGCAGTCCCATGATTCTGCGGGCATTATCTCCTGCAATCAGTTTTTTCTCTTCAAATGACAGATTGGCAAATGTCACTTGACCGACCATCGTTCCAATTGTGGAAACCGGGAATTTAGAACCAGCAATAAAGCGCTGTGCTCCAACCTGATTCACCATATACTCGAGCTCTCTGTGAACATCCAACCCGGAAGTTTGTACATACAGGTTCTGACATTCCCGCAAAAGTTTGATTAAAGTCCATGCTGTACGCTGAAACCCATCTGCCAAAACAATATCCAGTTTCGGAAAGTCCTTTGCGACCTCATAAAGTTTCGGCCAATCCGGTTCATCACGTCGATTGGGAGAAAATTCAACGGTGATTGGAATATGCCGACGCTCAAATTCTTCAAAATAATCCCCATAGAACCATTTTGCAAACGCGTAGCGCGTTGCTTTGGCAGGATTTCCTGTGGAAGACGGGAATAAGCGAACTGCTTTTATGCCCTCTTTTTCCATCTGATCCACATAAGCTTTCGGGGAACAGCCCATTGCTTCTTCACTGGGAACAACAACCCATGTTGGAATCATTTCCGGACGATCATCACCGATTTCTTTCATTAAAAGATTGTTGCCGTAATTCGCCTCATATGCTTTTGCAAGCACATGATACGGTGCCGACTGTGCAATGTGATTGCGGCGCAGTTCCTTTAAGAGCCGCTCTTTATCCACCCAAACCCCGGTAAACGGAACCGGCGGGCGTCCAAAGCTGACTGCGAAATCGAGAAACTCAAGTGCAGAAATTTTTTCGGTAAAATCCTGTTCTACCATTTCTGCTCACCTCTTTCTAATATTATAAAAGCATTTAAAGTGACCTATTTGTTTTTTAAGAGCCGATTTTAATCGGTTCTATATTTTTTGATCTTATCCCAGTCGAGGCTGACCCCCAACCCCGGACGATCTACTGCCAGAGCATAGCCATCCTCTACCGGCAAAGTTTCTTTAATCACATCATCTTCAAAATAGAGATTGCCAATCACGTCACTAGGATGATCAATTCTTGGAGCAGCAAGACCAAGCTGCAGCTCTGCAGCAGTCCCGATTCCAAATTCCGGCATACTGCCAATGCAAAAACCTACTCCGGCAATTTCGCAGAGATTTGCAATTTGCATGGAACGATAAAGTCCACCGGATTCGCTCACATAAACATTGAAAATATCGCCTGCATTTGCCCGCACTGCATCGAGCGCATCTGCCGGCTCCCAAATACTCTCATCCAGCATGAGCGGAATCGGGAACTTTTCCCGGATTCTGGAAAGCTTTAAAAGTTCTCTAGGTGCAAAAGGCTGCTCAATCGAGAGGACTCCCAGATCTGCTAACTGATAAGCAACTTTAATCAGCGCTTTTTCATCACGCCATCCCATATTGGCATCCACGCGAATCCCAAGCTTTGGCCCAAACTTTTCGCGAATTGCACGAACCGCTTCTACATCGTCTTCAAAATCAATTCCGACTTTCACCTTTACCGTATGGAACCCAGCTTTTACATGCTGCTCCACTTGAGCAACGCGTTCTTCGACCGTGCCCATTGCAACTGAATGAGAAAGAGGAATCCGTTCCCTGCGTTTGCCGCCAAGCAACTGATAAACCGGTAATCCGGTGGATTTTCCGATTGCATCATACATAGCCATCTCGATACCAGCTTTAAAGCACAGTGCATTTTTGCTCCAAGCGATGGCTTTATCCATTTTTGCAATCGCTTCGGTAATACTAAAAACATCAAGTCCTATGACGGAATCAGAGAGCTTCCCCCCCATTTCCCGCAAAAGGCCGCTTCCATATGTATCCCAGATGGAAGAAACTTCACCAAGCCCACAGATTCCATCATCCGTATGCAGTAAAACAATGACTGCATCTCCAAACGGATGATTTCCCAGCGCTGTCTTCCAGACTTTTCCGCCTTTGGCGCCACACTTTGGGATACGAATTGGTATGTACTCAATTTTTCTGATCTTCATTTGATTCCTTTCTTTCTCTTATAAATTGGTACGATATTTTTGCTTTATAGATAAAGTCCGCCGCCAGGGCCCAGAGGCCACCCAGCCAGAAACCATATAGAGAACAAAGCAACCCAACTCAATAGGTAAGATAATGTATATGGCATCAGCAAAGACATCAAGGTGCCCATGCCTGCCTTTTTATCATAGGTTTTGACAAGTCCCAAAAGCATCGCAAAATAAGCCATAACCGGTGTGATTGCATTGGTAACGGAATCGCCCATGCGATAAACCATCTGGGTCAGTGCCGGACTGTAACCAAGCATCATAAACATCGGCACGAGGATTGGCGCCAAAAGGGAATATTTTGCGTTTGCGCTTGGCACAAAGAGATTGATCAGCGCACAAACAACAACTAGGATCAACATCAAAGGCAGTCCACTGAGTCCACTGTCGCGAATCGCATCCGCACCATTTACAGCAAGGATTGATCCGAGGTTACTCGTTGTAAACCACCCTGTAAATTGTCCTGCAAAGAAACAAAGAACAACAAATGGAGCTACATCGCGGATTCCTTTCGACATTGCTTCCCCAAGTGCTTTGCCATCCGAAATTGTACCAGCAACTCTGCCGTAAACAATTCCCGGAATGCCAATCAAAAGGACCATCACTGTTACAATGGAACCGAGCTGCATTTTCTGATTGTTGAAAACATTGACACCGTTTGCATCACATAGAAAGCCATATGGTGGAATGATGCCGATAATTAAAATAGCCAACATAACCAAAATCGAAATTCCACCGGCACGCATCCCTTTTTTCTGTTCCGGCGTTGTTTGATAACTGGAAAGGTCGACCGCTTTAATATCACTATCCGAAAGATTTGGATCCCATTTCCCCATTCTGGGCTCTAAAATCTTTTCCGTTACAAACGTGTTGACGACTGTTAATACAATACACCCAACCGCAATAAAATACCAATTACAGGTCGGTAAAACCGTCGCATTCGGATCAAGAATTGCTGCGGCAGCCTGAGAGGTTGCGGAAATTCTTGCATCGGAAATGCCAATTAGCAAATTCGCCGCTAACCCGCAGCCAGTAGACGCATAAGCACAACACATTCCTACAATCGGATTTCTGCCAACAGCCAAAAACAGCATTGCTGCCAAAGGGGGCAGAATCACAAATCCGATATCAGACATAAAGTTTGAAGAAATCCCAAGAAAAATAATAATTGCAGTAAGCATAGTGCCGCTTACCTTCATGCCCATGCGAATAAACAAAGAGTCCAGGAATCCGGATTTATCCGCAACACCGACCGCAATAAATAACGGAAGTGCAATTGCAAGCGGTGCGAAAGTGGACATGTTTTGATAGCAGTGGCTGATCATATATTGGAAGCCTGCCGGACTCAGCAAATTAAAAACGGTAACGATTTTTCCGTCTGCTGGACTAATAGCACTCCATCCACAGAGCGAACCAACCCATGAAATGACTGCTACAAGGGCAACCAACCAGATAAATAGGATGACAGGATCCGGCAATTTATTGCCGACTCTTTCTACTCCGTCCAAAAACTTTGAACGTTTTACCGACTTAGGCTGCTGCTCCCCTTCTTTTCCCATAAATAATTCCTCCTTCTAATTTTGGATTTGCTCCCCAAGATTCTTATGTCCGCTAAACTTGATTGTCTCAATCCACCTTTCTTTTTTGTAAATTTCGATTGCAATCGGCTAAATTCTTACATAATGTTTTTCTTTCAAACTAATTGTAAGTTTTATCTTCTGCCCTTTATTATAAAAGCCTTTTTTTAAAAGTCAACAAAAATCATGCTGTATTACTGCATAAACTATTTCTTTTTAGTTTGTATATCTTGCTTAATTTTGATCAAAAATCGGGGCTATAATTGCAAATATTGACTAATCTTACGATATTGTTGACTTTTCTTTTTTAATTTTAAAAGCTTTAAATGTTTCAAATTGATTTTTTACGCAAAAACTCCGAAGAATACTTGCCCTTTCAAAAAGGCTTTATTCTTCGGAGTTTTAGACTGAAATTTTAATAAATTTTATTCTTTTGGAGGATTTTGCTGATCTTTTTGCTTTGATTCTTCCAAATAGTTATAAAGTGTGAATTTAGAAATCTGGAAAGCCTGGCACAATTCTACATTCGCTTTCGAAATTTTAAAGACTCCTTTTTTATTTAAGTAGCTGAGGGCCCGAATCTTCTCATTTCGATCCATCATAGACATTGGCTTCCCAATTTCTTGTTCACAGTGGCTAATGTAATAGTGCAACACATTATCCACATTTTCAAAACCAATCTCTTCTTCCGGTACGGAACCGGAATCATTTCCATTTGGCACAAAACTACGCAGCATATTTTGAGACAAAATGAGATCTGTTACATCAAGATTTACGCAGACAGAACCAATAATTTGATTTTTTTCATCATTAATCAAAGTGGTACAAGACTTAAAAATATGCCCTGAACGGTTGCCTGTTCCATTAAAAAAATAGATCCGACTGTCATGATATTTTTCAATATCGTCCCCACAATGAGCAATCATCCCTCCGCGCGGAGAGCCACCCACCGAACGTCCGCTTACAGAACCGTTAATGATATGCACGATGGAATGATCAAATCCTTCCCGAAAATCATGGATAATAATTTCACATTTTTCCCCCATGAATTTTTGAATTCCTTCTGCAAAACGAATAAAAAAATCAAAGTCAATATTCTTTGAAATTTTCATAAAATTGCACCATCTTTCTGTAAAAAAATTTTTAATATTTTCTTAATTTCATGAAAATTACGAATTAATCTGAATATATTTTTGATTATAGAACAAATAGTTTGATTTGTCTATTGCTTTTAAAAAATTGATTTTAGACAACAGCGTTTTTGCTTTAACATCTACAAAGATTTGATTGATTCTCCGCTTTTGCTGACATTTTGGCGCATGTTATTAAAATTGAATTGACAGTAAGAATGGTTGTAGATATAGTGCGAAGTGAACGAAGATGCAATTCGGCTAATTATTCTAAAATAAATTATTTTGAAAAGATGTGGTGCTTTTGTACAGTAGTAATCATAAAATTTATTCCCTTTCCGAAGCTGTTTCTACCTATGTACACTCCGGCGACCATCTGGCATTTGGCGGTTTTACGACCGGTCGAAAGCCACTTGCAGCGGTCTGTGAAATTTTACGGCAGGGACAGACAGATCTGATCGGTGAAGGCGGCCCTGCCGGCAGTGACTGGGATATGTTGATCGGCGCCGGAAGAGTAAAAGCTTACATAAACTGTTATACTGCAAATCCCCGTTTTTCCAATGTGAGCCGCCGATTTCGTGCAGCAATTCAAGAAGGTTCCATTCTCTTTGAAGATTACTCTCAAGATGCACAGATGACCATGTTTCATGCAGCAGCTATGGGTCTGCCCTACGTTCCTGTGCGCATGATGCTTGGTTCCGGTATGGAAAAAGAATGGGGACTTTCCGAAAAGGAACGGGAAAGAATTGACAAACTACCGAATCAGAAATTTTTGATTCAGCAAAATCCTTTTAATCCGGAGGAAAAACTACTTTTACTTCCGGTTCCTCGGCTGGATACCGCCATTATTCATGTACAAATTGCTTCTCCCGACGGCACCTGCCGCCTTTTGAGCGATCCCTTTCAAGATGTTGATCTGGCATTTGCCGCGAAAAACACGATCGTTACTTGTGAAGAACTAGTCTCAAATGAATGGATTCGCCGCGAACCGGAAAAGAATACCATTCCCGGTATTACCGTAAGTGCAGTTGTCCATCTTCCTTACGGAGGACACCCCTCTCAGGTCTATGGCTACTACGATTACGATAAGGAATTCTATCTTGAATATGATCGTGCGGGAAAATCTGACGAAGCATTTCAGCAGTTTTTAAAAGAGTGGGTCTATGGGGTCAAAAATCATGCTGAATATCTGGAAAAACTTGGTGTTAATCGGCTGCTTAACTTAAAAAATGTTCCAGGATACGAATTTCATGTTTCCGACGAGACTATCGCAGAGGAGGAGAGCAAATGAGTGAATCTTATACTCATGGTGAGATGCAGGCTTATACGATTGCTCGCCTCATCAAAAAAGATCAGGTCGTAATCGTTGGTACAGGGTTGCCTCTAGTAGGAGCAATTCTCGCCAAAAAGCGCCTTCAACCAACCTGTCGGCTAATTGTTGAAAGCGGACTGATGGATTTTAATCCAAAAGAAATTCCCCGCAGTGTCAGCGATAACCGTTCAATGGCACATTGCGCCGTAGCATGCCCACCAATTCGTTATCTTGGCTATCAGGCAAATGCACTTTTAAATCATAATGATAACCTTATTGGTTTTATCGGAGGTGCCTCCGTCGATATTTACGGAAATGTTTCCGCCACTTCCATTGGAGACTACCATCACCCGAAAGTTCGTTTTCCGGGTTCCGGAGGTGCAAACGGAATCGCATCTTTTGTCAATACCGTAATTGTCATGCCACATGAAAAGCGGCGTTTTGTAAATGAAATGCCCTATATTACAAGCCCCGGATGGATTGATGGACCCGATGGGCGCAAAAAATCCAGCCTTCCTGCAGACCGCGGACCGCAAGTTGTTGTTTCCAATCTCGGTGTTATGAAGTTTAATGCCAAAACAAAAAAGATGTATCTCTGGGGCTATTACCCTTTTACCTCTCCAGAAGAGATTGCGGAAAACACCGGATTTTCAATGGATCTGTCCCGCGCAAAAGTCCTTCCGGAACCAGATGAGAACACCGTTCGTTTTCTGCGTGAAAAAGTCGACCCAGATCACCTTTATCTTCAACCATAAACTGTAAGCAAATATGGAGGAATTTCTATGAAAAAAGAAATCAACATTTTTATTAATGAAAAGCTTTGTAAACAATGTGGAATCTGTTCTGCACTGTGCCCAAAGAAAGTTTTAACACAGGAGGTCGGCTGTCCTCCTGTTGTCGCCAATTTGGAAGACTGCATCGGGTGTTCATTATGCCAAATGCGGTGCCCTGATTTTGCGATTGAAGTGGAGGTAAAATAAGCCATGAAAAAAACGGTTAAAAAATTTATCGAAGGCAACGTTGCCATTGTAGAAGGCGCCATCGCTGCCGGTGCTCGCTTTTATGCCGGCTATCCAATCTCTCCCAGCTCTGAAATTGCCGAAACCGCTTCCAAAGAGCTGCCAAAACATGGTGGAATGTATGTTCAAATGGAAGACGAACTTAGCTCTATGGCAACCCTGCTTGGTGCTTCTCTGGCAGGTAAAAAATCATTTACCGCAACCAGTGGCCCTGGATTTTCTCTGATGCAGGAAAACTTGGGGCTTGGAATTATGTCTGAGATTCCAACCGTTATCTATGATGTTCAGCGCTGCGGCCCTTCCACGGGTGCCGCGACAAAACCTGCACAGGGAGATCTCATGCAGGCACGCTGGGGAACGCACGGCGATCACGGAATAATCGCTCTGAGCCCTTCTTCTGCGCAGGATTGTTTTGATCTTTCCATTACCGCATTTAATCTTTCTGAAAAATATCGGACCCCTGTCGTTTTCCTTGCTGATGAAGTAATCGGTCATTTGCGCGAAACCGTTATTATTCGGCAGCCGGATCCTTCTGAGATCATCAACCGCCGGCAGCCGGACCCCAATACAAAACCCGAAGATTTTCGTCCCTATGATTTCTCCGGAAATATGCCCGCACCGATGCCTTTTATCGGCGATAAAAAATTTCTGATGCGCACAACCGGTTCCACACACGACGAAAAAGGCGCTTTTTGCCCAACACCGGATAACATTAGCCGTGTAACTAATTACCTAACAAATAAAATCGAAAAGAACGCCGACGATATTACAATTACCCGGACATATCATCTGGAAGACGCCGACGAAGTCATTATTACCTTTGGATGCTGTGTACGCAGCGCTATGACCGCTGTTGACCGTCTGCGCCAAGAAGGAATAAAAGCAGGTCTTCTGCAGCTGGTCACGATCTGGCCAATGGCAGAAAAAGAAATTTGTTCCGTTCTTTCTTCCGTACATAAAGTTGTGATTCCAGAAATGAATATGGGACAGCTTGCAAATGAAATTCGTAAATTTAACGATTACGGCTGCCAAATCATACAGGTCAACCGCAATGACGGCATTTTAATCACGCCACAGCAAATCATTGATGGATTGGAGGCAAAATAAAATGGCTACTTATAAAGATTATATGCTTTTTGATAAGCTTCCCCAAACTTGGTGCGCTGGCTGCGGAGAAGGAATTGCACTGCAATCCATTGCGGCGGTACTTGCTTCTACTGGATATGATAAGCACGATATTGCGTTGGTCAGCGGCATTGGGTGCTTTGGCAGGGTTGATGATTACCTTGACCTCAACTGCATGCATGTCACCCACGGCCGTGCGCTACCGGCAGCAACCGGAATTGCGCTTGCGAATCCAAATCTTCATGTACTTGTCACGATGGGAGACGGCGACGGTGTAACCATTGGCGGAAATCATCTAATTCACTGTGCCCGCCGTAATATTAATCTGACAGCCATCATTGCAAATAACTACAATTATGGGCAAACCGGAGGGCAATATTCTGCCACAACACCAACCGGGAGCATCACCTCGACTTCCCCTTATGGACACATTGAACCCCCAATGGATATTTGCAAACTGGCAGCTGCAGCAGGCGGAACCTATGTTGCCCGCGCCACCTCTTACAACCCAATACAAATGCGCAAGTTAATTAAAGACGGAATCGAGCATAAAGGTTTCTCTCTGATTGAAATTATGGTGGCCTGCCCCACACACTACGGTCGTTACAACAAGCAAGGAGAAGCTGCCCGCATGATGAAGTTGATGAATGAACAGAGTGTCACTCCTGAGCAAGCCTCTCATATGACGGAAGAAGAGCTCAGCAACAAAATCATCGTTGGATGCCTTGTCAACAAAAAGCGTGAAGACTATTATACAAAATATCATAAAATTATTGAAGAAGAGAGAGAAGAGGCGTAAAATAATGAAAAAAGAGATTGTTTTAAGCGGCGTCGGCGGCCAGGGTTTGATCTCTACTGGCGAGATCATCGGTCAGGCAGCTTCTATCTTTGAAGGATTGAACGCCACAATGACTGCTTCTTATGGTTCTGAAACAAGAGGGACCTTCACCAAAACAGATGTGATCGTCAGTGACCAGCAGATCGGCTATCCCAATGTAGAAATCCCGGATTTAATTTTATGTCTCGCACAGGTAGCCTACGATAAATACCTTCCCGCGTTTCGTGATGATACGCTGATTGTATACGATACGGATGAGGTTAAAAAAGCGGATTCATCTAAAGGGCAGCACATCGGTTATCCATTTCGTTCGATGGGCATTGGCCTTGGCAATATTCAGGCTGCAAATACAATCGCGTTGGGCGTTATGATGAAACACACCGGGCTTCTGTCAAAAGAAAATATTCTTTCTGCGATTGCCTCTCGATTTGCAGGGAAAGAAAAAGCAATCGCAATAAACAGCAAAGCATTGGAAAAAGGATTCGAATTATAATCTTTCCCGAAAGCGAGGGGTCTTTGTGGAAAATGAATTTGAAATCTCTAAATATGAGCGTGACAAAAATCCACATGCACATTTTCACGAAACTTATGAGATTTTGATTCCACTCAGCAATGAAGGAACTTTTTTCGTGCAGGAAAATGGCTATCAACTTTGCTTTGGCACCATTTTTATTTTGCACGAATACGTAATCCATCGTTGCTTTTGCTCGGGAAACAAATCTTATGCACGCTACGCAATTCATTTTCCACGCCGAATTTTAGAAGAAATGTCTACTTCCCGCACCAATCTTTCTGCTCTTTTCGAAAATGCTCCATTGGTTTTGCGAGTACAGGATGATGCTCTTGCGAATCTGCTGGGAATCCTTTGCAACCTAACCAAACCCAATTCCGATGATTTCGGTAACGACATAGAACGTGCACTCTCCTTTCGCAAATTTCTCCTTATGCTCGCAAAAATAATTGCGCAGGAAGAGCCGCTCCCTCCTCCACTGCCAAAATCAGATCCGCGTGTTGATAAAGTTCTACAGTACATTCATGCAAATTATTCCTGCCCTATTTCTTTGGAAACTTTATCAAAAGAATTTTATATCAGCAAATCCAGGCTTAGTCAGCAGTTTCGAAAATCCACTGGTTTTTCCATTGGGGATTATATTATTACCTACCGCATTCGGCGTGCGTGCGTTTTACTTCGCCAAGGAATGAAAATTCAAAACATTAGTAAAGCCGTGGGCTTTCAAAATGACACTCATTTTATCCGCACCTTTAAAAAGCGAATGGGAATGTGCCCCAGCGACTTTGAAAAGCAGGTTCTTGCGGGATCTTCTCCAAATATTCTTTTTTAGTTTATTTGATCTTTTTTATTTAACTGCTTTTTGACTTTAAAATTTGAATCATAAAATAAGCTGCAAAAAAGGCTTCGAAAAGAAAAACTCTTTTCGAAGCCTTTTTTTGTTTCGAAGGTGCAATTTCGAAACAACAGGGAGAAAAATGAGATATTAGAATCTAAGAAGCGGCCGTCTCATCTTCACGCTGAGGCGCTGGGAATGGAATCGTATGTGTCTTTCCAGAACCGGATGGATAATACGGAAGTTGTTCATCAAAACACTTTTTTCCATTCTCATACCATGCAACCAAATGCTGAATGGTATCGCGCGCTTTTGCGGCTACGGCCAGATCAGAATTGAAAGCTTGATGAGGCTGCACATAAATATTGTCCGAGCGTTCTAAAGCACGCTTTACAATTTCCGTAGCAGCCAAACAGTTTGGATTATCGGTCTCTGCCACATGATTCAGACTCTTTGAAAAAGCTTCTTCATCGGTAAAAACATCCAAACCAATTCCTTTAATAACTCCCTCGTCATAAAGTTCCAACAACTGTGATTCCGGTGCAATCTCGCCCCTTGTCACATTGATGAAAATCAGACCAGGTTTTGCTTTTTGCAGATATTTTCTTGAAAAATAATTCACATTATAAAATGGACTGTAAGGAATCTTTGTCAAGTTCATAGCATTGATAATAATATCGCTATTTGCGATTGCCTGTTCTTTTGTTACAAAATTCACCCCATGGTGATAAAGTTCATCAAGCTGACCTTCGCGAATATCCACTGCCTGTGCGGTCAAACCATTTGCCGCAACAAGGTCGTAAATTCGCTTGCCGATTTTACCAACACCAAAAACTGTTGCAACACGGTTTCCTGCCAACTCTTCAAAAGAAGGCTCCCGGTTCCGTTCAAAAGTTCTGGTACAGACAGTATAATCGTTGAGCAGCCCGGCTGTTGCATATAAGAATTTAATTGCAGTCTGTGCTACCGCATTGACACAGTATTCGCGCAAAGATGTAATGTTGGCACGATCTGCCAGTGCCTCATAATGATCATATCCGGCACTGCGGGTAATGATACTTTTCTTTTTGCCATTCAGATATCCCTTTGGCAAAACAGAATGTGTCTTTGTGCTGATAATATCAGGCAGCTCTAAATCAGGATGTGCCGCTAAAAAGTCCTGTACATTTTCCGGTGTAATCAAATAATGCAGATTTGCCGGAAGTTTATGTGCCTGCTGCGCTTTTGTCGTCTCCTCTTCCAAATGTCTTGCTTCTTCGCCAAGCGCCTCAAAATGAATGATATCATATGGTTTCATGATTCTCATCCTCCTTTAATAAATTCAAGGACGCGCTTACAATCTTCAATTTACCAGTAATCAAGCTGATTAATTTTAAGCTGCTTTGCCTTGGTCATTTCTGCTGATCGGCATCTCTTCTACCTTACCAACATTAGTTTGTGAATAGGTCTGTACTTTCGACTTTGGAGTCCACCATTTGCAGACATAAGCTACAATTCCCATCACCGCAACAATTGCGAAGCATACCCATGTGACAATATGAGGGCCTGCAGCCATCATTGAAGTCATCAAAACTGGAGGAATTACCTGCAATCCGACAATGATTGGACGATTGATCAAATCTGCAATGCCGGAATCCTCAATTCCACGGGATTTTAGTTCCGGATCACAGATACGCTGAAGCATAACGCCTGTTGCAGCAACACCGCAGGCATGGCCCCAAACCATCATGTTGCGTTCGAACCAATCTTTTGGAGAAGCATGTTTGCCGACAAAGTGGAACCAGAGCCAGTTGCTCAGGAACCCTGCCACACAGACCACAATCAGCGGGACCGCATATTTGACAACAATCCCAAGCTGTAGAGAACCAATGCCGGAAACCATCAGAAAATCGGTGGAAGTACCGCTGATCCGGCTGATGCTTCCCCTGTCAATGTATTTGTCGGAATGGGTCTTATTCATAACTGCATTAACAATGAATCCAAAAAGAAGTGCCGTGCAGAAGGCTGGAATTGTGACTCCAATTACAGGTTTTAATGCCTGCGAAAGCAGATAGCCTAAAAGAGAAGGGACCAAAACTAATCCAAGATGAAATGCCATCGGATCCATGCAGATCGTAGAAATTGTCGCCTTTGTGCTCACCTGCTGATCCATTGGCTGTACCAAACCGGTTTTCATAGACAAAGGCAGGTTTTTTGGAGAAGTTACATAATGAGTATATCCCTTGCGGGCGCCCCAGTTGATAATGGCAACTCCAGAGATAATCCCTCCAACTAAGCCAACCGTCGCGGTCGTATAACCCAGAGCAGAAGCTTCGTCCCAACCAAGACCTGCATATTCCTGACCAACGGCTGCTGCTGTTCCATGGCCACCATAGAATCCGGTTGCCATCATCAATCCAAATCCAGGATTCAAATTTTTAAAGAACAGATCCAGCACATAAACTGTGAGGAACATGCCAACCGCGTATTGCAATACTGCAATGCCGGTAACATTAAAGAACATTCCGCCGATTGCCGGTCCGGATTTTGCCTCTTTACTGGGTTTATCCCCGATTGGCATTGCAGCAAATATCAAAACAATTAAAACACTTGCATATGTACTAAGGCTCTTGGAAAACGGAAGAATTCCCCAACCATTAGGGCCTAGCACTAAAGCGAAGATTCCGGCTATCAGTGCCGGAGGAATCAACAGCTTTTGAAAGATTTTCAATTTTGCACGCAGCAGCTGTCCCAACAGCAGCAAACCACCCATCATACTGACATCGGTCAAGACCGTCCAAAGGGTCATAATCAAACGCCTCCCATCAAATTTTGAAAAACAACTTTTGCAATTCCGGACTTGCTCCCATTTAAGAGAGAAAAAGGAATCGGCAACTTTGCCAAATTTTTTTTTTGCTCTCTCCCTTTTTCATGCACTATCATATCATCCAATTTTCGCAATTTCCTGCACTGTATTTGCATAAAAATGATGTATCTTGCTATTTGGTAGTATATTTTCTTTTTTGGAATTATTTTTTACTTTTTTCCCCATATGATAAGGAAACAAATAAAATTTACAAAACAATTTTATTCATTTTTAGATAAAATCACTTTGGATTTCTTTCCATTTTTCCCCTTTTCCTATTTGTTGGTTCTGCTTTGGAATAAAGCTGTTTCATAATATTCCTTTAATCCCTTAATACCAGCAAAAAACTACAGAAATAGCACAATAAATGTCTTTTTTCTCTTGCTAATGCATTGGTTTGCTGTAAAATTTGCATATCTTGCTCCGCAATTTTTATCGTTTTCCAATGAAAAAAGCCAAACAAAAACTTTCATTTTGGGAAGGAGATCTTTTTATGATTCGCTACAAATATGAAATTCATTCTAGTCGAAATGATACTTATTCCATGGATCGTCCACACTTTCATGAAGATGTTGAAATCATGATGTGTACTTCCGGCGAAGGACTTTTCTTTTTGGAACCGGAAATTTATCCGCTCCACCGGGGGCAGTTGTTTCTTTTTGGTGCTTCTATTTTGCACCGAAGCGTTGCAAACGAAACTTATCGAAGCCGAGTTCTTCATATTGCACCAAGTCTTCTGCAATCTCTCTCTACTCCACAAACAAATCTTGCGGCCTGTGCCGAACGGTCAAAAATTCAGGTAACTCTATCGGAAGAAGAAACCGTGGAGCTCGAAAAGCTTTATAATCAGCTTCAGATTCCCTGCACCAGTGGAAACTTTGGGGAAGATATGCAGCAATTGCTAACTCTCTTAACGTTTCTGCACAAAACATTCTGCTATTTTGCTACAGCAGATTTGAAAGCAACAGAAATCAACCACGATTTGGAAAAGGTTGCACCAATTTTGGAATATATTCGGGCACATTTATCGGAACCATTAACCATTGACTTGATTGCCTCACACTTTTTCCTGAGTAAATACTATCTCTGCCATATTTTTAAACCTGCAACCGGATTTGGCGTAATGGATTACGTTATTCATTGCCGAATTTTGCGGGCCCGGGAACTTTTACGCAATGGAATGCGCGTACAGGAGACTGGTGAAACCGTCGGATTTCGCAACAATGAACATTTTATCCGCACTTTCAAAAAACTGACTGGAACTTCTCCTAAGCGTTATGCCAAAGAATATCTGCTCAGTGATCAAAACAAAAAAGGGGAAAGTCTTTCAGCCTGAATTTGTGCTGAAAGGCTTCCCCTATCGCCGCTTTAAAATAAAAATTTTAAAAATAACTATAAAAAAGGATCCCAGCCATTTAGGCGGGACCCTTTTTATTTTCTTCTCAGAAAATTATTTCATACTTGCGAGTTTTTCCAGTTGATCGTAATGATCTTTTGCAGCTTCTTCTGCTTTCTCAAAGAGCATCTTTGCACGATCCGGGAATGCACGAGTCAAAGAATTGTAACGAACTTCGCCCATGATAAAGTCATGATAGCTTGCAGTTGGCGCTTTAGAGTCAAGCTGCATTGGGTTCTTTCCAATCGCTGCAAGGCGAGGATCAAAACGGAGCAGATTCCAATATCCAGCATCTACAGCCTTCTTTTCCTCGGTCTGTACAATACTCATGCCGCCCTTGATTCCGTGATTGATGCAAGGAGCATAAGCAATAATAATGGACGGGCCATGATAGCTCTCAGCCTCATGGAACGCCTTGACACACTGATTCATGTTAGCGCCCATTGCAACCTGTGCTACATAGACATAACCATAGCTCATTGCAATGGCAGCCATATCCTTTTTCTTTGTTGCTTTTCCGGTAGCCGCAAACTGAGCAACTGCACCGATCGGGGTTGCCTTAGACGCCTGTCCACCGGTATTGGAATAAACTTCGGTATCAAAGACGAGAATGTTGACATCTTCTCCAGAAGCCAAAACATGGTCAACTCCGCCGAAGCCAATATCATAGCACCAACCGTCGCCGCCGAAGATCCATGTGGATTTCTTTGCGAGAAATTCTTTTTCTCCCAGAATTCCCTTGGAAACCGGGCAGCCTTCTGCAGCTGCTTTTTCCAATTCCGGAATCAGTTTATCAGTTGCAACACGGTTTGCGCCGCTGTCTTTCGCAGTATCAAAATAATCACTGCAAGCCTTTTTAAAGGACTCGGAAGCACGCTCATCTTTTGCAAGTTCTTTGATCTCGTCCATGAGACGACCACGAACTGCATCCTGACCAAGTGCCATGCCCATGCCATATTCCGCGTTATCTTCAAAGAGGGAGTTTGCCCATGCCGGACCAAATCCGCGCTGATTGCGGGTATACGGTGTAGAAGGCTCACTGCCGCCCCAAATGGAGGAGCAACCGGTGGCATTTGCAATATACATACGATCACCGAAAAGCTGAGTCGCAAGTTTTGCATAAGGAGTCTCACCGCAGCCTGCGCATGCACCGGAGAACTCAAGAAGCGGCTGCTTAAACTGACTGCCCTTAACGGTAGTCTCTTTAAACTTCTCAATCACTTCTGGTTTCTCTGGCAGTTTTACGCCATAGTCAAAGCCTTCCTGAGAAACAGCCTGTGTCTCCATCGGCTTCATCGAGAGTGCTTTATTGCCCTTCATTCCGGGGCAAACATTTACGCAGGAACCGCAGCCGGTGCAGTCATAAGCAGAAATTGTCACAGCAAACTTCATGCCTGGCATACCGGTCATATCCTTTGTCTTCTGAGAGACAGGCGCCGCCTTTGCTTCCGCTTCTGTCATTGCGGCCGGGCGAATGCAGGCATGTGGGCAAACATAAGAGCAGAAATTACACTGAATACAGTTATCAGGATTCCACTCCGGAACGTCTACAGCAATTCCGCGCTTCTCATAAGCGGAGGAACCTGCAGGAGCTGTGCCGTCTGCCATATCTTTAAAAGCAGAAACCGGCAGTTTATTTCCCTGATAGCGGTTGATCGGCTTCAAAACGTTGTTTACATAATTTACAGTGTCAGGATTGCCCTCGGTTGCAACAGAGACCTTCTGATCATCGGTGCAGTTCTTCCAGGATTCCGGCACATTTACTTTATGATATTCTTTTGCGCCGCGGTCAATTGCCGCAAAGTTCATATCAACAATCTTTTGGCCCTTCTTCGCATAGCTATGCTCTGCAGCGGCCTTCATATATTCAATCGCTTTTTCTTCTGGAATGATCTTTGCGATGCTGAAGAAAGCAGACTGAAGAATTGTGTTGATGCGGTTGCCGAGTCCAATTTCCTTGCCAAGCTTTACACCGTTAATGGTGTAGAAGTTAATGTTGTGATCAGCAATGAATTTCTTCATCTTGCCGGGCAACTCCTTGTCCAGCTCTTCATCACTCCACTGGCAGTTCAGCAGGAAGCTGCCGCCGTCTTTCAAGTCCTCAACCATATCGTAGTCGGTCACATAGCTGGACTTATGGCAGGCAACAAAATCGGCCTTACTGATATAATAGGTGGATTTGATCGGACGATCGCCAAAACGCAGATGAGAAACAGTCAATCCACCGGACTTCTTCGAATCATAGGCAAAATAACCCTGAGCGTACATATCGGTATGGTCACCGATAATCTTGATGGAGTTTTTGTTTGCACCGACAGTACCGTCTGCGCCAAGTCCCCAGAATTTGCAGGAATGGGTTCCCTTCGGAGTGGTATCCGGGGTTTCCTTAACCGGCAAAGAAAGGTTTGTCACATCATCCACAATGCTGATGGTAAAGCGTTTCTTAGGAGTGTCGCTCTGCATATTGCGATAGACAGCAACAATATCTCCCGGGGTCGTATCCTTGGAACCAAGGCCATAACGTCCGGTGTAAATCGGCACACAGCCAAACTCGGTGCCGGAAAGGCCCGCCAAAACGTCCAGATACAGCGGCTCGCCAATGGAACCGGGCTCACGGGTACGGTCGAGAACAGAAATTTTCTTTACCGTCTTGGGCAGAACTTTTGCCAGATATTCCGGTGCAAACGGACGATAAAGATGAACCTTAACAAGACCAACCTTCTCGCCGGCAGCATTCAAATAATCGACCACTTCTTCTGCGCATTCGCAAACAGAACCCATGGCGATAATCACCTGCTCTGCATCGGGAGCACCATGATAGTTGAACGGTTTATAATCGGTACCGATCTTCGCGTTCACCTGATTCATATAATCCTCGACAATTGCGGGCAATGCATCATAATAAGGATTAGAAGCCTCGCTTGCCTGGAAGAAAATATCATCATTCTGAGCAGTTCCGCGGGTTACCGGATGTTCCGGATTCAGTGCATTTTTGCGGAACTTTGCAACTTCATCCCAATCCAGCATATCGCCGAGATCTTTATAATCCCAGTAATGAATCTTCTGAACTTCATGAGAAGTACGGAATCCATCAAAGAAATGCAGGAACGGCACATGTCCTTTAATTGCAGCCAAATGTGCAACTGCGCCCAGATCCATAGCCTCTTGCGGGCTGTTGGAACAGAGCATTGCAAATCCGGTCTGACGGCATGCATAAATATCGGAATGATCACCGAAAATACAAAGTGCATGCGTTGCAAGAGAACGAGCTGCGCAATGAATCACTCCAGGAAGAAGTTCTCCTGCGATCTTATACATGTTTGGAATCATCAGGAGCAAACCTTGAGAAGCAGTGTAAGTGGTTGTAAGCGCGCCGGCAGCCAAAGAACCATGTACGGCTCCGGAAGCGCCTCCCTCGGACTGCATCTCTGTAATATGCACCTTTCGCCCGAACAGGTTTTTCTGTCCTGCTGCAGCACTCTTGTCCGCTTCATCTGCCATGGGTGAAGACGGAGTAATGGGGTAGATGGCAGCAACATCAGTAAATGCATAAGAAACATACGATGCAGCCGTATTGCCATCCATAGTCTTCATTTTTCTGGAATCCATTGGGCAAATCCTCCTTTAATAAACGCATAAGAAGCGCCTTATAAAATTTTTCGCTTTCTTCTACGTAAAACTTATTTTCATTCTAGCATTTTTCTATTCTCCTGTAAAGAAACTTTTTATGGATTGTATATCTTTTAACAATAGACCCCTACTTTTTTTTGCAACATGCCTAGTTTTTAATATTTTATTGCATCAAGTCCCTTGTTTTTTCTGCAAAACAGTTGTACATTGACATTTCTCCTATTGATAGGATACAATAAGTAAGTAAAAATCTATCATTAGATCATTGCAGAAAATACCGCTTTATGCTTTCCTAACTGAAAGGGGAAATGAACTTTTATGGCTCCTGAACCTGGGCCCACTGATTTTTTATGGACAACAATCATTTTACTGCTTTTACTGCTTTTGCTGACTGCAATTTTGACTACAGCAGAAATCGGAATCATCAATCTTTCCGACAGCCAAATCAAAAAACTTACTGAAGAAGGAAATCCACAGGCTGGCACCATTTCGAAACTTACCAAACATTCCGCACGGTTTTTAGGGTCCGTGCGTTTGGGAATCGGGATCTGCGAATTTTTGGCGGCAGGACTTGCCTCATGGGGAATTGTACCATTTCTTGAAAATGCGCTGTCTTTTCTAGGTCTTTCTCAAAATGCTGCTTTTATTCTTGGATTCGTTTTGACGATTTTTCTTTTGGTCTTTTTCTTTTTACTTTTTGGAGAAGCGATTCCCAAAAAATTTGCTCCTCAGCGCATTGAATCCTCTGCCTATCGATATGCAGGCTTTTTAAAAGGTCTTATTATCTTTTTAAAGCCAATGTTTTCACTGATTTCGGGCTGTACTCATCTTGCGATGCGAATTGGAGGATTAGATCCCAATCATGAAGACTCGACCGTTACAGAAGAAGAAATTTTAATGATGGTCGATCAGGGCGAAGAAAAAGGGGTCATTGCAGAAGATGCGAAAGACATGATTTCCAACATCTTTGATTTTGATGACAGTACCGTTGCAGAAGTGATGACACACCGTACAGACATCATCGCCGTGGAAGACACCGATACCATACAGGACGTTGTCAATCTTGCAATTCAGGAAGGTTTTTCCCGGATTCCCGTTTATCACGAAGATCTCGATAACATTCTTGGCATTATCTATGTAAAAGATCTGCTCAAATATGTTGGAGCTCCAGTCGATCAAGCACTGAAGCTCACAAAGCTGATGCGTTTAGCCCATTTTGTCCCGGAAACCAACAAGTGCAGCGAGCTTTTTAAAGAAATGACGGAAAACCATTTTCAGATTGCGGTAATTGTTGATGAATACGGTGGAACCGAAGGACTAATTTCGCTAGAGGATCTGTTGGAATCTATTGTCGGCAATATTCAGGATGAATATGACCGTGAAGAGGAAGAAGTCATTGAAGAAGGGCCTAACTGCTGGAATGTTGATGGTTCCATTGCGATTGATGATGTGGAAGATCTTACCGGCATTACCCTGCCACGCGGCGATTATGACACGCTTGCCGGCCTTTTAGTTGAACTGCTTGGCAGAATCCCCAATCCAGATGAACAGCCTTGTGTCAAATATGGGATGCTTACTTTTACTGCTCTGCGGGTAGAAGAACGCCGGATCACGCGAATTCGTATCCGCAAAAAAGTTTCTTCACCGGAAGCCACCGAAAAAGGCAGCACAAAATCACAAAATAAAAAATAAAGCGAAAAAATCCCCGTCGGAAAATTTTCCGACGGGGATTTTTATTAGCACAGCGAACGATATAAAAAACGATTTGTTATCCTTAACTTGTTCATTCATGATCCGGCTTTGGAGCAACCCCGGGAACCGGCATGCAGTTCCAAATATTCGTTGCATATTCATGGATTGCACGGTCAGCCGCAAATCTCCCCGCATTTGCAATATTAGTTAGGCACATCTTCTGCCAACTGAGCGAATCCCGATAGAGCTTTGCCGATTTTTGCTGCGCTTTTGCATAACTGTCAAAATCGGCTAAAACCATGTATGGATCTTGATTAATCAGCGAATCCGCAATTTCCGAAAAATCATTTCCATTCCAACCGGTGTGTATCTCATCGACCGCTCTGTGAATAATCGGATTGTTTTCATAAATCTGCCGCGGATGATATCCCGCCTGCTTTAAACTGTTCACTTCCTGCGTAGTCATTCCGAAGAGAAGCATATTATCGTCCCCCACAGAATCATGAATCTCCACATTGGCGCCGTCCAGCGTTCCCAGCGTAACCGCTCCATTAATCATAAATTTCATATTGCTGGTGCCGCTCGCCTCGGTGCCTGCCAAAGAAATCTGTTCACTGATATCGGCCGCTGGAATCATCAGTTCTGCCAATGTGACTCGATAATCCTCAATATAGACAACTTTAAGTTTCTCTTTTACGCGGGGGTCATTGTCAATGACCTGCGAAAGCTGATAGATAAACCGTATAATCTGCTTCGCAAGATAATAGCCGGGCGCTGCTTTCGCCCCGAAAAGATAGGTGCGCGGCTGAAAATCAGCATTCGGATTTTCCCGCAGCCACTGATAGGTAGAAAGGATATGCAGTGCATTCAGATGCTGGCGTTTATACTCGTGCATCCTTTTTACCTGCACGTCAAAAATGGAATCAGGATCTAGTATGATTCCATTTTCCCTCTTAATATAATCAGCTAAACGCTCTTTGTTTTGATGCTTAATTTTAGAAAGAGCTTCCAGCGTTGATCTGTCGTCTTTAAATTTTTCAAACTTTTTAAGTTCATCGGCAAAATGAATATATCCGTCCCCGATTTTTTCGGTCAGCAGCTTTGAAAGCCCCGGGTTCGCCTGACAAAGCCATCTTCTGTGCGCAATTCCATTCGTCACATTCGTAAATTTCTGAGGCATTTCCGTATAAAAGTCATGAAAAACCGTATCTTTTAAAATTTGGCTGTGCAGACCGGAAACCCCGTTTACATGATGTGCTCCTACAACAGCCAGGTTTGCCATCTTGACAAATCCATCATTGAGCGGCGCCATACGGCCAACTTTATAGCCGTCCACACCATGCCCGTGCATTTCGGCACAAAAGCGGCGGTTGATTTCCTCAATAATCTGATAAATTCTCGGCAGACGCAGACGGAACAAGTCCGTATTCCAGCATTCCAGCGCTTCCTTCATCACGGTATGATTTGTATAGGCAAACGTGCGAGTGGTAATATCCCATGCGTTTTCCCAACTATAACCACACTCGTCCAGCATAATCCGCATCAGTTCAGGAATCGCAAGAACCGGATGTGTATCATTTAGATGAATTGCCACCAAATCGGGCAAATTGTCCAGCGTTGAATAGTGGAAAAGATGATTCCTAACAATATCCTGAATACTGGCGCTCACCAAAAAATACTGTTGGGTAAGCCGCAGACTTTTTCCTTCCATGTGATTATCTTCCGGATAAAGCACCTTTGTAATCACTTCTGCCATTGCATTGCGCTCCATCGCCCGCAGATATTCGCCGGAATTAAAAAGCTTCATATTAAAATCCGGGCTTTTGCTCTTCCAAATTCGCAAACAGGAAATCCCCTTGCCGTCTTCACCGGAAACATACATATCACATGGAATTGCAATAATATTGGTATAGTCTTTATGAATTGTCATATGATGAGGACCGGACCATGACTCTTCAATATGCCCGTCAAAATGGACTTCTACTTCCTTTTCTGGGATTTCCCGCAGCCAGACCTGACCGCCAGGCAGCCAAAAATCAGGCAGTTCCGTCTGCCAGCCATCTACCAGTTTCTGGCGAAAAACACCATATTCATAGCAAAGGCTGTAGCCTGTAGCAGGATATCCATCGGTCGCTAATCCGTCCAAAAAGCAGGCGGCAAGTCTTCCCAACCCGCCGTTCCCAAGACCGGCATCCGGCTCACAGTCATAAAGACGATCAAGTTTTAAGCCGATTTTTGCCAGGGCTTCCCGAAAAGGTTCTTCCAACCCCAAATTCCAAAGATTGTTTTTCAGGCTACGCCCCATTAAAAATTCCATGCAAAGATAATACACATGCTTTGTATGATTTTTTTCTGCTTTTTCTGAAAATTCACTATATCCTTTTGAAAGAAGATCAATCACAACTTTAGCCACCGCTTTATAGCATTGATCATCTGTCGCATTATCCAGCGCAACCCCAAAATTCTGCCCCAATTTTGCAAGAACACGATTTTGTATTTCTTTTTCGGATAAATGATAATTCATTTGCGCTCCTCCAATGAAAGCCTCATTCGGATTGCTGCCGGCTTTCTTTAATGTTTTTGTTCGAAAATTCACAAAGTCAAATTGTTTCAATTATAAAATAAATCCCGTTACGTTGCAACAATCCAAAATAATTTTACATCTAACGCATCAAACATATTCATGCCTTTTCGTTTTCCTCTATATTTTCCTTTTGCAAAAAGTTGCAATCCAAAACAGAATCTATTAAACTAAAAGTAATTTGCAGCCGAATGATTAGAACCGAGGAACAACTAATGTTTAATTCACGCAGTCTGTCTTATCGCAGTCCTATCGGGGCCGTAGGCGATCATCAGCCCGTTCATTTTCGCGTTACCATGCCGCGCGATTTACGGGTCAGCGCAGTGCGGCTTTTGGTTCTGCACGACCAGAATCAGAGTCTTTCCACGCTGGACCTTTTCTGGTGCGGAATGAACGGGGAAAACTTTGAATGGTGGGAATGCCATTTTATTCCTCAGGAAGAAGGACTCTATTTCTATCATTTTCAGGTGAACACATGGCGCGGCTGGCAGGACCTTTATCGAGGAACAGACGGCGAAGATTCCGCTTTTCACGGTCCTACTGGGAGGCTCTGGCAGCTGACCGTTTTTGAGCATACCTACCGCACGCCGGATTGGCTTTCTGGCGGTGTGATGTACCAAATTTTTCCTGACCGCTTTTTTGCTTCCGGCAAAGAAAAATTGAATGTCCCAAACGACCGAATGCTTCATAAAAAATGGGACGAAGAACCAATCTGGCAGTCCAGTGAAAAGGGAATCGTCAAAAATAACGACTATTTTGGAGGCGATCTCCCTGGAATCACTCAAAAGCTGGATTATTTAAAAGGGTTAGGAGTCACCTGCATTTATTTAAACCCAATTTTTGAGGCTCATTCCAATCATCGCTACAACACAGCAAACTATGAAAAAATCGACCCGCTCCTCGGCAATGAGGAGGATTTTCGCACTCTTTGCAGAGAAGCCAAAAAGCTCGGAATCCATGTAATCATTGACGGTGTCTTCAATCATACCGGCAGCGACAGCATTTATTTTAACCGGGAAGGTCGTTATCCGGAGCCCGGAGCCTATCAAAGCAAAAACTCCCCCTATTATTCGTGGTATCGTTTTCATAACTGGCCAAACGATTATGAATGCTGGTGGAATTTTAATACCTTGCCCGATGTAAACGAAGAAAATCCGGATTACCGTAATTATATCACTGGAAAAGACGGAATTATTCGCAAATGGATCCGCGCCGGAGCTTCTGGATGGCGCTTAGATGTTGCAGATGAACTGCCTGACGATTTTCTGGAAGACATCCGCAAAGCTGCACGGGAAGAAAATCCGGATGCAGTTATTCTTGGAGAAGTCTGGGAAGACGCCACCACAAAATACGATTATGGAAAAAGGCGACGATACCTTTTAGGGAATCAACTTGACAGTGTCATGAATTATCCATTTCGCAATGCGATTTTAGGTTTTCTCTCTGGGCAGGACGCAGCACAGATCATGGAATCCATCACGGAGATTTTAGAAAATTATCCACCGCAAACGATTCGAATTCTCATGAATCATATTGGAACGCACGATACCGAGCGGGCTTTGAGTGCATTAGGCGGAGAACCACTTAACGGGCATAACCGAAAATGGCAGAGCGAGCAAAAGCTCTCGGAAGAGCAGCGGGCTCATGGAGTTGAAAGGCTTAAAGCAGCATCCCTCATTCAATACACACTGCCGGGAGTTCCATGCCTTTATTATGGGGATGAAGCCGGTATGGAAGGTTATCGAGATCCTTTTAACCGCCGAGTTTATCCATGGGGAAACGAAGACGCCGATCTTTTGGAATGGTACCGTGGGTTAGGTTTCCTTCGTAAAGAGTTTTCCTGTTTAAAAGAAGGGGATTTTCAGCCGATTCACGCAAGCGGTCATCTGCTGATCTATACCCGCAGCAATCCACGCGATCAGCTTCTAATCGCCGTTAATGCGGCAGATTCGGAAAAACCTTTCTATCTTCCCAACGACTGGCGAACGGCACAGGTTGAATTTGGGCCGGAACCAGACCGAAACGGCAGTGTAACCCTCGAAGCGCAGGGGATTCTCTTACTCTCGCGCAGAAAAATTGCAGGGCCAAATCCTTCTTTAGAAACGCTGCCAGCTCCCTCTTTCAATGAAACAATCGAGTCCATCAAAGACCAGATTCTAGAGAGCGAAGAAAAGCCTGTAATCAAAGAACAGCTGATGGATTTTCTTCAAAAAATAGATTCCCAAAAGTCAGATTCCGAAAAAAGCACTTGACTTTTTTTAATAGATTGTCTATAATGAAAAAGCTGTCAAGATGATAGCTTATGCGCTCATAGCTCAGCTGGATAGAGTGCTTGACTACGAATCAAGAGGTCCTGGGTTCGAATCCCCGTGGGCGCACCAAAGAAAACCGCATTGGATAGCCGTTTAGCGACTATTTGATGCGGTTTATTTTTTATCTTGACTACTTTTTGACTATCTGATGCGGATTTTCTTTTCCCTATTTTGGCTTTCCTGTAGTAACGGCGTAGTAATGATTATGAAAGTAAATCTTATGAATCGATTGTTCGGTCTGCCCTACGGAAGCGAACCTCTTTTTTAAGGGGTTCGTATTAGAATCGCTATCAACGCAATTCCAAGGCAAATTTTCAAAGACAATATAGAACGTCTGACCCATATATCCTGTTTAAACGCTTCTCGCTTTTCTTTTGTATTGGCTGCTGCCGGCGCTCCTCCTATTATGATCCAATATAAAATGACACCAATTAAGCCAATTACCATCCCAACCTTTCCCATTGGAATGGAGATCGAATACATTTTAAGTGTTACAAGCATCGCACTACATGCAAAAATAAGCCCGCAAAGAAAGCAGAGCAGCGCACATAGATGCCACAGACTTTTTGTCTTGCTTGATTGTTGCTGCATAGGATTCCTTCTTTACTATTAAAATCAGATTTTCATAACAGCCTTCTCCATTACAACAAGAATTAATGCAGGTATGGTTTTGTCAATAAGATCACTAAAAGGACAAATCCCAACCCTTCATTTACTAAATTGAGAGTTTTAATCGATTTTATGTTTTTTTCTTGCGGCTGTTTTTTCTTCTGCTTCTGTGTTAAAAAAAACGAAAGTACAAAATAACTAACAAACGCTGCTATCACCCATGGATTCCCAAATAATTTTGCCGCGGATGGCCATAAAAGGAAACTAATCAGCACAAGATTCAGGAGAAGCACAACAATCGGTAAAATAAAATCTGTTATTCTTTTTTCACTCATAGAACCTCTCCTCCTTCAATGGTTGATGGTGTAAAAAACATATCTTCCTAACAGAAAGAACTCGATTGTATAAAGAATTGACAGCACCATCATTGTACTATCTTGCCACAAGTCGAGGGTCCAATAACTGAGTCCCGTTTCATCATGTAACTTTTTATTCGGAAGCAGCGTTGCAAATATCCCAACCATCATTAAAATCCGAAGCCAAAGACGTTCTCTAAAAAAGTCTGTTCCATAAAACCGATCCATCAGAAAAGCAAAAATCCCTAAAGCCGTACACGAAATCACAGAAATTGCGACGGACTTTTTCCATTGGTCCATGAATTTAGAATCTGTCCCCTTATCGCTCATCTGATACAACTCCTGTCAAATAGCATCCATAATATTTATTAGCTTCTGCTTCAGTATAGCCATGAGAAAGCATATATTCTTTTAGCTCATCGTTAGTCATTCTCTCAAATTCTTGTACTTCCGAAAAACTCATTTGACTTTGAGAAAAAGGTGGTAAACTTGCAAAAGCATTTGCACAATAAAGAACCATAATTAATGAAGTAACACAAACACAACTGATAATTTTTTTCAATAATAAATAATGCATAAAATATTATGTAAATTATTTATTTATATGTATAATAATCTATACTTTATGTTTAGTCAACGCCATAATTAATAAATAAAGGAAATAGTTTTATATTTCTTCCATTGATGAAATCGGTTTCCACACAAATTTTTTTATTATGAATTCATATTTCTACTGATCGATCAAAAGATTCGGGATTCGAATCCCCATGGGTGCACCAAAAAGGCCACATTGGATAGCCGTTTAGCGACTTTTCAGTGTTTTCTATCAAACATAAAGCCTGCTGCTCCTCCTACAATTAAGCAAAGATTTCCGGCATCTTCTTTGATATATCACGCTCATCCTTTTTGTAAGGGTGGGCGTTTCTTACAATATATTTGCAAGTTAGCTCCATAGTGAGTTAAATCCAGACGAAGTTTAACTTTAAGATGATCAAAGAAAAAATTTGTAAATGAAAATTACGTAAAAATGTAGATATTATTAAAAGCACACTGTATAATATATAAAAAGCATTTATGCAGTTACCCTTGATTACAACGAAAGGTCACAAAGTGCGTTTTTCCGCACTTCATGACCTTTCAATAATGTTTACTTTATTGAAACGAGAGATGGAAACCATGCTGACGGAAAAACAATGTATGCAAATAGAGCATGAGCTGACCACTGATATAGAGCCACGCAAACTCGCAGCCTATCTTTCTCTGCACATGGGGCTGACCATTTCGGAAATCGTTCCGCTTAAAGTTTCGGATGTGGATTTCATTCAGGGGACACTGCAAATCACACAGTCTTTGTCCTTGCAAAAAAACAAGTGTTTTCAAATCATCCCTGCAGAAAAGGTGCGTATTTTGCAGATGCCGAATCATGTAATCAATCTGTTCCGAGAAAATCGGCACTTATTCTCTTCTGGAGACTGCTACCTTCTGTCAGGAACAACGCAGAGTGCAAGTCCATATGTCATGCAAAATCTGCTGACCTCCATCGGAAGAAAATGCAACATCAAAGCAGAGCCGGTCACCAGCTCTAAGCTGCGTGAAGCTTTTATCCGACGCGGATTGGAACAGCACGTTGATGTTTACACTCTCTGCTATTACAGCGGAACTCGCAACTTTCGCGATATGCAAAAGCGCTATGAAAAATATATGACTCCAAATCCGGCGGCACTGAACGCCTTGAATCAATTTACAGAAAGCTATGAAAAACCAGCTTCGCAGAAACCCGAGTGCAAGCGAATGAACCTGCTGATTTTGGGTGCGGGCAGTCAGGGACAAGTGGTTAAGGAAACCGCAGAAGCGATTGGCATCTTTGAAAAAATCGCATTTCTTGACGATAACCCGAATAATCCGCTTGCCATTGACACCTGCATCAATCTCAAAAAATATGTCGCGCAGTTTCCGATTGCATTTGTTAGCTTCGGCAATGCGGAATTGCGGGAAAAATATATCAACGCTTTAGAAAACGCTGGATATATTCTGCCAACGCTTATTCATCCTATGGCAACACTCAGTACAAGCTGCCATGTGGGAGAAGCAACCATCGTGGAAGCCAAAAGCATCATCGGCGCCAATGCCGTTGTTCATCGCGGATGCATTATTTCATCTGCAAGTGTCATTGACGTCAACGCGGTGGTTTCAGAATACAGTCACATAGACTGTTCTGCCACGGTAGCCAAAAGCATGACCGTTCCTTCACACACCAAAGTACCAAGCGGTACAGTTTTTCGCAACGAATAAGTGAAGCAAGGAGACAGCACAAAACTCCTTGAATTCATATACAGATACGTCCTTTCTGGGCTTGTCTGCAATAAACATTCGCTATCTGGATAATCAGCGCAATATGGTCGATAAGTTGTCCGCCGATGGGCGATAAAATTCATCATGAATTACAATGGACACATCGTCAACGATACAACGGACAGCTTTCCGCAGGGACATGATATAAATTTGCAATAAAAATGAGGACTATTTATGTATAAACATTTTTTTAAAAGACTACTTGATATTGTCCTGTCACTCTGCGCAATCATTATATTGGCAATCCCAATGCTGATAATTGCCATTGCAATCAAGATTGATGACCCCGGTCCCGTGATTTTCAAACAAAAGCGTGCCGGCATCAAAAAAGATGGCGTTATATCGCACTTCCAGCTTTTGAAATATAGAAGCATGCGTGTCAACACCCCGGATGTTCCTACCCATCTTCTGGAACATCCGGAACAGTACATAAGCCGTATTGGTGCCTTTCTACGTAAAACAAGCTTAGACGAGCTGCCCCAAATTTACAATATTTTTTTGTCTCAAATGAGCATTATTGGGCCACGCCCGGCATTGTGGAATCAGTATGATCTGATTTCCGAGCGTGACAAGTACGGCGCAAACGATATAAAGCCCGGCTTAACTGGCTGGGCGCAGGTTAACGGACGCGATGAGCTTCAAATTATCGACAAGGCAAGACTGGACGGAGACTATACAAAAAATGTTTCACTGAAAATGGACTGTATTTGCTTTTTCAAAACCTTCGGAAAAGTTCTTAAGCGCGAGGGCATTGTTGAAGGCAGTACAGGTGAAATAGAAAAGAAAAAAGAGGCGGTTGGAAAATGAAAATTCTTGTAGTCTGTCAATACTATTTCCCTGAACCGTTTCGCATTTCTGACATTTGCGAAGGACTTGTGCAACGTGGCCATGAAGTCACGGTAATTACGGGATTGCCAAATTATCCGATGGGAAAGATTTATAAAGGATATGAACACGGAGAAAAGCGTGACGAGGTAATTAACGGCGTTCACATCCACCGCTGCTATACGATTGAAAGAAAGACTGGAGCAATCCATAGGGTCCTTAATTATTATAGCTACGCAATTTCATCCTCTCATTTTGCCGCAAAGCTGAAAGAAGATTATGATGTGGTGTTTGTCAATCAGCTCTCCCCTGTTATGATGGCAAAAGCCGGAATAAAGTATAAGGACAAGCATCACAAAAAGCTTGTCCTGTATTGCCTTGATCTTTGGCCGGAAAGCCTTGTGGCAGGAGGAATCAAAAGAGGTTCTCTTATCTATAAGATCTTTCATCACATTTCAGAAAAGATCTATAAAAGTGCAGATAGAATTCTCGTTACCTCACACTCTTTTTCAAAGTATTTTGAATCGGAGTTTGGGATAAAAGACACAGAGTATCTTCCGCAGTATGCCGAGTCGATTTTTGAGCCTGAACAATGTGCCAAGAAACCCAATAACACATTTGATCTCATGTTTGCTGGAAATATCGGAGCTGCACAGAGCGTGAAAACAATTATTGAGGCTGCAAACCTGACAAAGGACATTCCTAATTTAAGGTGGCATATCGTGGGTGACGGCTCCGAGCTGGAAAACGTAAAGCAGTTGGCTAAACAGTATGACCTTTCATCCGTGATTTTTCATGGCAGACAGCCGCTTGAAAAAATGCCGGAATATTATGCTATGGCGGATGCTATGCTTGTAACTATGCAGAAAGATCCCGTATTGTCACTTACGCTACCCGGAAAGGTTCAAACATATATGGCAGCAGGAAAACCGATTATCGGAGCCATTGATGGAGAAACAGCAGATGTGATTGCAGCATCACAATGTGGTTTGTGTGGTCAATCTGAAAGTTCAGAAGAACTTATGAACAATGTTAGAACTTTCATATATGAAAATAGAAAAAGTTGTCCTTTTGCTCATTCTGCAAGAGATTATTATCTCAAACACTTTTCTAAATCCAAGTATCTTGATTCTCTTGAAGAGTGCTTCAAGGGAGAAATTCTCTAAAGCATATGTCGAAATTTGTCATATAAACCAATAAG
Organism: Ruminococcaceae bacterium BL-4; assembly: GCA_902809935.1. Lineage (NCBI taxonomy): Bacteria > Bacillati > Bacillota > Clostridia > Eubacteriales > Oscillospiraceae > Ruminococcaceae bacterium BL-4. The sequence continues at coordinate 836,705 of LR778134.1, read as the reverse complement.
AATTACATATGTTGAATGGAGGAAAATGTGAAAGTTCGTCATAATGTATGGAAAAGCATTCTTATCGTTTGCTTGCTCTTTTCCGTTGTTGCAATTTTTGTGTGTTTCATTGCAGATAGTGAATGCTATGAGTGGTTATTTGTTTTACCCTTCACATATTGCATCTGTTCAATGATCCTTTTGACACAGAGGATGTCACTTACTGGAACGATTATAAATCTCTGTGCTTTCCTAAGATACGTGCTAATACCAATTATGCAGTCATTATTTCCTGTATATGGTTTTTCTTCCTTCTCATGTACTGATACAGAAACAATTAATAAGGCAATCGCGCTTATGTGCTATGAGCTGATCGTAATTACAATATTTATTACTATTTACTTGCAATTACACAGAAATGTCGAAAGTTTATCCAAACAAGATCATGAAGACGTTATATTGAACCGTTTTGATACGAGCCATAATCATTATGGGGCAATTTTAATTTTTATCGTTTTTTCCGTTCTTCTTGTTTGTGTCAGTCCAGTTACCCTGCAGCAGATCAGCTTTATTGCGATTCGCTCAAATACAACAAGTAGAATTGGAAGCGTATCAGCTTCCAGCAGCACATTAGACATGATTGCTCGTCAATTTTTCGTGATCGGTTTTTTGTCTTTATTTGTTATTTGCGTTCTAAAGTTGAAGCAATCAAAATTAAAAGAAACGACTGCCCTGAATATTTCTCTGCTATGTGCCGCAGCTTGCACATCAATTATTATATCAGAACAACGCTCTTCTCAAGTTTACTGTGCTTTTGCCGCAATTATTTTGTTGATACAAGTATACCCTCAAAAAAAGAAAAAAATAATACGCACAATTGGGATCGTGTTCATCATTGTTATATTGCTTTTAAGTGCATATAAAACATTTTATGCTTTCAAATATGGTTCTTATTCAGCGGCAATTGCAAACTCAAATTTTTCTCCTTATTCGATTACACAAACACTGGAAATATATTTACTTGGTCCACAAACGGTCGCTTCGGCAATTAAATTCAATATGGCTTACCCCAGCTTCTCAAGTATTGGACAACTCTTTTATGACATTTGCCGATCCACAATCGGAATCAGTTTTTTTGTGAAAGATGGTGGCCGCGCACTAACTTCGGCACAATACAATCTGTTTGTGACAAGAGGAGCAAGCACAAGCGGATACCTTTTACCTATTACAGCTCAAGGCTACATCGTATTTGGGGCAGTATTCGCTCCTATTCTGATTTGCCTATGTATTTGGCTTGCATTCAAAATTGAAAAGAAAATGTTTAACAGCAAATCTGCATATGTAACCTTCTTTTCAGCCTATGTGTACGTTCGTTTGGCAACATGTATCATATCATCAAATTTGAATACTGTGCTAAACGCTATATCATCAATTTTAATCTCGGCGGGCCTAATATATCTGATCCAATTTTCAATTTCAAAAATGACGCATAAAAATGACGCATAGAGAACGTCGATAATTCAATTATTAGTTGGTGTAAATATGATAAGAGTGAACGAAAAAATACGGAGTATATTAAAAGCTCCATATATCCGCTCTATTGCGATTTTATCAGGCGGATCACTAATTGCTCAAGTTGTAAACTTTGGATTTTCTATGGTTATGACTCGCCAGTATTCACAGGATTCAATTGGTTATTTTACCTATGTTCTTTCTATCGTTTCAATGTTTTCAACCGTTATAAACGGACGCTACGACGTGTCCATTGTATCTGCTGAAACTAAGCATGAAACTTTTTCCTTAATCAAACTTTCTTTTTGGATTTCATTATTTTTAAGCATTGCAGTATCTATTGTCTCTGTAATCTATATCACAAATACACATAAGGAATATGCCTCTTATACATTTCTTTCAACGTTTATATTCCCGCTTTTGTTGATAAACGGCTTGATAAACATCCTCAATGCATATAACAACAAATACGGTGAATACAAGTTAATTTCAAGCGCATACCTTATCCGTACAATTTGGCAAAGTGTACTAACAACGATCGCGGGCTTTTTTGCAGCGACCCCATTTTCGCTTTTAGCCAGTCAATTAGTTGGTCAGTTTTTTGGAATCAAACGGCAAAGTAAGCGTCTAATAACCGAAAAAGCCGAATTGAAACAAATAAAAACACCAGACCTGAAAAAGGTATTGATTAAGCATAAAAAACAGCCGCTCTTTTCTGCACCGGCAACTTTCATTAATGCTGTTTCCTATTCATTGATCAGCTTATTTGTCGGCGACTTTTTCAGCATGAGTACATTAGCAATTTATTCGATTTCCGTAAGAGTTTTGGGTCTTCCATTAAGCGTTTTCAGTGCAAATATTTCTAAAGTTCATTACAAAGAGGCAGAAACAGATCTTAAAAATACTGGTTGCTTCAGAAAAAGCACAAAGAAAATGTTATCTTTCTCATTATTGATTGCCGTTGCGATGCTTGCAGTCTTAATGCTTTTTGCACCAAACCTATTTGCTGTCTTTTATGGTTCATCGTGGAGAGAATCCGGGGTATATGTGCAAATACTTGCTCCCATGTTTGCGCTTCGCATGATGGTAGGTGCTGTTGGTTATAGCTTTATTATTTCGGGAAAACAAAAAACAGAATTAATATTTCAGATCATTCTTTTGGCATCGCTTGTAATTATAGCTGCCCTTTACAAGACGTTCTTGTTTGATATTAAGGTCTTTCTTATTATTCTTTCGGCTGTATATTCCGTAATTTATCTTTCTGAACTAATTACAATTATCTTTTACGCGCGGAAAAAGAGGGAGAACATGATATGAAAAGAATACTGCTTGTGACATTGCATAGCCAGAATAATAATTTTGGCTCTGTTTTGCAAGCTAATTCCTTATATGCATATCTGACAGAGGCTGGATATGATGTCGACATTTTAGATTACCGCCCGTTTTATTCCAATGGTGCGGTATCCCCTAAGGCTTTCCTTAAAAAAGCTGCAGTTAACACACTCTATCTCCCTCAATATATTAGGCGCAGCCAAAGATTCGAAACACTTCTTAAAAGTGAACAGCTTACTCGTAAATTTACAGACATTGCAGATGTTAAAAAGTGTGCCTCCGAATATGACATTTTCATGATAGGAAGTGATCAGGTTTGGAACCCGCATTATTTATGCGGAAAAGATCCGGCGTATTTTTTGGACTTTGTAGAATCACCAAACAAGCTGTCTTATGCGGCCAGTATTGGAACGGATAACCTCACGAGTGAGGAAATCATTAATATTGGTAAACGAATAAGCAAATTCAGATTTGTATCCTTTCGTGAAAAGAGGTCAGTGGTTCAGTTAAAAAATGTAGTACGTAATGCAGAATACGTTCTTGACCCGGTTTTCTTATACTCAGTTGAACACTATAAAGCCATGGAAAATAAATACATCATGCATGAAAGCGGTTATATCTTGGCATATGTGATTCACAAAGATCCATTTATAGCTGAAGTAATTGCAAAAATCGCAAAAGAGTTGAAAAAAAAGGTTATTCAAGTCGGAGGATTTGCACCCAAATGCAAATATAATTCGTTTCCACGAAGTGCAGGACCAGCTGAATTTTTGACATTACTCGACCATGCTGATTATGTGGTTACGAGTTCTTTTCATGGAACAGCATTTTCTCATATATATCATAAGCAGTTTGCTGTTGTCATGCCTCATGGTAACGAGCTGCGAATAGAAAACATTCTTCAAACAGCTGGTACTACTGACCGTGTAATAAAATCACTTGATGATACCTCGAAAATATTAAAACCCATTGATTATGATAGTGTTGACATAAAAATCAACTTCATGAGAAATCAGTCAAAGAATTATCTTAAAAAAGCTCTGTCAGCCATGGAGAAGCCTAATGAAAATATGTGACAATAATTTGTGTACCGGTTGCGGCGCGTGCTGCAATATATGCACTCATGAGTGCATTACTATGATTCAAGATTCGGATGGATTTCGGCGGCCAGCCATCAATGATGCAAACTGCGTAAATTGCGGTATGTGTCAACGATATTGTCCAGTTAACCATAACAATGAAACGAAAAAGAATCCGAACGAGACTCCAACTCCTTATGCCTATATAAATCCCAAAACAGATGTCATAAAAGATAGCTCATCCGGCGGTGCGTTTAGTGCTTTTGCCGAATATATTATTTCTCTTGGTGGAGCAGTTTTTGGCGCTGCTTATGACTGTGATTTTCATGTTGAACATGAATGTATCACTTCAACGGACTCACTTGCCCGGCTGCGGGGGTCAAAATATGTAGAAAGTGATCTCAAGGATAGTTTTACACAAGTAAAAAGCTACCTTGACAGATGCATCCCGGTTTTATTTACTGGAACTCCCTGCCAAATAGCAGGACTGTATGCATCACTGCACTACAAAGAATATGGGAACCTGTACACCATGGAACTGCTTTGCCATGGTGTGCCGAGTACCAAAGTGTTTGATGAATATATAGCATGGCTTCAAAAAACAAAAGGAAAGATCACTTCCTATTCGTTTCGTGATAAGAGCAAATGGGGCTGGGGAAATTGGGGAAGTTACTCCTATATTGACCATAACTCAGGAAAGATGAAAAAAGTTCTATTTCCAGTAGCAAGTGATTATTATTATTCACTTTACTTCAAGGAAAATAATTTTCGAGAAAGCTGCTATCGTTGTCCATATGCAAACTTAGAACGGGCAGCGGATATAACTGTTGGAGATTTTTGGGGGATTGAAAAAGTAAATCCCAATCTTCCCTCTCAAAATGGTGTATCCGTCATAACGGTAAACACCAAAAAAGGTTCCAATTTGTTTGAAATGAGTAAATGCGCAAACAATTCCATACTTGTGAAGATCGACGATGTTATTCGTTTTAATCCTACCATAACTCATGCTACCGTCCGGCCAGAATCGCGTAATAATTTTTATGTACAGTTTAATCGTCTTGGATTCGAGAAAACTTCCCGTATTTATTGCAAGTTGCACTATGTTTTCCCAATTATCTCAAGATACATTCCCCGTAAATTAAAAGCTGTCATAAAAAGAGTAATTGGATGAAAGAATTTATAGGAGATTAACAAATGCGTATTTGTATGATTAGTTACATTGCACCATATACAATACCGTATATTGATATTTATCTTAAGCAAATCCGAAAAACAGACGCACAATGCGACATCGTATTTTGGGATCGTGATGGAAATTGCAAAAATGCGAAGGAAGGTAATATTACATATTGCCCATATGCCAGCGCCGCATTACAAAGCGACTCCAAGTTTAAGCGCTATTTTCAGTATATTCCTGCAACATTGCATCTGCGCAAGTTTCTGAAAAGAAATCATTATGACCGCGTAATTTTTCTTCAAACACACGCAGCCATTGCTTGCAGCGGCATTCTTAAGAAAAAATATAAAAACAAATACCTAGTTGACATCCGTGATTTTACACTCGAAAACTTCAAATTGTTTCGAGCCATTGAAAAAAAGGCAATTGATCATTCTTACGCTACGGTGATTTCATCGAACGGATATAAGTCCTTCTTGCCAAAACATGAATACGTTATAGCGCATAACTACACTCCTGTTGATAAAGCAGTTGTTCAGCAGATAAACAGCCGTTATGTACGCGATAATTGCATAAACATATCGTTTATAGGATATGTGCGTTTTTATGATATGGCAAAAAAGCTGCTGCTGCTTTTCAAAAACGATAAGAGGTTTCATTTGAGTTATATCGGTACCGGTGCAGATGCATTGGCTTCATTTTGCAGGGAAAACCAAATTCAAAATGTGACGCTTCATGATAAATTTTCACCAGATCAGACAGCAGATTTTTATAGAGACGCTAACTTAATCAATAACCTTTATGGCAATCACAATCCATATTTAGACTACGCATTGTCGAACAAATTATATTATGCCGCACAATTCAATATCCCGATTCTCGTCAGCAAAGGTACCTATTCATGTCAAGTTGCAAAAGAAAACAATTTGGGGATTTCGTGGGATCCGGATGAATCAGGTGCAGTAGATAAACTTTATAAACAATTTTGCGATTTTGACCGTAAAAAAATGCAGATATGCAGCAAAAAATTTTTAAATACCGTTGTAGAGGACAACTCTAAATTCTCTAAAATGATTAATCAATTTTTGGAAGGATAACATGTTATGAAAACAATCATGCTTGTTTTTGGCACACGACCAGAAGCAATAAAAATGTGTCCGCTCGTAAATGAACTGAAAAAGCGAAAAAGCATTAGAACAGTAGTCTGTGTAACAGGCCAGCACAGACAAATGCTCGATCAGGTTTTAAATATATTTCATGTGATTCCTGATTACGATCTTTCCATCATGAAAGATAAACAGACATTGTTTGACATCACAACTAATATTTTGGGGAAGATTAAAACGGTGCTCGAAGAAGTGAATCCTGATGTTGTTCTTGTTCATGGAGACACCTCGACAGCTTTTGTGACCGCGCTTGCCTGCTTCTACCTGCAAATCCAGGTCGGTCATGTCGAAGCCGGACTTCGTACTTACAACATTTACAGTCCGTATCCGGAAGAATTCAATCGGCAGGCAGTCAGCATTATCAGCCGGTACAACTTTGCACCTACCGAACTTTCCCGAAACAACCTTGTGAAGGAAGGAAAGAATCCAGACAGCATATATATCACTGGAAATACTGCAATTGATGCATTAAAAACAACGGTCAGAGCAGATTATTCTCATCCGGAATTGGACTGGGCATCTGGCAGCCGACTGATTATGATAACGGCCCATCGTCGTGAAAATCTCGGCGAACCAATGCATCATATGTTCCGCGCAATCCGACGGATTATGGATGAGCATCCGAATGTCAAGGCGATTTATCCGATACATATGAACCCAGTTGTGCGTGAAGAGGCTAACGAAGAACTGGGCGACTGCGACAGAATTCATATCATCGAACCTCTCGATGTACTGGACTTTCACAATTTTCTCTCACGCTGTTATATGATCCTTACAGACAGTGGTGGAATTCAAGAGGAAGCCCCATCACTTGGTAAACCTGTACTTGTAATGCGCGATACGACTGAGCGTCCGGAAGGGATCCGTGCCGGTACTTTGAAGCTTGTAGGAACAGATGAGCAAGACATATATGACAATTTCAAATTACTTTTGGAAAATCAAACAGCTTACAATGCAATGAGTAAAGCAAGCAATCCTTATGGTGACGGATTTGCATGTAAAAGAATCGCTGATATTTTGGAGGGATGAATATGGGACTGTTTACAAATAAAACCTTGATGATCACTGGTGGTACAGGTTCTTTCGGAAATGCTGTATTGAATCGTTTCCTTAAAACTGACATTGGCGAAATCCGTATTTTTTCCCGTGACGAGAAAAAGCAGGATGATATGCGCCACGATTTTCAGGCAAAGATGCCGGATGTTGCTGATAAAATCAAGTTCTATATTGGTGATGTGCGTAACCTGCAATCAGTAAAAAATGCCATGCACGGTGTTGATTACATATTTCACGCAGCAGCATTAAAGCAGGTACCGTCCTGCGAATTTTTTCCGATGGAGGCTGTCCGCACCAATGTGATCGGCACAGAAAACGTCCTTACTGCGGCAATCGATGAAGGTGTTAAGTCTGTCATTTGCTTATCAACAGACAAAGCAGCATATCCGATCAACGCTATGGGTATTACAAAAGCAATTGAAGAAAAGGTTGCTGTTGCTAAATCACGCAATTCGGATAAGACCAAGATATGCTGTACGCGCTATGGGAATGTTATGTGTTCACGTGGTAGCGTTATTCCCCTTTGGATAGAACAGATACGTGCAGGAAACCCTGTTACGATAACTGAACCAAATATGACTCGCTTTATCATGTCACTTGAGGAAGCAATTGACCTTGTACTTTTCGCCTTCGAACATGGACAAAATGGTGATTTATTGATTCAGAAGGCTCCGTCCTGCACCTTAGAAACGCAGGCTAAGGCAGTTTTGGAATTATTTGACACAGCACATAAGAGTAAAATTAAAATCATCGGCATTCGTCATGGTGAAAAGATGTATGAAACGTTGCTTACTAATGAAGAATGTGCTAAAGCAATCGATATGGGAGATTTTTATAGAGTCCCAGCTGACAATCGCGGATTAAACTACGACAAATACTTTAGTAAAGGTGATGAACATAGGAATACCATTACTGAATTCAATTCCAATAACACAAAAATTCTTAATGTCGAAGAGACCAAGGAAAAAATTGCTTCACTTGCTTACATACAGGACAAGCTTGCAAAATGGGGAAAATGATATGAATATACTTGTTACCGGGGCCAAAGGCTTTGTCGGAAAAAATCTTTGTTGCGCACTTAAAAATCTGCGTGATGGAAAAGACAAAACTCGCCCAAGCCTTAAAATTGACAAAATCTATGAATACGATCTCAACACAGAAGTATCCTTGCTTGACGAATACTGCGCTAATGCCGACTTTGTATTCAACCTCGCCGGTGTCAACCGCCCAAAAAATAACTCAGAGTTTATGGAGGGCAACTTTGGCTTTTCAAGTACACTTCTCGACACGCTGAAAAAGCATAAAAACACTTGCCCTGTTATGCTCTCTTCGTCCATTCAGGCAACATTGATTGGTCGGTATGGGACAAGCAATTACGGCAAGTCCAAACTGGCAGGCGAAAATTTATTCTTTGACTATGCCACAGAATCTGGTGCGAAGGTGCTTGTCTACCGCTTTCCAAATTTGTTCGGAAAATGGTGCAAACCAAATTACAATAGCGCCGTCGCCACATTCTGCTACAACATGGCAAACGATTTGCCGATCATCGTCAACGACCGCTCAACAGAGCTGGAACTGCTTTATATTGATGATCTTGTCTCAGAAATGCTTGATGCGTTGGAAGGTAAAGAGCACCATTGCGAATTTGACGGCGTAAACACTGTTTTGAACGACAGTGGAAAATACTGCGCTGTCCCGATAACACATCACGTCACGCTCGGTGAAATCGTCGATTTGCTGGATAGCTTTAAAGCACAGCCTGAAACACTTGTCATGCCGGAAATTCCAGAGGGCAGCTTTGCTAAAAAACTGTACTCTACCTATTTGTCCTATCTTCCGGCTGAAAAGGTTGCTTTCCCACTTCACATGAATGCAGACGCACGCGGAAGTTTTACCGAATTGCTCAAAACAGCAAGTTGTGGGCAGTTCAGTGTTAACATTTCAAAGCCAGGCATCACAAAAGGGCAGCATTGGCATAACAGCAAATGGGAATTCTTTATTGTCGTTGCTGGTCACGGATTGATTCAAGAACGAAAAATCGGTACAGATGAAATCTTAAGCTTTGAAGTCAACGGTGATGAAATAAAAGCGGTTCATATGCTGCCCGGCTACACACACAACATCATCAACTTGTCCGACACAGAAAATCTTATAACCGTCATGTGGGCAAATGAACAGTTTAACCAAAATTACCCTGATACATTTGGGGAACCAGTATGAGAAAAGCCACATGGAATGTTATGATGCAGTGTAGACTTCTGCATTTCAACACAAAAATGAACAAAGGAAGTCAAAAGAACCATGAATATAAAAAAAGATTATTCCAATATTCAATTCAAAAATAACGGCAAATTAAAGCTACTGATTATTGTCGGCACACGGCCGGAGATCATCCGCCTTGCCGCTGTTATTACCAAATGCCGCAAATATTTTGACTGTATCCTGGCGCACACTGGGCAAAATTATGACTACAACCTTAACGGCGTATTTTTTCACGATCTGAAGATCTCCGATCCGGATGTTTACATGGACGCAGTTGGCGACGATCTCGGCGAGACGATTGGCAATATAATCAACTGCTCCTACAAGCTCATGACACAGATCAAGCCGGACGCCATGCTGATTCTCGGTGATACTAACTCCTGTTTGTCGGCGATTTCAGCAAAACGGCTGCACATTCCAATTTTCCACATGGAAGCCGGGAATCGCTGCAAGGACGAATGTCTGCCCGAAGAAACAAACCGCCGTATTGTGGATATTATCAGTGATGTCAATATGGCGTACTCCGAGCACGCGCGCCGCTATCTTGCCGAATGCGGGCTGCCTAAAGAGCGCACTTACGTGACCGGCTCCCCCATGGCGGAGGTGCTTCACCAAAACCTTGCCGAGATTGAATCTAGCGATATTCTGACAAAGCTAAAGCTCGAACCGCACAAGTATATTCTTCTCTCTGCTCACCGGGAAGAAAACATCGACACCGAAAAGAACTTTACGAGCCTGTTCACCGCGATTAATAAAATGGCAGAAAAATACGATATGCCGATTTTTTATTCCTGCCACCCGCGTTCCAAAAAGCGCCTTGAAGCAACTGGATTCAAGCTGGACAAGCGCGTCATCATGCATGAGCCGATGGGCTTCCATGATTACAATCATTTGCAGATGAACGCATTCGCTGTCGTTTCCGATTCCGGCACACTTCCAGAGGAGAGCAGCTTTTTTACCTCTGTCGGGCATCCTTTCCCGGCAATTTGCATAAGAACAAGTACCGAGCGTCCCGAAGCACTTGACAAAGCTGGCTTCATCCTTGCCGGTATTGATGAAAACAGTTTGTTGCAAGCGGTCAACACCGCTGTTGAGATGAATCAGAACGGTGACTACGGTATCCCTGTGCCATACTACACCGAGGAAAACGTATCGACAAAAGTGGTGAAAATTATTCAAAGCTATACTGGCATTGTCAATAAAATGGTATGGCGAAAATAACAACGTAAAACAGAGTTTTAATAGAAGAATCGAAGTCGCACGAAAAATAGAATGAACCGCTCCCAACAGAAGCATACGAATCTCCGCTATCTGCCAATAAAGATCACTATGCACAACATAGCGTCGATTTGTTACAGTAAATCATGAAACCAATTCGCAATTGACTGAAAAATTCTACAGCTGAATTAGCTGTTATTGAGCCTTCGTCATACAGCCGCTTTTATCCAATCAGAAAAGGAAAAAAGTAATAAAATAGAATTTATAAGTAATAAGTCTATCGAGAAATCTCCTCCGATAGACTTATTTTTTAGTCTCATAGCAAAAGGAAAAAACTCTTTTCATCGGCTGTAAAATTCCCTTAGATTTACATCCCGCATCTGTTCTTTCAAAAGCTCCATAAAATCTTTCATATAAGAAGGTACTGTGGCTTTTTTTCGAAAAGCGATACTCCACTTGATATTTAGCTTTGGGTCCCCCACAAAAAAACATTTTGTCGGTTTTGGGTAACTAAAATAGCGGTAATAGCTTTCCATTGTAAATGCTGCCCCCAGATTTTCCGCCGCTAGCTGACATCCCAAGTCAATATTACTCACCTCTCGCACATGGGCAGGATGAATTCCTGCATAATGAAACGCATTTTCGGCAATCAGCCGTACAGAATGCGGACGCGGCAAAATATAAAACAAATCATCCTGCACCACTCGCAGATCCAAATACTGCATATTGCGTTCCCATTTTTCGTGATGTCTCAGTTTAGCGACTCTAGCGGCACCCAAAACTATCCCTAGATGATCCTCATAAATGGGATGCACAGAAAGGGATGGATTTTCGACCGGCTGATTCGTCAGTATCAGATCTAAATCGCCATCTTTCAGCATTTTCTCCAAATCTGTTGGACTAGAATCATACAAAATGACCTGGATTCCCGGATAAATATTCTGGAAATTACGGATGAGACGTGGAAATAAATACAAATTGCGGTGACGCATACTGCCCACATGCAGAACTCCTCGATCTCCTCTCACAAATTGAGAAAGCTTCCTATCAAAATCCATCTTCATCAGTTCCATCTGATGTGCACAAACCAAGTATTCGCGCCCCGCAGCCGTTGGCACCAGCCTTTTCCCAACCCTTTGAAAAAGCTGGACCCCCATGCTCTTTTCCAGACGATTGAGGAAAACACTCAGTGTTGGCTGGGTAATCCACAGCTCCTGTGCGGCACCGGTCAGGCTGCCGTGGCGACCCAGCGCCAACATATATTCCTGTTCTTTTAGATTCATCTTGCTCGTCCCCCCTTTTTAAAATCATAGCTTTTATCAATGATATTTATAAAAATAATTGTTTTGTCTTTCTTTTTTTACTTTATTATAATTGAGAAAACAGGTGATAGCAAGGCTCAATACAAAAAAGGAGTTGGAATTATGTTGGAAAAAGCGGAAAAAACAAAGCCCAAAAAATCTTTTCAAATGCCTCATACCTTTGTCATCCTGCTTATCATCATCTTGGCAGCGGTACTTTTGACTTGGGTCATTCCCAGCGGTAAGTACGAACGGTATGATAATGGCAACGGCATAAAAGTCGTAAATGCAGACAATTTCTCTTATGTGGATAGCACATCGGTCAATCCGCTATCGGTCCCTTTTACTATTGTCAAAGCCTTCGTTGACAATGCAGATCTGATCTTGGTGGTGTTATTTAGTGGTGGTGCGATTTACATGCTTACCAGTGCAGGAGCCTTGCAGGCGCTGGTTGCAAAGGTCGCACGCAAATACAGCCAACGGGTAGAAATTTTCGTTCCGTTGCTAATGCTTGTATTTGCCCTGATCTGTACCACGCAGGCCGTAAATACATTTATTGGATTTGCCCCAATTATGGTCATGCTTGCCCTCAGCCTTGGGCTGGATAGTATCGTAGGTGTTGGAATTATTCTGCTGGGCGGCGCCATCGGCTTCTCCACCGGCACCCTAAATGTCAGCACCACGCTGGTGGCACAAAAGATTGCCGGACTGCCTCCTTACAGCGGCATTGGTTACCGCTGGGTTTGCTTTGTGGTATTCTATATTATTACTTGCTTATGGCTGGTTCGTTATGCAAAAAAGATCCAGAAAGATCCTACCGCCAGCCCCATGTACGACCTAGATAAACAGAGTGAATTTAAAAAGGCAAACCTCGATGACTTCGGCCATATGGACGTTCGTAAAAGTCTTTCTATTGCAGCTCTGATCGTTGCACTGGGAGTCATCGTCTATGGCTGCACCAATCTAAATTGGAGCTTTTCACAACAGTCGGCCGTATTTTTGGTACTAGCAGTGGTAATTGGCATTCTAGCTGGATTTAGTGCCAATAAGATCTGCACTGAATTTTTGGCTGGCTGTAAAAAGATGCTCGGTGCGGGCTTTATCATCGGCATGGCCCGCAGTATCGGCGCGATTTTGGCCGCCGGCGGCATCACAGATACCATCGTTCACAGTATGACAACCATGCTCGGTGGTCTGCCCCCAACACTTCTAAGTGTAGGTATGCTGTTTGCCAATACCCTGATCAACGTGGTTTTGACCAGCGGAAGCGGCCAGGCAGCAGCGGTTATGCCTATCATGGCCCCTCTGGCTGATCTACTTCATGTCACCCGGCAAACCTGCATTCTGACTTTCAACTTCGGCGATGGTTTCTGCAACTACGTTCTCCCCACTTCCACTGCGTTGATGGGCATTTTAAGTGCCGGCAATGTCCCTTATGACCGTTGGATGAAATTCATGTGGAAACTGTTCTTGGTATGGTTCGCCGCAGGCAGCGTATTGGCCGTTATCGCCCAAATGATGAATTATGGTCCAATGTAATTTTAATTTTCTAAATATTTTATTTAAAGGAAGCCCTATAAAATGAAAGAGACCCTTTATAAACTTATTGATGAACAGCGTAATAATTTGTTTGATATGGCTGATTTTATTCATGACAATCCGGAATATGACGGGCATGAAGAAAAAGCCTGTGCACTGCTGACCGATTACTTAAAAAAGCATGGTTTTGAAGTAGAAATCGGTTTAGGTGAATGGCCCACCGCCTTTCGTGCTGTTTATCGCCACGGAAACGGCGGTCCGCGTATCGGACTTTTGTGTGAATATGATGCTTTGCCAGGCATGGGACACGCCTGTGGCCATCATCTGCAGGGCCCCGGCATCTGTGCCGCTGCCATTGCGCTAAAAGAAGCATGTCCAAGTGAAAACTTCTCTCTCGTTGTCTATGGCACCCCCGCGGAAGAAACGCGCAGTGCAAAAGTTAGTCTACAGAACGCCGGATATTTTTCTGACATTGATGTCGCTCTGATGATGCACGGCGGTCCAGACACCTGTGTCGATATAAAAAGTATGGCCTTGACTGATTACACGGTCACCTTCCACGGCGTCAGCGCCCATGCGGCACTTGCTCCGGAACGCGGCCGCAGTGCGTTAGATGCGCTTCTGATGAGTTTTCAAGGCGTAGAGTTCTTACGGGAGCATGTGAGAGACGACGTGCGGTTACATTACACGATCGCGCAGCTTCCAGGCCCTGAAAACGTTGTTCCGGATCATGCAGTCGGCACCTTCTGCGTTCGCAGCTACAGCACCGATGTGATGCAGGAAGTCTGTGGACGATTTGAAAAACTGATAAAAGGAGCCGCCATGATGGCAGATGTGAGCTGCGAATTTGTCAAGACCAAGACTTTAATGGGCAAAATTCCAGCTTTGCGGCTGAATGATCTCGTCATGGCCAATGCGGCAGCCTGTCATGCACCAGGGATCGCCCCCGCCCGTGAGAAAACCGGCAGCACCGATTTCGGCAACGTAATGAGCAAAGTTCCCGGCTGTTGTATTCGTGTGAAATTTGTTCCTTCCGGTACCAGCAGCCATACCCAAACCTTTGTGGACTGCGGTAAAAATGAGGACGCTCATTTGGCCATTTTGGTCGGAGCAAAAACCCTTGCCGGAACTGTCTGTGACATTCTCACTATTCCGGATCTTTTGAAAGAGATTCAAACCGATTTTGAACAAAACCGGTTTAAGGTCTGATTATATCCATTCCCAATACAAGATAACGTCTTGGTAGGCCTTTTTACCGCCTGCCGATTTTTCCTCTATTTTTTTCAAAACTGCTCTAACGAGCAAAAAAGAAAGACCGATTTTTAATCGGCCTTTCTTTTTTGTTTTTTATTTTAATTAAAAACTCTGAAAAGCAAAATAGATACGATGTACTTTAAGGTCTTCGGATTAGGAGCGCTACCAACGCAATTTCAAGGCAAATTTTCAAAGACAATATAGAACGTCTGACCCATATATCCTGCTTAAACTTTTCCCGCTTTTCTTTTGTGTTTGCTGCTGCTGGTGCTCCTCCTATTATGATCCAATATAAAATGACACCAATTAAGCCAATTACCATCCCAACCTTTCCCATTGGAATGGAGATCGAATACATTTTAAGTGTTACAAGCATCGCACTACATGCAAAAATAAGCCCGCAAAGAAAGCAGAGCAGCGCACATAGATACCATAAACTTTTTGTCTTGTCTAATTGTTATTGCATAGAATTTCTTCTCTCTCTAATAAGATCAGGTTTCATAGCCCTTTTATAACAGCCTTCTCCATTACAACAATGATTAATGGAGGTATGGTTCTGTTAATAAAATCGCTAAAACAATAAACCCCAAGCATTCATTCACCAGATACAAAATTTTTATTGATTTTATGTTTTTTTCTTGTGTCTGTTTTTTCTTCTGCCCCCGTGTTAAAAAAAACGAAAGTACAAAATAACCCACAAATGCTACTATCACCCATGGATTTACAAATAATTTCGCCGCGGACGGCCATAAAAGCAAACCAATCAACATCAGATTCAAAACAAGCAGACCAATCGGAAAAATAAAATCTGTTATCCTTTTTTCCCTCATAGGGACTCCTCCCTTTATTCAATGGTTGATCGTGTAAAAAACATATTTTCCTAAAGAGTAACCTTTAATGTATTAATTTATATGATTTTCTTTAAAAAATATCTTAAAAAGCATAATTGATTTTTATAAATTATCCATTGGAATTTTCCAAATCAGATACAGCCTGTTTAAATTCATTTGCATCATAATCAACAAATTGAAAATAAAACTCTTTAGGCAGCCCATAATATTGCCTTGTCCATTCGTTAGGAACCGCTGTATCAATTCCGTAATCTGAAAGAGGAATTTTAAAAATTTTTACAGTTTGAATATCCTGTCCATTTTTCCGCTTCTCCTGTACTTGTTTCATGACTCTTTCGTCGTATTTTAACACTTTTCCATTTGTACGATAGCCTAAATAAATATCTACTAAATTAACAGCCGAACAAATCAACAACGGACAAAATAAAAGGATTGCTAATTGATTGAATTTCCAGTCTTTTCTCTCCAACCATCTAAACGCATCACATATAACTCGAGCAACTAATAGGAATGTAGCGTAAGAAAAGAAAAGCAGATTCCGATAGGTAAATTCTGGAACAACCATCAGCACTGCCATAGAGCCATATCCACCGAGAAATATACACCAGATAAAAAGATCTGTATGGGTGTTTTTTTGAAATAAATATTGTGTTACTGACCAAAAGATACAAATCGTATAAAGGAAGCCCAAACAACTATCCAAAAACTGACTGTTGGAAATAAAGGCTCCTTCCGTCATAAACGAAACGCGAAAAATGTAAAAAAGACTTAACCCAATCGTAAGGGCATTAACAACCCATGAAAAGTTGCGTAATTTTCCTTCTTTTTGAAATTGAATATGCACCTCATTAGCAAACGCCATCCCGAGCGCTGCAAGTGAAAAGACTATACAAAACAGTTTTGTTTTATCAGAATAAGTATAATAAAAGACTCTCGTAAAACTAACTTTTATTTGATTTAAAAATGGAAGATTATAATAATCCGCATAAAAAGGATGAGCTTTTCGAATGGCATTTCCCGGTGCTATTATCAAAATAATAAAACCTGTAACCGTTACCAATATCATTGGAATAATTTTTTTTAAAAGGGACTTATCTTTTTTCTTCCAAAGAGCGCAAGCAGAAAAGGCTACCACTGTAACAATTGCTGCAAATCCGCTCTGTTCCATAGAGAAGGCAGCCAAAAACAATAAAAACATTGCTAGAAAATAATTTTTCCATTCTGCTTTCCCACGGTACTGAAAAAGTGCTTTTTTATAACACAACATTCCTACCAAAAGATAAAAAAATGGAAAAATATAGAGTACAGAAGCCGAAAACCAATAGGTACCGACAGCTTGAACAGAGATACTCAGGGTCCCATAAAGTGCACACACCATCAGCGCCAGAAAAAAAGTTCTTTTCGTTTCACCATCCGTCTGACTAATTTTATAAATGCAAGCAAAAATCAGCGTAATTACAATAGACTGTACTGTTCTAATAAGAGGCAACCCCCCGCGCATCAAAACAATACACTGAAAAAATGAAACAACCCTTCCACCCCAAATTTGATAATGGTGTCCAAGGTAATCAAAAATCTGTGATAAATTATAATTCATTGCACTGGCATTTGGCTCCGTATAACGATAGCTTAAACTTGCATAGCCAAAATCATCAAAATAATAAAACACCTGCCAATGCTGAAGCATTAGACAAATAAAAAAGGTCAGAAAAACCAGACAAACTATTTTTGGGTTCTTACTAAATCGTTTTATAGTTGTCAATTTTTAAACTTTCCTTTCTATTATTTTTCCCTTTTGAAAATCACTGGTGTTTATCTCCACATATTTTATCCGTGTTGTCATCGAGAAGCGTTTCGATCTTAAAACGCGGACGTCCCTTTACTTCACTGTAAATTTTGCCGACATAAGTACCAACTACGCCAAGACACAGCATCTGAATTCCTCCCAGCAGCCAGATAGAACAGACAATTGCCGTCCAGCCGGAAACAGCATTCCCTGTAAAATGAGAAATCAGTGCATAGAGCAATCCAAAAATGCTCAAAACCGAAACCAAAATGCCTAAGTTTGAAATGATTTTCAGTGGTTTTACGCTAAAAGAGGTAATCCCATCCACCGCAAACGAAATCATCTTTTTCAGCGGATATTTACTCTCCCCTGCAAACCGCTCATGACGGTCATAGTAGACATAGTCGCTCTTATACCCAATCAAAGGCACAATTCCGCGTAGGAAAAGATTGACCTCTTTATACTCAGAAAGTGCTTCCAATGCTCGGGCGCTCATCAAACGATAATCCGCATGGTTAAACACAATATCTACGCCCAGCTTCTGCATGACCTTATAAAAGCCTTCAGCCGTCGTCCTTTTAAAGAAAGTATCCGTCTCACGCTTATTGCGTACACCGTAAACCACATCGCAGCCTTCCAGATACTTTTGCACAAACTGCGGCAGAACATTTACATCGTCCTGCAAATCGGCATCCAGACTGATTGCACAATCTGCTACTTCTTTCGCTGTCATCAATCCAGAAAGCAGTGCATTTTGATGTCCGCGGTTATGAGAAAGCTTCAGCCCGCTCACCCAATGATTTCCTTCATGATATTTAGAAATCAGCTCCCACGTTTTATCGCGGCTGCCATCATCTACAAAGAGCATCCGGCTCTTTTGGTCTGCTAAGCCATGTTCTTCCATTCCTTCTAAAACTTTTGTCAGCTCTTTCACCGTTTCCGGCAAAACTGCTTCTTCGTTATAACATGGAATTACAAAATAAACCGTTGGCATTTTTAAACTCCTTTATCTAATTTTCTTTGTTGTTCGATCCATCTTTTCCTTTGACGGCTGCGAAAGACATAAACTCCTAAAATTAAAAATCCCGCAATCGAAAGAAGAACACCAATCTTTAAACCGGGGGTTTCATAATTAAACCGAATTTGTGCCTCACCGGCTGGTACTTTAACCGCCATAAACCCAATATTGGCTTTTTCAATTTCAGCCGATTGAC
Source organism: Ruminococcaceae bacterium BL-4 (assembly GCA_902809935.1). Taxonomy (NCBI): domain Bacteria; kingdom Bacillati; phylum Bacillota; class Clostridia; order Eubacteriales; family Oscillospiraceae; species Ruminococcaceae bacterium BL-4. The sequence goes on along the minus strand of LR778134.1, from coordinate 817,979 downwards.
CGTTTACGGTCGCACTCCACCCGCTCTCATAGGGAACGCTAAAGAAAATCAACCGGTCAGTGCTCGACTTCGCAACCGCTGAAAATCCATTATTATCGGTTGTAAACGATGTACAGGCTCCTGCCGCACGCTCGACGCAGTCTTTAAAATAGCTCTGCTGAGAGAAATCCGCCAACTGAGGAGAATCCAAATGTGTAAGCCCACTCTGCTGAGCGATGGCAACTGCTTTATCATCTGGCAGGACAATCGCCTTTAACAGGACCAAACAACGCTGTGATTCTGAAAGTTCATTATATTCCGCGCGTGTGATGAATTTTTGATAACTGAACCCCATTGGAATAAAATATTCATTTTCATAAATATTACTGCCGTTTTCGTTCGTAATATAAGTCCAGCCCGGCATGCGAGTTTGATTGGTTGCAGAATCCACAAAATTCTGTCCACGGGTAGTCGGATCAAACAGCCAGCGACAGCTGGTAAAACTGCGCAGCGCATAAACTTTTGTATCCGGACGGCTGGCAACATCGCGCTTAACACCAATCGTAGGATAAAAGTCCATCACACTTCCCGGTACAATACTATGAAAAGCCTGTATTGTCGGCATCTGCCAATACATCGGCAGATTATCCATTCCATCATAGACATCTATCCGAGAAAAAATATCTGAATAGGGAAGGTTAATATCTTTTCCTCCATTTAACGCATAGGGAATCAGTTCATTGTGGGTGTCATCGCCCTGTGTTTTTCCTGTTGTGATAAAGAACCAGCCATAAACAACCGAAATACAAGCAGCTCCAAAAATCGCCATTTTCATAAAGCGACGGCGGTTTTTCCGATACTCATGGAAAATAAGGAGCAGCAAAAGCAGGCTCAAAAGTGCAATAGCTACATACGGCCAGAACCGACTCGGATATTTTTCCAGTCCGTAGCTCCAAGTGGCTTCTTCCCCGCTGGTAACTTTTTTCACCATAAATCCAATTGGCAGTGAAATTCCCAGCGTGATGCCGATTGTCCATTTGATTGCCCTAAGCCAGTCCACATCGGAAAGCTCCAAACTCTGCACCGTCGCGAGACTCATCATCAAGGTGATCATATAAAACCAACGAGCATAATAACTGCTGTTAAAAAGTTGGAATGCGCTGTTAAGCACAGGCACCATTGTCATGAAAAAAAGAATAAAAAGCAGAGTTTTAAGCCAATTCTTCTTTTTTCTTTGTAAAAATGCGATAACCCCGGTCATGCTAAACAGCGGAAGCCATGCGCCGAGCGAAGCCCATTGGCTGTTGGAATCCGGTGTAAAGTTCGCGCGGGCAGGAAGATCCGGAGGGAAGAAAAAGCAGGAAAGAATATGCAGATACCGCTGTTCATTATCATAAAGCAACGCATACCACCCCTGCGAAGGGCTATTGACACGCGGATTCTGAACAATGCAAAGGATCGTGGGCAAAAGAATGGCACAGGCACAAAGGACGCCCAAGACCGCCTCCAGCGCCAAAAATCCAAAGTCTCTTGCAGAAATCCTCCAATCTTTTTGAAAGAATCTGAGCAGCCAATAAATCAAGAGGAAAGTGACCATTCCCACAAAGAAATAATAATTAATGAAAGCCGTGACAAAAACGAAAAATGCAAAGACGCCGCGTCGACGGTGGTACATGTATTCGTCCAAAGACCATAGAAGCAATGGGAAAAAGACGATCGCTTCATGAAAATGATTAAAAAACACATTATAAACGGCAAATCCGGAAAAAGCATACAGCATTCCGCCAAGGATCGCGCCTTCTGAAGAATGGACATACCGGCGTATGTAAATAGAACCATTCATTGCGGCACAGCCAAATTTCAGAATATAAAGGGGACCCATCAAATATGGTACTGCTTGGCTTGGAAATGGAATGGTCAGCCAAAAGAAGGGACTCCCCAAAAGATAGAAGCTATAGGATCCAACAAAATTAGCTCCGAGATCGGTTGTCCAACTCCATTTAACATTTCCGCTGCGGATAGCATCGTGACACATCTGATAAAACGGTACCTGCTGTACATTAAAATCACCGTAAAATAAAAAATATCCTTTATCATAAATGATAAATGGAAGAAAAAGCACTGCCGCCGTTAGCATCCCATAGAGCAGCGCACGTAGAAGATAGGGCTTCTGTTCTAAACTCAAGCGCTTCAAAGGCTTAATCCTCCTTAAAAGAATGATTGATACTGGAATATTATAACACATTCTGAAGGAAAAAAAAGCGTTGTTTCCAGGAAGCTTTTGTGAAAATACGGGCCCTTTTCTTCTGCTTTTTTAAGCTGAAAGCATTGCCAAATTGGTTCCGTTGGTGGTACCATAAAAGCGCCCGCTTTAAGCGGAATTTTTTCGACAGGAGGAATCCTTTTGTTCCATTTTTTTGCGATGCTTTCCCGTATGAAATATATTCACCGCTGGGGTCTAATGCGTAACTCCCGCCCCGAAAATCTCTGCGAACACAGTTATGAAACTGCCGTTCTCGCACATGCCCTTTGCCTTCTGCGCAACCGGCGTTTCGGTGGTCACGTCAATCCGGAGCGGGCTGCCACACTGGCCCTTTTTCACGACTGCACCGAAATTTTAACCGGTGATCTTCCGACCCCGGTGAAATATGGCAACCAGAAAATTCAGTCTGCTTATAAAGAAGTCGAGCATGATGCTGCCGGGAGGCTTCTTTCTCTTCTTCCAAAAGAGCTGCAGGGAGACTACCACACGCTCTTTCTGCAGGATGCTCCGGGAGATGAGGAACTGCGTCCGCTGGTAAAAGCTGCGGACAAGCTCAGCGCTCTCATCAAATGTACAGAGGAAACCGGAACCGGAAGTCTGGAATTCAGCAAAGCAAAAGAAACGCTGCTCTCTTCGATCCACGCGATGCATCTGCCTGAAGCCGAAGCCTTTTTGGAGGAGTTTTTGCCGAGCTATCGACTCACACTGGACGAATTAGAATCCCCAGCAGATGGCAATCCTCAAAACTGATTTTTAGAATTCCCTACTTATTTCGAAAGGAGCTTTAAGGATGGCTGATTCTCCCCTTTATAACGCATTACGCCGTCATCTTTCTCTAGGACGGTCATCTTTTCATACGCCCGGCCACAAAAATGCTTTTCTGCCAAAAGACCTGCTTTCTCTTGATTTAACGGAACTTCCGGATACCGACAGTCTTTATGACGCCTGCGGCCCTATTCTAGAAGCCGAACAGAACGCTGCCCATCTCTTTGGCGCAAAGCGCACCCTTTTTTCGACTGACGGCTGCACACTTTGTATTCAGACGATGCTTCACCTCGCCTGTCCGGAAAAAGGCAAGGTACTCTGTTCCCGCAGAATCCACCGTTCCGCGGTAAACGCCATGGCTCTTTTAGGACTGGAACCCGTATGGGTAAAGCCTCAGGAGCTGCTGCTCTATCTGCAGTCTCCGGTACAGGTAAACGCCTGCTATGTGACCAGCCCGGATTATTACGGCAGAGTACTCGATATTCCAGCTCTCGCAAAAGCCTGCAAAGAAAAAGGAATTCCGCTCCTGGTGGATAATGCGCACGGCTCTCATCTGGCCTTTACCAAGCCTGATCTCCATCCTCTTCATCTAGGTGCTTCGATGACCGCCGATTCTGTCCACAAGACGCTCGGCGTTTTGACCGGCGGTGCCCTGCTTCAAATTGGAGACGAACAATTTTTAAAGAACGCCAAGAGTGCTATGGCGCTTTTTGGCTCTACCAGTCCTTCTTATCCGATCATGGCAAGTATCGATCTCACTGTAAAATGGCTTTATGAGCATCCGGACGCTTTTGGGCCGGTACAAGAAGCCATCTTTAAACTAAAAGAAAAAGCCACTTCTCTTTCGATCCCTTCTATTAGTGATGATCCAACTCGGTTAACACTGGATGCTTCTTTCCACGGCTATTCCGGCGAAGAGCTTGCCGAATTTCTGCGAAAAAATGGGGTGGAACCCGAAATGGCAGACAGCCGCTACTGTGTGCTGATCGCAACCCCGTGGAACCAACCGGAAGATTTTGAGCGAGTCAAAAAAGCACTGGAATTGTTTTCAGAACTTCCTCAAAAGAAGACAATTCCTTCGGATTCGGATCTGCCGGAATTAGAAGAGCTTCCACCGGTCGTGCTGCCGCTTCGTGAAGCAGTCTTATCCGAAAATCATGAACTCCCGGTAGAAGAATCGGTCGGCGCTATCTGTGCTGAGGCAGCTTGTCCCTGTCCGCCCGGAATTCCGATTGTCATGCCCGGTGAATTAATTCTGCCACAAGCCGCTTCTCTTTTAAAGGACTATGGCTTTTCTACTGTAAAAGTGTTATAATATTACTAGATTTTTTAACATAATTTTTCAGAGAGATACGGAGGGTATTTTAAATGAAACTGATTCTGGCTATTGTGAGCAATGACGACGCCCCTGCAGTAAACCGCAGTCTAACCAAAGAGCGCTTTCAGGTAACAAAGCTCTCGACAACCGGCGGATTCTTAAAAGCGGGAAATACCACTCTTATGATTGGTACAGACGACGATAAAGTTGATCACGTGATCAAACTGATTGCTTCTCAGAGCAGCCGCCGCACGCAGCTTGTTCCCAGCGCCACCACGATGGACGTTGGTATGTACTCTTCCTTCCCCATCGAGGTTACAGTTGGCGGTGCAACCGTCTTTGTGCTCGATGTCGACCGCTTTCAAAAGGTCTGAGCAGCCTTTATGAAACTGCTTCTTCCGGAAAGCATCGGTTCCCAAAGGTTTCGGCAGGATTTAGAAGATGCTTTTGAAAACGGCCGATTCCCTCATGCAGTCCTTTTAGAGGGAACCTCGGATTCTACCCTGCCAATTGCAAAGCTGCTCTCTGCTGCCTGTGTCTGCACGGATGATACTGCGCGTCCATGCGGCCACTGTGCCGGATGCAAAAAAGCACTTTTGGACTGCCACCCGGATATTTCTCTGCTCTCAGGAGAAGGCGGTGCGCGGTCATTTCACAAAGAATCCATTACATTCCTGCGCTCTGATGCTGCAATTCGTCCTAACGAGGCTGCCTGCAAAGTCTATATTCTGGCAGATGCCCAAAATCTCAGCGAGCAAGCACAAAACGCGCTTTTAAAAACGCTGGAAGAACCGTTTTCTGCGGTCCAGTTCTTTCTGACTGCAGAAAATGCTTCTGCACTTTTGCCCACTATTCGTTCCCGCGTACAGACTTTCCGTCTGGAAACAAAAATTTCCCAGCCGGATTCATTAAGTAAAACACTTTGTGAAAAGATCTGTCATGGCGATGAATTTGGATTTTTGTGCGAATGTGCGCAGCTTTTTCGAGATAAACCCCATACAGATACCATTTTTCATGATATGATCCTGCTTTTTCGGGATGCTTTAATCCTCAGATGCGGCGGAAAACCGCTCTGTGATATGGAAAGCGCAAAGCTTCTCTCTAAAGGGTTGACAAAGGCAAAGCTGTTCTCTTTTGTTCGCATTGCACAGGAAGAACAAAATGCACTGCACCGCAATGCAAATGTTCCTCTGCTATTGACTCATTTTGCTTCTTTGATTTTTTCTGGGGAAGAATGAAATTGAGTAACTCAGCAGAAAATAATTTTTAGAAATTATCTCCGGTGATAGCCGGAAAAAGGAGAATTTATGGCCGAAGTAATTGGCATTCGTTTTAAAAATCAGGGCAAAATTTATTATTTTGATCCAGACGGACAAATTGTCCATCTTGGAGACATGGCAGTCGTAGAAACTACCCGCTGCACCGAATGCGGGGAAGTCGCCATGGAAAACCGGCATATAGAGGATTCCCATGTGGTTCAGCCGCTTAAAAAACTGATTCGTATCGCCACAAAAGAGGATCTTGAACATCAGGAAGAAAACCACCAAAAAGAAAAGGTTGCTTTCGGGATTTGTGAGAAAAAAATTGCTGCTCATAATCTTGAAATGAAATTGGTCGACGTTGAATATACTTTTGATAACAGCAAAATTCTCTTCTATTTTACTGCAGACGGCCGGGTGGATTTTCGTGAACTTGTCAAAGATCTCGCGAGTGTTTTCCGGACGCGGATTGAATTGAGACAAATTGGCGTCCGTGACGAAGCCAAAATGTTAGGCGGCCTCGGAATTTGCGGCAGACCATTCTGCTGCAGCCAATTTCTCGATGGATTTCAGCCGGTTTCCATCAAGATGGCAAAAGAGCAGGGACTTTCTTTAAACCCCACCAAAATCAGTGGGACCTGCGGCAGACTGATGTGCTGCTTAAAGTATGAGCAGGAAGCCTATGAGGATCTTCTTCGTTCCACCCCCGCTCAGGGAAGTTTGGTCGCAACACCGGATGGACGCGGAATGGTTACCGGAGTAAACCTTCTCTCTGGTATCTTACAGGTTCATCTTGATTCTGCTGCTGCGGACGCGGCTTCGGTGGGATACTCTGTGAAAAGCTGTAAAATGCTGCGCCCGCCGCTCCCCCGCCAAAAGCAAAAAAAGAACCCATCAAAAGGAGATTCTACCCCCCAAAAAGACGAATAACCAAGAGGGCAAAAGCCCACGCTTTTTGTTAAATTTTTGCTAATTCATGTATTGTACCTTGCTTTTTTAGAAATGTATGGTAGAATAAAACTAATTTAGAATTGAATTGGAGGTGGATCCCAATGGCATATAAAATTACGGACGCTTGCATTTCCTGCGGCACCTGCGCTGGTCAGTGCCCGGTCGGAGCGATCTCTGAGGGCGACGGCCAGTTCGTTATTGACGAAGGTACCTGCATTTCCTGTGGTTCCTGCGCTGGCGCATGCCCTGTTGGTGCAATCGAGGAAGGCTAATTTCCCGAGATTTTTCGGGTTAAGTCTTTCAACAGAATTTTTTGAGGCGGAGCGAAATAAGCCCCGCCTCAAATATTTTATACGGAGGTTTCTTATGGATCCCATCCTGCTGCCCGGCGAAAAGCTGGAACCTTTTGGAATCGGAAATCAAGTGATTGTGAGCGATGTTCATCACTTCAGCACGGATACTATCCTGCTCGCAGATTTTTCCATGCCAAAAAAAGGGTCTCGCTGCGCAGAATTTGGCACCGGCTGCGGGTTGATTTCTCTCATCTGGTGTCAAAAAAGTGCTCCCAAAAAAGTTTGGGCGATCGATTTCCAGGAAGACGCCTGTTCTCAGGCAAGACGCAGTGCCGCTCTTAATCATTTTTCCGAGATGAGCGTTCTTTCACTGGACCTGCGCAAAATTTTGGAACTTCCCGCGAAAGATCTCCCTCTTCCGCTCAATCTTGATCTTGTCGCCTGTAATCCACCTTATCAGCCGACAGATGCGGGGCAGCACAATCAAATCCAAGCAAAGACCTCTGCCCGTCACGAAACAGGCTGTACCTTTCGAGAAGTTGCTTCTGCTGCTGCTCGTCTTTTGCGCTGGGGTGGGTGTTTTTGCTGCTGTCTTCCCCCGCGGCGCCTTGCAGAATCTTTTTCCGTTTTGCAAAGCGTTGGATTAGAGCCCAAAAAAATGCGCCTTGTACAGCATCGTGTGCAAAATCAACCGTTTTTATTTTTATTGGAATCCCGACGTGGTGGAAATTCCGGTATGGAACTTCTCCCCACTCTAATTTTGGAAACAGAAAACGGAAGCTGTTCTCCGGAAATGCTCAAAATTTACGGCGATTACAAAAACAAAAGCAGCCTTTCGGAAAATCCGGCAGCATCTTTAAAACAACAAGGAGGTTCCGTATGAGCGGAGTTTTATATATTGTAGGTACCCCAATCGGAAATCTGGGCGATTTTTCCCCGCGCGCAGTGGAGATCCTTTCGTCCGTTGACTTTATCGCTGCCGAGGATACGCGAGTCACGCTGCATTTGCTCAATCATTTTGGAATCAAAAAACCTATGATCAGCTATTTTGAACACAACAAATATGAGCGTGGAGAAATTGTCCTGAATCGAATTGAAACAGGAGAAAACTGTGCGCTGGTAAGCGATGCCGGCATGCCCGCAATCAGCGATCCCGGTGAGCTTCTGGTGAAGCAGGCCGCCGAACATGGAATTGAAGTTTTCGCTGTTCCAGGGCCCAGCGCTGTCGTCACCGCATTAGCAGTATCCGGTTTTCCAACTGGGCGTTTTACATTCGAAGGCTTTTTAAGCGTCAACAAAAAAAGCCGCCGCGATCACCTCGAAGAAGTCCAAAATGAAACACGAACCATGGTCTTTTATGAAGCGCCGCACAAACTTATTGCCACTTTGCAGGACATGTACGCCTGTTGGGGCGACCGGCCGATCGCTCTTGTGCGGGAACTGACCAAAATTCACGAAGAAGTATTGCGAACAACGCTCAAAGAAGCAATCCCTCACTATGAAGAGACCCCGCCTCGCGGAGAATTTGTTTTGGTTATCGGCGGAGCTGCCCCAAAAAAGGAAACAAAAATTACGCTGGACGAGGGAATTCGGATGGCAAGAGCCTTGATGGAAAAAGGGTCTTCTCAAAGTGCGGCAGCAAAAGAGGTTGCACATAAAACTGGTCTTCACCGCAACGAACTTTACGAGAAGCTAACAAAAGAAGTATAAAATGGACTAAAAAATCAAAACCCATTTGCGAAAAGTAATTTCGCAAATGGGTTTTTTAATCATAATGAATTATTTTTCATCCGGATAAAAGATAAGTCCTCCGCCCAAAACGAAGCCCTCGGAATCGTAAAATACAACGGCTTGTCCCGGGGTCACTGCACGCTGAGGTTCATCAAAATCCACCCGAACGATATCATTCTCCTGCGGCGTAATCGTGGCTCCCGCAGGGCGCGCCTGATAGCGAATCTTCACCTGTGCGTGAACGGATTCTTGTGGTTTCTCAATCGAAACCCAATTGACCTCCGACGCATACGTAAACAAACGATACTGGGTGCCCTCCGGCCCTAAAACGATCTGGTTTTTCGAAGGAATCAGCGCATCGACATACATCGGCTGTCCAAACGAAATTCCCAACCCTTTGCGCTGCCCTACCGTATAATGAGTCAGCCCAAGATGGCGCCCAAGGACATTCCCTTCGTGGTCAATAAAATCTCCGGGTTGAGAATCATGCCCGCGGTATCGTTTTAAAAATGCGTGATAGTCATTATCTTCTACAAAACAGATCTCCTGGCTATCCGGCTTATGTGCCACCCGGAGCCCTGCTTCTTCAGCAATCGTCCGAATCTGCGGTTTCGTGTAATTCCCCAGCGGCAAAAGCAAATGCTGCAGCTGCCCTTGTTCCAGGCAATAAAGCACATAGCTCTGATCTTTATCTGTCGGTGCCGCTTTTAAATAATAGCGGCCATTTTCCAGTTCCCCCGTCAACGCATAATGTCCGGTTGCGATATGGTCGATTCCAAGCTCTCTTGCTCGCTGAAGCATTGCCCCCATCTTCAAAAAACGATTGCAGCGAATGCAAGGATTCGGTGTGCGTCCATTTTCATATTCTGAAGCAAAATTTTCGATCACAGTTTTGGTGAAGAGCTCCGTAAAATTAAAGACCAAATGATCAATTCCAAGCTGATAGCAAACCATTCTAGCATCCTGCACATCACGAAACGAACAGCACCCACCTTCGCGTGGGGGTGCGTCCGGCGGATCAATATGCAGGCGCATAGTGCAGCCGATTACTTCCCAACCTTCTTTTTGCAATAAAAGAGCGGCAACGCTGCTGTCCACGCCGCCGCTCATCCCCAGTAAAACTTTTCGGTTCACGCTTTCGGCTCCTCCGAATCCTTCTGTACTTCATCTTTATTTTTCTCTGCTTCTGCAGGGACACTTTCCGCTTCCGGCGCTTCCTCCGCAGCTTCTTCAGCTGCCTCTTCGGCAGCTTCTTCCGATACCTCTGCCGGGTCCACCGGAATATCTTCATTTGCATAATATTCGCAGTCTTGGCAAGAGTCTTTCTCGCATCCGGCGCAAACATCCTCTTCATCTGCTTTTGCAAACTCTTCGCGCAGTGCATCCAGCTTATCAAAAGCACGTTTTAAGCGGGCTTCACTCTCTTCTACAGCTCGACAAAGTTGCTCGGTATTTCCGTTTTCCGGATCGCGAAGATGCTCAAAATAATATTTTCCAAGAGCAGCATAGGTACGTTCGGTATTTTCCCGCTCATTTCGAATCACAACTCGTATCCGACTAATCATTGCTTTTCGGCGGTTTGTTTCGATCATGGAATCAACTGCACTGGAAATCGTTTTCCCTGCATAGGACAAAGCTTTTCCGAATTCGTTCAATACATCCATTGAAATACCTCCCTGCCGCACTTTTAAGCTTTTGTGCGGGATTTTCTTTTAATACGATTTTCTGGCTTTATTATATCGCATTTTTAATAAAAATAACAGTATTTTTTCTGAAAGTAGGCAAAGCACAGATTTTGTGTTATAATAAACGATAACTTCTTGAAAAAAATCGATTTTTTTCCTTATGGGGGTGTAAAAAGATGTCGACAAAAATAACAAAAGAAATCACCTGCCCTTCCTGCGGAAAATCTGATTCCATCGGAATGTTTCAGAGTATTCGCTCGGATGACGAAGAACTTCGCAAAAAGATTATGGACGAAACCCTTTTCGACTGGAACTGCACTCACTGTGGATTTTCGGCGGAATTTGTGTATCCGTGCCTCTATCATGATATTTCTCATTATTTAATGGTTTATTTAGTCCCCGAAAAAGAGGAAAAATCTTTAAAAGATGTAAAAGTCGCTTCTCAGTTTCCACAGCTTTCGGAACTCAGTAAACGGTCCGTTACAACTTTACAGCAGATGAAGGAAAAAATTCTGATTTTTGAAAGCGGCCTGGATGACATCGCCATTGAAGTTGTCAAGGCAGGCATGAAAACAGCTGCAGAAAAGAAATACCAAAAGCCGGTTGAAAAGGGATTATTCTGTTTTTCTGACCCAAAAGATCAGCGGATTGGATTTCAGTTTTTTCTCAAAGGACAAGAAGAGCCCCTAAAGCGTGCAGTAAGCATGAACACTTACAAAACCGCTCTTCATATCGTCAACTCTTGCTATGAATCAACCAAGGACGATTTTATTCAGGTGGACAACCATCTGGCAGAAAAGATCTTGGAACGTTACCAAAATGAGGAAGCTGCTTCCTCCAATCAAGAATCAACAAACGATTGATAAAATCTCTTTTTAGGAGGATTTTTATTTTATGTGCGGATTGACAGGTTTTACCGGAGAAGTACTTGATTATAATGAAGTCATCGGGAAAATGACCGATGTAATCACCCACCGCGGACCGGATTCCAGCGGTGTTTATACAGATGACGGCATTTGCATGGGATTCCGCCGTCTCTCTATCATTGATATTGCCGCAACCGGCGACCAGCCGATTTACAACGAAGACAAGAACTTAGTGATCACCTTTAACGGTGAAATTTATAATTATCAGAAACTGCGCGAAGAATTGATCGGTCTTGGCCATCAGTTTTACACCCATACCGATACCGAAGTCATTCTTCATGGTTTTGAAGAGTGGCAGGAAAAAGTTTTGGATCGGCTGCGCGGGATGTTCTGCTTTGCGATCTGGAATCGTAAAGAAAAAAGTCTTTTTATGGCCCGTGATTTCTTTGGCATTAAGCCAATGCACTATGCGATGGTCGACGGTCATCTTGTTTACGGCAGCGAAATTAAATCGATCCTGGAATTTCCGGGGTTCGAAAAGAAACTGAATCTTAAAGCGCTCGACAGCTATCTTTCTTTTGAATATGTCGTGCCGCCTCAGACCATGTTTGAAGGAATTACCGTGCTTTTACCCGGCCATTATCTTTGGTATAAAGATGGAGAAGTCACCACGACCCGCTACTGGGAACCAAAATTTGAGGAAGACAATTCCATCACTGAAGAACAGGCAGTCAAGATGATTGAAGATGTCTTTGAAGACAGTGTCCAAACGCATCGAATTGCCGATGTAGAAGTTGGCTGCTTCCTTTCGAGTGGTGTGGATTCCAGCTACGTTGCTTCCTATTTTGGCGGACAAAAATCCTTTACCGTTGGATTCGGCGAGGATATTCGCTACAATGAAATCAGCTACGCACAGGATCTTTCCAAAGAAGTTGGGCTTGATCATCATTATAAACTCATCAGCCCAGAAGAATACTGGGGCAATATTAAAAAAGTTCAGTATCATATGGATCAGCCCGAAGCCGATGCTTCCTGCATTGCACTGTATTTTGTGAGCAAAATTGCCAGCCAATATGTAAAAGTCGTCCTTTCCGGTGAAGGAGCAGATGAGCTCTTCGGCGGATATAATATTTATCATGAGCCGGACGATCTGGCCCGCTATAAAAGGATTCCTCTCCCGATCCGCAAAGCGCTTGCAAAGCTTGCAGAAGCAATGCCTTTCCGCTTTAAGGGCAAGAATTTTCTCATTCGCGGCGCGCAGGATATTGAGGAAAGTTTTATCGGCAACTGCAGCATGATTACCATGAAGGAAAAGCGTGCGATTCTTCGCCCGGAGATCCCCGTATACCGTCCGCAGGAACTCACAAAGCCAATTTATGATCGGGTAAAAGATCAAGATGATGTTACCAAGATGCAGTATCTTGATCTGCATGTTTGGATGGCCGGCGATATTCTTTTAAAAGCAGACCGTATGAGCATGGCAAACTCGCTAGAGCTTCGGGTCCCATTCCTCGATAAAGACGTCTGGGAAGTTGCCCGCCATCTGCCCAAAAAGCTGCGGGTAAATTCTCAGAATACAAAATACGCCATGCGCAAAGCCGCCGAGCGCCATTTACCGCAATCTACCGCTCAGAAAAAGAAACTGGGATTTCCGGTACCGACTCGGGTGTGGCTGCGAGAAGAACCTTATTACACCATTGTAAAAAATGCTTTCCAGAGTGAGACCTCCAAAAAATTCTTTAACCCTGATGCATTAATTAAGCTGCTTGATGAGCATAAAGCCGGAAAAGTTGATAATAATCGTAAGATCTGGACTATTTTCGTCTTTTTAATGTGGTACGATGTTTACTTTAATGGTGCTTCTCATGAACCTGGCAGCGAACCTGTGATGTCGAAATAAGATTCCTAAAAAACTAAAAAGTACCGCCTCTAAAATGGCGGCATTTTTTAATTTTATAAGGCATTTCCTTTTAAATCTTGCAGAATTTTCAAAAAAGCTGCCTTTTTTTCTTCTTTTTATTTCTAGGGGTTGCTTTTTAAGAACTTTTATCGTATGATAGTCACGCTCTCTTTATAAATTCTTTATAAAAGGAGCTCTTTTTACGGTATTTTACCGCTTCGGTCAGTCGCAATTCCCTGACCTAAATTAAAACACGGAGGGACTATTTCTATGCAAAAACAAAATCGTACCGTCTATTTTCTATGCCAAAGCGCATTGATTGCCGCTGCTTATGCGGTCTTGACCCTTGCCGCGGCTGCGCTCGGTTGGGCTTACGGTCCAATACAGTTTCGCTTTAGCGAAGCGCTCACCATACTGCCCGCTCTAACTCCGGCTGCAGTGCCGGGACTCGCTGTTGGATGCTTTTTAGCAAATCTCGGCAGTCCTTTAGGCCCGGTCGATTGGATCTTCGGGACACTTGCTACCCTTTTGGCAGCATTATGGAGCCGTTCTCTGCGCCATATTAAGGTTCGCGGAGTCCCTATTTTGGCGCCGCTCCCACCGATCATCTGCAATGCCTTAATCATTGGGCTTGAGATTGCCTGTCTCGGAGATTCCGGCTTTTCAATGAGCGGATTTTCCATGGCGGCTTTTTTACCAAATGCGCTTTATGTCGGCCTAGGAGAACTGGTGATCTGTTATGGTCTGGGACTGCCGCTTCTCTATATTTTAGAACATGTTTTGCAAAAGAACAGTCATTTAAAAACACTTTTCCCTCAAAATTAATTATTTTGAGAAGGAAGTTGCTTTGATTGAGGTGTCAACAAAATGTCTTCCAAGATTCGCTCCCCGTTCCGCAATACACCGCCAATCCGGCTGATTGTGCTTAGCTTTATGCTTGTAATTTTAACAGGGACTATTTTATTGATTTTTCCTTTTTGCAGCCGCAGCGGCAGCTTTACTGCTCCGATTGACGCGCTTTTTGTTGCAACTTCTGCAACCTGTGTAACTGGGCTGTCTCCTTTCGACACTTGGACACACTGGAATGAAGTCGGCCAGCTGATCATTATTCTTTTGATTCAAGTTGGCGGCTTGGGATTGGTTACTTTTACGACGGGCGTTACCTTACTGCTGCGCCGCAAAATGGGACTTAAGGAACTGCGGCTTGCCGTAGAAAACACCAATGGAGAAAGCGGTTTGATCCGTCATTTAATTCGTATCACGCTCGGCTTTACTTTCTCTTGTGAATTGCTTGGTGCACTTCTGCTGATGATTCGCTTTGTTCCAATTTATGGCCCCTATGGAGTTTGGATTTCTGTTTTTACTGCAATCTCTGCTTTCTGTAACGCTGGATTTGATATCTTGGGCCTTTCTGATCCTGGGCGGAGTTTGATTCCCTATGTATCTGATCCTCTGGTTTGTATCACTGTTGGGACGCTTCTCGTTGTCGGCGGACTTGGATTCGTTGTGATCAGCGATATTTTCTATGCGAAAATTCGGCCGCACCTTTTGCATCAGGATCATGTACATCGCCTTTCTCTTCAATCAAAATTGGTTATCTACTGCAGTGCCACCCTTCTTCTTGTAGGTGCCATCTTGTTCTTTTTCTTGGAAGATCACAACACTCTTGAGGGACTTTCTCTCGGTGCAAAGATCAACGCTTCTTTCTTTCAGTCCGCCAGCGCAAGAACAGCCGGATTTTCTTCTGTTCATATCGCGTCTGAATTGGACATTACAAAAATTGTCACGATTCTTTTCATGTTTATCGGTGCTTCACCAGGATCAACCGGAGGCGGTATTAAAACGACCACTTTTGTTGTGCTTCTCTTTACTGTAATTTCCGTACTGCACAACAAATCATATACCGTTATTCAGCATCATCGGGTCAGTCAGCACATTGTTTACCGTTCTCTCGCAATCTGCAGTGTAGCGATCTTGACCATTATTTTGACAACCTGTGTCATTACGTTCTGCGATCCTATTAACGGCATTGATGCTCTATTTGAATCCACCAGTGCCTTTGCAACCGTAGGACTCTCAGCAGATGTTACTTCAAGGCTTACATTTTGGTCAAAGCTTGCACTTTCATTTACGATGTATCTCGGCAGAGTCGGCCCTGTCTCCTTGGGACTCTCAATGCTTTTGCATCGGCATAAACCCCAAGATAAAGACACCATTCGAACAGACTGCATCATGCCGGAAGCTAAAATTAGTGTAGGATAAATTGAACTTTTAAAATCAGCAAAACAAACTTCTTTTCTCCCTGCTGATTCTTTAAAAAAAGCTCCGACGTTGTTTTATTACAACGCCGGAGCTTTTTATTTAATTGAAATTCGTTCAATTTATAATCTTTTTTCTCTATGCGCCGCTGAAACCTTTTTACAAAGCTCCAGCCATTGACACCCCGGACAAAATTCTTCCAGACGGTTAAGAGCAAGTTCCCTTGTCTGATCAGAAAATTCTTTCCATGTCAGTTTTTCTCCAGGAGAAAGTTTTATTTCTTTGAGAACCAGTTGATCAAACAGCAACGGATGATCAGATTCACAGCGGCTGCCCTTTCGGTGTGGACAATTCTTGCAAAGATCATCTGCTCCCTCTGCAATCTCGATCCGCGTTTCCGGGTGCGCTTTAAGCAGCGCTGCTGTTCGGTTCATATTGTTCGTAAATTCACCGCTGTAGCCTTCCCCAACAAAATTCAGAAGACACAGCCCATGGTGTGGCCGTAAATACATTTTAAGCCGCCGGATTACAACGCGGACTGATTCTTTTAAGCGCCTTTTCCAACTGTGGAACTAGAACTGCTACTGCCGCAATTTTAATGGCATCGCCAGGCAAAAACGGCACAACACAAAGTATTAAAGCGGAAAGCGGCGACGTATGGGTAACAACAACAAACCAAGCTGTTCCAAACGCATACAGCACGATTGTCCCTAAAATCATGCTCAGCACCATTGCTATCACTTTTTTTCTGCCTTGTGCATTCTTTCCAAAGTGCTCATAAAGCACCCCGCTCAGCGCAACCAGCGCAAGATATCCTATCAGGTATCCTCCCGTAGGACCTACAAGCGCCGCTACCCCGGAACTGTATCCCGCAAAGACCGGCAATCCGACTGCACCGAGAATCAGATACACAAGCTGACTCAAAGTCCCATATTTTACCCCCAGCAAAACTCCCGCCAACATAACGGAAAAAGTAGCCAAAGAAATCGGTACTCCACTCGGCATCGGAATCGAAAGCGGCGCCAACACACAGGTAATCGCCGCACACATTGCGCAGAAAACTAAATTTTTGGTGGACTCTTTCATCCTGATCTTCCCCCTCTTAAAAAGCAATTTTATTATAATCTTTCCTGTTTTAATTGTCAACAAATATTAAAAATATAGTTGACAATTAATTTTTCTGTCTTATAATAAAAATCATGATTTTGCAAGACAGAAAGGTTGGATTTAAATGGAACTCATTTGCAATTTAAAAAACCGTCTCTTAAGCGATGGCCCAGAAGTCTGCCGCAAAGAGGCACTAGAATTAATAGAAGCCCCTTTAGAGGAACTCACAAGTGCTGCAAGAGAACTACAGCAAAAGCTTTGTGGAACTTCTTTTCACCTTTGCACCATTATCAACGGAAAAAGCGGAAGCTGTAGTGAAGACTGTGCTTACTGTGCGCAATCCTGTCGTTTTCATACAGGTGCCGACATCTACGGCGTTCTTCCTCCGGAAGAAATGGCCAAAAGTGCTCTCAATAACTATCAGCAGGGAATCCGACGCTTTTCGATTGTCACCTCCGGCCGAGCGCTCACCGATCAAGAAGTTGACGAAGTTTGTGAAGGCTTTTCTGCAATTCGTAAATTATGCCCTATTGGGCTTTGTTCTTCTAACGGATTGCTCACCCTCCCACAGCTCAAAAAGCTGAAAGCGGCCGGAGTAACCCGCTATCACTGCAATCTGGAAACCTCGCGCCGCTTTTTTCCGTCTATCTGTTCCACTCACACTTATGATGAAAAATTACAAACCCTTCGCTGGGCAAAAGAGGCTGGCTTACAGCTCTGCAGCGGTGGAATTCTCGGAATGGGAGAGACCATGGAAGACCATATTGACATGGCATTGACTCTGCGGGAATTAGGCGTCGATTCTGTTCCAATGAATGTATTAAATCCGATTCCGGGAACGCCTTTGGAAAACTGTCCGACACTCCCTTATGATGAGATTCGCCGTACCGCTGCAATTTTTCGCTTTCTACTTCCTAAAAAACAAATTCGTATGGCAGGAGGCCGCGCTCTGTTTCCCGACAAAGGACTTGCCCTGATGGAAAGCGGGTTAAATGCCGCCATTTCCGGCGATATGCTGACTACTTATGGAATCAGTCCTAAAGATGACTTTTCCTTAGCCGAAAAAGCAGGCTATCACACAATCCGTTCATAATTTTATTGTTAACTAATTTATAAAATATAGTTGACAATAAGGTAAAATACATCTATGCTAAAAATTGTTTGAACAGGAGAATCAATATGAAAATCAAAAATCACACTTATCTGATGGTTGTATCAGGACTTTGCGTCGCTTTAACGGCTGTATGTGCACAGCTAATCGTAATTCTACCATTCACTCCAGTACAGATCACATTGTCTCTCTGTGCCGTTTACATGACGGGTGTTCTTTTGCCAAAGCGCTGGGCTGTTTACTCTCAGATTGCTTATATTTTGCTCGGTGGGATTGGAATCCCGATTTTCGGAAAATTTTCTGGTGGATTAGGCGTTCTGGCAGGTCCAACCGGAGGCTATATTTTGGTTTATCCGATTATGGCGCTGATTGTCGCGGCAATCTTGGAAAAATTTTCAGAACGCAATCCGCTTCACTATATGCTGGCAATGTTTATTTCTCTGGTCGTTTGCTACATAGGCGGCTCTATCTGGTTCTGCTTTGTAGGCCATGTCGATCTGATAAAATCATTGAGTCTAACTGTTTTGCCGTTTATTCCGTTTGATTTGGTTAAGATTGCTTTCTGCGGATTTTTGGCGCAGGCATTAATAAAAGCTCTTTCTAAACAAAAACAACTATTTGCTTGATATACAAAATTGCAACGGCAAAAAGGCCCGGATTTAAAAGATCCGGGCCTTTTTGTATTCTGTATCATTAATTCATTAAAGGGTACGTCCAATCGCTTCAGCCACTTTTTCAGCATGCTGAAAAAGTGCTGCATACTGTTCAAATGTCAGCTGCTGCGCCGCATCACTCATCGCTTTTTTGGGCTCAGGATGTACTTCTACAATCAGTCCATCCGCTCCCGCAGCAATACCGGCTAAAGCCAAAGGCTCCACATAGCGCTGCTTGCCGGCCGCATGAGAAGGATCTATGATAATTGGCAAGCTGCTGCGCTCTTTTACTACCGGCACGGCAGAGACATCTAACGTATTGCGGGTCGCTGTCTCAAACGTACGAATTCCACGCTCACAGAGGACGACATTTGAATTGCCTTCGCTCAAAATATACTCGGCAGCATCCAGCCACTCTTCGATTGTAGAGGCCATTCCACGCTTTAAAAGTACCGGTAGCCCGCTGCGTCCAAGTTCCCGCAAAAGGCGGAAATTTTGCATATTCCGGGCTCCCACCTGCAGCATATCACAATATTTTCCCGCAACGTCGATTTGTTCATAATCGGTTACTTCACTGATTACAAGAAGACCCGTTTCATCTGCAGCTTTACGAAGGAGGCGATATCCTTCATCTTCCAGCCCTTGAAACGCATATGGGCTTGTTCTTGGCTTATATGCACCACCACGTAAAAACTGCGCACCAGCTTTTTTAACGCCCTGTGCTGCCGCTATAATCTGTTGTTCACTTTCCACTGCACAGGGGCCTGCCATCATCACTAGCTCTTTTCCGCCGATTATTACATTTTTTATCTTTACTTTACGTCCTTCCGGGACCATCTCACGACTCGCAAGCTTATAGCTATGCATAATCGGAACACATTTTTCTACTCCGTCCATCAATTCCAAATTTTCAGTCTCCAAGCGGCTTTTATCTCCCAGAACGCCAATAATCGTTGCCTGACTTCCGGTAGAAAGGTTTGCTCCTAACCCTTTGTTTTTTAAAACTGCAATCACTTTTTGAACTTGATCATTCGTGCAGCCCTTTTTCATTAAAATAATCATTTAAAATCGCCTCTCTCTTAAGATTTTATGATTTAAAGCTTAGACTCGTTAAAGCGGCATTTGTAAAAAAACAACCACCCTATTGGGTGGCTGCTTTAAAGTGTTGGCATTTACCTATTTTTCCAGGCCGTTACCAGCCAAGTATCTTCGGCGCAAGTGAGCTTAACTTCTGTGTTCGGAATGGGAACAGGTGGACCCTCACCGCTATCTGCACCAACTAATGTCATTTCCTGACGACTTGTTTATAATACCATACCCATTCCGAAAATGCAAGCCTTTTTTCAATTTTTTTTGACTTTTTTTAAAGTTCCAGTTCTGTATTCTCCAAAATGTTTCTGCAAGCGGCAAAAATACCGATACTAGCAACAGCATTCCAAAGAATTGCAGGCAGCCCACAAACCCAACCTGGGATCTTGGGCAGAAATTGTGATACAAGATATCCACTGGCAATGACTCCCGGCAAAACAATGATCATCATGACCAGCAAATAAAAGATCAAGACCAAGCCCTTATTTTGTACACGCCCAAAAAGGCGCTCAGACAAAACAGAAACAGAAATAAAGGCCATTCCTAAGGTACCGAGGCAAAGTGCACAAGAAATCGCAGTGAGCGGATTGCCCCGAAGGACAACACACATTACGGTAAAAAGGATCACTCCATCTACAAACGGTTTGATAATCGATGAGAGCACCGCCCAAAGAAGTTTTTTAAATGGTTTTTCCGGCACCAAATAAATGTATGGTTTTATAAGTTCCAAAGTCCAAGGACCCGAAACCTGCATAAAATATTCCACATATCCCGCGATAATCAAGCAGATCATCATTAATGTCCCGGGCGACATGTCTTCTTCTCCGCCAAAATTTATCTCAACGATTTTGCTGACTACAAGACAAATTGCTAAGCAGGCAAAAGTTGATTTTCCGACAAAAGGCAGTCTATCCTTACGACGTATTTCCAAAACATGCTTATAAAAGAAGGCACTTGCTCCCCAACCGCCATTGAGGCCGGTTTTATTGACACGAATTTTTCGGCTGCGCAGAGCAGCATTCGCAGAAGTACGCCCTGATTTTGCTGCACGCTGAATCGCATAATTATGCTCGGTCATATCGAGCACGTCTTCGTAATAATCTGCATCACTTTTAATAAACGCGATAATGATTCCCAGTAAAGCCAGTACAAAAACACCAATTAAAATCAAAGCCCGAAAAAAGTTCTTTCCCATCAATGCAAAAATTGCACCTTTAATCCAGCCCGCTATCGGAAGCCATTCTATTTGTGGGCCTGCCATCGCTGTGAGCATAGCATCCAGTGAAAATCCGCTCTGCCAATAAGCAAAGAGCAAAATCAACACTGCACAAACCGGAATCATCGTAATAAATCCCCGCGCAATCTGCACCTTACGGTCATCTTGATTGGTCACGCTGTAAAGCAGCAGCGAAAGCACCTGCGTACTAAACGCCACTAAGATCACGCCAAAAATCATTAACAACATATCAGCTGTGGAAATTGAAAAGTTCTGCATCAGCGTTGCAGAATAACAAACCAAAAACAGCATCGTAATAATTGTGCTGCCCATTTGTTTAATCAATCCATAAATTAAAATCCGCTTTGAACTCAACGGCGAAACAAACAAATAGTTGACATCGCTCATCGAAAAAAAGGTTGCCCCCCGCTGTAAACCGGCATAAAGATTACTGCACAAAAAGAAAATCAAAAGGGCTAGGTAGCCTGCCTGCAAATAACGAATATCCATTGCACGCTGACGCTCTGATGCAGAAAATGCCCCCATGACCAGCATAAAGACAAAGAATGCTGTAATCACTATGTATAAAACCAGCTTGGCTGGCTTATGCAGCAATTCCTTGAGGCTGTTTTTGATCTCTTTGCGCATTAGGTATCCAATGGCATTCATGCTTTTTCCTCCTCGTCTTCCTGCGGCCCCTGAGGATTTCCTTCCGTAATTTGAAAAAACGTCTCTTCCAAATTTTCTCCGCTCTCTTCGACTTCTTTCCGGGTGCGGATTGCTGCAATTTTTCCATTCATCATAATCAGTGCGCGGTCCCAAAGTTCTGAAACGCTGTCCAGCATATGCGTAGAGACTAAGATGGTGCAGCCCGCTTGTCTTAACTCCTGCATCATCATCTTCAGCTCTTTGATGGCATGCGGATCAAGCCCGATCAGCGGTTCGTCAAGTAAAATCACTTTTGGACTCGGCAGCAGCGCACAGGCAATCGAAAGCTTTTGCTGCATGCCTTTTGAAAGTTCTTTTCCTAATTTTTGCCGTTTATCGGAAAGCTCAAGTCGTTCCAACAAATGATCTGTTTTTTCTTTCCAATTTTCTACCCGGTATGCCCTGCCGATAAATTCCATATGCTCCTCTACCGTAAGCATTTCAATAGGGGCAGGTAACTCCGGAATATATCCAAAATATTTTTTTGCCTCTGTGCTTTTATTTGGATTTCCACAAACGGTAATATTCCCATGAAACCGCAAAAGTCCTGCAATACACTTGATTGCCGTACTTTTTCCTGCGCCGTTTGGTCCGATCAAAACCGCAATTTCCCCCGGATAGACCGTAAATGAAATGTCATCGTTTGCCTTTAACTTTTTGTACTGTTTCGTCAGATGTGATACTTCCAGCATCTTTTTCCCTCTTTCTTTTTTGTTTGCTGTCTATTCCTAAAAATAGAACAAATCCTCAAATTTTACGTCTAATGCAACACAGAGAACCAGCGCAAGCTTTGCCGTAGGACTAAATTGTCCGGTCTCAATGGAGCTGATCGTTTGCCTGGAAACGCCCACCATCTCGGCAAGTTCGCTTTGAGATAGATTCTTTTCCGCACGCGCCGCTTTTAAATGATTTTTTAAAATAAGTTGTTCTTTCAAAATAAATCCACCTCATTTTCAAGGTGTCGGTGACATAATTGATAAAATCAGATAGCAAATTGACGCAACACCAGCACAAATCGTTACAATTAATTCTCCTTTTGATTTTCCCGTCCGGTACTTACCAAACCCTTCCGCAGCTAAAAATCCCCAGAACAATGTAAAAACTTGATGGTTGGTATGTCCATGAAATAAATTATAAATCATCAAGATTGCTGCTAAAATGGCAAAAACAATCTCTCCATAATATCTGCCGCGTCCTTCTATATACTCCTTGCCCTCATCGCAATCTTCCAACCGACTCTTTTTTAGAATTTCTTCCCTCTTCATCCTTTCACCCCATCGTCAAATATTCATAAATGGCAGACCCAAGCGCCAAAAGTGCCAGCGCGCCAAATAAAATACCATATGCCAGCTCATGTTTTTCTTTTAATTTAATTCCTTTATAAAAATGAATGGAAGCTATGCTGACAAACATGAGGCTATATAAATCATACCAAGGCTGATTGGTGCAAATTTTGACAATCATCAAAATCAATGCAAAAACCAGCATGCAAAAAACTGAAACTCCGCTTCCTTTCTGCATAATTTGCATTTCTCTTTCGTCAGGATGATGTTTTTTCTCATTTTTCACTTTTTCTAGAACTTTATCGCGGTTCATCGTATCCCTCCAATCAAAAACGACAAGTTTACTTGTCTTATATCTTATCATGGACAAGTTTACTTGTCAACAGTAAAAATAAATTTTTAATCAAAAAAAGCACTGGATCATAATTCAGTGCTTTTTTATTTAATTTGCAGGTTCGACAAACTCCAGCAGGATTTTCGTCATCAAATCCTTTTTCCCTGTTTTATAATATCTCCAGCAAAAAAGTGCAGTTACAAGGCCTCCCAAAGTACAAACAATCATATCTGTCATTGTATCGGTAACCCCGGTCGTTTTGACCAGCTGTGGATCGTATGTTCCGCCGCTGACCAAAGAAGCTATAAACTCATAGATTTCCCAAAGCTGACCTAATGCCATAGAAGAAAGCAATGCTGCCCATGAAACGCGCGCTCCATCTGTTTTCTCAAGTCGATGATTCGGCTTTAAATAATAATAAAAAAGCATTCCGCCCTCAGCGAAAAGGAATCCCGCAATTGTATGTAAAACCTTATCAAAATGTGGAATCAGTGTATATCCATTTAAAAGGCTGGCAAAAGTAACCGCTAAAATCAAAAAGCTGTCAAAAATCACATCAATTAAATAAAGGCGCGGCAATCGCAATGCTCGGCAAAAAACACGGGGTAAGAATGGTAAAATCCATGCAGAAAAAATCATCACATATGAAAGTCCCAGCAGTTGTTCTGTCTTTTGAGCAAAAATCTGTGCGGCCAATGTTATTGCTGCGTAAAATACAATAAAAACATAAAAACGTTTTTGCCAAACCATCTGACGCTTTTGAAGAAACAACATAAAAATTCTCCTCTTATTGGAAAATTTCATCTTTAATTTGTCAATTTTCCATCCAAAAATACGCCTATGCTTCTGTAGGATTATTAAAGCAGGCTCCACCCGCCGTATAAAAATAAGGGCCGTCCGTCGGCAACTGATCATTGCCTTCCCAAGCAAGATAAGCGACCCTCACAGATTTTCCTTTTAATGCTGCAATCGTATAATCAGGCCCTCCCGTTCCGGAAGAAATGCGCTGTATTGCACGATCATAAAGAATCGCATAAGAAATCCATTGCTTTTTTCCACTAGCAGAAGAAAAAGCAACCGTATAAAAAGAGGCATAACGATCCGATTTTCCGGAAGAAGTCAACTGCAAAGTCCCCGCCTGATAATCAGTATGATATCCTGAAAAAACCGGACTCGTTAATGCTACTGAAACTGTCCCAGACTGATTTTCATAAAAAGTCAAATTCCCGATCTCTGTGGGCGCGGATTTTAAAATTGTCTCTACCTGAAAATCAGGATTTACTTTACTAGAAGCTTTAAACACTGCGGCCTCTGACGATTTTGGAAGCTGATCATACCAAAAACCAAAGCATACCAGTGCCAATAAAACCACTGTAACAAAAACGGTTTTCTTTGTATTTTTCATACAAAAGCTTCTCCTTTTATTTATCATCTTATTTAAAAAACATTATAAACTTTCCTGCAAAATCTTAATTCATATCATAACAAAAATAAGATCTTTTTTCAAGGCGGGTAAAATGAGATCAAAATAAGACATATAATTAAAAATAAAAAAAGCCGCCCAAATTCAAGGGCGACTTCTACATTTTGTACACTGAAAACTGAATAAAGGTAAGTAGAAGAGAGAAAGAGCGCGAACCAAAGAAGGTTAATGGTCAAGCCCTCGACCTATTAGTACTGCCAAGCTAAATACGTTACCGTACTTACACACGCAGCCTATCAACCTTGTAGTCTACAAGGGGTCTTACTGACTTACGCCATGGGATATCTAATCTTGGAGTCGGCTTCACGCTTAGATGCTTTCAGCGTTTATCCGATCCGCACATAGTTGCCCAGCTGTGCCATTGGCATGACAACTGGTGCGCCAGCGGTGCGTCCATCCCGGTCCTCTCGTACTAAGGACAGCTCTCCGCAAATATCCTGCGCCCACGACAGATAGGGACCGAACTGTCTCACGACGTTCTGAACCCAGCTCGCGTACCACTTTAATCGGCGAACAGCCGAACCCTTGGGACCGAATACAGCCCCAGGATGTGATGAGCCGACATCGAGGTGCCAAACCTCCCCGTCGATGTGGACTCTTGGGGGAGATCAGCCTGTTATCCCCAGGGTAGCTTTTATCCGTTGAGCGACGGCAATTCCACTCTCATACCGCCGGATCACTAACTCCAACTTTCGTTACTGCTCGGACCGTCATCCTCGCAGTTAGGCTCGCTTTTGCGTTTACACTCGAGAGCACGGTTTCCGTCCGTGCTGAGCGAACCTTTGAGCGCCTCCGTTACTCTTTTGGAGGCGACCGCCCCAGTCAAACTGCCCGTCTAACAATGTCCCCCGGCCGGATTCACGGCCGCAGGTTAGAATTTCAGCAACTTAAGGGTGGTATCCCAAGGTTGACTCCGCTCCGGCTAGCGCCGGGGTTTCCAAGTCTCCCACCTATCCTGTACATAAATTACCGAAACCCAATATTAAACTACAGTAAAGCTCCATGGGGTCTTTCCGTCTTGTCGCGGGTAACCGGCATCTTCACCGGTACTACAATTTCGCCGGGCGGGTAATTGAGACAGTGCCCAGATCGTTACACCTTTCGTGCGGGTCGGAACTTACCCGACAAGGAATTTCGCTACCTTAGGACCGTTATAGTTACGGCCGCCGTTTACTGGGGCTTCAATTCAATGCTTGCACATCTCCTCTTAACCTTCCAGCACCGGGCAGGTGTCAGCTCCTATACGTCATCTTACGATTTGGCAGAAACCTGTGTTTTTGCTAAACAGTCGCCTGGGCCTATTCACTGTGGCCACATCTCTGTGGCGTCCCTTATTCCGAAGTTACGGGACCAATTTGCCGAGTTCCTTAACTACCCTTCTCCCGTTGGCCTTAGAATTCTCTTCCTGTCTACCTGTGTCGGTTTGCGGTACGGGCGCCTAAGATATACAATAAGCTTTTCTCGCCCTCGTCTAAGCATGCTTCCCTACTCTAATTTCGGTCCCTTACGCCCGGGTCAACCAACGCCCGGGTCATGCCCTTTCAAGGTGTCACTTATCTTAAATCTTTTGGCGGCTACGGAATATCCACCGTATGTGCATCGGCTACGCCTTTCGGCCTCACCTTAGCTCCCGGCTTACTTGGAGCGGACGAACCTTCCTCCAAAAACCTTAGACTTTCGGCCAATATGATTCTCACACATTTCGCGCTACTCATTCCGGCATTCTCACTTCTATACAGTCCACCATCGCTTCCGCTATGATTTCACCCCGTATAGAACGCTCTCCTACCATGCATTGCTGCATCCCAAGCTTCGGTACACGATTTAGCCCCGTTAAATTTTCGGCGCAGGGTCACTCGACCAGTGAGCTATTACGCACTCTTTTAATGTATGGCTGCTTCTGAGCCAACATCCTGGTTGTCTGTGCAACCCCACATCCTTTTCCACTTAACCGTGTTTTGGGACCTTAGCTGTGGGTCTGGGCTGTTTCCCTTTTGACAATGAAACTTATCTCACACTGTCTGACTCCCGTACATCAATTATCCGGCATTCTGAGTTTGATAGGTTTTGGTAACCTTTCGGTCCCTAGACCATTCAGTGCTTTACCTCCGGTAATCTAATACAAGGCTAGCCCTAAAGCTATTTCGGAGAGAACCAGCTATCTCCGGGTTCGATTGGAATTTCTCCGCTACCCACACCTCATCCGCTACCATTTCAACGGGAGTCGGTTCGGTCCTCCATGGAGTTTTACCTCCACTTCAACCTGGACATGGGTAGGTCACCCGGTTTCGGGTCGAATATAACTGACTTCTTGCGCCCTATTAAGACTTGCTCTCGCTGCGGCTCCAGACCTGAAGTCCTTAACCTTGCCAGTCACATTCACTCGCCGGACCATTCTACAAAAGGTACCCGATCACCCATTGACGGGCTCTCGGTGCTTGTAAGCACAAGGTTTCAGGTTCTTTTTCACTCCCCTTCCGGGGTCCTTTTCACCTTTCCTTCACAGTACTCTTCACTATCGGTCACTGGGTAGTATTTAGGCTTGGAGGGTGGTCCCCCCATATTCCCACCGGGTTTCTCGTGTCCGGCGGTACTCTGGATACAGCTTGGTGCTTCACCCTTTCACTTACGCGGCTCTCACGCTCTCTGGCCAGCCTTCCCAGGCTGTTCTGTTAAAGTTCCACATCCATTATGCTGTCCGAACCCCGAAGGGATTACTCCCCTCGGTTTGGCCTCTTCCGCGTTCGCTCGCCACTACTTGCGGAATCTCATTTGATGTCTCTTCCTCGCCCTACTTAGATGTTTCAGTTCAGGCGGTTCCCCTCCCGACGCTATGAATTTACGTCGGGATGACTGGACATGTCTCCAGCCGGATTGCTCCATTCGGATATTTCCGGATCAATGCCTACTTACGGCTCCCCGAAACTTTTCGCAGTTTGTTACGTCCTTCATCGGCTCCCAGTGCCAAGGCATTCCCCTTGCGCTCTTTGTAGCTTGACCATGTGTTCTTCTTTGGTTCTCAGCAGGTGATGATTTCTCATCACCGCTTAATGAAATTGTAGATTTGATAATAATTTCTAACAATGATTTTACTCATTGTTGCGTTCAATATCTGCTTCTACTTCTTTATTCAGTTTTCAATGTACAACTTGCACCTTTCGGTGCTGGTGGGCTTAAGTGGACTCGAACCACCGACCTCACGCTTATCAGGCGTGCGCTCTAACCGGCTGAGCTATAAGCCCATGTTTCCGGCTTCCGGCTCTCACCGTCTGCCCATCTTTTTATTTCGACTCCCTTTTGGAGCCTTGGTGGAGATAAACGGGATCGAACCGTTGACCTCCTGCTTGCAAAGCAGGCGCTCTCCCAGCTGAGCTATACCCCCATAACTGGTGGCTGTTACCCTTCCACCTAACTGAAGTCCTTTTGCAAGGCCTTCAAAATTAAACAACGATTAGAGACTCAGGAAACCTGACCTTGGAATGTCGTTAAATGCTTCCATTTAACTGTTCTCCATAGAAAGGAGGTGATCCAGCCGCACCTTCCGATACGGCTACCTTGTTACGACTTCACCCCAGTCGCCAATCCTACCTTCGGCAGCGTCCTCATTGCTGTTAGACTACTGACTTCGGGTATTACCGGCTCCCATGGTGTGACGGGCGGTGTGTACAAGGCCCGGGAACGTATTCACCGCGGCATGCTGATCCGCGATTACTAGCAATTCCATCTTCATGTAGGCGAGTTGCAGCCTACAATCCGAACTGAGACCGTTTTTAGAGTTTTGCTCCACCTTGCGGGCTTGCTTCTCTCTGTTAACGACCATTGTAGTACGTGTGTAGCCCAGGTCATAAGGGGCATGATGATTTGACGTCGTCCCCACCTTCCTCCGTTTTGTCAACGGCAGTCCTGCTAGAGTGCTCTTGCGTAGCAACTAACAGTAAGGGTTGCGCTCGTTGCGGGACTTAACCCAACATCTCACGACACGAGCTGACGACAACCATGCACCACCTGTCTTACCGTTCCCCGAAGGGCACGCCCTAATCTCTTAGGGTTTCGATAGATGTCAAGACCTGGTAAGGTTCTTCGCGTTGCTTCGAATTAAACCACATACTCCACTGCTTGTGCGGGCCCCCGTCAATTCCTTTGAGTTTCAACCTTGCGGTCGTACTCCCCAGGTGGATTACTTATTGTGTTAACTCCGGCACGGAAGGGGTCAGACCCCCCACACCTAGTAATCATCGTTTACGGCATGGACTACCAGGGTATCTAATCCTGTTTGCTACCCATGCTTTCGTGCTTCAGCGTCAGTTAAAGCCCAGTAGGCCGCCTTCGCCACTGGTGTTCCTCCCGATCTCTACGCATTTCACCGCTACACCGGGAATTCCACCTACCTCTACTTCACTCAAGTCCCACAGTTTCAATTGCAGGCTATGGGTTAAGCCCATAGTTTTCACAACTGACTTGCAGAACCGCCTACGCACCCTTTACACCCAGTAAATCCGGACAACGCTTGCTCCCTACGTATTACCGCGGCTGCTGGCACGTAGTTAGCCGGAGCTTCCTCTTTAGCTACCGTCATTATCTTCACTAAAGACAGAAGTTTACAATCCGAAGACCTTCTTCCTTCACGCGGCGTTGCTGCATCAGGGTTTCCCCCATTGTGCAATATCCCCCACTGCTGCCTCCCGTAGGAGTCTGGGCCGTGTCTCAGTCCCAATGTGGCCGTTCAACCTCTCAGTCCGGCTACCGATCGTCGCCATGGTGGGCTGTTATCTCACCATCTAGCTAATCGGACGCGAGTCCATCTTTCAGCGGATTGCTCCTTTGATTTCTCTCCCATGTGAAAGAAAAATATCATGCGGTATTAGCGTCCGTTTCCAGACGTTATCCCCCTCTGAAAGGCAGGTTCCTCACGCGTTACTCACCCGTCCGCCACTAAACTTATCGGATTCCATCCGAAAACTTCTTCCTTTAAGTTTCGTTCGACTTGCATGTGTTAGGCACGCCGCCAGCGTTCGTCCTGAGCCAGGATCAAACTCTCTAAAATATTTTATCAAAACGCTTACGCGCTCTAATCTATTTCAGAGCTTTCTTATAGCTCATTTCAAAACACTTGCGTGTTTTCTTTTTGTCCGTTTTTTACGAGTTTTTCTTCTCGTTCCGTTCCAATCCCTCTCGGAATCTTTACGGGTCCCTTTGTCTCTTTTCGTTGTTTAATTTTCAAGGTCCTGCGCCGCTCGTTTCTCGCGAGTCAGCTTTACTATAATACCAAACCTACTTCCTTTTGTCAACCCCTTTTTTCACCTTTTTTAATTTTTTTTAAGAGGGTTCTTATTTCCAGTATTTCATGATTCGTTTTGGGGCATTCTTTCTTTTAGAAAGAAGGTTTGGAAAAATGAAAGGATATGGTATGTTTTTTTGGAGGCTGCTTGTTGTTTTGCTTGTAAACTTGCTGGCAATCACGCTTTTGATTGGACACAGCGGTACAACAGCGGTACTTTCTCAGCAAGGCAGCCGCGGAGATGAAGTCGTAAAAATTCAAACTGTATTGCAGAATCAAGGGTTTTACTCCGGAAATGTTGATGGCATTTATGGCAGCAATACGAAAAATGCAGTGATCAAATTTCAAAAAATCAACGGCCTTACTGCAGACGGTATTGCAGGTAAAAACACGTTAAACGCCATGGGCATCGGCGGAGGCGGTCAAGCTGCAAATACGGGTGCTGCCGGCGGATATTCGAGCAATGATGTTGCTCTTCTCGCAAAAGTTATTTCCGCAGAATCACGCGGCGAATCTTATGAAGGGCAAGTCGCTGTAGGAGCTGTCATCTTAAATCGAATTGAGCACCCCAGCTTTCCTAATACGCTTGCTGGTGTTATTTACCAGCCGGGCGCTTTCAGCTGTTTAAACGACGGCCAAATTGATGCCCCGGTTTCTGATTCTGCTTATCGTGCTGCTCGAGATGCAATCAACGGTTGGGATCCTTCCGGCGGTGCCATTTATTATTATAACCCCAAAAAGAGTACTAGTCAGTGGATTTTTTCGCGTCCGATCATTACAATTATTGGCGACCACCGATTCTGCTCTTAATCTTTAAGTATAAGAAGATTCTAATTTATCTTTTTGTTTCTTTAAAATTATGCTTTTATCAAAAAACAAGAGGCTCTTTCGTGAAGAATCACAAAAAGCCTCTCAAGCTGATCTTTAATTGAGTGTTATTAATAGATCCAATTTACGCTTTAAAATTTTCAAATTCCTGTGTTGCTGCCTGTTCCATCTGCTGATGATCGTCATTGGATACAGAGTCATGATAAATCATCAGATATTTTCCGTTTTTGCTAAGGACTGCCTCTACATTGTCATTAAAGACCGGAACGGTTCCGTTCTCTTTTGCACTTTTAAGGCAGGTCTTAGCTTCATCAGAAAGATTGTTAAGGTCGTATTCATAGAACTCAACAGATAAATTCTTTTCATCTTTTGCAGGATCTTTGCTGAACACGTACCGCAGACCGGATTTTGCTCCAATAAAAGAAGCCTGCATTTCTTCGGGCTGTCCTTCTTCCTGTACAACAATTCCGCTGTCAATCATATAATTGCACAAACCCGAAAGCGTATTTTCGTATTTTCCGGCATCAACTGAAACCGTGGAAACGACCGCAGAAGAGACAGTCTCTGAAGAAGCTGTTTGGGAAGAAGCGGCGATATCGCCCTCTCCGCAGGCGGTAAGGCTGAACATGAGCGCTGCTGCAACGGCAATAACAGATAATTTTTTCATGGCTTAGAAACCTCCCGGAAACTTTCAAAATACTAAAAAAACCGCTGCGAGAGCGGTTTTCAGCGCGGCAAAAGCCGCTGGGTTTGGTGGACACGAAGGGACTCGAACCCTTGACCTCTCGCGTGTGAGGCGAACGCTCTAACCAGCTGAGCTACGCGTCCACATACGCGAAAAAAATAAGAAAAATGGTGACCCGGATGAGATTCGAACTCATGAAGCCGCCGTGAAAGGGCGGTGTCTTAACCGCTTGACCACCGGGCCAAATTGATCGGAGAAGCCCTCCGATAATTGGTAGCGGCAATAGGATTTGAACCTATGACACTTCGGGTATGAACCGAATGCTCTAGCCAGCTGAGCTATGCCGCCATTTTGTCCACCATCTGCTCACAGCACACAGTGAAGCGTTAATTATTATAATACAGAAACGAAAGCTTTGTCAATGGATTTTTGCAAAATAAATTTTGGAATTTTTTAGTTTTCGGTAAAATAGTCGTATAAAATGGCTTATCTTGCAGCTTTACTGCTCTGTTTGTGTCTCTTTTTGAGTATCAAACAAAACTTTTTTATATTTTAAAAAGCAAAGCAGTGCAATACAGGAAACTCCTAAACTCATGATCGTATTTCCAATAGAACCAAACTTATCAAATAAAAATCCGCCCAAAAGGTTCGCCGTAACGGTACCAATAACGGTAACCACCGTCAATCCTACTGAAATGGAAAAACTGCGGATATGAGGGTCTGCCGCTCTGGAGAAGCACTCTACACTGATTGTATAAAAAAGGCCAAAGCTTACCGACTGTACGATTTGTCCCAGAAAAAGCGGAACAATTCCAGGCAGTAAAAACAAAACCGGCCGACCCAGATTAATAAAAAAGGTCATAATAGTTCCTTGTTTTAAAGTGATCAGGTCCCGTGAGCGCGCAATCCAAAGCAAAACCACAAATTCTGTTACCGCACCAGTTCCGCAAATCCATCCAAACATTTGATCTGTTCCGCCGCGTTCCCCGCAGAATAAAGCAAGATAGCTGCCCACTGGCCGATGACTGAGCCAATAGAGACTAAAAATAATAAGGCAAGCTCGATAGCGCGAATTTTTCATGGAAACGCGAAAAGACTCAAAGAATCCCAGAGCAGCTCCCTCGTCCTCGGATTTTTCCTCCGCTCGGTTATCAGGCTTTAACTTGGGAAGTTCGCGCAAAAAGAAAATCAAGCATGCAAAGATGATTGCCTGCAGCAAAAAATAATAGCCATATCCAAAAGCAGAAAAATAAGCGCCCATCACAGTCGCGGCTAATGCATATCCAATCGAACCGAACGCACGCACCCTGCTATAAACAAGATTCGTCCCCGGAAAATGGCTGACAATATTGACCCACGCGTCCATCAGTTGGCCAAACGGATAAGCAAATCCTGCAGAAAAAACAATTAAGACAAAACAGACAAGCTCCTGTCCGCCAAATGCCATGTTGCAAATACAGAGCACGATCAAGCCTATGCAGGAAAGGATGAGGTAATCCCTGACCGACAAAAATGTATCGGTTAAATATCCGGAGATCGGCTGCATCACCACATTAGCAACTAAAGTCAAACTGGTAATCAAGCCGCAGATTACCGCAGAAAAGCCTCGCTGAGAAAGATACGAAACTAAATAGGAGGCAAAAAGCACATATGCACTATAATAAATAAAATAAGCTCCAAAAAACGCCGGTGCATAATTTTTTTCTTTCGGAGCTTTCTTTTGCAAACAGCACTTGCTCATAAAGTTCCCCTCGGTTTTTCTTTTATAAAAACGGCTCCTGTCAAAATTTCTTTCGTACAGGGGCCGTCATTTTTTATTGATTATCTCTGGTGATTAATATTGGTCTGGTCTTTCAAAATAACATCGTGAGCGCCGCCCTCTACGATACTGGTTGCAGAAACAAGTGTCAGCTTTGCTTTCTCCTGCAATTCCGGAATCGTCAATGCACCGCAGTTGCACATTGTAGACTTCACTTTGCTAAGCGTTGTCGCCACGTTATCCTTGAGCGGGCCAGCATAAGCGACATAAGAATCAACGCCTTCTTCAAATGAAAGCTTTTTGTCACCGCCAAGGTCATACCGCTGCCAGTTGCGGGCACGATTGCTGCCTTCGCCCCAATACTCTTTCATATAAGTTCCATTTACGTTCACTTTATTGGTCGGGGATTCATCAAAGCGGGAGAAATAACGTCCCAACATCACAAAATCAGCGCCCATCGCAAGCGCCAAAGTAATATGATGATCATAAACGATTCCACCGTCGGAACAAATCGGGACATAAACGCCGGTTTCACGGTAATATTCATCCCGTGCCTTTGCAACTTCGATAACCGCTGTTGCCTGCCCGCGGCCAATCCCCTTTGTTTCACGGGTGATACAAATAGACCCACCGCCGATTCCGATCTTCACAAAGTCCGCTCCACATTCCGCTAGGAAACGAAATCCGTCTTTATCGACTACATTTCCAGCGCCGATCTTGACGCTGTCTCCATAATTTTCGCGCACCCATTCAATGGTCATCTTCTGCCATTCGGAGAAACCTTCGGAAGAATCGATACAAAAGATATCCGCTCCGGCTTCCAAAAGTGCTGGAATTCGCTCTTTATAATCTCTGGTATTGATTCCGGCACCGACTACATAACGCTTTTTCTCATCCAACAGCTCGTTGACATTTTCCTTATGTTCCGAATAGTCTTTGCGAAAAACCATATAGCACAAACGACCGTCATCATCAATTACCGGCAGAGAATTGAGCTTATGATCCCAAATGATATCATTGCACTCCGAAAGAGTTGCGCCCTTTGGAGCAGAAATAATCTTTTCAATCGGTGTCATAAAGTCGCTCACCTTAATATCAAGGCTCATGCGGCTCAAGCGATAGTCACGGCTCGAAACGATCCCCAAAAGCTTGCCATTGGCAGTTCCGTCAGAAGTAACCGCTACCGTGGAATGTCCTGTCTTTTTCTTCAGCTCCAGAATATCCGAAAGGGTTTTGTCCGGCTTGATATTGGAATCGCTGATCACAAATCCCGCTTTATACGCTTTTACCCGTGCAACCATTGCTGCTTCGGATTCAATGGACTGAGAACCGTAAATAAAAGAAATGCCGCCCTCTTTTGCCAGAGCAACCGCCAGTCGGTCTCCAGAAACGGACTGCATAATTGCTGATACCATGGGGATATTCATGACGATTGCAGGCTTCTCCCCATCTCCCTTACGGTACTTTGTCACCGCTGTACGAAGACTCACTTCGCTCGGAATACACTTTGAAGAAGAATATCCGGGAATTAAAAGATATTCGTCGAAAGTATGGGAAGGTTCATCATAAAAGATCGCCATGTTTTGCTGCCTCCGTGTTTTTATTTTTTGTTTTATAAACAATTTATTTATATTTTTGTAATTATAGCAGATTCCTACCCCTTTTTCAACAATTCCGCACTGAAAATCTTTTTCTCTCTAAAAAAGGGATTCCCTTTTATCTCTCTGCTTTTCATCGGCTTGTCCTCTTTTCAAATAGATATTTATCTGATATAATGAAATTTATGCTATAAAGGAAATAGATCCTTTTAGAATGCAAAAGCAGGAGAATTTGAAAATGTTAAAAAAAAGCAATTCTGCGCTGCCAAAAATAATTGGCGCAGGAATTCTTTGTCTGATCTTATGTTTAACCGGCTGGTACCTTTTTCGCAAATCATTTGACTATAGTAACAACGAAACTCCAAATACATCTCCCAGTTCGTTAACTGCA
Source organism: Ruminococcaceae bacterium BL-4 (assembly GCA_902809935.1). Lineage (NCBI taxonomy): Bacteria > Bacillati > Bacillota > Clostridia > Eubacteriales > Oscillospiraceae > Ruminococcaceae bacterium BL-4. The sequence goes on along the minus strand of LR778134.1, from coordinate 783,187 downwards.
ACGCATAACGGAGAGGTCTTAGAAACAGAATGTTCTTCCTCCCTTCTGATTCACCGAGTGGGAATATGGTGTTCCCTTTCTGCCAATGGACAAGTCCTTGACCCATCGTTACTCAATCAGGATTCCACTCCTCGCGGCTTTCTAGAAGTACAGGCAATCGATTCCCAAGGATCTACAGTTGCACAAAACTCTGTCCGTTACTCAGACCTTAATGGAAGTTCTTACATGATTATTCTGTCCGGATTTTCCTATTCTTCCGCAAAAAATGGAAATCTGCGCCTTAGAATTACTGTTCATCAAACAGGAAAAAGCCCAATTTACCTTAAAACATCTGGCAGCGGGCAGCCGGATATTCAACTTGTCGGCTATCTGGATTCTGTCGATAACCGCACCCTGCAAAAAGGCTTTGCGCTTGTCTTTGCCTTTGTTTTTACAGCGGCACTTGCTACTTATCTTCTTTTAGCCTTTTCTCATATGAAACTGCATCTGATCTTTTTGATCGCCGCTTTTTTGCTTTCTATGGGATACGAACTTGTTCTGCCCATTCAATCGGCTCCTGACGAATGGGAACATTTCACACAGGCCTACCGCGTTTCCGACCAGATGATGAATTCGCCTGCCAACAGCGCTGAGATTTCCATGCGGCAGGAAGATTTTGATTTACTGTCTTCGGTTTCTCATACTCCAGATCGTTCTGTTTATTCCTATGTCTTTAGTAAGATCGGAAAAGGAGCGACTCAAACTGATTTAAAGGAAGTTAACGTTCCCCGTATTTCGTGGGATGGACCTACCTACCTTTTGGGCGGAACCGCGATCACACTTGGGCGACTTCTTCATTTAAATAGCGTCACTGTTTTTTACATGGCACGATTTGCAAATTCTCTTCTTTTTTTACTTTTATGTACATTAGCAATCGCCGTAACTCCCGTAAAAAAAGGCTTTTTTATCGTTGCCTCGCTTCTTCCAATGGTGCTTCATTTAGGGAACAGTCTCTCTTATGATGTGGAAATGTTTCCGATGGCTTATCTTGTAATTGCGCTCTGGCTTCGAATGTCCTGCAAAAAGGAAGTTCACTTCATTTCCTTAAAAGAGTGGCTTCTTTTTTGTATTCCGCTTATTTTACTTGCCCCTTGTAAAGTCTACATTTTAGTTTGCGCCCTCGCGTTTCTCGTTCCAAAAGAAAAATTTGCAAACCCACACTGGGCCTATGCGCTTCAGATTGGAGCATTTGTACTGGCAGTTTTATTTCTGCTCTTTAAAAACTTTGGTTCTGTCTTGCCATCAGCGTCAGGGACCATCAACGCTCATTTTTCTTTGGGATATCTTTTATTACATCCAACAAAAACATCTCAACTATTGTTTAACACAATTATAGATTATAAATCCGCTTTTGTTCACTGGTTGATTGGAAGTTCCTTAGGTTGGCTGAATGTTTCTGTTGATTTATTTTGGATTTTTATATTCTTTGCTTTGCTGCTGTTCTCCTCTCTCTGGACAGAAGAGGAACTTAAAAAGCTTCCAGAAAAGTTTTCTCGTTATCAATGGGGATTTTTGATCATCATTCTCCTCGTAATTGCTGGGGTCTTTTATGCCGCTTTTACATGGACTCCAATCGTAAGCGATCGGATCGAGGGAATTCAGGGGCGGTATTTCCTGCCGATTCTTCCACTGATCATGCTTTTGTGCTGCCAAAAAACTTTCATTACAAGAAAAGACGATTGTCGCCGTTTTCTTATGATTGCTGTCTTTTGTAATTCCTTCCTTCTGATGGAAGTATTCTCAGACAGACTGCTTGCTTAAATACATTCCCAAAAATTTTGGAGGAAAACAAATGGTAAAGGATTATATGAAAAGGATTTTTAACAAAGAGAAAACAAAAAAGCTCTGGATTCCGCTTTTAATTTGCTGTATTTTTGCTGTTGCCGGATGGTTTTTTTATCATTCCGCATTCGATCAGATCGACACCATTCCTTTTTCTTCAGAAAATATTACATGGAAAGCGGTCGAAGACCGAGAGGTAATCGAATCCTCCTATCTAACGGACGCCAAACTGAAACAAATTTCGATCAGCTCCTCTTTAACAAATGCCGCTCCGAGCATCAAAGTCCAAACAAACAATAACAGCAAAAAAGATGATTGTGCAAAGGGTTATTTAAAAGCAGAACTAATTGATCCCGACAATCATGTTATTAGCTCTACTCTCGTAAACTACTCTGATCTTTCAGAAAAAGCATTTTCTCCTATTCTCGCTCATTTTACTTATGCGGCTAACGAAAACCGACCTGTTAAAATTCAAATCACTTTTCATCAGCAGAACGACATTCCGCTCTCGGTAGCAATCAATCAGGACGGTACGCTTTCGGCCTGTATGAACGGTTTTCTCAATACGCAGGATAACCATTCCCTTGTAAAAGGATATTGGATCCTTTTTACACTGCTTTTTGCTGCTGTTCTTGTGGGTTACCTGATGCTGGCGGTTTTTCATACAAAACTGCATTGGTGTTTCCTAACAGTAGGCGTACTACTTATCATGGGATTCGATATGGTTCTTCCGATTCAGTCGGCGCCCGACGAATGGAATCATTATTCGCAAAGCTATCGCTTTTCGGATCGTCTGATGGGAAAACAGGCAGACCCCAGCCTTATTACTATGCGCCATGACGACGCTTTTATCTTCGACGCAATCGACGAAAATCCGACCAAGCAGACTTATTTGACTGTCTTTGGCAATATCGGGAAAAAGATAGATGGTGATCCGAACGAACTCCCGATGCCGGTGGAAAAATTCGGCTGGGATGGCCCCTCCTATGTTTTTGAAGGACTTGCGATCACTGCCGGGCGCCTAATGAACTTTAACTATATAACCGTCTACTATATGGCGCGCGTGGCAAATTCTCTTTTGTATCTGCTGCTCTTTACCCTTGCAATCGCAATTGTTCCAGTACGAAAAGGATTTTTTGCCGTTTCTGCTCTATTGCCGATAGCACTGCATTTAGGAAGCAGCTGCTCCTCTGATACACAGATGTTCCCGATGGCGTTTCTCGTCTTTGCAGCGTGGCTGCGGCTCCTTTTAAAGCCGGAAAACGAACCGATCAACATAAAAGACTGGCTCCTCTTCTGCATTCCATTGGTACTTTTGGCTCCCTCAAAGGTCTATGTGCTGTTCTGTCCGCTCGTCCTGTTTGTCCCAGCTAAAAAGTTTAAGAACCGCCATTCTTCCCGCGCTTACCGTTGGATTTCCTTTGCAATCGTAGCACTCTTCATGCTACTGCAAACGGGTGGTAATGCGGCTTCTTATACGACACCCGGCGCTAAAACGCTATTTACTCCAAAATTTTTACTAACCCATCTACAGGAAACCTTTTTAATGCTTTTCCAAACCCTTAAGGACCTAAAAGGTACGCTGGTCCAAAGTATGATCGGAAGCAATTTAGGCTGGTCAAAGATTCCGGTAGACCATTTCTGGATTATCACTTTCATCGTTCTATTAATTCTTTCCATGCTTTGGAAAAAAGAAGAATCCGAAAGACTCCCGCGGCCGCTTACAAAGCATCGTTGGCAAATGGTCTTTATTATCCTTTTGGTAACCGGTGCAACTGTCTATGCGGCTTTTACATGGACGATGATTTATTATCGCTTTGTTGATGGACTGCAGGGACGGTATTTCCTGCCGCTTCTGCCACTTCTGCTTATTCTATTTCAGCAAAACAATCTGGTTCCCAAAAAAGGAATTGACCGGCCACTTGTTTTTTGTGGTGTTATTTGTGATGCATTTTTACTGCTGGAACTTTTCACAAATCTTCTTTCTGGAACACCGGCAATCAAATAAAACCATTTCTGTCTGCAACTTATATAAGAATAGAAAGGATTTTTTATGAGCGCTTTTTTTAAAGAATACGATGCAGAAACCCTTTTAAAACTGCAGCAGACCCTTACCCAAATGAGTGCTGCGCTGCTGGATTTTTGTAAAAAGCAAGGCTTGATTGTTCTTGGTGCTTACGGAACCACCTTGGGTGCTTATCGGCATCATGGATTTATCCCATGGGACGACGACATGGATTTTTACATGCCGCGCAAAGATTATGACAAACTGCTTGCACTCAATGCAAAAGGAATCACCATTCCGGGATACGAAATTCAGTCGCTGCTCAACAATCCCGATTACATTAAGCCTTTTGCGACCCTTCATAAACTCGGAACTCTCTGTATCAGCGAGGGCGCCGAAAATCTTCCGGGACATGAGCGAATGCACATTTCTATTGATCTTTTCCCCCTGGATCCCATTCCGCAAGACCCGGCTCTTGCCAAAGAAATTGCTTCCAAAACGCTCACCCTATGCCGCGCAATGTATTTACACACTGGACTCCCCATCAATTTTCCTTTTGAAAATCCAGTCTTTTGCACATTTGCAAAACTAGGCTGCTCCGCTTTGCGCGGATTTCTCCATCTGACAAAAATGGATACTGCTGCGATCCAGAAAAAGCTTGATTTTTGGCGGAGCAAAGGACAAAAAAATCCAAGCGGCCGAATGTGTTATTTTGGAGAAACAAATTCCCTCACTGTATGGGTCTTGGACCCTACCGAAAAGGAACCGGAATTTTTACCGTTTGGCCCTTTAAAACTCCCGGTCATGGCAGACCCCAAAGACTATCTTTCCCGCGAATACGGCAGCAGCTTTATGGAACTGCCCCCGCCTTCCAAACGACACAACCACGCTGCAACTGTTTTAAAGTTTTAAAAGCAACTTGATTTCATTCAACTTGGAATGAATCAGAGAAAAGGAATTTAAGAAAAAGAGAGAAATTTATGAAAAAAACAATTTATAAAGCATATGAGCCTGCTGTTTTAAAATCACTGCAGCAGACCCTTACCGAAATGAGCGATGTACTTATCTCATTTTGTCACGAGCATGATCTTACTATTTTGGCAGGATTCGGTACCGTTCTTGGAGCTTACCGGCACCATGGCTTTATTCCGTGGGACGATGACATGGATTTTTATATGCCGCGAAAAGACTATGAAAAACTTTTAAAGCTTCAGTCTGATGGAATGATGGCACCCGGATATGAAGTGCAATGGCAAAAAAACAATCCCCACTACTACAAGGCTTTTGCCTCATTTCAAAAACTTGACACCTCTTTTATCAGTGAGGAACTGCTTTCTATGCCTGCACAAGATCGAATGCACATCTATATCGATATTTTTCCGTTGGATTCAGTCCCTGACAATTCCTTTTGGGCAAATAGAATCGATCATCTTTCTAATTTTTGGTCAAAGATGATGGTGCTTCGCACCAACGTCCCCATTAAAGCGCCTTTTAAAAACCCTCTTAAGAGATTTTTAGCAGAAACCCCCTGCAAAATTATTCACAACCTTCTCTGTCTTTTCCGGGTTTCTTATTCCACCCTTTTGAAAAGAGTGGATTTCTGGAGAAGAAAAGGCGAAAATGTTTCTTCTCACCGCGTCTGTTACTTTGGTGAATTTCATGCTCTTTCCGGCTGGATCGACAGTGATTCGGTCAAAAATCCCATTGATCTTCCTTTCGATTTTATCAAACTTCCGGTAATGGCAAATCCGGAAGATTATCTTTCCCGGGAATATGGGAATGATTATCTTGAGCTTCCCCCTCCGGAACAACGGCGCAATCACATGGCCGCTGTTCTGGATTTTGGAAAGCAGAATCTAAGAAATGAACGGAGTGCTTAAAACGCATGTACCGAAAAGCATTGAAGCCGGCTACAAAAAGCGGCATCTTCTTCTGGAATATGGCAGGCAGCATTTGTAACGCTGCCAACACTGTTTTAATGACGCTGATCATCACAAGGATCTGCGGCGCTGAAACAGCCGGAATCTATTCGCTGGCTTTAGCGGTCGGGCAAATTGTAAGCCCTGTCGCTTATTTTGAAGTACGAAACTTTCAGGTCAGCGATATCCGCCATGAATTTTCTTTTTCGGAATATCACCTTTTTCGACTGATCACAATCATTGCTGCTTCCATTTTTACGGTCATCTGGATTCTTCTCAATGGATACAGCGGTGAGAAACTATCGGCGGTTATTCTCTGCTGTATTTTTCAAATGATCGAAGCCTACGAAAATGTTTTTCAAGGGCTTTTACAGCTTAACAACCGTCTGGATCTTTCCGGAAAAAGCTTTACGCTTCGAGTTGTCTTCGATACTATTTTATTTTGGGGTCTATTAATCTTAACAGAAAACTTTTTCCTCTCCCTGCTTGTCTATACGATTTTTGCGGGTATCTGGATTTTTATAATTACGGTTCCTATTTCGAATCATTTCGAAAAGGCTCACCGTACTTCCCTATCTTTCGTTCCACAGCTTGCCATTGCATGCTTACCGCTTTTCTTAACCACTTTTCTGATGTCTTACATTATTTCAGCACCAAAATACGCAATCGATGAATTCCTTTCCCCTGATATGCAAACCTATTTCAGTATTTTATTTATGCCGGCCTCCGTTGTAAATCTTTTTACATTTGTCATCTACCGCCTGTACATCACCAAAATGGCAGAAGATTGGGTGAATGGAAATCGCAAAGATTTTATGCGGCAGGTTTTGTTCTTGCTCCTTTGGATTGCCCTGATTGGCATTGCCGCTCTTCTGGTCGGCTGGTGGATTGGAATCCCATTTTTAAGCTGGTTTTATGGTCTGCCTCAGCTCTCTGCTTACCGCTCCGAGTTAATGATCGTCCTGCTGGGTGGAATTTTTGCCGCTACTGCGGGGTGGTTTAACGTTGTTTTCACGATTATTCGTCACCAAAAAATACTTTTGATTGTCAATGCAGTTTCTGCGGTTTGCTGCTTCTTGATCGCGCGGTCGATGGTACGAGATTTTGCTCTGATGGGCGCTTCATTATGCTATATGGTTTCTATGGCCGTTCTGACACTCGTCCAAATTATTTTTATTCTGTATTTTTTGAAGCAGTCAAAAAAGGGCTCGGAGTTTTAAAGAACAGGAGTTTTAAAAAATGGGAAATCCTAAAATTAGTTTTATTGTTCCGGTCTACCGGGCCGAAAAAACTTTAAATGCCTGTGTGGACAGTATTCTCTCCCAATCCATGCCGAATTTTGAGCTTCTTTTAATTGACGACGGTTCTCCGGACGAAAGCGGAAAAATCTGCGACGAAATGGCGCTTAGGGACAGCCGAATTCGTGTTTTTCATCAAAAAAACGGCGGCGTTTCCCATGCACGAAACGCTGGCCTTCAAAAATCCAACGGTGAATTCGTCCTTTTTGTAGACAGCGATGATACCATTTCTTCCCAAATGGCAGAAAAAATGCTGACTGCTCAGCAAGACCAAAAGGCAGACCTTGTTATCTGCGGAATTTTACATATCTGGAAACAGAAAACGACGCAAACCCATTACGGCGATTTTTCTGTTTCTTCTCTACAGGAACTAAAGGAAAAGAATGCTTCTCTTTCTTTAGAATACGCATGGAACGCTCCCTATAACAAGCTCTATCCCCGCTCACAGATTCAAAAAGGATTTGATGAAAAAGTAGGTCTTGGAGAGGACCTTCTCTTTAATCTTTCTATTTTGCCTGCCTGCCAAAAGATTGTGTTTCTTCCGGATTGCCTGTATTATTACGATCACCGCAATGAAAATTCGATTACGCAGTCCTATCGGGAACAAAAATTTCAGGACGCTTTGCGGGTCTATCACGAAAAATGCACCTTTGATTACTGGGCTTTTGGAAGAGATTATCTTCCAACGGCAGAAAGTGCTCTCCTTTGCGGAGATGTTATCCGCTGTATTCAGCGTCTTGTTCAAAAAGGCGGAAAATCCCCTGAAGAAGAAAAAAAGGTCATAAAATCCTGGCTCTGTGATTCAGAAGTCCAAAAAGCTTCCAAAATCATGTACCGCCAAAGCCCAACCTTTTTTGCGGTTTGGCTTTTGATTCATTTCAAAATGGCCGGACTGATGCGAACCGCTTTTCGTTTACAAAAATAGAATCCATTTTGGAGTTGAAACGATATGACTTACTGCTTTTTTTCGGCGCAATATCTCCCCTCTTTCGGCGGAGTGGAACGCTATACTTTTAATCTCGCACGGGAATTGATCGCCCGCGGCGAAAAATCCATTGTCGTCACCAGTGAAAGACCTGGCCTTTCCGCTCACGAAATCGATTGTTATGGGATCGAAGTTTTCCGGGTCACTAGTCAACTTTTAATGGGCGGGCGGTTTCCCGTTGCAAATGGAGGCCCTGCACTTAACCATTTACTAGATGACATCATTGCTCGCTGCGACCGTGCGGTGATTCAAACCAGATTTTATCCGCTCTCTTATTTTGCTGTCAATCGCTGCCATAAAGCAAAAATTCCGTTTATTGTAATCGACCACGGTGCCGGCCATTTAAATCTGGGGAACCCAATTGCAAATCAGTGCGGAGAATGGTATGAACACGCGATTACGGCCAACTTAAAGAAAAAAGTGCCCGCCTTTTATGCCGTCAGCCATGCCGGATGTGATTGGCTTCGCCATTTTAAGATTGAATCGCGCGGCGTCCTCTATAATTTTATTGACCCACGGATCATTAAATCTGCTACCGACGGTCTTAGCCCTTTAAAAACACGGGAAAAATACGGATTGCCGAAAGATCGTCCGATTATCCTCTTTACCGGACGTCTGGTAGAAGAAAAAGGTGTTTTGCCGCTTGCAAAAGCCGTCTCTCTTCTTCAAAAGGAAGAAAAACCTCCCATTGCTGTTTTTGCAGGGAGCGGTCCCTGTGAAGAAGCACTTCAAAAAGAGGGGGATTTTGTCTATCTCTTAGGGACCTTGAATCAAAAGGAAGTTTTTGCTCTTTTAAAAGCCAGTGAGATTTTCTGTCTGCCCAGCCGAAGTGAAGGAATGTCAACTTCCGTACTGGAGGCAGCTGCCTGCGGATGCTATGTAATCACAACAGACCGCGGCGGGAGTAAAGAACTGATTTCCTCTCCGCAGTATGGGACTATTTTGAAAAATACGGAACCCGAGACGATTGCCGAAACGATCCGCAGCTTGCTTTTATTTCCCGAAAAAAGGAAAACTGCAGCAGCAGCAGCGAAAGAAAAAGTTCTGCATGGATTTACTTATGCTTCTACCTGCACTGCATTGATGGAAATTCCATGGGAATCTCTTTAGTCCTTGCTTATCAAATTTTTGTTTTCAAGTGCTGTAATCTGTAGTACAATAAAAATTTAGGAGAAATTGCATGATCACAGGAAGGGATGTTCTTAATTGCGAACTTTGATTGTTATTCCTGCCTATAATGAGGCCCAAAATATTGTCCGCGTTGTGGACAACCTGATTCAGAATTTTCCGCAATATGACTATGTAGTCGTCAACGACGGCAGTCATGACCAAACCGCTCAGATCTGCCACGATCACGGTTATTGTTTAATTGATCAGCCAATCAATTTGGGGCTTGCCGGTGCATTTCAAACCGGAATGAAATATGCAATGCAGAATCATTATGATGCTGCCATACAATTTGACGGTGACGGACAGCATCGTCCCGAATTTATTGGAGCTATGGAAGAAAAAATCAAAGAAGGCTATGATGTTGTGATTGGCAGCCGTTTTGTCTCAACAGAAAAGCCTAAAACTCTGCGGATGTTCGGAAATAATCTGATCGAAACTTTTATCCGTATGACAACCCACAAAACGATCACCGACCCTACCAGCGGAATGCGAATGTTCAGCCGCCGGGTGATTCGAATTCTCGCAACTGAAATCAACTATGGTCCCGAGCCGGATACAATTGCACATCTGATTCGCAGCGGCGCAAAAGTCTGCGAAGTACAAGTCAAAATGGATAACCGAATTGCTGGAGAAAGCTATTTGAATCTGTCTCGGAGTATCCGCTACATGGCAACGATTTGTATCAGCATCGTCTTTATCGGATGGTTCCGGCAAAAAGTTGACCTTAAAAAAGAGGAGGTCCTTTCATGACGACCTGGTTTCGAATTTTGTTGCTTTTAGCAGCTATCCTTTCTCTTCAGCTTGTCTTACGAAATATTCGCAAATCAAAACTTCTGATCTCTGACAGCCTTTTCTGGATCTTCTTTTCCGCCATTTTGGTTGTTCTGGCTGTTTTCCCACAGATTGCTTATGCAGTCTCTGATTTATTGGGAATTCAATCTCCAGTAAATCTTGTCTATTTGGTCATCATTGCGCTTTTGATCTGGCGTGTTTTTAAACTGTATCTGCGTGTCTCTTCCATGGATACAAAATTAAAAGAGCTTACTCAGCGAATCGCGCTGAACGAAAAAGCAACTCATTCAAAATGAATTTAAAGGAGTGAATTTGTGAAATGCAGGCAATTATTTTGGCCGCTGGGATGGGAAAGCGACTAAAGGAACTAACGCAAAACAACACCAAATGTATGGTAAAAGTAAACGGAATCACTTTGATTGAACGCGCGCTCACTCAGCTTGATCAGCTTTCTCTTAACCGTATCGTCATTGTGGAAGGATACGAGGGAAAAAAGCTCATCGACTTTATTAACACTCTTCCTGTTAAGACTCCCATCACCTTTGTCGACAATCCCATTTACGACAAGACAAACAACATCTATTCTCTCTGGCTTGCGAAAGACTATCTTTTGGAAGATGATACCTTACTTTTAGAATCCGATATCATTTTCGAAGACTCTGTTCTGCATGCACTGACGGACGATCCCAGAGATACGTTAGCACTGGTTGATCGTTACGAAAGCTGGATGGACGGCACAGTCATGCAAATTGATAAAAATGACCGAATTCTTTCATTTGTTCCTGGAAAAGATTTTGATTTTAAAAATGTAGACTCCTACTATAAAACGGTAAATCTCTATAAATTCGGAAAAGAATTTTCACGCACACATTATGTACCGTTCTTGGAAGCTTACTCTAAAGCGCTAGGAAACAATGAATATTATGAGCAGGTCCTTCGGGTAATTGCTATGCTTGATAATCCCGGAATCTATGCAAAACGACTCAATGGAGAACGCTGGTATGAAATCGACGATATTCAGGATTTGGATATTGCTTCCTCTCTTTTTTCTTCGAGCGATGAAGCACTTCTCTCCTCTGTCGAAAGTCGCTACGGTGGATATTGGCGCTATCCTAAACTTCTTGATTTTTGCTATCTCGTCAACCCCTATTTTCCTCCGCAGAAAATGATTAACGAAATGCAGTCGAACTTTGTCTCCCTGTTGACCCAATACCCTTCTGGAATGAAGGTTAACAGTCTTTTGGCTGCACGGAATTTTAATCTTCATTCCGATGAGATTTTAGTAGGAAATGGTGCCGCTGAGTTAATTAAATCATTTATGAGCTTTCAAAACGGTAAAGTCGGTGTTATTCGCCCTACCTTCGAAGAATACCCCAATCGCTATAGTCCCGAAAAAGAAGTCATTTTCCGTCCCGATAATGCAGACTTTTCCTATACAGCAGATGATTTGATGAATTTTTTCTCAGATAAGGGAATCTCTACATTAATCTTAATTAACCCGGATAACCCCAGCGGGAACCTCATTCCTAAAAAAGATTTACTGCGTCTGCTCGCTTGGTGCAACGAAAAATCCATCTGTCTGCTGCTCGATGAATCTTTTGCTGATTTTTCGGAACAAGACGCTTCCCTCTTGAAACAGTTTCTGATTTCTGCTAATCCTAATCTTTCCGTCATGAAATCCATCTCAAAATCTTATGGGGTCCCCGGTATTCGTCTCGGAGTTTTTGCAAGCGGAAACAAGAATCTGATTGCTTCCATGAAAAAAGACGTGGCAATCTGGAATATCAATTCCTTCGGTGAATTTTTCATGCAGATTGAAGAAAAGTACAAAAAAGATTATGCCGCTTCTCTTTTAAAGATTAAAAAAGCACGCAAAGAATTTATATCACAGCTCTCATCCCTGCCGGGACTGCGGATCATTCCGTCAGAAGCAAACTATGTAATGGCGGAGATCGTTTCTCAAAAATGGACCGCTTTTTCATTGACTAAAGAACTGCTCTGCAAAGATCACATTCTGATTAAAGACCTCACCAAAAAAGTAGGCAAGCAGTATGTTCGCATCGCTGTCCGCGACGAAAAAGATAACCAGAAATTGATTAACTGTCTAAAAAAGCTCTTCTAATTTTTATGCCCCTGTGTTCAAATCATTATAAAAGATCAATAAAAATGAACAGATTGGACGAACCATTATGCTTTCTAAACTTCAATTTGATATTCTATATTTTCTGCTAAAGAAAAATCCCTCTTCTTCTCTCTCTCAGCGGGAACTTTCAGAAACTTTTTCTGTTTCGCTTGGAAAAATTAATTCCTGTTTAAAGGAATTAAAGTCCTCTGATTTAATCAACAGTGAGCTTTGTATTACAGAAAACGGAAAGCAGGCTCTGCTTCCCTACAAAGTTCAAAATGCAGTGATTATGGCTGCCGGCATGAGCTCCCGCTTTGCACCGCTTTCCTATGAAAAGCCAAAAGCTCTTTTAAAGGTTCACGGTGAAATTCTGATTGAGCGGCAGATTCGTCAGCTGCAGGAGGCTGGGATCAACGATATCACGCTTGTTGTCGGTTACATGAAAGAAAAAATGTTTTATCTGGCCGATAAATTTCATTTAAATTTGGTCGTCAACGAAGACTATTATCGCTATAATAATCCTTCTTCTTTAATGCGGGTCGTGGATAAACTCAAGAATACATACATCTGCTCCTCTGATGATTACTTTACCGAAAATGTATTCAAACCATATGTCTATCAAGCCTATTATGCGGCTGTCTATTCGCCTTCTAAAACAGATGAATACTGCATGAAGGCCAATCAGAAAGGAAAAATTATTTCCGTATCCATCGGCGGGCAAAACGCATGGTATATGACGGGCCACGTTTATTTTGACCAGGAGTTCAGCCGCAATTTTATTCGTCTGCTGCAGCAGGATTATGAAAATCCCGAAACCAAAACGCAACTTTGGGAAAACTTTTATATGCGTCATTTAAATGAGCTGGCACTCTATTTAAAGCCTTATCCTGCTGGTGTTATTTATGAATTCGACTCTCTTTCGGAACTGCAGAAATTTGACCAGAGCTATGTTGAAAATGTTGATTCCGATATTTTTCAAAACATCCAGAAAATTCTTTCCTGCAACGCAAAAGATATTCAGCAAATCGAGCCAATTAAAGCCGGTATGACTAACACTTCTTTTTCCTTTTTGTGTGCGGGAAAGAAATATGTTTACCGCCACCCGGGCGTTGGAACAGATGCCTATATCAACCGAAAAGGAGAAGCCTGGGCCATGCACGTCGCAAAAGAGCTGAAGCTTGACCCATCCTTTCTCTACATGGATGAAAAAAAAGGCTGGAAACTCTCCTCCTTTATTAATGGCGCAAAGGCTATGGATTATCACAATCCCTCGCAAGTAGAACGTTCCCTAGAAATGGTTCGAACGCTTCACGCTTACCCCAAAAAGAGTCCTTATTCCTTTGATATCTGGAAAATGATTCACAGCTTTACCTCTCAGATTGAGAAAAAAGGGCGTGACCATTTCGAAGATTACCAGACCCTTTATAAAAGGGCCAAAGAGCTTTATGTCTTAGCAGAAGCAGACGGAGTTCCGAAATGCCTTTGTCATTGCGACTGCTATGATCAAAACTTTTTAGCCGATGAAGACGGCAATCTTTTTCTGATTGACTGGGAGTATGCCGGAACGGCTGATCCTGCATGGGATTTAGGAACTTACCTTGCCTGCTCTGACTATTCCTTAGGACAGGCCGAAAAAATTTTATCGATCTATTTACAGCACGAGCCCAATAAAAAAGAGCTCTGTCATTATTTTGCCTATACTTCTATTTCCGCTTATTACTGGTTTTTATGGGCGATCTATCAAGAAAGCATGGGAAAAAGCGTCGGAGAATATCTTTACATCTGGTACCGTTATACCAAAGAATACGGAAATATTGCATGGAATCTTTATCATTCTGATCAAAATGGAGATGAAATCAATGAAACCGCAAACTGATTTTGAAAAGGAACAAATGAAAGAAATCGCGCGCCGGGTAGAGTATTTGGAAAAAAATTCCGATCTAGAATCAAGTGATTTCAGCCGCGGAAACTGGATTGCTGTGTGGTGTACAATCGTTGGCAGTCTTGCATTGTTTATATGGGGCCTGTTTGTCTGATTTGAAATTTTTAAAAGGGAGTTTATGAAGGAATATGAAAGAGAAAAGCAATCGAGAAAAGCTGATTGAGCAGGAAACCACACTAGGGATTGCACCACTTTTGCCACAGGAACGAAAATACGGATTTTTGGATGCTTTTTTAATTATCAGCGGATATGCAATCGCCACGTGGTGCTATACGCAGGGAGCTACTGTTGCAGGGCTCTTGGATTTTAAACAATTAATTGCCAACACCTTTGGAATTAATATTTTAGTTTTAGCAATTGTTTCCCTTCCCATTTTATTTTCCGTCCGTTATGGAATTGACGTTTGGATTTGGTTTCGCAGCATTTTCGGATTAAATGGCTGCAAAATACTTACCGTTTTAGCCGTGCTTGCCAATTTTCCATGGTATGCCGTATGTGCAGAATTATTTTCATCTTCTATGAGCAATCTGTTAGCAATGGCAGGCATTATTATTCCAGAATCTTTTCAGCCGTTTTTAGGAGTCGGTTCTATCCTTTTAGGCACAGCCATTGCAATCGGCGGTCCAACAGCAATCCAGAAATCGACCCGTATTATGGTTCCCTCCATGCTGGGAGTCGGCATTATCGTTGTTATCATTGCAATGACTTCTGTTCCAACTTCTGAGATTCTCTCCTATCAACCGGATCTTAGTGCTTATCCAGGAGGACGACAAGAAGCTTACATGCGCGCATTGGAGCTAAATATTGCTTTTGCTTTTTCATGGTCGGTCGCAATGTTTGTTCTTCCGCGACTTTGCAAAAAAGAAAAACATGCGTATTGGGCCACTGTTACAAGTTATGGAATCGTTGCGCCGTTTTTCTGTTTCGCCGGCGGTGTTCTCGCAATCGCAATGTTTGTTAAATTCGGCATGATGAGCGATGATCCCACTTATATGCTTGCAAACCTTGCTTCTCCTCCGGTTGCACTGCTTTCTCTTGTCCTTGTGGCATTCGCCAATATCGGAACACAGGGCGTCGGTTCTTACATGAACGCGCTTGTTCTCAAATCTTCTTTTCCAAAAGTAAAGTACAATACCTTCGTATTTCTGCTTGCGGCTTATGTTTTGTTCCTGACGATTTGGAATAAGGTGATTGAATATTTCAGCTCTTTTCTCGCTGTCGAAACTTATCTCTATGCCCCTATTATGGCCGTGCTTATCGTAGATTTCTTCTTCGTAAAACATCAGCATCTCTCTTTGCGAGACGCTTACTTTCTCCATTCTGACCGATATCGTTTTACCCATGGATTTAACCTGATCGGTCTTTTCAGCCTTTTGATCGGATTTGTTTCTGCACTGCTGATCTTTAATCCTATTTCCGGGGAAATCTATTCTCCAATTTTCTACTATGTTGGTGCGTCCTCTGTCTCCTTCTTTACCGCAGGCCTCGTCTATTTGATTGCCTGCAAAACAGCACCTGGGAAAAGCTATATGAAACTCGATCCAAAATAATATCTCTCGCTTTTTTGAATACAAAAAGGGAAGCCTGATAACATCACTTTTTATGTTATCGGGCTTCCCTTTTTATTAAACTTTTTTAATAAGAATGTTTAATTCTCATTAAGAAATAAACGCTGTAAAACCAATTTCTCCATTGTGAACTCCCTGCATTGCAAAACCATCGTTATGTACCTCTCCAAAAAGTTCCAGAGTATCACCAAGTTTGCTTTCTTTCTGATAATTGATCTGCGCATTATGATAGTTTCGAAAAGCTTCCGGTAAAAAGTCTTCAATAATATCCCCGTAAATCGTGTTGGTCAGATGTCCATTACGGTCAAGGTCACTGTATCGAATCGGGCGATCTCCCAGCTTCGGCATCTCTTCAAAGCGCAGCCGCGATGGACGTTCCTTCTTTTCCGCCTGCAGCGGACAGAATATCCGGTATTCATAAATTTTGTCCGGCCGAAGTGGTTTATGTTCCCGAAAATCCACGGCTACACTCACCTGTAAAATTCGGACAATTTCTTTTCCCTCTGATTGAAAAGAAAATTCTCGATAAAACTGAACGCCGCTCGTTCCTAGAGGACGTGTTACGATTGTCAGATGTTCGTTACGCTGTGGCAAACGGTGAATCGTTACCTGGTTTGTTGTAATTAAAAAAGCTTTCTGTTCTTTCATCAACCATTCATAGCCCATACCGATTCCATCCATATGCTCTTCGCCAGTTTCCTGCTCCATCCGCAGCAAAGCTGAAAGCCGAATATTTCCGGCGGCACCAATTTGATAGCTTGCTACCCGCGCTTTTCGTTCAAATTTGGCAACTGCTATTCCCGTTTCCGGATTCACATATGGATCCGCTTTTCTGATTTCTTCATCAGTCATCTAAAAGACCTCCCTCTTTTACAAATTTTAAGACAGGGAATCCTTAGAAAGACAGCTTATTTCTGTCCTCTCAAGGATTCCCTGTTCCTGATTTTTGTTCTGATCTTATTTAATCGGCTTTAATACTTCGATTCCGCCCATATACGGCCGCAAAACTTCCGGCACGATAACAGAACCGTCTGCCTGCTGATTTTGCTCCACGATTGCGGGCAGCAGCCGGGAAGTCGCCAATCCGGAAGCATTCAGTGTATGAACAAAATGCAGTTTTTTATCTTTGCCGCGGTACTTAATATTTCCGCGCCGCGCTTGATAAGTTCTTGCGTTAGAAGCCGAAGAAACTTCTTTATAAATCCCCATGGAAGGAATCCAAACTTCAATATCATAGGTGCGCGCCATGCTGAACGAGCAGTCTCCCGCGGCCAAGCGGGACAAGCGATAATGAAGGCCAAGTTCCTGCACAAGGCGTTCTGCTTTGCCTACTAATTCTTTAAATGCTGCATCGCTGCGGTCTTCAGTTGTATATTGCACCATTTCAACTTTATTAAACTGATGCCCACGGATCATCCCGCGTTCTTCACTGCGGTAAGAGCCGGCTTCACGGCGATAGCACGGAGTATAGGCAATATATTTATGTGGCAGCTCGTCTTCTGTTAAAATTTCATCGCGGTGAAGATTGACAAGCGCTGTTTCGGCTGTCGGCAGCAGGAATTTTTTATCGGCGCTGGTGGGATTTGCGATCCAGTAATCTTCGTCCACAAACTTCGGGAACTGGCCGGCCACATAGCCGCATTCATATTTGAGCATGTGCGGTGGAAGAATCAATTCATATCCATCCGAAATATGCTCATTAATAAAGAAGTTAAGCAGTGCCCATTCCAATCTGGAACCCATGCCGCGATAAATCCATGCGCCGTTTCCAGCAAGCTTTGCCCCGCGTGGATAATCGATCAGACCTAGATTTTCGCAGAGAGTCACATGATCTTTCGCTTCAAAGTCAAAGACCGGTTTTTCTTTAAAGTAATGATCCGGAATATTCTGCTCTTTTCCGCCGGCCTGTACATCTTCATCCGGAAGGTTCGGCAAAGACAGCATTTTGGTTTTCTGCGCTTCTTCTATCTCAGCAAGCTTCGCGTTTTGCTCTTTCACTTCTTCAGAAAGCAGCTTCATTTTCTTCATTACTTCAGAAGCATCTCCGCCTGCTTTTTTAATCTTCGGAATCTCTTTAGAAGCCGCATTCTGTTCCGCTTTTTTTGTCTCGACTGCACCGGTCAGCTCCCGGCGTTTTTCATCCAGCGCAAGAATTTGATCAATCACATTGTCCAGATTCATTTCTCTTTTCTGGATTGCCTTTTTTACATAGTCAGGGTTTTCCCGAATCAATTTGATATCCAGCATGGTTTGCTAACTCCTTTTATTGTTTACTCATTACAATTTTTCCCATTTTTTATAAAATTAAGCACTTATTCTTCAAACATTCGCAAAAGATTTTTTAAATCCTCTTCATTACGAAATTCAATCTGTAAAAATCCCTTTCCGCGGGTTCCGCTCACCTTTACTCTGCGCCCCAATTGCTCGTGCAGAGAAAGTGCGACTTCTTCGTAATAAGAATTTTTCTTCTTTAAACTTGCCTTTGGTGTAGAACTCTTTGCAAGTTTTTCTAAATCACGAACGGTTATTTCTTCTTTAAGACAACGTTTTGCGAGAGAAATTTGTAGTTCTTTTGGAAACGCCAGAAGCGCTCTTCCCTGTCCTGCTGAAAGGCTGCCGTCACTGATCAGTTTTTGGATCTCCTGCGGCAGGGATAAGAGCCGCAGTGCATTGGCAACCGCCGGGCGGGAACGTCCGACTGATTTTGCGACACTCTCCTGGGTATAACCATATGAATCCATCAAAGACTGATAACCCTGCGCTTCTTCCAGCGGATTCAGGTCTTCTCTCTGCAGATTTTCGATCAATGCAAGCTGCATGACCTCTTCATCAGAGAGGTCTCTCACTAACGCCGGAACCGTCTGCACCCCCGCCATACGGGCTGCTCTCCAACGGCGTTCCCCGGCGACGATTTGATAGCCGCCCTCTAAAAGAGGCCGTACAAGAAGCGGCTGCAAAATACCATGCTGTGAAATGGAATCCGCCAAATCGGCAAGTGCCTCTTCGTCAAAATCCTTTCTCGGCTGATTTCGGTTTGGTTCCAACTCGCTCAGCTTCAGCTCGATTGACCGTGGTCCCGCCTCAACATCATTCTCAGCAAAGATTGCATCCAAGCCTTTTCCCAATCCGCGCTTTTTCTCTTTCAATCCTTTACCCCTCCTCTGCTGCTCTTTCTATAATTTCTTTTCCTAATTCATTATAGGCCAGCGCACCTTTATTGCTCTTATCAAAATATTGAATTGGTTTTCCAAAGCTCGGTGCTTCTGAAAGCCGCACGGTTCTTGGAATGACTGCTGCAAACACTTTCTTTGGAAAATATTTTTTTACTTCCCCGACCACCTGCTGTGTCAGATTCAGTCTGCCGTCATACATGGTCAAAAGGACTCCTTCAATTTCCAAATGCGAATTATAAAGCCGTTTTACGCGTTTTACGCTGTTCATCAGTTGGCTTAACCCCTCTAAGGCATAATATTCGCATTGAATGGGCATTAAAATAGAGTCGGCAGCACAAAGGGCATTGGTTGTAATAATTCCGAGAGATGGGGGGCAATCAATTAAAATCATATCATATTTTTCGCGCAAAGGCGCTAAATCAAGACGGAGGATTGATTCTCGATGCGCCTGCTCCACTAACTCCAGCTCTGCAGCCGCTAAATCGAGACTGCTTGGCAGAATATCAAGATTTTCAAATGCCGTATGTAAAAGCACTTCTGCGGCGGTTGCCTGCCCAATCAGCATCTCATAGGTTGTCTTTTTTAGACTGCGGCGATTAATTCCTACCCCGCTGGATGAATTTCCCTGCGGGTCAATATCTACCAACAGCGTCTTTTTTCCTGCTAATCCCAATGCAGAAGAAAGATTCACCGCCGTTGTGGTCTTTCCGACGCCGCCTTTTTGATTGGCTATTGCAATAATTTTGCCCATTTCGCTCCACCTCCCCCAATTTTTCTAAAATTGGACTTGGTTTTTATTATATCACTTCTCTCTTTTTGAGACAACCATCTTTGCCCTTTTCTGCAGATGTTTTTACATGTTTCACGTGAAACAGCGCGCAAAAAGGGACCCGGTGTTTGATACCGAGCCCCTGCTTGCGGGAAAAATGATAAGGAAATGGATGACTTGTAATTAATTTTAGGCAGGCCGTTTTTTTTGTGTAATTCGGATCACCCATTCGAGGCAATCCTCCTTTTTGCTGCATGACGCTTCGGCCTGCACCCCTGCGCTCTGCAATGTTTTTACCGCATGATCAATTGTATTTCCAAAAATCCGCACATCTTTAATAATTAAAAGTCTGCGTGGTGCGGAAGATTTTTGCTTTTTATTTGGATTTAGAAGTTTGTCCACCATTTGCTCCGTCTGCTGGACATTTAATTTTTGACTTAAAATGGAGTCCAATGTTTTTTGACGGGATTTTTCCGGCAGCCGAAGCAGTGCTCTGGCATGGCGCTCTGTGAGTCCTGCAGAAATAATTTGTTGCCGCAAATCGAGAGAAAGGTTCAGCAGCCGTAATTTATTTGCCACAGACGATTGGCTTTTCCCCAAGCGCTGCGCACATTCTTCCTGCGTCAAGTTTGCTTTCTGCATAAGGCGCCGGATTCCTTCTGCTTCTTCAAATAGATTTAGATTGGAACGCTGCAAGTTCTCGATTAATGCCATAACTGCACTCTCATTTTCAGAATATTCTGAAAGGACTGCTGGAATTACCCATAATCCCGCCATTTTGCAAGCACGAAGCCTCCGTTCTCCCGCAACCAGCTCATATCCTTTTAAAGTTCTGCGAACAACGATTGGCTGAATCAATCCGTTTCTCTGGATACTTTCTGCAAGAGAACGAAGTTCTTCTTCTCCGAAAAATTTTCTTGGCTGAGAGGGATTCGGATGAATCGCGTCAATATTCAGTTCTAAAATTTTCTGACGCATTTGTGATCTTTCCCTCCCGCCTTGTCCATAGAATACCATATAAAAAGCAAAAGATTTTGTCACTTTCTGCGAACAATTTTAAAAAGATTTAGAAAAATTTTCAATAAAAAAAGCCTACTCTTTCTCTGCATTTTACAAAGAAAAAGTAGGCCTTTTTTATGCCTTTATAAAGGTTGCTTTTTTATTTTTCCACCCGGACGTGGATATTTTTTCGGCATGAATTGTTTTTGCCGAATTAAAATTAAACTTCGGCCTTCGCCATCCGGCAAAGAATATTTTTTGACTGCTTCAACTTCTGCGCCAAGCTCTTTTAAAGCATGTTGGGCAGCCTCAATCTCCTTTTGAGGCTGCGGCCCTTTCATCGCGCAAAAAAGGCCGCCCCGTTTTAAAAATGGCAAACAATACTCGCAAAGAAGGGGGAGCTGAGCTACAGCTCGCGCAGAAACAAAATCAAATTTTCCGCGCAGTTCTAAATTTTGTCCGCATTCTTCTGCTCTGCCATGAATCTGTTTTGTTTCAATTTGCAGTCTTTGGCAAATATCATCTAGCACACGCAAGCGTTTTTGAAGACTGTCGAGCAAAGTAACCGAAAGGGATGGTTCAAAAAGTTTTAATGGAATTCCGGGAAAACCGGCACCGGAACCAATATCAATAAGATTTTTACCAGAAAAATCGACAAATTTCGTCAGATATAAACTGTCAATAAAATGCTTCATCACAGCTTCTTTTGGATCAGTAACTGCCGTCAAATTAATTTTTTCATTCCATTCGAGAAGTTGCTCCAAATAAATCTGAAAAGCCTCTGCTAATGGGGGGGTAATTTTAATTTTGCAGATTTCTGCTTGCTCAACCAGATAGGATTCAATGTTCTCCATTGATTTGTTCCTTTCTACTTTCCTTCTGCAGCCAAATTAAAAGTACACTGATATCGGCAGGGCTGACTCCCGAAATTCGACTTGCCTGCCCAATATTGGCAGGACGCACACAATTCAGCTTTTCCTGTGCCTCCGAGCGCAGCCCTGTAATTGTTTGATAGTCTGTCCCCTTTGGAAGCTGTTTTCCTTCTAATCGGCGCATCTCTTCAATCTCTGATTTCTGGCGGCGAATATATCCTTCATATTTTAATTCAATCTCTACATTCTCAAAAATTGCCTCTGGAAAATCGGGACGAGTGGTATCGATAGGCTCCAAAGCTTTATAAGAAAGCTCCGGCCGTTTTAACAGATCAGAAAGTCTTACACCGCTGGAAATCGGCGTTGTTCCACGTGAAACAAGAAGCTGATTTAGTGCCTCCGATGGCGATAGAATAGTCTTTTCTGCACGCGTTCTTTCCTCTTTTTTCTGTTCTTCCTTTTTGAGAAAACGTTCCCAGCGCTCATCTGAAATCAAACCGATTTTTCTTCCAATCGGGGTCAGACGCTCATCTGCATTATCCTGCCGCAGTACCAAACGATATTCACTGCGGGAAGTCATCATGCGGTAAGGGTCCATTACCCCTTTTGTCACCAAATCATCTACTAATGTTCCAATATAAGAACTCGCTCTGTCAAGAATCATCGGCGGACGATTTTTCACTTTTAATGCTGCATTAATTCCTGCAACGATTCCCTGTGCGGCAGCTTCTTCATATCCCGAAGATCCATTAAACTGTCCGGCTCCATAAAGACCTGGAAAATCTGTAAATTCCAATGTATTTTCCATTTGCAGAGGATCTACGCAATCATATTCAATTGCATAGGCAAATCGCATGATCTGTACATGTTCCAAGCCTTTAATCGTATGGTAAAACGCCAGCTGCACATCTTCCGGTAAAGAAGAACTCATGCCCTGCAAATACATTTCTTCTGTATCCATTCCACATGGTTCAATAAAAAGCTGATGACGCGGCTTGTCTTTAAAACGCATAATTTTATCTTCAATACTAGGACAGTACCGCGGCCCAATTCCTTCAATTTTTCCTGCGTAAAGGGGACTGCGCCCAATATTTTTGAGAATGATCTCTTTTGTACGATCATTTGTCCACGAAACATGACATACTGCCTTATTTTTTCCCGGAACAAGCGTATCATAAGAAAATGGAACAACCGGTTCATCTCCGCATTGTTCTTCAAGACCTGTAAAATCAATCGATCCTCGCTTCACCCGCGCCGGCGTTCCAGTTTTAAAACGACGCAGACGAAGACCCAATTTTACAAGACTCTGCGTGAGAAAACTTGCAGGAAACATTCCATCCGGCCCACTTTTATAACTGACGTCTCCTACATAAATTTTTCCTCCGAGAAAAGTTCCTGTCGCAATCACTACCGCTTTTGTGTGATAGACAGCTCCCATCCGAGTAACCAGTTTCCAGCCGTCGTCTTCTTTCGTTAATTCCGTTACTTCGGCCTGCTTAAGCTCCAATCCATCCTGTAATTCCAGCTTATGCTTCATTACTTTGGAATACTCCCGACGGTCAATTTGGCACCGCAGAGAATGCACAGCCGGCCCTTTTCCTAAATTCAACATACGGCTCTGCAAAAATGTTTGATCCGCTGTTTTTCCCATTTCACCGCCCAGCGCATCAATTTCTCTTACAAGGTGTCCTTTCGCTGTTCCCCCAATACAAGGATTACAGGGACAATTTCCAACCGCATCCAGATTAATCGTAAAAACAATCGTCTTCGCGCCAAGCCGCGCACTGGCAAGCCCTGCCTCTATTCCGGCATGTCCTGCACCGATAACCGCAACCTCACAATTTTCCGCTTCATACTCAGTTCCCATGTTCTGTCTCCCTTATAATTTTCCACATTGTCCATATTTTAAGTTGAAAACTATTTGCCTACGCAGAAGTTTTTAAAAACTTCCTCCACGACCGCATCGGTTACTCTCTCTCCGGTAAATTCCAAAAGTGCAGAAAGCGCTCCTTCCACACTAACTGTAACCGCATCCAGCGTCATTCCTCTTAAAAATGCATCCCGCGCTTCTTTTGAACATTCCAATGCCCGCCGAATCACATCTTTTTGACGTTCCGTAAATAGAATCCCTGCCGAAGGATCAATCTCTCCTGTGTGAAAAATCGTTTTAATAGCATCCGTCAGCGCTTCTATTCCCTCACCTTTTAATGCCGATATATATACTTTTTGTTTAATATACTTATTAATATACTCTTCGTCTAATTTATTTTGCAAATCCGCCTTATTAATCACTGCAACTGCCGGAACATTTCCAATCGACTGCAAAAGCTTTTGATCTTCTTCCGTAATTAATTCGGAAGAATCAAAGACCGCAAGAATCAGCTGTGCATGATTTAGACGTTCCCTTGTCCGTTCAACACCGATCTGTTCAATGGGATCAGTGCTTTCTCGCAAGCCGGCGGTATCTGCAAGGTGAAGCGGAATTCCGCCCAGGGAGATGGTATCTTCTACAATATCTCTTGTTGTCCCCGCAAAAGCCGTCACAATGCTTTTTTGCGTTCCAGAGAGTAAATTCATCAATGTACTCTTTCCAACGTTAGGACGTCCTACAATGACTGTATCAACCCCATCGCAGAGAACTTTACCTGCTCCAAACCCATCATAAAGTTTTTGCAGACGGCTCGTACTGTCAGAAAGTTGTTTTTTCAGTACTTCATTATCTACCTGGGGCACATCATCATCGGGATAATCCGCCCAAGCTGCCAAATGAGAGGTTGCATCCATCAATTCGTCTTTCACTTTGCAAATCGATTCATGAAGCTTTCCGGATTGCCCTGCACGGGCAGCACGAGCAGCTCCTTCACTTTTCGCACCAATCATTTCCATAACGGATTCTGCCTGCGTTAAATCCATTTTTCCATTTAGAAAAGCCTGCTTTGTGAACTCTCCTGGTTCCGCCGGACATGCTCCTGCCGCATAACAGGCAGAGAGCAGTTTTCTCAAAAGAAATGGGCCCCCATGACAAGAAAGTTCCACTACATTTTCGCCCGTATAGCTTTTTGGAGCCCGAAAATTGGAAGCAACACATTGATCAAATGTTTCTTTTCCATCAGAAACAGTCCCAAATAGGGAAGTATATCCAGACAAAGATTCTATTTTTTTACCCGAAACGGAATGAAAAACCCGATCGGCGATTTTTTGAGCATCAGCTCCAGAAATTCTTACGATTCCAATTCCACCTTCTCCAGGTGGTGTACTGATTGCGGCAATGGTTCTCATATAAAAAAGCGACTCCTTTTTGAAATCATCAAATAAAAGGGGAGACGCCGCGATCTAAACGCGGACGCCTCCCCGATTTTTTTATGCATCCATGCACGATCTCTGCGGCAATGGTTTTTTATTCTTCCTTCTCTTTTTTGACATCAATTCTGCCATAAAGAAATGGTGTTTTTGCCTCTGCAGAAGCTGTTCTCTGCTCTGGTTTTGGAGAATGAAAAGCGGGCTTTTCTTCTGGAGAACGATCAATTCTGCCATAAACCGGTGCAGAATGATTTGTTTTTACAGGATAGCGATTATTTTGGTATGGCCTATTCTGCCCTTGAAATCCGCCGCTGCGATTATTATTGTAAGGACGTCTATTATTATTCCTATAATTTACCGGACGTTCTCCGGCTTCCGGACCAATTACAACATGACGGGCAAGATCTTGTCCTTCACTCCAGCTTTTTGCTCCTTCTACTTCAGAAACAGCGGTATGAATAATCCTGCGCTCATAAGGATTCATTGGCTCCAACGGAAAATTACGACCGTACTTAAGTGATTTTCCTGCCATTTTCTTTCCGAGTGCTTCTAATGTTTCACGGCGTTTTTCGCGATAATTTCCAATATCCAGCGTAATACGAAAATAATCATCTCGTTTATGATTGACAACAAGGCCGCTCAAATACTGCAGGGCATCCAAAGTTTCTCCACGATGACCGATAATAAATCCAATATCTTCTCCGGTAATCGTTAACATCGCACCATTTTCCTGCGATTCTGCTTTGATTTCGACCTCATCTAAACCCATCGCATTTAAAATCGAAGAAAGATAATTTTTTGCAATTTCTGCTGAATTATCTTCTATATAAGCTCTTACTTTTGCAGGATTTCCTCCAAAAAGACCAAGCGTCTTTTTGATTGGAAGCTCGAGAACTTCATACTCGACTTCGTCTGATTCCACCCCGAGTTTCTGATAAGCATCTTCTTTTGCTTTTTCTACAGTATCTCCAATCCCGATGGCTTCTTTCATCGTTGCTTCCTCCTTTTGAGAGCATTTTTATTCCAAAAAATACCTACTTTTCTCTCTTTATTTCTTTTTTCCTAAATAATCATTGGAACTTTTTGTTTTTGCAGGCAATTTTGCAGAAGAATTTTTCTGCTGCGCATCTTTACGCCCTGCTGCTGTTTTCTTTTTCCTTGCCTTCTGTGCTTCCATGCGTCTCTCTAATTTTTCTGCAAGCTGTAACTGAACTTCGGCAGGAAGCGGTTCTTTCTCTGCTTCATTGAGTTCCATTCTTGCAAGATGGGAAGCTTCTACATGAGAATTCATAATTTCCGGTGAATAATATTTATTCATCAAAAGCATTCGTCCAATATTTAGAAGAGAGTTTGCAATATAATAAAGGCCAACACCAGCTGGAATTACAGCAGCCAGATATGCCATATAAATTGCCATCCCATACATTGCAGCCTTCATACAACCCATTTGCTGCTGCATTCCGGGCTGCATTTTATTCATGAAAAACTGCATACATACCTGTAAAATCAAACACAAAAGCGGAATCATAAATAGATTGCTGTGGAAGAGTTGTCCAAAAAAGTCAGACGAAGAAGTTGGAGAATCTAGAAGATCCATTCCAAGAAAAGAAAATCCTTTACTAAAAGAATCTAACTTTTCAGTTTCTTCCGGTGTCAGTGTTGAGATCTGTCCCTTTACGTTATCATAATTCTTTACGATCTGCAGTTCTCCATAGAACTGATTTAATCCTAGAAAGCCAGCGTCTGATTGCTGATATCCCGGAACGTGGTCTGCAACGCTCTTAATCTCTGCAATATGATCACTTTGAATATGCAATGTATTAGAAAGAGGCATTGCAAAAGAATAAAACAATCCCATCATGATCAATAGCGGCAGCAACATCGTTAAACAGCCGCCGGCGGGTTTGATTCCTTCTTTTTCATAAAGCTTCTGCTGCTCTTCTGCCAAACGAGCTTTATCGTTGGCATAAATTTTTTGCAGTTCCTTCATTTTTTTCTGAACTTTTTGCATTCCAACGGAACTGCGCTGCTGTTTAATATAAAACGGAATCTGGATTGCAAATACCAAAATAGTAAATAGAATAATTGCAACACCAAAGTTTTTTACCAGCGAAAACAAAAACCACAGCACATATCCAAAGACGCTACCAATTGAACTAAAAATCTGGATCATATTTTTTGGTCTCCTCATTTGATTTGCTTTTTTTCCGGAACAGGATCATATCCGCCCCGGCTGAACGGATTACATCGTAAAATTCTCCATATTGCAAGTAAGCCTCCTTTTAAGGCTCCAAAACGCTCGATCGCCTCTTTTGCATAGGCAGAACAGGTTGGAATATACTTGCAGCAAGGTGGATGCCGCGGAGAAATTACTTTTTGATAAAATTCAATGAGCTTTAAAAAAAGCTTTTTTACCATTCTCTGGAATCTCCCTAATTATTTCCAATCTCTTTTTTTTCTTCGTGTTTTAAAATTCCGGATTTTTGAAAAAGCATTTCTATTTTCTTTTTTACATCTGTACTTTTTACAAATGGGGTACGGCTACGGGCCACCACAATCATATCATAACTGCCCTCTATTTTTGGCAGAACTTCCCGCAGAGCCGCCCGAATGATTCTGCGCGAACGATTTCGCATGACTGCATTACCAATCTTTTTACTGGTCGTAATCCCAACCCGACAGGTTTTTAAACGATTCTTTCTGAGATAGATTACCACCAGTGGACTTACAAGACTTTTTCCACGACCATAGATCCGGCGGAAATCACGATTTTCTTTTATCGAAACAAAACAGTCCATCTGGTCACTCCGATACAAAAATGTGCAATACAACAAAAGGCCACAATTGTGGCCCTTTTTGTTGATTCATTAATAGGACAGGCTCTTCCGGCCCTTCGCACGACGGCGGGAAAGTACCTTGCGGCCATTTTTTGTAGACATTCTTTTCCGAAAGCCATGCTCCTTCTGACGATGGAGTTTCTTAGGCTGATAGGTTCTAAGCATTTTAAAAACCCTCCTTTCGGGTATAAACCTTGCAATTTAGAATTATAGCGTAAAATGCAAGAGCC
Organism: Ruminococcaceae bacterium BL-4; assembly: GCA_902809935.1. Lineage (NCBI taxonomy): Bacteria > Bacillati > Bacillota > Clostridia > Eubacteriales > Oscillospiraceae > Ruminococcaceae bacterium BL-4. The sequence goes on along the minus strand of LR778134.1, from coordinate 755,382 downwards.
TGTCAAGCAAAATCATACAATTGAATGAAAAAGAAAAATTTTTCTAATGATTAAAAAAAATTTATCCAAATAATGCAAAAAATAGTAAAATAAACTTCTGTTTTTGAAATTTCAAAAACAGAAAGACCCATCAATAAATTTGCAAACTGACCAAATTTATGATAGGATATAAAAGTGTATTAATATATTTAAATGTAATGGCAATTTTCCGCCTTACGAAGTATATGGAGGAAAAAAATCGAATGGATTTTACACCCGAAACCTGGGAATTGATCTGTAATTACTGTCGTTCCCAAATCACTGAAGTAGCCTATACAACGTGGATCAGCCGAATTGAACCAATCAATCTTGATTTTTCAACGGGAACCGCCACGCTGAAAGTTCCAAATGAATTTCATAAACAAACCATTCTGCATTATTATGCGGATCTTTTAAAGGACGCTTTTCAGCAGGTCTTTAACGGACAAACCATCAATCTCGATCTTCAGACTCCCGACGAGATAAAAGAAGCAAAACCACAAGAGGACAAGCTTCCAATGGATGATTATGAATATACATTTGAATCCTTTATTGTTGGTTCCAGCAATAAATTTGCCCATGCTGCCTGCATGGCAGTTGCCACTCAGCCAGCCTCCCGCTATAATCCGCTTTTTATCTATGGAAATTCCGGACTCGGAAAAACACATTTGCTTTATGCAATCTGTAATCGAATCAAAAAAGATCATCCGGAAATGAACATTCTCTACATAAAGGGTGACGATTTTACCAATGAGCTGATTGAAGCGATCCGCCGTGGAAATACGGCTCAGTTTCATAACTTTTACCGCAATGCGGATATTCTTCTGGTCGATGATATTCAGTTTATTGCCGGCAAGGAATCTACTCAGGAAGAATTCTTCCATACCTTCAATACTCTTTATGAGGCAAAAAAGCAGATCGTTCTAACGAGTGATCGCCCTCCAAAAGAAATTGCAACTTTGGAGGATCGTCTGCGCAGCCGTTTTGAATGGGGACTAACAGCAGATATTCAGCCGCCTGATTTCGAAACACGAATTGCAATCATCAAGCGAAAAGAAGAACTATTAGATATTCATCTGGACGATACCGTCGAAGAATATATTGCAAATCAGCTAAAAAGTAATATTCGTCAGCTGGAAGGCGCTGTCAAAAAGATGAAAGCATATTCCATCATTGATGTGCCGCCAAATATTTCGACTGCAAGAGCAGCTATCAGTGATATTATCACAAATTCTCAGCCGGTTTCCGTCACCGTCGAAAAAATTATCGACGAAGTGGCAAGAACCTATGGAGCTGTACCGGAAGATATTCGTTCCGGAAAGAGAAACTCCAATATCAGTAAAGCACGTCAAGTTGCCATGTATGTGATCAAAGAAGTTCTTGGAATGTCCACTTCTGAAATTGGTGATGAATTTGGAGGAAGAGATCATTCTACTGTAGTCTATGCAATTCAGCAAGTCGAAAAAAATCAGGAAAAAAACAGTCAGTTTAAAGCAACGGTCAACGACATTATCAAAAATATTCGTGACCGATGAATTTTTTTCTCTGCTTAAAAACCGGTTTAAAATTTGTAGAACCCTGTTAATACCCTGTGAAAAACAGAAAAAAATTCTCTTCCAACTTTTCACAGATTTCTAAACTTTTTTTCAACTTTCCCCAACCAATTTTCCACCACTTATTTTTTATTTGCAGTTTTTAAACTTTGTTCACATTTCTTCTACCGGCTGATTTTAAAAAAGTATATCCAAAAAATTCAGTTGTCATCTGTATTTCTTCTTACTTTCCACAAATCAACCGCCCCTACTTCTTTTACTAAAATTAAATGAATAGAAAAGAATGATTATCTTAAACGGAGGCTTTCTTTATGAAATTCACCTGCGAAAAACAAAAGCTTGTGGAAGCTGTCTCAAATATTCAACGAGCTGTTTCCGTAAAAAGTTCGATTCCTGCTTTGGAAGGAATCTTCTTAAAAGCAAAAAGCACTTCTATTTTTCTCTGCGGTTATGATTTGGAACTTGGCATGACAACCGAAATTCCAGCAACAGTATCGGAACCGGGAGAAATTGTTCTTTCTGCAAAATTATTCGGCGATATCGTTCGTCGCTTACCGGATGACGGTGTGCATGTAGAAATTGATGATCACAATGTCACTTCTATCAAAAGTGGACAAAGTGATTTTTCAATTGTGGGAATTCCAGCAGAAGAATATCCTGAATTACCTTCTCTCTCAGAAGAAAAAAGCGTTAAAATAGGCTCTTCTGTTCTAAAAAGCATGATCAGACAAACTCTTTTTGCAGTTTCTGAGAATGATGCAAAACCAGTTCATACCGGGACCCTTTTCGATTTGAGTGAAGGAAAGCTTCGTCTTGTCTCTGTCGATGGATATCGTCTCGCCATGCGGGAAGAAGCAGTCCGCGGAGAAGAAGAGATGAACTTTGTTGTTCCCGGAAAAACGTTGCAAGAAATTATGAAACTTTTACCGGATGATGACAGCGAAGCAGAACTGCTTGTCGGAAGCCGTCATATTCTTTCAAAGATTGGTAATTATACAGTCATTTCTCGCTTATTGGAAGGCTCTTTTCTTGATTATCGTGCTGCAATCCCAGCAAACAGCACTTGTGAAATCAAAGTAAAGACACGTGAATTCATCGACAGCGTCGAACGTGTTTCCCTTGTGATCACGGATCGTCTTAAGAGCCCACTTCACTGCATTTTTGATAATAACGAAATTAAACTTTCCTGTTCTACTCCGCTCGGCCGTGCAAGTGATCAGTTTTCGGCAGAAATTGAGGGAGATTCTATGGATATGGGCTTTAATAATCGTTATCTCCTTGATGCTCTGCGAAATGTAGACAGTGATTTAGTAAAAATTCAGCTTTGTGGTCCGCTTTCTCCTATGAAGGTAGTCCCAGTTGAGGGGAATAATTTTCTATTCTTGGTTTTACCGGTTCGTATGAAGTCTGAATAAGAAGAGGAGTCAAGATGGCTGAAAAAAAATTAGTCCCGATTGATACGCCTTTTATCAGATTGGATTCCCTTTTGAAATTTGTGGGAGCAGTTGATACCGGCGGCCGCGCGAAATATCTGATTCAGAATGGAGAAGTTTCTGTTAATCATGAGATTTGTACGATGCGCGGAAAAAAGCTTCACTCAGGGGATACTGTAGAATTTCAGAAAAATCTTTATGAGGTATGTGAAAAGTGAAAGTTCTTTCCCTAAAAACAGAACATTATCGAAATCTATCATCAGATTTATTTGTTCCTGGTGAGGGTGTCAATGTTCTTTATGGGGAAAATGCGCAGGGAAAAACAAATCTTCTGGAAGCTTTGTGGCTTTTTACCGGGGGAAAGAGTTTTCGCGGCGTAAAAGATTCTGAATTGATCTCTTATGGAGAACAGGAAGCTTCTTTGATTCTTCATTTTTACAGTGAAGAACGGGAACAGACTGCTGAAATCAAAATTTTAAAAAGAAAGAGACAAGCTTTTCTCAATGGAATTCTTCTGCGTTCCCCCGGACTTCTTGTTGGAAAAATTGGAGCAGTGATTTTTTCTCCCGAACATATTTCACTTGTAAGAGAAGGTCCAAATTTGCGCCGTAACTTTTTGGATGCGGCAATTTGTCAGATTAGACCCGGATATGTGCGGATTCTCAATCGTTACTCCAGAACGCTCGATCAGAGAAATGCATTGTTAAAAGATTCTTTTCGTCATCCGGAACTTTTGGATACCATTTCAATTTGGGATGAACGTCTTTCGACAGATGGAGAGATTATAATAAAAGAGAGAGAATCCTATGTAGAATCTATGAAAAATTCTCTTTCTGAGATTTATGAGGGACTCAGCAGCGGAAAAGAATCCCTTAAAGTTCAATATAAGCGGAGTGCTGAAAATCTTTTGGAGGCACTTTTAAAAAATAGAAAACAAGATCTTCAGGTTGGCTATACCACCTGCGGACCCCATCGGGATGATCTGGAAATTTTTTTGGATGGTAAAAATGTAAGAATGTTTGCTTCTCAGGGACAAAAGAGAAGTGTTGTCCTTTCTTTGAAACTGGCGGAAGCTGCACTTTTAAAGCAATATTCCGGAGAAAAACCGATTATTCTTTTAGATGATGTTCTGAGTGAACTGGATCACACCAGACAGGAATATCTTTTAAATCATCTTTCAGACTGTCAGGTCATTATTACTTGCTGTGACCCTGGACAGGCAAAAAATTTGAAAAATGGATTTCTTTTTCGGGTAGAAAATGGAACTTTGGAAAGGAATAAAGCAGAATGTACCTCCATTTAGGGCAGAATACAATTATTCACAGCAAAGATATTATTGGTATTTTTGATTTGGATGTTTGTACAGTTTCCAAAATTACAAGAGAGATGCTCACAGAAAAAGAGAAGCAAAATCATATTGTGACTGTCTCACAGGAGCTTCCAAAAAGTTTTGTTTTGTGTAGCAGAAAGAAAAGTAAAAAATTTGATTTTGAAGAAATTATCTATCTTTCTCAGCTAAATTCGGCAACTCTTTTAAAGAGAATGGAATCCATGAAAGATAATTAGATTTTATAAAATTGATTAATATTCAAAAGCAATCAAAGGAGAGAAAAGTTTATGGAAACTTTACACCGCACGAAATGTCCATATTGCGGAAAAAAATTAAATTTTTTTCTGGCATGGACATTGAAAAGAGAAGGCGAATATCGTTGTACAGCCTGTAAAGGAATTTCTAATATTATCGTAGAGCCTTTTACACGTATTTTAGCAATCGTTGCAGTTGCTGCTTCTGCTCTGCTTTTTATTGTTTTTGGATTGATTTTGAATCATATTACATTTTGGCTTGTTTTTTCCGTTGCTTTTTTATTTTTTCTTTTCTTTTTGCTGAGCAGTTTTACCATTCATCTCGAGCGTCCAAGTGTTAGACGGCATAGAAGAGCTTATCGTCCGGAATCAGTCAATTCAGAGCAACTTTTTGATGAAAAAGAGCAGCCTCATTTTGATGAAGAATCCGGATTTACAAAACAGATGGATTCTATTATTCTTCCAGAATCAGAGAAAAAAAATGAATCGGACCAAACAATTCAAATAAGTCCTATTGAAGAACCTATGAAAGAAGAAGATTCCGTAAAATTAAAATCCAGTTTGCCTCGTCATTATCGACAAAAAGTAAATACTGCTTTTCAGGATGAGACGATCCGTCGCCAAATGCAGAATCCTTATGGAGAGTACATGAAAAATGATGATAAAAAAGAACCATAAGTTTTGTCCTTATTGCGGAACAGAATTTACCATGAAGGAAAGAAAAACACTCTTAAGAGAAAAAAGCTTTTTTTGTGTGCATTGCAAAAAAAAATGTACCGTGATTTATAAAAAGCAAATGACCGTCTATTTTCTTTTGGCTTTTCTCCTGCTTTGTCTTCTGAATTGCTTATTGATATGGACAACAATGAATTTCATTTTGATGGCGACTGTTACTTTTTTTTGTGTTGCCGTCGTTTATGAATGCAGAATTTTTCTCATCAGAATTGTAAAAGTATCACAAAAAGAATAATAGATGCTTTTTAGTCGAGGAACAGGAGGATCAGAATTGGAAATCAATCAAGTAACGCAGACACAAGAAGCTTATGATGAAAATCAGATTCAGGTGTTGGAAGGTCTAGAAGCTGTACGGAAACGTCCGGGAATGTATATTGGATCAACCGGAGAAAGAGGACTTCATCACCTTGTTTATGAAATCGTAGATAACTCGGTGGATGAAGCACTGGCAGGATATTGTAACCAGATCGATGTTATTATCGAGCCGGGAAATATTATTTGTGTAAAAGATAATGGCCGTGGAATTCCAGTTGGAATTCAAAAAAAGACAGGTTTACCTGCTTTGACGGTCGTCTTTACCGTGTTGCATGCTGGTGGTAAATTCGGCGGCGGCGGATATAAAGTAGCAAGTGGTCTGCATGGTGTTGGTGCTTCTGTTGTAAATGCACTTTCTACCTGGTTAGAAGTAGAAGTCTATCATAAAGGAAAAGTTTATTTTCAACGGTTTGAACGCGGCAAAATAGTTGAAAATATGAGTATAAAAGGGGACTGTCCAAAAGAGAAAACCGGCACAACAGTTCGTTTTCTTGCTGATCCTGAAATTTTTAGAGATACGACCGAATATCAATATGAAGTTCTGCAGAAAAGACTGCGGGAGCAGGCTTTTCTAAATGCTGGAATTAATATTATCCTCACAGATGAAAGAAATCCTGAAAATAAAATTCAGAATCAATTTTGTTATGAGGGCGGCCTTTCCAGCTTTGTTCAATTTCTCAATAAAGAAAAAGAGCCGGTTCATCCGGATATTATTCATTTTTCAGCTCCTGCACCAGATGGAAATTCTAATGCCGAAGTTGCAATGCAGTATACGGATTCCTATAACGAAATGATGCTTTCTTTTGCAAATGATGTTCATACAACGGATGGCGGTACTCATGAAGAAGGCTTTAAGCGCGCACTTACCCGTGTCATGAACGATTATGCAAGAACACACAATATTTTGAAAGATAGTGACGAAAATCTCAAAGGCGATGATGTTCGGGAAGGTTTGACGGTCATTATCAGCGTAAAAATAAAAGATGCGCAGTTTGAAAGTCAGACCAAGGCAAAACTTGGAAATACCGAAATTGCAACGCTTGTTAATAATTTAGTCAGCGATAAACTTTCTACTTATTTGGAAGAACATCCAAATGTTGCAAAGGCAATTTTTGAAAAAGCGATGGCAGCTTCCCGTGCAAGAGAAGCCGCAAGAAAAGCTAGAGATCTTGTCAGAAGAAAATCCGCTTTGGAAAGTGCTTCTCTGCCTGGAAAGCTTGCAGATTGTCAAAGTCGAAATCCGGAAGAAACTGAAATTTATATCGTCGAAGGTGATTCCGCCGGCGGCTCTGCCAAAGGCGGCCGGGATCGGAAATATCAGGCAATCCTGCCTCTTTGGGGCAAAATGCTGAACGTTGAAAAAGCACGTCTTGATAAAGTTTACGGCAATGAAAAGCTGATGCCGGTCGTTACTGCATTAGGTACCGGAATTGGAGAAGAATTTGATATTTCAAAATTGAGATATGGAAAAATTATCATTATGGCTGATGCTGATGTTGATGGCTCTCATATTCGTACCTTGCTTTTAACCTTCTTTTTTCGTTTTATGAAGCCACTGGTTGAACAGGGACATATTTATCTTGCTCAGCCGCCACTCTATCGGCTTACGAAAAATAAGCAGCATTATTATGCTTATTCTGATGAAGAACGTGATCAATATATGAAGCAGCTTGGTCAAACTGAGATTCAGCGGTATAAAGGCTTGGGCGAAATGGATGCCGAACAGCTTTGGGATACTACAATGAATCCTGAAACTCGGATTATGCTGAGGGTAGAAGTGGAAGATGCTGCTGCTGCCGATGAGGCATTTACCATTTTGATGGGAGATAAAGTACAACCACGCCGCGAATTTATTGAACAGAATGCAAAATATGTTCAAAATCTTGATGTCTAAATAAGAGGAATAAGGGGAGGGAATATTTCGAATGGAAGAAAAGAAAGTTCCACAGGAAGATTCCACAGAAAAATCTAAAAAAGTGGAAACAGCAGAAGATGTTTTAAAAAGAATCGAAGAAAATTATGATCTAGATGAAGATCTGGATGAAAATTCGAATGATGATGATGAAGACGAAGAAAGTCAGGAAGAACTGCAGGAATCTTCAGAACAGCAGGAAAATCAAGAGGAAGAAGTAGAAGAAACAGATCCTCCAATTTTTGATCTCTCTTATGAGGTCAATCAGAAAGAAATGAGTACCTCCTTAATTCGCAGCAATTTTTCGGGAGGAAATCTTATAATGTCAATTGTCGCCTGTACAATTGGCGGGATTGGATTTATTTATTATTTTATTAAAGCTATCAGCAGTGGAGTTAACAATTATTATCTTCTTTCATTAATGTGTCTTGGAATTATCTTTATCGCAACTATTTTTCAGGTTTATATGATTAATTCCCATGTAAAAAAGATGAATGATAAATTTCCATTTCGCATGAGGGTTTATTCTGATCGGATCGAAATGGGTCCAAAAGAAAATGCTTTTGTTATGGAAATGAATGGGCAGTATCAAAATGAGATTTATAAAGAAATCCTGATTATTTATGTGAAACGCAGCATTGTAATTCTTCCAAAACGCTGCTGTGATGAAGAGACTTTTGAAAAAATTTATGAGATCGTAAAAGCGGGCACAAAACCCCGCAAAAAATAAATGACAAAGAGATTTTTAGGAGATCCACTTTTAGTGCTCCGACAGACTTGCTCCCGTGAAAATTATGTAAAAGCTTTTGTGCGATGGGAAAATAATATTTCTATTTGGCATCGCCGAGAATTGACTTCTTTTTTAATGCTTGGGATTGCAGTAATTTTGACCGCCGGAATTCCAATTTATCGTCTTTGGTCGGTCACCTTTTTTATTCCAGGCCTCCTTATTCTGCTTGCTTTAATGGGAAGTTTCTACTTTTGGAAGCTGAAACCGAAAGAAATTGAACAATGGGGACAATCGACTTTTCAGGAAAATGCGTTATTGGGACTTTCTACGCAGTATTTCTTCTATTTTGAGGGGATTTTCTTTGAGAATGATTATGAAGAAGTCCGTGAATATTGGTCGGATTTTGAAAAATGTGTGGAGGATGATCAATATTTTATTCTTTCCGGTGGAATGGAACGAGGTCTTTTGATTCTTTGTAAAAAAGAAATGACAAAACAAGAATTCATAAAAACCAGACAATGCTTGGAACAGGCATTTGGGCCGCGTTATTTTAAAAATAAAATTGATAAAAAATAAAGGAGAAAAAATTTTGAACATTACTGTGAGCTATCGTCCCACTGCACAGGATTGGGCAGATTATAGAGCCGGACTTTGCCTTACAGGTCAGGGAACGATTGTTTCATGGTTTCTCAAAAATTTTGTTTTTTATTGGATAAAAAAACATGCGATGGAATGGTACGCTCTTCATAAAGATCAGATATTTGCCTGTCGAATGACTTTTTCCGAAAAATCAATTTTGATTGAGACAGATCGTTATCGGGGAAATATTCCGAAAAATTTGTTCAGTTTTTTCTGGGCAAATGATAAAGTATTGATTTTATTTACCGGGCAGCAGGAGTCTCGGTTTGTCCCTCGCAGGGCTTTTACTGAGCAAGAGTGGAATCAGATCGAAAAAGTTTATTTAGAGAGTGAATAATAGGAGGGTATCCGTTGATGGATGATTTAGAGCAGCAAAAACAAAATATTATACCGGTTGATCTGGAAAAGGAAATTCGAAAGTCTTTTTTGGATTATTCTATGTCGGTAATCGTCAGCCGTGCCCTGCCGGATGTGCGGGATGGATTGAAGCCGGTTCATCGCCGAATTCTCTATACAATGTATGAAGCGGGATTAACACCGGATAAAGCTTATAAAAAATGTGCGGCAACAGTCGGTGACGTTTTGGGAAAATATCATCCTCACGGAGATGCTTCCGTTTATGATGCTTTAGTGCGTTTGGCACAGGATTTTTCTATGCGTTATATGTTGGTGGATGGACACGGAAACTTTGGTTCTGTTGATGGAGATCCACCGGCTGCTTATCGTTATACAGAAGCTAGAATGAGCAAAGTGGCAGTAGAAATGCTGCAGGATATTGATAAAAACACCGTTGATTTTTGTCCAAACTATGATGATAGCCGAAAAGAGCCAACCGTTCTGCCAAGCCATTTTCCAAATCTTTTGGTCAATGGTTCAACTGGAATTGCCGTTGGTATGGCAACCAATATTCCGCCTCATAATATGGGAGAAGTCATCGACGGCATGTGTGCGTTAATTGATGATCCCGAAATTGAGTTGGAAGGCTTGATGCAGTATATTAAGGGTCCCGATTTTCCAACTTCCGGTATTATTATGGGCAGAACTGGAATTCGTGCAGCTTATGCAACCGGTCGTGGCAGAATTATTGTTCGTGCAAGAGCAGAAATTGTAGAGGAAAAGAACAATAGATTTTCCATTGTTGTAACAGAGCTTCCCTATCAGGTCAATAAAGCAAGACTGATTGAATCTATTGCAGATCTGGTCAAAGATAAAAGAATCGAAGGAATCTCCAATGTAGAAGATCATTCTGATCGTAATGGCATGCATATGACGATCACAATTAAAAGGGATGCGTCTCCTCAAATTGTTTTAAATCAGCTTTATTCCTTTACTCAGATGCAGACAACATTTGGAGTTAATATGTTGGCAATCGTCAATGGAGAACCAAAATGTCTGACTTTAAAACAGCTTTTGGAAGAATATATTAAGTTCCAGAAAGAAGTCGTTGTTCGCAGAACTAAATATGAACTTGAAAAAGCGATGGCAAGAGCTCATATTTTGGAAGGCCTCAAAATTGCGGTTGACAATATTGATGAGATCATTTCAATTATTCGTTCCAGTAAAGACCGTTCTACTGCCCGCGCAAGAATGACCGAACGTTTTGGCTTAGATGATATTCAAACACAGGCAATCGTGCAGATGCCTTTGGGTGCATTGACCGGTTTGGAACGTCAGAAACTGGAAGAAGAACTTTCTGCCATTGAAGTAAAGGTTGAAGATCTAAAGGATATTTTGGCACACGATGAGCGTGTCAGCTCAATTGTAAAAGAAGAAGCACTCAAAATTAAACAGAAGTATGCTGATGAACGCAAAACAGAAATTATGGCGGTTTCTGGAGAAGTAGATATTGAAGACCTAATTCCAGAGGAAGAATGCGTTTTGACCATGACCCAGTTTGGATATGTAAAGCGTCTTGCTACGGATACTTATCATATTCAAAATCGCGGTGGTCGTGGAATCAGCGGTATGACTCGTCGCGAAGAGGACGTTGCTACCGAAATGTTTGTCTGCGGCAGTCACGATTATGTGTTGTTCTTTACGAATTTCGGCAAAGTGTATCGACTCAAGTGCTATGAGATTCCGGAAGGCAGCCGTACAGGAAAAGGCGTTAATATTGCAAATTTGCTGCCGATTATACAAGATGAACGTGTTACCTCAATGATTCGAGTTCCATCATTTGATTTTGGTAAGTATCTTTGCATGGTGACAAAAAACGGAATCATTAAGAGAACGGAACTTTCTGCTTTTGATACCGCAAGAAAAGGCGGATTAATTGCATTAACTCTTGAAGACGGTGATGAACTTTCGTGGGTGCGCTTGACGGATGGAGACAGCGATCTTTTGGTCGGAACGTATCTTGGTATGGCAATTCGGTTTAATGAAAACGATGTGCGTCCGATGGGAAGAACTGCCCGTGGAGTCAAGGCAATCAATCTAAAAGAGAGTGACTATGTAATCGGAATGAGTACACTCAGGGAGGATGCTTATATTCTTACGGTAAGCGAGACTGGTTTTGGACGGCTTTCTCCAATTGATGATTATCGGCTTCAGACAAGAGGTGGAAAAGGACTTACCAACTATCATATTAATGATTATGGTTGTGTTGCCGCAATTAAAGCAGTCGATCTGAATGACGATATTATTTTAATTGCTTCTGATGGAATTATTATTCGAATTCCAGCAGAAAGTATCCGAATTTGTGCAAGACCTAGTAAGGGAGTCCGTGTGATGCGTTTGATCAACGAAAGCAAAGTTGTTACAATTGCAAGAACGGCTCATGAAGAGGATGAAGAAATCGACGAATTACCCCAGGATGACGCGGATTCTTCAGAAGAAGACTGCGAAAAGGAAGAGTAAAATGAAATTGAAAGAAAGACTTTTTGTATTTTTCTTAGGCTGCATTTTGTGTGTATCCCTTTCGGGCTGTGGTGAAGCCGTAAAAACGACTTCTTCCGGTGCCACTCAAACAACGTCGTCAACACAGAGCACGGTTTCAACTGTTTTAAGTGAAGGCGACACTGTGAGAAGCAATGTTTCTTCTGAAGCACTTAGCCCGTTTGAGCAGAAATTTTCACAAAATCCAATCGATGTAGATTATCAAGCTGACAGCAAAAAAGCATTGAGTATGGTAGATATGGTCGCACTGGCAGACCGCTATTCGGAAATTTGGCTCAATGAAGAAACCGCTGCCTACGATTTTTTGCTCGACAAATCTTCTGAGAATGACAAAGAAGCGGTTAAGAAAGAACAGGAAGACTGGGTCAATCAAAAGAGTCAGGACCTTTCTCAGATTCAAACACAGACTTCCAGTATGGGAAATATGGCTAATCTGGAATATTCCAGCCGTACACTTTCGTATTATAAAAATAAAACGAAAGCACTTTATGAAAAAATTTATCAGATAGATCCGAACTTTTCCTATCATTATGCTGGAAAAGGGGCGGCCGTGGGATGAAATTACAGGAGACTACCAAAGAAGAGAAAATCCTTTACGAAGGACATATTTTGAAAATGCACGTTGATACTGTTGTTTTAGAGAATGGCAGGACGGTAAAGCGAGAATGCGTGGATCATCCTGGAGGAGTTAGCGTTGCTGCACTGACCCCAGAAAATAAGATGCTTTTTGTAAGACAGTTTCGCTATCCATACCGACAGGTAGTTTTGGAAGCACCTGCTGGAAAATTGGAGCCGGGAGAGGATCCATTTGAAGCAGTCAAGCGTGAGCTTCGAGAAGAAACCGGTTCTGAAGGAAAACAGTATCTTAAATTGGGAGAGATTTTCCCCTCTCCTGGATATACAAATGAGAGGCTTCATCTTTATGCCTGTCGGATTGATTCCACTGGAGAGCAGGATCTGGATGAAGATGAATTTTTGGAGGTAGAACGGATTCCAATAGAAAAAGCAGAAAAAATGGTAGAACAAGGAAAAATCCCAGACGCTAAAACACAGATTCTGATATTGAGAGTACTTGCACTGTTGAAAGATAAAAAAATTTAGAAAGAATATCGGGATAAAACGCTGGGAGGCCCTAAGATATGAAACGGCAGGAAATCATTCAGCAACTTAAAAACGCGGAAAAATATTTTTCTTCCCATGAAGAGATTTTTTGCAAAATGCGAAAAGAACAAGAGAATCTTACAATTTTGCAAGAGAAAAGACAATATATAAAAAATATCCCGAAAAAATATTTTTGGATGTTTTGTGTCTCTGTTTATTTGCTGTTGATTTTATTTTTAGCTCCATGGATTTCGACGGTTCTCAATGACGTTGATCAAAACTTTACCCCCCTCAAATGTAATAATGTATTTACATGGGCCGGAATTGCAATTCTTTGTATTTTTGTTCTGACAAAACTTATTTTTGCGCTGGTTGAGAGAATAGTATTTAAAAAATCTCTGGTTGAATGGGAGAAAAAAATCGAAAATGAGCAAGAAAAAATAAAACCTTTAGAGAAAAAAATCCATCAAATTTTTGATTTTTATCAGACGGAGAGCAAAACAATTTGTCCTGTTCCAGAATCGGACTGTGATCCGGCTATTATTCGGCAGATTATTTCAATGTTTGAACTTGATAATGTAGACTCCGTGGAAGATGCTCTCGACGAAATTTATCGAAAAGAAAAATTAGAGCTAAAAGAACAGGAAAAAATACTGTAAAAATTATTCTTGATATCGAAAAAAGCAGGGATTATCTCTGCTTTTTTCTTTTTATAAAATGATATTTGAAAAGTGGATTTTTGTCGAAAGATAGATTATAATAAATAAAAATCTATCAATCTTTTAAGAAAAGAGAAAACAAATGATTCGAATTGCAAGAATGGAAGATGCACCGAAGTTTGCAGAGATTTATCGGCCGTATGTGGAAAAAAGTGCGGTTTCTTTTGAAACAGAAGCACCGGATGCAGCAGAATTCTGCCGCCGAATCGAAGAAATCCAGAAAGATTATCCGTGGATTGTTTTAGAAAAGAATGGGAAGATTTTAGGATATGCTTACGCACATCGCTATCGGGAAAGAAAAGCTTATGATTGGGCAGTGGAATCCAGTATTTATCTTGCAGATGAGGCGAAACATCAAAAAATAGGGGATAAACTTTATAGAAGTTTAATAGGTACTTTGAAAGAACAAGGAGTTCTTCTGGTGTATGCTTTTATTACGAGTCCAAATCCTGAAAGTGAGAATTTTCATCTGAAATTTGGGTTTCAAAAAGAATCTCTCCAGAAAAAAATTGCTTACAAAAACGGCGCTTTTCGTGATTTAGCAGTGATGAGGTATCAGATAGGGCCGTTTCCAAAAGTTCCACAGCAATTGATCTCCTTTGAGATTTTGAGAAAAAATCCAACGTTTCGGCTAAAAGAAAATTTTTGATTTAGAAATATTAAAACAAGATAAAAAGCGGGGCAAAAAACAGGAGGAATTTTTATGGATGAGGGAAAAAAAGATTCGGAAGAACAAGCTCAAAAAGGAAAAGCAAGTCCCGCTGAAAATAAAAATTTGAAGGAACAAGACGAAAATGAATCTTGGAAAAAAGTTTTGCAGCAAGACGAAAAAAATTTTGAAGAAAAATATGATTTTGACCTGATAGAAAAGTCGAAAAATAAAGCGGAACAAGTAATCCGCCATGGAAAAAAATCCACTGTAAAAGAAAAGTACGACAAAAAAGTTTTAAAAAGAAGAGCTTTAATCGTTGTAATATGCATTTTAATTTTGCTGTTTCTCATTCTGCTTTTTACAAAAGCGTGTCACCAAGATAATGTATCCCCTCAAAAAGCGGATGCAGTATCTTCTCAGTTGATGGAACCGGTCTCTCAGCCTTCTGATTCAATGGCCAATTCCGACAGCAGCAACATTTTTGATCATGCAGCCTTTTTGGGAAATTCTTTGCTGGAAGATCTCAATACATATGGCTTAGTTGGAAATAGTGATTGCTTTTTTAGAAAAGGATTAAATGTTTCTACAGCAATGGATGAGACAATGGTAGGACATAATATTCCGGTTGTAGAGGAACTTAATAACGGAAAAAATTATGACCGAGTCTATCTGGTCTTTGGAGAAAATGAACTTGGCTGGTCCAGCCGCGATACCTTTATTTCAGAATATAAAACTTTGATTCAAAAGGTCAAAGAATACCAGCCAAATGCAAAAATCTATTTGACTTCTCTTTTTCCGGTAGCGAAAGCAGTCAGCAATGATCCGGATGAACGGAATCTTACCAATTCCGCAGTAGACAGTGCCAATGAGGAGCTAAAGAAAATCGCAAAAGATACAGAATCCACCTTTGTTGATGTTGCATCTGCCGTTAAAAATTCCGAAGGGGCTTTGCCGGACGATGCCAGCACGGATGGAATTCATCCCAATATGGAATACTGCCAGAAATGGGTAGATTATTTGGTGAACCTCGGATAAAGAAGGGTTGAATTTGGATTCAACAGAAAATCTTATTTTGCGGGGAAGATTTGCACCAACGCCGAGTGGAAGAATGCATTTGGGAAATCTTTTCTGCGCACTTTTAAGTTGGCTTTCCATTCGCTCTAAAAATGGAACTTGGGTGCTTCGGCAGGAAGATTTAGACCCGGAGCGAACCAACCAAAAATTTGCAGAACAACTGGAAGAGGATCTTTTATGGTTAGGGCTTTCTTTTTCTGAAGGCGGAACAAAAGGTGGAAAATATGCACCGTATTTTCAAAGCGAATGCAAAGATATCTATCGGAAAGTATTTTTAAAGCTGCAGCAAAGCGCAAAAATTTATCCCTGTTTTTGTACGCGTTCACAGCTTCATGGTGCCAATGCCCCCCATCTTTCAGATGGACGTGTTGTTTATGATGGCCGCTGCAAAGCACTTTCACAGGAAGAAATAGGTCAAAAAATGAAAAAACATTCGCCAGCTTATCGAATTGAAGTGCCGGATGAGAAAATTTCGTTTGAAGACGGCTGCCTTGGAAAATGCTGCGAGAATCCCGCTCAGGAGTTTGGTGACTTTGTTATACGGCGTTCTGATGGCGGTTTTGCTTATCAGCTTGCGGTTGTAGTGGATGATATTCGCATGAAAGTAACGGAAGTTGTGCGGGGACAGGACCTTCTTCCTTCTACTGCACCTCAGATCTACCTTTATCGGCTTTTAAAAGCACCTGTGCCGCGTTTTTATCATATTCCGGTGTTACTTTCCCCAGACGGAAAACGACTCTCTAAAAGGGATCATGATGTAAGTCTCGAAACTTTACGCAAAAAATATACCGCCCCAGAGATTCTGGGACGGCTTGCATATCTGGCAGGCCAGTTAAATGAGCCAAAAGCAATCTCTGCAAAAGAATTGGCGGCACATTTTGACTGGAGTCATGTTCCACGGGAAAATTTAAAAATTCCAGCGGGGCTTTTCTAATTTTGGAAAAAGGAAGATAAAAATTTATGATGACGATTTTTAAATCCGGAAATCCGGAAGCTTTGAAGCCTTATATCGGAGAAGAACTGCAGAAACGAATTCATTCTGCAAGGCATATTTGTGCGTTGCTTCCAGACAACGCCTATTATCTTACTTTTTTCTGGCGGGATGTGAAAAATTCGAAAAAAAACGAAGAAAGACAGCATTTATATTGCAGTCAAGAAAGGTTGATCTATTTAGGGGAAAGTGTTCGGTGTATTTCGATTTTAAAAGAAATGCCGCAGGAATGGGACCCTTTTTATCAGCTTTCAGAACTCTTTTTTCAGTTGACTTCAGAGGATTTGGACACGCTTCAGCGTTTTGAAAATTCTATCAGTGAATTAGAAACAGGGCTTTTAGAAACACAGAAGCCCGTAGAAGGGGCGGTTTCCCGCATTGTCGAAATGCGCAGGGAACTTTTAAAGATAAAAAGATATTATGAACAGCTGCAAACCATCATTGACCGCCTCGCGGAAAATGAAAATGGGATTATCCCAAAAGAAAGCAGCCATCGTTTTGATGTTTTAAGCAAAAGAATAGAATCTCTCAAAAAGTTTGTGCTGGATCTGCGTGAGTTTTTGACCCAGACCAGAGAAGCATACCAGTCAAAAATTGATATCGAACAAAACCAGATCATGAAAGTTTTTACGGTTCTAACAGCGGTATTTCTCCCGCTGACATTGATTGTCGGCTGGTTCGGAATGAATGTGAAAATGCCGGAATATAGTTGGAATTATGGGTATTTGTATGTGATTGTTCTGAGTATTACAGTCTGTGGAATTTGCGGCTGGATTTTCAAAAAGAAAAAATGGTTTTAAAAGATCAGATTCTGCGAATTAAAGACCACATTCCCATCATCAGTTCATGTGGAATGAATTTTGCAGTAATTCGGTGTAGAAAACAGACCGGCCCGGGAGTAGAAACTGCAAAACCAAGTTTTGCATCCTGAAATGCCCATTTGACGACGGTCTTTTCCTTGGAGGCCAGCGGAAAACTGTGAATATAAGAGCTGTTCTGTGTCTTTTTTGCAGTGTCGATAAATTCGGTATCCTTTACCCAATAGGGGCAGATAGCTGTCACAGAGATTCTGCGGGAGAAAAGCTCAACACGCAGGGCACGGCTGTAACGATATAAAAAAGCTTTGCTGGCAGCATAGACATTGAGATAAGGAAACGGCTGAAACGCCGCAGTGGAACAAATCTCAAGAATATGGCTGCCTTTTTTCATAAATGGAAGAACGCCCTGCGTCATCGAGACAGCAGCACGGCAATTAAGATCGATCATTGTTTCACAGTCTTGGAGAGAAAGTTCACGATAGCTTCCGATTTTTCCCATACCGGCGGCGTTGATCAAAAATTCTACCTCGGGATTTTCTTCCTTTAGGAGAGAAGTGACTTTTCGGATCGACTCCTTTTCTGTTAGATCAAGAGGCAAAATTCGCAGAGGAGTGCTGCAGCCAATCTGCAGTTCCTGCAGCCGATTCTCCCTCCGGGCAATTACCCAGATTTCGTTTAAACATTCTTTTCTGTCTAAAATTTTTACAAATTCTTTTCCGAGCCCGCTGGAGGCTCCTGTAACGATTGCGATTTTCAAAGAACCCCACCCCTTTTTAACGATAATCGAATTATAGCACAAACAAGAAAGTGAAAAAAGAAAAGCCTGCAGAAATTTTCTGCAGACTTTCTTTTTTATTTATTTTATGATGAAATTAAGCGTTGACGACGGAACGAATATAGGATTCCACTTTTTCGGGAGCAATCTCAAGAGAATAAGAAATTTCTTCCCGAATCAGTTTTTCCGCAGATTTTAAAACCGTTTCGTCTGTAGAAGAAATCTTTTTGCCATCCTTCTGGAGATTTTCTTTCCGCAGAAAGATACACCGCACCATGCAGATCAGCTTTTGGGGAATACATTCACGAATAATTTTAGAAAAACAGGCATTTCGCTCATTTTTGTCTTCAATCCAGTCTATCTTTTCACCGGTAACTCCGGTCAAAATATCTTCAATTTCCTGCTTCTTAATAATTGGGCGAATCTTTTTGGTCAGATCTTCATTTTTAATTGGAAGAAAGATCTTTGAAGAATGATCGACCGGATTCAGAATATAGTAGGACTGTGCCGGAGAGGAAGATGAATACCGAAGCTTTTCAATCCCCTCGATTAAACAAACACCGTTATTCCCATAAACGACAGGATCTCCTTTTTGAAATTGCTGCATGAAATAATCTATCTCCTTTAATGAATCAGTGGCAAATGTTATTTTGCACGAAAAATAAATTCCTATATATACATTATAACGGATCTCAACGAATTTCTCAAAGGACAAATTGAACAAATTTATCCTTTTTTAAATAATAATTTCTAAAACAGAAAAAACAGTCATTTAAAAATGACTGTTTTCTCTGTTTTGATTTTATTTTTTAAGGAGGAAAAAAGAAAATCACAGTTTTATCGGACTTCATCCCGTAGTACTGCAGCTTCTTTTGCAAGTCGTTCGATCTCTTCAAAATTTCCGGCTTTTAAGAGATCGCTCGGAACGATCCATGTTCCACCGCAGGCCAATACATTTTTCTGGGATAGATAGTCTTTCACATTATTAGGCTTTACGCCGCCTGTCGGCATAAAGCGCATGGAAGCATAGGGTCCGGAGAGTGCTTTGAGCATTGCTACCCCACCCACAACTTCTGATGGAAATAATTTTACAAGATCCAATCCTTCGCGCATACAGGCTTCTACTTCAGAAGGAGTGGCACACCCCGGAATTACCGGAATGTTTTTTTCTTTGCACCAGCTGATGGTCTCAAGATTTGTACCCGGGCTGATGATCGCTTTTGCGCCGGCGTCCACTGCCTGCCGTGCAAGGGAGGGAGTTAGGACGGTTCCGGCACAGAGAAACAGATCGGGAACTTCTTTAGAAATCGCACGAATAGACTCTTCGGCGGCTTCGCTGCGAAAAGTGATCTCTGCGGCGGGGAGTCCACCGTTTTTGAGCGCTTTAGCGAGCGGTACCGCGTGGGCCGCCGTATCAATTTTGATAACGGGGACGATTCCCACCTTTTGCAGAATTTCATAAATATTCATTTGGGAACAATCTCCTTTCAGTTGCTTTTCGGTTGATTTTCCGTCATAAAACGGCTGAGTTCTTCCCGAGTGGGGAGCCCTTCATTGTCACTGACGTTCATGATTTGAATTACGCCAATGGCATTGCCGCGCAGAATGGCTTTTTCGAGGGGAAGTCCCTCTAAAACAGCACTGATGACGCCGGCTGCAAAACCATCTCCTGCGCCGACTGTGTCTACAATCTTTTTAGGCACATAGGCAGGAATATGGAGCTTTTGATCTTTTGTAATTGCCCATGCTCCATTTGAACCAGTCTTGACAATTACTGTTTTTGCACCGTTTTGAAGATAAAAATCTCCAATTTTGGCGGGATTATCACTGCCGCAAAGTATTTTTCCTTCATTCTCTCCCGGCATCACATAGTCTGCCATCGAAGCAAGATGATTGATGCTTTGTACCATTGTTTCACGGTTTTTCCATAACTGCTCACGCAGATTCGGATCGAAAAAGATCGGGATACCGGCTTCTTTTGCCTTTTTCATCAGGCAAATCGTCGTTTGATGGGCAGATTCCGAAATTGCCGGAAGAATGCCGGTCAAATGGATCGCGTCCCACTCTTTTAAGTCGAGTCCTTTTACGTCGTCGGGGCAAATGGTGGAAGCCGCTGAATTTTTGCGGTAATAATAAATATCCGGATCGCCATGAACGGTCTTGCTTTTAAGCATAAATCCGGTAGCATGATCGTCCGAAGTTACCGTCAGAGAGGTATCAATACCATTCTGATTCATGACTTTGATAATCTGGCGACCAAAGGGATCACGGCCGAGTTTTGTAAGATAACCAACGGTATGCCCTAATCTGGTAAGACCTACGGCTACGTTAAATTCCGCACCGGCGACCGATGTGGAAAAATGCCTGACATCTTCAAGAAGCGCTTCTTCCTCGGCGATAAAAAGCCCCATTGGCTCCCCAGAAGTCAGAATTTTTTTGTTCATTCGATGAAAACACCTCACAAGCAGAATTTCAAAAATGAAATGACTGCTTTAATATTGCAGGAAATCGCTTCGTTCTTTTTATCAGAAAAATTATCGCATATCTGGAATCGCAATATCATCCATATCATCGAACGCTTTGTTTTCGCCGCCCATTGCCCAGATAAAGGTATAATTAGAGGTTCCACAGCCAGCGTGAATCGACCATGCAGGAGAGATCACAGCATCATAATTCTGCATGACGATATGGCGGGTTTCCTGCGGCTGTCCCATCATGTGAAAAACGACGTTGTCTTTTGGAATATTAAAGTAGGTATAAACCTCCATACGACGCTCATGAGTATGGGCGGGCATGGTGTTCCAAACGCTGCCGGGCGCTAGTTGGGTAAGACCCATGGAAAGCTGGCAGGTCTCCAGAACATCCGGATGAATAAACTGATTAATGACGCGCTTGTTTGCAGTTTCTTCACTGCCGCAGGGGCGCTTGTTTGCTTGGTCAAAAGAAATAAAAGTTGTTTTGCAGGGCTTATGTGCCGGAGCGGAAACCAGATAAAATCTTGCGGGATTTTTTGGATCAGCGCTCTCGAAGGTTACTTCTTTTGTTCCCATAGTAATGTAAAGGCAGTCCTCAAATCCCATAGGATAGTTTTTGCCGTCGGCAGTGATCGAACCTTTTCCGCCCAAATTAAAGACACCGGCTTCACGGCGCTCCAGAAAATAATGAGTGCCGAAATTTTTCCAAATATCGATACCCTGATCAATGGAGACTTTCTGATTGACAGGGTAGATCCCGAGGACAACCATGCGGTCAACATGGGAATAAGTAGCGGTAACCTGATCCGGAATATAAAGATTTTGAATTAAAAACTCCTTCCGCAGCTCGTCAGTTGTATAGCGTTTGACGTCGCGCGGATTTGTGCTGTAACGAATATCCATCATAAATAACCTCCTTGATCTATTATTTTCTGCGAACAAGGTGGAAGGCAAATCCTGCAATATCTTCTGCAAAATAGATGGTATTGAGTTTGCCGTCGGGGCCGTAGTTCGCGGAGCTTTCGTTAAATTTGATGCCTTTTTCTTCGAGATACTTGCGCGCTTTTTCCGGGTCGTCCGTGCGGATCGCGATGTGTCCAAGCTTCCCGAGGAAGGGGGACTTCATCACTTCAAACTGCTCGTTAACAAAGATAGAGCCGTCTGTTTCCCTTGTGGGAAATCCAAAAAGAGCGTTTAAAAGAGCAGCTGTTTTTTTTGCTTCTTCGGCATTTTCCTGATTGATGCCGATATGTGCCATTTCAAAATTAAAATCTTTCGCTTCCATTTAAAGTCCTCCTTATTTTGCCAGATAGCCGCCGTCCAGCGGAATCACGGCGCCGCTCACATAATTGGAGGCGTCGCTTGCTAAGAATACCGCAAGGCCCTTCATATCTTCAGGGGTACCCCAGCGACCGGCTGGAATTCGGGCCAAAATTTCAGTATTACGGCCGTTGTCGTTAATCAGGGCGGTATTCATCTCAGTTGCCATATAACCGGGAGCAATGGCATTCACCTGAATATTTTTGCCTGCCCATTCATTGGAAAGCGCTTTTGTCAGCTGAGCAACAGCGCCCTTGCTGGCAGCATAGGCCGGAACGGTAAATCCACCGAAGAAACTTAGCATGGAAGCCATATTGATAATTTTTCCGCTGCCCTGTTTAAGCATTTCACGCCCTGCCAGCTGACAGAGCACAAAGACAGCGTTTAAATTGACATTAATGACGGTATCCCAGTCTTCCAGGGTAAAGTCTTCACAGTGATTTCTGCGCTGAACACCGGCGTCGTTTAAAAGAATATCAATTTTACCGCCGAGCATTTTCAATGCTTCCTGAAACATGGCGGGGATTTTGTCGCGCTGACCTAAATCTGCACGAATTCCTGCAACGTCAAGTCCTTTTGCACGCAGTTCTTCAGCAGTTTTCAAAACACCTGCGGAAGAGCCGACGATTACGACTTTTGCACCTGCTTCGGCAAGGCCTTCCGCCATGCCGCGGCCCAACCCTCTGGTACCACCGGTAACCAGAGCGGTTTTTCCGTTCAAATCAAACATATTTTTCATAATAGCCTCCACTTAGTCAAAACAAAACATTACTTTAATCGCACCGCTGCCCTTAGTGGTAACAAGGTCAAATCCTTTTTGTGCCTCGCTTACCGGAAGAACATGAGTGATGATTTTTTCAAACCCGGGATCTTCCGCTACGATCTTTGCTGCAATGGCAAAATCTTTTTTGCGGTAAACCCTTGTGAACTGAATGTTTGTCTCTTTAAACATGCCTTTAATCAGCGGCAGAGTGGCAGGCTTTGCGTAAGCGGCAATAATTAAGATGGTGCCGCGTACCTTTACTGCATCAAGAAGGAGACTTGCAACCGGCTGTACACCTGCACAGTCGATTACCCAGTCAAAACCGTTTCCATCGGTGCGGTCTTTGCAGTAAGCTTCCATGTCTTTTGGAAGCTTTGTCGGATCGACTACTTCGAATCCCATGGAGCGGGCGTGCTCAGCGCGCAGAGAATCGGTTTCCATCATCAGAATGGAAGAGGCACCGAACACGCGCAGGGTCATAGCGGTAGCAAGACCGATGGTGCCGCAGCCAAAGACGAGAGCGTTATCTCCAGGGCGGAAGTCACGTTCCCGCAAAGCATGAACACAGACAGCTACCGGTTCCACAAAGGCACCCATCTTATTGGAAACTTTATCGGAAAGAGGAATGATACTTTCTTTCGGAACTTCTACATATTCGGCGAAGCCGCCGTCACAGTCGATACCAACAAGCCCCAGTGTGTTGCAGACATGCATATTTCCGGTTTTGCAGGGTTCACATTTGCCGCAGGAAAGCAGCGGATAAACGGTGACCCGTGTTCCTTTTTTGATTCCGGGGACGTCGTTGCTTTCGAGTGTGCCGGAAAATTCATGTCCCATAATTAACGGTGCTTTTGCGCGGGGATGGGTACCGTGATAAATATTCTGATCGGTGCCGCAGATTCCTGCGTGCGAAACTTTTATAAGTGCCCAACCTTCGCGGGGCTGAGGTTTTGGTACATCGCGGACGCTAATGGTATTAGCCCCTTCATAAACGATTGCTTTCATTTTAGAACGTGTACTCCTTTCGAGAGAGATACTTAAATGTGATTAATTGGATAACGAACCGGCTCTCCGTTTAAGAAGCGAACGGCCTCTTCGGCGCATTTGCGTTTAAGCTCCAGAGCAGCCTCTTCTGAATACCATGCCATATGAGGAGTGATAATCAGATTCGGATGTTTAAAGAGCGGGCTGTTGTGATCGAGCGGTTCTTTATTGACAACATCGATTCCGGCACCTGAGAGCTTTTTGGAAGTGAGCGCTTCGTCCAGCGCGTCTTCATCGACAAGCCCTCCGCGGGAGACGTTAATAAAATAGGAACCGTCTTTCATTTTTGCAAATGCTTCTTTGTTCATCATATGGTGATTTCCAGCATTTAACGAGCAGTGCATCGAGATAACATCAGACTGCTTTAAGAGCTCATCGAGAGAAGCGCAGTAGGTAATATCCTGCGGAAAATGACGGCTGGGGCTCTTATAATCAGGATCAAATGCAATGATTTTGCAGCCCAGAGCTTTTACTCGTTTGGCAAATTCAGAGCCGATCCGGCCGGTGCCGACGATGCCGACTGTTAACGTTGAGAGACGGTGAACCGGAATAGATTCTGCATAATTCCAGGCACCTTCTTTTGTGCGGTTGCCGAGAAGCCATGCTTTGCGCACACAAGAGAGCATCAAGGTCAGTGCGTGATCGGCAACCTCATTCATACCGTAATCCGGCACATTGCAGATTTGAACACCGTATTTGTCAGCGTCTTCCAGGTTGACATTATCAACCCCTACGCCGTAACGCACGATCATTTTTAATGATGGAACGTCTTTAAAAACTTTTTCATTCATTGGTGCATATTGGTTTAGAAAACATACGGCACCCTGACATTCTTTAATTACTTCGTCTTCAGTATGGCAGTGCAGCCATTTAAAGTCACATCCGGCTTTATCAAAAACGGATTTTTCCATATCAACATTGTTGTGATCACAGTCACAAATGATAATTTTAGGATTTTGTTCCATGATACTGTTCCTTTCCAAAAAGAGATTACGCGATCAAACCGAGTGCAGATGGGATCGACAGAGACAGTCCCGGAATAAAGGTGACCATCATCAGTGTGATCACGACGACCGCGAAGAACGGCAGCAGCAGACGGATAACCTGTTCAATCTTGACATTGCCGATCTTGCAGCCTGCAAACAGGATTGCACCGACCGGAGGAGTGATCGTACCGACACAAAGGTTCATGACCATCATCAGTCCGAAATGGACCGCACTCATGCCCCAGCTCTGTACAATTGGCAGGAAGATTGGGGTAAAGATCAAGACTGCCGGAGTCGGATCCATAAAAGTACCGACAATCAGAAGGATGAAGTTCATGATAAGCAGAATGACGACCGGATTGTTGCTGATTCCTAAAAGTCCATGTGCGATCATCTGCGGGATCTTAGTGAAGGACATGACCCATGACATGATGGAGGAAACACAGACCAAGAATTCTACGATGGCGGTAGTCTTAACAGAATCAAGCAGAATTTTGGGAAGATCACGAATTTTCAGGTTACGATAGATAAAGCTCAAAATTAAAGAATAGACAACGGCGATTGCGGAGCCTTCGGTTGCGGTAAATACGCCGCCGAGGATACCGCCGATAACGATAACAATTAGCAGTAAGCTTGGAATGCCTTCCCAGAGGGTTTTGAGAACTTCTTTAATATTGTAACGTTCCGTATCGAAATAACCGCGTTTTTTCGCCATAAAACCGGTAAGAATCATACAAGCAACGCCCCAGAGAATACCAGGAATATAACCTGCCATAAAGAGGGCGGCGATGGAAACGGAACCAGCGACGGTGGAATAAACAATCATGATATTGCTTGGAGGAATCATCATGCCCGTAGGACCGGAAGCAATGTTAACGGCTGCGGAGAATTCTTTGGAATAGCCTTCTTTTTCTTCCATTGGCCCAAGGATAGAGCCCATAGCGGAAGCAGCAGCAACGCCGGAACCGGAAATTGCACCGAAAAGCATATTTGCGACGATGTTGGTCTGTGCAAGGCTGCCGGGCAGACGGTGCGCAATTAATTTTGCGCAGCCGATCAGTCGCTTGGCGATACCGCCGTTATTCATGATATTGCCCGCTAAGACAAAGAATGGAATGGCGAGCAGAGAAAATGAATTGGCGCCGGTAAACATTCGCTGTGAAGCGGTAATCATTGCCTTATCAAAAGGAAGAATCACCATGATGGCAGCGGCGGAACTGATTCCGATGGAAAGACCAATTGGGAAGCCAAGACAGAGGGTAATGACGATGCCGACGACCATAATCAGTGCGGCAAGTGTAGCGCTGTTCATGTATCAGATTCCCCCTTTCCTGTGGTTGGAGCCGGTTTTGCGGCGATTTTCTGATGATATTCGACAACTGCGAGGCAGATGTTATAGATTGCGTAAAACAGCATTACAAAGCCACAGATCGGAATCGCTAGGTAAATAATTCCCATGGGAATCTGCAAAGAAGCATCTACTGTGGTCATTTGCTTAAGTGCTCCCTGATAGCCGCCGACAATCATAACGCCCCATGAGAAAATAAGCAAAACAAGATTGGTGAAAATCTCGACGATTAGATAAGGTTTCGGGGATAATTTGTCTTTAATTACTGTGATGTTTAGATGATCACGCAGACCAAAAACATAAGCGCTGCCAAACATGATCATCCAAACGAAAAGGTACTGTGCGAGTCCTTCGGAAATAGCACTCGGCTTGTTGAAAAAGTAGCGTGTGATTACCTGATAGGTAACAAGGATTGTCATAATGGCAAGAATGATAATGTTGCACCATTCCATAATCTTGTCAATGACCCTTTTTACCGCTGTAAAAGCATGCATTGATGTAGAACCTCCTGTTCTCTTTTCCCTCTTTAACAGAAGAGACCCGCAGGAGCCTGCGGGCCTCTTTTGACATTCTCAAAAGGGTTATTTCAGCTTCTGAATTTCTTGATAGATGGATTTTGTCATATCACTGCGGTTGGAAACACTATCGATCAGGGGCTGCATAGCATCCTGGAAAGGTTTAATATCAACGGTGGTGATGGTGACACCAAGTTCATTTTTGCACTTTGTGAGATACTCATCGCGGAGTTTCGCAGAAAGGTTGAACATCGTATCAACGGATTCTTTAGCAACTTTCTTCAGAGCTTTTGCATCATCTTCGGACATGCCCTTAAAGAGGCTGGAGCTGATAATCAGTTCATCAGGGATCATCAGATGGTTTGTCTCGGAGAAATAAGGAGCAACTTCATATTGTTTCAAATCGACATAAGTAATGATATTGTTCTCAGCGCCGTCCAGAGTACCTGCCTGAATTGCGGAGTAAACATCGCCCTGGCTCATCGGGGTTCCTACGCCGCCCATGTATTTGAGCATCTGAACCATAGTATCGGACTGCATAACACGGATCTTTTTACCGGAGAGATCAGCTGGGGTCTTTACCGGAGCACTCTTTGTGTAGATGCAGCGAGCGCCAAGGCTGTAAGCTGCAAGAACATCAAATCCTGCACTCTCAGTTGTTGCATACAAATCATCAAGTGCGCCGGACTGGAACAGTTTCTTCTGATGATCGATAGAATCGAACATGTAGGGGCAACCAATTACTGCAAAGTCAGGGTTTACATTTTCTACCATAGAGTTTGCGACGATTGCCATATCGATTGCACCATTTTCGACCAGTTCCAAAGAATCTTTCTGACTGCCGAGCAGCTCATTCGGATAAACTTCAATGGAATAACGGCCATCAGTTGCATCATAGAGCTTATCACTCATCTCAACAACAGTCTTAGCCTCCGGGTTATCAGCTGACTGGTTGAAAGAGCACTTAAGGACGGTTTTGCCGACCTTTGTGCCGGTCGCAGCGCCGGAAGCACTGGACGAAGTAGCTGCCGCTGCTTTAGAAGCAGTGCTGGAAGCTGCCGCAGAAGAACTGCTGGAGCTTCCGCCGCAGCCTGCAAGACTAAATGTCATGCCTGCTGCCAACGCAAGAGCAAGGATCGATTTTCTTTTGAACATTCTGTATTCCTCCCATAAATAAATGATTTATGCTGACTGGTACGTTACCAGTAAACAACCATTGAAAAGCCACTATGGAACCGGTTCCATAAAACTTAAAAAAAAATCTAAAAAAGAATTTTTTTATTTTTTAAGAAGAAACAGTGGAACCACGGATTTCAAGTTTATTGGGAAGCTCTTCATAAACCGGGTCTTTTGGGCCTTTTCCAGCAATTCGTTGAAGAAGAAGCTGAGCGGCGTGTTCTCCAACCAATCTGGAATCCTGGGTAATTGTGGTGATCCCTGGCGGAATCAGATCGGCCCAGCCCCAATTATCAAATCCACAGACACCAAAATTGGCGCCAATAGAAATTTTCAAAGTTTGTACAGCGTTAAGGACTCGCAAAAGCGTTACACCGTTTACTGCAAAGAGTGCAATTCGTTCTTTTGGATATTTAGTGCAAAACTGCTGAACCTTCTCGATACAGTCTGTTTGTTTTTCCAGGGAGAAAGTATAAGTGTTTTCCTCACCGGAATATCCAAATACTTCATGCAGCGCATCACAGAATCCTTGATAACGGAGAATTCGAGGGGCAATCATTCCGTTGCCTGGAGTAAAAAAGGCAACTTGCTCATAACCTAGCTGTTTCAAATAAGAAATGCAGTTATATGTAATGTGGTAATTCTCTGTCGCAACGGTATCAATGATACCGGGTGCTGAAAGACATCGATCAGCGAGAACTAAAGGAACTTTTTCTCGTTTTAATTCCAAAAGATACGAATCATTTTGTCCGGTGGTGTTGATAATCAACCCATCCACTTGATTTTCCAAAAGATTTTGGATCGCGCAGCGTTCACTTTCCGGATCATCACCGCTGTCTACAAGGAGCAGCTGATAGCCAACTTGTGTGCAGACACTGTTGATTCCTTTTACTAGAATAGAAGAAAAGGGGCTGCTAATATCACTGACGAGACAACCAAGCATTTTACTATTGCGGGATTTTAAGCTTTGGGCAATTCGATTTGGACGGTAGTTAAGGTCTTGAATCACCTTTGCAATCCGAACCCTGGTTTCGTCAGACAAAGCATCGTATCGACCGTTAAGATAGCGGGAGACGGTCGTCTTAGAAACGCCCGCCAAAGAAGCAACATGATCAATGGTAACTTTTTTTCCACCTGTTGTCACATGGCTTCCTTCTTTCTGCTCTCCCATACTTTCAAATTCATCATATATTGATGAAACCGGTTTGTCAATATATTTTATGCAAATTGACTCAAAACCGTCAATTGAACAAGATATTAATAAAAATATTGTGCAATTTTAACACTGCACTCTTGCGCATAGGAGGGAAAGTTGTCCTACCAATTAAAGGAGCATAAAAAGGCTCTGACCGAAATTGTCAGAGTTTAGGGGGTTGGCTCGTTTGGAAATAGATATTGACGATTTGTCGCTAAATGTAAAATCATAGCATAACGGGCACCATAGGGATCATGACTAGAAATTGCGTTTGCCAGCGCTCGATGATATCGGATCGTATCTCCCTTGAGGCTGTTTTTGGTCAAATCGATGTTTAGAGTCGCTGACGAATGAATCACCGGAACCAATGTACTGACTACTTGATTATGGCTGGCCTGGGCAATTCGCCGATGAAATTCCACATCGGCTTGCTGGTAAGGCTCTTCTTTTTCAATCAGTTCCTGTACCGTATTACATTGCTGTTCGATTATCCGCAGTTCCCGGGCTGTGGCGCGGATTGCCGCAAGTTCAGCAATGTTTGGTTCCAACATCAGACGAACGTCTAAAAGATCCAAAGCAAGCTGCTGATCATGCTTTAAAAAAGTGAGTCCAAGAGGGTCGCTTGAGACTCCCTGTCGGGGCGAAATAAATGTACCGGACCCTTGACGAACGACCAGCACGTTTTGGGAGATCAGTGCTTTTACAGCCTCGCGAACAGTGCCGCGGCTAACGTTAAGTCTGCGGCAAAGTTCTGATTCGGTTGGCAGACGGTCGCCGGGTTTCATATTATTTTTCAGAATCATATCAATGATTTGTTTTTGTACAGCCGCACTAAGCGGTGGGGTTCCCTGTTTCAATCATTTTCCTTCTTTCGTTGATGAACTTCAGATTATTTTTTCCACAGTCAGTATGGAGGTCGGTCGAAAAATATGCAGTAAAGGTTTTAGATCCTTATCTTTTAATTTAGCTCGGTTTTCCATCATGATACAGCAGTCCATCCAAAACAGATAGAGACATTTTTCAAAAGGAGTACAGAGAAATGCCGGTGTAAATTCAGCAGGAATCAAATAGAAAGAAAGTTTACGCTTTTTAAAACCATGAAAAGAACCTTCTATCCGTTTGTTTCCATAGATCACCTGCAGTGGCGGTGGGAATCCAGGAAGAGAGCATACAAAGATTTCAGTTCCTTTTTCAGGGATAGATGGCTCTGTAGCTGTGGAATTATAATGAAACGGAGAATCATGGAAGGAAAGCTCTCCGGAAAGGCCGCGGGTAAGATCTTTTGAAATAAAAACCCGCCGCTCTTTCCCAAGGGAATCTTGTCGGAACCAATCAAGAAGTTTTTTTTGGTCAAAATGAAAAATAATATTTCCACCATGAAAACTGCATGGAACCGGAAAAATCGTCTCTGTATTTTCTGGAAGGATATTTTTTTCACTGCGGGCATTTGTACGCAGAACTCGGTGCCATTTGTTGCGAAATTCTTCTGCAAAGCTGCAGCTCTGCATCCATTTTGAAGAAAAAAGTTCCGTTGCCGATTGAAATGCATCTTCATAATTTTGCTGGATTTCCATTTTTATCTCCTCGTTTTTATAACTTGTATAATAGGATAATGTATCACAACTTTCAAAAAAATTCTACATGTTTGCTGAAATTTCAAAGATAAAATCATTTTTAGGAGAAAAATGATAACACGTTTCATAAAAATGAATTCGATTAAAGTCCAACAAAATCATGCTTTTTGGGAATGCTCTTCCTTGCTTTTCT
Organism: Ruminococcaceae bacterium BL-4; assembly: GCA_902809935.1. Lineage (NCBI taxonomy): Bacteria > Bacillati > Bacillota > Clostridia > Eubacteriales > Oscillospiraceae > Ruminococcaceae bacterium BL-4. The sequence goes on along the minus strand of LR778134.1, from coordinate 724,850 downwards.
TCTAAAAAATCATTATAATGAAACTATTCTCCATATGAATATAAGTTTTAAAGGAGAGACTTTATATGACGAAATCACCACGACAGATTCGCATAGCAGCGAGTGCCTTTGAAGCTGCTTTTTTGGTCCTTCTTTTTGTACCGGCAGCTTTTCAAAAAAACAATGCATTGACAACGCCGGAAATTGCAGTTTATGCTTTGAAAAATCATTTTTTTGAATGTGATTTTTTTCTGTTTGTTGCATTTACGATTCCGGTTGTAATCTGGCTGATTTTATTTTTAGTGAAGCCTTTGCGCAGGGCATTTGGGGTCTGCGTATTTTTATCTGCTTTTCAGGGGATTTTTATGGCCTGCTTTTTTAGCTCTATTCGGTTGATTATTTCACAGGTGAATTGGATTCAGTATGTGCTTTCTTATCTGCCGATTGCTTGTATGATTCTGCTCATTTTAGGCTTTTTGCTGTCATGGGAGGGAAAGCCCGTTGACAAAAAACAAATTTGAGCCGTATAATAAATACTCAAAGGAAGAAACCTTTATAACGAAAATTGGCAGCTTGTTCAAATTGTTTTTTCCTTAAAATTATAGTTGTCTCCATAGCTCAGCTGGATAGAGCGTTCGCCTCCTAAGCGAAAGGCCCGCGGTTCAAATCCGCGTGGGGACGCCAAAAAAAGATTGCTGTAAGAAACGTATAGTTACGTTCTTGCAGCAATCTTTTTTGCTTCGCTATTTCATAATATATATTGTTAAAGTAGAGAGCGAGTAAATTTTCTGTGCTGGTCAAGTTTTAGCTGTTAAGGTTAAAGCTTTCCAATGCCCTGTTCGATATTGGCCAAACGAAATCAACCAGTTCATAAACCAACCGATCGGTACGGATACCCAGACCATGCTGATACCAAAATGTGGAGCCAACAAAATAGAAACTGCAACCCGAATAAAAAGATTAACAAGATTTGCAACAGTAAACATTTTCATATCACCAGCGCCTCTTAAAAGTCCGTCTACCACCATTTTGAATCCGATCATGAAATAAAACCATCCCATAAAGGAGAGATAATCCCGACCTGTGCTTAATGCTGCCTCTGTGCCATTTGTGCCCAGAAAAAATTCAATAATCCATAGGTTGAAAAATTCAAGAGTCAAACAAAGAATAACACCGCAAAAAATAACCATCTTATTTGCTGCGTGAAATCCTTCGATGACTCTTTCTTTTTGATCTGCACCGATGTTTTGTGCGGTAAAGGAAGAAACTGCATTTCCAATAGCAGCCATCGGTACAACACAGATAGATTCAATACGCATGGCTGCTGAGAATCCTGCGAGAGCGCCAGATCCAAAACTATTGATTACGGATTGAACAAGCATCATACCAATAGAAACGATAGACTGTTGAAGAATCGACGGAATCGCAATCTTAATCATACTGGTAAACTCAATTTTTGAAAAAGCCTTGCTGTCCTTGGATGAAAACTGCTGTAAATACCTTAATAACACGATAAATGAGAAAATCGCTGCGATTCCCTGTGAAATAAGAGTTGCCCATGCTGCGCCTGCTACACCCATTTGTAGAGTGGAAACCATAAATAAATCCAGAAATACATTGAGTATGGAAGAAAAAATTAAAAAGTAAAGTGGTATCTTGGATTTTCCACAGGCGTTAAACATGGAGGAAATCACATTATACATAAATAGGAAAGGCAGACCCAAAAAGTAAATATTGAGGTAAACAACAGCCATATCAAGTGTGTCATTTGGCGTATTCAAAAGAATCATGATCTTTTTGTTAAAAATCAAGCCAACTCCGGCCAAGAGAACACTGATCAGTAAAAAAGAAAGCATAGCCGTATTGATGGCAGTTTTCATATTTTGGTAGTCTTTTCCGCCGAAGTATTTGCTTATGATGACAGAGGAACCAATTCCTCCTCCGATGGCAATACAAATAAAAATATTTGTCAGTGCATAAGAGGCACCTACAGCGGCGAGTGCCTGTTCCCCGACGAACCTTCCAACAATAGCAGAGTCTGCCATTGTATAAAATTGCTGAAACAGGTTGCCGATAATCATGGGGAGTGAAAACGAAATAAGAGCTTTAATTGGCTTTCTAGTGATCAAATAATCATTTTCCATTTACTTTTTTCTCCGGTCATTGTTATAGCGGGTACATTCTGAAGCAAATTCGCAGCTACAGTCTGCTCCTACATCAGGGAGAGTTTCCTGATTAACAAGACAGGAAAGAAGTTCATTAATTGCATTTTTGATGAGTTCCATATTGATCTGGTAATGTATTTGATAACCCATCTTTTTTCCGCTGATAATACCGTTTTTTTTAAGAATATTGAGCTGTTGAGAGATCGCTGGTTCGCTGATACCAATCTTTTTTGAAAGTGCACGCACACAGTAATTGTGTTGCATCAGTAACTCAAGAATCTGAATCTTTGTTGGTTCCGTGATAATATGAAGAATTTCCGTATTCATGAGGAATTCCCTTCTAATTAAGCATTCGCTTATTTAGATTAGACCTTTCTTCCTATGATGTCAAGATACAAATTAGATTATCATTTTTTTATTCTACAAAGTAATAGAAAGTCAACCATATGATCCTTTAAAAGATTCATCAGTAACTGGAAGGAATCAATGGAATTTCTATATCTGAATCATTTAGAAGTTGGGTAAATTCATTGACCGGCATAGGTTTTGCATAATAATATCCCTGCGCGTAGTTGCATCCAAGTTTACATAAAAAATCGGCCTGCTCTTTGTTTTCGACCCCCTCTGCAACAACCTGCAAATTGATCCATTTTGCAAGACTGATAATAAATTCCAAAATATTATGTTTGTTTTTTTGCAATGTTCCTTTTTTAATGGAGTTCATAAAGCGCATATCGAGTTTTAAAATATCAATCGGAAGTTCAGAAAGCATATTTAAAGAAGAATATCCAGTTCCGAAATCGTCCATTTCAATTAAAAACCCGATTCTTTTGAGTTCGTTGACAACGCTTATTAATTGTTCAGCATTTTCTGTATAGGCAGTTTCTGTGATTTCAAGATGAAGCTGGCTTGGTTCAAGTGCATGTTGTTTAACAATATTCCAGATGATTTTCGGAAGGTTTTCTTGATAAATGTCTTTTCGGGAAACATTTACGGAAACCTGAATATGCGGTAAACCTTTTTGATTCCAGTTTTGCAAAATTTCACAGGTGTGGTTCCAGACATATTCGTCTAGTTCTGTAATAAATCCGGTATGCTCAAAAAGCGGAATGAATTCGCTGGGACTGAGAGCGCCCAGTTTTGGGTGGGTCCAGCGTACAAGAGCTTCTGCACCAGCAATTTTTTCATTGGTCAGATCGTATTTTGGCTGCAAAAAGACTTGAAATCGATTCTTTTCCAAGGATGATTTCATTTCATCTATAATCTGCTGTTCTCGGAGAAGGCGCTGGCGAATAGAGTCATCATAGTAAGCGTAGGATTTTTCATAATGGCCCTTTACACTTTCTGCCGCCAAGATAGCACGATCACACATGATCGGAACAGGAGTTTGTAGATTTTTTATTAAGTACACCCCGAATTTCAGAGAAATTTTCATATTCAGGGGGAATTGCCTTAATTCTTTTTGAGTCGCGTCGATAAATGAACGCATATTTTCGTCATCTGCGTATTTCGGGACCAAAATCATAAAGTGATCTTCACTGTGGCGTGCACAGATTCCGTGAAGCTGGCGGGAATCATGCTGTAAAATTTTTGCAATATATTGTAAAAGCTCATCGCCTGTAACAGAACCAAAGCTATCATTTACCAATTTGAAATGTTCAATGTCGGTAGCAACAAGTGTAAAAGGTGTTGCTGGGTTGGAACCTAAAATTTCTGTCGCATGACGATAAAAAGCGTCTTTGGTATAAATACCGGTGAGCGTATCGCGCTCGATATGCCCAATACAAAGATTGGATTCATATAATTCAATCAAATTGGAAAGTCGGCGGCGCAGGATCTTTGGATTATAAGGGGTGGAAATAAAATCTCTTGCGCCCATTTGCAGTGCTTTTATTTCACTATCCTCTTTGTTGTCCTGAGAAATCACAATGACCGGAATCGCGGCCATTTCTGGATTTTTTGACATTTCTTTTAAGACATCATAACCATTCATAATTGGCATAATTGGGTCTAAAAGAACGGCTGAGATTGTTCCCTTTTGTGAACGTAGAGTAGCAAGAGCGGATCTCCCATTATCTGCTTCTATAATTTCGTAAAAATCACAAAGAAGCCTGCTTAAAATTTTGCGGTTAATTTTTTGATTATCTACAATCAGAATTTTGAATTTTGATTTCATTATTTTTCTCCCATTTTTTGATTCTGCCATTCGTGTAAAAGCAGAAAAAAATTCTCCCTAAATAGAAATCTTAGCCTTTCAACTTTATTAGCACAAAACACAAATTCTTAATTTTTGACAGGAGATTTTTATGAAAAAATAATTGCTTGTTACATTATAATTCAACTTATAAAACGAATCAATCTTTTAGAAAGCGTTTAATCGAGATAAATTTATAATTTGCATTTTAATTTTTTATAAGCCAAGATTCACCCTTTAAAATTCCATATTTTAGTATACTACTTTATTTAATGATTACAATACAGTGCCATTAAATGGAATTTCAAAAAATATTATAAAATCGCCCAACATTATATGAGATTACACCAACTCAACATGGCATAGTTTCAAAAGTGTAAAAGCAAAACTTAATTTTTAAAAAATCCCATTGACTTTTAAATTAGCATGTGCTAACATAATGCTTAGTTAGCACATGCTAATTTAAAATGGCAGAAAGGAAGCGGTGAAGATGCCATTAACGCTTGCGAACATTGGAGAACAGAACATAATCAAACGAATCGGAGGAAAACCAGAGGTCAAAAAGCATTTGGAAAATTTGGGATTTGTGGTCGGAGGAAACGTAACAGTCATCACGACGATGGGCGGGAATGTGATTGTCAATGTGAAAGAAGCAAGAATTGCAATCAGTCAGGAGATGGCACAGAAGGTCATGGTTTAAAAAGTACTCGTCTATTTCGAGCCTATTTAATAAAAGAAAGGAGCAGCAAAAATGAAAACATTGAGAGAAGCGAAGGTCGGGGATACCGTTACGGTAGTAAAACTTCATGGAGAGGGTGCGATTAAGCGCCGGATTATGGATATGGGGATTACCAAAGGGCAGCAGATTCATATCCGCAAAGTTGCGCCGCTCGGAGACCCGATCGAAGTTACTGTGCGAAATTATGAACTTTCTCTTCGAAAAGCAGATATCGGAATCATCGAAGTCGAATAAATAAAGTCATCAGAAAGGGGATCTCCCCTATTTTTTTGGAACAGTTAATTAGCATATGCTAATTATGAAAGAGAGGAATGTGGACATGACATTGAGAATTGCCTTAGCGGGAAACCCGAACTGTGGCAAAACAACATTGTTCAATGGGTTGACCGGTTCTAATCAGTTCGTCGGCAACTGGCCGGGAGTAACGGTTGAAAAAAAAGAAGGAAAATTAAAAAAGCATGAAGATGTGATCATTACTGATCTGCCGGGAATTTATTCGCTTTCTCCTTATACGTTGGAAGAAGTGGTTGCGCGTAACTATTTGGTAGGAGAAAGGCCGAATGCAATTTTAAATATTATTGATGGGACCAATTTGGAACGGAACCTTTATCTGACTACGCAGCTTGTTGAATTAGGACTTCCGGTTGTGGTTGCTATTAATATGACAGACCTGGTAAAAAAGAGCGGGGACAAAATCAATCTGAAGGAACTTTCGAAAGAGCTCGGCTGTAAAATCGTTGAGATCTCCGCTTTAAAGGGAACCGGAATCATGGAAGCCGCAGAAGCAGCAATTTATGCGGCAAAGAATTCAAAGACGATTCCGATGCATACTTTTTCCGGAGCGGTGGAACATGCGCTGGCTCATATTGAAGAGGCTGCTTTAAATAGTGTTGCGGCAGAACAACAGAGATGGTATGCAATTAAGATTTTTGAACGCGATGATAAAGTGCTTGCACAGCTAAAATTAGGAAAAGAAGTTCTGGATCATATCGAACAGGATATTAAGGCTGCAGAAAAAGAATGTGATGACGATGCTGAAAGTATTATCACGAACGAACGCTATTTGTATATCGCATCGATTTTAAAAGGCTGCTATCATAAGAAGAGCGCAGGAAAGCTTTCAATTTCCGATAAAATTGATAAAGTTGTTACGAATCGTTTTGCGGCTTTACCGATTTTTGCAGTCGTAATGTTTCTTGTTTATTTTGTCTCTATTACAACGATTGGTGGCTGGGCAAATGATTGGGTAAATAACGGTGTCTTTGGAGACGGTTGGCATCTGTTTGGAATGGGAACTTCGTCTTATGAAGAAGCAAAAGAGGCTTATCAGGAACCGGATGCTATAAAAGAAGCTTTTGAAGCTGCTGCGGAAGATAATGGTGAGGATCCGCAAGAAGCAATTGACTTGACAACGACCGCATATCTTCGCAATGAGGATGACGGAAGTATTGATCAGGAAATTCCGGTAAATTATGATACTTATATGGCAGTGGCGGATGAAGAAGAACCGGATCCGGCCAACTATGGAGTTTGGGTACCGGGACTTCCTTCGTTGATCAAGAGCGGGTTGGACAGCGTGAATTGTGCGGATTGGCTGGAAGGACTGATCCTGAATGGAATTGTGGCTGGCGTTGGAGCGGTATTGGGATTTGTTCCGCAGATGCTTGTTTTGTTTTTCTTCCTTGCTTTTCTGGAAGCCTGTGGATATATGTCCAGAATTGCGTTTGTAATGGACCGTATTTTTCGCAGATTTGGCCTTTCTGGAAAATCATTTATTCCAATGCTGATTGGTACAGGCTGCGGTGTCCCGGGAATTATGGCTTCCCGTACGATCGAAAATGAAAGAGACCGCAGAATGACGATTATGACGACGACCTTCATTCCCTGTAGCGCAAAATTGCCGATTATTGCTTTGATTGCAGGTGCACTGTTTAATGGAGCGCCTTGGGTTGCACCGAGTGCATATTTTGTCGGGATTTTTGCGATCGTTCTTTCTGGAATTATGCTGAAAAAGACAAAAATGTTTTCCGGAGATCCGGCTCCATTTGTTATGGAGCTGCCAGCATATCACTGGCCGACTGTTTCTAATTTGCTCCATTCCATGTGGGAACGTGCTTCTTCCTTTATTAGAAAGGCCGGTACCGTGATCTTGTTGGCAACTATTCTAGTTTGGTTCACTTCGAATTTCGGTTGGGTCGATGGCTCTTTTGGAATGGTTGAGGAAGCTGACAGCATGCTTGCGGCGTTTGGATCTGTGATCTGTGTAATCTTTGCACCGCTTGGTTGGGGCAACTGGCAGGCGACCGTTGCAACATTGACCGGACTGATGGCGAAAGAAAATGTGGTCGGAACTATGGGCGTTTTGTTTGGAGGATTTGATGAAGTTGCAGAAAACGGCTGGCAAATTTGGAACAATATGCAGTCTACCTTTACTTCACTTTCTGCCTATTCATTTTTAGTCTTCAATCTTCTTTGTGCCCCATGCTTTGCAGCGATGGGTGCTATTAAACGCGAAATGAATAGTGCCAAATGGACCTTTTTTGCAATTGGATATCAATGTGTATTTGCCTATGCAGTTTCACTTTGCATCTATCAGCTTGGAATGCTTTTTTCGGGATCGGGAAATTTAGTCGGTTCCGTTGCAGCGTTTGCGATTGTGGCGTTTTTCCTTTATATGTTAATTCGTCCCTATGAGAAATCCAATACACTGCGGCAGCCCAACGCACGGGTACACGCGTAAAATCAAAAAAGGACAGGAGGAATTTGATATGTTTGAGTGGTTGATAAGTAATCTGGCAAACGTCGTAATTTTAACGGTTTTGGTTCTGGTTGTAGCAGCAATTGTTTTTAGGATGATCAAAGATCACAAAAGAGGAAAATCCTCCTGTGGCTGTGGTTGCGCCAACTGCCCGATGAGCGGAGAATGCCACCGTAAAACGACTGAAAAGTAAAAAGTACGGAGCAAATCTCCCAATAAAAGCGCAAAATCCTTTAAAAGTCATAAAAAATGTTAAAATATTATTTTGTTTGTAAATCATAATTTCAAATTAAAACAGTAAATACACATAAAATACGAATTCATGATTTTTGTTTTGCTCGCTTTAAAGATGAAAAATTTCAAATGATAAGAAATTGGGCCAACATTTTATCCTAAAAGGGATCTTTCAAAGAATGAGTAAAAACTTCTTTTGAAAGAGTGCGGCTATACAGCTGTTTATTTAGATCAATGCTCCAAGGCGAAAAGTCTGGAGCTGAAAAAATCAGAGAACTTTGAACAGGGACAGTTCCTTTTATAAAAGAAACTGTCCCTGTTCGTTTTAAAAATGAAAGCATAGAATACTCATGTAAAAGGCTGAAAACAAGAGAAAATCAAAGGAAGTATGAAACTAAATAAAAAAATCGAGGAAATTGGCTTGACTTTCTGAAACTGCTGTGTTACTATCATACATGCAATTCCTCTGCGCAGGATTTTCTGCGCGCTTTTTTACTTAATTTAAAAAAGAGCAAAGAGCAGCCCCGCTGGGGCGGGGCGATTGTAAATATAATTTCTGAACTGGAGGTTCTGTTATGTCCACTTATATGCCGAAGGCAGAGGCTGTCGAGCGCAAGTGGTATGTGATTGATGCAGCAGGAAAACCCCTTGGCCGTGTTGCTTCACAGGCAGCTCTTTTGCTGCGCGGAAAACACAAGACGACTTTTGCTCCCCATGTAGACTGCGGTGATCACGTAATCATCGTCAACTGCGCAAAAGCAGTGCTCACAGGAAATAAACTTGAGCAAAAACATTATTATCATCATACCGGCTATATCGGCCATTTGAAAGATGTCAAATATGACACCATGATGCGGGAAGAACCCTGCAAAGCCATGGAACTGGCCGTTAAGGGAATGCTGCCGAAGAATACCATCGGTCGTACTTCCATCAACCGTCTTCGTCTGTTCGAAGGGGAACAGCACGGACATACCGCCCAGCAGCCAACTGCATGGGAATTTTAAGGGAGGAGGACTGAACTATGTACGAGAAAGCACCTTATTTTTATGGTACCGGTCGCCGCAAGAGCAGCGTTGCCCGAGTTCGTTTGTATAAGGGCACCGGAAAGGTCACAGTCAATGACCGCAGCATTGATGATTACTTTGGCCTTGATACACTGAAGACCATTGTTCGCCAGCCTCTCGCGCTGACAGAACTCAATGATAAATTTGATATCGTCTGCCGTGTTGCCGGCGGCGGTGTTTCCGGACAGGCCGGGGCAATTCGCCACGGCGTTGCCCGCGCATTGCTCCAGTATGAGGATGGAAGTCTTCGTTCTACTTTGAAAAAGGCCGGTTTCCTGACTCGTGATCCGAGAATGAAGGAACGTAAGAAGTATGGCTTGAAAGCAGCTCGCCGTGCTCCGCAGTTCTCAAAGAGATAAATTTGCATCTTTCAGCGCTGCTTTTACAGTGCAAAAAATCCTTCCGAAAATATTCGGAAGGATTTTTTATTTTTCCTTTTTTCGCCATGTTATTCGAAAAGTTAGGATTAAAATGGGACTGTAATAAATTCAGAGAGAGATATCATTAATAAAATCGTCAGCATTTTTTCAAAAATCAAATTTACTTATTAGAAGTAAAAATGAAGAAATTTCGCTGAAAAATAGAGAAAAACATCAAATGAAATCACCCTATTAAAAGATAAAAACAAAAAATCCTATCTTAAAAATAATGGAAAAATAAAGTCTAAAATTAAAATAAAAACAGAATAATGAAAAAATCACCCACAATCAACAGACCTTTTTTGATTCACTGCGATAACTCTATTGTTTTTTTTACATTATATATGTTTAAATACATATATATAATTACTTCTTAAAAAATGAAGTTTAAAAGGGAAAAAATAGGAGGACAAATTGTAAAGGGATCGACTGTTTCCAAAAAATGTAACGAAAAATCTTTAAAATCAAGTGACAAGGGGAATGCCATTACATTTCTAGAAATAGTGGACAACCCCTATTGGGGCGGTATAGAGTGTGGAGGTTATGCTTTGATGTAAAGCAATTCGCTTTACACTAAAACAAAAAGGCCTTCTTGTGTTAGAAAGGCCTTCCCTTTTACTCGTAAAAATGATAAATGGAAGAACGAGTAAAAAGCTGGGACTGAAATGTAATTTTCCCTCCACATAAGCCACTAAAATAACAGAAAATTGGGATTGAAATGATTATGTTAACTTTATTACAAAACGGTTACAAGCAAATTCTTACATAATGCACAGAAAGTAAATCCAACAAATCCCATTTTAACCACTTTTCTCGAAAAAAAAGGAACCCTTTCGACTGAAAACGGGGGGGAGCCTTTGTGCATAATGCTCAAATTCAGAACTTTTTGAAATTTGACAATGAGCATTTTTATTCGTATCATGGGACCCATAAACCTGTTGAGCAGTTGGTAAGTTATCAGAAAAGGGTGATTAAGATAATGCTGAAACCAATCAAGATGATTGCTGCGCTGAGTGCGGCACTAGTAATATCGGGAACCGCGATGACCGGTACGGTATTTGCGACAACTCACAATGCGGTCGTTACTGTGAATGGCAAAAGCACAACCCTCCGAATGCTGCAAAACGGAGAGACTCAGTCCATTCTACAGATGGCCGGTGTAGAACTTGCCCCAATGGATCGTGTGGATCGTGAGACGAATACAAACGGTGACATTCTTTTGAATGTAACAACCGGGCGGGCTGTGAGTGTGCAGGACGGAAATAAATTTTCTTCTTTGGTGGTCAACGATGGAACTACGGTAGAAGAAGTTTTGAATCAGTTGGGAGCGGATCCGATTGGCGAGTCCGATACGGTCACTCCTGGATTGCAAGAAAAAGTTCAGGACAATATGCAGATCACCGTTGAAAGACGACAGCATGTTTCGGTTTCCGTTGACGGTGAGACAAAAGATATTTTGGTTTTAAAAAATGAGACCGCGGTACAGGCGCTTCGTGAAGCGGGCATTGATCTTGGAAAAGATGATGAGTTGAATTTACCATTCAATAAGCCTCTCGAAGAAAATGCACAAGTTGTTGTAAACCGAATTACATATCAGGAGACCACCGAGACCAGAGCATTGGACTTTAAGACCTCGGAACAAGAGGATGCAAGTTTAGCTAAAGGAACCAGACAGGTTCAAACAGCGGGTCAAAAAGGCGAAGCCTCTGTAGTGGTTCGTACCAAGTATGTAAACGGAAAACAAGATTCTCAACAGGAATTGTCTTCTACCGTGACAAAACAGCCAGTTAATCAAGTAGTTCTTGTAGGAACAAAGGTGCAGGTTTCTCAGACAACACAAAACACTTCCTATTCCGGAACCTCAGGGGGAAATACCATTGCGGGTCTTTCTTATTCAAGAGTGATCAGCGGCGTATGCACCGCTTATACAAACGATGGAATATGCAGTACCGGAGTTCCCACGATGGTTGGACGGGTTGCAGTTAATCCGGCAGTGATCCCGTATGGTACGCGGATGTATATTACTTCTGCAGACGGCAGCTATGTTTACGGTTATGCAGTGGCCGCCGATACCGGTGGATTTGTTTCTAACGGAAGCGGCGTCATGATTGACCTTTATATGAATACTATGGGTGAATGCACTAGCTTTGGCCGCAGATCAATGAATATCTATTTCCTCAATTAAATCACAGGCAGTAAGGCTTTGATAAAAAGCTTTACTGCTTTTTTATTAGTAGATCATAATACCAAAGGGACAGATTTGTCCCTTGAAGAATAAAATAATGGTAAAAAGATAAAAAATCTATTGCAGATTCAGAACATTTGTGCTAATATAAGAATTAAGGATTTGAACAAATGTTTGAGGTGAAAAATGAAAATGTCTATAATTTTTGGTGGGATTTTGTTTTTGATATCATTGCGGTTAGCACTGCATTATCATCCAAAAGGAAGAGTGGAACGGTTGATGATTGGACTGGTAGCAGCGATGTCGCTTTTAGCGTTCGCTTTCGGAGAGGGAAACCTTGTGTATTTTTTGATAGAAGGAACTTTTTCGGGAGTCGTAATTTTCTGCACTAGAAAAGTTTTGAGGGACGAGGCTAAAATGCGTATATACCACTACTGCATCGAGCAGTATACAAAACAGGAAAAAACCAAACAGGCACGCATTGCTGTGCGCAGCAGGATGCAGGAAGATCGCGTTGCAGCAGCATATTTTGGAGGGCATTCCGAATTGACCTTTTTTGGACGTTGTGCCTAGGATATATTTGCACGGAATAGTGATTTTCGCATAGACTGAGGGTGCGGGAGGCAGCTGCCTTTTCCCCCGCTTATTATAGATGAGAGCTCAGCTTTCGTACGGTGATTGGTACGAAGGCTGGGCTTTCTCATTTAGTGGATTGTCCTGATAGATCTTCCTTTTTGGGGAAAGATGGTGTATGATAAAAAAATAAATGCAGTAAAATTTTGGAGGAATCGAAGCATGCTGATAGCACCATCTATTTTATCGGCTGATTTTGCAAAACTAGGAGAAGAAGTCGAAGCGATTACGAAAGGCGGAGCGGATTGGATTCATATTGATGTGATGGATGGACACTTTGTGCCGAACATTACAATTGGGCCGTGCGTTGTAGGAGCAATCCGTTCTCATACGAATTTACATTTTGATACACACTTGATGATTGATCATCCTGAGCAATATGTACCGCAATTTTTAAAAGCGGGAAGTGACCGAATTTGTTTTCATTTGGAATCGACAGAAGATCCGGCAGCGGTCTTGAAAAAAATTCATGAGGGCGGCGCGAAAACCGGAATTGCTTTAAAGCCAGGTACCCCAGTAGAAAAAGTGTACCCCTATCTGGATAAGACCGATATGGTGTTGATCATGACGGTTGAGCCTGGTTTTGGCGGGCAAAAATTCATGGCGAATATGATGGATAAGGTGAAAGCAATTAAAGAAAAGCGTCCGCAGATGTTGATCCAAATTGACGGCGGAGTCAATTTGGAAACCATTGGTGCCGCAGCACATGCCGGTGTCGATGTTTGTGTGGCGGGAACTGCAGTTTTTGGAAAAACAGATTATGCAGCTGCGATTCATGAACTAAAAGAGAAAGCACATGAAGCGCTTCTTTAAAAATAATGAAAAGCCGCCCCTTTTTTAGAAAAGGACGGCTTTTTTATTTTTTATCTTTTGTGTTGTAGTATGAATTAAAAGCTCCCTGCTTAATAGCAGGGAGCTTTTTGTAATTTAATATTTTGTGTTTTTAAAGAGCGCGTCTGCGGCGGCTTTATCTGCAATGGTTCCTTTTGCGTAAAGGACAGTACCGCTGATCCTTGAAAGCCGGTAGTAAAGATCACCGCCCTGAGCGGTCATCGTAGTGTATGTATCGGAGTTTGTCTCTTTAATTTCCAACCCGGCACGGGAAGAATAAGCATCTCGCATCTGTGAGTAAAAATCCTTTGCATCATTTTCTTCTTTAAACTGAACAAAAGCCATTTGCAGAGAAGAATCACTTTGCTGTGTACCTGCTAGGTAAGAATCCAGTTTGGAGGAAGACGAAACGTCTTGACTGTTTACGGTATATCCGGCAGATTCTGCCGCTGATTTGATCTCGTCAGATGAGAGCGCTGTTCGTGCGGAACCGCATCCGCTGAAAAGAAGAGCTGCCGATAGAAAAAGCGGAGCTACAATCTTAAAAAATGACTTTTTGATCATTGAGAAACCTCCAAGTTTTTTAAAATGAAATCCCCAAAAAGAATAATTTTATTTTATCCTTTTTGGAGTTCAAATGCAAGATAAGAAGCGCTTTTGAAATGGAATTAAAAAAAATTATCCGAATCGACATTTATTTCCAAATCATGTAAGCAAAAATTCGGCATAGCAGGGAAAATATTGCAGATACTAGTTCCTGTAATAACCACAAACATTTCTTTTTCAAAATTGAAAAAGATTCATAGGAGGTAATCGTCGGTGAAAGCAACAGGAATTGTAAGAAGAATTGATGATCTGGGACGGGTGGTAATCCCAAAGGAAATCCGGCGTACGCTGCGAATTCGCGAAGGGGACGCATTGGAAATTTATACAGATAATACTGGCGGCGTAATTTTTCGCAAATATTCTCCAATAGGAGATCTTTCCCAAACGGCAGATCAATATGCTGAAGTTCTGTTTCAGACTTCTGGACATCCCGTCCTCATCTGTGACAGAGATCATGTGGTGGCAGCAGCGGGTGTTTCCCGCAGAGAGTTTTTGGAGCGCCGCGTTTCTGCAGAACTAGAGGACTGCATGCAGAATCGCCGCCCCTATCTTTCACAGTCAAAAGACGGAATCCGACCAGTGGAAGGAATGGACTATCATGCGGATACTGTATGTCCAATTCTTGTGCAGAGTGATGTGAATGGCGCAGTGGTACTTTTGGGAGGAGAGACCCCTGCAGATGAGACAGAGAAAAAATTAACACAGACCGTAGCAGCGCTCCTTGCAAAACAGATGGAAGCGTAAAGAAAAGGAGAAAAAACCTGTTGTGCAGGAAAAATTATTAGAAACATGGATTTTCTAAGGCAGAATGCCATTTCAATGGTAAAAAAGCCTTGCTTTTTAAAGAAGGCTGTGCTATACTCAAAACGTAATATTTTGTAGGATGAAAGAGTGGGGCGACCCGCTCTTTTGTTTGCATTAGAGGTGTATCACTTGGCAGCAAAGAAAAAAGGCGGTATTGCGCAACAGGTTCGCAGTTTTGTGGAGCCTTATGCCCGCGAGTTAGGACTGACTGTTTGGGATGTTCGATACTTAAAAGAGGGAGCAAATTGGTTCCTGAGAATCTTTATCGATAAAAAAGGCGGCGTTTCGATTGATGATTGCGTTGACTTGACCCATGCGATCAACGATCCTTTGGATGAATTGGACCCGGTATCCGAGGCTTATACGCTGGAAGTGTGTTCCCCGGGGATTGACCGCGAGCTTACTCGCCCTGAGCATTTTGCAGCGTATTTGGGAGAACCGGTTCGCGTGCGCCTTTTTCATGCACTGCCTTCGGGGGAAAGAGAACTTTCCGGAATCTTAAAAAATTTCGAAGAGGAAAATGTAACCCTGCAGCTTTCGGATGATACCGATTTTATATTTTCCAAAAAAGATGCTTCATGGGTGAAGCTCGACGATGACGCTATTGGAGGGAACTAAAGCATGAATAACGAGATCATGGAGGCTTTGAAAATTTTAGAAAAAGAGCGGGGCCTCCCCATGGATTATATGCTGGATCGAATCGAAAAGGCAATTACCACGGCCTGTAAAAACAGCTATGGAAACGAGAACGCAAAAGCAGTTCTTGATGAAAAAAGCGGCGAGTTTAAGGTGACTCTGCGTAAAACCGTTGTAGAAAACGTAGAGCAGCCAGGCACCCAGATCACATTGGAAAAAGCACGTGCAATCGATCCAACAGTGGGAATCGGCGATGAAGTAGAAGTTTCTGTTAAAACAAAGGAATTTGGAAGAATTGCCGCCCAGACTGCCCGAAATATTATTCGGCAGGGAATCCGGGATGGAGAGCGCGGTCAAATGCTGCAGGAGTTCCAGTCGAAACGACAGGAGCTTGTTACCGCTCTGGTGGATCGGGTAGATCCCCGTTCCGGTGCTGTCTCCCTGCGGATTGGCCGCAGTGAGGCAACTCTTCCCCGCAGTGAGATGGTCGGAAACGAGCAGTTCCGCGAAGGCGAGCATATTAAAGTGTATATCGTAGATGTCCGTGATACAGAACGTGGACCGCGGGCAATTCTTTCCCGCACGCACCCAGATCTTGTGAAACGCCTTTTTGAGATGGAAGTTCCGGAAATTTACGATGGAACCGTCGAAATCAAGGCAGTTTCTCGCGAAGCCGGTTCCCGTACAAAGCTGGCAGTTATGTCTCACAATTCCGATGTGGACGCAGTAGGTACCTGCATCGGTGCGAGAGGCGCCAGAGTTAATGCGATTGTCGATGAGCTTTCCGGAGAAAAAATCGATATTGTCGAGTATAGCGATGATCCCAAAAAGTTTATTGCCAATGCACTTTCTCCGGCGAACGTTCTCGATGTCGAAATCTCAGAAGACGGTTCACATTCTTGCCGCGTAACAGTGCCGGATGGTCAGCTTTCTCTGGCTATCGGCAATAAAGGACAGAATGCTCGCCTTGCAGTAAAGCTGACTGGGTGGAAGATCGATATTAAGCCCGAAAGCGGATTCTATGGAGAAAATCCAATAGAGCATCAAGAAAAGCCTGCAGAAGATCAGCCTGCAGAAGATCAGCCTGCAGAAAATGAATAAAGAGAATTCTTAAAACATAAGTGAGCGAATCGATTCCCCAAAAGGAGGTCTCCCATGCGTCCAAAAAAAATCCCCATGCGTATGTGTACCGGCTGCGGTGAGATGAAACCTAAAAAAGAGCTGGTACGTGTTGTAAAATCACCGGAGGGTGAAGTTTCTCTGGATCTCACCGGAAAAAAACCGGGCCGAGGTGCATATGTTTGCAAAAGTGCCGAATGTCTGCGTAAGGCGAGAAAATCCCGGCGCTTTGAAAAGGCATTTTCCATGAAAATTCCGGATGAGATTTATGACGCCATGGAGAAGGAGTTGACGGAGAATGAGTGATAGACTGCTCCCCTTTCTGGGGCTTGCCCGCCGTGCGGGAAAACTGAGCTTGGGACATGATCCGGCGTTGGATCAGATCCGTCATGGAAAGGCAAGGCTGGTTCTTTTAGCGTCCGATTTATCGGAAAGGACTGCAGCCAGCATCCGCGAAGAAGCGGATATGATGAAAATCAGCGTTCGGCCTTTACGGGAGAATATGGATGAAATCGGCAGCGCGCTTGGCCGACGCACCGGTATAATTGCAGTAAACGATGCCGGTTTTGCAAAGAAGTTAGAGACGCTGTGCGCAACCGATGAGGAGGAATGTAATTTATGATGATTAAATACAGAGTTCGCGAAGTAGCAAAAGACTTGAATGTTCCGAACAAGGATGTTCTGGACGTCCTTGGAAAATATACCGAGGGGCAGAAAAAATATATGACTGCTCTGACAGAACCGGAATTGGACATTGTGTTTGAATCTTTCACACAAAAACATTCCTCAGAAAATCTAAATGAATATTTTGCCCAGAGAGATCTGAAAAAATCCAAAGAACCCGAAAAAGAGGCGAAAAACGTGCAGCCAAAAGCCAATGCACCACAAACAGAAGAAAAAGCCACACCTCGTCCGGTCGCACAGAAGCCCGGAAAGATCACGCCGGTAGCTCCCCGTAATGATCATTTTGTCAACCGTAATAATCAGCAGAACGGAAGACCGAACCACGAGGGAAATAATCGCCCGCCTTTCCGTAACAATAATAACAACAATAACAATAGGCGCCGGGATGACAAAAGGGAACTTTCTCCTGCACAAAAGATGGCGCAGCAGAGGCGCCCAATGCAGAATCGCCCTTCCGTACAGGTACAGTCGGATCAGCCGATTTCACATCCTGAAGCACGAATTGTAGATACCCGTTCCCATACGGTCGAACTGGATAAATACAACGAAAAGTATGATCGTCTGGCAAGTGACAGATTTAAGACCGACAACATGGTCCATAAACAAAAGCTCACCCAGAGACGGAACCAGTATCGTAAGCCCAGAGGGGCTCGTCGTGAGACAGAAGCAGAGCGTATGCGCCGAATTGCATTGGATCGCAAGAACAAACCGATCACCGTGCAGATCCCAGAGGAGATCACCGTTGGAGAGCTGGCAATGCGTCTGAAGGCAACTGCCGCAGAAGTTATCAAAAAGCTGATCGGCTTAGGTGTTATGGCCGGTATCAACGATACCATCGACTTTGATACTGCTTCTCTTGCTGCAATGGAATTCCATGCGAAAGTGGAAAAAGAAGTTGTTGTTACGATCGAAGAGCAGATTATTGACGACAGCGAAGATAAAGATGACCAGTTGGTTCCACGTGCGCCTGTTGTAGTCGTTATGGGGCATGTCGACCATGGTAAGACGAGCCTGTTGGATGCGATTCGTCATACCAACGTAACGGAAAATGAAGCCGGAGGCATTACGCAGCATATCGGCGCTTATCAGGTCAAATTGGGAAAACGGGATGTTACATTCCTTGATACACCGGGTCATGAGGCATTTACAACCATGCGTGCCCGCGGTGCACAGGTAACAGATATTGCAGTCTTGGTAGTCGCTGCGGATGACGGCATTATGCCGCAGACAATCGAAGCAATTCACCATGCAAAAGCGGCAAAGGTTTCGATCATTGTTGCAATCAATAAAATGGATAAACCCGGAGCAAATCCGGATCGGGTACTCAAGCAGCTCACCGAATACGAACTGGTTCCGGAAGAGTGGGGCGGCGATACTCCCTGCATTCGGGTTTCAGCAAAGCAGAAGACCGGCATCAAGGATCTTTTGGAGATGATCCTTCTTGTTGCCGATATGAAAGAACTTAAAGCAAACCCTGACCGTGCTGCTAAAGGAACTGTCATTGAAGCACGTCTGGATAAAGGGCGCGGACCGATTGCAACCATGTTGGTACAGAATGGTACACTTCATATCGGAGATATTATTGTCGCCGGAACAACGGTTGGCCGTGTGCGTGCAATGACCAATTTCTGCGGCAGACCGATTGAGCAGGCAGGACCCAGTGTTCCAGTGGAGATCACTGGTCTTGATGATGTCCCAACAGGCGGAGATATCTTTAATGCTGTTTCGGATGAACGGCTTGCCCGCCAGTTGGTGGAACAGCGCCGTACTGCTCAAAAAGAAGAGACCTTTAATGCACGAACCAAAGTTACATTGGATAATCTCTTTGAGCAGATGCAGGAAGGCGATATGAAGGAACTGCAGATCATTGTAAAAGCAGATGTACAAGGATCTGTAGAAGCAGTTCGCCAGTCATTGGAGAAGCTTAGCAACAATGAGGTGCGCGTAAATGTAATTCATGGCGGCGTCGGTGCAATCAATGAAAGCGATGTTATGCTTGCAACGGCCAGCAACGCAATTGTTGTAGGATTTAATGTCCGTCCGGACCCGGTAGCGGAGGAGAATGCAAAACAGAACGGCGTAGAGATGCGGCTTTACCGCGTGATTTATGACTGTATTGCAGATGTGCAGTCTGCAATGAAGGGAATGCTTGCCCCGAAAGTACGCGAGATTCAGTTGGGCCGTGCCGAGTGCCGTGAGGTTTATAAGATCAGCAGTGTCGGCACCGTAATTGGTGCACATGTAATGAGCGGAAAGATTTTACGTTCGGCACAGATTCGTGTTGTCCGTGATGGAATCGTCATTACAGAGGATCAGATTTCCTCTCTGCGCCGTTTTAAAGATGATGTAAAAGAAGTAGCCGAAGGCTATGACTGCGGTATTTGCCTCGAAAAGTTCAATGATGTAAAGGTCGGCGATATTCTCGAAGCTTTCCAGATGGAAGAATATCGCGAGGAATAAAAGGGAAAACCAACAAGAAGGGACCGCCCTGCGCCTGATTTGTGGTGCGGCGGATCCCTTTTTGCAAGAATTTTTGCAAGAATAAGAAAGGAGGCTTTGCCTCAATGCCAAGCCATCGTATGGGGCGCACGACGGAGGATATTCGCCGGGAGCTAACTGCAATTTTTCGTGAACTCAAAGACCCGAGGGTGACTTCTACTCTCCTTTCAATTGTACGGGTAGAAGTTACCTCTGATCTTTCATATTGTACGGTTTACGTCAGTGATATGGAAGGGCTTTCCCGCGCAGAACTTGCCGTAGAAGGGCTTAAATCCGCCTCCGGATTTATTCGCCGGGAATTAGGAGCACGACTCCATTTACGGCATGTTCCAGCGCTGCTTTTTAAAGCAACAGATTCGATTGAATATAGTGCGCATATCTCGAAAATGCTCAATGATTTGGAGGAAAAAGATGACCATCACGCTGAATGAAGCTGCCGCTTTTTTAAAAAGCCGAGAGGATATTTTAATTCTTTGCCATGCTTCTCCTGATGGCGATACCTTGGGGTCTGGGGCAGCGCTTTGTCTTGCTCTGCGCAGCCTTGGAAAAAGAGCACAGGTTCGTTGCAGTGATAAGATCGGGAAAAAGTTTGAGTTTCTGTTCCAAGAACTTCCGGAACAGGATTTTACCCCTAAAACCATCGTTGCAGTAGACGTGGCGGACGAAAAGCTTTTGGAAGAGCCGCTTTTGTCTCAATGGGGAGGAAAAGTAGAACTTTGCATTGACCATCATCCTAGCAATATGCATTATGCAAAGCAGTATTATGTGGATCCTAAGGCAGCAGCAACCTGCGAGATCATTTATGATTTGCTTAAATATTTGGAAGTTCCGCTTACTTTGCCGATTGCAACTGCAATTTATACCGGAATTTCTACTGATACTGGTTGTTTTCGGTATATTAACGTAACTCCGAAAACGCACCGTATTGCGGCCAAGCTTTTGGAGTGTCATGTGGAAGCTTCAACAATCAATCATTTGATGTTCGAAACAAAAAGCCGTGACCGGATTCGTTTGGAACAGCAGGTTTTGGGAACTCTGGAGTTTTTCTCTCAAAATAGAATTGCAGTGATTGAAATCGCTAGAAAAATGGTGGAAGCTTCGGGAATTTCGGAAGAAGAAACCGAAGGCCTAGCTTCCCTCCCCAGACAGATCGAAGGAGTTCGTATCGGGGTTACTTTAAGGGAAAAAGCAGATGGCTCCGTTAAGATTTCTTTGCGCGCGCTTCACCCGCTTAATGCCTCCAATATCTGTGCAAAATTTGGTGGCGGCGGTCATCCAGGGGCTGCCGGTTGTTCGCTCCAGTGCTCTTTGGAAGAAGCGAAAAAACAGATTGTCAGTGCTTGTGAAGAAGTGTTGGATTCAGAATGAATGGTGTATTTATCCTTGATAAACCGGAAACATTCACTTCATTTGATGCGGTTGCGGTGATGCGCCACCTTTTGGGAGAGCGGAAAATTGGACATACCGGAACACTTGACCCTATGGCAACGGGCGTTTTACCGCTGCTTTTGGGGAAAGGAACCCGGGCGATTCCTTTTTTAGAAGAGCGGTCAAAAACTTATCGTGCAGAATTTTTGCTTGGAAAGCGAACTGATACGCTGGATCGTACCGGGCAGTTTCTCCAGGAAGATGAAAAATCGGTGCCCGAAGAAGCTTTGCGAGAGGCCATGCAAACTTTTGAAGGAGAAATTTTGCAGGTGCCGCCAATGTACAGCGCAATCCGAAAAAATGGAGTGCGGCTTTATGATTTGGCAAGGCAGGGAGTCGAAGTGGAACGCTCTGCCCGCCCGGTTACAATCTATCGGCTGAAGCTTTTGAAATATGATGAAAAAACCCGGAGCGGCGCTTTTGAGCTCACCTGTTCAAAAGGGACTTACGTCCGAACATTGATTGATGATATAGGGAAAAAATCCGGATGCTGCGGCGGAGTGATGGTGAATCTGAGAAGACTTGCGGCCGCTGGATTTTCGATTGATATGGCGACCCCACTCTTAGAAGCGAAAGCAATGGAAAAAGAAAAACTTTTAAAAAAGGTGCTGCCCATAGAGGCTCTTTTTAGGGAATATCCTAAAGTCATTGTAAGTAAAGCGCAGGCAAAGCGCTTTTTAAACGGAGGCTGGCTTGACCCCAAACGCTTTGGGGAACAAAAATTTCCAAAAGATACTCCTCTTCGGATAAAAAGTCCCGAAGGACAGTTTCTAGGGCTGGGAGAATGGCAGGAAGACGCTCTTCGGGTGTTGAAAATTTTTATGGATCAGGAGGAACTTAAATGAAGGTATATGAATCACTGAAAGAATCCCCTGTGGCTACTGCGGTGGCATTGGGCTCATTCGATGGGATTCATCTGGGGCACCAGAAAGTAATCGCTCAGACAATGGATTTGTCTGGACTTTCGCCCACTGTGCTGACCTTTGCGGAAAATCCTCTTTGTGATCTTGGTGGACATGCCGGTGGAGAATTAATTACCAGACAGCAGAAAATTGGGATTTTGGAGTCTCTTGGCGTAGAACAGCTTTACATTTTAGAATTCCGGGATATTATGCACTTTTCCCCGGAAGAGTTTGTGGATGAAATTCTGCAAAAAGTCTGCCATGCAAAAAAAGTGTGCTGTGGTTTTAATTATACATTTGGTGCTGGAGGGCGTGGCACTGAAAAGACTCTGGAGATCCTCTGCGAAAAGCGCGGAATCGAAACTGCGGTGGTGCCGGCCGTGCTAGAGGGCGGCGAACCGATTAGCAGCACGAGAATCCGCAGCCTTGTGTCAAAGGGCAATATGGGAGAGGCCGCGAGACTTTTGGGACGTCCCTATGGGTATTTCGGCACCGTCTGTCACGGAAGGCGTCTAGGGCA
The DNA here is from genome assembly GCA_902809935.1 of Ruminococcaceae bacterium BL-4. Classification (NCBI taxonomy): domain Bacteria; kingdom Bacillati; phylum Bacillota; class Clostridia; order Eubacteriales; family Oscillospiraceae; species Ruminococcaceae bacterium BL-4. The sequence goes on along the minus strand of LR778134.1, from coordinate 702,451 downwards.
TTCTTTGGGAACGCCCACCCTGAATCAAAGGGTGCCACAAAGCTTTGTTCTGCCTCGGTTTGGAGTTTATGTATCACGTGTCTTGTTTGACGGAAAACATTACTGCGGTGTCACGAATGTAGGGATTAAGCCAACTGTTGGCTCAAAAGAGGTACTGGCGGAAACATGGATGCCGCTTTATGAGGGCCCCGATCTTTATGGAAAAGAGATTCGAACCGAACTATTGCATTTTCAGCGTCCGGAACAAAAATTTCCAAGTATTGAAGCTTTGAAGGAACAGATTCGGAAAGATGGAAAAGCGGCGCTGGAGTTTTATGCCCGAAATCGGAAATTTTCTTGATAATCGAAAAACTCTGTGTTATACTAAATCCTGCACCCCATTTCCCGGAGAATCGCGTCTGCCCCAAAAAGGGAAGCCACGTGGCGTTTCTCTGCGAATGCGGGAATTTAAAAAAAGGTGGAAAAAACAATGCTGAAAGCAGAAAAACAAGAAATCATCAAAGAATATGCCGTTCATGAGGGTGACACAGGTTCCCCGGAAGTTCAGATCGCTGTTTTGACAAAGCGCATTAACGATCTTACCGAGCATCTGCGTACTCATAACAAGGATCATCATAGCCGCCGCGGCTTGCTGAAGATGGTCGGTCGTCGTCGTAATCTGCTCAATTATCTGCAGAAAAATGACATCGAGCGCTATCGTACCATCATCGCAAAACTTGGAATTCGTAAATAATCAAAAGAATCAAAAAGCCTGCCTTCTAAAAAAGGGCAGGCTTTTTTGTATGTTTTACTATAAAAAATAATTGTCTTAGATTAATTGGGAAAAAATGAATGGCAAAAACGTCAAAAACAATCAGAAATTTTGCAAAATAGGCTATAAATTTTTTAAAATGTGTGCTAATATTATGAAATATAAATGAATAATCTATTAATTAGCGGTCTGAGGAAGCTGGCCGCGGGAAGGAAACGCACATGTTTGAAAATTATAAAGTTTTTGAAACTGAATTTGCCGGTCGGCCGCTACGGGTAGAAACCGGAAAGATGGCTCAGCTTGCTAACGGTGCTTGCATGGTTCGCTACGGAGATACTGCGGTCCTTTGTACGGCAACCGCTAGCGCGAAACCTCGGGAAGGAATGGACTTTTTTCCACTGTCCGTGGATTTTGAAGAAAAACTTTATTCGGTCGGTCGAATTCCGGGCTCATTTCTGCGCCGGGAAAATAAACCCCCGGAGAAGGCAATTCTTGCAAGCCGTTTGATTGACCGCTCCATTCGTCCGCTTTTCCCGAAGGATATGCGCAATGATGTAACCGTTGTCTGCACTGTGATGAGCGTGGACCAGGATTGCTCACCGGAAATTACGGCACTGGTGGGGGCTTCAATTGCACTTTCTATTTCCGATATCCCGTGGAAAGGGCCAATCTCTGCCGTATCGGTTGGATTAATCGATGGACAATATATTTTAAATCCGACCAGCAAACAGCGCGAACAAAGCCGTATGGCGGTGACCGTTTCTTCTACCGCTGAGAGAATCCCTATGATTGAGGCAGGCGCTAAGATCGTTTCTGATGAAGAAATGTACGAAGGGATTGCTTTTGGGCACGAAGAGAATAAAAAGATTGTCACTTTTATTGAGTCAATTCAGAACGAAATTGGAAAAGCAAAATTTACATATGAGGCAGTTCATGCAAGCGATGAAATGCAAAAGGATGTCATGGATTATGCCGGTGAAGCGATAAAGGCTGCGCTGGATACCAATGATAAAAATGTGCGCGACGCCCGTTTGGAACCAATTTATGACGATGTTTTTGAACATTTTGCAGAGAAGTATCCGGACAGCGAAAAGCAGCTTGATGAATGCCTCTATAAAACGCAAAAATATATCGTGCGGCGCTGGCTTTTGGATGAGCAGAAGCGTGTGGATGGACGAGGCATGGACGAAATACGTCCACTTAATGCCGAGATTGACCTTCTGCCACGCGTTCATGGCAGCGGTATGTTTACCCGCGGACAGACGCAAGTGCTGACAGCCCTGACGCTGGGCTCTGCGAGTGACGCGCAGCTTCTGGACGATATTGGGGAAGAAAAAGAAAAGCGCTATATGCACCAATATAATTTCCCAAGCTACAGTACCGGTGAAACAAAACCAAGTCGGGGCCCTGGGCGTCGGGAAATCGGACATGGCGCGTTGGCGGAAAAAGCTCTTTTGCCTGTGATTCCTTCGCAGGATGAATTTCCGTATACTTATCGTTTGGTGAGCGAGGTGCTTTCGAGTAATGGTTCTACCAGTCAGGCATCTATCTGTGCGAGCACATTGGCATTGATGGCGGCAGGTGTTCCCATTAAGGCGCCGGTAGCCGGAATCTCCTGCGGTCTTATTACGGAAGGCGAGCGCTGGATGACAATGGTGGATATTCAAGGGTTGGAAGACTTTTTCGGCGATATGGATTTTAAAGTAGCTGGAACAAAAGAAGGAATTACCGCAATCCAGATGGATCTTAAAATTAATGGTCTTACCCTTGCAATGGTAAAAGAGGCACTTTATAAGACCCATAAAGCGCGCAATTACATTATTGATGAAGTGATTTTGAAGGCGATTTCCGCGCCTAGAAAAGAACTTTCTCCTTATGCACCTAAGATGATGAGTACTCAAATTCCGGTGGATAAGATTCGCGAGGTAATTGGTACCGGCGGAAAAGTAATTCACCAAATCTGCGATGAATGTGATGTAAAGATGGATGTACAGGAAGATGGTCATATTTTTGTGACCGGTCTTAGCTATGATAATCTCAAGCGAGCGATGACGATTATTGACACGATCGTGCATGATCCGGAACCCGGTGCAATCTATAACGGCAAGGTGACCAGATTAATGGATTTTGGCGCTTTTGTAGAAATTGCTCCAGGAAAAGAGGGGCTTGTGCATATTTCACAGCTTGATGTAAAACATACAGATAAAGTCACGGATGTCGTAAAGGTTGGCGACATTGTGATGGTGAAAGTGCTCGGCACTGATGACCGCGGCAGACTGAATTTATCGCGCAGAGAGGCACTGATTGAAGTCGAAGGGCTTGTGCCGGAGAATAATCTTTCAGAAGAACAGCAGAATCGGCGCCCACCCCGCCGTGATGACCACCGCCCTGGGCGTCCCGGAGGCCGCCCATTTCACCGTGAACACGAATAAATTAAATAATAAAAAAAGCGGAGAACGTTTTGTTCCCCGCTTTTTTAGAAAAGATAAAACTTAGGCTTGATGCGCATGATGATACTCATCACTTTCAGTGTGGGTATGAAATAAGAGAGAGATACAGTAAACTGCACACAGCGCAATCAGAATATAAACGGTTCTGGCGGGCCATGTTCCTGCACCGCCAAAAAGCAATGCAACTAGGTCTACTCCAAAAATTCCAACACTGCCCCAGTTGATACCGCCGATAATTACCAGACAAAGCGCAAATGTTTCCATCGTTTTCTACCTCCTTTATGGGAATAGATTTTCCAAAGGTCAGAAATTTTATACATTTCTTTTAAGAAAGAGAGCAAATTGTAAAAATATTTATAGACTGGATTTTTTTCAAACTGTAAAATGTGATATAATAATATCTAATAAATTGATTTAAAAATAGAGGGGGTACCTCCAAAATGTCGAAGATTACGCAGGCAAAACGGATTGTTCTGAAAGTCGGCACCAGTACGCTGACTTACGAAAATGGCAGCCTGAACCTCGGGCGCTTTGAAAGGCTCTGTAAGGTGCTGAGCGGACTTTGCAACGGGGGACGGGAGATTATTTTGGTCACCAGTGGAGCGATGGGAGTCGGAGTCGGCAAAATGGGACTTTCCAAAAAGCCGGAAGAGACGGAAAGACGTCAGGCAGTAGCAGCTGTTGGGCAGTGTGAGCTGATGTTTATGTACGATAAATTTTTTGGGGAATACAATCATATTGTGGGACAGGTCCTTTTAACCCGTGATGTGGTGGAGTATCCGCACAGTAAAAAAAATACGGAAAATACATTTGAGGCGCTGCTCCAGATGGGTGTGATTCCGATTGTAAATGAAAATGATTCAGTTGCGGTAGACGAATTGGTCGGTAAAAAATTTGGGGATAACGATACGCTTTCTGCTACGGTCGCGGTGCTTACAAAAGCGGATCTTCTGATTATCTTAACCGATATAGACGGCCTTTATGACGCTAATCCTCAAACAAATCCGAATGCGAAAAAGATTTCGGTGGTAAAGGGAGTTACACCGCAGGTAGAGGCTCTGGCAGGCGGTGCAGGCAGCAATCTTGGTACAGGAGGCATGGCCACCAAAATTGCCGCAGCAAAAATTTCTACTGAGAAAAAGATTCCCTGCGTGGTAATGTCCGGCGGAGATCCAGAAGATCTTTACCATCTCCTGGACGGAGAACCTTTGGGAACTGTCTTTTATGAGGAGGGAGCAGCAGAATGAGCAAAACGCTTCTTGAAATGGGAAAAGCTGCAAAGGAAGCAGCAAGAATTCTTGCCAATGCAGGTCCAAAAAAAGATCAGGCGCTTTTAAAGATTGCGGATACTTTGGAAAACAATCAGAAAAAGCTTTTAGAAGAGAATCAGAAAGATTTAAAAGCTGCAAAGGAAAGCGGTATGACCGAGGCGCTTCTTGATCGGCTTACTTTAACGCCTCAACGAGTTCACGAAATGGCAGAGGGCGTACGAAAAGTAGCGGCTCAAAAAGACCCGATCGGCTCGGTCGTAGAAGGCGAAGTCCGCCCAAACGGGCTTGAGATTCGGCGGGTAAGAGTACCTTTGGGAGTGATTGGAATTATCTTTGAGGCACGTCCCAATGTGACTTCTGATGCGGCAGCACTTTGTTTAAAGGCCGGAAATGCCGTAATTCTGCGCGGAGGGCGTGAGGCAATCCACAGCAATTTATGTGTAGCCGATTTGATGAGAGAAGCGGTAAAAAAAGCAGATCTGCCCCAGGAAAGCATCCAAATGGTAGAGGATACCTCACACGAGAGTGCAAATCAGATGATGAATCTTACCGGCTATTTGGATGTTTTGATTCCCCGCGGGGGCAGAGGGCTGATTCAAATGGTGGTGAAAAATGCGCGAGTTCCGGTGATTGAAACTGGTGCTGGGAATTGCCATGTTTATGTAGACGATTCCGCTGATCTCGATATGGCGGCCAATATTATTTATAATGCAAAGACCAGCCGTCCCAGCGTCTGCAATGCGATTGAAACGATTCTTGTTCATGAAAAAGTCGCAGAGGAAGCGCTGCCGAAAATCAAGGCGCTCCTCGATCAAAAGCATGTGGAGCTGCGCGGCTGCCCAAAAACGAGAGAAATCCTCGGCGACAGGGTCATTCCCGCAACGGAAGAGGACTGGGATACCGAATATGATGATTATATTTTGGCAGTGAAAGTTGTAAAAAATATGGAAGAAGCACTTTCTCATATTGCGCGCTATAGCACTGGTCACAGCGAATGTATCGTGACAAAAAGTTATGAGCATGCCCGAGAGTTTACACAGCGGGTTGATAGTGCTGCCGTTTATGTAAATGCTTCTACCCGTTTTACCGATGGCGGAGAGTTTGGCTTAGGTGCCGAAATTGGGATCAGTACACAAAAACTCCACGCCCGAGGACCCATGGGCGTGGAGCAGTTGACAAGTACGAAGTTTTTGATTTTTGGGAATGGGCAGGTTCGTTAAAGCTTTATAACAGCATATAAAGAAATGCCAAAAGAAGACTCGGATCACTTTTTTCTTCCATCAGAAGAAGAAGAATAGATAAAAGAAGATTCCGTTCTCCATCCTTTAAAATAGCCGAAAAGGCGCTTTCCTGCGGCTCAGAAGACGTATCTAAGTTTGGAGGGCCTTCAGACGCAGAGGGATGCTCAGAAACGTTAGAGGCAGACCTTTTTTGCTGCGGAACATTTCCTGTGGGTCCTTCTGCCCTTTGCTGCGGATAAGACTGCCCGGCATTATTATTGTTATTGTTGTTATTATTGTTATTATGAATGGAAGCGACAGGAATAGAATTGGGCGCCGAAAAATGGGCATTTTGGATGCGGCTTGCTTGCCGCTGCATTTCCTGTGCACGCCGGATTGCTTCCTGCTGAAGTTTTTGAAAGTTATCCGTTTCCAAATCCGCCGTCTCCTTTTTTTGAAAATTTTCTGAATTTTACAGCATTCCACCTAGACTGCCTAGGATGCCGGAATTCTTCAGCACCGGGAGCATGCGCATCATTTGCAGAAGGCGAACGGCTTCATCCAGCTTCTTTTGGCGCCCTTCTGAGAGCATGGGACGCAGCGCATGCAATAGACGAGTGCTGTTGTCTTCAGTCTGAAAACTTTGCATCATTGGTGCAAGCTTTGCAATGAGTCCCAGCGTGTTCATATCGAGTCCGCCTAAGATTCCCGCAAGATTTCCGAAGGAAGGTCCACTCGCCGGAGGTCCACTAGTGCCGGATGAAGGGGCAGGACCTGAAGGAACAGAAGGCGCAGCAGAAACTGGATTTGACTGTGAGGACTGCTGCGGAGCTGAGTTTCCTCCTCCCATGGAATTAAGAACACTCTGTACCTGTGCCATTATATTAGGGTCTTTCAGCATGGCAGAGAGTTTTTGCGAGATATCATCCATTTTATTTGCCTCCGAATTTTTTCATGAGTTCCTTCGCCTGCGGCGTAGAGAGCAATTGTTCCAAAGCAACTTTATTATGCAGAATGCTTTGCACTTTTTGTGCGTCTTCTTTAGAGAGCTTCTGCATCATCTGCTGTACTTTTTGTTGACCGTTAATATTATTTTTGACAGAACTATTTTGATTGGGGTGGTTCTGGTTATTTCGATTCATTTTTTCAACCCCTTTCCTGTAGAATATATATGAACCTACATGATAAAATATGATGAATTACGAAGGAGGGTTCGGGCGAATGAGAATTCTTGTCGTTTCTGATACACACCGCGACAGTTGGTCTTTGCAGGAGGCAATTTTGAGGCAGCCAAAGGCCGAAGTGGTGATTCATTTGGGAGACGGCGCAGACGAAGCAGAAATGATAAAGCATAAATTTCCTGAAAAACAATTTTATATGGTGCGTGGAAACTGTGATTGGAGCTGCAATCTTCCGATGGAGCAGATCGTAACACTTGAAGGGAAACGTATCTTTTTTACTCACGGTTATGCGCAGAATGTAAAGTATGGATTATACCAATTGAAGAGCGAAGCGAAAGAACAGGGTGCAGATGTGGCCCTGTTTGGACATACACACGAAAGTATGACCGATTATGAGGACGGGCTTTATTTGATGAATCCCGGTTCTTTACATGGAATGGATGCGACTTATGGGATTCTTGACTTGACTCCCGCAGGAATCGTAACCAATATTATTCGGCTGTAACGCCGGTTTCGTTGACAGAAATACACAATCATGCTATCCTTTTGGAAAAATCAAGAATAAAAAACTTTTTTAGTTTGGTAATTTAAATGAAAACGGGAGGAACCCACCATGAAGGAATATGACAGATGGCTCAGCCGGAATCTGGAAGATCCCGATCTGACAGAAGAACTAAAAAAAATTAAAAATCAGCCGGAAGAAATCAACGACCGGTTTTACCGGAATTTGGAATTTGGTACCGCTGGACTGCGGGGTGTTTTAGGTGCAGGGACGAATCGTATGAACATTTATACGGTTCGTAAGGCGACACAGGGCCTCGCAAATTATCTTATGAAACATCATGGGAAATCGGCCGCAATTGCTTATGACAGCCGCATCAAGAGTACGCTTTTTGCGAAAGAAACTGCGTCGGTGTTGGCGGCAAATGGAATTAAGGCTTATATTTATCCGTGGCTTTCCCCTACCCCAACTCTTTCCTTTGCAGTGCGCTATCTTCACTGTGACGCAGGCGTCTGCGTGACCGCAAGCCACAACCCTGCCAAATATAACGGCTATAAAGTATACGGCTCTGATGGATGCCAGATTACAGCACAGATGGCGGACGATGTGATGAACGAGATTGAAGCGCTCGACCTTTTTGAAGACCCAAAGACCATGAACTTTGAGGATGGATTAAAAGAAGGACGCATCAGCTATATGGGCGATGATGTGATTGAATCATTTCTGCAAAAGGTGGAAGCGGAACGAATCCTTTCGGATGACTGTGATAATCTGAAGGTCGTTTACACACCGCTTAACGGAACTGGACTTGTCTGCGTAAAAGAGATTCTGCGCCGTATCGGGGTCAAGAATGTCACGGTCGTTCCGGAGCAGGAAAAACCAGACGGCAACTTCCCTACCTGCCCGTTCCCGAATCCGGAGATCCGCGAGGCACTTGCAACTGGACTAGCACTTTGCGAAAAAGTGCAGCCGGATCTGCTCGTTGCTACAGACCCGGATTGTGACCGCTGCGGAATTGCGGTCAATCAGCATGGGGAGTTTCATCTGATGAGCGGAAATGAAGTCGGTGTCTTGCTGCTTGATTTTATTGCCCGTGTGAAAAAAGAACGCGGAATTCTGCCCAAAAATCCGGTGGCGGTCACTACGATCGTCAGCACAGATATGGTGGATCCCGTTGCGAAAAAATATGGCATTGAGCTGCATCGCGTGCTTACCGGCTTTAAAAACATTGGGGATCAGATTGCCTCTTTGGAAGAAAAAGGCGAAGAAGATCGATATCTTCTTGGGTTTGAAGAAAGTTATGGATATCTTTCCGGCGGATATGTGCGTGATAAAGATGCCGTTAATGCGAGCATGTTGATCTGCGAAATGGCAAGTTGGTATAAGAAAAATAATATGACGCTTTTAGATGCGATGGAAGCACTCTATCGCGAGCATGGATTTTATCGGAACGATTTGCTGAATTTTGCTTTTGAAGGCGAAGACGGCATGAAGCAAATGAAAAAGATCATGGATCATCTGCGGGAAAAGCCGCCAAAATCGCTGGGAGGATTTCCCGTATCTTGCTGGAGCGATTATGAAATGCGTATTCGCCATGATAAAGACGGTGAAGCCCCAATCGACTTGCCAAAATCAAATGTGTTAGAGTTCCGTATGGAAGGAGACTGCAAGATTATCGTGCGTCCTTCCGGGACAGAACCGAAGATCAAAGTTTATCTTTCTGCAAAAGGGAAAGACTTGCAGGAGGGCATCAAGCTGATCGAAATTTTGAAAAAAGCGGGAACAGATTTGATTCAGCCAAAATAATTCGGTAGAAATGATATAATTTGTGTACGAAATGATAAATTTCTGTGAATTATACGAAATTTGATTGACATAATTTTTCAGACAAGATATAATCAAAAATAATACAGGATTGGACCAACGGGGTCCGCGTGATATATTTGAATGAGCGCCGTGCATTTTTTGCACATCTTGCTTTCTAGGAGCAAGGAGGATCTGTATGAGACGAGAGGCTGAGGGTTTTTTCTCTCAGCCTCTTTTTCTGTAAAAAAGAATTTTTGTTTTAGGATAAGCGAAAACGCCTTGGCAAATACTAACGCTGAGGTGAATAAAATGGATATTTTACGTGCTTTTTTAGTAGGCGGTTTGATCTGTGTTGTTGGACAACTTCTCATTGATTTTACCAAACTGACACCAGCGAGAATTTTGGTCAGTTTTGTTGTGGCGGGCGTTGTGCTGGGCGGATTGGGAATTTATGAGCCACTTGTTAATTGGGCGGGCGCCGGAGCGACAGTGCCACTCACCGGGTTTGGATATTTGATGGCAAAAGGAACGCTTCAGGCCGTGCGGCTTTATGGCCCGCTTGGAATTATTACCGGGGGATTGACGGCTGGTGCTGCAGGAATTGCGGGCGCAGTTATATGCGGATTTTTGGCAGCGCTCTTTGCGCGGCCTGGGGATAAAAGCTGAAAATGTGTGGGAAAGCGGGGCTAGAAGCAAATGACAACTTGAATTTTTGGATAAAGATATTGTAAAAGTTTGTCGTGTTTGGTATAATAAAAAATGTTTATTAATTGTCGGCCCCGTTTATAGATGGGCCGGACTCGTTTCTTTTAGGGAGGTTTTCCTTTGCGAATCCTGAAAAAATGCGAGGCCACCATTGTACTTCTGTTGAAGCTTTTTCTGTTTGCAGCATTATTTTTGATTTTCTTTGTGATTTTTGGACAAGAAAATCCCTGGCTTTGGCACCCTTCCCGTACAGCGGCTGTAACGATGATTACGTTCACGCTTTTTGGCGGACTGATGATTGTAATTTACGGCGGTTTTCGGATTGGCGAACAAAAGAGCAAGGAGCTTGCACGTTCGATGGTATTGGCTGCCCTAATGACAGACTTGGTGACCCATTTGATGCTCTGCATTATGAATACAAATGATGGAAATAACTCTTCATTTGTATATGAGAACCCACAGCTTTTGCTTTTAGTGTTTCTTCTGCAGATCCCCGTAATTGTTCTTTGGACTTATTTTGGAAACTTTATTTATTTTACCATTAATCCTACGGAGAATTGCTGTGTCATAACCGGCGCGAAGGGCGTAGGTGACTTATTGCCAAAAATTGGACGTTATCATAAAAGATACCGTATTAATCAGGTGATTTCGTTTAGTAATCCGGACGTGCTGCAGCTTATTGATCAGAATGATACTGTGTTTCTCTATGAGGTTCCCCCGGAGGAACGAGCTTATTTGGTAGAATACTGTTATGCTGCCAATAAGAATATCTATTATGACTTTGAAATTCGCGATGTTGTTTCTTTGGGGGCAAAAGCGACCACTATGGACGATACGCCGATGGTGACGTTTCAGGTAAAAACGCTTACCTTGGAACAGCGCTTTGTGAAAAGAACTATGGACTTGATTCTTTCTATTATCGCGATGGTTATCACAAGTCCTTTGATGCTCGTTAGTGCGATTGCAATTAAAGTCTGCGACGGTGGTCATATTATTTTTAAGCAAAAAAGAATGACCAAAGATGGCAGAGTCTTTTCTGTTTATAAATTCCGTACCATGCGGGAGGAAAATTCTGTAAATCGTTCTGTAACAGAGGATGATGAACGCATTACCCCGCCGGGAAAGTTTCTGCGTAAAACTAGAATGGACGAGTTGCCGCAGATTTTTAATATTATCAAAGGAGATATGAGTATTGTCGGGCCACGGCCTGAGATGCTGGAAAATGTTGAAAAATATACGAATGCTTTACCGGAATTTCAATATCGGCTGCGTGTGAAAGCTGGATTGACCGGGCTTGCACAGATTCAGGGAAAGTATAATACTTCACCCAAAGATAAACTGATGATGGATCTTATGTATATTCAGCAGTATAGTATTTGGCAGGATCTGAAGCTGATTTTCCAGACACTCACGATTTTCCTAAAAGCTTCTGAAAGCACGGAAGCTTTTAAAAAATCACCGCAAATAGTCAAGACAAAAAATGAGAAAAAGGGTGAAAAAGATGAGTCAGAATCGCAATAATCGGTCTTATCGGCCCGATACATACGAATCCCGTTCTTCATCAAAGCGAAAAAAGATGCCGATTTCGGCGGGCAGAGCAGTGCTTTTAACGCTTTCAATTTTGTTTGTTGTGTTGGGAACTATTACTGTGGTTGCTTACCAGTATATGTTTGCACCACTTACCGTTAAGGCGATTGACCGCAGTGCTTCGGCATTGGGCATTGCCTCAAATGCGCAGGACGATATGCAGGAAACTGGTGTGACCAATATTGCTTTATTTGGTGTGGATTCCAGAGATGATAGTTCAGACGATGGTCGTTCGGATTCGATGATCATTCTCTCTATCGATAAAACACATTCTAAAGTGAAACTAACCTCCATTTTACGCGATAGCTATGTGCCGATTGATGGCCATGGAAAAGAGAAAATTACGCATGCTTATGCTTATGGTGGGGCTCCTCTTGCAATTCGCACTTTGAATGAAAATTATAATATGGATATTCAGGATTATGTGACCGTCAATTTTGCCCAGTTTGCTAAACTGATTGATTCCGTGGGTGGAATTGATACGGATATCTCTGATACCGAAATGAAGGAAATGAATGATGTAATCTGGGGCTCAGAGACCGAACAAGCAAGAGATTCCCAGCTGATTAAAACGACAGGTGTGCAGCATTTAAACGGTAGTCAGGCAGTTGTTTATGCTCGAATCCGTGAAGATGACAGCGATAATGCCCGTGCAGACCGTCAGCAAAAAGTGCTCGGCTATCTTTTAGACAAGGTAGAAGCGATGCCTATGACGGAATATCCGGCACTGGTGCGCACCGCTATGGGAATGTGTGAAACAAGCCTTTCTCAAGATACTATTTTGGGGTATGTGCCTTTCTTGGGCAGTAAACCGTCGCTAGAGAAAATCACAGTCCCAGATATTAAGTATGAGACAGATGTACAGGCTGGTATTTATGGGGATGCCGGATGGGTTTGGCGCTATAATTTGAGCAATGCCGGCAAACGAATTCGTTCTTTTATTTATAACGAGACATAAGAAAGAAAATAAAAAGCTGCCACTCCAATTTGGAGTGGCAGCTTTTTTGCAGCCGTTTTTGTAAGGATGAAAAAGGCCCTGCATCGAAATTTTTCCGATGCAGGGCCAAAATTGAAAAATACTGATTTAAATTACTGAATGGAGCAGTCTAAATAATGGTCCAATTCTTCTTCGTCTTTTTTCTTTTTTTCAAAGAAGAGGACCACTGCGACAGTGGCAGCGGCAATCGCTGAAACTGCTGAGATAATTGCGATCAGTACAGAGCATTTATTTTCTGTTCTCATAATGGACACCTCCTGATAGTCGATTCATTTCTTTTATCATATCCATTTGACGGAGAAAAGTCAAGTGTTCGTTGTCGAGGGCAAAAAGAAAAAGCAGAGCAAAAGCTCTGCTTTTAGATTCTTTTAAATCAAGCATTTACAGCATTCAGCTTGCGATTCAAGCTGGATTTTTTGCGGGCAGCAGTATTCTTTTTCAAAATGCCCTTTGCAGCTGCTTGGTCGATAGCTTTTACGGCGACACGCACGGCCTCGGCACGATCTTCTGCTTTGGCGTCAACGGCGGCATTTGCTTTCTTTATATTGGTCTTAAGTTCAGAATTAATCGACTTGTTGATCATCGTTTTTGTAGCGATAACCTTTACGCGCTTCTTCGCGGATTTAATGTTCGGCATAGTTGCACCTCCTTTTACGGTCGTCACATATTATTAATGATAGCATTGTGACCATGAAAAAGCAAGTGAATTTCTTGAAAAACATTGGTTTTTGAAAAAATAATCTACAAAAATCCGCACAGACTATAAAAAACAAAGACAGGAGGAAGATTTTAATGGCGTATCGAACAGATCTTGCAATGGAACGCAACGGAAAAACAACGCAAAAAGAAAATTTGCGTGGATTTCCAGTGCGCAGATCAAAAGAAGGAGAAGTATGTTATGTGACGATTGAGGCACCGCAAATTGGCGGCGGAGATGACGATGAAGCGTCTCTTAGGCGGCTGATAACGGACGAGCTGCAGAAACTTCTACCCCCAAAAGGAGAAATTTTGGTAGCAGGCCTCGGAAATGCAGATATGACGCCGGATGCACTTGGCCCTATTTGTGCAGATCAAGTTTTTGCGACTCGTCATATCAAAGGTGCAGTTGCACACGAAGTCGGTTTAGGAGAGCTGCGTTCGGTAGCAGTGGTAAAACCTGGTGTTTTGGGAACTACGGGAATTGAAACGGCGGAGCTTTTGCGTGCATTAGTACAAAAAATTCATCCGGTAGCGGTAATCGCTGTGGATGCACTGGCAGCCGGCAGACTGCACCGGCTCTGTAAAACGATACAGATTTCTACCGGTGGAATCGCTCCTGGTTCCGGTGTGCGCAATGACCGGCCGCGCCTTGATGAAGAAACAATAGGAGCTCCGGTGATTGGGCTTGGTGTGCCGACCGTGGTGGATGCAGCTACACTCTGCGAGGACCTTTGCAGCGGAGAGGTAGAAGGTGCCGGCACTATGATGGTAACGCCCCGCGGCATTGATTCGCTTGTGTCACGTGCGGCAGGACTTTTGGCGCTTGCAATCAACTGTGCAGCGAATGATTCGATTGACCCTGAAACGTATGAACAGCTTATGCTTGCTTAAAATTATCCTGCATCCTGTGCTATTTTTGAAAGTTCCTGTGAAAGCACTTGACCAAAAAGATGGCCGGAATAAACCGCTTCATCCAGTGTGTTTACCTCTGTGCCGAATTCACAGAGCAGAGACCCATTGGTAAGTTCTTCGTTGTAGCGGCGGTTGGTAAAGTCAAGTGGACGCATCAGTTTTGAAAATTGTGCGCCGCCTGATTGCAGACGAACTGCTAACTTGAGATTTTCTGCCCAGTTTGGAAAATTAAGTGTGCCGTCGTCACAGCCTGAAATGATCATGATCTGTGCGGCCCGTTTTCCGTTAATGATGGCGGTGGGTTTATAGCGAATTCCGTCTTTTGTGGTCATGGAATCTCGATGGATATCCAGTGTTACCTGAATGCTGGGATACTGCGCCAGATTTTTTTGAACGGTAGCGCAGCTGCGATCATAACAGCCATTGTAATTGGGGCTGTCATGGATGGTGGTATCATGGATGACGCCGATCCCCGCTGCCTGCAATTCTTGAGCAATGGCATCTCCTACCGCTACAACGCTGAGACTGGGATCATCGCTGCTGGTAACGCCTGCGTATGCTTCACAGGTGTGTGTATGATAGATCAATACCATTGGGCTGCCGTCTTTGTGAATGTTCAGAGTCGTTTTCTGTGAGAGAACATCCGCTGCATCAACGGTATTTCCGGCAGTTGAATTTTTGATAAAGATTCCGTCTTGCTCTTTTCCACCTTGAGAAAGATCGGTTTCAAGGATGTTTCCGTCTAAAAGGGCATCAGAGATTGAATCAGAAGGAAGACTTCCCGAATCTGATACCGCTTCAGAAGATTCAGTAGTTGCTGATGATGGTTTTGCTGAAGAAACGCCGGAATTAGAGGAAACCGGCGGAATATAAACAGATTGAGGCAAAGAATGAAGCGATTCTGGTTCGTGTGGATTGGCGACTTCATGATAAAAACCCAGCGGCAAAGCCGTATCTGCAGCGGCAACAGCAGCCTGCTGAGCGGAAAATTTCGGCAGCCTCGAAAACACACAGGCGAAGGAAAAAATAGCGAGGAGTGCGGTTCCGGCTGTACGAAGGTATTTGCCCAATAAAAATCCCTCCCTGTCCTTGTTTTGTTGGAGTATATGGGAAAACTGGGGAAAATATGAATGGGGGAATGGAAATGCGGTCTACTTGGAAAATTGTTTTATGTTCTTGCGGGGTGACACTTTTGGTGTTGGGAACAGGACTTTTGCTGATGACGGTGGACGTAAATTGTCGATGGATTGGTTTTGGGGATGCACATACGCTTTATCTTGATAGGGTGCGTCCCATGACAAAACGCCTTGGACCCCTTTCTTTCGCAACAGATGTATGGTATGATCAATTTGTTGAATTGATATGTCCGGAATCACTGGAATCCTGAAAGAAAGAAGGCGGCAGAATGAAAAAGCAGGCGGAAATTGGGATTTTCGCTTTTGGTACTTTTATGATGTCGCCTTTTTCTGCTGCGGCTGCTGCTCTTGAGGCACCGAAAGACAGTTCTAGGGATCTGCTTTTAAATACGTTCGGAATTTTAGGCTGGATTTTACTTTTGGTTATTTTGATCGGAACAATGTTGGTGGCGGTTAAAAACCCGTTGAGCCGTCAAGGATTTGTTGCTCGCCGCCGTTATCATCGTCCGCAGAAAAAAATCCGTAAAAAATAAAAAGGACGGAACTGCAAAAGAAGAAAGGCAGTTCCGTTTTTTTAAGGTTTATGGTATAATTGAATTTACTTTAATGATTCATTTTAAAAAGAAAAGGAGCGGTGATCTTTGAAAATCCCACGGGAAAGAATCCGCAATTTCAGCATTATCGCACATATTGACCATGGCAAAAGCACGCTTGCCGATCGAATTCTGGAGCAGACGAAATCGGTTCCTCTGCGCGAGATGGAAGATCAGATCTTGGACGATATGGATCTGGAGCGTGAGCGCGGGATTACTATCAAGGCACATGCGGTTACTTTGGTCTATACAGCGAAAGATGGGCTCGATTATGTCTTTAATCTGATCGACACCCCCGGCCATGTAGACTTTAACTATGAAGTCAGCCGATCCTTGACTGCCTGCGAAGGCGCAGTCCTTGTTGTGGACGCTTCACAGGGAATTGAGGCACAGACACTTGCCAATACTTATCTCGCGGTAGACGCCGGATTGGAGATCGTGCCGGTTATCAACAAGATTGATTTGCCGAGCGCCGATCCGGAACGGGTAAAAGCTGAGATCGAAGATGTGATCGGAATCCCCGCAGAGGATGCACCCTGTATCAGCGCAAAGCTGGGGACAAATATTCCCGCAGTTATGGAGCAGATCGTTTCGCTGATTCCGCCGCCGCAGGGAGATGAAAATGCACCTCTGCGGGCGCTGATCTTCGATAGCTATTACGATGCATATAAAGGGGTTGTAGCGCATATCCGTATCATGTCCGGCACCGTAAAAAACGGCGATGTAATTCGTGTAATGTCTACCGGCGGCGAATTCACCGTGGTGGAATGCGGCTATATGCGTGCGACTTCTTTTGAAAATGCAGGGGAACTGCAGGCTGGCGAAGTAGGATATCTGACCGCTTCCATTAAAGAAGTGCGTGAAGCCAGAGTAGGAGATACCATCACGTTGAGAGATAATCCTGCAAAGGAGCCGCTGCCCGGTTACCGAGCAGCTCAGCCGATGGTTTTCTGCGGTATTTACCCCGCAGACGGCGCAAAATATCCGGATTTGAGAGATGCACTCGAAAAGCTGCAGCTCAATGATGCCGCGCTTTCCTTTGAACCAGAAACCAGTGTCGCGCTTGGCTTTGGATTTCGGTGCGGTTTCTTAGGGCTCCTGCATATGGAGATTATTCAGGAACGGCTGGAGCGGGAATATCATCTTGATTTAGTTACGACAGCGCCCAGCGTTATTTATGAAATTGTCAAAACGGATGGGCAAACGGTTTATATTGATAATCCGACGAACTATCCAGATCCTTCTCTGATTGCCGAAGCACGTGAACCTATGACGGATGCACATATTTATTCGCCCAGCGAGTATGTGGGCAATATTATGGAACTATGCCAAGATCGGCGCGGTGTCTTTCAGGATATGCAGTACTTGGATACGGATCGGGTCGATATTCATTACATTTTGCCGTTAAACGAAATTATCTATGACTTTTTTGACGCACTTAAAAGTAAAACCCGCGGTTACGCGAGCTTTGATTATGAGGTAAAGGGCTATCAGAAGAGCAGCCTTGTCAAACTTGATATTATGCTCAACGGCGAAGTCGTCGATGCACTTTCTTTTATTATCCATTCCGATAAAGCTTATTCACGCGCGAGGAAAATGGCAGAAAAACTCAAGGATAAAATTCCTCGACAACTTTTTGAAATCCCGATTCAGGCTTGTGTTGGCGGGCGTATTATCGCAAGAGAAACAGTTAAGGCGATGCGCAAAGATGTTCTTGCAAAATGTTACGGCGGTGATATCAGTCGTAAGAAAAAGCTTCTGGAAAAACAGAAGGAAGGCAAGAAGAAGATGCGCAAACTTGGCACAGTAGAAGTCCCGCAGGAAGCATTTATGGCAGTCTTAAAATTGGATGATGATTAAAAGCTGCCTGACTGAGAAATCCTATATGGGATTTGATAATAAGTTTAAAAAGCCCTGCATGTAAAAATGCGGGGCACTTGTGTTGCCGTTTAATCTCATGTTTTATTAGATAACAAAAGATAATAAAAAACCGCCCCCAATTACGGAGACGGCTCAAATTACTGGATATGCAATTTGGGAAAAATTAGATTGTGATGATTCCCAGAGCATTCATAACGCTCGAAACAAGAATTGCTACGATACAGACCGGAGCGATCCAGCGAATTGTCACATTGTACATTTTCTTTTCACGGAATTTTCCGGAAAGGCTGATTTCGTCTTCCACAAACTTGGGACCAACGACATGACCAATGCAGATGCAGGTAAGCAGAGCAACGATTGGCATCAGGACACTGTTGCTGATAAAATCGAAGAAGTCCAGAATATCCATACCAATGATCTGAACCATTGACCAAGGACCAAATCCCAGAGAAGATGGAATCCCAATGGCGATTGCGCCCAAAAGAACAACCAGACAGGTTCCGCGACGTTCCCATCCGAGTTTGTCCTGGAAGATGGAAACGACAGTTTCCATCAACGAGATCGAAGAAGTTAATGCAGCAAATAAAACCAATAGGAAGAAAAGCGTACCGGCAACAGTACCAAAGCCCATATTTGCAAAAACCTGCGGAAGAGCCTGGAACATTAAACCAGGGCCTGCTTTTTTAGGAGCTTCTCCTGTAAAAGCGAAGACAGCCGGAATAATCATTAAACCGGCGACAAAAGCAATGCCGGTATCAAAAATATCGATCTGGCGGGCAGATTGTACAAGGTCTACGTCCCGCTTCATATAGGAGCCATAAGTAATCATGATGCCCATAGCAAGACTCAAAGAATAGAAAAGCTGTCCCATAGCACCGAGAACGGTGTTGATGGAGAATTTGCTGAAATCGGGCAGCAGATAATATTTAACACCCTCGACAGCGCCGGGCAAAGTGACAGAGTAAATTGCTACTGCAACCGACAAAACGACCAGTACCGGCATCAGAATTCGGCTGGCTTTTTCAACGCCTTTCTGTACACCAAACAGAACGATGATTGCGGTGAGCCCAACAAAGAGCAAGAACCAGAGGACCGGTTCAATTGGTTCACTAATAAAGTTGCCGAAGAATTTGGCACCTGCAGCTGCATTCCCCTGACCTGCAACGTACACTGCCAGATATTTCATAACCCAACCGCCGATTACACTGTAGTAAGGCAGAATGATGATTGGAACCAGAGAAGTAAGGACCCCCAAAAACTTAAATTTCTTGTTGATAGCGCCATAGGCTTCGATTGCAGAAAGACCGGTTTTCCGCCCAATTGCAATTTCTGTAATCATCAGCACAAAACCAAAGGTTACCGCAAGGATAATGTAAACAAACAGGAAAATACCGCCGCCGTATTTTGCGGCAAGATACGGGAACCGCCAAATGTTCCCCAGGCCGACTGCACTGCCCGCTGCGGCTAATATAAATCCGACTTTACCGGAAAAGCTGCTGCGGGTTTTTGTTTCTTGATTCATAAGATCTATTTACCCCCTCATTTGAAAAAAATTAAAATGCTAATTTAGCACTTTAAATTTTTGAATAGATAAATTTATTATAGCATTTATTTTGGCGAAAAACAATCGATTCTTCCTAAAAATGCAAAACAGGAGCAAATTTTATGAAACTTTTAACCAATGCTTTTCAAAATCTTCCCGAATATACGGCTTTAATAACAGCTTTAAGGGAGAAAAGGGCTCCGATTGCCTGTACGGGGCTTACCGGGATTCATAAGGCGGCACTGATTAGTGCACTCTGTGAGCAGAGTGAAAAACCAGCAATCGTCGTTTGTGGGGATGAGAGTGAAGGAAATCGCCTGCAGTCCGACCTGGAATCATTGGGAATTGAGACCCTTTTTTATCCTGCAAGAGATTTTACGTTTCTCAGTGGAACTGCTTCTCACGAATATGAGCATCAGAGGATTGGAGTACTTTCCCGCTTTTTAGAAGGGGCTTGCAAGGTTTTGGTCTGCAGCATCGAGGGGGCCTTACAGCTTACCCTGCCGCCGGAAGTTTTAAAAAATCATACAAAAGAATTTTGCTCCGGAGAGGACGTTTCTCCGGAATCTTTGGAATCCTTGCTTTTGTCCTGCGGTTATGAACGGGCAGAACAGGTGGATGGTTCCGGGCAATTTTCCCGTCGCGGAGGGATTCTGGATCTTTATCC
Organism: Ruminococcaceae bacterium BL-4; assembly: GCA_902809935.1. Taxonomy (NCBI): domain Bacteria; kingdom Bacillati; phylum Bacillota; class Clostridia; order Eubacteriales; family Oscillospiraceae; species Ruminococcaceae bacterium BL-4. Next base: position 682,550 of record LR778134.1, on the reverse strand, counting down.
GCCAGAGTCTGCTTCTCCGCTGCGAATCGAATTTTGGGGAGATCAAATTGATACCATCTCTCATTTTGACGCGGTTACACAGAGACGTACGGATTCTGTTGAAGAGGTAACCGTTGTGCCGGCGGTAGAAGCTTTAACCGACCATCCGAAAGCTTTTGCCAAGACACTTCAAAAGTTGATGTCATCTCTGCGCGGAAAAGCAGCGCCGAAACAAAAGGAAGTTTTAAAAGAACAAATTGACGGGCTTATGAATGGAATCCGACTTTCCTGCATGGATAAATTCCTCCCGATTTTGTATCCGCAGAAAGCAACGCTGCTTTCTTATCTGCCGCAGGACGGCTTTCTCTTTTTAAGCGAACCGGCGCGGCAAAAGGAGCGGCTGCGCGCACTTACTACACAGTGGGGAGAAGATTTAAAAGCATATCTTGCAGAAGGAACGCTCTGCCGCACCCTTGATTCATTTTCTATTTCCTATGAAGATTTGCTTTCTAAAGCAGAAAACAGCAGTTCCATATTCTTGGACGTTTTTGCTCATGGCAGCTATGATGTGCCGCTTCGCGTCCTTTTAAATTTTACAGCACGACAATTAGCAGCTTGGGGCGGCTCTATGGAGCTTTTGCAGGAGGACCTTTCGGCAATGCTTCATCAAGGAGAGGCTTGTATAGTTCTAGCGGGAACTGAACGCAGCGCAAAAACAGTTGCTTCTGATTTGGCAGCACTTAACATGCCGGCTTATTATTCCGAAGGACCAACAGAAGTTCAAAAAAATATGATTGCAGTGATGCCGGGGACTCTCTCTGCAGGTATGGAATGGCCTGGAATCGCATTGGGAATCATCACCCACGGAAAACTGATGCAGGGAAATCGGCAGCGTGTAAGCAGCAAAAAAGATCCGAACCGGCAGGCAATCAGCTCCCTTTCAGAGCTTTCCATTGGGGATTACATGGTGCACGATATCCACGGAATCGGCGTCTTTGATGGAATCCATAAAATTGATACACACGGAATTGTCAAAGATTATATCAAAATTCGCTATGCTAAAAATGATATTCTCTATGTGCCTGTTACACAGCTCGATTTGGTGAGTCGATATATTGGTCCCAGAGAGGATTCTACGGTAAAGCTCAGCCGCCTAGGCGGCAGTGACTGGCAAAAAGCCAAGACGCGAGTGCGCAGTGCTGTAAAAGATATGGCAAAAGAGCTGATCAAGCTTTATGCTGCGAGAATGCAGGCAAAAGGACATGCTTTTTCCAAAGATACCGACTGGCAGCGGGATTTTGAATCTCATTTTGAATTTGATGAAACGCAGGATCAGCTGCGCTGCATTGAAGAGATCAAAGAGGATATGGAACGCCCTGTACCGATGGATCGGCTGCTCTGCGGAGATGTTGGATTTGGAAAGACCGAAGTGGCACTGCGTGCAGCGTTCAAATGTGTTACAGATGGGAAGCAATGTGCACTTTTAGTGCCGACTACAATTCTTGCGTGGCAGCATTATCAGACGGTGACGAGACGAATGGAAGGGTTCCCTGTCACGATCGAACTGCTGTCGCGCTTTCGCACGCCGAAGCAGCAGGAAGAAATTTTACAGAAATTGAAGCGTGGAGAAGTTGACTTGATTATTGGCACCCACAGATTGATCAGCAAGGATGTAAAATTCCGGGATTTAGGATTGGTCATTATTGATGAGGAACAGCGATTTGGTGTCGCACAGAAGGAAAAATTAAAAAAGCTTTGTAACAATGTTGATGTGCTGACCCTTTCGGCAACGCCGATTCCCCGTACTCTCAATATGGCGATGTCCGGCATACGCGATATGAGCGTGATCGAAGAAGCACCTCATGACCGTCACCCGGTACAGACCTATGTATTGGAATATGATGCGGGAGTCCTGGGGGAAGCGGTGCGCCGGGAGCTTCGCCGAGGCGGACAGGTTTATTGGCTGCATAATGACGTGGCTTCGATCACCAGGGTGGCAGCTTCTTTAAAGCAGCGGATTCCCGAAGCAAGAATTGGGATCGGGCACGGGAAAATGAGTGAGCAGGAGCTTTCGGAGCAATGGCGTCAACTAATTGACCATGAGATCGATGTGCTTGTCTGCACAACGATTATCGAGACCGGTGTAGATGTACCAAACGTCAATACCTTGATTATTGATAATGCAGATCGAATGGGGCTTTCGCAGCTGCATCAGATTCGCGGCAGAGTCGGAAGATCGAATAGGCGCGCCTATGCTTATTTGACCTTCCGTAAAAATAAAGTTCTCTCAGAGATTGCGCAGAAGCGGCTTTCGGCCATTCGGGAATTTACAGAATTTGGTTCCGGCTTTAAAATTGCAATGCGGGATCTGGAAATTCGCGGAGCGGGCTCCATTCTTGGCGGAGAACAGCATGGGCATATGGAAGCGGTAGGCTATGATATGTACTTAAAGCTGCTTTCAGATGCAATCGCAGCTGAAAAAGGAGAAGCACCCCAAACAGATGAAGAGTGTGTAGTTGACTTGCAGGTGGAGGCACATATCCCGGAAAGCTATATCGAAAGTCTTTCCGGCAGATTGGAAATGTACCGTCGCATTGCGGATATCCGCAGCGAAGAGGATGCAATGGATGTGACGGATGAATTGATCGATCGTTACGGAGATGCACCAAAGAGTGTCGAAGGGCTGATTCAAGTGGCACTTTTGCGCAATCAAGCAGGAAAAATAGGATTTTCCGAGATTAAACAGCAAAATGGCGGCTTGTATTTTTACAGCAAAACGCTCGATATGAAATGGATCGGGGACATCTCTGATCTCTTTAAGGGAAGAGTGTTGGTCGGTGCCGGCGAAAAGCCGTATGTCAGCTTGAAATTGCAGCCTAAAGACGAAATTCTGGGGGTCCTTAAAAAGGCCCTTTTTGTAGAGAAAAAAACAAAAAATTGAAATTCATGCAGACTAGACGGAGGGAACGATCCGTGATACAATAAAATCATCCGTAGGCAGTGAAAATCTGATTTTTCTGCAAATCTTTTTGTAAGAATTATTTCTTGCAAAGGAGTAGGATTTTTGGGAAAGGAGAGCCTTCTCATGAGCAAAAACAGTGTCCGGTTAAATATTTGCGGAATTGAATGTGTGGTCGGAGCGATGGACAGCGAAACCTATGTAAAAGGAATCGCAAAGGAAGTTGCCGATACGATCGAACATCTTTCGCAAGAGAATGAACACGCTTCCGCAACGGTAACCGCTACGGTGGCAGCGCTTTCATACTGTGATGACTATAAAAAAGCTGCGGCTGATGCAGAAAAGCTGCGCGCTCAGATTAAGGACTATCTGGCAGATACTTCCCGTGCCCGCCTAGAAGCGGAAGAAGCTCAAAAAGAGATTGGACGGCTGAAAAAAGAGGTCGCATCTCTGCGCGCCCGTTTGGGCGAAAAACCGGTTGATCAGCCTGCTCCTCGAGCCAATGCACCGATTCAGCGAACCGGGACTTATACAAAAACAAATGAGGAGATACCGGAACAGGAAGGCTTTGTAAACCTGTTTCAGAAAACAGGCTCTAAAGGGAGTAAAGAGGACAAGCATGATAAAACCTGAGGTTCTTGCACCCGCTGGAAAAATGGAAACTCTGATTGCCGCGGTACGAGGCGGTGCCGATGCGGTATATCTTGGTGCGCAGAGCTTTTCTGCGCGGGCAGGTGCCCAAAATTTTACAAAAGATGAACTCTCGGAGGCGGTTAAACTTTGTCATCAGCGAGGAGTACGAGTTCATTTAACCGTCAATACATTGCTACATGAAGAAGAATTATCACAAGCGCTGGAACTTGTGGAGTTTGCTTGCTCTTTGCCGGTAGATGCCGTTTTGGTGCAGGATTTAGGACTTCTTTATCTTCTTAGAAAATGCTGCCCAAAATTGCCGCTTCATGCGAGTACGCAGATGAGTATTCATACTCCCGCAGGAGTCAGATTCTGTAAAAAGATTGGATTTGAGCGGGTGGTGCTTTCGAGAGAAATGAGTCTTTCAGAAATTGCCGCCTGTAAAAAAGAAAATCCGCAGATCGATCTGGAGGCGTTTGTGCATGGTGCTCTGTGCATGAGTGTTTCCGGGCAGTGCTATTTTAGTGCCATGCTTGGTTCCCGCAGCGGAAATCGAGGCCAGTGCGCCCAAACCTGTCGGCTGCCGTTTTCTGCACCGGGTGGAACCGGACATGATCTGAGCTTAAAAGATCTTTCCATGATTTCGCGGGTCTCTGATTTAACAAAAGCTGGCGTGATGAGCCTTAAAATAGAAGGACGAATGAAGCGCCCTGAATATGTTGCGGCCTCTTCTCGTGCCTGCCGATTTGCAGCAGACGGAGAGAAAATTCCGCAGGAGCTTCAAACTGATTTGGAGCAGGTCTTTTCAAGAAGCGGTTTTACAACCGGATTCCCGGATGGTAAGCGTGATAGCTCCATGTTTGGGACAAGGCAGCCGGAAGATTCCCAAAGAGCAAAGGCGGTTTTTCCAAAACTGCATGAGCTTTATAAAGGGGAATATCCGCGGGTGCCGGTTTCTTTTTTTCTAAAAATCGAGAAGAACTTTCCGGTGACTCTTTTAGCAGAGGATGAAAATGGGCATCGGGCAAAAGTAGACGGTCCTATCCCGGAAGATGCAAAAACAAGAGCAATTTCTGAAGAACGCTGCAAAGAGCAGCTTTGTAAAACAGGCGGGTCCCCCTTCTTTGTTAAAAAGATTTCCACCGAAATTGAAGAGGGCCTTTCGGTTCCAATGAAAGAGCTCAATGCTTTGCGGCGGCAAACCCTTGAAATTTTACTTGATGAGAGAGCGGATTTTCCTAAAATTCCGTTTGAATATAGATTTCCTCAAAGAATGCCCCATCATGCGGAAAAGGTTTCTTTTCGGGCACATTTTCCGACCGGAGAGGTTCCGCAGGAAGCAGATTACTGTGAATTGATCTATGTTCCGTGCGGTGTGCCGCAGGAGACACTTGCTGCTTTGCAAAAACGAGGCTTTCGAGTGGGAATTGAGCTTCCGCGGGGAATGTTCGGAATTGAAGAACAACTGAGAAAAGAATTGCAGAAAGCGAAAAAAATCGGAATTCTGGATGTCTTTGCGGGAACACTCAATGCAGTGGCGTTGGCACAAGAAGAAGGAATGAGAATTCATGGTGGATATTCGCTGAATGTTTTTAACACGCAAGCACTCAACTTTTTGGAAGAAGAGGGGCTCTGTGATACGGAACTGAGCTTTGAGCTTTCTTTGCAGCAGGCATGCAGCTTAGGAGGACAACTTCCCAGAGGAACGATGGTTTACGGACGGCAGGCACTGATGCTGACTCGATGCTGTCCAATCGCAAATGGCGGCTGTCCAGGAAGGAAAAATCCGTGGGGCGGCTGCGGAAACCCGCGGACACTTGTTGACCGTAAAAAAATTGAGTTCCCGGTCAGTTGTGTAGGAGCGTGCAGCGAAGTTTATAATTCGGTTCCGCTTTCGCTTTTTGGTAGACAAAAAGAGCTTTCCAATTTGGATTTTGTTTCCGTGCGGTTTACTACGGAAACTTTAGAGGAAGAACGTAATATTTTGACGCATTTAAAAGAGGATAAGCCGATTTTGGGTGTGTTGACCCGTGGATTATCTTACCGAGGTGTTTTATGAAACTGATATTTAAAAAATTAAACGAACAGGCGATTCTGCCAACCAGAGGAACCAAGGATTCTGCAGGGCTGGATCTTTATGCCTGTATGGAAGAACCGGTCACGATTGCGCCGGGAGCGCTCTGTCGGATTCCCACAGGCGTAGCAGTAGCTTTGCCGGAAAATAGTGTTGGCTTGATCTGTGGGCGCAGCGGATTGGGAGTTCGTCATGGGATTACCCCCTCGAACAGCGTCGGTGTGATTGATTCCGACTATCGCGGAGAGCTGATCGTCGGACTTTGTAATGTTGGCAGCGAGCCGTGGACCATTGCGCCGAATGAGCGATTTGCACAGCTTTTGGTGCTTCCGGTTTTAATGATGGAACCGGAATTTAGAGAGAAACTAGATGAGACCGTCCGCGGAGATCATGGGTTTGGTTCTACGGGAACTTCTGTCTGAAAATACGGTTTTGGCAGATTTTAATCATATTTTAAGGAGTTCCATCATTTGTTATGAAGAAAAAATTATTACGTACAATCCTTTTGATTGTGATATTGCTTTTGGCGATTGTGCTCGGAAAAGTCGGCGGAGATTCAGCACTCACCATTCCATGGATTTCCTTTCTCGGTGCCGGAGCCAGCTTTGGATTGGAACCAACGGTTGTTGATCTTTATGTTTTAAAGTTTACCTTTGGACTTACTGTCAACATCAATGTTTTACAGGCAATTTTGATTTTGGTTGGCATTCTCCTTTATTCCCACATTAAGATTCGTGAATAAAGAATAAAATAGAAAGATAAAATAGAAAATATTCGACCGGATTTTTGATTTTTATCATTTAGAATAAAAACGAATTGTAAAGGAAAAATTCTTTTTACAATTTCATCCTGAAAGGAGTACTTTTTGATGTTCATACTAGCCTCTTCTTCTCCAAGACGTTCTGATTTGCTGCATCAGGCAGGCTATGATTTTGAGGTGATCCCGGCGCAGGTAAATGAAGCCTGCCCACATGGAACCCCTCCAATGCAGCGGGTAGAACAATTGGCACGCCGTAAAGCAATTGCAGTTGCGAAGCAGCATCCTGGAGATGCGGTTCTTGCCGCAGATACGCTGGTGGCTTTTAAAGGGAGAATTCTTGGAAAGCCTCAAACCCCTGAAATGGCAAAAAAGATGCTTGGACTGCTTTCCGGGCAGGTGCATCAGGTTTATACGGCATTCTGTTTAATTGCAAATAACGAGATTTATGAGGATAAAGACTGTACAAGTGTAGAATTTTATCGGATTGAACCGGAGGAAATCGAAGCTTATATCGCTTCGGGCGAGCCCATGGATAAAGCGGGCGGATATGGAATTCAGGGGCGCGGTGCCGTTTTTGTCAAACGAATTGATGGAAGTTTTACCAGTGTGGTTGGACTTCCGCTTGGAAAAATTCATAGGATTCTGAAAAAGGTTGGAATCCATCCGGAAAAGTAGGATAAGGGAAAGGAGCTTCTCCAATTATGCGCTTGAAGAATATTGCGATTGATCTTGGTACGGTCAATACGCTTGTTTATGGAAAAGGCAAGGGAATTATATTGAGAGAGCCATCGGTTGTTGCCGTGGATGTCGAAAGCGATGTTGTGCTGGCAGTCGGAGAAAAAGCACGAGAGATGATCGGCCGTACACCGGATACCATTGAGGCTGTTTGTCCGCTTCATGACGGTGTTATCGCGGATTTTGACATTACCGCGACCATGCTCAAACATTTTATTCAGGAGACTTTGGGGAAGCCTTCTCATTTTTCCAAGCCTAAAATCGTAATTTGTGTGCCATCCGGTGTTACCGGAGTAGAACGCCGCGCAGTGGAAGATGCGATGGCGGATGCCGGTGTGCGTCAGGTGGAAATTATGACGGAACCGATGGCTGCTGCAATGGGCGCAGGATTACCGGTGATAGACCCGATCGGCTCTATGATCGTTGATATCGGCGGTGGGACAAGTGAAGTTGCGGTAATTTCTCTTGGAGATATTGTTACAAGCACCAGCGTTCGGGTAGCAGGAAATAAATTTGATGAATCCATTAGAGAATATGTGAAAGATAAATATAATCTTCTGATTGGCGAACGTACAGCGGAAGAATTAAAATTACAGATTGGTTCGGCCTATCCTACAGAAGAATCAAACGGCCTTTCGCTGAAAGTCAAAGGGAGAAATCTTGCAGATGGTCTGCCCGCTTATATCACGATTACAGCTGCTGAAATTCGTGAGGCGATCTCTGACCCGCTCTCTGAAATTATTGATGCGGTTCGCAATACGCTGCAGAAAACGGAGCCGGAGCTTGCGGCAGATGTCATTGACCATGGAATTACGCTTACAGGCGGCGGTGCACTGCTGCGAGGGATCGACGAGTTAATCAAAACAGAGACTTCCCTGCCGGTTCGGATTGCAGATTCCCCCTTGGATTGTGTGGCGTTAGGCGCGGGAATGCGTTTGCAGGGAATTGAGCAGGCAGAACGGCAGGAGCAGCAGCCGGAGCCGAAGAAAAGCGAGCCGAATGATTCGAAAGAATGAGAATTCGAAAAAGCAGAAAGACTTCGGACAAACAAGGATCCGCAGATCTTTTCTGCTTTTCTTTTTCCGACTTTTATGATGAAAAAAGGAGGCGGCGGAATTGAAAAAAGAATCTCACAAAAAAGGGCTTGGAAAACTTTTAATGGTATGTGCTTTAATGGGCTGTTTGATGCTCTCTACCGCCGCATTTAGTTCCAACGGTGTTGGAGGCGTTGTTAATTTGCTCTTGATGCCGATGCAGCGAGTGAGTGCTGCTTTGTCAGAGCAGATTACTGCAAATGCAGAGGAAACAGGAGCTTCAAAAGAAGATCTTCTCAGCGAAAATAAGAACCTCAAGGCACAGATCAATGATTTGAATCGTCAGCTGATCAATTATGATACGCTCAAAAGAGAAAACGAAGAATATAAAAAATACCTGGGGCTTAAAGAAGAAAATCAGGACTATCAGCTTTTGGCAGCCGAAGTGATTGCAAAAGATCCAGATGACTTGTATGGCAGTATCACGATCGATCAGGGGTCTAGAGATGGGGTCTCAAAAAACGACCCGGTCATAACAGATGCAGGGCTCCTCGGTTGGGTGAGCGAGGTATTCCCTACCTCGAGCCGCGTGACAACGCTGTTCCATGCGGATGCAAAATTTGGGGCTCGTGACAGCCAAACGCAGGAAACAGGAATTATGAGCTGTACGGTTCAATCGGCAGATGAAGGATATCTTCGAATGAATTATTTGGATTCCACCACAAAGGTGCAGGAAGGCGACTTGGTCGTTACGAGCGGTCTTGCAGTAGAAAGTGGATTTGGGGGACTTTTCCCCAGAAATCTGACGGTGGGAACGGTGAAGTCTGTTAGCCGCAGTGAATCAGATGCCTCCCTTTATGCGCTTGTGCAGCCTGCAGTAGATTTAAAGAATCCAAAAGATGTGATGGTGATTACTAATTTTGCAGGAAAAAGTGCAGCCGGAGAAAATACAGCTTCCTCAGGAGGAAACTCATGAGGCGGGCGGGAGTCCTACGGGGAATGGCTTATAGCGCCGAATTTTTGCTCTTGTATCTATTGCAGCAGATCCCAGGACTTTTTCCGGAAATATTGCATTCTCTGCCAGTACTTTTGATTCCGGCGGTGGTTACGGCAGCCTTTTTTGAAGAGGAAGTGCCGGCAATGGTCTGCGGCCTTTTTTGTGGGTTGCTGATGGATTTTGGCAGCGGCAGCTTCTTGGGAGCAAAAGCATTGGAATTTGCGGTTGGCGGATATTGCGTCAGTTTTCTCGCCAGTCAATTTTTAAAGACAAACCTTTTGAGCGCTGTCGTTTCCACTTTGGCGCTGGGAGGAATATTAGCACTTTTACAATGGATTTTTACCGCCCTTTTTCCAGGGAATTCTGGGAGCTGGTATCTGTTGTTTTATCATCTTTTGCCGCGGGTACTCTATACGGCAATATTTGCAGTGCCTCTTTATTATTTGAATCGGTTTTTAGCGACAAGGCTGAGAGCGCCGGCTGATATTTAATAAAAAATTTCAGAAAGGAAGTGGGATCACTTGAGGTTGTGGAAAAAACAGTTGTCCAGAAAAAAAGTTTGTATGGGACTTCTTATTTTAGTCTGCGGCATTTTTGCTGTTCGACTGATAGAGTGGCAGTTTGTGGATGGACAAGAGCTTTCGGCTCTTGCGGAACAATCAGTCAGCACAACACAAACGATTCCCACTGCCCGGGGAGAAATTGTGGATATGAATGGAGTCGGGCTGGCAACCAACAAGATTTCTTATGAGATCCGGTTTAATTTGGGAGAAATGTCGGCGGCGTCAATTAATAAAATCACAGGAAAACTGATTTCGCTTTTAAAAATGCGCGGAGAATCATGGAATGATACTCTGCCTATTTTATATCAAAACGGGGAATATGAATTTCAAGCAGGTGCAGAAGATGCGATTACATATCTAAAATCCGATCAGTTCTTGAAAGTAGGACAAGATGCCGACCCTCAGACTTGTATCGATGCACTTTCAAAACGATATTTCGCGGGGAGCGGAAATGATGCTTCAGAGTATACTCTTGAGCAGTTGCGCGATATTTTGTCCGTGCGTTACGGCATGACAATGAGCGGATTTTCTCTGGGGGTCCCGTATGTCTTTTCTAGCAAGGTCAGTCAGGAAACAGTAGCAATCATCAGCGAAAACAGCGATGATTTGCCCGGCGTATCTACACAGATCACATCGGTTCGGCAATACCCAGAGCCAACCTTGATGCCTCATATTTTAGGAAATCTGGGGGCGCTTTCTGAAAAGCAGTATGAATCTTTAAAATCAAAAGGATATACGCTGAATGATACAATCGGAAAATTTGGAATTGAGGCTGCGATGGAATCTACACTGAGAGGCTCCGCAGGAGAAAAGAAAATTGAGTATAACAGCAGCGGAGAGGTTCAGCAGGAGACTGTAACCAAAGAGCCGCAGGCGGGAAATACCGTATTCCTTACCATTGATTCCAAAGTACAGAAGGTTGCCGCCGATTCGCTTGCAAAAAATGTACAGGCGGCGCATGCGACAACCAAAGATTGTGTTGGCGGCGGAGTGGTAGCGCTGAGAGTTTCGGATTTTTCAGTGCTGGCTGCTGCAAGCTATCCGACTTATGATCTTTCTCAATACAGCAACGCTTCTTATTTTGATTCTCTTTTAAAAGACTCTTCCAATCCTCAAGTCGATAGGGCTTTCGGAAGCGCATTTACCCCCGGCTCTGTTTTTAAACCATGCGTTGCACTGGCAGCTTTGCAGGAAGGAGCCATTACGGATACAACGAAAATTGTTTGTAATCATGTTTATGATCGTTTTAAGCCGAGCTTGATTTTGACCTGTATGGGTTGGCACGGTCCTATGGATGTTCGTTCTGCCTTGGCACAGTCTTGCAACGTATTCTTCTGTGAGACCGGCTATCGCTTGGGGATCACAAGTATGGATCTGTACGCGAAAAAACTGGGACTCGGAGTAAAAACCGGAGTGGAAATCGATGAAACGGAGGGAACGCTTGCCGGCCCAGAATCCAGAACCGCTGCGGGTGGAACCTGGTACGACGGCGATACCGTACAAGCGGCGATCGGACAAAGTGATAATCAGTTTTCTCCCGCTCAGCTTGCCGATTATGTTGCAACCATTGCCAATAACGGAACTCGAAAAAAAGTACATTTGGTTGATCACGTAACCGATTATAGCCGTCAGAATACCATTTCTTCAACACAAGGAGAAACCCTTGTAGATAATTCTGATTACAGTTATCTTTCTGCAGAAAACTTAAAGACAGTACAGGAAGGAATGAGAGAAGTCGTGACTTCCGGTACTGCAAGGACACTCTTTTCTAACTATAAGATTGCGATTGCCGCTAAAACCGGAACCGCAGAAACAAACGGCAGCGATAATGTCACTTTTATCGCCTATGCGCCTTATGATAATCCTCAAATCGCTGTGGCGGTGGTATTGCCCCACGGTGCAGCAGGCACTTATGCTCAAAATATCGCAAAAGATATTTTTGACGCATATTTTCAATCATAAATTTGTTAAAAAAAGCCTTGAGACGGAATAAAAAACAGTTATTTTGACTGTATTTCAGCTTGTATTAACAAATATATGTTGATTTTATATAAAAAAATTGACTATTTAAGAGTCTTGTGATACTATGAAAATGAGGTTTTTAATATGGGAGCAGTAACAGTTATTACATCGGGAAAAGGTGGCGTAGGAAAATCCACCACAACAGCGCATGTTGGTCTGGCATTGGCAGCAAGAGGGCGTCGAGTGCTTCTGGTTGATTGTGATGCGGGGCTAGGATGTCTTGATTTGCTTCTCAATATTGCGCAGCAGCAGGTCTTTGACCTTTCGGATGTGGTTTCAGGTACTGCTACACCTGCACAGGCGATTTATCCCAGCTCTTATCAGGACGGTCTTTATTTAATGCCGGCTCCATTTCGGGAAGAAGACTTAGTTAGCCCTGGAATCATGCGGGAGCTCATCGGCGCAATTTCATGTTATTTTGATCATGTGTTGATTGATTGCCCTGCGGGCATCGGGGCAGGTTTTCGCAGTGCTGTTTCAGCAGCGGACAGAGCTCTGGTAGTCAGTACACCAGATAAAGTTTGCACATTGGCATCTTTTAAAACCCGTGCGCAGCTTTTAGAAGCAGGTATAACGGAACAAAGGCTTGTGATCAATCGGTTTTCATCTTCTTTTTTTCGAAAATCGGCATTTTTTACCGATGTAGATGATATGATTGACCAGACTGGAATCCAGCTGATTGCAGTAATTCCGGAGGATGAGGAGCTTCGTGCAGCAGCGGTGCGGAGATTGCCCCCGCAAAAATGCCCTGCAGCGTTAGCTTTTGCTCGGCTTGCTGTGCGGCTAGAGGGGCATGAGGTTCCGCTGCCGTCTCTGCAAAAGTTTTAAAAATATCGAAAAATAATAATGATATAGGAGAGTGTTAAAAATGAACATTGCATTGATCGCACACGATGCAAAGAAAGAATTGATGGTTCAGTTTTGTATTGCATATTGCGGGATTTTAAGCCGTCATGATTTATGTGCTACCGGCACGACAGGAAAGCTGGTCAGCGATGCGACTGGCCTTAAAATACAACGTTTTTTAAGCGGAAGTCAGGGTGGAGATCAGCAGATTTCTGCTCGGATTGCCTGTAATGAAGTGGATATGCTCTTGTTTTTTAGAGATCCGCTCTCTGCAAAGCCGCATGAACCTAATGATAATAATATGCTTCGTCTCTGTGACACCCATAATATTCCGGTCGCTACGAATATTGCAACGGCGGAAGTTTTGATTCATGGTTTGGAGCGCGGCGATTTAGATTGGCGCAATATTGTAAATCCTTCCCACTGATTTTATCAGTGGGTCTCTTTGTGCGAATCATTAAAAAAGTCCCGCCTTTGCCGTATCTCTCCGGCAGGGCGGGATTTTTGCTTTTCTTTTAGAGAAAGCTGTTTTCGGAGCAGTCGATTTATGGTATAATAAAAAATAACATTTTTATTTGAGATCAAGGCCGAGGGCTTTTATAGCTTTTGATGGTTTTTGAAATGATACAGGAGGAAAATTCTTATGGAACTGATTACGCAGGCACCTCGCGGAACGGAAGATATCTTGCCGGGACAGAGCGAAAAATGGCAGGTAGTAGAATCGGTTGCACGAAACGAAGCCGAAAAGAATGGATTTTCGGAAATCCGCACACCGGTTTTTGAACATACGGAACTTTTTTTGCGCAGTGTTGGAGAAACTACCGATGTGGTGCAAAAAGAGATGTATACATTTAAAGATAAAGGCAACCGCAGCATTACCCTTCGTCCGGAGGGAACAGCCGGTGCAGTGCGTGCTTTTTTGGAGCATGGTTTACTTTCTGCCGGAATGCCGCAAAAGTTTTATTATCTGACCAGTTGTTATCGCTATGAAAAAGCGCAGAAAGGCAGACTGCGGGAATTTCATCAGTTTGGAATCGAAATGTTTGGTTCCAATTCTCCTCTTTCGGATGCCGAAGTGATCGGTGTTGGATATTCTGTTTTGCAAAGACTTGGAATTGCCGGTATTTCACTTGCAATTAATTCCATTGGTTGCCCTACTTGTCGGGCAGCTTATACAAAGGCACTGAAAGAATATTTTTCTGCTCGCAAAGGAGAACTATGTGAAACCTGCTTGTCTCGTCTTGAACGGAATCCGATGCGGATTTTGGACTGCAAAGAGAAAGAATGCCAAGGAATCGCAGCGAATGCGCCAAAGATTTTAGATTTCCTTTGTGAGGATTGCCAGAAACATTTCGACGGTGTAAAGCATGCACTGGAGGCGATGGGGATTTCTTATACCATTGATCCTTCTATTGTCCGCGGATTAGATTACTATACAAATACCGTTTTTGAATTTCTCTATAAAGGAATGGCGATTTGCGCCGGCGGCCGTTATAACGGACTTGTAGAAGAAATGGGTGGAACTCCAACACCTGCATTGGGATTTGGAATGGGACTCGAACGTGTAATCCTTGCGATGGAAGAGCAGAAGGTTGAATTTCCATCTAAAAAACGCTGCGATCTTTTCTTAGCATCTCTTGGGGATGCAGCGCGGGAAAAGTCGTTCCTTTTGGCGCAGAAGTGCAAGGAATCCGGCCTTTATGCAGAATTTGATGAGATTGGGCGTGGACTCAAGGCACAGATGAAATATGCCGATAAAATTGGGGCACGGTTCAGTTTGGTCCTAGGCGATAATGAGATCGAGAGCGGTCGAGTGATGATTAAGAATATGGCAAACGGAGAAAAAACGGAAGTTTCTCTAGGAGATGAGTTCTTAAAAGAATTCTGTGTCTTAGAAAACAGCTGATTGTATCGATGGTAAGAATTTTCAATTTGTTTTTATTGATTTAATTGGTTATATAAAAAGTCCACGCGAATTTCGCGTGGACTTTTTTATTCTTAAATATCTTAAAGTAACTCTCCATATCTTTTAATATATAATTTTTTGACAATCGTCGCGAGTATCATATAACCGAGAACAATCGCGGAAAGCCATGCAAAATAAATCGGAGGGAGGGGAGAAAACCCTAAAAATGATCCCAAAGGAGTAGATACGATCAATGTTGCCGTAAAAATGGCAAATGCGGTTAAAGACAACACAGGCACAGAAGCACGGCTTTGTAAAAATGGAATTTTAGGGGTGCGGATCATGTGAACCACTAAAGATTGACTCCACATGGATTCTACAAACCATCCGGATTGAAAAGTCGAGATATAAAGTAGTTTTAAAGAGGGGTCCGTGATTTGAGGAAAGAGCTGTCCGCCGCAGATCATCGGGCAAATAACAAAATACATGAGAAGGTAGGTGGCAATATCAAATACCGAGCTGGTAGGGCCAATCCATAGCATGAATTTGCTGATAGAAGAAGCATCCCATTTTCGCGGCTTTTGCAGATATTCCCGGTCTACATTGTCCCAAGGAATCGCAGTGCAGGAGATATCATAAATGAGGTTCAGCAATAATAGCTGAATCGAGGCCATTGGAAGAAAAGGGAGAAATGCACTGGCAGCCAAAACGGAAAACATGTTCCCGAAATTAGAAGAAGCAGTCATTTTGATATATTTTATCATGTTTGCGTATGTTTTTCTTCCCTCGATGATTCCGTCTTCCAAAACCATTAAGTCTTTTTCCAACATAATAACATTTGCAGATTCTTTTGCGATATCTACTGCAGTATCAACAGAAATACCTACGTCGGCGACTTTCATGGCGGCAGCGTCGTTGATGCCATCACCCATATATCCGGTGACATGGCCATTTTGCCGAAAAATTTGAATCACGCGTGCCTTTTGAGCAGGAGACAGCTTTGCAAAGACCATTGCCTTTTCTGCTTTTTGGGTAAGCTCATCGTCTGTCATATTATCGAGATCTTTTCCTAAAAGCATACGATTGTCTGGAATCCCTACCTGACGGCAGATACTGCAGGTGACTTTTTCATTATCTCCGGTCAGAATTTTGACTGCAACACCGTGTTCGGTAAGTGCCCGGATTGCTTTAGCTGTTGTTTTTTTCGGGGGATCTAAAAAGGCAAGGAATCCAATCAATACCATGTTGTCTTCGTCTGCTACCGAAAATTCACCGACTGGAGCAGGATTTGTTTTATGTGCGACCGCAATCACGCGCATGCCGGAGGCATTTAGTTCGTCAGATTTGGAAATGACAAAGGAACGGACTTCTTTTGTCAACGGTTTTACTGTTCCATGGAGCTCGGCATAGGAACAGCATTTGAGCATTTCTTCAATGGCTCCCTTTGTAATCATCTGCGTTTTGCCGTTTTTATCCGAGACCACAACACTCATTCTACGACGGTTAAAGTCAAATGGAATTTCATCCACTTTCCGATAATCGTTTTCAATGGGGACAGGTCCTAATTCATTCTGTTTTGAGATAATTGCAAGATCAATTAGATTTTTAAGTCCTGTTTGAAAATAGCTGTTCAAAAAAGCATGGCGCAGTACGCGGGAGTCTTCATTGCCCTCGATATCCAGATGGGACTCTAAAATCACACGGTCCTGTGTGAGAGTTCCGGTTTTATCAGTGCAGAGCAAATCAATAGAGCCTAAATTCTGAATGGAATTAAGACTTTTAATGATTACCTTTTTTTGACTCATTGCGACAGCACCTTTTGCGAGGCAGGTAGTCACAATCATGGGCAGCATTTCCGGTGTAAGACCTACTGCAACAGAAATTGCAAATAAAAATGCTTTGAGCCAGTCACCCTTCGTAAATCCGTTAATGAAAAGGACAATCGGTACCATAACCAACATAAACCGAAGAAGGACCCATGAAACAGAGTTTACTCCCTTTTCAAAACTGGTTTTGGGGGGCTTTTCCGTGAGGCTTTTTGCGATGCGGCCGAGCATGGTATCATTTCCGGTAGCAACCACAACCGCTTTGGCGCTTCCGCTGATCACGGTGCTTCCCATAAAAGCAAGATTCGAAATTTCCGTCAAAGAGTTCTGCTCATTTACAGGAGTCCCATATTTTTCAACCGGCTGGCTTTCTCCAGTTAGGGCGGATTGGCTGATAAACAGGTCTTTTGCAGAGAGAATGCGAAGATCGGCTGGAATCATATCGCCGGCGGAAAGGTAAATTAAGTCACCGACTACTACATCTTCCAAAGGGATTTCCTGCTTGCCGGATTCCTGCCGCTCGACGCAAGTTGTTGTATGAATCATTTTGGACAGGCTTGCAGCCGCATTTCCACTTTTCGTTTCTTGAATAAAGCGAAGAACTCCAGAAATCATGACCATCGTTACGATAATAATGACGGTTGTATAGTTTTGTTGGCCCGGTTCTGTAAAAAGAATATCAGTAAATACCGAGATAATGGCAAGCACAAATAAAATTGCTGTAAAAGGGTTGATAAAAGCGCTGCAAATCCTTTTAAAAAGAGATTGCTTCTTTTTATGCATGACGATGTTGCTGCCAAAAGATTTTTTTGCGGATTCAACCTCTTCTTCGTTTAATCCAGCAACCCCGGTACCAAGCGCTTGCAAGACTTCTGTTTTATCGTGAGTCGAAGCAAATAAAAGACGATTTTTAATTTCTGTACTACACGAATCTGCCGTAAAGAGATTTTTTTTGGTTAAAGCTGTTTTTAGATTTTTTTTCATCGCTCGTACCTCCATTTTTTCAAATTGACATGTGCTAAAAGGAGGAAGTATGGCACTTTTTATAGGACGGAGGATCAGATACAGAGAAGAATGAAATCATGGTTTGACTTTTTCATGATTTTCATTTGTGATGTAGGCCATCCGTCGGGGACTGTGCCGCTGCTACTCCCAGAGTCCATTCTTCTCACCTCCGTTTGAATCAAAGATTATTTTCGATTTTAAAGATGTCAAAACATGCTGAAAAATAAAAAGCTCCCATATATTCGGTCAAGAATATATGGGAGTGTAAAAAAGCACTTCTGACTTCTTCGTTTGAGCTTTAGCTTTGCAGGGCAGTGAAACTGTATTATGCTACACCTTAGGTTCGATATAGCCTGCTCCAACCTTCTCCATGGTGTCTCCACCACTCTGCGGCAACAATCCATATCCCTGCAAAACCTCACCTACCGAATCCTACTTATTATAAGTATATTCAAATATGATGTCAATGGCTTTTGACGTTTTTTAAATGTTAAAAAAATTTTGTGCTTTTTTGTCTCAAAAGATCTCCTGCGAAAAGTGGTGACTGGCGATAAAAAGGGTTTTGAGATTGTCTGAGAGGGAATTAATCAAAATACACAAACAATTGTGCTTTTTATTAGGCAATTATTTTTTATAAACAAGAAACGAGAAGCTTTAAAAAAAATAATCAATAAATATCGTGAGAAGATTACAGCAATATTATACGAAAGCCTTGAAAATGAATTTCACAAAAGTCCTATATTTACTATTTATTATATAAAATATGAACTAAATGGAAACAAATCAACAAGGAATTTCTTGTGAATATTCTGAAAATACTTGTTTTACCTTGTTAGAACGCGATGCTATACTTTAGCCAACAAAGCAAGAATCAGGCCGGCCTCCTGCTTCTTTGGAAATAGATTCCATAATGGAGGAAGCAGATAGGTGTGAAAAATTTTGATGATAAAGCAAGTGAATTAATGAAGGGAGGGTATGATTTACATATTCATACGTTACCCTCGGTGTTTCCGCGGTCGCTGGACTGCTTTCAGCTAGTAAAAGAAGCCAGCCAAGCGGGAATGAAAGGAGTTGTTTTAAAGAGCCACTATGAATCAACAGTTGCTCGTGCCATCTTGGTGAATCAGTATGGGCACGCCGAGACAAAGGCGTATGGTGCCGTTGCGTTAAATTGGCCCGTAGGGGGACTAAATGTTTACGCGGTGGAAAATGCCCTCAGATTTGGAGCCAAAATCATCTGGATGCCAACACGGGATGCGGCCAACAGTTTGACTTTTGGAAATATGTCGGGAGATTTTTTTGATCGTCCAGGGATTACCGTTCTTGACCAGAAAGGTCATCTTAAGAATTGTGTCTATGAGATTATGGATGTTGTTAAACGGTATGATGCAACGTTGGCAAGTGGGCATTTAAGTCCGGAAGAATCCGTTCTTCTCTGCAAAGAAGGTAGACGCAGAGGGGTTCGCATGGTTTTGACACATCCGGAGTTTTCCCGTACGATTGTTCCGGCGGGGATTCAGGAGGAACTCGCTAAAGAAGGAGTTTTTATTGAGAAGGTTTGGCTTAATGTCGTTCAGAAATCCGTATCGATCGAGCAAATGGTGAGCACCATTCGCCGAATTGGGTCGAGCAGTGCATTTATTACAACAGACCGTGGACAAAAAGGAAGTCCGCATCCGACGATCGAAATGCATCGGTTTGTTTGTGCGCTGCTGGAACAAGGATTGAAGGATTCTGAGATCCGGGATTTAATTCATAATGTTCCGGAGGTTATTTTAGGGTTAGAGTAGAAATGGGGGAAAATCGAAAATGAAACGTTTCATTGCTGCAGTTTTGGCATCTGCTATGGTGCTTAGTCTGGTTGGATGTGGAGAGACAAGTTCTGCTCCGAAAACAGTACTCAGCATTGGCTATACGACTGCTTCGAATCCAAATGATCCTTATTCGCTTACTGCGCAGAAGTTTAAAGAAGTCGTGGAAGAAAAAACACAGGGGCGCATTACGGTGAATGATTATCCGAGCAGTCAGCTTGGTTCGGAGCCGGAAATGTGGGAAGGAATGCAGATTGGCACCTGTGATATGGCTGTTATGACAAACGCATATGTTTCTACCTACGTTTTGGCAAACGGAGCTTTAGATCTTCCGTTTATTTTTTCCAATTCCAAACAGGCAAGAAAGATATTGGACGGCGATTATGGACAGAAACTTGCGAAAAATGTAGAGAGTGCAGGAGTAACCGTTCTGGGATGGTCTGAAGGTGGGTTCCGTCAGCTGGCTACGGGCAAAAGAAGCATTAAGGAGCCGTCTGATCTTGCGGGAATGAAAATTCGCTGTATGGAGACAAAAACATATCTTGCAGCTTATGCTGCACTGGGCGTTAACGCGACCCCGATGGCATGGAGCGAGGTTTTGACCGCTTTACAGCAGGGAACGATTGACGGCTGTGATGCACCGTTGAGTGTACTGTATACAAATGGGTTCCCGGATGTCAGCAAATACATCAATAATGTAAATTTGTTTTATTCTCCATTGCCGATCTGTATTTCGAGCAGAGTTTTGGAATCTTTCTCCAAAGAGGATCAGCAGATTATCCGTGAAGCTGCACAAGAAGCCGTTGCTACCGTTCGCAAAAACAATGATGATTCTGCGGAAACGATGGAAAAGGATCTGATCTCCAAAGGGATGACTGTGGTTCCTACTGATGAGGTGGATTCAAAGGCTTTTCAGGAAGCTGCAAAGCCTGTCTATCAAAAAATGGAATCTTATATTGGCGGAACGTGGGTTTCGGATTTGGAGAAGGAAGTTGAAAGCAAATGATGATTTTGAAAGGGCTTTTGCAGGGCAGCGCAAAAATCAGAAATTCTGATCAGAATGAGAAGGGGTGGAAATGTAAATGAAAGGGTTAAAACGCGTTTCTCATACCATTAATAAAGCGGTTAGCTATACGGGAATCGTAATGTTTGTAGGGCTCGTTTTTGCATGTGTTATGCAGGTGTTCTTCCGCTTTGTTCTAAATAATTCACTTTCATGGACAGAGGAATTGGCAAGATATCTATTTGTCTGGATGCATCTGATCGGCGCATCTCTTTTGATTGAGGATAACGGACATGCGACTGTGACAGTGATTCTCGACCTTCTTCACGGCAAGGCACGCAAAGCCGTCAATATCCTAATAGAGGCAATCATTTTGATTGACGGTACTTTGATGCTTTATTCCGGAGTGATTGTATCTTATCGCTCCCGTACAAACGTCAGTACGGCCATGTCAATCCCAATGTGGGTAATCAATTTGTCGGTAGCCGTAAGCGGTGCACTTCTGATGTTTCAGGCTATTGTGCAGATTGCGGTCTATCTTTCTGATAAAGCGGAAAAGAAGGAGGGCACTGCAGAATGACACTCGTATTTATTATATTGTTTGGCCTAATGCTGGTCGGAGTCCCGGTCGCATTCGCAATTATTTCTTCCGGCGTCGCATATCTTGCCACCAATGGAATGAGTATCCTTACTCTTTCTCAGCGCTTGATTTATGGTCTCAATTCCTTTACCCTTTTGGCGGTTCCACTGTTCATCTTGGTAGGAAATCTGATGGATTTTGGTGGGATTTCCAAGCGCCTGACCGATTGGGCGAAGAGTCTTTTGGGTTGGATGCCAGGCGGACTCGGTATCGTGACGGTTTTTAGTTGCGCAATTTTTGCAGCATTGACAGGTTCCGGTCCGGCAACAGTTGCGGCAATCGGCAGTATTATGCTGCCCTCTATGCTCAAATCCGGCTATTCAAAAGAGAGCAGTGCTGGTTTGGTTGCTGCAGCAGGTGCGTTGGGCCCCATTATTCCTCCAAGTATTCCGATGATTATTTACGGTGTTACCATGAGCCTTTCAATCCCGGCCATGTTCGCCGCCGGAATTGTTCCCGGTCTTATGATTGCAATTGTTCTGTGCTTGGTCAATGTTTACTTTTCCTTTAAAAATCCAGAGGTTCGTAAACGAGCGGGCGAAGTAAAATTCAATTTCAAATATTCTCTTAAAATGTTTTGGAAAGCTTTGGGTGCCCTCGGTCTGCCGGTCCTTATTTTAGGCGGCATTTACGGCGGAATTTTTACGCCCACTGAATCCGCTGCTGTTGGTATTGTTTATGCGCTGATCCTTGGATTTGCACTTAAGGAACTCAAAATCAAAGACATGCCGAAAATTTTGATTTCTTCTCTTAAAACTTCCACAATGGTAAACTTTATCATTGCGGCTGCCTCGCTGTTCTCTTGGGTGGTTTCCAGATCTCAGGTTGGAAAAGTGATTTCAAAAGGCTTTATCAGTATGGTTGGCGGCAACAAAAATGTTTATCTCATTCTGTTGATCCTGATTTTGCTGGTTGTGGGATGCTTAATGGATAATGTGGCTGCCACATTAATCCTTGCTCCAATTTTAATTCCGATTGGTGTTGCTCTCGGATGCAATCCACTTCATTTGGGCGTACTGTTCTGCATTTGCCTTGTGGTCGGTTTTGTAACACCTCCATTCGGCTACAATCTTTTTACGGCTGTTTCTGTATCGGAACTTAAATTCAATCAGGTTGTCAAAGGAGTTATCCCATATGTGATAACAGAAGTGGTTTTACTGGTACCTTTGGCGTTTTTCCCAGACATTATTTTATGTTTACCGCGTGCCATGGGATTTAGTTATTAAGGAATCTTAAAAAGCAATCGATAAAAATCATATACATATATAAAAAATAAAAAGGCAGTGCCCTGTTTTTATGCAGGCACTGCTTTTTTAAAGGATTTCGCAGGCAAAAATTGTGAGGATTTCTTATGATTGCAGATAATCAGAAATGATAGTATGATGAAATAAAGAAGTTCTATTTGTATGAATGAAAAGGAGCTAATTCATATGGAAGGGGATTTTTCATGAAAACAGGATATGAAATCTTTTTGATGACGGCAGAGGAGAAAAATATTTCTCGTGCTGCAGAAAGAGCATTTGTTACCCAGCAATGCGTCAGTGACCATATTAAGCGGCTGGAAAAAGAATATGGGGTTCAACTTTTTGAACGGAGACCTAAGTTTAAGCTGACGCCGGCGGGAGAAGTGATGCTCCAGAATGTTAGAAATATTCAGATCCTAGAAAAACGAATGAACAGTGATTTAAAAGATATGGCACATGGAGAAGTCGGAAAATTTACACTTGGAATCAGTACATCCCGAGCGCCGGTGGTTCTTCCGGCGGTTTTGTCACACTATCATGAAGCTTTTCCAAAGGTGAAAATTTCTTTTTGTATAGAGGATACGCAAGTTTTAGAGGAAAGAATGCTGCGTGGGGATATTGATCTTTTTATTGGCGTTAATACAGACCCCAATCCTGAATTTTGCATTCAAACGATTGCTTTAGATGAAATTGTGTTGGTGATTTCTTCGGAACTTCTGCATAGCTATTTTCGTGTGGAAGAAATTAAAATGATGCAAAAAGGGGTGGATATGGAGAAATTCTGTGATGTTCCTTTTACGCTTAGCTTTAAAACAGGAAAAGTAAATCGAGTGATTCAGGAATACCTGAATGACAGAAAGCTTCAGCTAAAGGTCATGTATAATATCAGCGATAGTGAGACGCAAATCCTTCTTTGTGCAGAGGGAATCTGCGCATCACTCTGCCCCAAAATGCTGCTCACGACTGCCTATCGGCATAATCTCACCTGTAGTGAAAATAAAAAGCTTTATATGTTGCCCATTAATCATTTGGATCGAAAATTACACATTGATTTAGTAACGCACAGCCATATGAGTCAGCCGATGTATGTTCGTGTATTTATTGAAACATTGAGAAAAGAGGTTGCGGAAATTTCCAAAAGAAATTTTTTAGCGATTGGGTAGAATCAGTCATTGAAGAATATAAAAAGAAGGCTTCCAATACCAAGTTGGTACGGAAGCCTTCTTTTTTCACTTTATATGGTGAATTATGCCGCAAATTTTAAAAGATTAGTCGGCGTATTTGTCTTCGTTCCAAGCGTACATTTTGCGCAGTTCCTTACCGACTTTTTCCAGCTGATGAGAAGCAGCTCTTTCACGGCATGCGTTAAAGTGCGCACGGCCGCCTGCTTTGTTCTCTGCGATCCATTTGGAAGCAAAGGTGCCATCCTGGATCTCGGTAAGAATTTGTTTCATCTCGGCTTTGGTTTCCGGCGTGACAAGACGTTTGCCAGTCTCATAATCGCCGAACTCAGCAGTGTCGGAGATGGAGTAACGCATGAAGCTGAAGCCGCCGGTGTAAATCAGATCGACGATCAGTTTCATCTCATGGATACATTCGAAGTAAGCATTCTCTGCCGGATAACCAGCCTCAACCAGTGTTTCAAATCCAGCCTGCATCAAAGCGGTAACACCGCCGCAGAGGACTGCCTGCTCGCCGAACAGATCAGTTTCAGTTTCAATCTTAAAGGTGGTTTCCATCAGAGCTGCACGAGCTGCGCCCAAACCTGCGCCATAAGCCAGTGCGACGTCGAGGCAGTGACCGGAAGCATCCTGATAAACCGCAACCAGAGCTGGAGTGCCTTTGCCTTCGACGAACTCAGAACGGACGGTGTGACCCGGTGCCTTCGGAGCGATCATGAAAACATCAATGTTCTTAGGCGGGACAATCTGCTTAAAGTGAATGTTAAAGCCATGAGCAAAGGCAAGTGCTTTCCCTTCAGTCAAATAGGGAGCGATGTCTTTCTTATAAATATCCGCCTGCTTTTCATCAGGAGTCAGCATCATAATGATATCTGCCTTCTGGGTGGCTTCTGCAGTGGTCATAACATCAAAGCCCATCTCTTTTACATGATCCCAGCGCCGGCTGCCTTTATAGAGGCCGACAATTACATTTACACCGCTGTCACGCAAGTTTAGAGCGTGAGCATGACCCTGGCTGCCGTAGCCAATAATTGCAACGGTCTTCCCCTTGAGAACGTTGATGTCGCAGTCTGCGTCGTAATAGATCTTTGGCATATGTTTTTTCCTCCTTGCCTTTCTCAGGCTTAAAATTTATAAACGGAACTCTGAAAAGAGTTGGGTTAACGTAAAAGAATCAGGGATTTACTTTACTCCTTGTAATTTGAGCACCCTTTTCGATTGCGATTGCACCGGTTCGGACAATTTCTTTGATTCCATAGGGATGTACCAAATCAATCAAAGTTTGGGTGTTTTCCTGTGTATCCGAAATTTCCAAAGTCAGGCTGCTGGGTGCTACATCTATAATCCGAGCTTTCATCAGCTCAGAAATCTTCATCAGATCGATCCGGTCCTGTGTGCGGCAATTTACCTTGATGAGAGATAACTCTCGAGAAAGAAAATTGCCGGGCGTTAACACTTTTACCTTGATGACCTGAATCAGCTTATTTAATTGTTTTTCCACTTGCTCGATGATTGATTCATCGCCGTCCACCACAATTGTAATGCGGGAGATGGTGGAGTCTTCCGTAACGCCCACCGCGAGAGAATCAATATTGAATCCCCGCCGAGCAAAAAGGCTGACCACTTTTGAGAGCAGGCCGGGCTGGTTTTCGACCAGTACAGAAAGTGTAGATTTCATTAAAACTGCCCTCCTTTAAATACTTGGGGTATCCGGATCAACCCGGCATACCAAAATATAGGGATCAGGACTTTTGAGCATTCGTGCGGCGGCTTCTTTTGCTTCTCGGTTGGAAAAAGCGGATTCTGCTTTGATTCCATAGCTTTTTGCCAAAAGAACAAAATCCGGTTCGCCGCCTTTTAACTGCGTTGCAATATAATGGCTGTGATAAAGTTTATCTTGAAATTCTTTGACCATGCCAAGAGTGCCATTTTGCATGATGATAATTTTAATTGGAATTTGATACTGCATGATGGTGCCAAGTTCGCACATTGCCATTTGAAAGGAGCCGTCTCCGCAGACGGCGACAACCTCTCGGTGAGGTTTTGCAAGCTTTGCACCGATTGCCGCTGGAATGGCATATCCCATGGTGCCAAGGCCGCCGCTTGTTAGGAACCTGCCCAGCTTTACATTAAAATTGCGTGCCGACCAAATTTGGTTTTGCCCCACATCAGCGACAAGAATCGCATTTTCTTCCATCATAGAAGAAAGATCGCGAATGAAAACCCGGGGTTCTACTCCATCCTCTCGGGGAGCTCCACGAAGTGGATACTGATTTTTAAGATCTAAGACTTCTTTTTTCCATTCCTCCGGAACCGTATCGGTGATTTCTTCTGCCATCGTGTGCAGAACACCGCGGATATCGCCGACAATCGGAATATCCACCTGCATATTCTTTCCAATTTCTGCGGGGTCGATGTCAATATGAATAATCACAGCTTTATTGGCGATTTGTTCTGGAGAGCTGACAGCACGATCCCCCACTCTTGCGCCGCATAGAATCACCAAATCAGCTTTTTTTAGTGCCCGATTGGCGCTTTCTCTGCCGTGGGTACCGATCATGCCAAGATAATGATCACTATTCATCGGAATTACGCCGATCCCCATCATGGTTGCACAGACGGGAATTCCACTGTTTGTCGCAAATGAAATCATTTCTTCTCTGGCGCCAGAAAGAACTACGCCGCCGCCGCAGCAGAGAATGGGGCGTTTTGCTTTACCGATAGCAGTGAGCGCTTTTTTGACCTGCATAATATGTCCCTGAGTGCGAGGCTTATAGCCACGGATCTGCGCTTTTTCCGGATAGTGAAAATCTTCTACCATCTGGTTTTGAATATCGGTGGGAATATCGATCAAAACGGGGCCGGGACGTCCAGTAGAAGCAATATAGAAGGCTTCTTTAAAGATGTGGGCCAGATCATTCGCGTCTTTTACAAGATAACTGTGCTTTGTAAAACTTTCACAGGCACCGGTGATGTCGGCTTCCTGAAAAACATCGCGCCCTAAAAGCCATGAATTCACTTGGCCGGTAATAATGATCAGCGGAATCGAATCCATATAAGCGGTAGCAATTCCAGTAATCAAATTAGTTGCGCCGGGACCGGAGGTTGCAACACAAACACCAATTTTTCCGCTGGAGCGGGCATAGCCGCTGGCCTCGTGTGCCGCATTTTGTTCTTCCCGGCAGAGAATATGCTGAATCTCAGATTCGAAAAGGCAATCATAAAAAGGGCAGATTGCAGCGCCGGGATAGCCGAAAACAAGATTAACATTTTCTTTTTCCAGACATTTTACCATAATCTGTGCGCCGCTAAACATGGATATTTCCTCCCTTTTTGCTGATAAACTGCTAAAATATTCTTAATAAAAAAGCCGATCCAGAAAAAGGATCGGCAAAACCTTTTTCCGAATTTAATTAGTAATTATACGATAGAATAACAAGAAGGTCAATAAAAAGTTTAGCAATTTAACTCGGAAAATTTATTTTTTAAATTATTTTTTTGAAAATGGCATTTTTTATAGCTTGGAATCAGCTTTTTGCTGGAAACGGTTGGAAAAGACACAAACGCGCTGGTGAACTCCGGTAGCAACTTCGCCTTTGTTATCGCTGGCAGTCAAAGAAAAATCGAAAAAGCGTCCCTCGTGTTTTGTCAAAACTGCCGTTACGGTAATTTCGGCACCCAAAGGAGAGGGGGCATTGTGATTGACTGTGATGGAACAGCCGACCGTTGTAGAACCTTCATCCAAATATTTGGCAGCGAGATTCATGGAAGCGCTCTCAAAAAGGGCAGCCAGAGTTGGAGTGGCAAGAACCCGCAGGCTGCCGGATCCGACATTTACAGCGAGCATATCTTCGGTTACGGTTTTTGTGATGGTCAATTTTGTTTCTTGCATTGTAATCCCTCCTAGAATCATGTTATACTTACTATATCATATTTTCTGAAAAAGGGACAAGGAGAACTGTAAATTGGAACTGCAAATTGTAAAAGCAGAAGAGGAAGATTTACCTCAGGTTGCTGCTTTAGCAAAAGAAATCTGGGAAGAACATTTTACGCCTATCATCGGAGAAAAACAGGTAGCGTATATGGTGGAAAAATTTCAGTCTCTCACCGCGATGCGCCGTCAGACAAAAATGGAAGGATACCGCTATTATCGCTTCTTAAAAGATGGAGTGCTAGTTGGCTATACAGGAGTGGCGGTGAACCCCGGTGATGAAGGGCGGCTTTTTTTAAGTAAACTGTATCTTAAAAAAGAAGAAAGAGGACAAGGCCTTTCCAGCAGAGCTTTTGATTTTCTCGAAGATCTTTGCCAAAAAGAGGGGCGCCGGTCGATTTGGCTTACCGTCAATAAATACAACAAAATTCCCCTTGCAGTTTACCAGCATCGCGGATTTCAGATTACCGACAGCGCTGTCACCGATATTGGCAGCGGATTTGTGATGGATGACTACATAATGGAGAAAATTATCCCAAAAATAAAGTAAAACGCACAGAGAAATAATAATTATTATTAAATTGGCATTGACTTTCCAAATTCTTCATGATATTATAAAAAACGAAAAGACAAAGAGGGATCACCGTATGAAATTAGGAATTGTAGGACTGCCGAACGTGGGAAAAAGCACCTTGTTCAACGCGATTACAAATGCAGGAGCACAAAGCGCAAACTATCCGTTTTGTACCATCGAGCCGAATATTGGGGTCGTGGCGGTACCGGATAAACGTCTTAACTGGCTTTCGGATCTTTATCATCCAAAGAAGTTTACGCCGGCTACCATTGAGTTTGTAGATATTGCGGGCCTTGTAAAAGGAGCAAGCAAAGGCGAAGGACTTGGCAATAAATTTCTTGCCAATATTCGAGAAGTGGATGCAATCGTCCACGTTGTCCGCTGTTTTGAAGATGATGATATTGTCCACGTAGAGGGCAGCATTGATCCGAAGCGTGATATTGAAACGATTAATGTGGAATTAATTCTTTCGGATTTGGAAGTTTTGGACCGCCGAATTGATAAGACCCAGAAGATGATTAAAGCAGATAAAAAGTATCAGATTGAACTTGACTTTTTTAAACGGGTCAAAGAAGCTTTAGATGCTGGAAAACCTGCACGCAGTGTGGAATGTAACGAAGATGAAGCGGCGCTTCTTTCTACAGTCAATCTTTTGACCAATAAACCAATTATCTATGCTGCCAATATGAGTGAGGCGGATTTTAAAGCTGATATTAATCAAAATCATTTCCTTGCAGAAGTCGAAAAGATTGCAAATGAGGAACATGCTGCGGTGTTGCCGATTTGTGCAGAGCTGGAAGCAGAAATGGGCGATATGGAGCCCGACGAAAAAGAGTTGTTCCTTGCGGACCTGGGGTTAAAGGAATCTGGGCTGGATCGTCTGATTCGTGCTTGCTATTCCCTCTTAGGCTTGATCAGCTTTTTGACTGCAGGAGAACCTGAAGTCCGTGCATGGACCATTAAAAAAGGAACAAAAGCACCGCAGGCTGCCGGAAAGATTCATACGGATTTTGAGCGCGGCTTTATCCGTGCCGAGATCGTTTCTTTTAAAGATTTAGTGGAGTGTGGTTCCATTGCCGCGGCAAAAGAAAAAGGTCTCTACCGCAGTGAAGGCAAAGACTATGTGATGCAAGATGGAGATGTAGTTCTTTTTAGGTTTAATGTTTAATGTTTAAGAAATTTCTTTTTGGCAATTCTTTTTAAGGGAAAGAAAGTTTTTCTTTTCTTTAGAATTTGCATAAATCAAAATGAAATTAGGAGGTAATTCGTATGGAATTCAAAGGAAGTAGAACAGAAGCAAATTTGGCGGCTGCGTTTGCCGGCGAGAGTCAGGCACGCAATAAGTATACTTACTATGCCAGCCGGGCAAAAAAAGATGGATATGAGCAGATTGCAGCTATCTTTGAAGAAACAGCCAATAATGAAAAAGAGCATGCAAAACTTTGGTTTAAACTTCTTCATAATGGTGAGATCCCGGATACCATGACCAATTTGGCCGATGCGGCTGCCGGTGAAAATTACGAATGGACCGATATGTATAAGCATTTTGCAGAGGAAGCTGATAAAGAAGGTTTTGCGCAAATTGCACAGACGATGCGTGACATTGCGACGGTTGAAAAATCACACGAGGAGCGCTATCGTAAACTGCTTTCTAATTTGAAAGAGGATATCGTTTTCAAATGCGATGAAGAAACAGTTTGGGTATGCCGGAACTGCGGTTATATCTATGTTGGCAAAGAAGCTCCAAAAGTGTGCCCTGCCTGTAAGCATCCACAAGCTTATTTTGAGCGCCGTGCAGTCAACTATTAATTGATAAATTGAATCTTTAATCTTACAAAACTTACAAAAACCGGCAAGCCAAAAATGGTTTGCCGGTTTTTCTTGTATTTCCATTAAAAAATAAATAAAAAATCAGCATTCAATTTGTGAACATTTAATCTCATGTCCCATTTTTGGGACATGACCCCGAAGTGGAAGAATAAATGTTCGAATAATTATTGCGCTTGTCCACAGAAGCTCATAAAATAAAAAGAGGAGAGAAAATTTACCCGACCGAGAAATTCAGGAAAGCGAGTGGATAAACGAATGGATTATTTAGCATTATCAAACGAATACTTAGGAGAGGCCCAAAAATTGAAGGAGGCAATCGTACCGATTAAAAATCGGTTAAAGCAGAAAAGGCTTGGGTTTGAAGAGACGATTTCTCTGCAACGGCGGCAGGCAATGCTTTATCAGATGTATCTGGAGTGCCGGTTTACCGGTCTCTATTTGAAAAGGCATTACGCATGAGGACAAAGTTGCTTAGTCTGGAAGCCCTAAAAAAAGGGATCGCCGCAAAGGTTCCCGAACAGGAAGATCCCAAAAGAGAAAGGCTTTGTCAAACAGTAAAACTTGCAATGGAGGAGGAATTGACTGAGCGGCAGAGAGAATGCCTTTGGCGTCGATGTGAGGGTGAAGCGATCAAAAAGATAGCGAAAGATCTGGAGATTACACCACCGACAGTGGAAAAACATATCAGTGCAGGTTTGCGCCGTCTACAGCGAATTTTTCGCTATTATCCTTTCTAGGGAATTCGACTTTTTAGGACAAGAAAGGCGGTAGACAAATTGTGTAAACAAGGCTATAATGAAAACAATTCTAATTTGTTAAAAAAATACAAAATTAATTTTGGAGTGTGAAACTATGAAGTCTAAAAAGATTTTCGCAGCCTTAATGGCAGGTGCGGTGGCACTCTGCAGTTCAGGCTGTACGATCGGAGGGGACAAGTCCTGGTGTGCAAAATCGGGAGATACGAAACTTCCGGCGGGCGTTTATATTTATGAACTTTCCAATGCTTATAATCAGGCAAAAACAAAGGCGGGATATACCGCCTCTATGGATATGAAAACCCAAACAATTGATGGCAAAGATGCATTTACATGGACGAAAGATACCGCTAAGAATAGCATTAATCAGATCTTTGTCATTGATGATATGATGAAAGACCTGAACCTGACCCTTTCGGATGATGATAATAAAATAATTGACACCAAGACGGCTTCTGATTGGAATGGCTCTTCTTCTAATGTAGGACTTGGTTCTACCTTGGAGAAGTATAATATCGCAAAATCGTCTTTCCAAATTGCCAGTGCTGAATATTATGTCAAGTATGAGAAGGTCTTTGAAGCAATCTATGGACAAGGCGGAAGCAAAGAAATCAGTGCAGACGATCAGAAAGCATACTTTGAAAAGAATTTTACCTCTTTTGAGATGGTTCCGGTTTCTCTTTATAGCATGGATTCCTCAACCGGATCTTACAATGTTATGAAAGATGACGATAAAGCAAAGATCAAAGCAGAGCTGGAAGGCTATGCAAATGAAGTAAAAAGCGGCAAAAAGTCCATGTCTGATGTGGGAACGGATTATATGAATGCACACTCCGATACCGTTACCGCTTCTCCCTATCAGGATGTCACAACCGATTTGAAAATCAGCGGGTATCCCACCGACTTGGTTACAAGCATTCAAAATATGAATAGTGGAGATGTACAGGTGCTTGATATTGGTTTCGCTTATATTCTTGTCAGCAAGCGCGATATTAAGACCCAAACAGATACAGAACTGCAGAAAGAGCAGACAAAACTTTCCGTTTTAAATGGACTCAAAGGGGACGAATTCCAGCAGGACATTGAGCAGAAAGCAGAAAATTATACGAATGCAACCTTTAATACAGCCTGCATCAATGCGTATACACCGGATCTGTTCTATACGGCTCCGTCCAGCAGTGCAGCAGCTTCTTCGCAAGATACTTCTTCAGAAGGTACCTCAAGTACTTCTGATGCGGTAAGCAGTACCAGCTCTGCAGCATAACAAGAGAGAATGAAAATATGGGGCTAGCCTCATATATAATGTATAATTAACGGATTTTTGTAAAAGACAGCGGCACAAGCATTTCTACTTGTGCCGCTGCCTTTTTATTTAAAAATCACTTAGAAAAGGACAACAATATCTCCGCGGACTGCACAATCCCCTTCATAACTTTGTGTCTTTCCGGTTTTTAGATCATAAAGAGAGTAAAAAACAAAGGTGCTTTTTTCATCCGTCATTTCATAGCGGGCTAAAAGATAACGATCGTCAAGGCAGGTAATAAAATCTCCCATTTCAGTATTGTAACAGGTATCTACTGAGCTGTGGAGAATCCCTTTTACATGAATTCCCTCTTTGCAGTGACTAATTTGAAAAACCCGGCATTCCCTGTCTATCTGAAATTGTGCATCTTTATCATTCCCTGTAAGAGTTAGGTTTGCGGCAACTGTTTTATGTCCGGTTTCTTTATCGACCGCAATCAGCCGTTGGTCGTTTTTGGGGAAATATAAGGCGCGAAAATACAGAGATTTTTCGTCCTGACCGGCATAACGGACAAGCCCATCGGTACCGGCGCGAAGGATGCATTCCATTGGTAATTCACTTTTTCCATAGTGGATCGCATCCAATATTTCACTTTGCATTCCAAGCCAAACAGAATCAGAAATATCATCTCCAAGCCACCGCTTATCCTGATAGCATTTTCGTTTGTCCTCTTCTGTACCATGAGGCTGCAGTAAAAGAAGCTGCGGAATTTCTCCGCCGGTAAACGGAATGAGCGCTGCACCCCCACAGATGCGCTTATCCCGAATGCTGCGGCAGCGGCCGGTTTCCAAATCGTAAAGATAAGCTGCCCGAGAGTTTCCCGTGTGCAGCTGATATTCATGAAACAGTGCTTCATCCCGATCGTTTTCCTCTACATAAAAAAGAATGTGGGATTCATCGATTGCAAAGCTGCCAGAGTAATTTCCCGCAAAAG
Organism: Ruminococcaceae bacterium BL-4; assembly: GCA_902809935.1. Lineage (NCBI taxonomy): Bacteria > Bacillati > Bacillota > Clostridia > Eubacteriales > Oscillospiraceae > Ruminococcaceae bacterium BL-4. Next base: position 650,005 of record LR778134.1, on the reverse strand, counting down.
TCACCTGGTCAAAATTCTTTTCTTTTCCTTCTTTACTGAGCCGCAGAACCCATGCTTCCCCGCTGCCGTTTTCCATCACAACGAGAAAATCAGTGGAAAACGAAAAATAGTGCATCATATAGCCGGGTTTTTGTACCAGATAATTTGCGAGCATATCCTCTTTTTTGGTGGCACTGTTGTAGCGCAGAAGGAAAAGACTCTGTTTGCCGTCCTCTGTTTTTTCTTCTGCATAATAGATTAGATCACCGCAGATATCGATCAAAACATCATTGCAGTTTGTAAAAATGTTGCGCAGGTCAATTAGTTTCATATTCTGCAGTGCTCCTTTCTAAAAACTTACTTTTCTATTTTATCCTACCTGTCTGTCTTTTTCAAGCAGATGGGAAGGACTTTTCCCGAGAAAGTCAAAAGTCAATTTAAAATAAAAAGTTCATACACTTTTTATCTTAAATGTGTATAATAATATCAATATGCGAAAGGGGCATCATTTATAATGGTAGAGCGAGGAAGCGGCCCGGTGGTGGAACTGGATTTTCATAATACGCTGGTCAAAGACGCACAGCGGGAGCTGACTTCTTATCTTTCTCATGCGCCGGATTCTGTCCGTGAAGTGCGTGTGATTCATGGATATCACGGCGGTACGGCTCTTCGAGATATGATTCGTTACCATTTTCATCACCCTCGCATCAAGACAAAGATGATCGCGCTAAACCCTGGGGAGACCCGACTGATTTTAAAATAACGGGAGAATCATATGGCTTTTGTAGAATTTCATGATGTAACCAAGTTTTATCAAATGGGTGAAGTTTCAATCCATGCGGCAGACGGTGTCGATTTTTCCATCGAAAAAGGAGAATTTGTCATTATCGTTGGGCCAAGTGGTGCGGGAAAGACTACAGTGCTCAATATGCTGGGGGGCATGGATTCTTGTACGAGTGGAGAGATCCTTTTAGACGGCAAAAATATCAGCAGCTATAATCAAAAACAGCTTACCCAGTACCGACGGTACGATGTAGGGTTCGTTTTTCAGTTTTATAATTTGGTGCAGAACTTAACGGCGCTCGAAAATGTAGAATTGGCGTCTCAAATCTGTAAGGATCCGCTGGATGCGATGGAAGTTTTGCGGGAAGTGGGACTAGAAGAACGGGCGGATAATTTTCCGTCACAGCTTTCGGGTGGCGAGCAGCAGCGGGTTGCGATTGCCCGTGCTCTTGCAAAAAATCCAAAGTTGCTGCTTTGTGATGAGCCGACCGGTGCACTGGATTACCGCACCGGAAAGGCCGTCCTTCAGCTTTTACAGGATACCTGCCGCAATACCGGAAGAACTGTGATTGTCATTACGCATAATCAGGCGTTTACTGCCCTTGCAGATCGTGTGATTCACATCCATTCAGGAAAGGTTCAGAAGATGGAGCTGAACGAAAATCCAATGAACGCTGAAAGGATTGAATGGTGAGATGAAAGCTTTCAGAACTGAAATCCGCCGTTCCATTTCGCGGTCAAAGGGTCGATTTTTTGCGATCTTGCTAATCGTAGCGTTGGGTGCAGGATTTTATGCCGGTTTGCGGTCAACCGCACCAGATATGCGCAGAACCGTTGACCAATATATGAAAGACGGTAACCTAATGGATCTTCAGCTTTTGTCCACCATGGGATTTTCGGATTCGGATGTGGAAGCTGTTTCTCAGGTCGAAGGTGTCGAAGCGGTAATGCCGACCTATTATACCGATGCCATCACTACGGTAGATCAAAAAGATATTACGATTAGAATTCATGCGCTCCCGTCATTAGGAGCGGAAGATACGTCGACAGAATCTATGAACCGTCCGACTTTGGTCGAAGGACGCTGGCCGCAGAACAGCGGAGAATGTGTTGTTGGAAAAGGGAAGAACCTCAAGAACAGTATCGAGATCGGTTCGACGATTACGATGCAGTCTTGTACAGGCGGGCTTTCGGATACCTTGAAAACAGATACGTTTACAGTGGTTGGCTATGTGGATTCTCCGTATTATGTCAGCTTTTCAGTCGGCACTACGACTATTGGGAATGGTCAGCTTGACCGCTATGCCTTTATTTTGCCGGAAGATTTTAAAAGCAGTGCTTATTCGACGCTCTATCTCAAGGTGAAAGGCGTAAATTCAGTCAGCACTTTTTCAGACCGGTATGATGAGATCGTCGGTGCAGTCAGTGATCGCCTGGAGGATATTCGTGAGTCGAGGCAGGATGATCGCCTACAGGAAGTGAAAGCAGATGCTGAGCAGACGCTCTCCGATGCCCAGAAAAAATATGATGATGCAAAGGCGGATACGGATGCGCAGTTAAATGAAGCACAGCAGAAGCTTTTGGATGGAGCAGAACAGATCTCTAAAAATGAGCAGACACTGGAAGACGGAGAAGCGAAGCTTGCTACAGGAAAGCAGGAGTATGAGAGTGGGCTTGCGGCTTATCAGGAAAAAGCGGCAGAGACGGTTTCACAGCTAAATGCTGCGCAGAACCAGATTGATGCAGGGAAAGAAACCCTGGCTGAAAAAAAGCAGCAGTTAGAGGATGCAAAGAAAAAGCTGGAAGAAGGAAAAGATCAACTTTCTCAGGCAGAGCAGTTGGTGCAAAGTATTCCACAGCTGGAAACCGGCATCAAGCAGGCACAGCAGACAATAAATGACCTGACTGCAAAACAGAAATCTTTGGAAGCTCAAATTACGGGATTAAAATCCCAAGCAGAAACGCTCAACACACAGATAAATGCGCTGAATCCAAAAGCTCCTGATTACGAAAGTCAAAAGGCAAAACTGCAAAATCAACTTGACGAGGTAAATGCAGGGATTTCCCAGGCGGAAAGTGGTTTGCAGCAGGTGAATGACGGGATAATCGCTGCAAATTCTGAACTGCAAAATCTTAGCGGACTTCTTGCGCAGGCAAATACGCTTTCTCCGCAGCTTGGTTCGATGAAAGAGCAGCTGACTTCTGCGGAACAACAGGTTGGAGAGGGACAAGAGGCCGTCACTTCCGCTGAGACGGAGATTGCTGAGAATCAACAGAAAGTGGATTCCGGCTGGGAACAGCTTTCTGCGGCAAAACAAAAACTTGACAGCGCTGCTGCAGAGATTTCTTCAAATGAAACACGTTTGGCACAAGGAAGACAACAACTGGAAGAAGCCAAAAATACACTTTCTGATGGACAAAAATCTTATGAGGATGCAAAAAAAGAAGCGGCAGAAAAGCTTTCCGATGCAAAACAGGAACTCGACGACGGAAAAACAAAACTGGATGAACTGAAAGCGCCTACATGGTATATCCTTGACCGCCACAAGAACCTTGGTTTTGCCAGTTTTGAAAGCGATGCAGACCGAATGGATTCTCTTTCGACTGTGTTTCCAGTTCTATTCTTTTTAGTCGCAGCGCTTGTAGCACTCACAACAATGACCCGCATGGTAGAAGAGGAGCGGGTCCTGATCGGAACCTATTTTTCTTTGGGGTATTCTAAGCATACGATCCTGAAAAAATATTTGCTCTATGCGGGAATTGCAGGAGTGGCAGGCTGCGCAGTGGGAATTCCTTTAGGAATGTACCTTTTGCCGCCGATCTGTTGGAACAGCTATCGCCTGATGTATATAGCACCGCCTGCGATTTTGGAGTTCAATCTCAAATATACCGCAATCGGATTTTTTGCTTCTCTTGGAACTTCTTTGGGAGCAACTGCTTTTGCGGTGGTTTCTTCTTTGAAAGAATCCCCAGCGTCTTTGATGCTGCCAAAAGCACCGGCACCCGGAAAGCGAATCTTTCTTGAGCGGATCCACCCGATTTGGCGCCGTATGAAGTTTACCAGCAAAGTAACGGCACGGAATATGTTTCGCTATAAACGCCGTCTCATTATGACGATTGTTGGAATTGCCGGTGCAACGGGGCTTCTTTTGACCGGATATGGGATTAAAGACAGCATTTCCGACATTATTACCAACCAGTATAATGTGCTTTATTCTTATAATGTGGTGGCACATTTGAAAGACGGAAATGTTTCTGATGAAGCGAAAAAAGTTTTGGAAGATCCTCAGAAAACTTCCGGGTGGATGAAAGATGAGCGCCGCAATATCGATATTGATAACGAAAGTGGAAAGAGCATTTCCGGGTATCTTTTTGTACCGGAAACAGCAGACGAACTTCCGGATTTTGTGAATCTGCGTTTGAGAAAAAGCCATGAACAAGTGCCTTTTGGCAGTAATAGCGTTGTTCTCACTGAAAAGGCTGCCGGCCAATTGGGCGTTTCTGTGGGTGGAAAAGTAATCATTAAAAATAATGAGGGAAAACAAGTTTCGTTTACGGTAACCGGAATTACAGAAAATTATCTTTATCATTTTCTTTATATCGATCCGGTACTTTATGAATCTGTCACAGGAGATCAGCCTCAATATAACGAATTGTGTATTAAGGCGGATGCCCCGGATAGTGCTGCGCAGAAAGCATACAGCGATGAGCTGTTAAATAGCGATGGAATTACCATTGTTACGTTTTTGAGAGATACAACAAAAGCATTTGAAAAGATGATCGAATCGCTGGATAATATTATTTTGGTTCTGATTTTCTGTGCTGGAATGTTGGCATTTATCGTCCTTTATAATCTGACGAATATCAATATTACAGAGCGGCAGCGGGAACTTGCTACCATTAAGGTTCTGGGATTTTATGATCGTGAAGTCAGCGCTTATATTTATCGGGAGACCAGTTGGCTGACGATCTTGGGGTGCGGAGCAGGGCTGCTTTTGGGAATTTTGATGCATGCTTATGTGATTACAACGGTAGAAGTGGATGTGGTAATGTTTGGCCGTGAGATTGCACCGCAAAGCTTCCTCTACAGTGCTCTCTTAACTTTGCTGTTCTCTGTGATTGTTGATCTATTTATGAATCGAAAACTCAAACGAATTAATATGGTGGAATCTTTAAAGTCTGTTGATTGAATAGAATAAAAAATAAAAAGCTGAAACGGTTTGATTTAATAGACAAATGTTTCGGCTTTTTTGCATAAAGAGCGCTCCAAACGGGAACTTTACAGAAAAAAGGAGCGTGAAAGCAATATGAATGGAGACGCAGAACTACTGAACTTTATTTATCAGAATTCACAGATGGGAGTAGAGACGCTGGGGCAACTGATTCCCATGGTAAAAGATTCTCCGGAATTTGAGAAACAACTTGAAGGACAGAAGCGGGAATATGATTCGATTCATAAAGAGGCAAAATTATTTCTCGAGAACCACGGAAAAGAGGAAAAAGGGCTGGGTGCTTTTGAAAAAATTCGTACGTATCTGATGGTGAATCTGGAAACTCTAACTGATCGTTCGGTGCCTCATATTGCCGAAATGCTGATGATCGGCAGCAATATGGGTGTAATTGATGCGATCAAAAATCTCAAAAAATATGACAGCGGGGTTTCTCCAGAAATAAAAAGCCTAATGGAGCGTCTGAGAAAATTTGAAGAGAATAACGTGGAACGTCTTAAAAAATATCTGTAAGGATTAAAAATGAAAAAATGGCACCGGGATTTTTTCCGGTGCCGTTTTAAGTGTAGATATAAGTGGTTTTCACACATGAAGAAGCTGCGCTGCAATCGAGAAATAGATGATCAAGGAAACCGCATCCACAATCGTCGTAATCAGCGGCGCTGCCATCAAAGCAGGATCCAGATGCAGTGCCTTTGCAATCATTGGCAGTACACCACCGATGGATTTTGCCATGATAACGGTGCAGATCATCGCAAGAGATATGGTCAGTGCAATTAAAGGCTGGTCAGGATAAATAATAATTAGACGAACAAAATTGATCACGCTTAAAATGACGCCTACCATGATACTGACTCGAATTTCTTTCCAGAGAACTTTCCAGAAGTCGTGCATTTGGACTTCTCCCAGTGCCATGCTGCGAATGATGATGGTGCTTGACTGACTGCCGGCATTGCCGCCGGTATCGGTAAGCATCGGAATAAAGGAAACTAGGATCGGCATTGCCGAAAATGCAGCCTCGTAGTTATTAAGAATGGATCCGTTAATCATGCCGGAAACCATCAGAATCAGAAGCCATACGATTCGGTTTTTAGCAAGCCGAAAAACGCCGGTCTTGAGATAGGGGGTTTCTTCTGGGGCCATAGCGCCCATGACCTGCATATCTTCGGTGGCTTCTTGTTCCATGACGTCCATAGCGTCGTCAACGGTGATAATGCCTACAAGACGATTTTCTTTATCGACTACCGGCATGGAAAGAAGGTCGTATTTACTAAAATTATTGGCGACATCTTCTCGATCGTCTGTTGTGGTGGCTTTGATGATATCTTCGTCCATCAGCTCTTCTATCGGGCAGTCGTCGTTTGAAAGCAATAGATCTTTTACGGTAACAATTCCCTGTAGAATTCGCTGATCATCGATCACATAGCAGGTATAAATAGTTTCACTGTCTTCTCCTGTACGGCGGATTTTGCGGATGGAATCTTTGACGGTCATATTCCGCCGCAAATCCATAAATTCCGCAGTCATAATGCTGCCGGCAGAATTTTCCGGATACTGCAGAAATTTATTGATCAGTGTGCGGGTATCTTTAGAAGCGACTTTTAAAACACGTTTGACCATGTTGGCCGGCAGTTCTTCGACCATATCCACTGCATCATCAACCGAAAGATCTTCCAGAATTTCGTGCAGTTCCTGGTCGGTAATGGATTCCACTAAATATTGCTGGGTATCCGACTCCAGATTGGAAAAAACTTCGGCTGCCACCTCTTTTGGCAAGGTACGGAATGCAACAATCGATTTTTCGGCCGGTAATTTTTCCAGCAGTTCGGCGATATCTACTTCGTTCATATCGTCGAGCAGTTTGCGTACGGATGCAAAGTTGCGCTGGCTTAAAAATTCCAGAAGCCGATTTTTGAGGTCTTCATTGTTAAAATTGTCCATATGGGAGGTCCCTCCTTCGCTTTTTAAGTAAAGAGACAGAGAACCCCAAACGGCGAAAAAATAGCTATGCGCAAATTACTTTTTAAAAATTGCGCACAGCCATAACGAGTCCTTATGAAAAACGAACACCAAAGCCGATGATTTATTAAAAAATCAATCGAGCTAAAATGGTCGTCCATAAAGGAACGTCATCGTCATTTTGGGCGCTTCGGTCATAGATGTCCACTTGGTGCTCCTCCTTTATTTTGATTTTTTTGAATCTCTGCATGAACGTTCTTATTATACCACATAGTCTTTTAAAATGTATATAAAATCGTGTAAAATTTTTAAAAAACAAAGCTGAGAAAAGCAGAATTTTGAAAAGTTGATTTCTTTCTGAAGACGGCTGTGCTATAATAAAAAATGATTTAGAAATGCAGGACTTTTAAAAAAAGACCTGCAATCTTGGAGGTTTATAAACCATGGCAGAATTTATGACAGGCTTAAAACGAAGCTGTTACTGCGGTGAAGTGCGCCTGAGTGATGTTGGAAAAAAAATTACGGTTTGCGGCTGGTGTCAGCGTCAGCGAGATCTGGGACAACTGATTTTTATTGATTTAAGAGATCGCACTGGTATTTTGCAGTTGGCTTTTGATGAGAGCTGTAATCGAGATGTATTTCAAAAAGCATTTTCCGTGCGTGCAGAATATGTGTTGGCGGCAGTTGGCGTTGTACGAGAGCGGACCAGCAAAAATAAAGAAATTCCTACCGGCGATGTGGAATTAGAAGTGCAGGAGCTGCGTGTCTTTTCGAAGAGTGAAACGCCGCCTTTTGCGATTGAAGAAAATTCCAATGTAAAAGAAGATACTCGCCTAAAATATCGTTATTTGGATTTGCGTCGTCCGGATATGCAGAAGAAGATTATCGGACGACATCGGATTGTTAAAGTTGCACACGATTATTATGATGAAAACGGCTTTGTTGAGATTGAAACGCCGGACCTGATTAAATCCACCCCGGAAGGCGCAAGAGATTATCTGGTTCCTTCCCGGATGTTCCCCGGCAATTTCTTTGCATTGCCGCAGAGTCCGCAGCTTTATAAACAGCTTTTAATGCTTTCAGGATTTGACCGCTATATGCAGATTGCCCGCTGTTTCCGCGATGAAGATCTGCGTGCGGACCGTCAGCCGGAATTTACGCAGATCGACTTTGAGATGAGCTTTGTCAATCAGGAAGATGTCATGGGGATTGCAGAGGGCTTTATCCAGAAAGTTTACCGCGAGATTCTTGGAATTGAAATTCCGCTGCCGCTGCGCAGAATGACATGGCAGGAAGGAATGGAGCGTTTTGGCTCCGATAAGCCGGATCTGCGTTTTGGGATGGAACTAACTGATGTAAGTGAGTGCCTGAAAGATACGGAATTTAAAGTATTCTCCGGCGCACTAAAAACCGGAAGTGTTCGCGGAATCAATCTGAAGGGACAGGCGCAGGCACTTTCCCGCAAAGAGATTGATAAACTGGGCGAATGGGTGAAATCTTATGGGGCAAAGGGCCTTGCATGGACTCGCCTTGCTGAAAAAGAGACAAGCAGCTTTGAAAAGTTTTTGAAGGCAGAAGAAGTTGAAGCGCTGCGTAAAAAGATGGATGCACAGCCTGGAGATGTACTGTTCTTTGTTGCCGATCCGAAAAACAAAGTGGTCTTTGATACATTGGGCGCTCTGCGCTGTGAGCTTGCGCACAGATTTAACCTAATCGATGGCAGCAAGCCATGCCTTTTGTGGATTACTGATTTTCCGCTCTTTGAGTACAGCGAAGAAGAGGGAAGATTTATGGCAATGCACCATCCGTTTACCATGCCGAATCCAGAGGATCTTGACAGGCTCGAAAGTGATCCCGGTTCGGTGCGTGCATTAGCATATGATATGGTTTTAAACGGAAATGAAGTCGGCGGTGGCTCTATCAGAATCAATGATTCCGAACTGCAGCGCCGCATGTTTAAAGCACTTGGATTTACACCGGAAGAAGCACAGCGCCGGTTTGGATTCTTGATTGATGCGTTCCGCTTTGGAGCCCCGCCGCACGGTGGTATGGCCTTTGGGCTTGACCGTCTTGTTATGCTGATGCTCAACTGCGATTCTATTCGTGATGTAATTGCATTCCCGAAGGTTGCGTCTTCGGCAGAACTGATGTCGGAAGCACCTACCGAAGTCGATCAAAAACAGCTCAATGAACTTGGAATTCAAATTGCAAAACAAAAATAAAGCCGATTTTTCCGAACCTTTTTGGAGAGAGGCCGGATCATTTCAGAATAGAGGGATTGATTTTGGCGCCAAAAGAAAATTATCAGTTGGTTCTGGATCGAACCTTGCAGAACTTAAATGGCAGAAAAAAGCTGCTTCTTCATGGATGCTGTGCCCCATGCAGCAGTTATGTTCTGGAATATCTCAGCCGCTATTTTGCGATTACGCTTTATTACTATAATCCGAATATTTCTCCCAAAGAGGAGTACGAAAAACGGGTACGGGAAGCAAAGCGTCTATTAAAGGAGATGCCATTTTCGAGCTCTGTGGAATTTTTGGAAGGCCCTTATGACCCCCAACGCTTTTTTGAAATGGCAAAAGGGATGGAAAGTCTCCCGGAGGGCGGCGAACGGTGCCATAGATGTTATCGTCTGCGCTTGCTCCAGGCGGCACAGGTCGCTAAGGAAAACGGATTTGATTATTTTACAACGACCCTTTCAATTAGTCCATATAAAGATGCACAAGCTCTAAATGCGATCGGAAAAGAACTCGGCGAAAAAATTGGGATTCCTTATCTTTTTAGTGACTTTAAAAAGCGCGGAGGATATAACCGAAGTATTGCCCTTTCTAAGGAATATCACCTTTATCGGCAAAACTACTGTGGCTGTGTCTTTTCTGCAGCGCAGGCAGAGAAAAAAAGAGAAGAAAAAGCAATTTTGCAGAGTGCTCAGTCTGAATAATTTTAGAAGCTTAATGAAGATTATAAGGAGAAGAATCACATATGAAAAAAGATAAAGAAAAAAAGAAAAAGCGCAGCCGGGAAGAAACGGCTTCTTCTAAATCTTCCAAGGACTTAAAAAAGCAGGCGGCACAACAGGAAAAGCAACCGATTGTTTCTCCTAAAGAAGAGGAAAAAGTTTCGGAAAATGCGGATAATGCAGATTCCCTTTTGGCACTAGCTCTTTCAAAAGTCGGAGGAAAGTGGAAGCTCCGGATTCTTTTGGCACTGGAGAATTGTGCACAAGACGCTTTGCGTTATGGAGAAATCAAAAGTATAGTTTCCGGTATTACAGATATGATGCTCAGCCAAAGTCTGCGTGAATTGACTGCGGATGGGCTAATTGAGCGCAGACAATATCAGGAGATTCCGCCAAAGGTTGAGTATCGGCTGAGTCCCTCTGCAAAAGGGGCTGTTCCTGCTGCTCAACAGATGGCAGAATGGGCAAAAACTTTTTAAAAAATAATCTCCATTAAAATCCGCAGGCGCTGATTAAAAGCGTTTGCGGATTTTTTAATAATCGCTCCTACTTTTAAATAGCACAATATATAGACTTGTAAATAAAAATATGTCAATATAAAGTGTCATGCTGCTTGACTTCCTAAAAGAGCAGTGCTAAAATACAAACTAGTACAGATAAAACAGGAGAGGAGATTTTCGGGAAATGGTCAAGGAAATTATTAAGAGGAATGGCAGCAAAGTAACTTTTGATGCGGATAAAATCCGTACGGCGATCAAAAAAGCGAATGATGCAGTGTCGTCAGAAACGATGACTTCAAAGGCACTGGATGCATTAACTGCTTCGGTACTCAATTCTCTTTCTGAAAAAGAAATACCAAATGTAGAAAAAATTCAAGATTTAGTAGAGGAAAAGCTAATCAAGGCAGATTATGCGCAAACGGCAAAAGCATATATCCTTTATCGGGCGGAGCACACAAAGATTCGTCAGGCCGAAGGGGATTTGATGAATATTTACCGGCAACTAACCTTTCAAGATGCGAAAGATGCGGATATTAAGCGTGAAAACGCCAATATCGATGCAGATACAGCCATGGGGACGATGCTTAAATATGGCAGTGAAGGCAGTAAATACTTTGTCAACAATTATATTCTGCCAAAAGATATCGCTGCGGCACATATGAATGGAGACATTCATATTCACGATGAAGATTTCTATATGCTGACCGAGACCTGCTGCCAGATCGATCTGCTGAAGCTTTTTAAGAACGGATTTTGTACTGGACACGGCAACCTGCGAGAGCCAAACGATATTCGTTCCTACGCGGCGCTTGCCTGCATTGCGATTCAGGCAAATCAGAATGAGATGCATGGTGGACAATCTGTTCCGAATTTTGATTATTCAATGGCGCCTGGTGTTGCTAAAACATACCGAAAATCTTATTTCTATGGTCTGAAAAATTATTTTGAAATTGCTTTTGGGATGAATCAACAGGATGCGCAGCTTCTTGTTGAAGATTTGAAAAAGAATCTTACGGAAACAATTTCTATGAGTAACAAAGAAAAAATGGAGAAAGCTCTTTGTGATTATCTGCCGCGCCATCAGGAGGAGAATGGATTCCAGAAAATCTCTGAGGAGGAAGCGAAAAAAGCAAACGCTTTTGCAGTCAAATCTGCATTATCCGATACAGATCGGGCGACTTATCAGGCAATGGAAGCTTTAATCCACAATCTTAACACCATGAATTCCCGCGCAGGTGCACAGGTACCGTTTTCCAGCTTAAATTACGGAACGGATATAAGCCCCGAAGGGCGTATGGTCATGAAAAACCTGCTTAAAGCAACCGAGGCGGGACTTGGCGCCGGTGAAACGCCGATTTTCCCGGTGCAGATTTTTAAAGTAAAAGACGGCGTCAATTATTCCAAAGGGGATCCTAATTATGATCTTTTCCGGGAATCAATGAAATGCAGTGCAAAGCGCCTGTTCCCCAATTTCAGTTTTCTGGATGCTCCTTTTAATCTTCAGTATTACGATGGAAGCTATGACAGCGAAGTCGCTTATATGGGCTGCCGTACCCGTGTAATGGGAAATGTGCATGACCGCACAAAGGAAGTTACCTGCGGAAGAGGAAACTTAAGCTTTACCAGTATTAATTTGCCGAGAATCGGAATTGAATCAAAAGGCAGCGAAAAGAAGTTCTTTGAGATTTTGGATCAGCGAATTGACCTTGTCATTCGTCAGCTGCTTCACCGCTTTAAGATTCAGTGCAGCAAAAAAGTTTATCACTATCCGTTCCTGATGGGACAGGGGATCTGGCTGGATTCCGAAAAGCTTGGACCTGAGGATAGTGTTGCAGAAGTTTTAAAGCATGGAACACTTTCAGTGGGCTTTATTGGGCTGGCAGAAGCATTGGTCGCTCTTACTGGAAAACATCATGGAGAAAGTGCAGAGAGCCAAAAGATGGGACTAAAGATTATTTCTCATATGAGGCAGCGTATGGATGAGGAAAGCGAGAAAACGCATCTCAATTTTACACTTCTTGCAACGCCGGCAGAGGGACTTTCCGGAAGATTTGTGAAGATTGATAAGGTCAAATACGGAGTGATTCCGGGCGTTACCGATCGGGAATATTATACCAACAGTTTCCATGTGCCGGTTTATTATCCAATTAGTGCTTTTAAAAAGATTCAAACTGAGGCTCCCTATCATGCCATGACGAATGCGGGACATATCTCTTATGTCGAACTCGACGGCGATACCTGCAAGAATCTGGATGCTTTTGAATCGGTGATTCGCTGCATGAAGGAATCAGGAGTTGGTTATGGCAGCGTCAATCATCCTGTAGACCGCGATCCGATTTGTGGGTATAATGGTGTCATTGATAATGTTTGTCCGCGCTGCGGTCGCCGTGAAGGAGAGCCGGTCAGTGTTGAACGTCTTAAGGAACTGCGCAAGAAATATCCGGATATGCCGATTATTCCGGGCTGCGGCTGCGATGGACGTTAATAGATCAAATAATTAAATTTTTATATTTTTAAAGGAGGAATTGTTATGACTGGAACAACACAAACAGAAGCAGTCAAAGAAGTAGGAGCAGGCGTTGGATTTGAGCGGATTCGCAGGATTACGGGATATCTTGTGGGAACACTTGACCGTTGGAACGATGCAAAACTTGCAGAAGAGCGTGATCGGGTAAAGCATGGACTCAAATAATCTGATTCGATTAGCCGGTGTAGAACCGGAATCTATTGTAGATGGGCGAGGATTTCGCTATGTGATTTTTGTGCAGGGCTGTCCTCACCACTGTCCCGGCTGCCATAATCCACAGACTCATTCGTTTGAAGGCGGTATTCTGGAGTGTCCTGAAAGATTTCTCAAAGAGATGAAGGAAAATCCGTTGCTCCGGGGCGTAACTTTTTCCGGCGGAGAGCCGTTTTCTCAGGCACAGGCACTTTCTTATTTGGCAAAAAAAATCAAAGAGGAAACGAACCTTGATTTGACCGTCTTTTCCGGCTGGACTTATGAAGAGCTGTTAGCCCAAAAAGATTACTGGACAGATCAGCTTCTTGCTCTTTCAGATTATCTGATTGATGGGCCCTTTATTAAGGAACAGATGGATCTTTCCCTGCAGTTTCGCGGCAGCAGCAATCAGCGAGTGATTGATTTAAATGCGACTAGAAAAGCGGGCTGTGTAGTACTTGACAATTTAGAGGACTAGAAAACGGTTGCAAAAAACTTTTTCTAATAAAAAGCGGTGCAGTGAAAGCTGTACCGCTTTTTTGTGTGACAAAAATGGCTGTATGAAGAGACTTTTTTATTGGTTGATGTTGTTGGGACACGCATAGAGAAGGAAAGAATTCGCATAAGAATAAAAAGGAACTTTTTGAAAGGGGGAAAAGCGGATGGCATTTTCCGATCGGGAAATTTTGGCACGAATCATTGAGTGCGAAGCCGGTGGTGAAGGAGAAACCGGAATGAAAGCGGTTGCTTGTATCGTGATGAATCGGGTACAAATCACCTATGGGGAATATGCAAACTTACATACGATTCGGGCGGTCGTTTATCAAAAAGGACAATTTGTCTGTGTACGCGAAACCCTTTATGGAGCGCAGAATCTGCAGAATATTTACAATATGCGTCCAACTGGTGTCCATTATAATATTGCAGATTGGGCAATCGCGGGGAACCGATTGAATAGTCTTGGATTTGCGCTGTGGTATTTTAATCCATATAGCCCGGTCTGTAAAGCCAATTTCCCCTCAAATGTTGGAAGATTCGCAATCCGTATCGGGGATCATTGCTTTTATAATCCGACACCTGTTTATGCAACAACCTAAAGGAGGCACTCTCTATGGCTAATACGATCATAAATAACCAGTCTAGCCAAGTCGCCGGTAGCAGCCGTCAGAAGCAAGTAGAACAATATGATTGGCATCAAGGGTCTAGTGAAAGCGTAAAGGAACTACTCCAGAATAACCGATTTTATTTGCCACCACAGGAAAAGTTTGATTCGGAAGAAATGCGCGGTACTGTGCAAAAGACGCTTTCTGAAAATATCGGGGAATATATCGTTGCCGAGTTCTTGATCGGAACCGATCTAATTATGCGTAAGCAGGGAGTGCTTGTTCATGTAGGGCGTACTTTTATCACCATTTTTGATGATCAGTCTGATTTCTTTATCACCTGCGATATTTTTTCGATTAAGTTTGTTTATTTTTATCAGCCAGGGAAACGGCCTCAGCACAATTTTAATCATCTGCGGGATAATCAGCAGCGCCGGTTAATTTAAATTATTGATTATATTTAAAGGCGGAATCTTTTCAAAATAAAAGATTCCGCCTTTTTTATTAAAAAATTGTCCAATTAAAAGGATGTATGTGGAATACTTGTTTTTTAAGGAAGGCTACTTTATAATGAATTTAGAAAACTTATTAAAGGGGATGCAAGCTTTTGCGGATTAGAGAGGAGCATAAAGAATATTTGAAGGAAAAGACTCATCATGTAAAAGAATATATGGGGATCTTTTTTCGCTGGGTATTTTTAAGTGTGATCATTGGAGTTTTTATTGGCGGTTTTGTCGGAACGCTTTTTTATTACGCACTCGAATGGTGCACAGATACAAGAAGTACGCATGAATGGCTGCTGTATTTTTTGCCTCTGGGCGGCCTTTTAATTGTTTGGTTATATCGTTCCTGCGGCGTAGAGAAAAGCCGTGGGACGAATTTAATACTGTTGTCTATTCGGGAGAAAGAACCATTGCCTGCTAAAATGGCACCGCTGATTTTTATTTCGACCGGTATCACTCATTTATTTGGCGGTTCTGCCGGCAGAGAAGGTGCTGCATTGCAAATCGGCGGTAGCTTAGGCTATCGCTTGGGACGTTTAATGAAGTTGGACGAAAATGCGCTGCATGTGGTAACCATGTGCGGAATGGGCTCTGTTTTTTCAGCACTGTTTGGAATGCCGGTAGTTGCGGCTGTTTTTGCGCTGGAGATAACCAGTGTTGGTGTGATGTATTATTCAGCATTGGTCCCAGTTTGTATTTCCTGCTTACTGGCGTCTGGAATTGCAGAGAGCTTTGGTGCGATTCCAACTCATTTTGTACTGAACGCATCAGAGGAAGGAATCAGTCTGTTTCCGGCGTTGCAGATTGCTGTCCTTGCGGGGCTCTGTGCTTTGGTCGCTATTCTATTTTGCAGATCGCTTCGCCTCTTTGGAAAGCTTTATCAGCGCTTTTTTCCGAATCCGTATATTCGAGTAGCAGTTGGCGGAGTCCTTGTCGTTTTGGTGATGCTTTTGACGGGCGTACACGATTATGAAGGAGCCGGCGGCGATATTATTGAACGTGCAATCAGCGGCGAGGTCAGACCGGAAGCATTTCTATTAAAAATCTTTCTGACTGGACTCACCTTAGGGGCAGGATTTAAGGGCGGCGAAATTGTGCCAAGCTTTTATATTGGTGCAACCTTCGGATGCTGGATGGGTGGTCTTTTGGGGATTGACCCAGGGATTGGCGCAGCAGTCGGTCTAGTTTGCCTATTCTGCGGCGTTGTCAACTGCCCAATTACAGCTTTGTTTTTAAGCTGTTCCCTTTTTGGATATGATACTGCCCCGTATTTCTTCCTTGCATGTGCAATTTCGTACATGCTGTCTGGTTATACAGGTCTTTATTCCGAACAGACTATTTTGTATGGAAAATTCCATGCAAAGTTTATCAATAAAAAAGCAGAATAAAAAAAGGCGCTCTCCTAGTTGCAATCAATAGGAGAGTGCCTTTTTTATTTGCAGGAGGTAAGTGCTTCGATTACAGGGGTAAAATCAGAACGGTCTAAGTTGCCAAAAACAGTACCGTTTATGGCCACTGTTTCCTGTGAGTCGGAGATTTTATAAAAGGTATAAATGGTTTTGCTGCCGTCATATCCGGTTAGTGTGAAAGTCCATTCCAGCGTTCCGGAAACAGGGGATGCTTCGTCGGTAATTTTTAGATTCTGAAAACTGCTCCAGAAAGAAAGGTAATTGTCACTGCTCGAAAGTGTGGTTCCATTTAAAGAATAAGTATACTTATAAGTGGTATTATCTTCTGTGGAGCTATTTTCATCAATTTCACGGTCTGCGGAGAAGTTATAGACGGAGCCGTTTCCCTCCGCTTTTAAAGAAGCAATGTCTTCTTTCTTTTGAGAAATGGGATTTAGCTGCCGATAAGTCAAAGCAGAAGCATTAATCCAAGAAGCTCCACTAGCAGAAAACTGGTAGATAACCGGCCGGTCGTCCATCATCAAAGCATAGCGGCTGTCGGCGAGATTCCCAATTTTGAAGGTGTGACTTTCGCCGTTAATCGTAAAGGAAATGACGGAAGTAGGGGAATCGAGGCCATAGCTTTTTAGCTGATCTGTTGTAGGATTCATTAAGGTAACGCTGACAGCGGAAGTGTCTCCTAGTTGATTCCCAAGTGCGGCGATCTTGTCGTGGTCGCCCGGCTGTCCGTTTACTGTATAGCCGTCTCCAGAGGAAGTAGGCAAAATTTCAATCGTGCTGTTTTTATTTTTAAGATTCAACTTTTGAACGGAGACGGAACTTGATGAAGAAGTAAGATTTGTAAGCTGCTTTGAGAGGAAAATCGATTTATCCCCGAGAATGGCATCTTCAATTCCGGCAACATAAATAGTATCGCTGCCTTCAAGCTGTACATATCGGCTGGATTCTGAAAGCGGTGGCTGACCACCAATTAAAAGGGTGGCACTTGATCCATCCTCATAAGTCATTTTCATGGTTGCCTGCGGATTTTCCAGACCAAATCCGGAAGTGCCCGAAGAGCCGGAAGATATATCGATCGCTTTAGAGGCAGAGAGTGCACAACCATTTTGTGCTGCTGCTTTTACAGCGGTAGAATCAAGATCATAACCGGCGAGCTCTTTGATTGTAAAGACAGGATCGGTGCTGCCGCCGGAAGACGAGGACTGTGCTGCTTCGGTTGCTGATTCGTCACGGACTAACGTATAGCTGCCGTTGGAATTTTGAACTTCTATCTGTTTTAGGTTAGAAAGGCCTTGATTCAAAAGCGAAATCTCAGATGTAGAAACAGAGGAAGAAGCAGGACTATTTGGATGGTTTCCTGAAAAATTCAGAGCGACAATTACAGCAACCAAAGCCACCGCCCAAATTCCAAGAATCACGAATTTGTTTTTGGGGGAGGATTTCACTTATAGACGCCTCCTCTTGCGGTAAACCACAATTCCGGCAATGGCAAAGCACATTGGAATCAGGAAGGTAAAGACACCAATTCCCAACAAATGAATCACACCGGTAGGAATTGAAATATCCATGGTGTTCGTTTGTACAGATTTTGTGGGGATAGTGCCGCTGTCATTGCTGCCGGTCATGTAGCGCGCAAGATCAGCGGTCCAGGTTGAATTATTAAAGGTACTGGAGTTGACAATTCCGTCTACAAAGAAAGGCGAGCTACCCAAAGCTACTACGTTTGCGTGATAGTCATTTCCGTTAGAAGAAACGGTGCTCTGCGCGAGAACGGCAATATCAAATGCCTGTTGGTTATTTTTTTCCTCACCGGTTGCCTGTTTATCCATGCTCAACGCGTAACAGGAGGATGAAGTTTTCATTAGCGAATAAGTTTTAATTCCGTTTTGTTCGGAGAAAAGCAAATTAAAAGGAACGCTCGCAGGAGCAATCAAGAGATTATAGGAATGGTTGCTGTTAAGCGTTATACTGTTTTGTGCCTGTGCCAAAAGATAGGTCGGGTCTTGGCTCAAATACTTTTGTGAATTGCTTTCAGCAACGTAATTGCGCTGCGGTTCAATGCCCCATTCTTTTAAGAGAGAGGTCAGGTTCGGCATGGCGGATTGATTGGGATAGAATGTTACCGCGAGACCACGGTCGACAGCACGGGAAGAATCTTTCAAATAAGACTCCAGCTTTTCGACTTCATCCGATGTTAGATCATTTGAAGGAGTCGCGAGAATAATTAATTGAGTATTGTCTGGAATTGCATCTGTTAAAAGGTTAAAAGATTTTGTTTCAAAGTTGCTGCCGGCGAGAATTTTTCCCATTGCGGTAGTGTCCAATTGTTCCTGATGCCCTGTATCAATAGCAACAATGGGCAGAGTGTTTGCATTTACATTGTTGATTGCACTTGCCAGTGTGGAATCAACCAGAGAATAAATGGCAGTAGAGCCGGTATAATTAGAGCTGATATTAAATAAGTCGGTATAGGCGATATGGCGATATCGGCTCGAAGTTTTAATGATGATATCTCCAGCGGAAAGCTTTTCGCTGGAATATCCGGAAGCAAAACTGGGGTCCGTATCGAGATCTTTATATGAAATTTTGATATTAGGATTTATCTCTGCCATTTTGGCGCAGAGATTTGCAACTTGGCTGTATTTGATGCCATAGTTTGAAAGAATCTGATCCCCTTTTACCTGAGCTTCCGAAGCTAAAATATAAATATCGGTTTCCTGAGAAACATTTTTTACAACATCTTTTGTGGTGCTGCTTAGAGAATTAAGGCCACCTGTTGTCATATCCAAATTGAGGCTGGGATACTTTTGAACAAGCGTGCTAACAAGAACATTTACTAATACCAAAACGACAAGAAGTCCTGCGGTAAATATATTGGCGGCGGTTCCATGGCGAAATTTCGGAGAACGCAGAGTCTCTTTTAAAGGTTTGTGAAAAGCTTTCTTTTGTGCCTTGGCCACTTCTTTTTTTACTTTCTTAGCTGCCTTTTCAGCAGCTTTTTCCTGAGGATCTTTTGTACTTTTCATCGAGCACACCCCCTTAGTTCCAGCGGCGGCCTTCGAGACGACGTGCCGTCAGGAAGAGAAAAGCCGCAGCGACCGACAGGAAAAAGACCAGTGAAGAAAGGTCAAAGACGCCGGAAGTAAATGTTTTATAACGAGTGTTAAAGGAAATCCAGTTAATAATCTGAGTAACGACTGAGTTGCTGACGATCGAACCAATTTGATCGATCACCATCAAAAAGACTGCAACCCCCATCGAGCTGATGGCGGCGACAATCTGATTTTCAGTCAGCGAAGAGAGAAACATACTGATAGCGATCATGGCGGCGCCATAAAAAAGAGTGCCGAGAATGTTACCAAAGATAATTGCCCAGTTAGGTGATGAAAAAATACCGATTACGAAGGCGGGAATCAGGGACCCTACTAAAGAAACGGCAAACACCAATAATGCTGCCAAAAATTTTCCGAAAGCAATTGCATAGGTGCCGACCGGTGCTGTTAAAAGTGCCTGATCGGTTTTGTTCTTTCGCTCTTCGCTAAAACTTCGCATCGTAATAATCGGGATGACAAGCATATTAAAAAGAAACATGGAGCTGTATACACTGGAAATATAAGTAGAAGTCTGTAAAAGCAGAACATTGTAATAGAAAAACCCATAGAGCGCCAACAAAACGCCGATACAGACATAGGCAATTGGAGAATGAAAATAAGAATTCAGTTCCCTTTTAAAAATGGCTTTCATTCTTTATCACTCCCTTCTTTAGAATCGGCAGAAGCATCCACAGCGGCGGAAGATACAGACGTAGAATCATTTTTGGGCAGTAAATGTCCATCATCATATTCACCGCTTGTCAGGCGCAGAAAGACTTGTTCTAGGCTCTGTTCATGAGAATGAAGCTCCAAAATAGGCCAATCCTGCTCTTTACAGAGAGAAAAAATCTCCCTGCGGGCATCGTCTTTTTCTTCGATCGAAAAAAGGCAAGTGCCGTTTTCCCGACGTTCGGAGCAGACCGCTACTTTTACGGAAGGCAGATTTCGTAAAGCGGAAAGCGCTTCGTCACGCGGTGCCTGTAGAATCAGCTGTAAATGAGGTTCTTCCATATTTTCAGAGAGCGATTCCGGATTTCCGTCAGCTACGAGGCGTCCGTGATTGATGACGAGAATCCGAGAACAGGTCGCTTCAATTTCCGGAAGAATATGGGAAGAAAGCAATACGGTATGTTCTTTTCCAAGCTCTTTAATAAAATTTCGGATCTCAATAATTTGTTTTGGATCAAGCCCAACAGTGGGTTCATCCAAAATTAAGAGCGGAGGATTACCGAGCAGTGCCTGTGCAAGTCCTACCCGCTGACGATATCCTTTGGAAAGATTGGCGATCAACCGGGAGGAGACCTCCCAAACACCCGATTTTTTGCAGATTTGTCGAATATGTTCTTCTTTTGGCATTCGAATCTTTTTGAGATCAAAGATAAAGCTGAGATATTCGCGCACGGTCATATCCATATAGAGCGGGGGCATTTCCGGCAGATATCCAATCAGCGATTTTGCCTGGTTGGGTTCGTCCAGAATATTGTGGCCGCCGATAAGGACCGTTCCGTCAGTTGCAGAAAGGTATCCGGTCAAAATGTTCATGGTGGTGGATTTTCCCGCACCATTTGGACCTAAAAAGCCGACGACACCACTGCCTTCTACTGAAAAGGTGATATCGTCGAGGGCCGTAAAAAGGCCATATCGTTTGGAAAGGTGACTGACGTTAATCAATCTGGAATTCACTCCTTTTTGATGTGGGGAAGCTTTATGAAAGTTTCGGGCACAAATTAATTTCTATTATAAAAATACTATCTGAACATTATGTGAAGATTCCGTGATTCTTAAAGTTGGGTTTTGCTTGACGGAAACAGTGTCACCGTTTAAAATAGAGTGTATAAAAGTTCAAAAAACAGTAGGAGGGTTATAGTGTATGGCAATTATCAAACCATTTCGAGCACTTCGCTATACAGATAAGGCAGGAAAAATTGCGGAATTAACCTGTCCACCTTATGATATCATCAGTGAAGAGCAGCGAAAAGCCTATCTTGACGAAAATCCTCAAAATGTGATTCGTCTGGAATTGCCCAAGGGAGAAGATCCTTATGGAGAGGCTGGCCGCACGCTTGATACCTGGCTCAAAGACGGCATCCTCCGCGAGGATACTCAGCCGGGGATTTATATTTATGAGGAAGAGTTTAAAGCTTACGGCCAAACAAAGAAAATTAAGGGCCTGATTTGTCGGGTTAAGCTGATTGAATTTGATAAAGGCGTTATTTTGCCGCATGAGGAAACACTCAGCAAGGCAAAAGAAGATCGTTTCCATCTAATGAAGGCAACGCATTGTAATTTTAGTCAAATTTATTCCCTTTATATGGATGAACAGCACAAAACGAAATCCAGGATTGATGCACTCTCTAAGGATACGCCGCGGTATGAATTTTCTGATGGAAACGTGACGCACCGGATGTGGATCGTCAATGATCCGGTGGCCATTGAGGCAATCTGCAATGATTTTTCCATGAGAAAACTTTATATTGCAGATGGTCATCATCGCTATGAAACAGCGCTCAATTTCCGCAACTGGTGCCGGGAGCAGGGCGTAATTTCGCCGGAACCGGATTACTGCATGATGATGCTGGTGGATATGGAGAATGAGGGGCTGGTCGTTTTTCCGACCCATCGTTTGATCCATGACCTTCCGAATTTTGATGAGAAAAAGCTTTTAGAGGACTGCAAACAGGAATTTCAGGTGACCTCTTACGAAGGAACCGACAAGATTCAGGCAACGTTGAACGAATGCTATCAGAAGGGCGAAAAAGCGTTTGCTTGTTACTGCGGCGGCGAAAGTTGGAATCTGCTTGTCTTAAAGGATCCTGCCGTGATGAAAACTTATCTGCCGGAAAAATCCAAGGCAAGTCAGGAACTAGATGTTGCCGTACTCCATACGATGATCCTTGAAAAGTATCTTGGAATCGACAAGGAAAATATGGCAAAGCAGATCAATCTATCTTATACCCGTGATTTGGATGAAGCACTCGAAAGTGTGCGGCAGAAAAAGAGTCAGTGCGCATTTTTGATGAATCCTACTCGTGTAACGCAGATTCGGGACGTAGCGGCGGCTGGAGAAAAAATGCCACAAAAATCCACTTATTTTTATCCGAAGCTAATCACCGGTCTTGCAATGAACAAAATGGATTTTTAATCATTAAAAAGTCTAAGAAAAGCGTGTGTCTATTTTGGCACACGCTTTTTTATTTTTAAAAAATCGTAGCTTATTTTGAAGTCTTTTCCCAGTAGTCCGACATGGTAAATCCGCGAACTTCGGTAACTTCCCGCCCTAAAAATTCAGGCGGAATAAACGCATTTGCCTCCTCTGTTGAAGAAAATTCTACTTCTGCATAGCAGAAAGAAGTTGGTTTTCCAGAGTCGACCACACTGTATTCTAGCTTTTTTCCATCGGGCAGCGCATAGACGGTGTAATCCTTTTTTACCATCTCGCGCGAAAGAAGTCCACAAAGTTCGGTGAACTGCTGCTCTGTAAGATCAGTCTCTACTTCGGTGCGGCGTAAAGTGCCCTTGCCTTTAATGCAGAGCCGAAAGGTAGGGGCATTATTTGCAACTTGTTTTTTCCGGATTCGCACGGTTGGCTTTGTGCAGAGGTAGCCTTGATAAACAACTGCTTGCTCCAAAATCGGAAGTTCCCGGGGCTCTTTCTCCATTAAAAATTTTCGCTCAATTTCCATTTTTCGTCTCATCCTCTTCCTTTCGATAAAATGATTATACGCGTCTTGTCAAAAAGGTACAAGATTGTTTTAAGCTTCCTAATTTTAAACAATTTTTAAATAAAGAATGGAAAGCAATATTAAGACAAAATTTTATGATATAATAAAAAAGTATTATTTAATTTTTTTAAAAGGAGGAGAAAAGATGAAAAGAGTGCTGTCAGTACTGTTGACTGTTGTTTTGGCATTGGGAATTTGTGTACAGTTTACTGGATGCGGCAATTCTTCCAGCAGCAAAGGAGAAATTAAATTTGCAGATGTTGGCTGGGACAGTGTCCGTTTTAACAATGCGGTTGCGGGTTTGATTGCGCAGTCCGGGTATGGGTATACATGGTCGGAAACTTCCGGGTCTACACCGATTATGCATGAGGCACTCACAAAAGGTGAGATTGATGTGAACATGGAAGAGTGGACCGATAATATTCAAAGCTATGCAGTTGATTTAAAAGCCGGTCTCTTTCAAGAGATGGGAACAAATTTTGATGATAATATTCAGGGATTCTATGTGCCGCGCTATGTGATCGAAGGCGACGCCTCACGTGGGATTGAGCCTATGGCGCCGGATTTGAAAACGGTGCAGGACCTCAAAAAGTATGCAAGTCTTTTTAAAGATCCCGAAAACCCTTCTAAGGGCAGAATTTATGGGGCAATTCCCGGGTGGGAAGTAAATGAGATCATGAAGAAAAAGGTTTCATTTAATGGCCTCGATTCTATGTATAATTATTTTCAGCCTGGTTCAGATTCGGCACTTTCGGCGGCATTTACTTCTGCCTACCAGAAAGGAGAGCCCATTGTCGGCTATTATTGGAGCCCCACATGGCTTTTGGGAAAGCTTGATATGGTGCTTTTGGACGATGTTCCCTATACAGATGCTGCGAGCTATAAAGAGGGACGTACTGCCTGCCCATCCGTTGATGTAACGATTGCAACAAGTAATTCGTTTGCAAATAATCCAAACAATGCAGACTACTGTTCCTTTTTAAAACGTTATCGTACTTCGAGTGCACTGATTAACGAGGCGCTTGCTTATATGCAGGACAACCCTGGCATCAGTTATACGGATACTGCTAAATGGTTCTTAACGAAGCATCAGGATTTGGTAAACCAATGGGTACAGGATCCTGATAAAGCGGAAGCAGTAAAGGCTTCACTGGGACTGACAGAAAAAAAGAAAAATTATTTTTTGGAGTTCCCATTTCAGCTTCCGATTGATGTTACCTCTTTTGATACTTCGGTTAAGTCTTTTGCCTCGTCTGGCGCTGCTTTCTTTAATGCACAGAAGAACGGAATTAACAGTTTGATTTCTGCCATTTCTGGAATTCTTTCGATTATTCCATGGTGGTTGATGCTGGCCTTGGTATTTATTGCCGGCTGGAAAATGAATCATAAGATTCGTACCGGCGTTTTATATGCGGTCTTGCTCTCTGTGATTGGTATGATCGGGTTGTGGGATATGATGTATGAGACGCTTTCTATTGTAATTGCTTCTGTACTGATTTCACTTTTGCTGGGGCTGCCGATCGGAGTCTTGATTTCGGGCAGCGACCGTGCCAATCGAATTGTTCGACCAATTCTAGATACGATGCAGACCATGCCAGTCTTCGTTTATTTGATCCCGGCGGTCCTGTTCTTTGGATTGGGAAAAGCACCGGCAGTTATTGCAACCTTGGTTTATGCGATTGTGCCGGTCATTAGACTAACTAGCCACGGAATCCGACAGGTTGATCCTGAAGTGGTGGAGGCAGCGAAGTCATTTGGCTCTACCCGTATGCAGACTTTGTGGAAAGTGCAGATCCCGCAGGCAATGCCAACCATTTTAACCGGTGTCAATCAAACGCTTATGATGGCGATGTCCATGGTAGTTACTTGTTCTATGATTGGAGCTTCCGGACTTGGAATGGAAGTTTTGATCAGTGTCAACCGGATTGAGATTGGACGTGGCTTATTAGCGGGCAGTGCAGTTGTTATCGTTGCAATTTTGATGGATCGCATGACGCAGGGAATGCTCAAGAAAGGGGAGAAAAAGACAGATGGCAGATAATAATTTAGAATTTTTGGGAACTCATACGGAAGAAGATCCAAACCAAGAAAACATGATTCGGGTTAGCCATCTGACAAAACTCTATGGAGTGAATAAGCAGGAAGCTGCCAAACTGGCGGAAGCTGGCGCCGAAAAAGATGAAATCTTTGAAAAAACTGGTGTGACGCTGGCTTTGTGGGACGTTAGCTTTTCGGTCAAAAAGAACAGTATTTTTGTCATTATCGGCCTATCTGGATCCGGAAAATCTACACTGGTCAGAACGCTCAATATGCTTCATAAGCCTACTTCCGGTGAAGTGATTTTTGAGGACAGTAAAATTGATCAGTTTGGAAAAAATGATTTGCTTCATTATCGTCGGGATAAAATTTCGATGGTTTTTCAAAATTTTGGTCTGATGTCACACCGGGATGTGATGGGAAACGTTGCCTATGGATTGGAAGTGAAAGGGGTCCCTCGGATAGAGAGAGAACGCAAAGCTGCCGAAATGATTGAAATGGTAGGCTTAAAAGGGCTGGAGCATTCCTCTATCAATGATCTTTCCGGCGGCATGAAACAGCGCGTGGGGATTGCTCGAGCACTTGCAAATGATCCGGAAGTCCTTCTGATGGACGAACCGTTTTCCGCTTTGGACCCATTAGTTCGAAAAGATATGCAATTTGAACTTTTATCGATTCAGCGCAAGCTTAAAAAGACGGTTATTTTTATCACGCACGATATTGATGAAGCATTTAAGCTTGGGGATCAGATTGCGATTATGCGTGATGGCCGGTTGATTCAGGTTGGAACACCGGAGGAAATGAGCGCTCATCCGGCAGATGACTATGTGCGCGAATTTATTGGCAGTGCCGATAAGACAAAAGTCCTTACGGTAAAGCATATCATGATGACGCCCTCTTGTGTTGTGCGGCTCAAGGACAGCCCGCAGTTTGCAATTCAGGAAATGAAAAGAAACGGAACTTCTACTGCATATGTGGTTGATCATGAAATTAAATTGCAGGGAATCGTTAATATCGAGGGTGCGGTCAGAAGCAGCCGAGAGCGTCTTTCTCTTGCGGAGGTACAGCTTCATGATGTAGAGACAACAACACCCGATACTTTGATTAGTGATGTTATGCCGGTAGCTGCTAAGGCAAAATATCCACTTGCGGTTTTAGGAGAAGACGGCAGACTTTTGGGAATTGTAACAAAGGCTTCTGTACTTTCTTCAATGTTGTAAAAAAGAGAAACAAATCCCCCAATCGTAGTTTTATTTTTCTACGATTGGGGGATTTGTGATATCAAAAAGGAAATCTGCACAAATTAACAATTTTTATTTCTGCAGAAAATGTTCTTGTAGACGCGCAAAGGTTTCTTCACTGATATCATGTTCAATTCGACAGGCATCGGCTGCGGCAACCTCTGGGGTTACGTCGATAGAAATCAAAAAATTTGTTAAAAAACGATGCCGCGCATAAATATTATCTGCAATTTTTTTACCGGAACTGGTTAGGGTAATCTGTCCGTCTTCTGCCATTGTCAAGTGACCTGCTTTTCGAAGAACTGAAACTGCTCTACAGACACTTGGCTTTGAAAAATTCATCTCTCGTGCAATATCGACAGAGTGAACATTTCCGGTACGTTCCTGAAGAATCAGGATGGTTTCCAGATAGTTTTCTCCGGATTCCTGAATTTTCATCTGTACTCCCACCTTTTTAAAAAAAATTTTTATATTATTCTATCATATTTGAATAATTTTTACAAGTTCAACCAACTAAAGAAGAGGACGTGGTAGTTTGTAAATTTTGAGCGGTTATAATGGAATGCGGAATACGTACATACTGGCCATCCGTAACCGGATAAGACTGAGAAGGATCGCCGTCGGCTGAAAGAATACAAGCCATTCCGACAATGGTTTCGGCCTGTGCGTCGGCGTCATTTTTAATGGTTCCGTAAAGAGATCCGTCCCGAATGGCATCCAAAGCCGGTTCAATCGCATCAATTCCTACCACCAAAGGTCCACCGTTTGAATGCAAAAGATTTTTCTTTTTGAGTGCTTCGATTGCGCCCAATGCCATATCATCGTTATTGGAGATAACGACTTCGATCTGATCACCTAAGCCACTGTCCAACCATTGCTGCATCTTAGAAGAAGCCTGATTGCGCTGCCAGTTTGCAGAAGCATTCGCAAGTTTTTCCATAGGAACTCCGCCGTCTGTGATGGACTTTACAGAATACTCGGTCCTCAAAACGGAATCCTGATGAACAGGTTCCCCTTCCAGCATTACATACTGCAACTTTCCATCCCCATTTTTGTCGATAGAGGGGTTCCTTTTAAGTGCATCCAGAACCATTTGTCCCTGCAGCATGCCGGACTGTTTGGCGTCGGTGCCTACATAATAGGCTTTATTCCACATTTGCAGATCCTCTTGAACCGGTTCACGGTTAAAAAAGATAATCGGAATATTGGCCCGCTGAGCTTTATCGATAATGACTGCCGAGACTGTGCGGTCTACTTCGTTTACACAGATCACGTTGTAGGCTTGGTTGATAAAGTTATCAACCTGATCATTTTGAATGGACTGATTGTCTTTGCCATCCGCGATAGTAAGAATAATTTTCTTTCCCAAAAGAGACTCCTGTTTTTTAGCATACTGTTCCATATTGTCACAGAGTGAGGAAATAAAAGCGTCATCCATACGATAGGCAGCGATGCCAATTCGAATTGTTTCGATGGACTGAGATGATTTTTTATTGTCTGAACAGCCGCAGATAGAGAGAAAAAGTCCGGCCACAATCAGTAAAGAAATGGTACGTTTCCAGAATTTCATAAGTAGAGCCTCCTTTTTACCGGAATTAACTATAAATTATTGAGAGAATGGAAAGAGCAGGCGTTGATTTTCTTTTGTATAAAGATCTTCTCCATTTACAATGGAATAATCAATCACTGTGTTCTGTAAAGGTTGTTTATTTAAGATATTTACGGCTTTCTGTAGGCCCAGATAGCCGATGTTAAATTCATTTTGAACGCCCAGAGCAGAAATAACATGATCTTCCAGATAGGAGACTACCTGACGAGTAGAGCCGACGCCAAAAATTTGTACAGAGGTAACGCCGGAGGGGGATAGCTCTTGTTCTGCTTTGGCGACAAGTTCAGATGTGTCACTGTCAAACGCAGTGACTTTGCTCACCGATGATCCGCGCAAAAGGGTAAGCAGTTGATTATAAGCTTCGGTAGAATCTTCGGGGAGAGCCCATTCCACAAAGGAAACGTTTTCTTCCTGCAGCTTTGATTTAGACCCCTGATAACGTTCAGCACAACTGGTCCTGGAAAGATTACGGTTTACAAGTGCAATCGGTTTTTCAGCTTTTGCTGGATCATTCAGCATTCGCTCGGATAACGTTTCTCCTAAGGCAGTATTATCACAGTGAATATAAGGAATATCGTCAGCGCCTGCAATCTCGGAATCAATCGTGACGACCGGAATCGAATGGGAAGCTTTTCGAATTGGCTCCTCTAGGTCTTTCGAATTAACGGGGGCAATCACAATGGCATCTGCACCATTTTCCACTTCACGTTCCAGCATCTGAATTTGTTCCTGTGCGTCATTCTCTTTGGAAAGATAAACAGGAGTGAGTTCTACTTTATAATCAGATGCCGCCTGCGTAATTCCTTGTTCCATTTTAGACCAAGTTTCTCCTTTTTTTCCACCCGCAAGAAAAGAAATTTTTCGAATCTCCGGTTGGGTCTGAGAAAAACGAATGCCTTGGGAAATAATGGCCAGAAAAATCAGAAAAAAGATAAGAATGACTGAAAAGACAATCAAACTGCGATGCTTTTTCAAATGGGATCGCCCCCTTTTCCGGTCACTTCGGCGATAGTTTTAACGGGGAGATGAATCCTTGCCAGTGTCCCTTCGTCCGGTTGGCTTAGAATTTTTAAGCCATACTCTTTTCCAAAATAGAGCTGAATACGCTCGTTGACATTTCTTAAGCCAACACCGGAACCTTTTCCTGCCTTTGGCTTTTGAGGGCTTTCTAGAAGGAGTGACTCTGCTTGCTCTGGGGGCATACCTGGCCCATTATCCACAACGTCAATAAAGAGATCTTTTTCTTTTTGGTAAGCACGAATATGAATTTCACCGTCGCCGTCCATAAATTCCATGCCATGATAAATTGCATTTTCCACAAGCGGCTGGACGATCAGTTTGATAGTTGCACAGGAAAGAACTTCGGGTTGTGCTTCCATCGTATAAATAAATTTATTTTTATAACGTGTTTTTTGAATGGTTAGGTAATTACGTACATGCTCCAGTTCGTCCTTTACTGAAATCACGGTTTTTCCTTTGGAAAGACTAATGCGGAATAGTTTAGCAAGTGCGGTAACCATTTCAATCGCACCGTCATAGTGTTCATTTTCGATCATCCAGACAATAGAATCCAGGGTATTGTAAAGAAAGTGCGGGTTGATCTGTGCCTGCAGCGCGTCCATTTCACTTTTACGTTTACTTTCCTGTTCGGCGACGATGTCGTCCATCAGTTTTCGCATCTGTTCTGCCATGGAACGAAGCGCAGAACCTAAATGACGTACTTCATAGGAACCTCCGATAGAAATTGGTGCAGAAAGATTTCCTTTTTCCAGTTCTCGAACAGATTGCTCCAATTCTTTAATTGGGTTTGCAATTCTGGAGGATAAAAACAAGTTTGCAGAAGCCAAAAGAAAAATGGTAAAGAATGCAAAGAACCAGATATAAGTTTGCAGCTCTGTATAATTGGCAGTGATATCTTTTATTGGAACAACGCCGACGATTTTCCAGCCGGTATAGCCAACCGTTTTTACCGAGACCATGCGCTCTTCATTTTCAAAGATTTCCGTATGATTTCCGTCACTGTAAGTCGCAGCCGCCGAATTGTTTTCGTGAATTAGGTTGGAATAAATCAACTGCTGACGGGGATGATAGATGATTTCGCCGTCATTGCTGATTAAATAAATATAGCCTGATTCTCCTAAATCTGCATTTTTGCAGATCTGTTCAATTCCGCTGAAATTCATGTCGACTAGAAGAACACCATGGTAAATAGAACCGCTGCGGGTGAATTCTACCGAGCGGCTAAGAGAGACAACCCATCGATAAGGGTCATTCGAATCCACAAAAAGATTCTGTACATGCGGCACCGAAAAATGTACATTTTCAATTTTTTTCTTAGCACTTTGAAACCAATTCTGATCTTTTACGTTAACGTTGCTCTTTAATTGCTGCAGCGGTTCGGAGGATAAAACGGTGCCGTTATCTGAAAAAAGAGAGACTGAGACCAGAAGATCACTGTAAGTGTTGTAGAAAAGCGCCATGTCCTTATTGACGGTGTCCATATCGGAAGCAGTATCCAAATTTACACTTTTGATGACGCGGTAGTACATGGAATCAGAAACACGCATAATGTTGTGCAGATAATTATCAAGATTTAGGTTGATTCCGCTTAAAACTCGCTGATTGTCTTCAGAGATCATTTTTTCGTTGGCTTTTGTAAAGCGGGAAGAGAGTGTTAGCGTAACGACGATCATGCCTGCAATTGCAACCAAAGTAAAAGTGAGCGAGAGTGTGAACTGCAGGCTTCGCTTTTTTAAAAGATGTCCAAATTTATCAAGTAGAGTATGTAGACGCTGCTTCATGATTCAGCGCTCCGATTATTCGAAGGATGTTCTTGATTAGAACGATACTTGGAAGGCGAAACGCCAAACCGTTTTTTAAAAACATAGCTGAAATAGTTGGACTCTGTATAGCCGACTTTTTCTGCAATCATATAGGTCTTATCGTTAGTTGTATCAAGAAGATTGAGCGCGTTTTGGAGTCGGACATCTGTTAAGTAGGAGACAAAACTCTGTTCTGTTTCGCGCTTAAAAACCGTTGAAAAATAAGCGGGACTCACATGCAGAAAAGAACAAAGCGTTTCAACGGAAATGGATGGATTGCTATAATGCTCCTGAATAAACTGTTGAGCGTTCTGTGCCAGAAGCTTCGAAGAATCTACACGTTCCCGCTTAATGCAGGCGCTGAGTGTTAAACAATGTTCCGTTAGCCAGCTTTTCATAGCCGCAGGTGTATGCAGAGAAGAAAGCGCGTTCAGAAAGTCCATATCTTTTCCAAAAATATCTTCCGGAGAGATGGCATAATCGTGTGTGATTTTCATGAGAGTCGTGATGACCTCCATGATGTAAATCTGATACTGTGTCATAGAGAGAGGCTGCTTTTCCAGTTTGGAAAACAAATAGTTGAGTACCTGACGAATTTCATTTTCACCGCCAAGCTTGATAGCACTGATCACAGTGCGCTCTTCTTCTTCGCCAAACTGCAGTTGGATTGAAGTGTTGGGTTCTACGTCCTTAATATAATTTGCACGGCTGTATCCGTGAATACAGCCATAATCTAAAGCATTTTGAGCTTCCCGATAAGAAAAATGAAGATTGGAAAGGCTGTAGGGGCTCCCGATTCCGGCAAAAATTCGCATGCCCAGAATGGATTCCCCTCTTTTGCAGATTTCATTTAATCGGCTGACGGCTATACCGGTGGAACCAGGTTCGGAAAAATCAAAGAGCAGTGCTACGTCTTCAGAATAAAGGAAAGATTGAAATTGACAATAGGAACCTAAAATTTCCTCGGTGGTACGCAGCAGCGAAATCGGGACCAGTTCCTCTTTTCCATGCAGTGCAGAAGGAGTATTGTTTTCTGTTTGGTGAGAATTGAGGTCAGCATGAATCAGACCGACTGCCCAGCAGGAGCGGTCAGTAGAAAGCTGAAACAATTTTGCTTGTGATTGAAGCCGTGATTTTGAAACGCGACCTTCCAAAAGGCTTACAAAAAACTGCTCCTTAATCACCGGAAGGCTCTCTTCATAATGACGACGCAGTGTTTCTACATCTCGACGGCTTGCGGATTCATCATCCAGACGAATTTTTAAACGCTGTAAAACTTTTGTAAGATCGGCCGCGTTTACCGGCTTTAAAAGATATTCCACTACGTTTAGCTGGATGGCTTTTTGTGCGTATTCAAAGTCATCATAACCGGAGAGAATAATAAATTTAACAGAAGGAAGCAATGCTGCCGCTTTAGCAGCCATTTCTAATCCGCTCATAAAAGGCATACGAATATCGGTTAAAATAACATCTGGATGCAGTCGTTCTGCCATTTCCAATGTTTCCAGTCCGTTTTCTGCGGCGCCGGCGATCTCAAATCCAAGAGACTGCCACGCAATTTTCCGAATAATACCTTCCCGGATCTCTTCCTCATCATCCGCGAGGATAATACGATAATACGACATTTTCAGTCTCCTAATAATGTATAAAAATTTCAATCAAAAAAACTTATTTTTCTCTATTTTATCATTAGTCTTTCCTTTCTGCAACTGTAGCTTTTCTTATGAATTCGTATAAAAATAAAAAGGCGAAGCCAAAGCTTCGCCTTCCAAGAGATTTCTGAAAAAGAGGAAAAGATTATCTTCTGCGATATTTGCCCATATCAATTGCAACAGCAACGGCAATAATAATGCCTTTGATCACTTGCTGCCACATGGGGCTGACACCGATGAACTGAAGACCATATTGAATAACGGTGAAAATTAGGACGCCGGAAACAATGCCTCCAATTTTGCCAATGCCACCGTTTAAGGATACGCCGCCGACTACGCAGGCGGCGATTGCATCCAATTCGTAGCCGTTGCCGTAGTTATTGGTAGCGCCTGCTGTACGGGCAGCTTCCAGAACACCTGCAATGCCATAAAGAAATGCGGCCAAAATGAAGATCATCATAATGGTTTTAAAAACATTTACGCCGGAAACGACAGCGGCTTCACGGTTACCGCCGACTGCGTAAACATTTTTGCCAAACACTGTTTTGTTCAGAACGAACCAAATGATGATACAGGTGATAAGCGCGATCGGAATCAGTACTGAAATGCCTACGAAGGTACTTCCGCCAATATTTTGAAAGACCTTTTTTTGACCGATTACAGTAAAATCCGGACGAACACCACCGATTGGCTGAGAGTTATTTGGCGGCATATCGAAATAAAGGCTACATGCACCGTAAATCATAACCTCGGTAGCCAACGTTGCAATAAAGGGGTGCATATCGAATTTTGCCACGAGGAATCCATTTAAAACACCGAACAAAACGCAGGCAGCTATTCCGGCCAGAATTGGAATAATAACCGGCAATTGTGGTAGATTCGGGAAGAAACGGTTTGCGTAAGTTTCGGTTTGCAGCATCGAGGTAGAAAGCACAGCGGCTAAACCAACCATACGACCTGCGGAAAGATCGGTACCTGCAATTAACAGCGTAAAGCAAATGCCTAATGCGATGATCAGACGGGGGGATGCCTGTGTCATAATATCAAGCAAAACCTGATATTTCATGAAACGGGGTTCCTTGATCATGATAAATACGACTAGAGCCAGAAGAGCAATCATAATCGCATTGTTTGTTAGAAATGTTTTTGCGTTTGATTTTGTGAATTCAACAGGAACACTATGCTGTTCTTTTCGTAGCAGCTGAGAAACTCCATATGCGCTGGTAGCAATGCCAACCAGCAAAATGTACATCCAAAGATCATAAACTTGATCCTTTGGCGCGGCAACTGCAACAATGATAGAAATTAGAATCAATGCAGCGCCTATTAACGCAAAAATTGTTGCATATTTTTTGCGAGTGATTGTGTTCGTGGCTTTTGCGGTTGCTCCCATATTGGACCTCACTTCCTTTTCCATTTTGTGCAATGGGAAATCACAGAAATTTTACATGAACTTCGTTGCAAGTTCCATTACTTTTATCGAGTCGCATTCATTTGCGTGCAGAATTCCTGTTACACGACCCTCACACATAACCATGATCCGGTCAGACATCCCAAGTAACTCCGGCATTTCGGAGGAGATCATGATTACCGATTTTCCTTCTTTAATTAACTGTTGCATAATTGTGTAGATCTCATATTTTGCACCGACGTCGATTCCTCGAGTAGGCTCATCCAAAATCAAAATATCCGGATCGGTTAAAAGCCATCGAGCAATTAGAACTTTTTGCTGATTGCCGCCGGAGAGATTTTGCATCTGTTCCGCCATGCTTGGAGTCTTTGTGCGCATAGAAGCATTGCTGTCCGTTGCAGCTTTTTTGCGCGCAAAATCATTAATTACGCCGTGATGAACCAATTTCCCTTCATTTTCTGTAGCGAGCACAGTATTGTCCAATACCGAAAGAGTGGGGAAAATTCCGGTAGAGCGGCGCTCTTCTGTCAAAAGTGCAAAACCGTGCTTCATGGCATCTCGTGGACTTTTGATTTTGATTTCTTTGCCGTCTTTATAAATCGTCCCGGAAGCAATCTGACGCAGTCCAAAAATTGCCTCTACGGTCTCAGTACGCTGCGCACCGACAAGACCGCCGATCCCGAAAATTTCACCGCGATGAACTTCAAAACTGACATGCTGAAAAGAACGCGGCAGAGGGGAGCAGATATCATCAACTTTAAAAACAACATCTGTACCCGGAGTGTACTCCTTAGGTGGAAAACGATTGGTCATATCACGACCGACCATTCGGCTGATAATCAGATCAGTGGTTAGTTCGTTTGCCGGCCAAGTACCAACGCATTGACCGTCTCGCATGATGGTTACTTCGTCGGAAATCTTTAAAATCTCTTCCATTTTGTGCGAGATATAGATGATCGCGCGTCCTTCCGATTGAAGCTTTTTAATGATCTTGAATAAATGTGCCGTTTCATTCTCCGTTAAGGAGGAAGTGGGTTCATCCATGATAATGATCTTTGAATTATAACTGACTGCCTTTGCAATCTCGACCAATTGCAGCGTCGAAGCAGAAAGATTTCCCGCCAAGGTTTTTGGGTTTACATCGAGATCGACTTCTTTAAAAAGTTTCTTGGTTTTTTCATACATGGCTTTATGATCAACCGCAGGCCCTGTCTTTGGGAAGCGCCCCAGCCAGATGTTTTCCATGACCGGCCGAAACCGGATCGGATGCAGTTCCTGGTGGATCATGGAAATCCCCAGATCCAGTGCCTGCTTGGAACTGTTGATCTTCTGGGGTTTTCCGTCTAGAATGATCTCTCCGCTGTCTTCTGCATAGATGCCAAATAAGCATTTCATCAATGTGGATTTTCCGGCTCCATTTTCACCCATTAGTGCGTGTACACTACCGGGACGGACTTTTAAACTGACGTTGTCCAACGCCTTTACTCCGGGGAACTCTTTGGTGATATTATTCATTTCCAGTACATATTCACCCATCAGCGATCCTCCTTTTTTTATAAAATAACGGGGAACGGAAAGCGCCTGCTTTCGCGTTCCCCGTGGACAGACTTAGATAGAAAATTTAGTCAACGCTGAATTTTAGAGATAATCTTTGTAGTTGTCAGCAGTAACCTTTACGTAGTTAATCCAAACGTAATGTCCATCTGTTTGCTCTTTGCCGGTAGCATCAGAGAGTTTGTAGCCAACGTTTTCTTCGTTGATCTCTTTACCTTCTGCAGCAGCAGCGGCAATGTTGACAGTTGCTTTTGCTTGGCTCTTTGCATCATTCAGAACGGTGCCCAGCATGGAACCATCTTTCATTGCTTCCAGAGCAGGAGCCGTTGCATCGACGCCGACAACTGGGATGTACTTGGAGCTGTCGCCGGTGTTGTAGCCTTGTGCTTTCAAAGCTTCGATTGCGCCCAGTGCCATATCATCGTTATTCGCAAGAATTGCTTCGATCTTATCAAGACCAACAGAGGTGATCCAAGTGTTCATCAGGTTTGTTGCCTGTGCTTTATCCCACATTGCGGTATCTTTTGCAAGAGCCTCAGTCTGGAATCCAGCAGCTTCAATAGCAGCCGGAGCGGCCTGAGAACGAAGGGTTGCGTCCTGATGTCCGGGTTCGCCCTGAAGCATTACATACTGGATCTTTCCGTCTTTATTTTTATCAGCTTCTTTATGCGCCTTAAAATAATCGGCAATAATTTCACCAGACATGGTGCCGGACTGTTTTGCATCCGCGCCGACATAATATGCTTTATCATAAGAGGCAATATCGGTATCGGAAGGCTGACGATTTAAGAATACGATTGGCAGACTGGCAGCCTTTGCTTTTTCGATCAAAGGAGCAGCGGCGGTCAGATCGACTGGGTTAATGGCCAGTGCATTAACGCCCTTAGTAATGTAAGTATCGACTTGTTCGCTCTGGGTAGCTTGCTTGTTCTGGGAGTCCACCAGATCAAGTTTCGCACCAATTTCATTTGCGCGTGTAGTCATTGCATTACGAACGCCGGTCATAAACGTATCATCAAATTTGTAGATACAAGAACCGATGTAAACGTCTTTTGCACTGGCGGTAGATGCGGCGCCGGAAGCCGCACCAGATCCGGATGCAGCGGCTGAGCTGCTGGTGCTGCTGCCACAGCCCGTTGTAGCGGCTGCGATCATGGCAGCTGCCATGAGTACTGCGAGAATCTTTTTCATACAAAAACCTCCTGTTTTTCTTTTGGCTTTTGAGAAACTACTTGTACCTTTGCACAAATATTGATGTTTCTCTGCCTTACTATTGGATAGTATAATTGGAATTGCGGACAGAATCTATAGGATTTTCTTTCGAAAAGCATCAAATATCTTTTCAAATAAGGCAAATTTTAAAAAAATAAATAAGAATTTTTGTACAAAGTGTTTAAATGAGTCTGTAAAATGCAAATAAAATAATTTTTGATCAATGGGATAGAAAGAAAAAATAAAGGGAATTTTGCTTCTTTGTGGGCTCAAAATTGGAACGATTTAAAAAACAGCTCAATTTGTCGAAAAAGCCTGCTGTTTTTTCTTGACTTTTAAAAGGGCACTGGTATAATTAGTAATACAAGTAATACAAAAATAGAAAGGGGAGATCAGAATGTCAGTTTTATCGGTTTCGGGACTTTCGAAATCTTATCCATCTTTTTCGTTAAAAAATGTTAGTTTTGAGCTGCAAGAGGGTGTCATTACCGGATTTATTGGGAGAAATGGAGCGGGGAAAACCACAACCCTAAAATCTTTGCTCAATTTTGTTCATCCGGATAAGGGGGAGATTCAATTTTTTGGACAGTCCTTTCAGGAGAATGAATTTGAAATTAAGCAGAAGATCGGCTTTGTTTCGGGGGGGATTTCTTTTTATCCGAAAAAGAAACTGCGTACCATTACTTCGGTTACGAAAAGATTTTATCCGCAGTGGGATGAAGCAGCTTATAAAAAGTATTTAAAACGCTTTGAACTGGATGAAGATAAAGTGCCGGATTCCCTTTCGGCAGGCATGAAAGTAAAATATTCTTTGGCGCTGGCGCTTTCTCATCGGGCAAAACTGCTGCTCCTCGATGAACCTACCAGTGGACTGGATCCGGTTTCTAGAGATGATCTGCTGGATGTGTTTTTGGATCTTGTTGAAGAAGATGGCGTTACGATTTTGTTTTCGACCCATATTACCTCGGATTTAGAAAAATGTGCAGAAGAGATTCTCTATTTAAAAAAAGGAGAAATAATTGGGAGAGGAAAGCTAAAAGAATTTCAGAATCAATTTGTTCTCTGCAATTTTTCCAAAGAGCAAATGACAGGACCATTAAAACCATATCTTGCGGGATATAAGCGCGAAAAAGACGGATTCAGTGCTCTTTTCTATAAAGATCATCTGCCGCAAGGGAATTTTGATTACTATCCGGCGGACTTGGAATCCATTATGATTCATTTGGAGAAGAGGGAATCAGCATGAAAAATTTGATTTATAAAGAGATCAAGATTGCACTGCATCCCACAGCGCCGTTGTTTTTACTGCTGTCAGCGCTGCTGTTGATACCGAATTATCCTTATGAAGTCATATTTTTTTACACCTGTTTGGCTGTCTTCTTTCATTGCCTTAGCGGGCGGGAGAATCATGATATTGAATATTCATTATTGCTGCCGATTCAAAAAAAATCTATTGTGCAGGCAAGATTTCTGTTTGTGATCCTTTTGCAGATGATACAAGTTTTAGTGTCAATTCCGTTTGTCTTTTTAAGGAACTACTTAATTCCAGAAGGCAATCAGGCGGGGATGGATGCAAATATAGCGCTTTTTGGGAATGTATTTTTCTTAATGGGGGTTTTCAACCTGATCTTTTTTGTGCTTTATTATCGCAAACCTGATAAAGTGGGAAAAGCTTTTGCAATTTCCAGCATTGTATTTTTTACAGTAATGGTGATTTTAGAGGTATTTGTTTTTGCAGTGCCATTTTTCCGCGATCAGCTGAATACGAGAGATCCCATGTATCTGTCCCAAAAACTGATCATGTTGGTGGTTGGGTTCGTACTTTATATCATTTTTACAAGAATTGCTTACCGAAAATCGATTTCTACTTTCGAAAAATTAGATTTTTAAAAATGTAAAAAGCTGAAAAAAAGCCCTGCGTCATTAGAATGACGCAGGGCCTTTTGGTTGTTTATATTTTAAAAGATTAGGGTTTGCGCAGCTTTGGAACAAGCCAAATCACCATTGCCCAGAAAAATTCGTAGACAATCAGGCTCATGGTGGAAATTTGCTGTAAACCGGAATAGCAGGTAAGTAATGCTACCATTATGAAACCGAGAACAACAGCGACATTTTGAAGAACAATGGCAATGGAGATGTTTCCGCGCTCTCGTACACAAGCGGTCACTAAACGCATCAGTGCCGTAGGGCGTCCCTTTGTAGCAATCATGGCTGGTTTCTCATCGCATGCCTCGCGGGTACGGCTAACATAAAGCGCTCCTAAGCGTTCTGGCAGGACTCGAATGCCATTTGGATCCAAGCCAAAAAGTTCGGCCAGAAAAGTTGGGGTGATATTTGGGTCACAATTGCGTAAAATCAAAGAAATTCCGTTATTCTCCATTCGGCGCAATTCCTGAAGGCGGCGGCGGTCACAGCTATAGGTAATGATCAACATGGCGATTAGTTCCCCGCCAATTGCAAGATAAACCAGCTTTTTTCCGCCCTGAATATATTTTTGTTCAATGGCTTCTTCAGGTGGCTCAATTTTATGAGCAGAGAGCAGTTCACGGTTTCCAACAAAAACCCGATGACCATTAATCCAACCGCTTAAACCTTGTCCGTCTGTATAAGAAAATTTTTCAACTTCCGGAAGCTTTTTGTGCTGTGTATGAATTACTTGATCAAACAAAGAAGAAAGCGGAGAATGAGCGGCAATCATCAGTGCTGCTGCCTCCATAAGAGAATCGTCAATGGAAGTGTTTTTAAAAGTTTTGATTCCATTTAGGATTACCGTGTTTTTGGGGAACAGATCCTGAGAATCCATCATCACTGCATTTGATTCGCAGAAATGCTGAACAGCAGGAAATCCGATCACCATGCCGCCGCACTGAGAAGCGATTCGGCTGATTCTTGCAAGCGGAAGATTTACAGCTAGTAAATTCATAAAAGGAGTCGTGATGCAAGTTGCCGCTGCAAATGCAGTAAATGCGGTCACAACATCTTTTGTCAGAACTAAAGTAATAATACAGAGAACCAAACTTGCTAAAAAAGCAACAGGTGCAATCGTTTGATTGGCGCGATCGCTTGGGTCGTCTTCGTAAGAAAGACGGAGAAAATGGGATAAGAAATTGGTTTCGGTCTGGTAAGCGATCACCGGGGTATCCATTGTACAGCCATCTGCCAATTGTAAGCCAGTATTATAGTCTTCAAACAACGTCACAGCATATTTTTTATCCGGCGAAACAACAAAATGAAAGTTCTTGTTAATCCGTTTGATCATGCTGAATTTTCCTAATGTATTGAGAAACAATGCAGCAGTTGCTACGCTTGCATAAAGATTGAGAGAACCAGAGGAAAAACGTGTTTGCATGAAAAACGCCATAATGGATTGAACAAGAGCGGCAATTGCAGCGATTGCAACCGCACTATCCGAATTGGCATGGAACCGGAACAGTGATTTTAGTCCATTCCAAATGGTTGCTTCGCAGAATACAAAGGCGATCGTAGTGAAGATCACGTTACAAATAAGGTAAACAGTGATGTTCAGCCGTTGGAATCCAAAAAATCCGAATTCACCCAGCCAGCCGAAGATCAGCAGCAGGATAGTCGAAATTCCGGTGACACCCAAACGCAAAGAAAGTTTTCTTAAATTTGCATTTAAATCGTGAAAAATGGCAGGAGCATCATTGCTGTTGCTGTAATCTTCTACTTCTTGGACCTCTTTGGGCAATGCTTCTTCCGATGGATCATTTTCCGGTTCGTCCATGCCTGAAAGATGGAAAAGAGAGCGTTTTTTTTTCTTTGGTTTTGGGGCAGGCAGAGAAGTCTGTCTCGATTTTTCGTCCGCTTTGATAGGCTCTGTCAGTTTTTGCTGGGTTGGCTTTTCTTTCGGAACTTCAATGGACGAAATCGGCGCAGGGGCAGAAACCTCTTTTTTAGAAGGTTCAATTGGATTGACCTTTTCCAAGTCTTTTCTACGGGCTGATAAAAAATCAACGGCATCATCCTGTGGCATGCCATTTTTGGAATAAGTTTTGGCCGCTTCTTTTAGAGGAAAAGAAAGATCATCAACCTCAATAAAATGAATGGGATCAGTTTGATAGCGGTAAGAAACTTTTTTATTAACAGGTTTAATCGCAAAATCTGAGGCCAAGAGAGCAGAGGCTTTTTCTCGAACAGGCTCTGGTCGCGTGACCGGCTCTTCTACTTTTGGCGCAGAAGACTCTTTATGCGGCAGCGGCGGAGTTATCGTGGGCTCTTTTACCGGAACTGGTTTTTCGTTAGCAGCGGCGGAAGTTTTTAAGGGCATCGTCGGTTTATGAAAAACTGGCTTTTCCGTGGTGGCCAAATTGGTTTTTGCGGTTTTTTCTTCGATGGGCTTATACTGCATTTTGGAACCGCGTTTAGCAGCGGCTTCCTGAATTTCTTTTAGGCTGATTGCGGTGGTAATGGAAAAAATATCTTCCTGCTCAGGATCTTGTACCACTTTTTCAACTCGTTTGCGGCGCTCCTGATGAAGTTTACGAAATCTTTCTTCTAGTTCTGGATCCCGTTCTTTTTTGCGCTTGGGATCAAACAAATAAGAAAAAGTCCCTGTAGCGCCCTTCGGATTTTCTTCCGGACGGATTGGTTTAAAAGACATGGTCTCTTCATATTCCCGTTGGTATTCTTCGCGGGATTTTAACTTTAGACCATAATAAATATCATTTTCACCGGAGGTGATTTGATCCTTAGAATTTTTTTTCTTTTTCTTTTTCTGGCTTTGTGTCTCACTTTGCTTTTCCATAGACGCTTTTGAAGGCGTTGGGGTTGGCTTTTGAGAAGATGGGTTTTTGTTTTCTTTTGCATAAGGATTGCGGGAAATTTCTTCTAAAGGTACTTTATGAATCGGGCTTTCTGTTTTTGGAGCAGAAGCGGCCGATTTTTTGGCGGCTTCTTTTTTAGCCGCGGTTTCTGCTAAAATTTCATCCAGGGAATAACCTGGGTTTTGTTTCTTTTCGTCCATCGTATCCCCTACTTTCTACTTGGATTTAAGGCCGGATCGCTGCCGTGCAATTTCATAACAGATAATTCCGCAGGCAACAGATGCGTTGAGGGAGTTGATTTTTCCTTTCATGGGAAGAGAGACAATAAAGTCACACTTTTCTCGTACGAGTCTTCCGATACCGAATCCTTCACTTCCGATGACAACTGCGCATGGACCACGGTAATCGAGAGTACACCATGATTCTCCGTCCATATCAGCTCCATAGAGCCAGCAACCACGGCTTTTTAGTTCTTCCAGAGTGGCAGAAAGATTGTTGACGCGTACAACCGGCACATATTCGATTGCTCCGGCGCTCGATTTTCCTACTGCATAAGAGAGACCAACGCTTCTGCGTTTTGGAATAATAACACCGTGGGCTCCTGCACATTCGGCTACCCGCAGAATTGCCCCCAGGTTATGAGGGTCTTCCAGTTCGTCCGCCACAATCAAAAACGGCGGTTCATTACGGGATTTGGCCAGCGCAAAAACATCGTCGAGTGTAGCGTATGCTTTAGCGGCAGCAACTGCCACAACGCCCTGATGCGCACATCCCCCACAAAGGAAGGAAAGCTTTTTCGCATCTGCTTCTTTGATGACGGTGCCGCGCTTTTTTGCTTCGGCAATTAATGCGCCAAGGCTGCCGCTGTGTTCCCCACGGACAACAAACAGCGTATCAATTTCGCGGCCGCTGTTGAGCGCTTCTTTTACTGCGTTGCGTCCGGCAATTATTCCTTCTTTTTTGGAATCGTTTTTGTTGTTGATTTCTAGTTTTGCATCCGTTTTCATGGGCGCTCCTTTACCTTATCTAATAATTTATTTATTATAACACAAGTTGACAAACCTTGCACTTTTTTTCTACAAAATTCTCGCTTTCAACTTCTTTCCTCTTCTTCCTTCAAAAAGAACGAAGAATCTATGAATTATACAGATTGTATTTACAGGTGTTTACATAATTTTTTAGAAAAAGCGGGGTGAAACCGGTGGAAAACCCTGTTGAAAGTGTTGATAAGTGGCTCAGATAGGGGGAAAAATTAAAAATTCATTTTGTGGAGATAATTTTTTATGTTAACAATGGTTTTGACAAGGGGAATCAACTGTCTGTATTTTTGTATACAAAGAGTAATTTTTTGTAGATTTTTGCCGCAAAGGGCATTCAACTTTTTGTATTTTTATGGTATGATTTTCTAAGAATCATACCGAAAGGAGAAAAGCTGATGACAGCTTCTGATCTCGATTTACGGCAGACATTATTTTGTGGACAATGCTTTCGCTGGGAAGAAAATCCAAACGGCGTTTTTTCTGGAATTGCATTTGGAAAAAGATGTGTTATTAAGCAGGAAGAGAAGAATTTTCTCGCAGATAATCCAATCTGGCGAACTTATTTTGACTTGGATGCAGATTATGGACTTTTGCAAAAAAAGCTTAGTTGTATAAGCCCGGTTTTAAAGGAAGCCGTTCAATATGCACCCGGCATCCGAATTCTGCGGCAGGATTTTTGGGAGGCACTTGCTTCCTTTATCATTTCTCAAAACAACAATATTCCCAGAATTCGCGGGATTATTGCCCGGCTGTGCGAAAATTTCGGAGAAAAATTTGACGATGGATATGCATTTCCGGAACCACAAAAACTTTTAGGCCTTTTACCGGAAGACCTTTCATGCCTTCGATGCGGATTTCGTGCGCGTTATCTTTTGGATGCGGCACAAAAAGTTTGTGCCGGAGAGATTGATCCTGTTTCTCTTCAAAAAATACCGCTGGAAAAAGCAAGGGCTCAGTTGATGACGATTTGCGGTGTTGGACCAAAGGTAGCAGACTGCGTTTTGCTTTACGGATTGCACCGAATGGAAGCTTTTCCGATGGATGTCTGGATGAAACGCGCAATGAAGACACTTTTTCCTGGAATGAAGCCGGAAAATTTTGGAGAGGGTGCAGGGCTTGCTCAGCAATATATTTTTTATTATTCCCGGCAGCATCCGGAACTATTTTTGGAGAAAAAATCTTTGGAATTATCGGATCCGAAGAAAATCCCCTCCGGAAGAAAACTTTAAAAATACGTTCTTTTTGTTTCTTTTTTCATTTAGATGCGTTATAATCAAATACAGAAATTTTAAAACGAAGGATTGGAGAGTGATATCCATGCCATTAGTTAACACAACGGAAATGTTTAAAAAGGCCTATAATGGCGGTTATGCAATCGGCGCATTTAACGTCAACAATATGGAGATCATCCAGGGAATTACCGAAGCAGCAGGAGAATTAAAATCCCCTGTGATTCTACAGGTTTCCAAAGGAGCTCGTGCTTATGCGAACCCTACTTATTTGGTCAAACTGGTAGAGGCGGCTGTCATTGAGCATCCGGAAATCCCGATTGCTCTGCATCTGGATCACGGTCCCTCTTTTGAAATGTGCAAAGCCTGCGTCGATGACGGATTTACCTCCGTAATGTATGACGGTTCTTCCAAACCCTATGAAGAGAACGTGGAAGAAGCTTCTCGAGTGGTCGAATATGCACATAAATATAATGTAACGGTTGAAGCAGAGCTTGGTACTTTGGGCGGCGTTGAAGATGAAGTTTCGGTAGAAGCGGATAAAGCAATGTATACCGATCCAGATCAGGTACAGGACTTTGTTACCCGTACCGGGGTAGACAGCCTTGCGATTGCCATTGGAACCAGCCATGGCGCTTATAAATTTAAACCTGGCCAGAATCCAAAGCTGCGTCTTGATATTCTGAAAGAGGTCAGCGATCGGCTGCCAGGATTCCCGATCGTTCTGCATGGTGCTTCCAGTGTTCCGCAGAAATTTGTCGAATTGATCAATCAATATGGC
Source organism: Ruminococcaceae bacterium BL-4 (assembly GCA_902809935.1). Classification (NCBI taxonomy): domain Bacteria; kingdom Bacillati; phylum Bacillota; class Clostridia; order Eubacteriales; family Oscillospiraceae; species Ruminococcaceae bacterium BL-4. Next base: position 605,676 of record LR778134.1, on the reverse strand, counting down.
GGAAATATGCCTGGCGCAATCGGAATTCCGGAAAGCGAACTCAGAAAAGCCGCTGCAATGGCAGTTTGCAAGGTCAATGTGGATTCTGATATCCGCCTTGCAATGACGGCTTGCATTCGGCAGTATTTTGCAGAGCATCCCGATCACTTTGATCCTCGTCAATACCTTGGGCCTGCTCGTGAAGCAGTTAAGAATATGGTGGCTCATAAGATTACTGACGTGATGGGCTGTGCAGGTAAAGCTTAAAAATTCGTTTTCGTTCCATTCAATTAAAATACTTTAAAACGACCTGCATTTTAAAATGCAGGTCGTTTTTTTGTAAAAATTTGAAATGATTTTGTAACTGTATTTTGTTCTTAGCATGAGGTATAATGAATTTAAGTTAACATAAATCAAGAGAGAGGCTATTTTTTATGATTCGAGGGAAAAGGGTATTTATTTTGCTTTGCTGTGTATTTTTGCTGCTATTGGGTGGATGCGGAGCGAAAGAAATAAAATTGGATGCTGCGGCAACAGCCGATAAGTTAGCTTCTGAAGTGGCGTTTAAAGATCAGCTTTCGCCTCTAAATGATAAAGCAGCCTTTAAGCTCTTTGGACTGGATGATTCCACGGTCGTGAGCCAGAAAGTTTATGCGGGGACCGGTGCAACTGCAGAGGAAATCGGTGTTTGGGAATGTAAGGATGAGAATGCCGCTAAAATGGTGCAGAGCGCCGTGGAACAACGGGTGAAAGATCAGACTCAAGCATTTGCAAACTATGTGCCCGGCGAACTGACAAAGTTGAAATCACCATTTATCAAAACTTATGGGAAATATGTTGTTTATGTTTGCTGCGACGATACGACTCAGGTGCAAAAAGTAATAGACAGTTTTACGAAATAAAAATGATACAAATCAAAAGCCGCTTTCTCTGCAATAAAAACTGCAGCGGGAGCGGCCTTTTAAAATTTACTTTGTTTTAATTTCAAAAAAGCCTCTGCGAAAAAATTCGCCGAGGCTTTTCTTAATTAAGTAATAATGAATGATTGGTGATTAGCCTTTAAGTGCTTCATAAGCGGCAACTGCGCAAGCAACAGTCGCACCAACCATTGGATTGTTGCCCATACCGATTAATCCCATCATTTCCACGTGAGCAGGGACGCTGGATGAACCCGCAAATTGGGCATCACCGTGCATACGGCCCATGGAATCGGTTAAGCCATAGGAAGCAGGGCCTGCACCGACGTTATCCGGATGAAGGGTTCTGCCGGTGCCGCCGCCGGAAGCAACTGAAAAATAGTGCTTACCGTTTTCCATCGCCCATTTTTTATAGGTGCCGGCAACCAGATGCTGAAAACGAACCGGGTTAGTGGAGTTTCCGGTGATAGAAACATCAACACCCTCGTGCTTCATGATTGCTACGCCTTCCAAAACGTCATTGGCGCCATAGCAATTGACTGCGGCGCGGTCACCATTGGAATAAGCATGGGTATCGACGACTTTGAGCGCATCATTATAAGGATCGTACTCGGTTTTTACATAGGTAAATCCGTTGATCCGGGAAATGATGAAAGCAGCATCTTTTCCCAGACCATTTAAGATAATGCGTAAAGGCTTCTTGCGGGCACGGTTTGCAGTGCGGGCAATGCCGATAGCGCCTTCGGCTGCAGCAAAGCTTTCATGTCCTGCAAGGAACGCAAAGCACTGAGTCTCGTCCCGCAAAAGACGGGCACCGAGGTTGCCGTGTCCCAATCCGACTTTCCGATTTTCGGCGACAGAACCCGGAATGCAGAAGGCCTGCAGACCAACGCCGATTTTTTCAGCGGCATCGGAAGCGGAAGCTGCGCCTTCTTTTAAGGCAATCGCGGTGCCAAGAGTATATGCCCACGAAGCGTTTTCGAACGCGATGGGCTGAATGCCCTTTACAATTTTATCAACATCGATTCCTTTAGAAAGGCAAAGATCTCTGGCTGCTTCGAGACTTTCAATCCCGTATTTTTTCATGCAGACCTTGATCTTTTCCATTCTTCTTTCTTTTCCTTCAAATGTTACATCATTGGCCATTTTGCTGTGTCCTCCTTTATCTCTCAGATTATTCTTCGCGGGGATCAATGTATTTGGCCGCGCCGTCAAACCGTCCATATTGCCCGATATTATCTTTATATGCCTGATCCGGCGATTTTCCGTGGCGGATATCTTCCAGCATTTTTCCGACTTTGACAAACTGGTAGCCGATGACTTCATCATTTTCATCCAGAGCCATCTTCAGCACATAGCCTTCGGTCATCTCCATATAGCGTACGCCTTTTGCATTTGTACTGAACATCGTGCCGACCTGGCTGCGCAGACCTTTGCCCAGATCTTCGAGGCTCGCTCCGATGGGAAGTCCTCCCTCGGAAAACGCGGTCTGGCTGCGGCCATAAACAATTTGCTTAAAAAGTTCCCGCATGGCAACGTTGATTGCATCGCATACGAGATCGGTGTTTAGGCATTCCAAAATTGTTTTTCCCGGAAGAATCTCTGCCGCCATAGCAGCAGAATGGGTCATTCCGGAACAGCCGATGGTTTCCACCAGTGCTTCTTGTACAATGCCATCCTTAATATTAAGAGTCAGTTTACAGGTGCCCTGCTGCGGTGCACACCAGCCCACACCATGAGTCAATCCCGAAATATCTTTGATGTCATAAGCCTTTACCCATTTTCCCTCTTCTGGAATCGGAGCAGGGCCGTGCTTTGGTCCTTTTGCTACGGTACACATTCTTTCCACTTCTGCGGAATAGTTCATCTTCGTTCTCCTTTCAGCATCCGGCGCCACTTTTTTTGGAGCGCCTCCCGCATGTCATTTCTATATGTTCATTATAGGGGATTCAAAAACGTTGTGCAAGCTGTAAAAAGCAAAAAGATAAAAATTTAACAATCTTTCCATGATGGATAGAAGCGATTGAATTTTAAAAATATCAATGAAAAGAAAGAAGGGAAAGCCTTTTTGTGAAAATGGGTGAGGAGGAGGGAACTTTGGAAGAATTATCGGAGATGAAAATCTGAAATGAAGGGAGTTAAAGTGCTTTCTTCGTACTTTTTTTCAACTTTGGACCGTTAAGATGGAGATACAAGCCTTTAAAGCGGACAGGCTTAAAAACGGAGGATTGAAATTATGACAATGAAGCGCTGGAAAAAGATATGGAACATTTTAGGAGGATTATTGTTAGCGCTGGCAGTGGCAATCTTTGTAGTACCAAGATTTTTTGGATATGTTCCGCTGGGAATGTGCAGTGCAGGGATTCGATGTGAATATCCTCAAGGAAGCCTTTTATATATACAAAAAGTACAGCCTGAAAAGCTGCGGGTAGGAGAGCCAATCGCCTATTATAGAGGTAATTTAAAAAGGCGGCCTGTTGTGCGCAGAATTACCCGAATTGATTATTCTAACGGTCAGTTTATGGCAAATCAGGACGACTCCGATTTTACTGCGGATATTGTGCCGTTTTCAGATCTGTATGGAGCTCCGGTTTCCTTTTATCTGCCAGGATTAGGGACGGCATTTACTGAACTGCAAACATTGCCGGGAATGGTGGTCTTGTTTTTTTTGGTCGGTACTTATCTGGTGCTCAATTATTATTTTGGTGCTTTGGCAAAAGGAGAATGGCCGCCGCCGACAGAATTTCGATGAATCTTAACTTTACAGCAGGAAAAATATATGAAATGTTACAAAAATTTAAAAAAGCCTTCTTTCCACCGGAAGGCAAATATGATATAATCACTTTCGTATACTGAAATACAGGAAACTTTTAATAGAAACGGACCGGGAGTGAAAAATTCTCCATGGTATGAGGTGGAAAACATTATGGCAAATATCCTGAAAGCACTTTTTGGAAATTACAGCAAACGAGAGCTCAAACGGGTACAACCGATCTGTGATGCTGTGCTGAAACTGGAAGAAAAATATGCAGCCCTTTCAACGCAGGATCTGCAGGCGCAGACGGGTATTTTAAAGCAAAGACTTAGAAACGGCGAGACACTGGATCAGATTCTTCCAGATGCGTTTGCGGTTTGCCGAGAAGCCAGCTGGCGTGTACTGGGAATGAAGCATTTTCCAGTACAGATTGTCGGCGGCATTATCCTGCATCAAGGACGTATCGCCGAGATGAAAACCGGTGAAGGTAAAACGTTAGTGGCAACCCTGCCTGCTTATTTGAATGCACTTTCCGGAGAAGGAGTCCATATCGTTACGGTCAACGATTATCTGGCTCGCCGCGACAGTGAATGGATGGGAAAGGTCTATCGTTTTCTGGGCCTTTCTGTAGGACTGATCGTTCATGATAAAGAGGGCGCACAACGAAAAGCTGCTTATGAAGCTGATATCACCTACGGAACCAACAATGAATTTGGATTTGATTATCTGCGGGATAACATGGTCCTTTATAAAGAAAATAAAGTGCAGCGCGGTCACCATTATGCAATTGTCGATGAGGTGGATTCTATCCTGATTGATGAGGCCAGAACACCGTTGATTATTTCTGGGCAGGGAGATGAATCCACTCAGCTTTATACGATCGCAGATCACTTTGCTCAGACACTGAAAATGACAAAGGTAGCAGAGATCGATAATAAGGAAGACAACGACGAAATTTATAAAGATTCCGATTATGTGGTGGATGAAAAGGCAAAAACAGCTACGCTGACTCCTTCAGGCGTTAAAAAGGCAGAAACGTTTTTCCATCTGGATAACCTGACCGATGCCAACAATATTACGATTCAGCACCATATTAATCAGGCAATCAAGGCTCGCGGTGTGATGCAGCGCGATATCGATTATGTGGTAAAAGACGGGGAAGTCATTATCGTTGATGAATTTACCGGACGCTTAATGTATGGCCGCCGCTATAATGAAGGACTGCATCAGGCAATCGAGGCAAAGGAAAAAGTAAAAGTTGCCCGCGAGAGCAAAACGTTGGCAACCATTACGTTCCAGAATTTCTTCCGTTTGTATGATAAGCTTTCCGGCATGACTGGTACTGCCATGACAGAGGAAGATGAGTTCCGCGAAATTTATAAACTGGACGTTATTGAGATTCCTACCAACAAGCCTATGATCCGCGAGGATTTACCCGATGTCATTTATAAGACAGAACGTGCAAAATTCAGTGCGGTAATTGAAGATATTATCGAGCATCATAAGCAAGGACAGCCGGTATTGGTCGGTACCATTTCAATCGATAAATCTGAAAAACTTTCGGCCCTTCTTAAAAAGCAGGGGATTCCCCACGAAGTTTTGAATGCAAAGTATCATGAAAAAGAAGCTGAGATCGTTGCACAGGCAGGACATAAAGGTGCCGTGACAATTGCCACTAATATGGCTGGCCGTGGTACGGATATCGTACTGGGCGGCAACAATGAATTTATGGCAAAAACCGAGATGCGCAAAGAAGGGTTCTCTGAAGAGCTGATCGAAGAAGCCAATGCTTATGGAGATACCCAGGATCCGGAGATCCTCAATGCGCGTAAGGTCTTCCGTGAACTGGAAGAAAAATACAAGGAAAAAATTGAGGCAGAAGCGGAAGAAGTACGTGCAGCCGGCGGCCTTTATATTATCGGAACAGAGCGCCACGAATCCCGCCGGATCGATAATCAGCTGCGTGGCCGTGCAGGTCGTCAGGGCGATCCTGGCATGAGCCGGTTCTATATCTCGCTGGAAGATGATCTGATGAGACTCTTCGGCGGAGAACGAATCACTGCACTGATGGAAAAGCTCAACGTGGACGAGGATACCCCGATTGAAAATAAAATGCTTACGAATACGATCGAATCTGCCCAGCGTAAAATTGAAGGCAGAAACTTCGGAATTCGGAAAGATGTTTTGCAGTATGATGATGTCCTTTCCCGTCAGCGTGAAATTATTTACACCCAGCGCGATAAAGTGCTGGAGGGCGAGAGCGTTCACGAGCAGGTCATGCAGATGATCCGTCAGGCAATTGAAGCAAAGGTAAAACAATATCTGCCGATGGATGAGAATGATCTTGACGATCCTCGTTCCGGCTGGAATTTGAAGGGACTTAAAGAGCACTATTATCGCTGGCTTCTTGGAGACAATGATCTCAATGATACTGCCGAAGAACAATCTCAGAAACAACCGCAGGATTATGTGGATTTCCTTTATCAGAAAGCTGAAGGAGTCTGTAATAATCGGGAAACTCAATTTGGTGATAAGATCTGCAGAGAACTCGAACGCGTAATTCTGCTTAAAAATGTAGATGCGCAGTGGATGGATCATCTGGATGCTATGGAGGAACTGCAGCGCGGAATCCGGCTGAGAGCTTATGGTCAGCGGGACCCGGTAGTGGAATACCGCGTGGAAGGCTTCGATATGTTTGATGCCATGATTGCGACAATCCGTGAAAATACTGCACGTATGATGCTGACAGTTCGGCTTCAGACTCGCACGGAGCCTAAGAGAGAACAAGTCGCCCAGCCTACAGTTGCAAAGGGAGCTCCTGACGGGAGCGAAGAAAAAAGTCCAACGGTAAAGGGAAAGAAAATCGGACGTAACGATCCGTGTCCCTGCGGCAGCGGATTAAAATGGAAAAAATGTACTTGTGAAAAGTATCATCCAAAAGCATAAAAAATAAAATGAAAAGAGAGTTTGTGGTTCTGCCGCAGACTCTCTTTTCATTATTATAAATATAGAAAATATAGAAAATCAAAAAATGACGTCAAATTTATTCGTAAAAATTGAAATCCTTCTTGAAAAGGGTTGTATTTTTCGTAAATATACGCTATAATCTCATTAAAAATTAGATAAATATTAGGTAATTTGATGTCGTTTTTTGCAAATGACCGAAGGGATGCGAGCGATTTGAAACAATACCATGCAAAAGAAATTTTGAATTTGGCCATCGCCGGACACAGTGGTTCCGGAAAAACCAGCATCGCAGAGGCAATGCTGAAACTTTCCGGTGCAACCGATCGCTTGGGAAAAATCAGCGACGGAAACACGGTCTGCGATTATGATCCGGAAGAGATTCGCCGGAAGACGAGTGTTTCCGCAAGTATTGCACCGCTGGAGTGGAAAAACCACAAGATTAATCTGATTGATGCACCAGGGCTTCTTGATTTTGCCGGTGGTGCAGCAGAAGCGTTTCGTGCGGCAGACAGCGTGCTGATTACCATCAGCGGAAAAAGCGGAGCCGCAGTCGGAACTGAAAAAGCAGTGAAGGCGGCGGATGAGCGCGGACTTTCCAAAGTGTTTTTCGTAAACGGGCTATGTGACGAGAGCGCACGGTTTTACCGGGTTTTTGAAGACTTAAAGGCACGTTTTGGCCCAAGCGTCTGCCCCCTTGTGGTGCCCTACATAGTGGATGGAAAAGCAAATATTTACATTAATGTTCTGGAGTATAAAGCTTATGATTATTCCAAAGGTGCGCCGGTAGAAGTAAAGATGCCGGATATGGGTGAGCGTTTGGAAGGTTTGCGCACTGCTATCTATGAAGCAGTAGCTGAAACCAGTGACGAGATGTTCGATAAATATTTTTCCGGAGAAGCGTTTACGCCGGAAGAAGTAATTGTTGGTGTTTCTAAGGGGGTCAAATCCGGTGCAATTATTCCGGTGTTCTGTGGAGATGCCCTTTTAATGCGCGGCATGGAACAATTTTTAAATGGACTTGTATGGCTTTTGCCAACAGCTGCCGACAAAGCGGGAGAGATTGCCGCAGATCTAGATGGGAATCCCGTGGAACTGGCCGTCAATGAAGATGCAGCAGCAGCGGCATTGTGCTTTAAGACCATTGCCGATCCTTTTGTTGGAAAAGTATCTTTTCTCAAAGTGATTTCTGGAAAAATTGCTACTGAAGATCAGCTCTTTGATATGCGTACCGGCGCAACAGAGCGAATCGGAAAAGTTGTCAAGATGTGCGGAAAAAAGCAGGAAGAGATGAAAGTAATTCCTGCGGGCGATATTGGAGCGGTATTGAAGCTTTCTGGGGTTTCTACTGGTGATACGCTTTGTGCGCCGAGCAGAAAAGTTACATTGGATAGCATTCATTATCCAAGATCTACTCTGCGAATGGCAATTCTTCCAAAGACAAAGGGTGATGAGGACAAAGTCGCACAGGGAGTCTTTAAGCTAATGGAAGAAGATCCTACGATTTTGTTTGAAAATAATTCGGAAACTCATCAGATGGTAATCAGCGGTTTGGGTGAACAACATCTGAATTTGGTCGTTTCGCGGCTGAAGAACCGTTATGGTGTGGAAACAACTTTACAGACGCCGAAAGTGCCTTATCGTGAAAAGATCCGTAAGAAGGTGCAGGTGCAGGGACGCCATAAGAAGCAGACCGGCGGGCACGGGCAATTCGGTGATGTATGGATCGAGTTTGAACCTTGTGACAGCGAGGGGCTGGAGTTTGCTGAGCGTGTGGTCGGAGGAAGTGTTCCAAAGGGATTTTTCCCGGCGGTGGAAAAAGGGCTGCGCGAATGTATCCAGAAAGGTCCGCTGGCGGGATACCCGGTGGTAGGATTGCGCGCAACTTTATATGATGGCTCCTATCATCCGGTAGACAGCTCTGAGATGGCCTTTAAAATGGCAGCGGCTGTTGCTTATAGAAATGGAATGCCGCAGGCCGATCCGGTTTTGCTGGAGCCGATTGGACATTTAAAGGCAACAGTGCCGGATACAAGCATGGGTGACATTATGGGCGAAATCAATAAGCGCCGCGGTCGCGTTTTGGGCATGGAACCTGCAGAAGATGGGAGTCAAACGATTGATGCAGAAGTTCCGGTGGCAGAAATGAGCGACTTTTCTACTTATGTACGTCAGGTGACACAAGGGCGCGGTACGTTTCAGTTTGGATTTGAACGCTATGAGGAGTGTCCGCCGCAGATTGCGCAGAAGGTCATCGATGAAAGTAAACAAGAAGAAGCATAGTCTTTGGTGGAATTAGCGAGAAAAAGGGACTTTCCGTGATACAATCCGGGGAGTCCCCTTTTTGTCGAAAAATTTGCCGGCCTGTTCTTTCCCTGTTCTGTTTTTAAAAGAGATCTCATAAACTTGTTCTGACAGGGGGAGATTTTTATGCATATGATTTCGGTGCGGATTTCTAAGAAAAAAGGGCTGCTTTTTTTGGCCATCCTGCTTTTGGCAGCGGGATTGATCTTTGTAATGGCTTTTTTAGACGGCGCGTGGAAAAATCCCGGTGGAAAGAATGAGCAGCGGATCAGCTTTTTACGAAGCTGTGGCTGGGAGGTAGAATCGGAACCTGTTGAAACACGCGAAATTCAAATTCCAGAAACATTTTCGCAGGTTTATAAAAATTATGCACAGCTCAACGAAAAGGCAGGGTTTCATCTGGAAGCAGTTGCAGGAAAAAAATGTATGCAGTACGTCTATAAAGTGAAAAATTATGATGGGCGAGATGATGTTTATGCTCATCTTTTGGTTTGTGACGGCAAAATTTCCGGAGGGGACCTTTCTACAGCAGCAATAAATGGATTTATGGTACCGTTGCGGATACTGGCGAAAAAAAATTAAAAATGGTATACTAATATAATAAAGATTAAGAAAGGAAGCCTGAAAAGAGAATCTTTTCAGCAGAGACAAAGTGGAACGGATTGATAAAATTTTATCATCTTGTGGGACGATGAGCAGGAAAGACGCTGGACTGGCAGTTCGAAAAGGGCGGGTCATGGTCAATGGTGCTCTTGTTCGTTCTGCATCAGAAAAAATAAATCCTGATACAGATCAGATCATGCTGGATGGAGTTCCCTTTCTTTATCATAAGGTGCTTTGGCTGATGCTGAATAAACCTGTTGGGGTCCTTTCGGCGGCACGAGATCCAAAACAGAAAACGGTACTTGATCTGGTGCCGGAAGAACTGCGTCGGAAAGGCCTTTTTCCAGCCGGCAGATTGGACAAGGATACGACGGGTTTGTTGATTTTAACAAATGATGGAGAGGCGGCACATCATATGTTGGCTCCTAAGAGCCATGTGACAAAAAAGTATCGCGCTCGTTTGGATGCTCCGCTTCCTTTGGACGCAAAGGAACGCTTTGCAAAAGGAATTGTGCTGAGTGATTTTACAACGCTTCCGAGCAAACTGAAAATTTTGGAAGAGGGAAATCAGCCACTTTGTGAAGTCGAGATTCATGAGGGAAAATTTCATCAGATTAAACGAATGTTTTTGGTCCTTGGCTGCACAGTTATTGAATTAAATCGTATTGCGATTGGAAGTTTAGAATTGGATCCTTTGCTGAAGCCGGGCGAGTGCCGGCAAATGACAGAGGAGGAAGTTAAATTGGTTTTTCGAGAGCAAAGTGATAAAAAGCCTCATTAAATGGGAAAGTAATTTAAAAATGGATATTTATAGAATCACAATTGCTAAAAATATCGGCAAAAATCATAAAAAAAAAAATTTTTTTCGTCAAAATGGTTGATATTAAAATGAAAGATATGTAAAATATACTTAGCTTATTCTATTTTGGACTTATTTTTTGTTTAAACTTCTAAATATGAAAAGAGAGGATCAAAACTATGTCAAACAGATTGTTTCAAGGCGTGATCCATCAGATGCGTGACGCCATCGACCGGCCAGTTGGTGTGATTGATGAAACATCTACTGTAATTGCTTGTAGCGAGCTTGGAAAAATTGGAGAGAAGACCGGCAATATTTCTCCGGAAATGATGGCCTCTCAGGAACCTTTTGTGGTCAATGGCTATACGTATTGCCCATTTGGTGGCCTTCCCCGCGCAGAATATGCCATTTTTGTCCTTGGAAATGATCAGGAAGCCGCTCATTATGCAGCCCTTTTGGCAGTTTCGCTTAACAGCATCAAGCAGTACTATGATGAAAAATATGACCGTGGTAATTTTATCAAGAATATTATTCTTGATAATATTTTGCCCGGCGATATTTATCTCAAGGCTCGTGAACTGCATTTTAATGCAGATGTTACCCGCGTTTGCATGTTGATTAAAATTGTTGCAAACACCGATGTAGCGGTCTTTGATGTGGTTCAGAACCTTTTCCCGGACAAGTCGAAGGATTTTGTTGTCAACATTAATGAAGACGATATTGCGATTGTCAAAGAGATTCAACCTGGAATTGACGCAAAAGATTTGGAAAAATTGGCAAGTTCCATTGTTGATACGCTTTCGGGAGAATTTTATGTACACTGTGTAGTAGGTATTGGCACGCCGGTAGAAAATTTGAAGGATCTTGCACGTTCCTTTAAAGAAGCACAGGTCGCTTTGGAAGTTGGAAAAGTTTTTGATACAGAACGCAGTATCGTCAGCTATGACAACCTTGGAATTGCTCGTTTGATCTATCAGCTGCCAACCACGCTCTGTGAAATGTTCCTGAAAGAAGTTTTCAAAAAGGGTGGAATCGATAGCCTTGATCACGAAACGCTCTTTACGATTCAAAGATTTTTTGAAAACAACCTGAATGTTTCAGAAACAAGCCGTAAGCTTTTTGTTCATCGAAATACCCTTGTTTACCGCCTGGAAAAAATCAAGAAAATCACCGGGCTTGATTTGCGCGAATTTGAAGACGCCATTGTGTTCAAAGTAGCTTTGATGGTTAAAAAATATCTTTCCAGCAACCCGACAAAATTTTGATTGAATCAAAAAAACGGTAACTATTTTCTTTTTTTAAAAGTGACAAATAGTTTAAAATAGTTACAAAATAATTGCAATTTATTTCTTATTTAGAATTATAAAATTGAGGCTTGTTGGTATGATGATAGCATGTCAGCAAGTCTCAATTTGTTTGTGGACATTGATTTTTGGAAATGGAGCGTGTTTTTGTGATAGAATTCGACCATGTAAGCAAAACCTATCCAAACGGCACTCATGCATTATATGATGTCAGCCTGAATATTGAGAAAGGGGAATTTGTTTTTATCGTCGGTGCTTCCGGCGCGGGCAAAAGTACCTTTCTTAAGCTGATTACAGCAGAGGAACGTGCGGAAAAAGGACAGATTTTTGTAAACGATATTGATGTGACCCATATCAAGCGCAGAAAGGTACCTTATTTGCGCAGAACTTTAGGGACGGTCTTTCAGGACTTTCGCTTGATTCCATCGATGTCCGTCTATGATAACGTGGCGTTTGCCATGCATATCGTCGGTACGCCGACAAAATCCATCAAAAAGCGTGTACCGTATATTCTTGGCCTTGTCGATCTGCAGGATAAGGCAAAGTGCATGCCGGCAGAGCTTTCCGGCGGCGAGCAGCAGCGTGTGGGCCTAGCAAGAGCGCTGGTCAATAATCCTTCGCTGATTATTGCCGACGAACCGACCGGAAATATTGACCCGGCACTTTCTTTTGAGATCGTTGATCTTCTCAGCGAGATCAATCTGCGCGGAACAACTATTTTAATGGTTACCCATGAACATAGTTTGGTAAAACACTTTCAGAAGCGTATTGTGGAAATTAATGATGGTCGTATCGTAGCCGATACCAAGCAACTGGAGGTGGGACAATGAAGCTGGGATACTTAATTAAGGAAGGCTTTAAAAATGTCCTGACCAAACACCGTACAATGAGCCTTGCCTCAATCGGTGTTCTGACTTGCTGTATTTTAATGACGGGTGCCGCAGTATTATTCAGTATGAATATGAACGCGGCGATGAGCACCGTAGAAGGAAATAACTCGATTAAGGTTTTTATTAAACGAGATGTTTCTTCACTGGATGCGATTAAAATCGGTGAGCAAATCAAAAAAATGGATAATATTGACACCTGTGAATACATATCAAGAGAAGATGGCCTAAAGGAAATTCAGAACATGGTTGGCACAGAAAATTCCAGCCTGCTTAACGGCCTTTCCGATGATACCAGCTGGCTGCCGGATTCTTTCCGGATTTCAATGAAGGATCTTTCACAGTATCAGGATACTGCAAATCAGATCTTGGGGATTCAAGGCGTTGAAAAGATCACAGATTATACTGCCCTTGCGGACAAGCTGACCCGAATGGATAAAATTGTTACAAACGTCGGTTTGGCAGTCGTAATTATCTTAAGTGTTGTTTCTCTATTTATTATTGCGAATACGATTCGTGTTACGATGTATTCCAGACGTCTGGAAATCAGCATCATGAAATCGGTGGGCGCTACCAATGGATTTATCCGAGTTCCGTTTGTTGTAGAAGGAATTATTCTCGGAATTGTTTCAGGTGGACTCGCGGTTGCACTGCTTTATCTGCTTTATCAGAAGATGGTGAGCTTGATTGCAAATCTCGCCGTTTTTCAGGCGATTAATATTCACCCATACCTGCCCTGGATGATTCTCATTTTTATGGGCATTGGCGCTTTGTTTGGAACTTTAGGAAGTATGATCTCAATGGGAAGATACCTCAAAAAAGAGGGGGGTTCCATCGTTGGCTGGTAAATGTTTTTGGCAGCGTGCCGCTGCCGCAGTAATAACCGCTGCTCTTATAGTAGTGCCTGCTGCGACCACAGCTTTTGCCGAGAATACGAATGTGGATACACTCCGACAGCAGCAGAGTGATTATCAGAACCAGCAAAAAGAAAACCAAGCGAAAATTGATCAGCTGAAATCAGATCAAACTCAGAAGGAAGCCTATAAGGCTGCTTTGCAGGATCAGGTTTCTAATTTACAGCACCAAATTGATACTTATAATCAGCAGATTGGGGACCTTGATCAGGATATTGCTGCAAAACAAGATGAGATCCAATCCAAGCAAAAAGAAATCGATTCCGATTTTGCACTGCTGAAAGAGCGTTTGCGCGCACTCTATATTTCCGGAGAGGCAAGCAATTTGGAAATTTTGCTTTCCTCTAAGAGTCTTACCGACTTGGCAGATAAAACGGAAGCAATTAAAATGGTGTCGGACCATGATAAACAGCTGATCGATACCCTAAAAAATCATTTAACAGAAATTGAAGCACAGAAAACAAAAATCGAGCAAAGCCGACAGGAAGTTTCCGATGCAAAGGATGCACTGGATCAAAAGCGGACGGAACTCGATACCGTGATGGAAGAGACTCAGCAGGTCATTAATGAGCTTGCCGGCTCTGCCGAAGCTCTGGAAGAACAAAATAAGGAAATTGCCCAAAAGGAAGCTGCTACTGCGGAGCAGATTGACTCTTGGTATGCAAATTATTATTCGCAGAAACAATCTTCTTCAGATGTCGTTGTAATGCCTTCCGGCGGCGGACAGTTTGTTTGGCCGGTTCCGTATACCACGAATGTTACTTCTGGATTTGGCCCTCGCTGGGGAACAACCCATAAGGGAATTGATATTTCTTCCGGCGGCGTTTATGGACAACCGATTGTAGCTTCTGCTTCCGGCACTGTCATTGTTGCAGATGCAGGTGGCTGGGGCGGTGGCTATGGGACTTGGGTTTCCATTGATCATGGAAATGGATTCTCTACCGTTTATGGCCATATGTCAAGCCTGTGTGTCAGCGTTGGACAGGCTGTTCAACAGGGTCAGGTGATCGGTTATGTCGGGAGTACGGGGGATAGTACCGGCCCTCATTGTCATTTTGAGGTGCGTGTAAACGGTGTTGCACAAGATCCGCTTAACTATGTTTAACTAAATTTGCGTTTAATCGGCTCGGCTTTTTCGAGCCGATTTTTTTATTAAACTGAAATTAGTGCCAATTTTAAAAAGTCTGTTTCTCCTATGATAAAATATGGTTGACAGAAAGCAATTGCAACTCTATAATACTAACTGTATATCAAAAAAAATCAGGCGAGCACTCGCCTATGAAATTAAGGGATGATACCATGGTAAAACAAACTGTTTTGACACAGGAGGGCCTCGATAAACTTGAAAAAGAGCTGGAAGAGCTCAAAGGGGTCAAGAGAAAAGAAGTTGCTGAAAAAATTAAGGTAGCACTGAGCTTTGGTGATCTTTCTGAGAACAGCGAATACGACGAAGCTAAAAATGAACAGGCAATTATGGAAGCCAGAATCGCCGACCTCGAAGTAACGCTGAAAAATGTAAAAGTCATCGATGAATCCGAATTGAGTAATGGTTTGGTTCATGTTGGCTCAAAAGTTCAAGTTTCTGTAAAAGATGAGAAGACTCAAAAAGTACGGGAAATGAATCTTAAAATTGTTGGCAGTAATGAAACAGATCCAGTACAAGGATTTATCAGCGATGAATCTGCCGTTGGAAAAGCGCTGTTGGGACACGCGGCCAATGATGTTGTGGAGATTGAAGTGCCTGCCGGAATGAAAGAATACACCATTCTTTCTATTTCCAAATAACACCGTCTTTTTAAGGGTGGGGTGTTTTCATCCCGCCCTCTCTTTTTGAATTTTAACAAATTGAGCGAATAATTCACTGATGATAAATAAAAGGTAGGGAAAAATATGAGTGAAAAGAATCAGGAACAGCAGCCGGAACAGAATTTGGGAGAATTGCTGCAGATTCGCCGCGATAAGCTGACCGCTTTGCGCGAAGCAGGAAAAGATCCCTTTAAAATCACAAAATGTGACCAAGATAGTTTTGCATCAGAAATTCATGCGCATTTTGAAGATTATGAGAATAAAGATGTCTGTATTGCCGGCAGAATGATGAGCCGTCGTAATATGGGAAAGGCCAGCTTTATTGACCTTTGCGATAAAACAGGCCGAATTCAGGCTTACGTTAGAATTAACGACGTCGGAGAAGAAAGCTATTCCGATTTTAAAAATTATTGGGATTTGGGCGATATTATTTGCCTTAAAGGGTTTGTCTTTAAGACTCGCCGCGGAGAGATCAGCGTCCATGCAAAAGAAATTCAGCTGCTTTCAAAATCTCTGCTTCCGTTGCCGGAAAAATTTCACGGATTGAAAGATACCGATTTGCGTTATCGTCAACGCTATCTGGATCTGATTGTTAATCCGGAGGTCAAAGAGACTTTTGTCATGCGCAGCCATATTATTACGGCGATTCGTGCATTTATGGACAGCCATGACTTTTTGGAAGTGGAGACTCCTGTTCTGCATACAATTGCAGGCGGCGCAGCAGCACGGCCGTTTGTCACACACCATAATACGCTCGACATCGACCTTTATTTGCGCATCGCTTTGGAATTGCACCTCAAACGTTTGATTGTTGGCGGCTTTGATCGCGTTTATGAGATCGGACGTGTGTTCCGCAACGAGGGTATGGATACCCGCCACAATCCGGAATTTACACTGATGGAATTTTATCAGGCTTATACGGATTATCATGGCATGATGGATTTCATCGAAGATTTGATTCGTACCGTTTCTACAAAAGTAAAAGGTTCCTCTAAGATCACCTATGATGGGGTGGAACTTGACTTTGGCAGCCCATTTTGCCGCATGACAATGGTAGAGGCCGTTAAGAAGTATTCCGGTGTTGACTTTAATGAGATCAAGACGCTGGACGAAGCACGCGCTGTTGCGAAAGAACACAATCTTGCATATGAGGAACGCCATAAAAAGGGTGATATTCTGAATCTGTTCTTTGACGAATACTGCGAAGAAAAGTTGATTCAGCCCACTTTTATTACAGAACATCCGGTGGAAATTTCACCTCTTGCAAAGCGCAAAGAGGATGACCCCAATTATACGCAGCGCTTTGAGCTTTTTGTCATGGGCCGTGAACTTGCAAATGCATTTTCTGAATTAAATGATCCGATCGATCAGCGCAAGCGCTTTGAAGCACAGGCTGCCCAGAAAGCCGCCGGAGATGATGAGGCCTGCGATGTTGACGAGGATTTTCTCACCGCTCTGGAATACGGGATGCCGCCTACAGGAGGTTTGGGGATCGGGATCGATCGTCTGGTCATGCTTCTTACCGATCAGCCTTCTATTCGTGATGTGCTGTTGTTCCCCACAATGAAGCCTTTGGAAAACTAAAGACTACGAATTTCTATAACCCCAGGTACAACTCGATTTGTACTTTAAAAGCCCGCTGAGAAATCAGTGGGCTTTTTTTGGACGTTTGCCTTATTCCTAATTTGACAAGATAGATTTTTTTATTTTGCAGTCTTCACGTAAAAAACTCTTTTGATATAAACTGCCACTAAGAAAGGAGCTAAAAAGTTTTTATAAAGTATGAAAGCAAAAAGATAAGCAGTCGCTTTTAAAAAGCAGCTGCTTATCTTTTTATTAGGAGGACAGAATCAAATGAAATTTGATGAAGTTTTTTATCAGACAGCGGAAAGACGCTGGTTGATTTCTTCCAAAGTGGGCATGGAAGGAATTGCGCCGTGCTTTTCGATGCAGCAGCTGGCGGCTGCGTTTGCAAAATGCGCATATTGAGAAAGCTCCTTCAGAGAGAGTGTGTCAAGCAATTTTGAACTTTCACAGATGCGGGATAAAATACCGCTGCAGAAGCAGTCTCCGGCGCCGTTAGTATCAATGGCATGCCCGGGAACCGGTGGCGCAAAAACGCAGCCTTCCCGGTTAAAAACGTAAGCTCCATTTTTGCCAAGGGTGATAAAAACCGCTTTCACCCCATAGTCGATCAAAAATTTTCCAGCTGCTTTGGGATCTTTTTTCGGTGTGACAAAATCGGTCTCTTCTTCGGATAGTTTGATGACGTCAATATATGGCAGTACCGAACGGATTCTTTCTTTGGCTTTTTCTTCGCTCGGCCACAAAGATGCACGGTAGTTAGGGTCGTAAGAGATGATACAACCGGCTTCTTTAGCAGTTTCCAAAGCAGAAAGGGTGGCAGTACGGGAGGGCTCATTCGTAAGAGAGAGAGAACCAATGTGAAAAATTTTAGTGTTTCGGAGAATATTGTCCTTTACTTCTTCCCGGCGAAGCATTGTGTCTGCACCGGGTTTTCTGGCAAAAGAGAAGCTTCTCTGCCCATCTTCTGAAAGGCTTACAAAGGAAAGCGTGGTAAAATAGTTCGGGTCAATAATCAGACCGGAAGTGTCGATGTGTTCCTTTTTTAAAACAGATTTCAGAAAACGGCCGTTAAGGTCGTTTCCGACTTTTCCAATAAAAGCGGTTTGAAAGTGCATCCGGCTAAGTCCTGTAAGGACGTTTGCCGGCGCTCCTCCCGGATTCTGTTCAAAAAGGCGCATTCCGTTTTGAGAGGTTCCGGCGTCGGTAAAATCTACCAAAAGTTCTCCTAAAGCCGCCACATCATACATTTTTACATCATCCCTTCTTTGTTTTTAAAAGTTTCTTATCAGAAAACGAATAGAAAAGTCCCGGATTTGAAAATTCACTTTTAAAAACAATACGATCAGTGGTTTTGATATCCAAGTTTCCGTTTTTGCAGGCAGTCAAATCCAACAGCCAGAAGAAGGATGACGCCTTCTACTACCATCTGAACATATTCGCTGATATTTAATAGGACCATGCCGTTTTTCAAAATTCCCATGATGAAGACACCTGCTACAACGTTAGAGAGCTTGCCAGAGCCGCCTGAAAGGCTTACGCCGCCAAGGGCCACTGCAGTGATTACCTGGAATTCGTAGCCTTTGCCTGCCGTAGGCTGGCCGGAATTGGTGCGTGCCAACATGATAATGCCTGCGATGCCTGCAAAGAGACCGGAAAGCGCGAAAATCAGATATTTGACTCTTTTTACCCGGATACCTGCCATCTGTGCGGCGGTCTCGTTTCCGCCCAATGCGTAAAAATATCTGCCGAAATAGGTTTTGTTAAGAATGAATCCGCCAATGAGAAAGATAATGATCATGACAATGACCGGGATTGGAATAAAACCGACATATCCCTGCCCGATGGTTGCAAATCCTTTCGGAAAGCCGAAAATCGGCATCCCTTTTGAAATAATGTACGCGAAGCCTTCAAAAATCGTTTGAGAAGCGAAAGTTACGATAAGGGAGGGGATATTCATATTAGCAACCAAAAGGCCGTTTAAAAATCCGATTGCGGTGCTGGAAAGCAGCGCAATAAGAATTGCAAGCCACATATTCATGCCCAAATTGACCATCAAATACGCCGCGATGATATTGACAAACGTGATAATGGAGCCGGTGGAAAGGTCGATTCCGCCAATCAGGATTACATAAGTCATACCGACGGAAGCAATTCCAAGCACGGCGATCTGGCGGGCAATGTTGATTAGATTATTAGCGCTTAAAAAATCACTGCTCAAACATGAGAAAATGATAAACAGGGCAATGAGCGCAACATAGATTGCCCTTTCTTTTAAAATAGGAATAACCTTCTTCATGCCGATTTCTCCTTTTTCACGTTGGAAGCAAAATTCATAATCATTTCCTGACTAAAAGAATCTTTCTTCAATTCACCGGTAATTTTTCCCTCTGACAGCACTAAAATTCGGTCGGACATTCCCATCAGTTCTTCCATTTCAGAAGAAATCAGAAGAATGGTCTTGCCCTGTTCGACGAGGTCGTTAATGAGTTTATAGATTTCATATTTTGCACCGATATCGATTCCGCGTGTCGGTTCGTCAAAAATAATAAGTTCCGAGTTGGCTGCAAGCCATTTTGCAAGAACTACTTTTTGCTGGTTTCCGCCGCTTAGGTTCTTTGCAAGCTGATGAATGCTGGGAGTCTTGATCTCAATTTCCTTAATGTATTTTTTGCTGATCTCCCGCTCCTTTTTCTCGTTGATGACAGAGCCTTTTGAGAGCTGGCGGTAAATTGGCATATTGATATTCTGATTGATCGAAAGCCCCAATAAAAGTCCCTGCTGCTTCCGGTCTTCGGGGACCAGCGCAATTCCCAAATCGATGGCGTTACGCGGATTTTTCGGATGAATTTCTTTTCCTTTGAAAAAAATTTGGCCTGAGGTTTTCGGTGCTATGCCGAAAAGCATTTGCGCAAGTTCTGTACGACCTGCGCCGATGAGACCTCCAAATCCAAGAATTTCCCCCTTTTTAACCGAGAACGAAATATTCTGGTCGCCATTTCCATATAGATTTTTCACTTCAAGTAAGGTTTCGTCCCGAATGCAGTCTTTCCTAGGCGGAAATTTTTCCTGCAGCGTCCGACCAACCATCAGATTTACCAATTCGTCAACATTGGTGTCTTTGGTATTGACGGTTTTTATGTAGTTGCCGTCGCGCAGAACGGTAACGCGGTCTGACAGGCGGAAAATTTCTTCCATCCGGTGAGAGATATAGATAATTGAAACCCCATAGCTCTTAAGCGCGTCGATGGTTTTAAAGAGGCCCTCGGTTTCACCGTTGGTAAGCGGAGCCGAAGGTTCATCCATAATGAGCAGTTTTACATCCTGCTGAATAGCCTTTGCAATCTCTACCATCTGCTGATAGCCTACCGAAAGATTGCGCACGAGGGTATTGGGGTTAATATGGATGTGGAGACGCTGGAATACCTTTTCGGATTCTTCAACCATCTTTTTGCGGTCAATCATGATACCTTTTCGAATAGCGCGGCCGAGAAAAATATTTTCCGCTGCGGAAAGGTCTCCAACCAGATTAAACTCTTGATAGATGATGGCGATTCCGTTTTGGATTGCAAGCCGGGGAGTCATAGAGTGAAAAGTTTGTCCGCTGGTGATGATTTCTCCGGAATCCGGAACCACAGCGCCGCTGCAGCACTTAATCAGCGTTGATTTTCCAGCGCCGTTTTCTCCGATCAGGGCATGAATTTCGCCTTTTTTGACGTCAAGGGATACGTCGTTCAGAGCTACCACGCCGGGATAGGTTTTTTTAATGTGATTTAATTGCAGAACATATTCAGAATCTTCCATAAAAGCGATCCTCTTTTCTTTGACAAATCATCATCAGTTCACGAAAACAATTTTACAGCATTTTTGCGAAAAAGTGACAGAAAAAATCAAATTTTTATGATAAAGAATGCCCCCGAAAGACACGTAAAGAGTATAAGAACGTGTTTTGTGGGGGGCACTCGTCTCCATCATCTTGCATTCGGAAAACCGGCCGGACGATCAAACGTCCACTAGTTTTGCCGCTGTTTTTTCAATGCACTGAGGGATTTTAGTCCGATGTACCGGCAGATTTTATTTTGAATAATACTGCGAAGCATTTTCAGCTGTTACAGGGAAGATATCTCTGTAAACATTGCGGCTGTCAAAAGTACCGCCCGTGCCGAGCTTTGTGATCAGCTGATAGCAGTTTTCACCGATAACTTTTGGAGTTCCGGTTACCATGACGGACATTCTGTTTGCTTCACCATTTAGCATGGCTGCCAGTTCCTGGTCGGTTGCATCTGCTGCAAAAATGCCTACATTATCGGCAATTTTGTTGGCGGATTTCAAAGCTTCATTTGCACCAACAGCGCCGCCGCCACCGATGCAGCAGACAACTTTTACATCGGGATGTGCTTGAAGAATTGTCTCCATGGCGTCCTGACCTTCTGTTGCGTTAATAGCCGGCTGCTGTGCAACTACTTCTGCGTTGGGGGCTTTTTCTTTGAGTGCTGCCAGAATCCCGTTTTCTCTTTCAAGAAGGATTGCGGTCTGAGGATAATCCAGCACAGCGACTTGGCATTTGCCGTCGGTAAATTTGTCATTGATGAATTTGCTGGCCTGCTCGCCAATCATGTAACCAAGTTTTTGGTTATCAATGACCCAGTTGATATCGGTATTTTCCATTTCGTTATCCCAGCACATTACTTTAATGCCGGCGTCCCGTGCCTCTTTGCAGACATTTTCGATCGCATTCGGATCGGAGGGATTTACCATGATGACATCGCATTTGCTGCTGATAAAGTTCTCGATTTGCTCAATCTGCTTTGATGAGGTATCTCCGCAGTCGGTGTAGGTAAGGGTATTTCCATCTTTATCGGCCATGTCTTTCATGGTGGTGCACGCTACGGACCAGACCTGATTGCTAAGACTCTGGACGGTGATGCCGATTTTGAGCTTCTTGCCTGCTGCCTGCGATGTGGATGTTGTTGAAGCAGCACCCGAAGCTGCTTGGCTGCTTGCTGTGGAGCTGCTGCCGCAGCCACCCAGCAGAGATGTGATAAGCAGAGCGCTCATCACGGTTGCTAATAACTTCTTTTTCAATGTGATTTCCTCCCACTTATAATTTTAAAATAATCTGCTTATCAGATTATTTTAATAACTGATTTTACAACGGTATCCTTATTGTGAACACTCTCATCCATGGCTCTTTGAATATCATCGAAGTCATAGACATTGGTAACAACGCCTTTCAGATTTACTTTTCCACTGGAAACAGCGTCAATTGCAACAGGATAAATATGTCTATAGCGGAAGACTGTTTTGAAGGTGAGCTCTTTATCAAGTGCCATGCTCATGGGCAGGGTGATTTCTCCGCTCTTGCTGTAGCCTACAAATACGATTGTGCTTCCCTTTTTGGCAACTTTGATCGCTTGACGGGATGTAATTTCGGTTCCGGCTGTTTCAATTGAAAGATCAATTCCCTTTTGATGCGTCAATTCCATAATCTTTTGAACGGCATCCTCGTCTTTCCCATTGATGATTTCGGTTGCGCCCAATTCTTTGGCTTTATTGAGACGGTTCTGCATTACGTCGACCACATAGACGGTGGAAACTCCCATGGCCTTTAAAGCCATCATGGACATCAGCCCAATGCAGCCTGCACCGAATACCGTTGCTGTCTGCCCCAAATGGGCATTGCCCTGTTTTGCTGCATGGAACCCGACGGAGAGGGGTTCAATCAAAGCCCCTTCCATGGTATCCATATTGTCCGGCAGCTTAAAGCACAGATCTGCTTCATGAGCAACATACTGCTGAAAAACGCCGTTTACAGGCGGAGTGGCAAAAAAAATCACATCGGGGCAAAGATTATACCGGCCGGTTTTACAAAATTCGCAGTGCCCGCAGGTCTTTCCGGGTTCCAAAGCTACCCGGTCCCCAACTTTTAGATTTTTAACATCTTTTCCCACTGCGACGACTGTGCCGCCGGCCTCATGCCCTAAAACATAAGGCGGTTTTACGATATAATCGCCGATTCTTCCAAATTCATAATAATGAAGATCAGAACCGCAGACGCCTACGTACTCCACTTTGACAAGAGCTTCGTTATCCTTGGGCTGCGGAATATCACGTGATTCAAATCCCATTTTTTCGATGTCCAGCATAACGGCAACTTTCATTTTTTTATTCACAAAATCGCTTCCTTTTTCAAGAATATTAAAGACTTTAATAAAAAGATTTAATAATCTATTAGCAGAATACATCTACAAAATCATTTTGTCAACATGAATTTTATTAGGAAAAACAACCAAATTATTTTAAGCGAATTATCTAAAATGAAAATTAATTTTTAAAAGCTGCTTTTAAAAACAAAAGATTATGTGATTTTTAGAAAAAAAGATGTCTATCTTTACTAAATAATCCGAAATTCTTTATTTTATTTTTACAAAAATAGAATAATCAAATTCTAAGATTGTATTTT
The DNA here is from genome assembly GCA_902809935.1 of Ruminococcaceae bacterium BL-4. NCBI lineage: Bacteria > Bacillati > Bacillota > Clostridia > Eubacteriales > Oscillospiraceae > Ruminococcaceae bacterium BL-4. The sequence goes on along the minus strand of LR778134.1, from coordinate 582,397 downwards.
TTTAAAATATAGAATACAATAATTTTATTAAATGGTTTTATAAAACGATTAATTAAGCGATGAAATTTTTATTGCTATAAAAAAGAGAGCTGAATTTTGTAAAATGGAAAAGGCACCAAAGGAAGTCCAAACAAAGCGAAAGAATAAAATTAAAATTGTCCATTATATCTATCGGCGCGGCCATGCTTCGAAGGTGGATATTGCAAATGATTTGGGGCTCAGTATGCCTACGGTTCTTCAGAATATCAAAGAGCTGAGCGATGCGGGCATCGTGGAAAAAGTAGGAGATTATCAATCCACCGGAGGAAGAAAGGCAAAAGCACTGTCGATTGTTCCTGATATTTGTTATGCAGTGGGGGTGGATATTACCGCCAATCATCTAGGGTTGGTGATGATTGATGCAAAGGGTACCATACTGTCGAATACCCGGCAGAGGATGCGGTATGAAGATACATTTTCCTATTATCAGGAGATTTCCGAGAGGATTCAAGCTTTTATTGATGATACGCTTGAGTATCCAAAAGAGCGCGAAAAAATCACGGGAATCGGCGTTTCCATTCCAGGAATTATCGATAAAGCGAATCATATCCTTTTAAAATCACACGCGCTGAATGTTTCTAATATCAGCCTTTTAAAGCTCAGCCAGTTTTTACCCTATAAAGTTGTCTTTGATAATGACGCAAATTGTGCGGCTTATACTGAGATTTCTGATCCTGATAAAAATGTGATTTATCTTTCTCTCAATAATACCGTCGGAGGTGCCATCAGCTATAACGGAAAATTATATGAGGGCGATCATTTAAAAAGCGGAGAATTTGGCCATATCATCATTGTTCCAAACGGCGAAAGATGTTATTGCGGAAAAAGAGGATGTGTCGATTGTTATTGTTCGGCCTTGCGCCTTTCTTCTCATACGGGCGGCAATCTGGAAAAATATTTTATCAAGCTAAAAAACGGTAACCACGATTTTGAAAAAATCTGGAATGATTATCTTTATACGCTTGCTTTGACCGTATCTAATCTGCGGATGGCCTTTGACTGCGATATTATTATTGGTGGCTATGTAGGCGGGTATCTTAAAGACTATCTCATCGATCTTAGTAAACTTGTGATGCAGATGAATAAATTTGATTTTGATACCTCTTATCTGCGGTGCAGTAAATATCATATGGAAGCTTCTGCATATGGGATTGCTATGTGGCTGATTCAGAAATTTTACGATACCATCGGATAAAAAACAGCGCAACATCAAAAAAGGGACGGTACATGTGTTACTCATGTGCCGTCCCTTTTTCTGAGAAGTTTATTCTGTCATAAAATGCTTATTTTTGCTGTAAAGCTCCGATGCATGAAAATGTTGCTGATCTGTAATACCGTCACGCAGACTTTTTGATAAAAGCTGTGCTTCCGCCACATCCGGAATTCCCGAGAGCAGCCGGAGTCCCTGGCGCGCATAGCTGGCAGAAGAAAAAGTCAGTAAAGTGTCCAATTCCCGATTATGCTGCTGCGTGCGTTCCAGATATTGGCGGATAGCCATGCTGACAAAACAGAGGATGGCGCCCTCTAAAGGAGACTGCTGGAGAATGTTGCTTTTTTGCGCATCTTTGAGGCTGTTGATTGCAGCTTCAAAGTTTCCATCCTGTATTTGGTAATAGGAGGTAAAAGCGGCCGCTGCGGTACGGCCCCAAAGTTCTCCGGTAATCTGAGACAATTCATATCCGCGCAAAAATAGCTGCTGTGCCCGCAGCTGATCTTCCATAAAGAAAGTCGTTCGCCCATAGTGGATATAAACCCAAACAGCTCCTGGCCAAGAGCCTTTTTCGGAACCATCCAATGTATCTAATGCTTTTTTAAAACAGGAGCAGGCATTCGCATAGTCCTGCCGTTGGCGGAATAACCTTCCGCAGGCACTGTTTGCCGCGGCAAGTTGAATCCGCGCTGCAGTGGAGGGAAGCTGCTTTTCAAGTTTTTCAATGGCCTCTAAAAAATAGTACCCACTTTTATCGTAGTCGCCGCGCAGACAGAAGCAGGCACCCCGCAGACGCTGAAATTGTGCGGAAAGCACGGGGTCTCCGCTTTTTTGAAGAAGGCGCGTTCCCGCAGCAGTATAGCGTTCCGCAAGACTGAGAGACTGCCGGTAAAGAGCACAGGAAGCCAGTAAGTAGCAGGCGCGGATCATTATCACGTTATGATTTCGGTCTTCACTGCCTGTAGCACTGAGAGTTCCCAATACTGCGCTTCCCTTTTCAAAATCTCCATGAAATAAAAGCAGACGTCCGCGGATAAGAATCAGCTGGTTCTCCAAAGCCGGCAGAGTGATTGTTCCTTGTTCAGACTGCTGAAGATCAGAGAGCTTCTGTTCGCACTGTAAAAGTTCTTCTTGAAGTTTTTTCGAAGGGACAAACGCGATCTTTTCGCAGGGAACGCAGGGAAAGGGCTCACAACTGCGCGTGCTTTCTAAATCGAGGGCGCGAATCCGACAGCTTAGAGAGCGGACGGAATCGCCGCCCAAATGGAAATGTCGTGCTGCACGGCGGCAAATATTGCTTTGCACCGGCAGTCCGTTTCCGGTAAAAAGCTGTGCAATTCGCAGATGCAGGGGACTGCGCTGAAAATAGTTCAGCCGGTCATAAGTCAGTTTTCGGATGCGTTCATGAAAAAACCGATAGGTAATTTCGCTGCCGTCCCGGTATTCTTCGATCAGATGGCGGTGCAGCAGTTCCTCCAATCCGGAAGAAAGGGCAGCTTCGTTGCCGTTGAGAAGTTCCAGCAAAATTTCGCAGGGAGCATCCTGCTGAAAAACAGAGATGAGCTCGGCAATGTGAATGGTATTTTCGTCCAGCCCAGATAGATATTCCATCAAAATATCGTCAAGGCTGTTAAGCGTTTCTTTGGTGCTGCCATTGCGAAGAAAAGCGCGGGTTAGTTCCATTAAAAGAGAAAAATTTCCGCCGGTTTCATCATAAAAACAGCTTTGTAGCTGCAGAGCTGTTTCTTTGCCAAGTTCATTTTGGAGGAGCGTATCGGTCTGTTCCCGCGTAAGAGGGAGCAGCGAATGCTCTTGCAGAAGATTATCCGCAGCATCGCACCGCAAAGATTTTTGTAGAGAGGGACTTCCGCCGCCGCTGCAGGTTAAAATCATCATTAGGCCGCCGGTCCCGAGATGCCGCATAACGGTATCCATTAGCGAAAGACTGTCTGGATCCATCCACTGTAGATTTTCGAGAATTAAAAGGATTTTGTGTCGTCTAGTAAGCATTTCAAGCAGCATCATCAGGCTGTCTTTCAGGGGTTCATCCAATTTCCGGAGCAGACGCGTAGCCCCTGCTTCTCCGCCTTCGCGGAAAACGGAAAAAACTTGGCCGAGGTGGGCTCTTATTGGCTCTGAAAGAGAGACATTTTCCCGCTGAATCAGTTCTGCAAGAGGAAGCATTACACGGTCCCAAGGGGCAAGAGGCATCAGCTTTTCAGATTGCAGGCAAGCACAGCGAATCACAAGAAAAGAAGATAAATCAATACTTTGCAGCAGATAATCAATCATTTCTCCTTTTCCGGAGCCTACATCTCCCATTAAAAGCTGAGAACAGTGGCGGGCAGCCTCTAAGCGAAAAGAATCCAGCGCAGCCCGCAATTGAGCGTAGATATTTTCACGCCCCACCAGAACAGGCGCAGAAGAGGAATGTTCGGGTGGAAACGTTGTATCGTTCCACTCATTCATGATCTCATAATAAAGGACGGTAGTAGCTTCCATGGGTTCGGTTCCCAATTCTTCTGAAAGACGCTTCTTTAAATCCTGATAAATCTGGGTAGCACGTACATACTGTTTTTCCTGCCGCTGAAGATTCATGAGAAAAGCGCACATGGTTTCGTCGAGGGGCTCTTCCCGCAAAGATTCTTCCGCCCAGCAGATCGCCTGCTTACGGTTGCCGCATTTCAGACATGCCTGCGCCTGATCCGAAATTTTATGGAGATATTGTTCGTGCAGTTTATCACGGGTGCGGCTGAGCCATTCTTCATAGGAAAAAGAATGCTTTACAGAAAAACCCTGTAAAAAGGGTCCTGCATAAGCGGAAAAATCACCGTCCTGTATAAAGCGGTCATAGTCACAGGTGTATTCCCAATCCGGGTTGATAATGACAAGAGATTTCTGGGGAGAAATCAAAAATTCACCCCCCAGAACTTTTTTCAGGGTATAAAGCGCATTGCGCAGATTTTTAAGTCCCGTAACATCATCGTAGCTTTCCCAAAGAAGAGCAATCAGCTCTTGTCTGGTGGCGCTGTGCTGCACAAGCATATAGTAAAGCAGTGCTTCCGCCCGCCGATATGGAAACGTGAGCAGCTGACCGTTCAATTCTACAGAAGGGCTTTTTAAAAGAGTGGCTTTCAGCATATGGATTCCCCCCTATTTATTCTTGATATCAGTATAATAAATTAAAAACTTTTGAGCAATAAAAGATTTTGTTTTTGTTGCAGAAAAAGGGGGCCGCCTATATAATAGACACTGTAGAAAATTGTCTGAAAGGGGTGCGTTTTGATTGAAATCAGAGCAGATTATTGAATCAGTTCCAAATTTTAGCGAGGGCAGAGATCTGAGCAAAGTCGAAGAGATCGTCGATTGTTTTCGGGCAAAACCGGGCGTTAAGCTATTGGATTACTCTACAGATCCGGATCACAACCGTTGCGTTGTGACGGTATTGGGCAATCCAGAGCCGCTTAAAAAAGCGATGATTGAGGCGGTGGGAGCAGCAATACGTCTGATTGATATGACTAAACATGAAGGAGCGCATCCGAGAATTGGCTGTGTGGATGTGATTCCTTTTATTCCGGTGCGCAACTGTACCATCGACGATGCGGACCAGCTGGCAAAATCCGTGGCAAAAGAAGCCGCCGAGCGGTTTGGACAGCCATTTTATCTTTATGAAAAATCCGCTTCTGCTCCCTATCGTGCGGACCTTGCAGCGATCAGAAAAGGCCAGTTTGAAGGCCTCGCGGAAAAGATGAAGGATCCCCGTTGGAAACCGGATTTTGGCCCTTCTACCATGCATCCTACCGGCGGTGCTACAGCGATCGGCGCAAGGATGCCGCTGATCTGCTTTAATGTGAACCTCGATACGCCGAATGTGGAAATTGCAAGAAAGATCAGCAGAAGAGTGCGCAGTATTAACGGCGGATACCGGTTTGTGAAGGCGATGGGAATTTCTTTGGACGAACGGGGCCTTGCACAGGTTACCATGAATTTGACCGATTATACGCAAAGCTCCATGTACAGTGTTTTTGAAGCAATCAAAATGGAGGCCAGAAGATATGGCGCCCGGGTCCTTAACAGTGAGATCGTGGGGACTATCCCCATGCAGGCGTTGGTAGACTGTGCCCAGTATTATCTTCAGGTCGATGACTTTTCCATCGATCAGGTCTTGGAAACCCATTTGTAAGGAAAGAGGACTGCAAAATTACTGCAGCCCTCTTTTTATTAGGAATTATTAGGGAAAATTTGTGTTAGTTGGTTTTCCAAAAATAATTTTGCGGTTTGGAAAACAATGAAAAATCCCTAGAAAAAGCGCTTTTTTAGCGTCATCCCACTGCTTGATTTTTATAAACCGAAAGTACCTTCGAAACTACGCCCAGCGTTAAAAATTGAGCGATTCCAACCACAAAGGTTTGAACCGATCTGGTCGCTAAAAGTGGCACATACGGGGAGGAATACCAAATAGAAATCCAGAATGAATTGAGAAAGAGACTTAAAAAAAGCTGATTTACGGCTACACAGCCCAAAATGCGAAGGGGTGTCTGCTTTTTATGCAGAAACATTGCATAGACAATTCCAGTAAGAAAGGCAGTCAGGGTAAATCCCGGAAAATAGGGCCCTACCGGGAATAAGATTGTACCGATAATATCACTTAGCGCCGCCACGGTGCAGGCTCCTTTCATGCCGAAAAGAATTGCGGCAACAGCCACCGGCAGAAAGCTAAATCCGATTCTGATATTCCATGCGGAGATCGAGCAGAACCTGGCCAGAAAAACGGTCATTGCAATGAGAAGCGCAATCATTGTCATGGTTCGGGTATCAAATTTTTTCATAACTCCCTCCCTGTGCAAATTGCCACAGCAGGACAGAGGAAGCTCTTGCTGATAGCAGTGGATGCAGATACAATATCGTGCAGCAAAATGGCTTTTCCCCCTGCGATGACTGCCCCTCCGTGGGCACTTAACATACTCTCCCTATTCTGTGTGACTTTTTTAGAAGAGACCGGTGATCTTTCCGGATTCGTCAATGTCGATCTTATTTGCAGCGGGAACTTTTGGAAGGCCCGGCATTGTCATGATGTCACCGGCCTGCGCCATCAAAAATCCAGCGCCGGCGTTGACTTTCAGGTTTTTCACCGTAATGCGGAAACCATTGGGTGCGCCGAGAAGCGTCGCATCGTCCGAGAAGGAATACTGGGTTTTTGCCATGCAAATCGGCAGCTTGTCAAAATGGAGATCAGTAAGAAGTTTGAGCTGCTTTTTAGCAGGACCCGTCAGATCAACACCGTCCGCGTGATAAATCTTTTTCGCAATGGCGTTGAGTTTGTCGGGGATCGAATCATTTACATCATAACAAAACCGGCACTCGCTCTTTGTTTCGCAGAGCCGCAAAACTTCTTTTGCCAGATCTTCGCCGCCTGCTCCGCCTTTTGCCCAGACTTCGCTCATTGCTACATTGACGCCTAATTCGTGGCATTTCTGCTTGATGAGGTTTAATTCAGCGGGGGTATCTGTAGCGAAGGCGTTGATTGCGACTACGCAGGGCAGCCCAAAGACTTTTGTGATATTTTCCACATGACGCAGAAGGTTCGGCAACCCCTTTTCCAAAGCAACGAGATCCTCTTTTCCAAGATCTGCCTTTTGCACGCTGCCATGATGCTTTAATGCGCGTACAGTAGCGACGATTACTGCTGCATCAGGAGTGAATCCACCGGCGCGGCATTTGATATCGATGAATTTTTCAGCGCCCAGGTCGGCGCCGAATCCGGCTTCCGTGACCACATAATCGGCAAGCTTTAATCCGGTCTGTGTGGCGGAGATGGAATTGCAGCCATGGGCGATATTGGCAAAGGGACCACCATGAATCAATGCGGGCGTATGTTCAAGTGTTTGTACAAGGTTTGGTTTGATAGCGTCCTTTAAAAGAGCTGCCATAGCGCCTTCGGCATGAAGATCGTGGGCTGTGATGGGTTCGTCATTTCTCGTATAGGCTACCACCATCTTTGCGAGCCGCGCTTTGAGGTCCAAAAGGCTGGTAGAGAGGCACAGCACCGCCATAATCTCCGAAGCTACCGTGATATCGAAGCCATCTTCGCGGGGAACGCCATTAGCTTTTCCGCCAAGGCCACAGACGATGTGGCGAAGCTGACGGTCATTCATATCGACGACGCGCTTCCAAACAATCCTGCGCACATCAATGTTGAGCGCATTTCCTTGTTGGATGTGGTTGTCAATCAGGGCAGCCAAAAGGTTATTGGCAGCGCCGATGGCATGAAAATCGCCTGTAAAGTGGAGGTTGATTTCTTCCATAGGGATGACCTGCGCATAACCGCCGCCGGCAGCGCCTCCTTTTATGCCGAATACTGGACCGAGGCTGGGCTCACGCAGGCAGACAACAGTAGATTTTCCGAGTCGGGAGAGGGCATCTGCCAAACCGACACTGGTGGTGGTTTTTCCCTCACCCGCAGGAGTTGGATTGATGGCGGTGACAAGAATCAGCTTGCCTTTTTGGGGCTTTTCTTTTAAAGAATGAATGTCTAGTTTCGCTTTTCCGCGCCCGTATAATTCCAGATTGTCTTTCGAAATCCCCAGCTTTTCTGCGATTCTTTCGATCGGTTCCATAGTTGCTTCCTGGGCGATCTCTATATCGGTCTTCATAACGATAATTCCTCCTTTTGTCGGTCTCACAAATGAGTGCCAAATGAAAAATGATGAAGATAATGCCCAAGAGCGAAATCATTTTCGGACCCGGGCATGGTGATCTTCTAATGAAATTGTAGAAATGATTTTTAAATCGGAGCTGAGAGCGGTGTGTCTATTTCGGCGATCATAAAAATAGAAGATTTATGGCTCTTTAAAAGTAAAGGCGCAGAAAATTCTGAGATCATAACAGCTTCTTTGCAGGAAAACGCTTGAGAGGCAGTTCTCGCAGAGAGCGTGCCGCTGCCTTTCGCTGCATAGACAACCGTTGTATAGTGATGATCGTTTGTGAAGGGGGCAGCCGGAATGGTCATTTCTGTATTTTCGGCTAAATGCAGGCAGAAAAGATTCCCCTTGCAGACTCCTTTTCGCAGCATCAGGTTAAAATCTACACAGGTTCCTTCCGAATGGGTAGCGCTGCCGCCATCAAACGCGTGAATCTCATAGGGAGAAAGTGAGAGAACTTTTCCATCATTGTGAGAAAGACGTATTTTTCCTTTTAATAGGGAAATATAGCGGAAATAATCCGGCAGCATGGTAAAATCCGATTCCTGAACATTGACGGTGGCAGTGCTGAGACGCCAAAGAAAATCACGTTCTGCGTATTGCGCGTTTTGGGGGGCGATCGCAATCTGCGAAGTGGTTCCGCCGCTCCAACTGCTGACGACAAAATCAGAGGGGAAAATATGACGGATCAGCGGTTCCATAAAAAGCCTTCTTTCTAAAAATCAGTCGGTCAAAGAGAAGCTACAACGTTTAGGTAGATGCTGTCGGCTGATTTTATGGCCTTCTCCAACAAAGCCGCTCCGTTTTTGCGATAGGTATCTACAAATTCGGAGTCTTTGATTCCTCCGAGATTGATGAGAACGTTGAGCCATGCGCATTGTGCAGCCGATTTGAGACTGAGCGCGGCGCAGCCAAGGTCGCTTTTGGCGCTCACATTGGAGCAATCCAAAATTCCGGTTACAAGATCTAGTGTTTCGCAGGCGAGTTCCATTATTTCAAAAGGAGTCTCGGTGCAGCCTTTCAGAGCTTTCTGCATGGCTTCGCTGCGCACTGCTTTTTCATCGTCGGTGTTTTTCGGCATGGCGAAAACAGCGCTGACCTTATGAAAAGCATCGGTATCCCGATCAAGAACGTCCAGATAGCGTTCTTTGAGCACATTGGCTTTCTGTTCGGTTTCTTTTGCCAAATCCTCAAATGCAGCGTATTTTTTCTTCCCCTGTGTCAGAGCGCATACCATTGCGGTAAGAGCCGCACCCAGAGCCCCTTCCAGCGCAGCAGCGGAGCCGCCTCCTGGGGCCGGCTCGGAAGAAGCCATCAGATTGGTAAAACCGGTGACGGTATCGTCAACAAGCTTCATTTTTATATTCTCCTTTATGGATTTAACCGTTAATGAGATGATTTTCCATGACCTGTTTGTGATAGTCAAAATTTTCAATCTTCAGATAATATTCCGCACAGTCCACCAAGGCCTTTGCAGGAGTCAGACCGACAACTTCGCTGCCGATAATCGGAACACCCCAGCGTTGTGCTTCGGCACGAATGACTTCGAATACCCGGTAGAGTGGGGTGCCTTCGTAGTTTACCATGTTCATGGAGACCTGCGCTATATTGCGGTCTTCCAAAAGCAGGCCGATTGCTTTGCAGTATTTGAATCCGCCGGAAGAAGCGCGGACAACCTTTGCAATTTTCTTGGCGATCTGTACGTCGGAGGTCCCAAGGTTCACGTTAAACGCAACCAGCGGCATCCGGGCGCCGATTGCAGTAATGCCGGCTGTTGGATGAATTTTGCGCTCACCGTAGTCGGGTTTCCATTCGGGGAGCAGAAGCTTTTCGGGCATTCCTTCAAATTGGCCTTTGCGAACGGTAGCCAGATTTCGGCGCTCGGGCGTTGTAGCGGAATCTTCGTAGAGAAAGCTAGGAATCTGCAGTTCTTCCCAAATGCGTTTTGCAACGCGTTTTGAGAGCTCAACGCACTCTTCAACGGTCATGCCGATTGTCGGCACAAACGGAATGACATCGGTAGCACCCATCCGGGGATGAGCGCCTTCATGCTTTCTCATATCAATGAGTTCTGCAGCTTTTTTGCAGAGCTGAAAAGAGACTTCTTCGATTCCTTCGGGGGAACCTACCAAAGTAAATACGGAACGGTTATGCGTTGGGTCGGACTGCACATCCATCAAGGTGCAGCCGGGAACGCTTTTTGCAACAGCAACTAAAGCATCTAGAACTGCATGGTTGCGCCCCTCACTGAAATTCGGAATGCATTCAACAAGTTTTGCCATTTTTAATGATCCTCCTATGATTTGATTTTATCGAAAGAAAAGTATTTCGCAACAGAAATCAGCCCGTGATCACGTGGACAAATGTCTTAATAAACCAGATCGTTTGCGGCTGATAGATAATATCTACGAGGAATGCGCCGACGATCGGGACGATCATCATTGCACGGCGGGACATTCCGTAGCGTTCGTTAATTGCAGTCATGTTGACAATGGCAGACGGGGTTGCGCCAAGTCCATGACCGCAGAGGCCGGCACACATAACAGCCGCATCGTAGTTTTTACCGAGAATGCGGAAGATAATAAAGTAGCTAACAAGAACCATAAAGATTACCTGACAGACGAGGATGATCAGCACGCCGCCGACGAGATCTGCAAGCTCCCACAAACGCAGCGTCATCATTGCGATCGACAGATATAAGTTCAGCATGACGTCGCCGATACCTTCGACCAGCGAAAAATCAAATTTATAAAAATGAGTTTTTTCATTGATATTGCGCAGAATGACCGCGATAAACATTGCGCCAACATAAGTGGGGAAGCTCATGCCGATCAGGCCGCCAATCCATTTGGAAACTACCATGCCAAGAGCCATGCAGACGAGAATAGCGGTTACATTTTTCATAACGTCGAGGCCATTGCGTTTTTCAGAGGTTATAGCGTTTACAGAGGTGACGTCGGTATCGAAGTTTTCACTTTCGTCAGGTTTGAGGTGATATTTTTCAATTAATCTGCGTCCGACCGGCCCGCCTACCAGAACAGCCAAAATCAATCCGAATGTAGCGGTGGCAGCGCCAACCAGAGGTGCGGGGGCATAGCCCATCTGCGCGAATGTATTGCCATAAGCAAGAGCTGCGCCGTGACCGCCGATCATGGAGATTGCACTGGCTAATAAGGAATAGGGCGCCTGCAGACCAACTGCAGAACCGACTGCAATACCAATAATGTTTTGAAAGATGGAAATAACGCCTGCGCAAAGCCAGTAAATAATCAGCAGCAGGCCGCCTTTTTTGAGCAGTGCAAAGCTTGCACCCAATCCGACTGTGGTAAAGAATGCCAGCATGAACGGATCCTGAAAAGACGAGTCAAACTTAAAGGAGAACGTTCCGCTCATATGGCCCAAAAAGGTGATAAACATAAACAGAAAACCACCTACCACCGGCGCAGGGATACAGTATTTGCGGAGAAAACTGACTTTGCTGTTTACAAAGTAGCCGATCAGCAGAAGAACTGCCGCCATAGCGATGGTCATAACGGAGTTGGCACTGATCTGAAGGACATTGTCGATGGTTTCAAAAGTCATTCTAAAAAATACCTCCCTACATAGTTAAAATCCCGTGTTTTGTAGACTCGGTTTTGGTGACCAACCGAATTCTACTGCTTTCTATTCGAGTATAGCAAAAGTCCGTCAAAGAAACGTCTAATTTTATTTAGGAATCCCATCGGTTGGATTTTTATACGGCTTTTTTTCTTGATCTTTGACGAGAAAAAGCAGGATCACTTAAAAAATTAAGCAATCCTGCTTCGTTTTGCAATAAAATGAAAGGAGCGAAAGACTGATTACTTTGTTTTGTGTTGCTTTTTCTGTGGATACCAAATACCGACTCTTTTTAAGAGAGTGTAACGCTTGTTGTTTACAAGTGCTTTTTTCTTGTGCTATAATCGAAACAATAAAAATTTCGGGGGGATTTTCCGAAAAAATCAAAGGAGTGTAGAATCATGAACAGTGATGCAGTCAGAAATGATATGCCTAAACGTGCGCTTTTCCATGCGCTGGGTTTAACCGATGAAGAGATTGAGCGGCCTCTGATTGGAATTGTTAGCTCACAAAATGAGGTTGTTCCGGGACATATGAACCTGGATAAAATTGTGGAGGCTGTTAAAATGGGTGTTTCCATGGCGGGCGGAACCCCCTTGGCCTTTCCGGCGATTGCGGTTTGCGACGGAATTGCTATGGGACACCGTGGGATGAAATATTCTTTGGTTACCCGGGAACTAATTGCCGACAGCACAGAAGCAATGGCTTTGGCCCACGCCTTTGATGCACTGGTAATGGTGCCGAACTGTGATAAAAATGTGCCTGGGCTCTTGATGGCGGCAGCGCGGTTAAATCTTCCTACAATATTTGTTTCTGGTGGCCCAATGATGGCCGGTAGAGTGGATGGGCAGAAAACAAGCTTTTCCAGCGCAAGTGAAGCAGCTGGCGCTTTTGCAGTCGGGAAGATTGATGAAGCAAAACTCAAAGATTTTGAATATCATACCTGCCCGACCTGCGGCTCTTGTTCGGGAATGTATACCGCAAATTCGATGAACTGTCTGACGGAAGTTCTTGGAATGGGATTGAAAGGAAACGGAACAATCCCGGCAGTCTATTCCGAACGTTTGATGCTGGCAAAGCACGCCGGAATGCAAGTCATGGAGCTCTTAAAGAAAAATATTCTGCCTCGGGATATCATGACAAAAGAAGCGTTTGAAAATGCTTTAACAGTGGATATGGCTCTCGGCTGCAGTACAAACAGTATGCTGCATTTACCGGCGATCGCCCATGAATGCGGAATTGAGATTGATCTCTCGATTGCAAATCAGATTAGTGACCGCACGCCGAATCTTTGCCATTTGGCTCCGGCCGGCCACACTTATATGGAAGACCTTAATGAGGCAGGCGGCGTTTATGCGGTGATGAATGAGCTTACGAAAAAGAATCTGCTTCATACCGATTTGATGACGGTTACCGGAAAAACGGTCGGAGAAAATATTGCACCTTGTAAAAACCGTGATCCCGAAGTCATTCGTCCCATTGACAATCCTTACAGCACGACCGGAGGAATTGCTGTTCTGCACGGCAATCTTGCACCGGAAGGCTGTGTGGTAAAGCGCTCGGCAGTGTCACCTTCTATGCTTGCGCATGAAGGGCCTGCACGCGTCTTTGAATGCGAAGAAGATGCAATGACGGCAATTACCGGAGGAAAGATTAATGAGGGAGATGTAATTGTCATTCGCTATGAAGGCCCCAAAGGCGGACCTGGAATGCGAGAGATGCTGAATCCGACCTCTGCAATTATGGGGTGCGGCCTTGGAGAAAGTGTTGCGTTGATTACAGACGGACGTTTTTCAGGTGCGACCCGTGGCGCTGCGATTGGCCATGTTTCTCCGGAAGCAGCAGTCGGCGGCCCGATTGCTTTGGTGAAAGATGGAGACCTGATTTCAATTGATATCATGAAAAATACGCTGAAAGTGCGCATCTCGGAAGAAGAGATGGCAAAGCGCCGCAAAGAATGGCATGCGCCCGAAAAGAAATTAACCGGGTATCTGAAGCGCTATGCAAAATTGGTGACAGACGGAATGCATGGTGCAGTTGTTGATTAAATGAAAAAGTAAAAAGAATAGAAAAATCCGGCTGACTCTTTATGAGAAAATCAGCCGGATTTTTTATCTGTTTTTATGATTTTACATTTGGCTTTCATACATAATAATACTTATAAAAGTCCTTCTAATGCTTCCGGGTCCAAAATGCAGATGGAGCGGTAGCTGCAGTGAATCCATCCTTTTTCAGAAAAGTGGCGGATTACCCTACTGACCGTTACACGGGAAGATCCGGTCAATTCTGCTAGATCCTGCTGCGTACAGGTAACACAGCCATTTTTTCGGGGAAGTGCTAAAAGTTGCTGAGAGACGCGCGTTTCTGCGGGCAGAAAGCTGATCGTATCTACTTGAGAAGAAAGCATTCGTACTGTCTTTGCCAGAAATTGAAGCATCTGCAACGCAAGATTCGGAGATTCCCGGAATCGGGCAACTAATTCCGCACGCCCGATCGGAATGACTTCGGCATTTTCCGTCACTTTTGCAGAAGACATTCTCGGAAGACCATCCAAGAATGCTGCTTCTCCGAAAAGACTATCCGGGGAAAGCTGTGTCAGCGTTTTCTCCATGCCTTTTTCTGAAGTCAGAAAAATTTTTACTTTCCCTGATTTGAGATAGTAAAAATAAGAATCCTGCTGCCCTTGAAGATAAAGAATTTCTCCTTTTTCATAAGTTTTTGCAGGAAGCCCTTTGATTAGATCTGACCAGCCGTTTTTGGGCGTTTCAAAATGGAAATCCATTCCTTCTTGCATATCAATTTCCCCCTTAAAAATTCTTCTTAAATTGTATCATAGTTTACAATTTAATCAATAAAAATCTGTTATACTCAAATCATTCAAAATAAAGGGAGGTCTTGAACCGTGGGAATGACCATGACGCAGAAAATTTTAGCAGCGCATGCCGGCTTGGAAAATGTGACTGCCGGACAGCTAATTGAGGCAAAACTGGATCTGGTTTTGGGGAATGACATCACGAGTCCGGTTGCAATCAATGAATTTGAAAAATGCGGTGCACAGAGCATTTTCGATAAGAATCGCATTGCTTTGGTTCTTGATCATTTTGTGCCCAATAAAGATATTAAAGCTGCAGAACAATGCCGGCAGACACGGAATTTTGCCGGAAAATATGATATTAAAAACTTTTTTGATGTAGGCAGAATGGGAATCGAACATGCTCTTTTGCCGGAACAAGGATTAGTGGGGCCAGGAGACTGTGTAATTGGTGCAGACAGCCACACCTGTACCTATGGCGCTTTAGGCGCATTTTCCACCGGAGTTGGAAGTACCGATATGGCAGCAGGCATGATCAGCGGAAAAGCATGGTTTAAAGTACCTTCTGCAATCAAGGTCGTATTAAAAGGGAAGCTTCCACCTTATGTTTCAGGAAAAGATGTGATTCTGCACCTGATCGGAGGAATCGGTGTGGACGGGGCCTTGTATCAATCTTTGGAGTTTGTGGGTGAAGGGGTCAAGGCACTCTCGATGGACGACCGCCTTTGTATCTCAAATATGGCAATCGAAGCCGGCGCGAAAAATGGAATTTTTCCGGTGGACGATGTGACTTTGGCTTATGAAAAAGGCCGTTTCGAGAGAGAACCCAAAATATATTCGGCCGACCCGGATGCCGAATATATCCGCGAAGTAACGATCGACCTTGATACACTTCGACCGACTGTAAGTTTTCCACATCTGCCAGAAAATACAAAGACAATCGATGAGGCAGCGGGAGTTAAAATGGATCAGGCGGTGATCGGCTCCTGTACAAATGGCCGAATGGAAGATATGCGTACGGCGGCGGCTATTCTGAAAGGGCGCAAGGTCGCAAAAGGATTGCGCTGCATTGTGATTCCGGCGACACAGCAGATTTATCTGGACTGTCTGCGGGAAGGACTTTTGGAAATCTTCATTGAGGCGGGAGCAGTTGTCAGCACACCTACCTGCGGCCCTTGTCTCGGTGGTTATATGGGAATCCTCGGAAAAGGGGAACGCGCGGTTTCTACAACTAATCGAAATTTTGTCGGACGTATGGGCCATGTAGAAAGCGAAGTTTATCTGGCGAGCCCTGCGGTTGCAGCAGCAAGTGCGGTAACCGGAGTCCTGACTGATCCAGCTAAACTGCCTGCGGTTGACTAAAGAAAGGAGCGTGCTTTTATGATTGCTAACGGAATGGTTCATAAGTATGGAGACAATGTAGACACGGATGTTATTATTCCGGCCCGATACCTGAATACAGCTTCTCATGAGGAGCTTGCAAAGCACTGCATGGAAGATATTGATGCAACATTTGTATCAAAAGTAAAAGCTGGCGATATTATTGTTGCAAATAAAAATTTTGGTTGCGGCTCTTCTCGGGAACATGCTCCGATTGCGATTAAAGCGAGCGGAATCTCCTGCGTAATCGCTAGCACTTTTGCACGGATTTTTTATCGTAATTCCATTAATATAGGTCTGCCGATTTTGGAATGCCCCGAGGCTGCTCAGGAAATCAAAGACGGCGACGAAGTGGAAGTGAATTTTGATTCCGGAAGAATTTTAGACAAAACACTCGGAAAAACTTTTCAGGCACAGCCGTTTCCTCCATTTATTCAGAATATTATTGAAAAGGGCGGTTTGCTTAATTCTTTAAAAGATCGTTGAAACAATTCTTAAATCAATTTAAGCGCTAAAATTTCTTTATTAGAATTTTAGCGCTTTTTCTTTTAAAAAATTTTCAAAAAAAGCGGAAAATTTTATCTTTTTATAGAAAATTCATTACTTCTCAAAAAAAACCAAGTATAATAGAAACAATTAAAGCTTTCTCTATTGGAGGGATCAGAATGTCACAAGGAAAAATACTGGTCGTTGATGATGACCAGAATATCTGCGAATTACTCCGCCTATATATTGAAAAAGAAGATTTCGACGTTGTGATTGCAAATGACGGCCGCAAGGCCCTGGCAATGTTTGATGCACAGGCACCTGATTTGGTTCTGCTCGATATCATGCTCCCCGAACTAGACGGCTGGCAGGTCTGCCGTGAAATTCGAAAAAAGAGCCAATGCCCAATTATCATGATTACTGCGAAAGGGGAAGTCTTTGATAAAGTGCTTGGGCTGGAGCTTGGTGCCGACGATTATGTCGTGAAACCTTTTGAAGCCAAAGAAGTTGTTGCCCGTATTAAAGCCGTCATGCGCCGAATCGGAAAAACGGAAAATAATACCGTAAAAGAAGTTAAGTATGATAAGCTTTCTATTAATCTTACAAACTATGAATTAAAGGTCAATGGAAAAGTAATTGATACACCGCCTAAGGAGATGGAGCTGATCTATCATTTGGCAAGCAATCCAAACCGTGTCTTTACAAGAGATCAACTATTGGATGAGGTTTGGGGATTCGATTATTACGGGGACAGCCGTACAGTCGATGTGCATATTAAACGTTTGCGTGAAAAATTAGAGGGCGTTTCAGATCAGTGGTCTTTAAAGACGGTATGGGGAGTCGGATATAAATTTGAAGTCAAAGAATAAATGCGGAAGCCCTTTTGGCGACCGAACGATTTTTAAAAAATATCTGCGGGTCACGATGCTGCTGATCCTTGTCAGCTTCATTTTCCTTGGCCTTGTAATGATGATGTTTGTCAGCAATAACTGGAGACAAGAAAAACGGGATATTCTTGAAAAAGGTGCCCGCAATATCGCCGATATTGCATCCAGACAGGTCACCCAAGATGAAAATGGCGATTATCAACTTGCGACCGAAAGTGTAAATGCTTTTTTAAAGGCATTTAGTGAAAATTCTCAGTCCGATGTTTTTATTACAGATAATAGCGGAAATATTTTGCTCGTTTGTCGCGGAACTTCCGATACTTTTCAAAAACAGGCGATTCCGGAAAACGTGATGGCTCAGACTCTTTCGGGAATGTATGACGGACAATCCACTTTAGGCGGGGTTTATGAGAAATCTTGTTATGTTGTGGGAATCCCAATTACGGTTGCTACAGGAAACGGAACAAAGGCAGTCGGAGCTGTTTTTAACTCTGTTAGCGCTTTATCACTGACTATGTATCGCATGGATATGCTTAAAATGTTTGTCTTTGCCGCACTGGCTGCCTTTTTGATCAGCTTTTGCGTCGTATGGCTATTCTCCTATAATCTTGTTAGACCGTTACGTGATATGGCGGCGGCAGTACGCAGCTTTGGAGAAGGGGACTTTAGCGTACGGGTACCGGTGACGACTCGTGATGAAATGGGAGAACTGGCAGTGGCGTTTAATCATATGGCAGATTCACTCGCTACTGGAGAATCTTCCAGCCGCAGTTTTATTGCCAATGTGAGTCATGAACTTAAAACACCGATGACGACCATTTCAGGATTTATTGATGGAATTTTGGACGGTACAATTCCGCCGGAAAAACAAGATCATTACTTGAAAATTGTTTCTTCTGAAGTAAAACGTCTTTCGAGATTAGTAAAAAGTATGCTCAATCTTTCTCGCATTGACAGTGGAGAACTTAGGCTCCGACCGGCAACTTTTGATATTAATCAAACTGTTCTGGACGCCATGCTTTCGTTTGAAAAGCCAATTGAGGACAAAAAACTGGAAGTCCGGGGCTTGGAGGACAGTGTCAGTATAAAAGTTGACGGAGACCCTGATATGATTCATCAGGTGGTCTATAATCTGATTGAAAATGCCGTTAAGTTTACAAATGAAGGCGGCTATATTGAAGTTCGTACGGAAGATTTAAAAGATCGGGTAGTCGTCCATATTAAAAACAGCGGCGAAGGAATTGCACCGGATGAAATCACACGGATTTTTCAGCGATTCTATAAGACGGATAAATCACGATCAAAAGATAAAACTGGGATGGGATTGGGTCTCTACATTGTACGCACGATTATCAAACTACACGGCGGAGAAATTACAGTCAGTTCTGTTCAAGGCGAATTCAGCGAATTTTCTTTCTGGCTGCCTAAGCAGCATCACTTGGAGGAAAATCAAAAACATTCGGAAAAACGTTTGGACAAAAAAGCCGATTCTAAAAAACATTCGTCTCTGAAAAAATCTAAAAACAAGAAAACTAAAACAGATTCTCACCATACAGGAGGAAATGTATGACGGATGATCAGAAAACAAAATCTCTGAATGATGAAGCAGAGCAGCCTCAGGACATTTCTTCGGAAAAATCAGAAAATCGTGAAAATACACAGCCTGAAGTTTCAGAAGATTGTTCTAAGGAAAGAATGCCTGTGAAAGATCATGCAGAGACATCATCAGATGAAATAAGCACCCCTTGTCCTAAAACATCTGAAGAAGAAAATTGTTCTGAAATTGATATGATACCGCAGAACCCGAGTCAGAGTGGGTTTGGCTATGGAACCGGCACAATGCCGCAAAAGGGCGCTTACGGAAACGGAGCAGAGCCACAGAATCCTAGTCAGAGCGGGTTTGGCTATGGAACCGGCACAATGCCGCAAAAGGGCGCTTACGGAAACGGGGCAGAGCCGCAGAACCCGAGTCAGAGCGGGTTTGGCTATGGAACCGGCACAATGCCGCAAAAGGGCGCTTACGGAAACGGAGCAGAGCCGCAGAACCCGAGTCAGAGCGGGTTTGGCTATGGAACCGGCACAATGCCGCAAAAGGGCGCTTACGGAAACGGAGCAGAGCCGCAGAATCCTAGTCAGAGCGGGTTTGGCTATGGAATCGGCACAATGTCGCAAAAGGGCGCTTACGGAAACGGGGCAGAGCCGCAGAACCCGAGTCAGAGCGGGTTTGGCTATGGAACCGGTACAATGCCGCAAAAGGGCGCTTACGGAAACGGAGCAGAGCCGCAGAACCCGAGTCAGAGTGGGTTTGGCTATGGAACCGGCACAATGCCGCAAAAGGGCGCTTACGGAAACGGAGCAGAGCCGCAGAACCCGAGTCAGAGTGGCTTTGGTTATGGACAGGAAAATGGAGCCGGCGGAAATCCGCCGCCCCCTGGTGGATTTTATGCACCTCCGGGAGCACCAATGCCGCGTGGGCCAAGACCTAAGATGAGCACGCAGACCAAAGTGATTTTGGGAGTCTTTATTGTTTTAGCAGTCATCTTTTTGGCTGTCGGAATAGGCGTGTCAATCTTTTATACGTTAAACCATACTGATTCCGGTGTAGTACAGAATCCCTCTTCTTCTGAATCTGGAGAAAAAGATCCTTCTTCTAACAGCAGTGAATTTGAAACGCCGGAACATCCTTATATTGAAGATGGAGAGACTTCCAATACAAAAATTACAATGGCATCTAAAACCGGCAGTCCAATGGATGCAACTGAAATTTTTCAGAAAGTTAGCCCTAGTGTTGTCGGTGTCGTTGCAGAAGTTTCTGATGGTAGCGGAAATACCGGAACCAGTCAGGGAACGGGGATTATTGCCAGCAGCGACGGTGTGATTTTAACGAACTCTCATGTGATTAATAATTCCAAAAAGACCAAAGTGAAAGTAATTCTACAGGATAACAGCGAATATGAGGCAAGTGTAAAAGGGTATGATAAAACCAGCGATTTAGCGTTACTTAAAATTAGTGCCCAAAATTTACCTGTTGCTGTCTTTGGAAATGCTGACGAAATGCAAGTGGGTGAAAAAGCTTATGCAATCGGAAATCCCGGTGGAATTCAATATGCGTATTCTATGACGGATGGGATTATTTCTGCATTGCATCGGCCTATTACCAGCCATTCTGAAAATGGGATTACCTATATCCAGACAAATGTCGCTATTAATCCTGGTAATTCCGGAGGACCACTGATCAATGACTACGGACAGGTAGTTGGAATTACCTCTAATAAAATTATTGCAAGTGAAGGCATGGGCTTTGCAATTCCGATTAATCAGACTGCCGATATTATTAACCAGCTGATTTCTAATGGCTATGTCAATGGCCGTGGACGCCTCGGGATCATCGTTAAAAATCTTAGCGGTTGGGAACAGAATGCTTATGATATTAACGGTGGAGTCTATATTTATTCGATCAATGATGGCAGTCCTCTTAAGGACACAAAAGCAAATGCCGGAGATATTTTGTTACAAATTGATGGGGAACAGATCGACTCCGTCAGTGATATGACAAATATGATGGGAAAATACCATGCAGGAGATTCTGTCACTTTGACGGTCTTTTCAGTTAATCAAGGAGAAAATTTTGATGTACAGGTCACTCTTTTAGAAGATAAAAGTGATAATTAGAAAGAAACTAAAAAGGCATTCTATCCAAAGGATAGGATGCCTTTTTAGCTGATAAAAAGATATTGGAAGCGAGTCCTTATAATCAATGTAAGACGGCAAAGGAATGGGAAAAATCTATTCGTAAGAAGTCATTCCTCAACTGCAACTTGATTATACAATGAGTTGCTGATATAATCAAATACATATATTTGTATATCAATTATAATAAAATATTATGGGGCGATTTTATGTTGCAGGAAATGGCCTATGTTTATGAGGTCTATCGTGAGCGGAGTTTTTCCAAGGCTGCGAAAAATTTATATATTTCTCAACCTGCTCTGAGTACCTATGTTAAGAGGGTTGAGAATCAGATCGGACAAAAAATTTTTGATCGGAATGTGACACCGATTGAATTGACGGAAGCCGGACGAGCTTATATCAATACAGCGGAAAAAATTTTAACCGATGAAAAAGATTTGATTCGTTATCTAAACGATCTTTCTGATATGAAAACCGGAACAATTACAATCGGGGGAACCCATTTTTATTCCTCTTACCTTTTGCCGCCGATTATTAAGGAGTTTAAACGTCGTTTCCCCGGAATTCAGGTACAGGTAGTGGAAGGAGATTCGGTATCTCTTTACGAAAGAATCAAAGAGCATCCAATCGATCTGATTATGGATGGCGGTACCGTAAAGGAATCTGCTTACGAAATGGTCCCTTTTATTGAAGAAACCGTTTTGCTCTGTGTGCCCCAAGAAAATCCCATCAATCAAAAATTACGCAAATATCAGATGACGGCAAAGGATGTTTATGAGAATCGATATCAACTTTCCAAAATGCCGGCAGTTCCTTTAAAGTGCTTTTCAGAAGAACTTTTTGTCCTGATGAAACCAGGACATGATCTCTATGCAAGAGGAGTGGAAATTTGTGAGAAAGCAGGCTTTGTACCTCGTTCTTCTATGCGCTTAAGTCAGATGATGACTGCCTATAATTTTTGCAGTCAAGGATTAGGAGTTACGTTTGCTACTGACTTATTAGTAAAAATGCAGCCGGGAAATTCTCACTTGGTTTTTTATCGAATTGGAGATCCACGCTCTAAACGTCCAGTATTTCTGGCTTATCGGAAAGGCGCCTATATGACAAAATCAATGGCATCGTTTATTGATATTGCACGTAAACAACTTTTTCTTGACCCACAACAAAGTTTCCTGTAATTGCTTTATGAATATAAAAAAGGCCTGCCGCCGAATGATTTTTCGGGACAGGCCTTTTTATTATTTTTAAATTTAGCGGTTCGTTCCAAGAAAAAATAAAGCAATTGTCCCCGGACCCGCATGGGCACCGATCACGGGGCCTATAAAATTGATAAAAACAGTTTTGGTTCCCAATCGCTCTTTTATCTGATTTGCTACATATTCTGCATCTTCTTTGGAATCCCCGTGGCTAATAAAAACCGTTTGATTTTTTGGGTCAGTTGCGGTTTGAGCCATATGATCAACTAAAGAATCCAGAGAAGCTTTGCGTCCCCGTACCTTACTAATTGGAATTAAGTGCCCGCTATTATCGACATGCATGACCGGTTTAATGCCAAGAACAGTACCAAAAAGTGCTGCGGCACTATTGACTCTTCCACCACGCTTAAGAAAATTTAAATCATCAACCGTAAACCAATGGCAAAGATAAAGCTTGTTCTTTTCAATCCACTCCCGTACTTCGTCAATTGACTTCCCATTTAAACGCTGGTTAGCAGCATACCAAACTAAAAGACCTTGCCCAAGCGATGCACAGAGAGTATCAATTACATAAATTTTTCGCTCTGGATAGAGAGCAGTCAGCTCTTCTCCAGCCATTTTGGCTGCTTGGTAGGTACCGCTTAGTCCTGAAGAAAAGCAGGGACATAAAACATCCTGCCCCTCTTTTAAATAGGTTTCCATCAAATTTTTAAAGGATTCCATATTCACGGCACTAGTCGTACAGGTCGAACCTTCACGCAGCTTTTTGTAGAATTTTTCCGGTGTGATTTCTGGCCAGTCTAGCTCATTTTTATGCTCTTTCCCATCAAGGTGAAACGAAAGCGGCAAAATCTTTAACTCCAACTGTTCGGCTATCTCTTGGTTAAGATCACAGGAAGAATCAGTCACGATTACGTAATTGGGCACAGAAGGAAACCTCCCCTTTACATTTTATTAAAATGATTGTATCACGCTTTGAAAACAAAATCAATTCGTTTTTAAAACCAGGTCAAACATTTTGATAAAAGAATATTAATATTTTGAAAGAATTCGCTGATTAAGGCGAATTTTTTTATTTGTTTTCCGGTGGGATGAAAGGAGGAATGAAATGAATTATCCAAAGACCGTGGAAGACGGCTACCGGAAACTGGCCTTCGGCGGAATCGGAAGTGCAGTGCGGCTGCTCTTTTTACGAGAGGATGAATCGCTGCCGAATTTTGGTAACTTGGATCTCTATTGTGTGCAGGAGATTCGCAGAGGAAAAGATGGCATTTTAGAAATTAAATTCTACGACCGACTGCGTGCAATGGAATGCCTTGAAGCTTATCAAAACCATTCACAAGGAGAACCGATACAGGAAGCTTTATCAGCCTGTGCTAAAGCGCTCAATCACGATCATGATTCTGCGGTTTAGCAAAAAACAACTGACGGCGATGACGTGGTGGTGCAAAGAAAGCAAAACCGAAAATTTTGATGCGATTATCTGTGACGGTGCAGTGCGCAGCGGCAAAACGCTGTCAATGGGACTGGGTTTCATTTTTTGGGCAATGAGTACATTTAACCATGGAAGTTTTGCGTTCTGTGGGAAAACAATTCGTTCTCTCTGGAGAAATCTAATGGGAAACCTTCTTCCTACGCTCAGCACCGCCGGCTTTTCGGTTTCACTTTGCCGGAGCGAAAATAGGTTTCTCGTAAAAAAAGGAGACAAAGAAAACCACTTTTTTCTCTTTGGAGGCAAAGATGAAAGCAGTGCCATGTTGATTCAGGGATTAACACTCTGCGGAGTCTTTTTTGACGAAGTTGCACTAATGCCGCGTTCCTTTGTGGAACAAGCACTGGCGCGCTGCAGTGTGGATAATTCTCGTTTTTGGTTCAACTGCAATCCAGAAGATCCTACTCATTGGTTTTACCAGAAATGGATCAAAAAATGCAAAGAAAGAAATGCTCTTTATTTACATTTTACGATGGAGGATAATCCCGGGCTTTCAAAAAAGGTGCGATTACGCTATGAACGGCTCTATGAAGGCGTTTTTTATGAGCGCTTTATTAAGGGGCGCTGGGTATGCGCACAGGGATTAATTTATCCATTTATGACTTTGCCGCAAATGATCTTTTCTCCACCGGGAGTTTGTTTTGAATATGCGGTTAGCTGCGATTACGGAACCAGAAATCCAAGTTCTTTTGGCCTTTGGGGAAGAAAGGAAAATGTTTGGTACCGGGTGGACGAATATTACTATGATGGCCGCCAAAATGATTCCCGCACCGATGAGGAACATTATAAAGCATTAGAAACACTTTGTGAGGGAAAAAAGATTCATTGGATTACGGTAGATCCTAGTGCTGCCAGTTTTATAGAAGTGATTCGCCGCCACGGAAAATTTCGTGTGATTCCTGCTAAAAATGATGTGCTCGAAGGAATTCGAAAAACAGCCCTTGCTTTAAAAGAGGGCAAAATTCGAATTTGCAGCACCTGCGGCAACACCATTCGGGAATTTTCTCAATATCGCTGGCAGGAAAACCGCGAGGCACCGGTAAAAGAGGAGGATCACGCGATGGACGATATCCGGTATTTTGTTATGAATCTATTGGGCAGAGAGGAAAATGCATGGGCGTTGGCTCTGCCCCGCGGAAAGGAGGATTCATGAAATCCTTATTCAAAAAGAAACAGGAACCTTCGGCAGTTGCAGTTCAGACGAGAAATAGCTTTTATTCTTTTCCATCTCTGCGAGACTATATTCCACAAAACTTCGGTGAGCTGCAGCTTTATGACCAACTGCGCCAAATGGTCCCTATTATTGATGCTGCGATCGATAAGATCCTACGGCTGATGGGCTCGTTCCAGGTACATTGCAGTGATGCTGACAAAGAAGCAGCTTTGCAGAACTTTTTGCAGACGGTACAGGTGAACGCTACAAGTTGCGGGCTGGAACGCTTTTTATTGGAATATCTTGACCAATTGCTTACTTACGGCAATGCGGTGGGAGAGATTGTTTTGCAGAATGGACAAATTGGGGCTCTTTATAATGCATCTTTACGGGATGTGGAACTAGTTGCCAAAACACCGCTCTCTCTGGAAGTGAGAAGACGGACTCTTTCTGGCAGCGAACCGGTTCCCTATCCGGAACTGGTAATGGTAACAGCACTAAATCCGCCCCCAGGTTCGGCAAAAGGAGTAAGTCTTTTAAGAAGTCTGCCGTTTGTAACGGGAATTTTATTGCGGATTTTTCACACGTTGGGGGTCAACTGGGAACGAGTAGGAAATGTTCGCTTCGCCGTAACTTGTGAACCGGGACAAGATGGGGAACCATTTGCAAAAGAACGTGCGGAACAGATGGCAACTCAATGGAAACGGGCGATGACTTCTAGAGACCCAAGTGATTTTGTGGCGGTTGGAAATGTCCATATTCAGGCGATCGGTGCAGATAACCAGATTCTCGACAGCGAAATTCCGGTGAGACAAATGCTGGAACAGATCGTTGCAAAGCTGGGAATTCCTCCGTTTTTACTCGGGCTTTCTTGGTCCAGCACAGAACGAATGAGCAGCCAGCAGGCCGATCTTCTTACGAGTGAGCTGGAATCCTACCGAAGACTTTTAGAGCCAATCATTCGAAAAATCAGCACACTTTGGCTGAGACTTTCCGGTAGCTTCGCAACTGTCTCGATCGACTGGGATGATATTTCGCTTCAGGATACAACAGAACTTGCAAATGCAGCGCATGTACGCGCACAGACAAGTCTTTTGGAGGAACAAATTCGGAAACTGAAAAAGGAGAATGCAAATGCGTAATGGAACCGTTTTAAAAAGCGGTGCTCTGCCGGACACAGACGCGCTGAATAAAATTAATCAATACACCCGAAGACCATTTTCTGCAGAGGAAGTTTATACTTTTCGGGTGGCATTGTGTGATAACGAAATCGACAGGGATTATGAGCGCTTTACCACACAGGCTCTTTCTGATCTCGGAAAATTGTTTTTAGGAAAAACCGGAATTTTTAATCATAGTATGGACGCTTCTACACAGGTTGCCCGTATTTATGATACGGCATTGGAAACAGATCAGAGCCGGAAAACAATGGCCGGAGAACCATATTGCAGACTGGTCGCTATGGCTTATCTGCCGCGATGCGATAAAAATCGCGATTTAATGCTGGAAATTGACAGCGGAATGAAAAAGGAAGTCAGCGTCGGCTGTTCCGTTGGAAGTATGACTTGTTCAATTTGCGGGACAGACTTGCGGGAAAAATCCTGCGGACATCAAAAAGGACAACTTTATAATGGAAAAGTCTGTTGTGCAGTGCTTTCCAATCCGCAGGACGCCTATGAATGGAGCTTTGTAGCGGTCCCTGCACAGAGAGAAGCAGGGGTAACAAAAGGATTTAAAAATTCGGGAATGGAAGACGATGCAGCGTGGGGAAAACGGTATCGCCAAAAGTTGATGAAAGAAACAGTAAAAGCAATTTCTTTACTGCATCCGGAAATCGAGGGCGATACGGTACGACGAATGGCTTTGGCGCTTTCCCCAGAGGAATTGGAACAGGTAGAAGATTCTCTGCAAAAAAATCTGCAGGAAAAATTACCGCTTGCACCTCAGCTAATGCGCAGAGAGAAAAAAGCGCAAAAAAATGACAATGAACCCTATTGTATTTGATTTTGTAGCAAAAAGGAGAGAGAAAAAAGATGAAAATTTCTATGAATGGTTTTGGAGAAAATATGGTGACCTTTGCATGCGATGACACCACAGCTTATGGCAGCCTAGTAAAAATGAGCGATAATGGAACCGTTGCTCCCTGTGTAGACGGGGATGACTTTTGCGGCGTTGCAAATTCCGTAAGAAACGGATTTACAGCAGTTCAGCTCAGCGGATATCGGGAGATCCCTTATACGGGGACAGCACCAAAGGTAGGCTATCAGACTTTAGCAGCTTCTGGAGCACAAAGCGTTTCAACTGTTTCTACGGGCGGGAGAAGCTATTTGGTTATCAATGTAGACTCCAACGCTAAAACAATTGGCATTATGCTTTAATTAAGAGAGGAGATTTTATTATGGCTTTTTATGAAAATCTACGATTGGAAAAGGGAATGTATGGTACCGGAAAATCTTTTACGGATGTGCTCGAATCTTTGGATCATTCCGAAAACTATAAAGGGACGTCCCT
This sequence comes from Ruminococcaceae bacterium BL-4, assembly GCA_902809935.1. Taxonomy (NCBI): domain Bacteria; kingdom Bacillati; phylum Bacillota; class Clostridia; order Eubacteriales; family Oscillospiraceae; species Ruminococcaceae bacterium BL-4. The sequence goes on along the minus strand of LR778134.1, from coordinate 555,243 downwards.
CGAAAATTTGGACGCTTATCAGAGGCAGCTGAAACGTTTTGATATCCGGGTAAGCGGACGAACCAGTGATCGGGTGGAAAAATTTTTCCAGTCCGGCGATAGTGCCGCTCTTTTCCCGGAATATGTCTGCCGGGCTGTTCGCCAGGGCATTGAACAAGAAAACCTGCTTCCTTCGATTGTAGCAACGACCACACAGGTGGAAGGACTTGACTATCGTACCATTACCAGCACACCGACAAATGAGGAAAAGTCGCTTAAGCCGGTAGCGGAAGGCGCAAAAATTCCGGAAACTGTTGTTCATGTACAGGATCATCTGGTAAAACTCCAAAAACGTGGTCGGATGTTGGTTGCAAGCTATGAAGCTTTACGATTCCAGCGGTTGGATCTTTTTACGGTTACGCTGCGCCAAATTGGTGCTTATATTGCCCGCGCACAACTCGGTGATGCGGTAGATGTTTTACTGCATGGAGACGATGGAAAAGATAATGCGGCTTCTATTAAAGCTTCTGGAACCAGCGGAGTTGCTTATAAAGATCTAGTTTCTCTTTGGGCTTCGCTTTCTCCTTATCAGATGAACACTATTTTGGCGGGAACTGAAGCGGTTCAGGACCTTCTGAATATTTCCGAATTAAAAGATGCGAAAGCGGGACTAAATTTTCAGGGGACCGGAAAATTGGGGACGCCGGTTGGTGCAAATCTTTTGCATGTGCCGGACGTGCCCTCCAAAACAGTGGTTGGTCTTGACAGCACCTGCGCACTGGAAATGGTTCAGGCCGGTGATATTGTCACCGATTACGATAAGCTGATTGACCGTCAGCTGGAACGCGCCTCTATCAGTATGATTGCAGGCTTTACGAAAATTTTCGGCGGCGCCGTTAAAACGCTGACCTATCAGGCTTAACAGATGGACGAGATGGCAGTGATGGAGCGGTTCGCTTTTTATCGGGGATTAAATGAAGAGGAAGCACAGCCTTATTTTACCTTGGTGAGAGATGCGATTGCTCAGATTGAAGAAGCGCGGCGAAAAGATATCCCAGGGGGAGAGACGCTGCTCTGCGCCGCTGCTGCCGCCTTAGCAAATTGGCAGGCATCGCTTTTAAATGGCGGCGGCAGCTTCTCCGCAGGAGAAGTCCGGATGCAATCCGGTTGCGGCGCAACGGAAAAAGCTTTATGGGAACAAGCCAAACGCGCAGCATCTCCTTTCCTTCAAGACCATTTTTATTTTGGGAGGATATTATGAGCCGCTCGGAATTGGTAAAAAGTCTTCTGCAACGATATGGAAATGAGTTTTTTTGGAATGAAAATTCTTATCGCGGACTTTTTCGGACACTCGACCCAAAAGTGCAGGAAGGCAGATGTTATCGCCTGATTGCGCCTGCAGATTTTTTACCAATGATCGGTGATGAGGTGAAAGATGAAAAGTATTTTTATACGATCCTTCGCGTAGATGGCGTATTCCTTTCAGCAAAACGCCTTTATACCTGGTGCATTGTAGAACAAAAAGATGGTTGGGAGAGATCAGAATGACACTTGAACAAATAGAAAGCCTTACGGAAAAAATCAGCAAAGAGCTTGAAATGGAGGTTTTACGCGGAGAGCATCCTGTTGAGGGGGATACAGAATGAGTGAAACAATGAGTTTTCGTGATTTTTATTGGCCGCGTTTACCGGATCAAGTGGAAATTAAGGCCTCTCGGAGAGTGCATGCTTTGGAACAGCCGTATGACGGAGAGGTTTTGCAGGAGCTGGGAAGGAAAGGTCGAGAAATTTTAGGAAAAGGAATCTTTTTAGGAGAAAATGCCAGAGTGATTTTTAATCATTTAGCCGAACTTTTACAGAATCCTGAGGGGATTTTATCAGCGCCGGGTTTGTCTGTTCCGATTGAAGCAATTTTTGAGGAACTCAAATTGGAGGGAACTCCGCGACCGAACCGGATTGCTTATTCGTTTCACTTCCTTGAGATCCTACAGGGCAAGTCGGCTGTGAAACCGAGAGAAACGATCATTGGAAAGGAAGGTTCCCTTTGGGCGGAGGCGATTCGTAATCATACAACGGTTGACCTTCTCTTGGAAAAGAACCCATGGATCTGTAGGCCCGATCAGCTTCCGGTAGGAAAGAAGTTGATCCTTTTCTGATGATTTATGATTATATTTCCGGGAAGGGGCAGCACTTACGGCTGCCTCAGCCCGTTTCAATACAAATAGACTGGGAGGAAGATTCCCCCGCAGCTTCCTTTAAAGGAACTTTTCCAATGGTAAATAAAAAGCTTTTTGGAGGAAAGATTCAGGTGACGAATGACAATGGGGAAACTGTTTTTATAGGAATGCTTGATGAGATACGCACGTTCCTTGGAAATAGTGCGGAGCTTTTTTTACAGGCAAGAAGTCCCATTGGAATTTTACTTGATAGTGAAGCAATGCCAATAACTTATCCTAATCCCAGCCTGCAAATTTTATTTTCCGCCTGTGCCGAGCCTTATGGATTTCATCTTTCTGAAAAAGAAAATGAGTTTATGAAAACTTCTTATTCGGTAGAAAAGGGGAAAAGTGAATGGCAGGCGCTTAATGGATTCTGCAAGAAGTTTTTTGGCAAAACCCTTTTTGCAGATGGATGGACTCTTTCTATGAAAAGATCAAAATATCCGGTCCTTATTTTAAGAGACAATAAGCAAAAAATTTTGGAGGAAATACGAAGACAATCCATTTATCAGCGCGTTTCTGCAGTTTACGGTAAAGAGCAAAACAACTGGGAATTGGTAAAGGAAGATGCCGAGACAAAATCAATGGGGATTTTGCGCAGACGATTTTCTGCTGACCCACAGGCCACTCTGCAGAAAGCATTCAAAAAAGAGGAAACTGTGCAGGTGCTTTGTGCCGGAGCAGTTGCTGCGCATCCGCTGCAGTCCGTTTGGCTTCATGGAGAATCTGATTGGGTCGTTTCTGCAGTTCGTTACTGCTTAAATGGACAGGGAGAATCAACTCGGCTTACCCTGCGAAAGGAGAAGTTAAAATGTGGTTGACGGAAAAAATGCGCGATCTTACGAAACAATCGCCCGCTGGAAAAGTAGCAGATGTAATAGGAGACGAAAGCTTTCAGACGGATTCCGAATACCGAAATGTTGCACAGGTTGGACCATGGGGGATTCTTTGGAAGGCACCCGTGAGTGCGCAGACGATTTTGGTCGATACCAATTTGGGAAAGACCGCAATTGGGGCAGTCCAGAGTAAAAAAGCTTTGGAACCGGGAGAACTGCTTCTCTTCTCACAGGGAGGAGCGGAAATTTATTTGAAAAATAACGGCGAAATTGTTCTTAACGGACAGGTATTCGCAGCAAAAAAGGAGTGACTGTGTGGAGGCAGCTTTAAAAGATGGAGATATTCTGCAAAATGCGGCCGGTCAGTTTCAAATGTTGGAGGGAATAAATGCACTCTTTCAACGGGCTGAATTTCATTTAAATGTGAAAAAGGGAACTTTTTGGTATGCACCGGAGTTTGGAAGCCGCTTGTTTGAGTTGGATCGTTCAGCTCCGGAAAACGAAAATATTGCACTTTCTATGGCAGCTGAAGCGTTGCTCCCTATGCCGGAGGCGAAAGTGATTTCGGCAGAAATTTATGAAGATAAAATCTCTTTTATAGTGAAAATCTTTAATGAACGCAGAAAAATCGAGGTGAAATATTCTTGATGATTACTTATGAAGATCTAGTGGAAGAAATGAAAAATGTTTATTTCGAAAAATCAGGGACTTTTCCAGATGAAGCTTCCGATTTGGGAATCCGGTTCCGCGTGTTGGCAGGAGAGTTATATAATCTTTTTGCAGAACTGAATTGGATGAAGAAACAAATGAACTTTACAACTGCAGATGGGGAAGAGCTTGACAAACATGCGCTGGAACGCGGATTAACAAGAGCAGAAGGAACAACGGCTTCTGGTACTTTGCAGTTTAAAAGGGGAAAAGCCCTTTGGTTTGATGTGGCGATTCCAAAAGGAACAGTTTGTCAGACACAGGATGGTACTACCTTTGAAACGATAGAACAAGGAATTCTTGGAATTAACCAACTTTCGGTTTTAGTCAAAGCAAAAGCTCAAAAAGAAGGAATTTCAGGCAACGCAAAAGCGGGAACTATTACCCGTTTTGTTACGGCTGTGTCAGGAATTGAAACGGTTACAAATTTGTCTGACTTTTCCGGAGGGAGAGATACGGAATCCGATGAGAGGCTGAGACAGAGGATCGAGGATAGTTTTAGCCAAATCAGTACCGGCAGCAATGCGGCGTTTTATCAAAATAAAGCGATGGAGCATGAAGGAGTCAGGGACGTTTATGTAGTACCAAGGGAAAACGGAGTGGGAACAGTTGGATTATACCTTGCTGCAACAGGCGGAGTCCCATCGAATACACTTCTTTCGGAAGTGGAGAAGGATCTTCAAAAATCGCGTGAACTTAATGTGACGGTTCTGACTCATCCAATTTCTGTGGTTTCCCTTGACGTGGAAGCACAGCTTGTATTTGCAGAAGGAGTCAATAAGCAGGCAGCAATCTCTCAATGCAAGTCTGTAATCCTTGATTTGTTTGCTTCTTTAAAGATCGGACAGCCGCTTACTTATAGTGCTGTTTATGCTGCCATTTATGGGACTGGAACAGTTACGGATATGACGATTTATTTCTATGGGACGTCAGTTCCAGCGAAAAACAAGCTTCTGATTGCCGGAACGATTACGGTAAAGGAGGAAAGCTAAAAATGGGCGCATTAGAACGAATGAAAGGACAAATGAAAGCAATCCCTCTTTATCGTTTAGATGGGACTACTACTGTTGACCACGAACTAGAAGCATACGCTGCTGTACTGGATCGGTGTGAGCAAACCCTTTTGGAGCTTTATCGGGAAAATTTTGCAGCAACCGCAGAGAGCTGGGGGCTGAAACTCTTTTCAAAAGAACTTAGAACAGCAGATGGAACACTTGCGGAACAGCAAAGTGCTGCAAAAGTCCTTTTTTCGCTTGACGATGACCATTTTACAAAGTGTGATATGGAAAGAATCGCACAGGCAGCAGGGCTTTTCTGCAATGTGGAAGAGTATCCAAAAGAAAGTGTGGTCCGATTTGTCCTTTTGGGAGAACCGCGGAATCTGACTCGTTCTATCAGAATTTTAAGGCAGTTTTTTCCGGTCCATTTAATTGGTTTGGTTGATCATCGAAAAGAGACTTGGGAAACTTTAGATAATCGAAAGCTTATGTGGTCCGATTTGGACAGGAGAGGACTTTCATGGAAGCAAATAGATGGGACAGATGGTGTGATTGAAATTTAAAGGGGGAAAATGAATTTGTCAAATCAAAATAAAACTTCTCTTGGGCTGCATGACTGGAAAGCAGATGATAAGCCTGTTCGTTTGGATTTTGCAGAGGATAATCAGTTGCTTGACAGCCTTTTGACCGCACATTTTAACGATAACAGCCGTCATAAAAATGCGGATGATCCAGTGCCGATGACGATAAATTCCTACGTGGGAGACGGTAAGGCACAGCAGGTGGTCTCTTTGCCGTTTGCAGCGAGGTTGGTTCTTGTTTTTCGCCAGAATCTATCTGTAGTTGGAGTTCGCCCCGGCGGAGAGTGGGGTGCCTATTGTGCATTTGCGGTTCCATCGGACGAAGCGATGGCAGGATTGCTCCTTGATGGGGACAGCCTTACTGTGATGCAGGATTCCAGTAAAAGCACTACGAAGGTTCACAATTCTTTTAATGAATCAAATATAGAATATGAATACATAGCTTTTCGATGATTTGCAATACTAAAATAATTGCAGTAAAATAGAAAATAAAAAATTGCGCAGTCGGAGGGTTCTTATGCTGGAAAATGAAGAAAAAAAGGTAAAGGTAATTCTGGTGGAAGTTGATACCGGAGAATATGATGTGGAATCTTCTCTTGCAGAACTGTATGAATTAGTATACAGTGCAGGCGCGGAACCTTTCGGCACAATTACGCAAAAACGCCCTGCACCGGATCCCGCAAGCTGCGTTGGTTCGGGAATGCTGCAGCAGATTGCTGATTTTTGCGCGGTTCATGAAATTGATCTGGTCGTATTTGACCGGGATCTTTCTCCGACCCAAATTAGGAATGTGGAAGAGGCGACAAAGGTTCGGGTAATTGACCGAACCATGCTGATTCTCGATATTTTTGCAAGCCGTGCAAGATCCAGCGAAGGAAAATTACAGGTGGAGCTGGCACAGCTTCGGTATCTTTTGCCGCGCCTTTCCGGCAGAGGAAAAGAGCTTTCTCGGTTGGGCGGTGGAATCGGGACTCGTGGACCCGGTGAAACGAAGCTGGAAACAGACAGACGTCATATCCGTGCACGAATTGAAAATCTCAAGGCACAACTGGAAGATGTAGAAAAACACCGAGCGCAAATTGATCGCCGCCGTAAAAAAGAGGGCGTGATCACGGTTGCACTGGTGGGATATACAAATGCCGGAAAGAGTACTTTGATGAATGCTCTGACTCATGCCGGCGTACTTGCGGAAGACATGCTTTTTGCAACGTTGGATCCGACCGCCCGTGCTTTAAAGCTTCCCAATGGAGTTACAGTTATGCTGATCGATACGGTTGGATTTATCCGGAGACTGCCTCATCATTTGGTGCAGGCATTTCATTCTACATTGGAACAAGCGGTTCAGGCCGATATTATTTTAAATGTTTGTGATGCTTCCAGCCCGGAAGCACAGACCCATTTGAAAGTGACCCAAGAGATTTTAGTGCAGCTTGGCTGCCGGAATCGTCCAGTGATATCAGTTCTCAATCAATGTGATAAGGTACCGGAACTTTCCGAGATCCCGATGATTGGAAATGCGGTGCGAATCAGTGCCAAGACTGGTGCAGGCCTGGATTCCCTCTTAAAAGCGATCGAACAGAATCTGCCGGTGAATATCAGAAAAGTTTCTTTACTTTTGCCTTTTGACAAGGCGGGGTTAGCGGCAAAAATTCGAAAAGAAGCGACTTTGCTTTCAGAAAATTATGTAGAGAATGGCCTTTGTATTTCTGCTATGGTAGGAGAGGAACTTTATAATCTTTTAAAAGAATATGAAGTTAAAGACTCTCAGGAATAACCATAATCATAAATAGCGGCTTTAGATTTTATATTCGGCAGTAAGATTACTTTATTTCCTATTTGACATGACAAATGCCCCAATCGTAGTTTTATTTCTACGATTGGGGCATTTTTTGATTGCTTCGCTTTTTAGAGCTGGTTTAAAATTGAAATGCAGAAATTTTTAGTCATTAGAAAAAGCACGTACAATTTCGCCTACAAACATATTATGGTAATCTTTGTTTGGATACCAGCGCTCGTCAAGTGACTCATCGAGCAGATACTTTGGCTCCAGAGGCTGGCGATAAAGTTTTTTGCAAATAAAGGTCAGCGAAGCTTCTTTAAAAATCGGTGCCTCTTTAAATTCTGCCAGATGCAGACCTGCTTCGGTAATTTTTTGATTTTCTCCTCCGGAGTGACTTCCACAGTAATTAAGTGCGTCACGATAACCATCTTTTAAAAAGGTGATAGAAAAATAATCTTCTTGGTCAATGAACTTTAATGTGTGACGCTGCGGCCGAATAAAGGAAAATACCACATTCTTTCCCCAAAGTACACCAACACCGCCCCAGGAGGCTGTTAAAGTGCTGCACGATTCCGGAGTACCGGCAGAAACCAGCATCCAGTCCTTCGCGATTTTGTTAAAAGGCGAAAATTCAAATTTGTCCAAAGAAATTTCTTTCATAGCAGATAACCTCCAATCATCTGTAAACATACATTTTATTTGATTTATTATACCATATTGCATAAACTTTGAAAACTCATTATTCCGATAAAACCACGTTTTTAGAGAGATTGCACAGCCTTCATCAGGTTATTTTTATACAAAACTGTGAAAACTGCGGAATATGAATATTTATGCAATAAATCCTTGATTTTATGAATAATGAGTGTATAATAAAAGCCACAAAGAAAAACAACGGAGGCTTTATCATGGATAAGAAAAATATTAAAAAAGTGGTTCTGGCTTATTCAGGAGGCTTGGATACCTCTATTATTATTCCCTGGCTGAAAGAAAATTATAACAACTGTGAGGTCGTTGCAGTTGCAGCAGATGTTGGACAGGGAATGGGCGAACTGAATGGTCTGGAGGAAAAAGCAAAGAAGACAGGTGCTTCCAAACTTTATATTGCCGACCTAAAAAAACAGTTTGTTGAGGATTATATCTGGCCGACACTGAAGGCAGATGCTGTATATGAAAATAAATATCTTTTAGGAACCAGTTTTGCTCGTCCGCTGATTGCAAAGCGTTTGGTCGAAATTGCAGAGGCCGAGGGCGCCGACGCAATCTGCCACGGCTGCACCGGCAAGGGCAATGATCAAGTCCGTTTTGAACTTTCCATCAAAGCCTTTGCTCCTAATATGCCGATCATTGCTCCATGGCGTGAGTGGAACTTAAAATCCCGTGATGAAGAAATTACTTATGCAGAATCCCATAATATTCCGCTGAAAATTACGCGGGAAACGAATTATTCCAAAGATAAAAATCTATGGCATCTTTCTCATGAAGGACTCGATTTGGAAGATCCTGCAAATGAGCCGCAGTACAATAAACCCGGATTCTTGGAATTGGGGATTTCACCGGAAATGGCGCCGGACAAGGCTACTTATGTGACGATCCATTTTGAAAAAGGCGTTCCCACTATGCTGGATGGCCAAAAGCTCTGTGCAGTCGATTTGCTCAGCAAGCTCAATGAACTGGGCGGTAAAAACGGAATCGGCATTGCCGATATCGTAGAGAATCGGTTGGTTGGCATGAAGAGCCGCGGCGTTTATGAAACTCCCGGCGGAACGATTCTTTATCATGCACATAACAAATTGGAAGAAATCTGCCTCGATAAAGATACTTATCATTATAAGCAGGGCATTGGCGATAAAATGGCGGAATTGGTCTATGACGGCAAATGGTTTACTCCTTTGCGGGAGGCAATCAGCGCATTCGTAGACAGTACGCAGGAGCATGTAACGGGCGATGTGAAGCTGAAGCTCTATAAGGGAAATGTGATTGATGCCGGCGTTAAGAGCCCCTATAGCCTTTATGATGAAGAAATCGCAACCTTCAGTGAAGACGAAGTATATGATCAGGCAGAAGCCAAAGGATTTATTGATCTGTTTGGATTGCCGATTAAGGTGCAGGCACTTAAAAATTTAAATCATCAGGTGATTTCCTCTAAAAAATGAGGAATCCCGGAAGAGGATCGGAACGTAAAGTTCCGTCCGGTCTTTAAGACTTGGAAGGGCGGGCAAAGGTTCGCCCTTCTGTTTATTTTAAAGGAAAACAGACAACCGGAGGAGTTTTATGAAACTTTGGGAAAATAAATTCCATAAGGGCTTGGACGAAAGGACAAATGATTTTAATTCCTCTATTTCGTTCGATAGCCGTATGGTACAGGAAGATATCGAAGGCAGTATCGCTCATGCAACGATGCTTGGGAAAATCGGAATTCTTAAAAAACAAGAAGCTGAAGCAATCTGTGCAGAGCTAAAGAAAATTGCAGAAGAAGTAAAAAACGGTACGCTTTCGATCGATCCCACTTGCGAAGATATCCATACTTTTGTAGAGGGAGAATTGACAAACCGCTTGGGGGACGCCGGAAAACGGCTCCATACCGCAAGAAGCCGAAATGATCAGGTTGCGCTGGATATTCGACTTTATCTGAGAAATCAGTGCGATTCTTTGGAGGAAGAGCTCAAAGAGCTGGTCAAAACCCTTGGAGAGCTTGCACTTAAATATAAAGATGTCGTTATGCCGGGATATACGCATCTTCAGAGGGCACAGCCGATTGTTTTTGGGCATCATCTTCTTGCCTATGCCGAAATGTTTCTGCGGGATATTGATAGAATAAAAGATACCAGACGACGCATGAATGTTTGTCCGTTAGGTTCCGGAGCTCTCGCAGGAACAACGTATCCGCTGGACAGAAAATTGACTGCTTCACTGTTGAAATTTGATGCACCGACACATAATAGTTTAGACGGCGTTTCCGATCGGGATTTTTGTTTGGAACTGCTTTCTGATATTTCGATTTGTATGGTCCATCTTTCCCGTTTCTCAGAAGAGATCATTCTCTGGTGCAGTTGGGAGTTTAAGTTTATTGAGCTGGATGACGCATTTTCCACCGGCAGCAGCATTATGCCGCAGAAGAAGAATCCGGATATTGCTGAATTGATTCGCGGAAAAGCCGGAAGAGTGATTGGAGATCTGACAGGGCTTTTGGCTACTATGAAAGGTCTTCCACTCGCTTATAATAAGGATATGCAGGAAGATAAAGAGCCGGTCTTTGATGCCTGCGATACTCTGCATATGTGTCTTACCACTTTTATTCCAATGATTAAGACTATGCGCGTTTTGCCGCAGAATATGCGAAAAGCTGCCGCTGGCGGATTTATTAATGCTACCGATGCTGCCGATTATCTGGTGGAAAAGGGAATGCCTTTCCGGGATGCCTATCGGGTTGTCGGAGAATTGGTCGGCGAGTGTGTAGAAAAGGGAACTACACTGGAAGCTCTTCCTTTGAAAAATTATCAGGCACATTCTGAACTCTTTGATGAAGGAATCTATGATGCCATCAGCCTCGAAAAATGTGTAAACGGCAGAACCGTTTTAGGCGGACCTGCTCCGCAAAATGTCGAAAAAGAAGCAAAACGTATCTTAGCAATGGTATAAATAAAAAAACAGCTCTTTTTTTGGAGCGCGTATAAAAAAGGGGGAACCAATCGATGAAATCTATTAAAGTCGGCGTCGTCGGCGCCACTGGATATGCAGGCGCAGAATTGTGCCGCCTTCTTGCAAATCACCCGCAGGCATCTCTTACAGCCATCAGCAGTGTTAGCTTTGAAGGAAAAGCGCTGAGCGAAGTATACCCTTCCTATTATGGCTTGTGCGATATGATTTGCGGCAACCAAGAACAGGTTGTGGAAAAAAGTGATGTGATTTTTGCTGCTTTGCCGCATGGACTTTCACAGGCGCTGGGAAAAGAGTGTTGGGATCAGAATAAAGTCTTTATTGATCTTGGCGCAGATTTTCGATTGGAAAAAGCGGAGGATTACGAACTTTGGTATAAGAATACGTTCCAGTATCCAGAGCTCCACAAAGAGGCAGTTTATGGACTGCCGGAACTTTTTCGCGAGGAAATTAAGGGAAAGCACCTGATCGCAAACCCCGGTTGCTATACTACGGCCGTGCCTTTAGCCCTTGTTCCGGCATTAAAAGCAGGATTGATTGAGCAGGACGGAATCATTGCCGACTGCAAATCCGGCGTGACTGGAGCGGGACGAAACAGTACGCAGGATACCCATTATCCGGAACTTAACGAAGGCATGCATGCTTATAAGGTCGCTGCGCACCGCCATACACCGGAAATTGAGCAGAGCCTTTCCAAAATTACGGGAAACTCAATGAAAGTGCTGTTTGTACCGCATCTTCTGCCGGTTAACCGCGGAATTCTTGCAACTTGCTATGCAAAGCTAAAAAATGGCACAACGCTTTCGCAACTTCAAGAGGTTTATGAGAAAGCCTATCAGAATGAATATTTTATTCGCCTTTTGCCGAAGGGAAAAGAAGCAGATATTCATAATGTACGGTATTCTAATTTTTGCGATATTTCGCTTCATATTGATCCGCGTACCAATACGTTTATCGCGGTCAGCGCGCTTGATAATATGGTAAAAGGTGCAGCGGGTCAGGCAATTCAAAATATGAATCTGGCATTTGGTCTAGATGAAACGGAGGGCCTTACTGCATGGCCGCCGGCGTTTTAAGGAGGACGAATCGATGAATTTTATTGACGGAGGAATTACGGCACCCAAAGGGTTCATGGCAGGGGGAATGCACTGCGGGATTCGTCCCAATAAAAAGAAGCCGGATCTGATGATGCTTAAAAGTGAAGTCCCCTGTAATGCGGCTGGCGTTTATACCAGCAATCTGGTAAAAGGTGCATCGATCGAAGTTTGCAAAAAGCATTTGACGAATGGAATTGCTCAGGCTGTGATTGCTAATTCAGGCAACGCCAACACCTGTAATTCAGATGGAGTGGAAAAAGCCGAAAAAATGGCAGAAGCCGCCGCAAGTGCATTAAAAATCAAAGCACAGGATGTTTTGGTCGCGAGTACTGGAGTTATCGGACAACCGCTGCCGATTGAACCGATTATAAAGGCATCACCCATTTTGGCAAAGGAACTCAGTAAAGAAGGCGGCAATGATGCTGCAAAAGCGCTGATGACGACTGATACAGTCCCTAAAAATCTTGCGGTAGAGTTTATGCTTGGGGATAATGTTGTACGTTTAGGAGGCGCTGCAAAGGGCAGCGGAATGATTCATCCGAATATGTGTACTATGCTCTGCTTTTTGACAACGGACGCTGCAATTTCAACGGAAGCACTGGAGAGTGCTTTGCAGGAGTCAGTAAAAAACAGCTTTAATATGATCAGCGTAGATGGAGATACCAGTACGAATGATACCTGTTGCATTATGGCGAATGGTCTCGCAAAAAATGAGCCCATTACAACGGACGGAGAGGATTATCAGACCTTTTTAAAGGCAATGAAGATGCTCTGTACTGCACTTTGTAAGATGATGGCAAAAGACGGAGAAGGTGCAACAAAGCTCCTTGCTTGTCGGGTAACAGGAGCTTCTTCCGATGAAAATGCGAGAATCGTTGCAAAGACCATTATTTGTTCCTCTCTGGTAAAAGCTGCGATGTTTGGATCAGATGCCAACTGGGGACGGGTTCTTTGTGCGATTGGATATTCCGGAGTGCCGGTGGATATTCATGCGGTCGATGTTACGTTTCGTTCTAAAATGGGTGCAATTAATGTCTGTAAAGATGGCGCCGGAATCGATTTTGATGAAGAAACCGCTAAGAAGATTCTTTTGGAAGATGAAATCGGAATCGATGTAACGCTCCATGACGGCGATTTTGAGGCAACAGCCTATGGGTGTGACCTCACTTATGATTATGTAAAAATTAACGGTGATTATCGGACCTGATGAAAAGGAGGAATCCCCCTTGAATATTTTAGATGCAGATCGGGCACAGGTTTTGGTGGAGGCATTGCCTTATATCCAAAAGCTGGCGGGAAAAACAGTTGTTGTCAAGTACGGCGGAAATGCAATGATCGATGATCATCTGAAAGACGCTGTGATGAGCGACTTGGTTCTGATGCAGCTTGTTGGAATCCATGTGGTTTTGGTTCATGGCGGTGGCCCGGAAATCAATGCGATGCTCAAAAAAATCGGAAAGAAAAGCGAATTTATTAAGGGAATGCGCGTGACTGACCAGGAGACAATCGACATTGTTCAAATGGTTTTAGCAGGGAAAGTCAATAAAGACTTGGTGCAGCTTTTGCAGCGTCATGAGGGTAAAGCCATTGGACTTTGTGGCCTGGATGGAGACCTGATGTGTGCGGAAAAGAAAGTTTCTGAAGATGATCTTGGGTTTGTCGGAGAAATTACAGAAGTCAAAAATGAAGTGATCAATGATGCAATTGAAAAAGGATATATTCCGATCATTTCCACAGTAGCCGGTAGTCAAGACGGCCAGGTATTTAATATTAATGCAGATATTGCCGCATCGCATATTGCTGCGAGTCTTCATGCTGAAAAGCTGATCCTGATGACGGATATCCGAGGACTTTTACGAGATAAAGACGATGAGGAAACCTTGATTCCGGTTGTCAATCTCTCTTCTGTGCCAAAACTGCAGAAAGATGGGGTTATCTCAGGCGGGATGATTCCAAAAATTGACTGTTGTGTAGAGGCAGTTCGTCAAGGTGTTAAGCGTGCACATATTATCGACGGCCGGGTTCCGCATTCCATTTTGGTGGAGCTCTTTACCGATGCCGGTATTGGCACGATGTTCTGTTAATATAGAGGAGGCACTTTATGGAATTTGAAAAAATTAAAGCACAGGCAGATCAGTATATGATGCACACCTATCATCGCTTTTCCGCAGCACTGGTAAAAGGAAAAAATGCGACTGCATGGGATGCAGATGGGAAAAAGTATATTGATTTTACTGCCGGAATCGGTGTAAACAGTCTAGGATATGCCGATCCAAAATGGGTTGCGGCAGTTTCAAAACAAGCAGGAGAAATTCAACATACCTGTAATTTGTTTTATAACCCACAGGTTACGTCACTGGCAGAAAATCTTTGTAAAACAGCAGGATTTTCAAAGGTGTTTTTTGGGAATAGTGGTGCAGAAGCAAACGAGTGCGCCGTTAAGGTCGCAAGAAAATATAGTTCTGATCGGTATGGCTTTGATCGCTGCGAAGTAATTACTCTTCAGAATTCTTTTCATGGCAGAACGCTGGCAACGCTAGCTGCCACCGGTCAGGAACATTTTCATAAGCTGTTTACACCGTTGCCGACAGGATTTATTACCGCGGAACCAAACCTCCAGAGTGTCATGGAGAAGCTCAGCGATAAGACCTGTGCGATTTTTTATGAGCCAATTCAGGGAGAAGGCGGCATTTTGCCCTTGACTGCAGAGTTTGTAAAAGCGCTGCGGAAACTTTGTGATGAAAAGGATATCATTTTGGTGGCGGACGAAGTACAGACCGGTGTAGGGCGTTCCGGAACTTTTTATGCGACGGAGCAGCTTGGAGTAAAGCCGGATGTGCTTACCAGTGCGAAAGGACTTGGCGGCGGTTTGCCGATCGGAGCATGCTTGGTTGGCGAAAAATGCGCAGAGGTTCTCGGCGTTGGTGATCATGGAACCACTTTTGGTGGGAATCCGGTCGTTTCTGCAGGGGCAAATGTAGTCTTAGAGAGACTGAATGAACCGGGATTTTTACAAGAGGTTGCTCAAAAAGGTGCCTTTTTGCAGAAATCGCTTCGTGAAATGAAAAACATTGAAAGCGTGCGTGGCATGGGACTAATGGTTGGTGCGAAGCCAATCGGAAAAACCGCTGCCCAAATTGCAGATCAGTGTGTGGAAAACGGGTTGCTGGTGCTGACTGCAAAAGACGTTCTGCGCTTTTTACCGCCACTTACTATTACGATTGAGGAATTAAAAACGGGCCTTTCTATTTTGGAAAAGGTACTGGCTTAAAATTTTTGAGGAGGCTTATCGATGAAACATCTTTTAAAAATGCTGGATCTTTCTTCTCAGGAGATCACAGAGATTCTGGACCTTGCCGATCAGCTCAAGTATGAGAAAAAGCATGACATTGCACATCCGCGTCTGGCAGGAAAAACATTGGGAATGATTTTTGAAAAGGCCAGTACCCGTACGCGTGTTTCCTTTGAGGTTGGCATGTATCAACTGGGAGGACTGCCGATTTTTCTTTCTTCAAAAGATATGCAGATTGGCCGCGGAGAGCCGGTGCAGGATACCGCAAGGGTCCTTTCCCGGTATCTGGACGGAATTATGATTCGTACCTTTAAACAGAGCGAAGTAGAAGCGTTGGCTAATTTTGGAACCATTCCGATCATCAATGGTCTGACGGATTTATCTCACCCGTGTCAGGTACTTGCAGATCTGATGACGATCCGTGAAAACCATGGTAGTTTGGATGGACTTAAAATGTGCTTTATCGGCGACGGAAATAATATGATGAATTCCTTGATCGTCGGTGGCCTTAAGATGAAGATGGAAGTGTCGGTTGCCTGCCCGCAGGGATACCGTCCTGCAGCAGAAGTGCTGGATTTTGCACAGGCTTATCCGGCGTTCAGCATGACGACTGATCCAAAAGAAGCGGCTGTTGGAGCCGATGTTGTAATTACAGATGTTTGGGCTTCGATGGGGCAGGAAGACGAAGCTGCAAAACGTCGCAAAGCATTTGAAGGATTCCAGATAAATGCAGAAGTGATGGCAAAAGCCAAAAAGGATGCTATGGTACTGCATTGTCTTCCGGCACATCGTGGAGAAGAAATTACCGCGGATGTATTTGAAAAACATTCCGCAGAAATCTTTGAAGAAGCTGAAAACCGTTTACATGCTCAAAAAGCAGTCATGGTAAAACTGCTTGGCTGAGATTTTTTAGGTTAAGTGTAAATAAAAAGTGCCTCAGAAATCGTTTTTCGGTTTCTGAGGCACTTTTTTGTATTTATAAAGCTTTTACCATCTTTTTCCATGACCTTTGCAGATCGTGAAATTGCTGGTTATGATTTGGTACGTTCTTAACGTATTTTTCCATTTCATAAAATAGATTGAAATACCGTTTGTCATTAAAATAAGAACAGACATATGGCAGACATTCTTGAAGATTTTTGAGGGACTGATCCATTGTTTCTGTAAAAGAATCCGGTTGGGTCAGATAAGTATATAGGGGCTTATAGCGGGCCCAGCCGAGGCAGGCTTTATAAAAGCGATTGTTAACAGCGGCAGAATCATAAAGCGAAATCTGTTTCAGCTTTAAAGGAAGGACTCCGCGAAGAAGGGTTCCATAAAAAGAGAACCCATCATGAAATGTATAAACGGGAATCCATTTGACGTTATATTCTTTAAGGCAGGTGCTGAGAATGCTGTCTTCGCCTCGTGCCCCCGGTGGATTATAAAATGGCAAAACTTTTGTCCGTTTTGTTAAATTGATTCCAAGATTTCCTCCGCTTATAAATTTTGCACCATTTGTTTCTAAAGCGAGGTTTGCCTGATGTTCGCTCAAAATGGTTTTGTCTGCATATGTAACTCCGCCGGATGCAATCAAGCGCTCAACCTCGTCCCATTTTAAGACATCGCTGCTCAGAGCATCTGTGAAGCGATGAAAGATTTCTTTTGAGAGAATCCCATCGAAATCGATAGAAGGAACAGGCGTTAGATAGCCGCAGTGATATCCATTTGTGATGTCGGAAAATTGCAGGTAACGAATATGTTCTTCCAAAACATTCTGACCGCTCCAAAGAGAATTTCCGTTTGATTCTGTTACCGCCATGGGGTATTCATCGTCATCAAGAAAGATAATTTCATCAACGTTTTCACGCAGAGCCTCATATAGAATAATATTTCGCTGCATGGCATAGCCGGTTCCAAATACACCGGCAGCTTCTTCTTTTGTTAAAATGGATTCTTTCACAAGCTGCTGCTTTTCTTTTTCAATGTCATCTGGCCCAATAAAGCGGCATAAATAAAATGCTTCTCGGTCTTCTGCACTAAGATTGTCGTAGTCTTCTTTTTTGGTATTATTATAGCTGGGATCATACGCGACAAATAAAGATAAGAAAAACCGGCTATCAGATAAGAAATGGGATTCTTTTAAATGATAGATATAAGCACGCAGTACATTTTTAAAGCCCATTCGTCCGGTCGCAAATCCAATTGCAATGTGCTTTTTCCCATCTGTCATAAAATCCTCTCCCATTCTTTGTGATTTGGTGTGTTTAATTATTATACCATTTTTTAGCCTGGAATGCAAAAAATTGGACGGACTCATTTGGTGATGGCAATCGCTGTCGTACAAAAGCAAAAAGACCGGCTCGAAAAAAATGAGTCGGCCTTTTTGCCTATAAGGAGATAAATCTTTTATGCAAGTGATTTTACAAAATCGGCCATCCGATTGGTCGCTTCCAAAATGTTTTCATTAGAAGTCGCATAAGAAAGACGGACAAAATCTCCACATTCTTTTCCAAGGCCAATCCCGGGAACGGTACCCACCAACTTTTCTTCCAGCAGCCGTTCGGAAAATTCCTGTCCGGAGAGTCCGGTATCGGAGACGTCAATAAAAACATAAAAGGCGCCGGAGGGGCGAACATAATGAATCTGTGGGATTTTATCAAGCTGTTCCATGATTAATTTTCTGCGTTCCTTAAACTTATTCTGCATTTCTTTTACGGCTGTTTCTGTTTCGGGGAGATCTACAGAATTTGCAAGGCCAATTTGCAAAAAAGTGGGGCAGCAGGTGGTAGAATACTGATGAAATTTCAGAATATAATCCATATGCCGTTTGTCAACTGCTAAATATCCAAGTCGCCAGCCGGTCATGGCATAAGTTTTCGAAAAACCGCACATGATAAGCGCCCGTTCCCGCATTCCGGGAAAAGAAGCCATCGAGCAGAAAGGTTCATCATAAGTTAGACGGTCATAAATTTCGTCCGAAAAGACGAGAAGATCATATTTACAGGCAAGTTTTGCGAGACCTTCCAAAATTTCGCGGTGATAAGCAACGCCGGTTGGATTACAGGGATTATTGAGAATAATCATTCTGGTACGGTCGGTGATATGGGCTTCGGTTTCAGAAAGATCGATCTGAAAGCCATTTTCCTCTTTTAAAGGAAGCGAAACGACAGTGCCTCCCGCTAGATGAACCAGATTCTCATAGCTCACAAAAGCAGGGGAAAAGATGATGACTTCATCTCCCGGACTAATTGTAGAGAGCAACGCATTGTTAATTGCTTCTGCACCGCCGCATGTCACAAGAATTTCGGTCGCAGGGTCGTAATGAACTCCCATATCCCGTTCCAGAATTTTCGAAATTTTTTCGCGCAGTTCCGGCATGCCGCGGTTGGAACCATAATGCGTAAAGTTGGCTTCCAAAGCGGAAATCGTTGCTTCTTTAATTGGTTCCGGCGTATTGAAATCTGGTTCCCCTGCTACCAGAGGAATTACTGTTTTGCCGGCGTCTTTCATGGCACGGACTTTATCGAGCATGACGCGAATTAAAGAGGAAGAAGTGGAATCCATACGTTCGGCGCCTGCAAAAATATCTCTTTTTTTCATAAGAAGTCCTCCTTTAGCTGGCTTTGTCAATCGGGTTTGGGTTGTTTACAGGAAAAGTAGGGACCTGCCCTTTGAGTGTTTCGACAATTCCCAAAGCAGCCTGATAACTCATTCGCTCCAGAGAACGTCCGGTAAAGGATGCGGTATGCGGAGAGACAATTACATTATCCAGATGGAGAATGGGGTTATTCATATTGGGAATCCCACCATCGAAGACATCGATGGCAGCACCGGCGATCTTTTTTTCTGACAATATTTTAGTCAATGCTTTTTCATCGGTCACTTCTCCGCGGGCCGTGTTGATCAAATAAGCGGTTGGTTTCATCAAAGCAAGCTTTTCTGCGCTGAGAAGATTCCTGGTAGAAGAAGTGAGCGGTACATGAAGGGAAAGAAAATCAGCGGAGCGGATCACTTCATCCAGATCATTTGTGAGGATTCCATATTCTGTTTTTATCGGCTTAGTTAAACGGCGTTTATGGCCGATAACATTCATGCCAAGTCCGTAAAATGCTTTTTTGGCGACCATGGTACCGATGGTTCCAACACCAATAATCCCAAGCGTTTTGCCCTCTAGATCCATTCCGCAGATAGAACGAATTTCCCAATTCCCTGCTTTGAGCCCTTCGTTATATTCAAAGGTACGTTTAGCAAGAAGCAAAATCAGACCGATTGTATATTCTGCTACGGAATTTTGATTTGCCTTAGCAGCGTTTGTGACCTGAATTCCGAGTTCAGTAGCACTTTTTACATCAATCCCATTGACACCGACTCCGTGCATGGAGACTGCTTTTAGTTTTGGGCAGTTTTCCATGATCCTGCGGCTGATTGTTGCGTTGCGGGTCAGAATTGCATCGCAATCCGACGCTTCTTTTAAGACCGTCTCTTCATCAATCCCCGTTCCCATTCGGATTTCATATCCCTGTTCTCGGAGAAGTTCTTTTCCGGCTTCGTTGATATCTTCTGTAATTAGCACCTTATAACTCATATATGTCATCTCCTTAAAAGCACAGCGTGTACTAGTTATGAAATTTCTAATGTGAAATCCTGCATTTGAGAACATTTTAACAAGTCTTTACTTTCTCTGCAATCGACGATCAGTCCAGAAAATATGAAAGTTATGGACGATAAGTCCATCTGAAAAGTAAAACCTTATATGAACAATTTTTTTGAAATAATTCATTATAAAATTTTTATTTATAAAAAATCATTGACAGAAGTATTTTGGCATTATTATAATAAGGGAAACGACGATGTTTTTCTTTAGTATGCAAAGAGAAGCATCGCCGTTTTTTTTACAAGCTTTAAGGAGGTGTATGAGTTTTGCCACTGCGTATAAGAGAGATTGTTGATCGTCAAATCCTAAATGGAATTAAATTAGTAGCAGGGGCCTCTGGAGCAGAAAATTCAGTTCTGTGGGTAAATGTAATGGAAATTTTGGATACCCCTGATTCTCTGCAAAAAGATGAATTACTGGTGACGACTGGATATCAGCTTGCAAATGAAAAGCGATACAGCGATTTAATTCAAAAACTGGAACGCAGAGGGATTAGCGGAATTTTAATTCAGCTTGGCTATTATGTAGATGATGTGCCGGATTATATTATTCGGGAAGCAAATCGCTTGCATTTACCGATTCTAACGATTCCGCCTCATTTGACCTTTTCGGCGATTATGCACATCCTAATTGGAGAGATTCAGCGTCAGACTGCAGCGCAGGAAGATGAAAGCACAAAAAAGCTGTTGCCTCTTTTAAAAAAGCAGATGGAACAGAATCAACCACCAAAAGAATGGCCAGGTTATATTTTTGTAGCGGTTCCTGCTCCCGACCGTCAAGTTCCGCCAAAAGAATTGCAGGAGGGAATTAACCGTATTTCGTCTTACCTTTATTCACAGGCTGCATGGTATATCCGGTCACAGCTTCCGGATGGAAAAACGGCTTTTTATCTGAATTTAGCGGAAAAAAATACGATTCAGGATGTTATTTTTGAGCTGACGATTCTTCTTACTTTTTTATCAGAAGAGCAGAGAATTAGCTATTATGTAGGGGAATATGACTTGGAAGATACTGATAATTTAGAAAAAAGTTTCTTTGCGGCTGCAAAATGTTGTAAAGCTTTGGAACAAATTGGCGCGAAACGAGGCGTCTTTCGCAGCAAAAACATGTCGTTCTTTTCTATTTTCAGCAGTTTTCATCAGAATGGGGAAGAAATTTTGCGCAGTCAGAGACCAGAGCTGCAAAAGCTGCTTGATTATGATCGCACTCATAGTACGCACTACGTCCATACACTTCGAGTATATCTTGCACATGAAGGCAGTCAGGCAAAAGCTGCAAGCAGACTTTTTATTCACCGTCATACAATGGCAAAGCGGCTCGAAAAAATCTGTGAATTGGGGTGTTGGGATCTGGAAGATTATTATACGCGCACCTATCTTTCACTTTGTTTGATGCTGCATGATTATTACGGAGTCTAAAAATGCAAGAATAAATCATACTAAATTCAAATATCAAATTTATGAAAAAAGAATTATAAAAGAGAATTTATACAGATATAGAGAATAAAACGGAAAATGCGGTGGACAAAAAGTCCATTTAAATCGCAAATCATGGACGAAAAGTTTATGAGATACAAAAAAGATTTCAATTTTAAAAAATATAGTCACTTCTTAACAAAATAAAAAAGAAGCAAAAAAATCAATTGACAAAGCGGATTCTATGCCGTATCATGTTATCAAACAAAGGCGTTGACCTCCTGACTTACAGAAGGTCAACGCCTTTTGTTTATTTTTTAAAAGAGGAGGGTTACTTTGAGATTTGTTTCTATAAAATGAAAGCACAAAAATTTAACTTTTAAAGAGAGTGAATATTTAAACGATTATAGGATGCTGAAAAGAAAACGTTAAATTTAAAAATTGAATTTTATAGAAGCAAATGATTCATAATGGCGATTTTAAATCCGAAAAGTTATAAAAATGTGTATCCTGCTTTTTTCGGAGAGAACAAAATTGCTCAAAGGCCCAAATCGTTTTATTTTGAAAACAGTGTCCGTTGGTTTTTATTTTTTGGCTTCAAAGTTAAAGGAGGGTACATTATGAAAAAAATTCGCATTTTTGCACTTGCTCTTGCAGCAACGATGGTGACGGCGAGCGTGACCGGCTGCGGGAGTGGGAGCAGCTCAGGCTCTGCTTCCACGGCGGCAGCGTCTGGAGGAAGCATTAAGGTCGGGCTAGTTGCTCCTCTTTCAGGAGACAGCGGCGTTATGGGCGAGAGCCAGCAGCATGGCTACGAGCTTGCAATTAATGAGATCAATGCAGCCGGCGGCGTCAATGGAAAAAAACTGGAATTGACCACTTATGATGATCAGGGCGATCCGCAAAAAGCAGCTTCTGGTGCTCAAAAGTTTGCGGATGATGAATCCATTTTGGCGATTGGCGGTTCCTGCAACTCTTCTGCTACTTTGGCGATGGCTCCGATTATAGATGCTGCAGGACTTCCGGATCTGGTTGTCAGCTCCAGTTCACCTGCTTTAACAGGATGCAGCGACTATTTCTTCCGGATGGCTGTGCAGGATAACGCTGTTGGCCCCCAGATGGCACAGGCTTTGTTGGATCGGGGCAAAAAAAATATTGTAGTATTCTATCCGAATAACGATTACGGCACGGGCTTAAATACAAATTTAAAAAATTATATGGAGCAAAAAGGTGGAAAGGTACTTAACAGTTTAACTTATCTTGCTACCGATCAGGATTTTACCGCTCAGATTACGACGGCAAAAAGCTTGAATCCAGATGCAATTGCGCTTTGCGGAACTCCGGCAGACTCTGGTTTAATTATTAAGCAGTTAAAACAGAATGGAGTAAATGTTCCGATCATCGGTGGTACCGGCCTTTACAATTCCAAAACAGTTGAAATTGCAGGGGATTCCTGCGAAGGCATTTATGTAATCGGCGTTTATGTTGCAAATAATCCGGATCAGAAAGTACAGGATCTTGTAAAGAAATTTCAGGAAAAATACGGCTCTGTACCAGATGGATTTGCAGCACTTGCTTATGATCAGATGTACGTCATTGCAGAAGCAGCAAAAAAAGCAGGCGACAAGCTGTCCCGTGATACTTTAAAGGATGCACTCAAAGAGACAAATTATAATGGCGTTACAGGGACGGTTAAATTTGACAGCAATAATGACTGGGTTCGTGATTATCTGACTTTGGCCGTTAAAAACGGAAATTTTGTTATGGCAGATCAATAAACCACAGCGGTTGGAAGCTGGAAAAAAGACAGCGGCTGGAGAAAGTTTTCCAGCTGCTGTTGTTCTTTATCAAAGCTTTGGGGGTGTAAGAATATGGATTTTGTACAGCAAGTAATTAACGGCTTGGCACAAGGCGGTATTTATTCGCTGATTGCCATTGGCTGGACAACGGTTTTTGGAATCGTGGGTGTTATGAACTGGACTCACGGTGAAGTTTATATGTTGGGTGCTTTTGCAGGGTATTTCCTTTGTACCATGGGAATGCCGTTTATTCCGGCATTGCTCTTATCTATGCTGATTGGTTCAGGAATTGCAATAGCAATTGATGAATTTGGATATAAACCGCTTCGCAAAAAAGGGAAAATGGCAATTGCAGGATTTATTACTGCATTAGGTCTTTCCACATTTCTCCGCTATGGCGCCAATGCGGCATTTACGCCGAATCCGCGTGCATATCCGGATGTAATTGATTATCAGCTCATTCCAATTTTAACAGTCGACGGTAAAACATTAACGATCAGCTCCATTCATTTGACCATTCTTGCGGGAACGATGCTGATCATGGTTCTGCTGGAACTCTTTATCCGCCGTACGATTACCGGAAAAGCCATGTTGGCAGCCTCTCAGGATATGCAAACATTGGGATTGATGGGCGCAAACAGCGAAGTCTTGATTAAAGTTACTTTTGCAATCAGTGGTGCTTTGGGTGCAGCTGCCGGTGTTTTTGTCGGTACGATTTATGCAATTAATCCAATGATGGGCGCACTTGCAGGACTCAAAGGCTGGGCTGTTGCAATCCTTGGAGGAATTGGTTCCATTACCGGTTCGCTGATTGGAGGACTGATCCTCGGAGTGGCAGAAAACTTGACGGCCGGATTTATTTCTACCGGCTATAAAGATGCAATCGGATTCATTATTATGATTGCAGTTCTTTTAATTAAGCCAACCGGTTTGCTTGGCTTTAAGTTTGATGAAAAAGTTTGAGAGGAGGGCTATACATGAAGAACGATTCGGCAGCAAGCGAAGTGCTGACGGCAGGAATTGAAAATGTTTCTGCTGATGTACTTACAAAAAAGAAGTTTGCCCTCCCCAAGGGGAACTCAAAATGGTTCTTTGGAACGAGTGGAAAGACCACTTTTATTGGAGCGACAATCTTTTTATTGGTGATCTGTTTTCTGGATAGTTTTACACCGGTTAAAGTGATTCCGGCTTATGTTAAGCATATTCTGGTAAGCTGCTTGATTTATGCGATCCTGGCGCTTGGTCTCAACTTTGTTTCCGGGTATATCGGGCAGACTTCTTTGGGGCATGCGGCTTTCTTTGGAATTGGTGCCTATGGAACGGCAATGTTGATGAAATATGCCGGAGTGAATTTTTGGCTTACCATCCCACTTGCCGCCTGTATTGCCGCTTTGGCAGCGCTTCCGCTGGCGGCCTCTGCATTGCGTGTAAAAGGTTCTTTTCTGGTTGTTATTACATATGGCTTCGGCGAAGTGCTGAGATATGTTGCAATTAATACGAATTCGCTCGGAGGTTCTTCCGGTATCCCTGGAATTAAAGTCCCAACTATTTTTGGAATTAAAATGAGCAAGATTGGGCCTACCGGAAAAGAAGGATATCTGATTCTTTGTTTTCTCATTGTTGCTCTATTGGCTTTCTTCATGAACCGGATTGAAAAATCCCGCACCGGATATGCGTTTGCAGCAATTCGGGAAGATGAGATTGCAGCAGTCGCGATGGGGATTCACACCAAGTATTATAAGATCCTAGCGTTTGTCATTTCAGCCTTTATCTGCAGCATTGCAGGCAGCATTCAGGTAGCTTATTCTTCGTTTGTCAGCCCGGAACTTTTAACTTCTACGCAGTCCATCCTGATTCTTACCATGGTAATCGTCGGTGGACGCAGAAGCATTAAAGGCGCAATTCTCGGAGCCGGGCTCATGACGATTCTGCCGGAAATTCTTCATTCTATCAAGGACGCGATCGGGCTTCCGTTTGATCCGTGGTATATCCTCTACGGTTTAATCCTTGTGATTGTGATGCGTGTATGCCCTCAGGGATTCTGGGGAAACAGCAGTGATGCCTGAAAAGAAGGGAGTGAATTCTGATGCCAGTATTACTTGAAACAAAATCGGTCACCAAATCTTTTGGGGGGTTACTTGCAAACAGTGAAATCGATTTTCATATTGACCAGGGAGAAATCGTCTCTATTATTGGGCCGAATGGTTCCGGAAAAACGACTTTTTACAATCTTCTGACGGGAATTGCTCCAGCAACATCCGGTCAGGTATTTTTCGAAGGGAAAAATATTACCCATAAAAAACCGGATCAAATCACAAAAATGGGAATCTCCAGAACCTTTCAGAATATTCGCCTTTTTGGAGATTTGACGGTAGAGGAAAATATTATAATTGCACGCCACTGCCGTCGAAAAACAGAAATAATGGGTGCTTTCTTAAATACACCGACCTATAAAAACGAGCTCAAGACCAATGATGATTTTGTGAAAGAGTGCCTTAGCTATGTCGGTATTTATGATAAAAAGGACTGGAAGGCAAAGAATCTGCCCTATGGAATGCAGCGCCGCCTAGAAATTGCCAGAGCGTTAGCAACCGAACCAAAATTAATTCTTTTAGATGAACCGGCTGCTGGAATGAATCCTCACGAGACAGATGAGCTGATGGAAATTATTCGGAGACTAAAAAATGATCAGTATTCGATTATTTTGATTGAGCATGCGATGCGCCTTGTGATGCGAATTGCTGAAAGAGTAGTTGTATTTGATCATGGGCAGAAAATTGCAGATGGACTTCCGAAAGAAGTCAGCTCAGATCCGGTCGTCATCGAAGCTTATCTCGGAAAGGATGATGATGATGATGAAATTGCTTGAGGTTGAGAATTTACATGTTTATTACGGAAATATCCATGCGCTGAAAGGTTTAAGCCTGGAGGTAGAGGAGGGCGAAATTGTTTCTTTAATTGGTGCGAACGGCGCCGGAAAGACAACTTTGCTTACTGCCATTATGAGTCAAGTCAAAAAATCGGAGGGCAGTGTCTCTTTTATGGGAAAGAGCTGTGAGGGGATGCTGCCACCGCAGATTGTGCGGGAAGGCATGACTATGGTTCCGGAAGGCCGCCGTGTGTTTCCACGCAGCAGTGTGTTGGATAATCTGCTCCTGGGAGCCTATTTTCGAAAAGACCGCGCCCAAATTAAAAAGGATGTTGAAAGCGTTTTTAATATTTTCCCCAGACTGGAAGAACGAAAAAGCCAGCTTGCCGGGACCCTTTCCGGCGGCGAGCAGCAGATGCTTGCAATGGGGCGCGCATTGATGAGCCGCCCAAAGCTTTTGCTACTTGATGAGCCTTCCATGGGACTTTCTCCTTTAATTGTAAAGCAAATATTTAAAACGATTCGTGATATTAATCAGCAGTCCGGAACGACTGTAATGCTGGTAGAACAGAATGCAAACCAAGCACTAAAGGTTGCCAGCCGCGGGTATGTGATTGAGACCGGCGAAGTCGTTTTGGCAGATAGCGCAGCCAACTTGCTTTCTAATCAGCAGGTTAAAGAGGCTTATCTTGGAAGTTGAAAAGGAGACATTTTTTATGCGTGGGGCTGTTTTTGCAAACGACGAACGAATTTATTTTGCAGCGGAAGCTCTAAAAAAATTGGGAATGGAAATTGACTGCGCAAACGATTACTCAAGAGGACAGAATCTTCTGGTAAAAAATCCCCAAAACTATGATTTCGTTTTGCTTCCGGTTCGCGGAACAGAAGATGGAACCATTTTGCAGTCGGCAGGAACATCGCTTTTTATTGGAGACTTTCTAAAAGGGCTTTCAGAGGGAACGCCGGTTTTTACCGGGAGACAAACAGAATATCTTGGTCAATTAAATTTAACCCTCTATGACCCATTTAAAGATCCGGAAGTTTCTAAAAAAAATGCAGGACTTACAGCGGAAGGCGTTTTGTGGTTTCTTCTGGAATATACAAAGAAAAGTCTTTTCGAAAATTCTTATGATGTAGTCGGTGCCGGTCATACTGGAAAAGCTATTACGGAGATTTTAAGAAAGCTGAGATTGCCGGTAAGACAGGCTGCACGAAATGGACATCTGGATACGATTTCTATGGAGCAATGGGAAAGAGAGACTCCATCTGATGTGGTAATTGTTACAGTTCCGGCGTTGGTGCTGCCAGTGGAACTTGCAGAAAGCTGGGAAAAACCAGTTTTTGTGCTGGATATTTCCAGCGGACAGGTGGGAGCCGATCCAAAGATTGCAGAGCTTAAAAATATTACTTATTATGCGGCACCACCGTTGCCGAGTAAAGTCGCTCCGGAGTCCGCAGGAGTGTTGATTGCAGATTATATCGGTCGGATAATGTCTGACAAAAATATCCGGAAAGCAAATGCTGCTCCGGCAAAGAACGAGGGATGATTTTGAGAGTAATCGAACACCCGATTTTGGGTACATTGACAGATCTTAAAAAAGTCACGCTGTATTTTAATGGAGAACCAATCGAGGCGGTTGAAGGGGAACCAATTGCAGCGGCACTTTTAAATGCAGGTATTAAAGTCTTCCGTACAACGGCAAAACGCCATGAGCCGCGCAGTGTTTTTTGCGCGATTGGGCGTTGTACCGACTGTATGATGATTGTAGATGGAGTCCCGAATACGCGCACTTGTGTAACGCCTGTTCATGACGGAATGCATGTGAAGCGGCAGGAAGGGCTTGGTACCGTTCGAAAGGAGGCAGACAAATGAAAACACTGGAAACAGAGGTTGCGATTGTCGGCGCCGGTTCTGCCGGACTTTCGGCTGCCTGTCAGGCACGCAATGCCGGGGCAAAGGTATTGGTCATTGATGAAAACAGCCGTCCCGGCGGGCAGCTTTTTAAACAGATTCATAAATTTTTTGGTTCTAATGAACATCAGGCTGGAACCCGTGGTTATGTGATCGGGCAAAAACTTTTGAAAAAAACGCAGGACTGCGGAGCCGATGTCATGCTTAATAGCCTTGTCTATGGCATTCAGCCCGAAGATCTCACAATGGGCATTATCCAAAATGGGGAAAATTGTCAGCTGCATGCTAAAAAGATCATTATTGCAGCGGGCGCAAAGGAAAATTATTTGCCGTTTCCCGGCTCTACGCTGCCGGGTGTAATGGGTGCAGGTGCTGCGCAGACCATGATTAATGTTAACCGGGTTCTTCCTGGTAAAAAAATTGTGATGATGGGTTCCGGCAATGTAGGTTTGATTGTTTCTTATCAGTTGATGCAGGCAGGCGCAGATGTTCTCGGAATCGTCGAAGGTGCTCCAAAAATCGGGGGATACGGCGTCCATGCTGGAAAAATCCGCAGAGCGGGGGTTCCATTTTATCTGGGACATACGATCAAACAGGTATATGGAAAAAACTGTGTGGAAGCAGTCGAAATTGCAAAAGTAGATGAAAAGTTTAATCCAATCGATGGAACTGAGATAACGATCGAAGCAGATACCGTTTGTATGGCGGTAGGCCTCAATCCTATGACGGAGCTTGCATGGATGGCAGGCTGTCAGTTCGATTTTATTCCTGCTTTCGGCGGGCATGTTCCGCTGCATGATTGGAATATGGAAACGACGATTCCTGGTGTTTACGTTGCTGGAGATATTACCGGCGTTGAAGAAGCTTCTACCGCTATGGAAGAAGGAAATCTTGCCGGAGTTGCTGCAGCCGAAGCTTTGGGTTATCTAAGTGAGAAGGACGCAGCAGAGAAAAAGGCCGCAATCGTAGAACGGCTCAATACATTGCGCTGTGGACCTTTTGGAGAAGGGCGCAGAAAGTTTAAAGAACATCAGATTGCTGATATGGAAGCACTCAAATGCGGTGAATTTTTTGGGAGGTGCATTGAGAAATGATTGAGAAAGAAGGAATCATTTATACTGGGTTTCCGTCAAAGGAAGAGCTCCTGTCCTGCCCTGGAGTTCCCAGTGAAGAGCGAATGAAAAAAGGGCGTGTAGCGGTCATTGAATGTGTTCAGCAGATTCCCTGCAATCCCTGCGCCAGTGCCTGCCCTATGGTTGCAATTACAATCGGGGAAAACATTACGAATCTTCCCCATTTGAATGAAGAAAAATGTACCGGCTGTGGATTGTGCATTGCAAAATGTCCTGGCCTTGCAATTACAGTCGTTAATAAGGCTTTCGGAAAAGGAGAGGCCTCCATTGATTTTCCATTTGAATACTTGCCGTTGCCTAAAGAGGGCGATATTGTGGATGCGGTTTCCCGTGCAGGAGAGCCGGTTTGCAAAGGCAGAATTCTCAAAGTGAAAAATCTTGCAGCTTATGCGGGAACAACAGTGATCTCCATGGCAATTCCAGTTGAGTTTGCGGATACGGTTCGCAGCATGAAACGTCTGCCGAATCCGGCAGTGGAAGGAGCGTGAGCAAAATGAATGATGATGTTCTGATTTGCCGCTGCCAGGAAATCACCCGCGGGGAGATCATTCAGGCTATCCATGATGGTGCGACGACAGTAGACGGTGTAAAACGCCGCACCAGAGCCTGTATGGGACTTTGTCAGGGGAAAACCTGCGAACGTCTGATCCAGGGAATTATTGCGGAGGAAACGGGGAAAAATCGCGCGGAAATTCAGCCGCAGAAAACCCGTATGCCGGTGCGTCCTTTAAAATTGAGTGTACTGGGAGGGGACGGAAAAGATGAAGTATGATGTCATTATTGTCGGCGGAGGCATTATTGGCTGTTCCGTTGCCTATTACCTTTCCAAACGGAATCAGAAAGTTCTGCTTCTTGAAAAGCGTGATCATGCACAGGGCTCTGCCGGTGCTACAGATGGTGTTGTCAGCTATCATACCAAAAAACCGGGAGCACAGATGGACTTGGCAGTTCAGTCTTTAAAGCTCTATGAGACGCTGGAAAAGGAACTCGGAGAGTCCATTGAGTTTGTTCGGGACTGCGGCGGAATGCAGTTGGCAGAAAATAAGGATCAGTGGGATATGCTCAGCAAGATTGCGGATAAGCAGCGCGAAAGCGGTGTAGATATTCGCATGATTTCGGTCAGTGAGGCAAGAAAGATTGAACCTCAGCTGGCGCCTGATCTTTATGGAGTGCTTTATGCGCCATGCGGAGGCAAGGTAGAGCCAATTAAGCTTACAATGGCATTTTTACACGCGGCAAAACGGCAGGGAGTCGAAGTGAAAAATCATTTGGGGGTTATCGAAATCAAAAAAGACAGTGCAGGCAAAGTAACGGGTGTTGTAACCGAAGACGGCAGTTTTTATGAAGCGCCGAAAGTGGTGATCTCGAGCGGTTCCTGGTCGGCTGAGGTTGGAAAAATGGCAGGACTCGATCTGCCGATAAAACCTCGTCGCGGACAGCTTTTAGTAACAGAAGCGGTCGGTCCGTTTATGCATTGCACGTTTCAGTGTGCTTTATATAATGTGATCAAATTTATGCCGGAGACGATTAAAGACCCTAAAATCCTCCATATAGGCGCTTCTCTGAGTATCCACCAGACGAAAAACGGCGGGCTTTTAATTGGAGGTACCCGTGAATGGGCCGGATTTGATCGTTTTAATTCTTTAGAAGCAGTGGAAGCAATCGCGCATCGGGCACTGCGCTTTTTCCCGGCTCTTAAAGATGTCAGCGTCATTCGCGCATTTGCAGGATTGCGCCCCTATACACCGGACGGCAAGGCACTGATCGGCGGGACAAAAAAAGTGCCGGGTCTTTATCTGGCTGCAGGCCATGAGGGTGATGGAATTGCTTTGGCACCAATTACCGGGAAATTGCTTTCTGAAGAGATTGTAGACGGAAAGTCTTCCTATTCGTTGGAGCCATTCTCCCCAGATCGGTTTTCCTGAGTAAAA
Organism: Ruminococcaceae bacterium BL-4; assembly: GCA_902809935.1. Lineage (NCBI taxonomy): Bacteria > Bacillati > Bacillota > Clostridia > Eubacteriales > Oscillospiraceae > Ruminococcaceae bacterium BL-4. Next base: position 524,399 of record LR778134.1, on the reverse strand, counting down.
AAGAGAGAGGGTGGATTTACATTGAAGCAGTTTGTGATAGCCCTTACTAGGCGATGCGGGGCCGGAGCAACCCCGATTGGAAAGATCCTCGCAAAAAATCTTGACGTGCATTTTTATAATCGCGAGCTTTTACGGTTAGCTTCAGATGATAGTGGAATTAGTGAAGAACTTTTTGCCAAGGTGGATGAAGAGACCAAAAAGAGTCTGCTTTATAGAGTTTCAAAAAAAGTGTACGATGGCACCATAATTCCGCCGGAAAGTGATAATTTTCTTTCGAATGAAAATCTTTTTAATTATCAGGCGAAGGTACTCAATGAGCTTGCAAACAGAGAATCTTTTGTGGTCGTTGGCAGAGCGGCAAATTTTGTGTTAAGAGACCGCCCCAATGTTATTTCAGTTTATCTTTATGCACCGGAAGAAATTTGTGTTCAGCACCAGATGGATTTGATGAACTTTTCCTATGATGAGGCAGTTCGCTATGTTAAGAAACAAAATAAGTATCGCCGTGGCTATTGTGCGCATCACACCGGACAAATCTGGGAAGATATGCGCAATTATGCGCTTTGCATCGATACCAATGAGCTGGGTTATGAAGGGACTGCAAAGCTGATTGAAGATTTTCTTATGAAGCGTATGAAACGCATTCCATTTTGATTTTTAGAAGTGAATAGAAAAATTAAGAGTTCATAACAAAAAGGTTGCCCTCCAAATTTTTTTAGAGAGCAACCTTTTTTATTTTTAAATTAAAGAGAAATATGAAACAGCTTGCAGGCATTTTCAATTCCTAACTGCAACACTTCTTGGGTTGTACAGCTGCGGGCTTGTGCAATGACTGCCGCTGATTTTGGAATCATGGTACTGTCGCAGCGCTTTCCGCGGAAAGGTACCGGTGCCATATAGGGACAGTCGGTTTCTGTTAAAAGTCGATCAGAAGGAACCGCCGCTGCAACCGCAACCGGAACCCTCGCATTTTTAAAGGTGACAGCTCCGCCCAACCCTACATACATTCCGATTTTCACCAGTTCCCGCATCATTTCAACACTGCCGGAAAAACAGTGCATAACGCCGCGTGGACGATATCTTCGCAGAATTTCCATCGTATCGCCGTGCGCCTCGCGGTCGTGAATGATAACCGGAAGATCATATCTTTTTGCAAGCTCCAACTGTGCGATAAAAGCTTTTTTCTGATCTTCTCTTGAAGCATTCTCAGCAAAATGATAATCGAGTCCAATTTCGCCGATTGCAATCAGCTTGGAGTTCTTTTTTCTCAGCATTTGTTCCAATTCGGTCAGCCAGTTTTCCGGAGCTTCTTTTACTTCTTCCGGATGAAGTCCAATCGCTGCATAAATATAGGAATATTTCTGAGCAAGCAAGAGGGCTTTTCGGCTGCTCTCAAGAGAAGCACCGCAGTCAATCAGACCACAAACACCGCTCTGAGGTAAAAACGTATCCAGAACCATTTTACGGTCAGAATCAAATGCGGCATCATCGTAATGCGCATGACTGTCAAAAATTTTGTTCATCGAATTCGGCTTCCTGCCGGAACACCATCCAGAAATACGACTTTTACTTCATCACCGGCATCCGCTGCCAAAAGCATTCCTTGACTTTCTACGCCGCAAAGTTTGGCAGGCTTTAGGTTGGCGACGAGGACAATGGTTTTTCCAATCAAATTTTCCGGCTGATACCATGGTGCAATTCCGCTGCAGACCGTGCGCTCTTTTTCTCCGTCATCCAAAGTTAATTTCAGCAGCTTTTTTGCACGCTTAATGTGTTCACAGTTGATAATTTTTGCAGCGCGCAGTTCAACTTTCTGAAAATCATCGATTGTGATCTGCGCAAGCCCTTCAATCTTTGGTTTCTGCTGTGCAGCGGGATTTGGGATCAGCTTGTTGAGTTCTTCGATTTCCTTGTCAACGTCAATACGGGGGAAAAGAGTATCTCCTTTTTGCACGGTTACATCAGAGGGAAATTCACCAAACTTTCCGGCAGTTTCATAGCTGCATTGATCGCCGCTGATCCCAAGCTGCTCCTGAATTTTGGGCGCTGTTTCGGGCATAAAAGGCTTAATCAAAATCGAGACAATGCGCAGACTTTCGCAGAGGTGTGCCATAACTCCGGCAAGGCGGGCCTTTTTAGTTTCCTCTTTTCCAAGAGCCCATGGGGTGGTTTCGTCAATATATTTATTGGTGCGTGCGATAAAACGCCAGATTTCTTCCAATGCTTTGCTAAACTGATAGCCGTCAATATTTTGGTTGCACTTTGCCCGCAGTTCGTTGCCCATCTTTTCTAGTTCGCCGTCGGGATCGGCACTTTCCCGCTGAGCAGGAATTTTGCCGTCAAAATATTTTTGCACCATTGCGGTTGTGCGGGAGAGCAAATTTCCAAGATCATTCGCGAGATCGGCATTGATCCGCGAAATAAGTGCTTCGTTTGTAAAGACACCGTCACTGCCAAACGGAATTTCACGCAGCAGAAAATAACGGATTGCATCTACGCCGTAACGTTCACAGAGAATATAAGGGTCTACAACATTACCCTTGCTTTTACTCATTTTTGTGCCGTCACCAAAAAGCAGCCATCCGTGGCCGTAAACCTGTTTCGGCAGAGGAAGATCAAGTGCCATCAGCATGGCGGGCCAGATGATGGTGTGGAATCTAACAATTTCTTTTCCAACAAAATGGACATCGGCAGGCCAGTATTTACGGTAAGCACTGTCATCGTCGCTGCCGTAGCCCAGCGCGGTAATATAGTTCGTCAAAGCGTCCAGCCACACATAGACAACATGTTTGGGGTCAAAATCAACCGGAATGCCCCAAGTAAAGCTGGTACGGGAGACGCAAAGATCCTGCAACCCTTGATTGATAAAGGAGATCATTTCATTCTTGCGGCTTTCGGGTTGAATGAATTTTGGGTGATCCTGATAGTATTGCAGTAACCGATCCGCATATTTGGAGAGTTTAAAGAAATAGGCTTCTTCTTCTGCCCATTTGACTTCGCGGCCGCAGTCTGGGCATTTGCCGTCTTTCAGCTGATTTTCTGTCCAAAAGGATTCACAGGGGGTGCAGTACCAGCCCTCGTATTTGCCCTTATAAATATCACCCTGATCATGTAACTGCCTAAAAATTTTCTGGACTGCCTTGACATGATAGTCATCTGTTGTACGGATAAAGCGGTCATTAGAGATATTGAGCAGTTTCCAAAGATCCTGAAAAACTTTGGAAATACGGTCGACATACTGCTTTGGAGTGATGCCTTCTGCTTCTGCTTTCTGTTCAATTTTCAGACCATGCTCGTCCGTTCCAGTCAGAAACATAACATCATAGCCCTGCATGCGTTTATAACGGGCGATTGCATCGCTTGCTACGGTACAGTAGCTGTGACCGATATGCGGATTGCCGGACGGATAATAGATCGGCGTTGTGATATAAAATGTTTTCTTTTCCATATTGAGAACCCTCCATGCGGATTTTACTAAACAATAAATAATATCATTATATATCGAATGAGGGGGAATTACAAGAAAAAGCCATTTGTATGGGATTTTCGTGTGTATTATATACTAAAAAGCAGCATTAGCATTAAAAGGTAAAACGAATTTTAAAAAAGTTTAGTTCGCTTTTTGATTTTAAGAAGTGCTGTCAGTCTCATAAATAAATTTCCGGATTGCAAGACAGTTTTGTGGCAGATCGGGGACCAAGACCATTCCAACGTCTACAGTAGCGTCCTTCCAGGAGCCGTCTAGAGGAACATAAAAAGTTTTTGTATGATAAAAGACTGCCGGAGAAGAAAGAAACGTGATTCCGGTCAATTCAATTGCCGGGATGTTGGTACGCAGCTTTTTGAGGATATCTGGGAGTTTGGTGATTCCAGAGGGGCTGAAGACCTTTTTCAAGAGCTTTTGAATCACTTCACGTTGTCTTGTTGTTCTGCCGAAATCAGTGCCGACTTTTCGGATACGGGCATAATAGACGGCATCAGCGCCGGTCAGATGGAGATTGCCGGCAGGGTAAGAAGTTCCCTGATCGTGATTGAGCTGATCGACCAGATCCTGATCCATGGTAACGTCAATTCCGCCGAGGTCCGTAATGATGTCGGCCAGTCCGTCCATATCGACGGCAATGTATTTATCTATTTTAATGCGGAAGTTATTTTCGATGGTCTGCATGGTTAATGCCGCACCCCCATAGGCATAGGCGGCATTAAGCTTGTCCATCCCGTTTTCAGGGACAGCGAGATAAAGATCCCGCAGGAAAGAAGTTAATTTTATAGTGTGATGGTGATGATCAATTGAGAGCAGCATGATCGAATCACTGCGCTGTGCGCCTGCATTTAATTTGTCGAGCCCTAATAGTAGAATATTTGTAACAAATGGGTCGGACATCACGCTGTAAGTGGGCGCATTTGTAGGCTGTGCTACATATTTACTCTGATCGGTGTTCCCGGAGCGGTCCATCTGAGAATAGAGCATTGTTAAAATAACGCCGAGAATGATTAAAAAGACCAGCAGAATGCCGAGAATTCGGCGAAAAAGATGGTGGTGGCGGTGGGACTTTTTGTGATTGTCCCAATCGCCTCGATCGTTTCCGCGGAATGGGTGATTCCTTTCGGAGCGAGAGACCTGATTTTCGGGAGTCTCTACATAATTATAACAGTCAATCGGCAGTGTTTCTTCCTGCGTTTTATAGTGAGAGGAAGGAGACGCTTTTCTACTTTTTTGAGATCCTTTTCCGGTAGCAGAGGAAGGCCTTTTTGTGGAGGAATAGATATCTTTTGCTTTCCCTTTTCCTTTGCTGTATGAATAAATATCCCGGTCTTTTTCGGGGTGGGACGAATCAGTCATCGGGAGATCCTCCTTATGATATTAATATAGAATCATTTTAACTGTTTCCCAAAAAACTGTCAAGTTATGTAAACTTTTGAAGAAAAATTTTCTTGAGAGTTGACTTTTTAAAAAAGCAAGCATATAATAACATCAAATATAAAAAACCGACGAGAAAGAATAGTAACTCTGAATTTCTTTTGCAAAGAGAGCCGCAGAAGGTGTGATTGCGGTAAAAAGAAGTAGAGCGAATGGACTTTTGAGGGCAGGATGAAAAATGGTTTTGAACCGTTTAGTAGTTCCTGACGGGGACTTTACCCGTTATCCGGAAAGCATGTATTTTATGAAGTACATGAAATTGAGTGGGCGTTTTTTTGAAACGTCAATTTGGGTGGTACCACAGGAGTTTTAAAGCTCTTGTCCCTGTGTTTTTGCAGGGACAAGAGCTTTTTTTGATGCAGAGAAAGGGGTGGGGCAGATGCCGGATGGTTGGTGGCAAAGCTTTTTGCCAAAGAAAGAGAATCTTTGTACGAGGGTAGGCATTTGCCTATGTCAGTGATTGAGTGACAGAATTTGGAGGAACTAAAATGAAAAAAAATCTTTTGAAAAAAGTATCCGCATTTGTGATGGCAGTATTTTTAGGGGCGGCAGCTACTGGCTGTGGAAGCAGTTCTTCTTCCACCGATGTTTCTTCAGTGGCTTCAGAAAAAAAGACAATTGGGGTTATTCAGTTTGCGACGCATCCATCCCTTGATAATTGCTATGAGGGATTTAAAGAAGGGCTTGCCGAAGGTGGATTTAAAGAGGGCGAAAATCTGACGATTGATTTTCAGAATGCACAGGGAGAGACGGCCAATGCAGATATGATTGCAAAAAGTCTTGCCGCCAAAAATTATGATATGATCGGCGCAATCGCAACGCCTGCAGCACTGAGTGCATACGGAGCCACCAAAAATGCTGGAACACCAGTCGTCTTTACAGCGGTCAATGATCCGGTCGGAGCGCAGCTTGTTAAAAGTCTTGACAATCCAGGAACCAGTTGTACCGGAAGCAGTGACGTACTTCCTCTGGAAGCGCAGGTCAAGATGATTCGTGCATTTTTGCCCAATGCGAAAAAAATAGGAGTCCTTTATACGACCAGCGAACCGAACTCCATTTCTATGTTGGAAAAGTTTAAGGGAGTTGCGGCAAACGAAGGCTTTGAAGTTGTCGAACAGGGCGTAACAAATTCCAGCGAAGTTGCTTCCGGTGCAACAGCATTGGCTGCAAAGGGAGTGGATTGTTTTAATAACTTTACGGATAATAATGTTGTTAACAATCTTTCAAGTGAACTGCAGGCTGCTAAAAAGGCTGAAATTCCGGTATTCGGCAGCGAAGTGGAACAGGTAAAGAACGGTTGCCTTGCAAGCCAGAGCATTGACTATGTGGCACTGGGAAAACAGACTGGTCTGATGGCAGCAAAAATTCTAAAAGGAGAAGCAAAAGCTTCCGATTTGCCGGTTTATACGGTAGAAGATGCTACCCCTGTTTATAATGAAACAGTGCTGCAAGAAATGGGACTGAGCCTTCCGAGTGAATATCAGACAGCGGAAAAAGTGACTTCTGCAAAATAAAAAGCACTTTTTTATAGAATGGGATTTTTGGAAAGAGAGCTGAAAAGAGAGCATGAATGTGTTTTTTAATCTGATTCTGGCAATCCTCGAGGAGGGATTTATCTACGGAATTATGGCGGTCGGTGTTTATATTACCTATCGCGTTCTGGATTTTCCGGATTTGTCTGTAGATGGAACTTTTCCAATGGGAGCCTGCCTTACGGCGGTGTTGATTTCGCATGGAATGAATCCGTGGCTTGCGTGTTTATGTGCATTTTTTGCGGGAACAATCGCAGGCGGCGTAACAGGACTTTTGCATGTGAAGCTTCACATTACCGATCTGCTCTCTGGAATTTTGGTTATGACCGCTCTTTGGAGTGTCAATCTGGCAACGATCATGGGTGGAAAAGCAACGGTCACAATCTTTAATTCCAACACGATTTTTAATTCAGGGCTTGCAATGCTTTTGCCCAATACAGCCGCACGGTTTCGGGTCGTTATTTTGGCAGCAGCTGTTTGTCTTTTGATTAAATATTTGACCGATGCCTATTTACGAACACGTTCCGGATTGTTGCTGCGCGCGGCAGGGGATAATGCTCAGTATGTGATTTCGCTAGGAAAAGATCCTGGCAGCATGAAAATTCTTGGATTGATGATTGGAAATGGCTGCACGGCACTTTCCGGCAGCATCTTGGCACAGCAGGCAGGTTCCGCCAATGTAGCGAGCGGGACCGGTATGGTGGTAATGGCGCTTGCTTCGGTAATTATTGGAACGACCGTTTTTAGAAAAGTTAAGTTCATGCGTGCAACGAGTGCAGTAGTCTGCGGTGCAATCCTTTATAAAGCTTGTCTTGCAGGAGCAATGCAGATGGGACTTGATACCAATTATTTAAAGCTTTTGATGGCGGTCATCTTTACGATTGCTTTGGTTGGGAATCAAATTACTTTGGGGAGGAGGAAAAAGCAGCATGTCGATCCAACAAAAATCTGAACCTTTGGTCCGAATGGAACAGATTGCTAAAGTCTTTCACCCGGACGAGGTGAATGAAGTTGCTCTTTTCCAAGATTTTAACCTGACCATTCGCGAGGGCTCTTTTGTTTCGGTTGTGGGGAGCAACGGCTCCGGAAAAACGACGATTCTTAATTTGCTCTGTGGCTCCATTCCGGTGGACAGCGGAAAAATTTTTGTGAGGAATCGCGAAATTACAAAGCTTTCCGAATATGCACACAGTAAGTTTATCGGGCGTGTGTTTCAAGATCCCGCGAAAGGAACTTGTCCACAGCTGACCATTCTCGAAAATATGGCGCTTGCCGACCAAAAAGGAAAGCCCTACGGCCTTGCTCATGGAGTAAACCGCAAACGGGTGAATGCCTATCGCGGCCAGTTAGAGCTTTTAAAGCTGGGATTGGAAGATAAGCTGGAAGTGACGGTTGGGAGCCTTTCCGGCGGACAGCGTCAGGCTTTGGCACTTTTGATTGCCACGATGACGCCGATTGATCTTCTAATCCTTGATGAGCATACGGCAGCGCTGGATCCGCGTTCCAGCGAAACGGTGATGGAGCTCACCGAACGGGTGGTCAAAGAAAAGCATTTAACAGCGTTGATGGTTACACATAATCTGCGTTTTGCAGTGCGTTATGGAGACCGTCTTCTTATGATGCACCGCGGAAAAATCGTTTTGGATCATGAAGGAGCCCAAAAGAGCGCCTTAGAGGTTCGTGACCTAACGGATCGGTTTAACGAAATCTCGATTGAAGATGGAAATTGATATAAAACTATAAAAAGGACGCCTTCCTAATCGAAAGGCGTCCTTTTATTTTATGATTCAAGATAGAATAAGGCCCAAAAAGATTTATATCTCAATGCCATTCTTTTCGGATGATTTTTCGAGCTCATCCGAAATCAGAGTCCCCTTTACACGGGGACGCATGATCTCTTTTGCACGCTGCCGCAGACGATTTTTGGAAATTGCCTCCATTGTTATTTCTTTGAGACTGCCGCTTCCGCTGTCTACTAATCCAAAGAGCATTTCAGTAGCGGTCTTGACGCTTGGAAGCTCATCCATTCGCAGGAATACCTTATGACCGTCTTTATAGAAAATAAATTTCATCAGGCGCGTACAAGGCGTTTGTAAAAAATGAATATACAGCTTTAGGACGGTACGATCTTCCTCATCCGTAGTAAGTTCTGCAGAAGAACCGATAAAATAATCTTCACCGCCTAATTGAATCCAACTGCGAATGGCACTTGTCTGCAGACCTGCGTCAATCGTAATCTCGGATTCACCGCAGAGAAAGGTGCAGCGACAAAGATCCGGTTCAAAGGCAAAACGGACTGCTTTTGGCGAAGATGGAAAATTATTCGTAACACTGCGCAGAATCAGCGGCATCAAAGAAGCAAATCCATCTTCTAATAGAAAATCCCCCTCCGGAATTGTCTTTGCAAGCGGCGGAATCGAAGGAACATGCTTTGGCTCCGGAGAAGCTTTCAGTGCATGAAATAAACGGGAAAGCCCTTTTTGAGGAGGCTCTTCCTGAGAAGAAGTCTGTTTTGGATGATTTGGCTCTGCATAGAGATGGTCAATTACGTCTAAAAGCTTTTTGACAGCCATTACATCATTCGGAAGAGGCATTTCTGCAAGAGGCTCAGCCTGATCCCCAAAAAATTTTTCAATAATTTCCAGAGAGGAATCATGAAAAAGCTGGCCGCTTCCGCTGGTGATAGCGATTACCATATCGCGGGCCGGAAGAACAACTACATATTGTCCAAAGACACCATTAAACTGATAGGCATCTTTTGCGGGAAAACGCCGAATCTGATACCCATATCCGGTGGGGCGGCTTCCCTCTTGAAAAGGAATCCAGTTTGAAGTACTGTCAATTACCCATTGTTCGGGAATAACCTGAATCTTTTTATTGCCTTTTTTCCAAGTACCATGCTGCAGATAAAGCTGACCGAGTTTCAGCATATCGACTGAGCGCAGATAGAGTCCCCAACCGCCCTTTTCAATTCCCATGGGGCAGGTTTCCCAGCGCGGTCTTGGAATCCCGAGTGGAGAAAAGAGACGCGGCATCAGAAAATCGACAAGGGACATCCCTGATTTTTTGCAGATAAGCGCCGAAAGTATGTAGGAATTCATGCTGTTGTAGTAGAATGCGGTTCCGGGTTCGAAAAGGCAGTCGGAAGAAAGAAAACCTTTTACCCAGTCTTTATCGGTAATGCTGAATACCTCGTTATATTTAACGCCGGAAGTCATGGTCAGAAGATGGCGTACCGTGATATTGTTAAAACGAGCACTGCGAAACGGTGGTCTGATCTCAGGAAAAAGATCAACCAACTTGTCATCCACTGAGAATAGGTTTTCTTTTACAGCAAGTCCCACAGCCATGCCGACGACACTTTTGGAGAGGGAAAACATCATATGGGGGCATCCGCTGGAATAAGGCTGAAAGCTGCTTTCTGTAATCATTTTTCCATGGCGCATAATGGCGACGCTGTGTACCCGAATATCCGGACAATCACGAAGCGCTTTATAAAAATCGGCGATCGTGCGGCTAGGAACCCCTTGTGCTTCGGGAACCTCGCGCTCCATGCCATAGATTTCAGCATCCGGGTTCTGACGATTTGGATAAGGAACAAACGGATAAGGCGAAATTTGTTCAGGAGTCCCTTGTAAAAAATGGATTAATAAATTTGCAGTTTTCACCTGCGGCATAAGATCTGGAATCATAGGGATTCCTCCTTCTGGTCCATGGAATTTGTCACAAGATTTTGATAGTCGAGATGTAATTCCGGCTCAGGAGCCGGAAGGCTAAATTTGTCCCGCAGCCGACGGTTTAAATCAGGAAGCATTGCTCCTAAACAATCCGGATCGTCCGGAAGAAGTGCAATCGCCTGGCTGAGGCTTTCGATTAAATATCCTTTTGTATTTTTTTGTCCAGAGAGCCTTAAAACACCGTCAGGACGACCACCTTTTGTAGGAACCCCCAAAATTCGGCAAATCTCCAATGTGCATTCCGGCTGTCCACCCTCAGCAGGGCCAACGATTAAAACGACGGGGCTTTCATTTAAAAGCTCAGCTAAAGCGGCATGCAGACGCTTTAGATTCGTTGCAGTGCGGATTGCAGTAAAAGTGATTCCGCTGTGCCCCAGAAGTTCCTGGCAAATGCTGGTGCGGTGTGCTTCGTAAAAAATAACAGCGGTATCCATTTTGGCAGATCTTCCTTTCTGATTGTAAATTTTATTGACGGCGGCGCTCGTGATGGAAGGCCGGCACTTCGATGTCGGGTAATCCCAAAAGACGGCGGCGCAGCATATCAAGTGCATTATTTGCGGCGGCTAAGCGCAGGAAAGAGCGCTCTCTAATATGACCGTTTTTCGGATTTAATTCCCGAATCCAAGTGCTGTAGCCGTCACAGAGCCCGATATAAATCAGTCCGACGGGCTTTTCGGCAGTTCCTCCGTCGGGACCGGCAATTCCGGTAATTCCGATGCCAAAATCGGCACCTGCTTTTTCCCGAACGCCTTGTGCCATTGCGGCGGCGACTTCGGGGCAGACTGCACCTTTTTTGCGCAGTAACTCTTCCGGAACATCTAACAACATCGTTTTAATGTCATTGGAATAGGTGACGGCTCCCATATGAAAGACCGCGGAAGAGCCGGGAATATCAGTGATTCGTTTTGCTACCAGTCCCCCGGTGCAGCTTTCTGCTGTTGCTAGTGTCATTTTCTGCTCTGTGAGCGATTTGACGACTACTTCTTCAAGACTTTCTACATCAATTCCATAGACTGCATCTCCGAGACGGTTGCAGACTTCATGCACCATGGGTTTACATAATTTTTGTGCTTCCTTTTTGGTAGAAGCTTTCGCCGTTACCCGGACATACATTTCATTGGTCTTTGCATAAGTTGCGACAGTTGGATTTTTGTTTTCGGTTAAATCCACAATTCGTTCTTCGGCGGCACCTTCTCCGATTCCATAAACGCGGATATCGGTGCTCCAGATAATGCTGTCCGTTAATTTGGAAAGAAACGGGATTGCGTAATTTTCCATCATGGGGACCAGTTCTGACGGAGGTCCTGGCAGCATAACGACCACTTTTTTGTCTTTGGTGGTAAATGCACACCCAGGAGCGGTACCATGATCGTTTTGGAGAACGGTGCAGCCTTCGGGAAGCATCACTTGTTTTAACTGGTTAGGACCGCAGTCCCGGCCTTTAAAATATTCTTTGAGGCGCTCGAGACTCTTTTTATCCTGTACGAGGTGGCGCCCCGCGAGACGTGCACAAGTTTCTTTTGTCAGATCATCTCCGGTGGGCCCAAGGCCGCCGGTGGTAACGATTAAATCTGCGCGGGAAAAAGAATCGGTGAGTGCAGTGGTAAGTCTTTCAGAGTTATCACCAACAATGCTGGAATATTGTACATCAATGCCAAGAGCAGCCAGACTGCGTGCTACATAAGCAGTGTCGGAGTTGATCACCTGACCGAGAAGAAGTTCTGTGCCGACCGAAATAATTTCAGCTTTCATAGTAAAGAGATCCCTCCTAATTTTTAATAACGACCGATTTTACGGCCGAAAGAATCAAAATTTTAAACGGGAATCCGGCGAACGGTTGTGTTTTGTACGCATTCGTCGAGAAGTGCTTCTACGGGAAGTACGGATTCCGCCTGTAAAACGTCTTTCAGATTCGGACGAGTACGGGGATGTTTTGGAGTAAAGACAGTGCAGCAATCTTCAAAAGGTTCAATAGAAGTTTCAAAAGTGCCGATTTTCTGAGCCATTGCAACGATATCCCGCTTGTCGTCCCCAATCAGCGGACGGAAAACAGGCATGGAGCAAGCTTCGTCGGTGCAGCAGATTGCCTGTAGAGTTTGACTTGCCACCTGGCCGAGACTTTCTCCGGTAATCAATGCACGGCAGTCCTCTTTTTGTGCGATTCGTTCTGCCGCCTTCATCATAAAGCGGCGCATCAAAATGGTAAAATATTCTTCGGGGCAATGGTCGCGGATCGCTTCTTGAATATGAGTAAATGGTACGGTAAACATATAAATTCTACCGGCGTAAGCGCTTACTTCGGTAAGCAGATCGACTACCTTTTGCTCAGCACGCTCGCTGGTATAAGGCGGACTTGCGAAATGTACGGCGGAAAGTTCCAGCCCACGGCGTGCCATCATCCATGCGGCAACGGGACTGTCAATTCCGCCGCTGATAAGGATGGCGGCTTTTCCGCCGGTGCCGACGGGAATTCCACCTGCACCGCGCAGTGGTTCGCCATGAATATAAGCTGCAAAATCACGCACTTCTACACGCACAATTAGATCGGGATGATGAACATCCACCGAAAGATTCGGAAATTTTTCCAGTAAATAAGCGCCGGTCTCGGCACTAATCTGCGGAGAATTGAGCGGGAATTTTTTATCGCTGCGCTTTGCTTCCACCTTAAACGTTTTGGCAGAAAGCAGCTGATATTTCAGATATTCGGCGCAGACGGGCAGGATCTTTTCCATACTCTTTTCGGCAATGCAGGCTCTGGAATAGGTGGCGATACCGAAAATCTTTCCGATTCGTTCACAGGCTTCGTCCATATCGCAGTCGTCGGAAACTGGGGTCACCGTAATGGTAGACTGCAGAGAACGTATTTCAAATTTTCCGGCGGGGGTAATTCTTCTGCGAATATTTTTGAGCAAAGTCTGTTCAAAAGTTTGACGGTTGAGCCCTTTTAATACCAATTCGCCTAGTTTAATCAAAATAATTTCTTTCATGATCAGAATCCGTTTCTATGTTTATTTTGAATTTATTGAGAAATTTTATACATGCTGAAGGGAACGAATTCCTTCCTTTATGGCGTCGCAGAAAGCGAGAACGTCCTCTTCCGTATTATAGCGGGAAAAACTGACTCGCAGAGCAGAGTCAATTCGCTCGCTTGAAAGCTTCATGGCAGAAAGAACGGGACTCTTCTTTCCTTTGGAGCATGCAGAACCGGAGCTGACGTAAATATTTTTCGAAGAGAGAAAATGCAGCATGGTCTCTGCACGAATCCCAAGGACAGAAAGATTGCACACAAAGGGAAGTGCATCGGAGGGGCTGTTGCGGACGACTCCCGGAATCGGTGCCAGTGTCTCAAAAAGAAGGTCGGAAAGAGCCTGCGCTTTTTTGCGGGAAACAAGAGGAGCCGGTAAAACGGAGCAAGCAGTACCGAAAGCACCGATAAGGGGCATAGCCTCTGTGCCGGGACGAAGATTTCTTTCCTGTCCGCCGCCGAAAGTATGGGGCCGAATCGTAATGCCTTTTTTCAGGTAAAGAGCGCCGACCCCTTTGGGCCCGTGAATTTTATGGGCACTGATCGATAAAAGATCGATTCCTAAATGCTTTGGAGAAATCGGAAGTTTGCCAAATGCCTGTACCGCATCCACATGAAGGAGCGCAGGTGCACCGGAAGAGTTGATTGCCATATGGGCAGCTTCAATCGGAAGGATCGTTCCGACTTCATTATTGACTGCCATCATGCTGACGAGAATGGTATCCGGGGTGACAGCTTCAAAAACTTGTTCCGGAGAGATGTGACCCTCTTTGTCCGGCATGAGATAAAGGACTTCGAAGCCTTCTTCCTCAAGAGCATGTAACGTATTAAGCACAGCTGGGTGTTCGATTGCAGTAGAAACAATGCGGTTCCCACGTTTTTTTCTGGCATGTGCTGCTCCAAAAAGTGCAAGGTTGTCCGCTTCAGTTCCGCCGGACGTAAAAATAATTTCTTCCGGTTGGGCACTCAAAGCTTTTGCAACCTGTTCGCGCGCAAGGCGCAGAGCTCTCTCTGCCTCAAATCCCATTTTGTGCAGAGAAGAGGGATTTCCGTAAGTTTCTGTCATGAGGGAAAATGCTGTTTTAGCGGCTTCTTCGCAAACCTTTGTGGTGGCCGAATTATCAAGATAAATCTCCTGCAAGATGATCCTCCTGTTTTGTATATGATTGAATTCTTATTATACACCCACAAAAGTTTGGAAGCAACTGAATCAAAGACAATCAAATCGGCTGCTTTTGGTTTGTGCTTGCGGTGTCAGAAGGAAAAAATGAGCAAACACACATGAAGTCATTTATTTGCAGAGTTTCGGATTTCATACATAAAATAAAAAAAGGATCGACTTTCCAAAAAAATTTGAACGGAAAGTTGATCCCCTTTTGTTTTCATGGAATGATTTTGGACAAAGCAGCATAAAACTCGATTAGGTGGGATTATTGAGAGATTTAAGCCGCTCCTGCGGAGAAGGGACTTCTGCATAGGGACCGGTGTGATAGACTTTCATAAGATCTTCCATGAGTGAAAAAATCTGCTTTTTGGAGTCGGTCTTATCAAATTCTTCGCAGGAAGCGCGCATCTTTTTCAGTTCCTCTTCGTTGCTGAAAAGGTCCGAGATAATCATGGCGCAGTCTTTCCCACTGCCTAATTCCACTGCCATGTTATGGTTCAAAAGGAAATCAGCATTGTCTTCTTCCTGACCGGGAATTGCATCAAACACAGCCAGCGGGATTCCGCAGGCGAGAGCTTCACTGACGGTTAGACCACCGGGCTTTGTAACCAGAAGATCCGAAGCATGCATATAGGATTCCACTTCATCTGTAAAGTAAATAAGCTTTGTTGGCTTTTTGCTGTGAGGGACGGCTTTTTCTTTAAACATTTCATAGAGCTTTTCATTTTTGCCGGTAATGACAATTATTTGAAAATCCTGCGGCAGAGCAGTGATTCGTTCGTAAATTCGCAGAACACGCGTCACACCAAAGGAGCCTGCCATGATCAGAATTGTTGGTTTGTCGGGATCAAGATCCAGACGAATACGAACAGATCGGCGATCTTCCTTTTTAAAGAAGGCATCCCCTACTGGAATTCCAAAGGGATGAACCAATACTCTCGGAACCCCCATTGTTTCCATTTCGTCGATCATATCTGCGGTGCTGACAACATAGGCATCTACATTGGAGGCAATCCATGCCATGTGCGGGCCGTAGTCCGTCATCAGGCAGATAAGCGGAACTTTCAGGACACCCTCTCGTTTCAGATTCGAAATCATCTCAGTTGCAAAAGGATAGGTACTTAAAATCACATCGGGATTTTCCCTTTTTAATAGCGGAATCAGCTTTTGCGCCGCGCTGTGATTAACACGAACCATCAGACTGTTGAGCGGGGTATCTTTATTTGTTGCTTTATAGAGAGAGCCAAAAAATTTTGGCGCTTTTTTGGCGATCAGTTTGTAGCCGTCACAGCAGGTCCAGTCCAATGCTGCACTGACATTTTTAAGTGCATCTGCGACCAGTACCTCAGCGTTTGGCACATTCTGCTTGATATATTCTTCTATTGCGTGGGCTGCACGTAAATGTCCGCCGCCTGCTGCGGCAGAGAGAATCATAATCTTCAAATCATCACTCCTTTAAAATATTCATAAAAATTATAGCATAAACTTTCTGCTTTTTCTACATGGCGTTTTCGCTAAAAAGGGACTTGTTTGCAAAGCTGTAACTTTACACGCAATCTCAAAGTCACTATAATGAAAAAAGAAGAAAATTGGCATAAAATGTGTTTTTTAAAGGGAATCTGAAAGGATTCCGTTTTTTAGGAGGATCTATATTATGCAGCATTGCCAAGAAGAACCTGTAAAAAACATGATGAAGCCCAACAGACATAAAAAAAAGGTTGTTTTTATCTGCTTGGCTTCTGTTGTTGGCGTTTTGATTATCGTTGGTGCCATTGTATTTACCTTGATTCAACAGGGAAAGCTTGCAAATCCATGGAGAAGTGCGAATGCTTTTGCAAATGGTGTAACCGTAGAAGGAATTGATTTGGGCGGTAAGACTATGGAGCAGGCAAAAGATGCACTTGCAGATGCAGAAAAGCAAAAAACTTCCGGATATCGATTTGAACTCAAATATCAGGATCAAACTTTTACGGTGTCGGACCAAGATTTTAAGGTTACCTGTAATACGGATGAAGTTCTGCAAGAGGCAATCAAAGCGAAAAAGGCGGAAAAGTTTTCTCTTTCAACAACAGTTGATCAGTCAACTTTAAAGACTGCATTGGAAAATGCGGTGGCACCTCTTAATAAAGAGGCAAAAGATGCACAGGCAAAATCATTTAATCCTTCTTCTGGAAAAGTTGTCTGTGATGCGGCGCAAACGGGTGTTGAAGTACAGAATGACCAAGTTTTCCAAGATGTTCAAAAAATTTTGGATGAGGGAAATAAAACTGGCAGCGTAACCCTGACAGTGAAAACGGTAGACCCGCAGGTTACAGCCGATGATATTCAGAAAAATACTGTAAAATTGGGAACTTTCAGCACGGTTTCCACAAATAATGCGAATGGTACGTTTAATATGGCGCGCGCCTTGGCAACGGCTAATGGAACGGTGATTCAGGGCGGAGGAACATTTTCTTTTCTTAATACGGTAGGAGCCTGTGATGAAGCTGCCGGATATAAGCCGGCTGGAGCAATTGTGGATGGAAAAGTGGTAGATTCCTATGGAGGCGGAATCTGCCAGGCGAGCACGACTATTTATGGTGCTGCGCTGCGTTCGGGATGTGATATTACGATTCGTTACAATCATACCTATGCTTCTTCTTATGTGCCTTTGGGACTAGATGCAACGGTCAGCTGGCCGAGTGCAGATTTGCAGTTTAAAAATCCGACGAAATATCCGATGTTCATAGTGAGTGGTTCTAATGGAAATACGATGTTCTGCACTATCTATGGATATAATGACGGAACATGGGATAATATAAAGGTTTCTTCATGGCAGGCCAGTAAAGATGAAAAAGGTGCTGTGGTAGCAAATGCACAGCGTACTTACTATAAAAATGGTGCAGAGGTGCGCACAGAACAGCTGCCGAGTTCTTATTATTCCAACAAAGAAGCAGCTTCATCCGGTTCTGCAGAAACAAATAATGATGTCGAAAATAATACGAGCCAGACGCAGCAGCCTTCAGTAGGAACAGCAGGAGCAGTTTCGCAAAGTTCAAACAATAATGCAGGGCCTTCTTCCAGTGATACGGTGAGCAGTACAAAACCGCCACAGGGACAAAGCTCCTCTGCTTCTAAAAGTTCGTCTGTTTCGCAAAGTTCAAAAGTTGCCTGAAAATAAAAATATCAAGATGGGCTGAACCGAAAATAACGGTTCAGCCCATTTTACGAGAAAGAGAAAAGCTTGACTTTTTAGCTTGAATTTGAGAAAATAACTAAATGTAATATTGCACATGCCTTTAGCAAAAAATCCGAAATATTGGAGAAGAAAGGACGGATCACAGTGGCGTTTTGTGTTGAAAATCCCGAGATCAGCGTCATCGTGCCGGTCTATAATGTGGGAGAATTTGTTGAGAAGTGCATTTCTACGCTTGCGGAACAGTCAATTAAGGTCCCTTATGAAATTCTTGCAGTGAATGACGGAAGTACAGACCAGTCTTTAAAAATATTGAAGAAAATGGAGCAAAAATACTCCAATGTCTGCATTTTAAATCAGAAAAATTCAGGGGTTTCAGTTGCAAGGCAAAATGGGCTCAAGAAGGCGCGGGGAAAGTATATTTGCTTTGTAGATGGAGATGATTATGTATCGAGGAAATACCTCGAAAAGCTTTATCAGGCTTGTAAAAAGAATCATGCTCAGATCGCTTGCTGTTCTTATGATTGGCACTTCGTTTTTAGTGGATTTTATTTGCCGTATCCATTTCGGGCTTATCGTGTGATGAATACTGAAAAAGGATTGCGTACGCTGATCCGTGATTATCAGATTCAGAGTTTTTGGTGGAGCAAGATGATAGAGAAAAGCGTGATCCTTGCATCTCACGTGACTTTTCCGAAAATGTGCTTTGAGGATTTAGCGGTTCTGCATAGGGTCTTTGCCTGTGCGGATAGAGTCGTTTTGATCCCAAATGGACTTTATTATTATAATGTCCATACGGAGAGCACACTCGGAACCATGAACCCGCAGAAAATCTGTGATTACATACGGGCAGTGGCTATGGTTCGGGAAGGTTTGATGCAGAAGGGATTGTATAGTGGAAAATACCGCAGTGCGCATAATGCCCTCGCGAGTAAATCGCTTTCCTGCTGCCAATGGAATGTTATGAGAATGCATATAGAGGCGCATCACCTGAAGGGTGCAATGGTAAATTTGCATCGTGTTCACTTCTTGATGAAACAGGTGACGGCAGATGAATTTAAACCGAATACTTTTTATGAGGAATTGTCAGGAGAAACTTTAATTCCTTCTGAGAGAAAAGAAGCGGATGATACCATTTGCTGAGGAGGCATAAAATGAAGGACGGCTTTTTAAATGTTGCTGCGGTGACTCCCGCACTTCGGGTAGCTGATTGTGACGGAAATGCTGAAAAAATTTTGGAACAATTAAATCTCTGCGCACGAAAGGGAATCTCTGTGGCAGTTTTTCCGGAACTTTCCCTGACAGGCTATACCTGTGGAGATTTGTTTCATGATGCTGCGCTTTTGCGTTCGGCAGAAGAAAATTTAAAAATGGTGATCCAAAAGAGCAGCGGCCTTTCCATTTTGGCAGCAGTAGGGGTGCCGGTTGCTGTAGGCGCGGCGCTTTATAATTGCGCCGCTGTTTTTTGCAGGGGAAAGCTTTTGGGCCTGACCGCGAAAAAATTCATTCCGAATTACGGAGAATTTTATGAGATGCGTCAGTTTACCCCGGCACCAGAGGAACCAATAACGGTTTATTACTGCAATACAGAAGTTCCATTGGGGAGCGGTCTTTTATATCAATGCCAAAATGATTTCCAAATGACTGTCGGGGTAGAGATCTGCGAGGATCTTTGGGTTCCGGAGCCGCCTAGTGTGCAGATGGCAAGAGAAGGAGCACTCCTGATTTTGAACCTTTCTGCCAGCGATGAGACAATCGGAAAAGCGGAGTATCGAGAGAGCCTTGTCAGAAATCAGTCTGCACGGCTTTACTGCGCTTATGCCTATGCAGATGCAGGCGAAGGAGAATCGACTACCGATATGGTCTTTGCCGGTCATGATCTGATTGCCGAAAGCGGTGCAATCCTCAGTGAAACGAAACTTTTTTCCGGTGCCTGCACAATGGCACAGGTGGATTTGGAACGCCTTTTGCAGGAGCGCCGCCGTGCAACTACGTGGACAGATCTTCCTCCTCAAAAATCCAAAGTTCTGTTTTCAATGGATTTAGTGGAAACAGGGCTCTGGAGACAATTCCCTCAGACGCCGTTTGTGCCCAAGGACCGAGGAGATTTAAAACGTCGCTGCGAATTGATTTTATCGATCCAGGCAAATGGACTCAAAACCAGATTAAAGCATACCGGAATCAAAAATGTCGTGATCGGTGTTTCTGGCGGACTGGATTCAACCTTGGCTTTGCTGGTTGCGACCAGAGCCTTTGAACTTTTGGGCCTTTCCAAGAAGGGAATCTTTGCAGTTTCCATGCCGGGATTTGGGACCACCAGCCGTACGCGTTCTAATGCAGAAGGGCTGGCAATCGCTTTGGGGGCGCAGTTTAAAGAAGTACCGATCGGAAAGGCTGTTCGACAGCATTTTTCCGATATTGGGCATGATGAGTCTGTGCAGGACGTTACCTATGAAAATAGTCAGGCACGAGAACGCACACAGGTGCTGATGGATTTGTCTAATCAGGTCAATGGCCTTGTGATCGGGACAGGAGATCTTTCCGAATTGGCACTTGGTTGGGCGACTTATAACGGTGACCATATGAGTATGTATGGGGTGAATGCTTCTATCCCCAAAACGTTGGTACGCCATCTTGTGCGCTATGCTGCAGAGGATTTTGGCGGTGAGATTGGAAAAATTCTGCTTGATGTACTGGATACACCCGTGAGTCCGGAGCTTCTGCCTCCGAAAGATGGAAAAATTGCGCAGAAGACGGAAAATTTGGTGGGACCCTATGAGCTTCATGACTTTTTTCTTTATTATATGCTTCGTTTTGGATTCGCACCGGATAAAATTTATCGGATGGCCTGCCATGCCTTTGAGGGGCAGTATGACCATGAAACCGTTCTTAAATGGCTTAAGACTTTCTACCGCAGATTCTTCACCCAGCAGTTTAAACGCAGCTGTCTGCCGGATGCGCCGAAAGTCGGCAGTGTGACACTTTCGCCAAGAGGTGACTGGAGGATGCCAAGTGATGCGGCGGTTACTTTATGGATGAACATCCTGTCGAGCTTGGAATCATAGTAAAAGGACAAAAATCTTTTAGAATATTGAGTGCCCTCTTCGGAAAGAATAAAAATCCGAAGGGGGCACTTTTGATGAAATTGACCGATAAGGAATATCAAAGCCTATACGAGAAGGCATCACCAAACAGTAAGTGGGGCCAAAATTGCCTTTGGGCATTTTTTGTTGGCGGAGCAATTTGTGCTGTTGGACAGATGCTTTGCAATCTTTACGTAATGTTGGGAGAAGATCTTTCGGATGCGCGTACGTGGGTTAGCCTTTCGCTGGTGCTTTTTTCTGCGCTGCTCACCGCGTTTCAGGTTTATGATAATTTGGCAAAGCGGGCAGGCGCTGGTACTTTGGTGCCGATCACCGGATTTGCCAATTCAATTGTTTCCCCAGCAATCGAATTTAAAAGTGAAGGATTTGTTACCGGAATGGGTGCAAAAATGTTTGTGATTGCAGGCCCTGTTCTGGTATATGGAACGGTTGCATCAGCAGTTTATGGACTGATTTTGGTGCTTTTCCATTTGTATTGAGGGGAGGAAAGCACGATGCGCGTTGGCACTTATACACTGAGACTTAAAAATCATCCACGGATTGTATCAGGAGGTTCGGCGGTCGGCAAAAAAGAGGGAGAAGGCCCACTGAAAAATTATTTTGACCACTGTTTTACTGATACGACCTTAGGAGAAAAAAGCTGGGAAAAAGCGGAAAGCGATCTGCAGCAGGAAGCGGTAAAAAGCGTTCTAGAGAAATCAGGAATTAAGGCGAGTGAAATTCAGTACCTGTTTGCAGGAGATCTGCTCAACCAGTGTATTTCTTCTGTTTTTGGGTTGAGAAGCATGAATATCCCGTTTTTGGGACAATATGGAGCCTGCTCCACTATGGCACAGACATTGGGGCTTGCGGCGGTCTTTGTCGACAGCGGTCTTGCACAAAATGCACTGGCAGTGACCAGCAGCCATTTTTGTTCGGCAGAGCGGCAGTTTCGATTCCCACTGGAATACGGGGGACAGCGGACCCCCACCGCACAGTGGACGGTA
Organism: Ruminococcaceae bacterium BL-4; assembly: GCA_902809935.1. Classification (NCBI taxonomy): domain Bacteria; kingdom Bacillati; phylum Bacillota; class Clostridia; order Eubacteriales; family Oscillospiraceae; species Ruminococcaceae bacterium BL-4. The sequence continues at coordinate 502,754 of LR778134.1, read as the reverse complement.
ACCGGTGCGGGAGCAGTTTTGGTAGGGCAGAAAGGAAATGTTTCCATAGAAGAAGTGACTTTCGGCAGGATGGCTGATCTGGGAGTCAAGGACGCTGCCAATATGGGAGCGGCAATGGCACCGGCCGCGGCGCAGACGATTGAAGATTATCTAAAGGATACTGGAAAAAAGCCCGAAGATTTTGATTTGATTCTTACCGGAGACTTAGGGCAGGTTGGCAGTACTTTGCTGAGAGAGATTCTCAATCAAGATGGAATCAATGTTGAACGTGAGCAAAATGATTGTGGGTTGATGGTTTACGACCGTCAAAATCAAGATGTCCATGCAGGAGGTTCCGGATGCGGATGTAGTGCTGCGGTTTTCAGCAGTTATGTGCTTCAAAAAATTGCTCAAGGAGATTTGAAGCATGTTCTTTTTATTGGTACCGGAGCGTTAATGTCACCGACTTCTTCTCAGCAGGGTGAGACAATCCCCGGAGTTGCTCATTTGGTGCATGCTGCGTGGAATCCGCAAGTGTAAAAAATAAAAAGAGCTGATTTTTATAAAATCAGCTCTTTTTTATTGCATTTTTTTGATTTGCCTTAATGTAATATTCATTTTAAAAAATCTAAAATGATGCTCTTATTTTTGTAAAAATTCTTTCAGAGGAGAAAGATCAATTCCGGATTCTTTTTTTAAGAAGGTATTTGCTTCTTCAGCAATCGTGCGTACACCGCCCTTAGAGTTGCTTTCTATGTTGAGCGGCAGAATGGGATCGTGAACGCTTAGACGCAGAAGCATCCAGCCGTCACCGTGAGCTTTGTCAAAAGAAATGCGAATTCCTTCTCGGTTGTCCGGTGCAATTGACCAGCCTTCCTGTCTTTCGGCATAAGCAGTCAGATGGTCGATCACAACCTGACCGGCTTTGCGTGCATCTTCTTGGGGAATGGGAATTCTGATTTCAGAAGCTTCCTGTGGTTCAGCGAGCGGCGCAAGTAAGTCTTCCAGAGATTTGCCTTCCTGACGAAGCGCTGCCGTTTTAATAATAATTTTTGTGACAAGATAAGCGCCATCGTCCAAAAAATAATTTTCCCGCATGGCAGCGTGTCCGCTGGTTTCGATTGCCAGAGGGCAGTCAATTCCTTTGTTATTTAGCCTGATCGCTTCATTAATTACATTTTTATAACCGCGTTTAAAGCGACGATGAATGCCTCCGAGTGTCTTTTCAATATAGTCTTTAAGACCAGTGCTGGTGATAGAATCAGTCACGATGGTTCCACCGGGATGATTTTTGAGGGCAATGGCGCTGGCGACGGCTACGAGACGGTTTCGGTTGATTTCTTCTCCCGAAGCATCAACAGCACCACCGCGATCCACGTCGGTATCAAAAATCACACCGAGGTCTGCTTTGACATTGCGAACTGCTTTACAGATGGATGCCATTGCTTCTTCATTTTCCGGATTCGGAATATGATTTGGAAAATGACCATCTGGCTCCAAAAACTGGCTGCCGGAAATATCGGCGCCAAGAGGGGCAAGAACATCGTTTGCGTAAAATCCTCCTGCTCCATTGCCTGCGTCAACAACGATATGCATATTTTTAAGTGGCTTCTCTGATTCAGCAATTCCAATTCCATCACAGATCATTTTGCGAAGATGAGTAGCGTAGGTCTTCATATAGTCGCAGAGAGCAGCGGAACCCATCTTTTCGGGCGCTTTTTTGCCCGCCTGTGCAAGAGCCAGGACTTCTTCCAGATCGGAAGAATCCAAACCACCGTTACGGGTAAAAAATTTTAAACCATTGCGGTTCCATGGGTGATGGCTTGCAGTAATTTGAATTGCACCGTCGCAGGAAAGGTCAACAGTTGTCATAAACATACTGGGGGTCGAAGCAAGTCCACAGAGAAGAATTTTTATACCAGCCCCCTTTAGAGCCCGAACGACTGCCTGCTCAATTCGATCAGCGGAGATACGCGAGTCATGTCCCAGAGAAATCGTCAGTTTATCCGGCTCCTTTTTGACTTTTTGAGAAAGCCAGACAACGAAAGCCGCTGTGATTCGTTCGATAACAGAATCCGTCAAATTGATCTTTTCATTTGGAACGCCTTCACATGCTACACCGCGCACATCAGTACCGCTTTTTAATTCTTTCCATAAGGGATCGAGCATAAAAAATTCCTCCCATTTTTATTTCATTTCTATTATAGAGGATTGCAGCCTTTTTCTCAACTTTTTCTCAAGAAGATCAAATTGACAAGATGTTGTTTTCAAGCCTATAATGAAAACCAAAGCAAGAGCAGAGGAGAGATGATATGCGATTTTTTGATCGGCTGCGCCGAATTACAGCGGCGGCCGTATCAGTATTGTTTTTAGGTAGTTGCGCAGCGCCGGGAGCTTTGCAGCCAACATCCTCAGGTACTTCCTCAAATATAGACATAGTGGGAAAAAGTCAAATTTATTATTTTGATGTTGGGCAGGGTGACAGTGAGTTTATTCAGCTTTCAGACGGAAAAAACATATTGATTGATACCGGAACGCCAGATTGTGCAGATCAGTTGGTACGAAGGCTTCAAAAATTGGAAGTCAAAAAGCTGGATGTTGTGATCGGAACGCATCCGCATGCAGATCATATTGGCTCTATGGCAAAGATTATTGACAGCTTTGAAATCGGAGAAGTTTATCTGCCTCGTCTGCCGAAAAGTCAGACGCCGACAACGGCGACTTATACAAAACTGCTGGAAGCTCTCTCAAAAAAAGGGTGTCGCGTTACACAGGCAAAAGCGGGAGTGGAAGTTTTAAAGGAAGGTTCAATTTCTATGGAGATGTTGGCGCCGAACAGTGAGAGCTATGAAGAGATCAATAACTATTCGGCAGTCTGCATGCTGCAAATTGGCGAAAAGAAATTTCTTTTTACCGGAGATGCCCAAAAAGAGAGCGAAAAAGAAATGCTTGATTCCGGAAGCAGTTTAAAAGCGGATGTGCTCAAAGTTGGCCATCATGGCAGTGCCACCAGTACGACGGCGAATTTTTATAAAGCGGTGTCGCCGAATATAGCGGTGATTTCTTGTGGGAAAAACAACAGCTATGGGCTTCCAAAAGAAAGTGTTTTAAAGCGCCTTTCAAGTGGAAATACAAAAATTTACCGAACAGATACCAGCGGGACAATCCGGGCTTCAACTGATGGGACAAATATACAGATAGAAACTCTTTCGGATTTTTAAACTTAAAACTTAAAAAAAGCTCCGACCGTTTTTAGCGGCCGGAGCTTTTTATTATTTATTTCATTTATTTCGGTTACTTTCGGTTACTATTTAAAAACTGGTCCCAGTCAAAGTTATCATTGTTTTGTGGCTTTTTAGGAGAAGCTGCGCGTGCAGCTGCGTCTAAATGGTGGGAAGGAGTATATTCCTCATAATCTTCTGTTTGTCTTCCGTCATTGCTGTAGGACTGAATATCTTTATATTGAGTTTGTTGAGGAGAAGAGGTACGAGGAGCCGCAGAGGAATGGCGAAGCGGAATAGTATGAGTGGATTCCTCTGCATTTGCATCATTGTCGTAGAAATTTTCGCTGGGGGAATCAGAATCATCGTAATCTTCTTCTTCGTCATCATAGTAATCGTCATCATCATCATAGCCTTTATTTTGTCCTTTTCCGCGGGGAGAACGGGAATACCGTATTTTTGCGCGGTGGTGCAGAATAATAAAGAGAATGATGCCGATAACACCGGCTATTACTAAAATAATCCCGACCAGCATGATTGTTGGCAATTTGGTAACGATCGTTCCTGAAAAGAATCCGGAAGAGACGGAAGAAGAACTGACCTTGCTGGAGTTAGAAGCAGTTTGGCTTACAGTGCTTGAAGAACTGGTTACTTTGCTGCTTGAAGAAGAACTGGAAGTAGCCTTGCTACTGGACGAAGTCGTTTTGCTAGAAGTGCTTGAGCTGGTCAGCGATCCAATATAGGTACCGGTTTTGTCATCGTATCCATCATGATCTTGGTCGGTATAGTTTGGAGGGCCAATGTAAACGTTCGTATTGTCATCATATCCATCGTGATCCAAATCGGTGTGGCCATTGACTGCTGCACCTGTATTATTATTTTGGGTAACGGTTTCGGCACCATTTCCGGCCTGAGCGGTTCCAATCGTGGGATTTTGATATCCGGCACCTGGCTCTTGAGTCTCGACTGCAAATGAAGGAATCTGCATGGTACTAACCGAAAAAATAAAAATCAATGTTAGTATAAAAATGGAAAAAAACTTTTTTCGCATATCCTCTTTTAACCTCCGATTCTTAATGTTTTCTTTAAATTCGATAAAACTCTATAAATCTCTATCATATTTTTTAATATTAACACAAATAAAAGGTAAATTACAAGAAAATTTGCAGAAAAAGCGGTTAAAGATAGTTTGATTGCAATTTTATCTTTGTTTTGGTATAATAATAAAACCCTGTACAGAATGGAAGTGGAGAATATGTCTACTGCGATTACAACAGATTCCGGCTGCGATTTATTCCCGGATTTATATCTGGAAAAAAAGGTGGATGTTATTCCGCTTTATATCACGATCGGTAATTGCACTTCCCGCGATTTTTTTGATATTAAGCCACCGGATGTCTTTCGGGATTTTGCGGTTACAAAGAAGCTGCCGAAAACAGCAGCTCCTGCACCTGCGGATTTTTATGAAGTCTTTAAGAAGCATGTTGATGCGGGAGAAGATGTTGTTCATCTTTCCATGAATTCAAAAATGTCTGCATCCTATCAGAATGCGGTTATTGCTGCACAAGAGTTTCAAAATGTCTATGTGATTAATACGTTTACCATTAGTTCCGCCGAGGGGCTGATGGTTCTGGATGCCTGTGATCTAAGAGATCAAGGAAAAAGCGGGCAGGAGATTGCTGCTCTAATGGAGCAGGAAAAAGATAAGATCCGTACTTATGTTTTACTCGATACGTTGGAATTTGCTTATCGCGGCGGTCGTGCCAGCAAACTGCAGACAATGGGAGCAAATCTTTTAAAACTGCGTCCATGTTTGTTTTTAAGTCCACGAGGAGAACTTTCTATACACAAGAAGTTCCGCGGAAATTATCCCCAGGTATGCAGAGAATATGTGCGTCATGTTTTGGAAATGCCGAATATTTGCAGAGACCGTGTGATGATTTCCACCACCGGGATGGATCAGTCTTTATTGGAGAGCCTCGTGCAGATGGTAAAAGATTCTGGAGTTTTTAAAAAAGTTTTGCTGACGTATGCCGGTTGTACCACGACGGTGCATACCGGCCCGAATACGTTTGTGGTGTTTTATAAAGAAAATTAAAAACAAATGACCCCGATACTTTTACAGTACCGGGGTCATTTTTATTTTTCAGAGGAGTTCGAAAGATTTTGGGCCAGAATATTTTTGGAGAGCATCACGAGATCCTCATAGGTATTAAGCCCTCCGGCTCTGCGCCGAAATTCTGCAGCACCGCGGAGCCCATGCAGATACCAGGAAACGTGTTTGCGCGCTTCCTGCATGGCGCGGTGTTCTCCTTTGTATTCCACCATCTTTTGAATATGCTGCAACATAACAAGTAAACGCTCATGAATTTCAGGTTCAGGAAGAATCCGAACATTTTCCTGGAGACAAGCATTAATTTGAGCAAAAATCCAGGGGTTTCCCATGGCAGCCCGTCCTACCATGACAGCGTCACAGCCAGTTTGTTCCAGCATCCGCGCAGCGTCGTCGGCGTGAATGATATCTCCATTCCCGATTACCGGAATTGACACGGCTTCTTTGACTGCGCGGATGATCCGCCAGTCGGCAGAGGGTGCATACATCTGGGTTTTGGTCCGCGCATGAATTGCGATTGCACTGGCGCCGGCTTCTTCACAGATTTTAGCCACTTCTACGGCATTTTCGTGGGAGTGATCCCAGCCTTTGCGGATTTTTACAGTGACCGGAATATCGACGGCATTTTTAACAGCTTTTACGATTTTACCGCAGAGCTGCGGTGTTTTCATCAAGGCGCAGCCGCTGCCGGAAGCATTAATCTTAGGAACCGGGCAGCCCATATTAATATCAATGGCATCAGGGGAAAATGTCTGTGCTTTTTTTGCGGCAATCGCCATCGAAGCTGGTTCGCTGCCGAAAATCTGAATCGCACAGGGATGATCATTTCCAAGTTTCATCAAAGAAGGCGTACGTTTGTCGCCATATTCCAGCGCTTTGGCACTGACCATTTCAGTGGTGCAGAAGGCTGCACCAAAACGCATGCAGAGTTCCCGGTATGCAAGGTCGGTAACGCCTGCCATTGGTGCCAAAAATGCTTTTCCATTTAATTCGAGAGTTCCAATTTTCAAAATTCGGATTCCTTCCTAAAAGTTTTCTTAAAGAGCAGTAAAAGAAGTATAACACTTAATTTTTCGCTTGAAAAGTGGTATAATGATTCAAAATTGAACCTTTCAAACGGAGGACTGTATGAAAATTCTGGTATTGGATGGAAACTCCATTTTAAATCGTGCATTTTACGGAATCAAAATTCTAACGACAAAAGAAGGACTTTACACCAACGGAATCTATGGGTTTTTGATGGTGCTGCAAAAGCTTTTGGATGAAGTGCAGCCCGATTCGGTGGCGATTGCTTTTGATTTAAAAGGGCCAACATTCCGGCACAAAAAATATGCGGGGTATAAGGCGAACCGTCACGGGATGCCGGAAGAGCTTGCGCAGCAAATGCCGACGCTCAAAGAACTTTTGAAAGATTTGGGCTATCATCTTGTGACCTGTGAGGGATATGAAGCCGACGATATTTTGGGAACTTTTTCAAAAACCTGCACGGAAAAAGGGAACACCTGTGTGATTGCTACCGGGGATCGTGACAGTTTGCAACTTGTTGGCCCTTATACGAGCGTGCGTCTTGCTTCCACAAAATTTGGTCAACCACAGGTAACAATTTATACGGAAGAAAAAGTAAAGGAAACTTACGGGGTAACGCCGAAAGAAATGATTGAAATCAAGGCACTGCAGGGAGATTCTTCCGATTGTATTCCGGGAGTTCCGGGGATCGGGCCGAAAGGCGCCGGAGAACTGATTCAGAATTATCATTCGATTGATTATATTTACGATCATTTGGACGAACTGCCGATCAAAGAGGGCATGCGCAAAAAGCTACGAGAAGGAAAAGAAAAAGCCTATCTTTCGAGGGAACTAGGGACAATCTGTCTGAGCGTACCGATCGATACTGAGATTTCACATTATGTGCCAATTCCGATTAAAAAAGAAGAAACGACTAGGCTGATGACAAAACTGGAGCTTTTTAAACTGATGGAAAAGCTCCAGCTGCAAAATCTTCCGGATGAGGCCCCTAAGAAGCAGGAAAAGATAGATCATGCGGCTCTTTTTCGCAATCCGGAATCAGACATGTATCTGCCGGAGCTTGAGAAAAAAGGGGAAGCGCCGGTTTTGGCTTTTTATCGAAAAGACGGCTCGATCGAAACATTAGCTGTCGCAGTTGAACGCGGTGCCTGCCTTTTAGAAAAGCCGGAAGAAATTCGCAGCCTTTTGGAAAATCCAAAAATTCCGGTCATTACCTATGACGTGAAGTCTTTGCAGAATGCTGCTGCAAAAGATGGAATTTTTTTAAGACACGCAAAGATGGATGTGCTCTTGGCGGCATATCTTTTGGACCCCTCTGCTGCGGGATATGATTTTGACCGCCTGTGCCAGGAATATGGAGTATCAGTCTGCGAAGTATGGAAAATGGAGAATCCGGTACCGGAAGACCTTTTGCCGGAAAATCAGAAAAAAGCAGAACGCTTTGTGCGTGTGATTTCTCTGCCGGGACTATTTGAGGCACTTTCTAAAAAAATTGCCGAAGCCGGACAGGAAGAGCTTCTCTCCAATATTGAACTGCCGCTTGCGTGGGTGCTTTCCTGCATGGAGCGGGAGGGCTTTGCAGTAGACGCCGAAGGGATCAAAAAATACGGCGAGTCCATGCAAAGCGACATCGAAACCATTCAAAAAGGAATCTTTGAGGAAGTTGGCTATGAGTTTAATCTGAATTCTCCCAAACAACTGGGAGATGCTCTCTTTGTGAAATTGGGACTGCCTCATGGAAAAAAGACAAAGAGCGGTTATTCGACCAGCGCGGCGGTGCTGGAATCCCTACAGTATGAGAATCCGGTCATTTCGGAAATTCTTCGGTATCGAAGCCTCTCTAAACTCAAATCAACTTATTGTGACGGCTTATTAAAAGTGATCGGTGAGGATGGGCGAATTCATTCCAGCTTTAATCAGACTGAGACCAGGACGGGCAGAATTTCGTCGACTGAGCCGAATTTACAGAATATTCCGGTGCGTTCTGATCAAGGACGAGAACTGCGGAGATTTTTTGTGGCTCGTCCAGGGTGGGTGCTTGTTGATGCCGATTATAGTCAGATCGAACTAAGAGTGCTTGCTCATGTTGCAAATGATGAAAATATGCGCAACGCGTTTTTAAACGGGGATGATATTCACCGTGCGACCGCTTCACAGGTCTTCCATATGCCGGAAGAATTAGTGACTCCCTTAATGCGCAGTCGTGCTAAGGCGGTCAATTTTGGCATTGTTTATGGGATCGGCGCTTTTTCTCTTTCAAAAGATATTGGTGTTTCCCGCAGAGAAGCCGATCAGTATATTAAAGATTATCTTGCCCACTATAGCGGCATTGATGAGTATATGAAAAAATCTGTTGAGCTTGCTAAAGAGCGTGGCTATGCTGAGACGATCTTTGGCCGCCGCAGGTATCTTCCGGAGCTTCGGAGCAGCAATTTTAATCTGCGTTCCTTTGGGGAGCGGGTCGCACGAAATATGCCCATTCAAGGGGCTGCGGCGGATATTATTAAGATTGCGATGATCAAAGTGCAGGATCGGCTGGAAAAAGAACAAATGAAATCAAAACTTATTTTGCAGGTGCACGATGAATTGATCGTGGAAGCTCCCCGCGAGGAAGCGGAAAAGGCTGCATCTCTTTTAAGAGAAGAGATGGAAGGGGCCGTTTCGCTTTCTGTTCCAATGGTAGCAGAGGCAAAAATCGGGAAAACATGGTATGAAGCAAAGTCCTAAGGAGAAGAATATGGGGTTTATCTGTCCAATCTGTAAAGGTCCGTTGTTTTATTCGGAGAAAGAGCATGCTTTTCGCTGCCCAAAAGGGCATAGTTATGATCTTGCTTCGGAAGGTTATCTTTATCTTTTGCCGCCAAATCGGAAACACAGCAAGATGCCGGGCGATGATAAAAAAATGGTGGCAGCCCGCAAGAGATGTCTGGAACGGGGAACCTATCAGATCTTTGGGGACGCTCTCAGCCAAATTGCTTCCCGCTATCTTTCTCAAAAGAATTCCCCGGTGATTCTGGATGCCGGCTGTGGGGAAGGCTGGTATACGAATAATTTAAAAGAGGCACTTTTGAAGGAAGGAAAAACCCCGGAAGTTTTTGGCTTTGATATTTCAAAATTTGCGGTCAAGGCGGCTGCAAGGCATTATCCTGGAATTTCTTTTGCAGTGGGGAGCAGCTTCGAGATTCCATTTCCTGATTGTGGTGCCGACCTTTTATTGGATGTTTTTTCTCCGGTGATGCCGCAGGAATTTTTGCGGGTAGTAGAGCCGGGCGGAATTTTTCTTTTGGCAGTGCCGGGAGAGCGCCATCTTTTTGGCTATAAAGAAATCTTGTATGAACACCCCTACGAAAACGAACACCGAAAAACGGAATATGATGGGTTTTCGTTTTTGGAGCGGATTCCGGTGCGCGGAGAGTTGGAACTCAACGACAAAGAAGCGATCATGGATCTGTTTGCAATGACGCCTTATGCGTGGAAAACTCCAAGAGAAGGGGTTGAACGTTTGGAGCAAACAGAGACTCTCAAAACAGAGATTGCATTTGATTGGATCGTTTACCGGAAAAATTAGGGGGCAAGAGAGATTGATTCGATTGAAGCAGATGGAGGAAAAACACATTTCGGCTCTTGCCGAAATCGAAAGGCTGTGCTTTTCCGCACCATGGACAGAAGCAGGACTGCGGGCGGAATTAGGAAGCAGCACGGCTGTTTTTCTGGTGGCAGAAGAAGATAAAATGGTCTGTGGATATGGTGGGATGCACTTTGTTTGCGGAGAAGGATATGTAGATAATATTGCGGTACATCCGGATTTTCGGCGAAAAGGCATTGGAGAAATGATTACGAAGGGGCTTCTTCAGTATGGAAAAGAGCATGAGGGCAGTTTTATTTCATTAGAAGTCCGACCGTCTAATCGAGCGGCAGTCAATCTTTATTACAAATTGGGATTTCAAAAGAATGGGGTCCGAAAACAGTTTTATACAAATCCGCCGGAGGATGGGTGGATCCTTACGAAATTCTTAAAAAAGAATTGACTTTTGGCTTTAAATGAGGGTTTGCAACCAAAAGTTGCGCTATTTGAAAAGTAGAATTGCTGGTCGCAACCGGATCTTTTGTGTTATTTTTAAAACACAAAATCAATTAGAAAAATCAGGAATGGAGTACAATCAATGAATATTGAGATTGCAAACCGAATGGTGCAGCTGCGGAAGAAAAAGGGACTTTCCCAGGAAGAATTGGCAGAAAAGCTTGGAATCAGCCGGCAGGCGGTTTCTAAATGGGAGCGGGCGGAATCTTCCCCCGACACGGATAATCTGATTTTGCTTGCGCGGCTGTATCAGATTTCTCTCGATGATCTGCTTAAAACAGATGACCCCGTTGAAAATCGTGATCCAGAAGGAATCGTGGGAGAAAAAGAAGAAAAGATTTCTTTGGAACTGCCAAAAGTGCCGGGTCAAGAAGAAGTTTCTGTTGCGGAAAATTCGCAAAAAGAAGAGCAGCCGTCCCTCGAGATCCCTTCTGAAGAATCAGTAAAAGAAGCGGCAGAACGCCTTCAAAAACAAGCGGAACAAATGAGAAATCCGACAGCTGACTCTTATGAGAAAAATGCAGAACAATTACAGTGGCAGCAGCCTGCAGAAAAATCAGAATCGGATTTTTCGCAGGAATCAGGTGTTTATTCAGATCCTATTTCTGAAGAACCCCACAGGCATTCTATTTCTAATCAGATGATTGGAATCTGTGTGGTGGCGCTTTTGATTTGTATTGTGCTGTGGATATTTTTAACTATAAAATGGTTTTTGGTCCTCGGCTGCATCATCCTTTGTCCGATAATTGCTAGATCTTGTCATCTGGAAGGCGTTTATCCTGTCTTGATTACAATCCTTTATTTGGTGCTCGGGTTCCTTTTTGATCTCTGGCATCCGGGCTGGATGTTATATATGACCATTCCGATTTTTTATGCATGGGTTGGCAATCAGAAAAAGAAAGATTGATTTTCTGGCCATTCTCAAAAGAATATGATAAAATAAGAAACTGAGTATGGAGAAATTCACATGCTCGGTTTTTTATTTATTTTGAGCAAACTGAAGGAGATACGATCCTATGAGGATTTTAGCATTGGAAAGCAGCTGCGATGAAACCGCTGCGGCAGTTGTAGAAGACGGAAGAAAGGTGCTTTCGAGTGTAGTAGCATCGCAGGTAGAAGAGCATAAGCTCTATGGCGGGGTTGTGCCGGAAATTGCCTCTCGCAGACACTGTGAGGCAGTAGTGCCGGTAACGGAACAGGCATTGGAGCAGGCGGGCATGACACTTTCCGAAGTAGATGCGATTGCCGTGACCTATGCGCCTGGATTGATTGGCGCTCTTTTAGTGGGAGTCAATTTTGCCAAGGGGCTCTGTATGGCTTCCGGAAAGCCGTTGATTCCGGTTCATCATCTCAGAAGCCACATTGCGGCAAACTATCTGACTTCACCGGAGCTTACTCCACCGTTTCTCTGTTTGGTAGTTTCAGGCGGACACACCCATCTAGTAGAAGTTCGGGATTATACGGATCTTCGTGTTTTGGGACAAACAAGAGATGATGCTGCCGGAGAAGCGTTTGATAAAGCTGCCCGCGCAATGGGACTGCCTTATCCTGGAGGAATCGAACTGGATCGGCGTGCCGAAGGAGGAGACGAAAAAGCTTTTCGTCTGCCGCACCCAAGAGTAGACGGGGCTCCGTTGGATTTCAGTTTTTCCGGATTAAAAACGGCAGTTATCAACTTACTGCATAACGCAAAACAGCGTGGAGAAGAGGTTGATCTAACGGATTTGATGGCATCTTATCGTAAGGCGGTCGTGGATTGTCTGGAAGAAAATACGGTGAAAGCGATGGAGCAGACCAATAGTCAAAAATTGGTGATTGCCGGCGGAGTGAGTGCTAACCGCCTTTTGCGCCGCCGTCTGCAAAGCGTGAGCGACAAGCGTCATTGGCAATTTTATTGCCCCGAAATTCGTTATTGTGGAGATAATGCGGCCATGGTTGGTGCGCAGGCTTATTATGAGTATCAGGCAGGGCATACTGCTGGGCTTGATCTAAATGCAAAACCGGAACTTTCTATTTCTTAATCATTATTTGATGGATTCTGCATTTTACAAAGGACCCCTCTGGGAATTCAACAGAATTCGCATTGATTCTAGATATCTTTTGTATTATAATGAGTTACCGGGTAATCGAATTTGAAAGGCTAAACGAGCTGGAAGGAGATTGGACTATGACTAAGAATCAGTCCGTATTGAAATGGATCGAAGAAATGAAAGCGCTGGTAACGCCGAAGGACGTCGTTTGGATTGACGGTTCCGAAGAGCAGTTGGAAGTGCTTCGCAAAGAAGCATGTACGACCGGCGAAATGATCAAACTGAATCAGGAAAAGCTGCCGGGTTGCTATCTGCACCGCACTGCCGTTAACGATGTTGCACGTGTGGAGGACCGCACTTTTATCTGTTCCAGAAAAGAAGAGGACGCAGGCCCTACCAACCATTGGATGGAACCTCAAAAATGCTACAAGATGCTCTATGATATTGCCCGCGGAAGCTATAAAGGGCGCACCATGTATGTGATTCCTTATTCCATGGGGCCAATTGGTTCCCCATTTTCCAAAATTGGCGTAGAGCTGACCGATTCCATCTATGTAGTGCTCAATATGTCCATTATGACTCGTACAGGCGATAAAGTCTGGGAGTCTTTGGGCAACAGCAGCGACTGGGTCAGAGGATTGCATGCAAAGTGTGACATCGATGCCGAAAAGCGGTATATCTGTCACTTCCCGGAGGACAATACTATTATTTCGGTTAATTCCGGTTATGGTGGAAATGTGCTGTTGGGCAAAAAATGCTTTGCTTTGCGGATTGCTTCCTTCCTCGGAAAGAACGAGGGCTGGATGGCCGAACATATGCTGATTCTGGGAGTACAGAATCCAAAGGGCGAGATTAAATATGTTTCCGCTGCGTTCCCGTCTGCCTGCGGCAAGACGAATCTTGCTATGCTGATTCCGCCGGAGGTCTATCGCAAGAAGGGCTATAAGGTTTGGACAGTTGGCGACGATATCGCATGGATGAGAATTGGACCGGACGGTCGTCTCTGGGCGGTCAACCCTGAAAACGGCTTCTTTGGTGTGGCGCCAGGTACCAATGCAAAATCAAATCCGAATGCGTTGGAATGCACACACAAAGGTACGATCTTTACCAATGTTGCCGAGAATCTCGATGACAAGACTGTTTGGTGGGAAGGCCTTGACAAGAATCCGCCGGAGAACGGAGTGGATTGGAAAGGAAACCCATGGAACGGAAAGACAAGCACCGAAAAAGGTGCACATCCAAACAGCCGCTTTACTGCACCTGCGAAAAACTGCCCGTGCGTCAGCCCCGAATTTGATAAAGGCACTGGTGTGCCGATTTCTGCGATCATATTCGGCGGCCGCCGTGCACAGACAACGCCGCTTGTTTATCAGTCCCGCGACTGGAATAATGGCGTGTTCGTAGGTTCCATCATGGCTTCTGAAACCACTGCGGCTGCTACCGGTGCAGTTGGTGTTGTTCGTCGTGATCCAATGGCGATGCTGCCGTTCTGCGGATATCATATGGGAGACTATTTCCAGCATTGGATTGACATGGGCGAGAAACTGGGTGACAAAGCCCCGAAGATTTTTAATGTTAACTGGTTCCGCCTTGATCAGGATGGACATTTTATTTGGCCTGGATTCGGTGATAACCTTCGTGTGCTCGAATGGATTCTTGCACGCTGTGAAGGAAAAGCCGATGCAGTAGAGACACCGATCGGATTTGTACCGAAGGCCCAGGATATTAATCTGGAAGGTCTTGATATGAGCCGTGAGACTCTGCAGTCCATTTTGAATGTGAATAAAGAGCAGTGGGCAAAAGAGGCAGAAGGAATTTCCGAATTTTATAAGAAGTTCGGAAATAAGATGCCAAAGACACTGAAAGAAGAACTAAACGGACTTCAAGGTCGCTTGAAGTAAAAAAATAATAAAAAACAGCTTTCTATCTTTTAGATAGGGAGCTGTTTTTTTATTGTGAAAAAAGAAAAACGATTGCTGCTTTTAAGCTCTTTTTATGAAAAATAGACTTTTAGAATGGGACGTTATGAATGGGGTATCTTATTTTTTATAGAGCAAGTTCGGCGTTGTTTCAAATTTTTTTAATTAACTTGCACCTCAAAATTGTTTTAATTACTGGGATATTAGCAGTGCAATGGAACATATGAAGATGATTTTGCAAAATTCTTGCTCATCTTTACCAGATTGCATGCATAATTTGAGGGATTTCCTGTAATTATGAACGATTTATGAATAATCTGTTGATTTTTTATCAAATGAGGTATACTTAAATCTGTAATTCTTGCGGAAAATCCGCAAAAAAGATCGAGAGTGAAAGAGGAGCGTGAATACTTTTGGAAAAAATTTTCAAACTAAAAGAGCACGGTACCAACGTAAAAACTGAAATCCTGGCCGGCCTGACAACCTTCCTTGCGATGGCTTATATTTTGGCGGTAAACCCCAGCTTGTTGGGGGTAACAGGAATGGATCAGAACGCGGTATTCGTTGCAACAGCGCTGTCTGCAGCAATTGCAACTTTTGTGATGGGCTTTTTCGCTAACTATCCGGTGGCTTTGGCTTCCGGCATGGGGCTGAATGCCTATTTTACCTATTCCGTGTGTCTTGGTATGGGATTGGGAAACGGTGCGTGGAGAATCGCATTGACTGCAGTTCTGATAGAAGGTATTATTTTTATTGTTCTTTCCCTTTTCAAATTCCGTGAAAAGATTGTAAATGGGATTCCGGAAAATCTGAAATATGGAATCACTGCTGGTATTGGCCTTTTTATTTCTATGATCGGCCTGAAAGGCGCAGGAATCATTCGTTCGGATGCTTCTATTGTTGATGGAAAAGTTTCCTCTTCTACTTTGGTTGCACTTGGTGATTTTGCTTCTCCTACAGTTGTTCTCGCTTTAATTGGTGTTATTTTGATCGGCGTTTTGACTCATTATCATGTGAAAGCTGCTATCCTGCTCGGAATTCTGGCAACTTGGTTGCTTGGTATTTTTGCAGAGCTCTCCGGCTGGTATGTGGTCAATCCTGCAGCGGGAGTTTATTCCAATATCCCGTCTTTTGCGAATTACACACCGTTCCCGTCGATTGCACCGACCTTTATGCAGTTTGACTTTAATTATGTTGCACAGAATACGATGAATTTTATCATTATTGTGTTTGCGTTTTTATTTGTTGATTTGTTTGATACGGTTGGTACTTTGGTTGGTGTTGCTTCCAAAGGAAATTTGCTCAATGAAAAAGGAGAGCTGCCCAGAGCAGGTCGTGCACTTCTCTCCGATGCAGTCGGCACTGTTGTGGGCGCATGCCTTGGTACTTCTACCGTCACTAGCTTTGTAGAATCTTCTGCAGGTGTGGCTGAAGGCGGACGTACCGGCTTGACAGCAGTGACCAGCGGCGTTTTGTTCCTGATTGCGATTCCGCTCTACCCGATCTTTACTGCGATTCAGGGATTTGCAACAGCGCCGGCTTTGATTTTTGTCGGTTTGCTGATGATGAGCAGTGTTCTGAAGATGAAGTTCTCCGGAGATCTTGCGGATGCAGTTGGCGGATTCCTTGCAATTATCATGATGCCGTTTACTTATTCCATTGCGAATGGTATTATGTTTGGAATGCTTTCTTGGGTTATCATCAAGATCTTCACTGGCAAGATCAAAGATATTTCCCCTATTATGTATGTTGTTGGTGGCCTGTTTGTCCTGCGTATTATTACGCTGGCAATGCATATCGCATAAAAAGCAATTCTTGGAATGATAAAGTTTAAAACGATGCTGTTTTTACAGCATCGTTTTTTTGTTTACGAAGTCAAAAATAGAAATCTCCATAGCAATCAAAATGGCTCCATGTTATAATTACTTTAGAACAAAAGCGACAGGAGAGAGATAAAATGCCACGTTTTTTCATTGATACAATTCCTGATGATGGAGCGATTATAAAGGGAGAAGATGCAAAGCATATTACAAAGAGCCTGCGCATGACCGTGGGAGAAAAAATCACGCTGTGTGATTGCTTAGGAAATGATTACCTAGGAGAAATTGCTCAGATGAGCTCAGACTTTGTGCGAGTCAAAATTATGGAAATTCAAAAAAGCTTTGCAGAACCGACTGTAAAAGTGACCCTTTGTCAGGGACTGCCGAAAAATGATAAGATGGATTGGATTATACAAAAATCGGTGGAACTTGGGGTGAGTCAAATTCAGCCGATGGAAACTTCCAGATGTGTATCGAGGCCGGATCGAAAAGCAGCGGAAAAGAAAACTGCACGGTGGCAGAAAATTGCTTTGGAAGCTGCAAAGCAGAGCGGACGAGGAATCATTCCAAAAGTGAAACCGATTGTTTCGTTTAAAGAAGCGGTTCAAAATGCAGAAGGAAAGAAAGTCCTTTTTTATGAAGGCGGAGGAGAAAAAATTCGAACGTTTTTAAGTCCGCAAGATCAGAGAGTGACAATTTTTATTGGGCCGGAAGGCGGATTTTCACAAGAGGAAGTCCAAATGGTGACAGAATGCGGAGGTGTTCCAGCGACCCTTGGTCCACGCATTCTCCGTACAGAAACAGCACCGCTTGCGGCACTGACAGCAATTATGATGGCAACAGATAATTTATGAGGTGAAAAAATATGAAAACGGCATTGGTAACGGGCGGCAGCCGCGGAATCGGTGCGGCGTGCTGTCGGGTGTTGGCAAAAAAAGGATTTCGAGTAGCAATCAACTATCAACACAGTAAGGAACAAGCATTGAAATTGGCGAAAGAAATTGATGGAATTGCAATTGAAGCAGATGTGTCCGATCGTGCACAGGTGATAAAAATGTTCCAGAGGGCAGGCAGCGTCGATGTTTTGGTGAATAATGCAGGAATTGCACAGCAAAAACTTTTTACGGACTTGACCGAGGAAGATTGGAGGCAAATGTTTGCCGTCGATGTAGATGGTGTATTTCATTGCTGCCAATGTGCGCTGCCTTATATGATTCATGAAAAAGCAGGGAGTATTATCAATATTTCATCTATGTGGGGACAAGTAGGTGCTTCCTGTGAGGTACATTATTCTGCGGCGAAAGCAGCCGTGATTGGTTTGACAAAGGCGTTGGCAAAGGAACTTGGACCCAGCCATATCAGGGTAAATGCAATCGCTCCAGGCGTTATCCTTACGGAGATGAACCAACAGCATAGTGCTGAAACGCTTCGGGAACTCGCGGAGGAGACACCGCTGGAACGTCTGGGAATGCCGGAAGAAATTGCGCAGGCAGTTGCTTTTTTGGCAGGTGAGGCTTCTTCTTTTATTACAGGTCAGATTTTGGGAGTGAACGGTGGATTTATAATCTAAATTCGAAGGGCACAACGCATTCCCTTTGGAACAATCATGGGGAGCAGCATAGATTGTTTTAGAAGGAGGTTTAGAAATATGAATTCATCGAAAATTAAATTTTATCAATGTAAAGGCAAAAGCAATTTGGTTTATCTGCAAATGCATCCAGGCTCAGTTCAGAATGAATGCGAAAACGCTTTGGAAGAAGCCCCATCCAACGCAAAGGGAAGTGCCGAAAGGCATTTGCCGGTTATTACTGTCACTGGAAATACGGCCAAAGTGCATATCAGTGTGCAGGATCATCCAATGGTGGACGCGCATTATATTGAGTGGATTTTTCTTGAAACGAATCATGGAGGAAAACTTTATTGGCTTTCTCCGGGAGATAAGCCGGAAGCAGAATTTTGCCTTTCAAAAGGAGAAAAAGTAACCGGTGCAGATTGTTTTTGCAATTTGCATGGACTTTGGAGAAAAGAATTATAAAAAAATCCCCGACAGGAAAAAACTCTGTCGGGGATTTTTTATGATCAAGTTTATTTTTCTGTTGGAGAATCGGTCTTTTTAGAACTGGAAAGAGCTTGTCTTTTTCGAGAGGTTTGTGCTTGTTTCATAATCGGCGGAACAGAATCCCAGTATTTTTTATAAAGCGAATAGGTAAGAAAAACAACTGCAATTACAATGATTGCAAATAAGACCTCTGCTACAATCAAATCCAGAGCATTGATTGAAGAAAGTACGGTGGGAACTAAAGCAAGCATATGCAGTATAATGGCAATCGGGAAAAAGTACCATTTCAAACGATGTGTAATAACCATCCATACTAATACTGCAAGCGCAATCTGAAGAAAAATCATTAAAATTTGTTCTATACCGGTAATGAAATATAAATAAGAATGGATATCGGCAATCGCTTGAATTTGTTTTTGAGCAAGAATCTTTTGATCATCTGTAAAATTCTGAAGAAAAGTGTCGATGCCCTGACCGTTCACTGCGGCCGCAACACGAAGGGTTGAAATCTGATAAAGTCCAAACTCCAATGCTGACTTTAATCCACCAAAGCCGATTCCAAAGCCAATTCCGACGCCCATTTCAGAAGCGAGGGTTTTGTCTCGGCAGATTTTCCAACGCAGCAGAAAAGCAAAGGTTAGCATACCGGAGCCTTCAATCAAGCCAGCCATCAGCAAAATCATTACAACGTAAAGTGTTGGGTTGATAATTGGAGATGCGTTTAGAAGAGGCAGCAGTTGCTGTCCCATCCCATCTTCAATGGCGTATCCGAAAATCAAATATGCTGCAAATCCAAAAAGAACCGGATAGACCCGGAAATTTTGAAATCGTGCATGAAAATAAAAATAAAGTCCGAATGGCAACACCACAGTGGCCAGTACAATAAATCCCATGCCGGCAATGTTTATGTTTGGAATCATGTTTTAAACTCCTTTTGGGAAAGACTCCCCCGAAAAAATCATAACAAATAAAGAATAGGCGATTTTAAGTAAAATGTCAAATTAAAATATTTTAAAAAAGCAATAAAAAAGGACCGTACAAGTTTGAGCCTGTACGGTCCTTTTTTAAGAATTGCATTTTAGACGATCAAACTTTTTCCTGTCATTTCGGGAGGCTGCGGCAGACCCAAAATTTTGAGCATTGTCGGAGCAATATCTGCAAGACGGCCGCCGTTTCGCAGTTTGCAGGCATATCCAATGACACAAAACGGAACCGGATTAGTGGTATGTGCTGTAAAGGGGGTCCCGCTTTCGTCTACCATCTTATCAGCATTACCGTGGTCTGCGGTGATAAGGGCAACGCCATGCATATCGGAAATGGCACTGATTACTTTTCCAACGCATTGATCGACTGCTTCTACAGCAGCTTTTGCGGCTGCAAAAACGCCGGTATGCCCAACCATGTCGCAGTTGGCGTAATTTAAAATGATGACATCGTATTTTCCGGAATGGATGGCATTCACCAGCTTGTCTGTGACTTCATACGCACTCATTTCGGGCTGTAAATCATAGGTAGCGACTTTCGGTGATTTCACGAGGATGCGGTCTTCGCCGGGATATTGTTTTTCTACGCCACCGTTAAAGAAAAATGTAACGTGCGCATATTTTTCGGTTTCTGCAATCCGAAGTTGTGTCATCCCGTTTTTTGAGAGGTATTCTCCCATTGTATTTTTAAGGCTTTCTGGTTTAAATGCGACCAACACGTTGGGCATGGTAGCATCATACTGCGTCATGCAGACGTAAGTAAGCGGAAAGAATCCATTTTTGCGGGCAAATTCGGAAAAATCAGGGTCAACAAAGGTGCGCGTAATTTCGCGGGCACGGTCAGGGCGAAAGTTAAAGAAGATTACGGAATCGCCGGATTTTATACAGCCTCTCTTGTCAATGACCGCGGGAATCACGAATTCGTCGGTCACCTTTTCCTGATAAGATTTTTCTACTGCTTCTTCGGCAGAATCAGCAAAGTTGCCTTCTCCATAGACCATGGCGGCATAAGCTTTTTCCACCCGCTCCCAGCGGTTATCGCGGTCCATCGCATAATAGCGGCCCATCACAGTTGCAATTTTGCCGACACCGATCTGTGCGAGTTTCTGATTGCAGGCAGCTATAAAACTTTTGCCTGAGGCTGGGGGAACATCGCGGCCGTCCAGCAGTGCATGGATATAAACATTCTTTACATTCATGCGTTTTGCCATTTCTACAAGCGCATAGAGATGCTCAATATGACTGTGAACACCACCGCTTGAGAGCAGACCGACTAGATGAAGAGCTTTTCCTTCTAGCTTTGCGTTTTCCATGGCAGAGAGGAGAGCCGGATTTTGGAAGAAATCACCTTCTTGAATCGACTTTGTAATGCGGGTCAGCTCCTGATAGACGATGCGGCCGGCGCCAATATTGGTATGACCGACTTCACTGTTGCCCATCTGACCATCCGGCAGTCCCACGTTTAATCCGGAAGCACCGATCTGCGTGATCGGGTTTTCTGAAAAGAGACGGTCAAGATTCGGTTTATTGGCAGCGGCAATGGCATTTCCATTGGGAGGTGCAATTCCGAAACCGTCCAATATCATTAGAATTAAAGGCTTTTTCGCCATAAAATAGTTCCTCCTTTAAAAGAATCCTTTTTGCTTTGATATACAGAGCGCGGACAAGGCCAAAACGCCCGATCCGCGCCAAAAATTTAATAGTTATAATTAGCCTTTTGAAGCAGCATCTACAATTGCAGCAAAATCATCCGGCTTTAAAGATGCACCGCCGATGAGACCGCCGTCCACATCAGGCTGAGCCAAAAGTTCCGCAGCATTTTTTGCCTTCATGGAACCGCCGTACTGAATGGTGGTTCCTTCGCTTATTCTTTCACCATAAAGAGATTTCAGCGTATTGCGAATGACCGAACAGACTTCATTGGCCTGCTCTGAAGTTGCGGTTTTCCCGGTGCCGATGGCCCAAAGAGGCTCATAAGCGATAATCATTCGCTTCATTTCGTTTTCGGAAACACCATTTAAAGCGATTTTTGTCTGCATAGAAACCAGTTCTGAAGTGATTCCTTGTTCCCGTTGCTCTAAAGATTCTCCAACACAGACGATGACGGAAAGACCGGCGTCCAGTGCAGCACGGATCCGTTTGTTAACGGTTACATCAGTTTCACCAAAATAGGTTCGGCGTTCACTGTGGCCGATAATCACATAGGGAACTTCCATAGAAGCAAGCATATCGGCGGAAATTTCACCGGTATAGGCACCGCTCTTTTCCCAATGGCAGTTTTCAGCACCAACTTTTACATTGGTTCCATGAGTAAGCTCCAATGCTACAGGAAGATCAACATAAGGGACACAGCAGATGACTTCGCAGTCTGCACTTTTTACAAGCGGCAGAATCCCGCGGATCAGTTCTTCTGCTTCTTTCGGTGTTTTATTCATTTTCCAGTTGCCGGCAATTATTGCCCGGCGGCACGATTTTTTCATGGAAAAATCTCCTTTTTATGTGGTTAGTCTTTATCGTTTAGGCAGGCAATTCCCGGCAAAATCTTCCCCTCAAGGAATTCAAGGGAAGCACCACCGCCTGTGGAAATATGAGTCATCTTATCTGCAAAGCCGAATTTCTCGACTGCCGCAGCAGAATCGCCGCCGCCGATAATGGAAATTGCACCGCTGTCAGCGACTGCCTGAGCAATCGCCACTGTGCCGGATTCAAAGTTTTTCCATTCGGAAAGTCCCATAGGACCGTTCCAGACAACGGTTCCGGTTCCGCTGATGGCGGAGGCAAAAAGCTGTTGCGTTTTGGGGCCGATATCGAGACCCATCCAGCCCTCTGGAATCTGATCAGAATCAACAATCTTTGTTTCGGTGTCCGGTTTAAATTCATGCCCGATCTTGTTGTCTACAGGGAGCAGAAGTTTGACGCCCTTTTTTTCAGCAGAAGCCATAATCTCTTTTGCAAGATCGACTTTATCTTCTTCGCAGAGAGAAGTTCCGACTGAGTAACCTTTTGCGCGCAGAAATGTATAAGCCATACCGCCGCCGATAATTAAAGTATCGACCTTTGTGAGCAGGTTTGTGATAACGGAAATTTTATCCGATACTTTCGCTCCTCCCAAAATTGCAACAAAAGGACGTTTGGGATCAGAAAGCGCTTTGCCCATAATGGTGATTTCCTTTTGAATCAAAAAGCCGCAGACAGCCGGAAGATAATCGGCAACGCCTGCTGTAGAAGCATGAGCACGGTGTGCAGTTCCAAAAGCGTCGTTTACATAAATATCTGCTAAAGAAGCCAACTCTTTTGCAAAAGCAGGATCATTTTTTTCTTCTCCCTTATGGAAGCGAACATTTTCGAGCAGTTCCACTTCGCCGTCTTTTAAAGAAGCGGCAATCGAACGAGCGCTTTCTCCAATGACATCATCTGCCATTTTTACAGAAAAACCAAGTTTTTCCGAGAGGCATTTTGCGACGGGTTTAAGGGAATACTTTGGATTGAATTCTCCCTTTGGACGCCCGAGGTGAGAGCAGAGAATTACTTTTGCCTTGTGACCCACAAGGTAAAGGATCGTTTTCATTGCACCATCAATGCGTTTGGTATCGGTAATGTTTCCCTGATCATCGAAGGGGACGTTGAAATCGCAGCGGACAAGAACTCTTTTTCCGGTTACATCAATGTCCTCAACTGTTTTTTTGTTCAGATAGTTCATGGTGTTTCTCCTTCCGTTTTTTCGCTTCCAGATAGGTAAAGAATCTTTTAAATTGACTTTATTATACAACGCCCAAAATTCGTTTTCAAGCAAACAAAGGGCAATTTGGAAAAGATAATTAAAATTTTAACAAACTCTTTATTAGAACAATCGTTTTATTTTTTGCCGAAAAAGGAAATTCATTCACTGCTGTTTTACCAGTGCAGCCGATGAAGTTCTCCTTTGACCAGAAGATCTGGATATCCCCATTGCCGCAGACATTCATAAACGCCGATTGCAACAGAATTGGAAAGATTGAGACTTCTGGCATCGGGATTGTTAAGCATGGGAATTCGTACGCAGGATTCCGGATTTTTGAGCAGCAGCTCTTCAGGCAGACCGGCGGTCTCTTTTCCGAAAACCAGATAGCAGTTTTCCGTTGGATAGGAGATATCGCTGTGGATGTGTCGGGCTTTTGTGGAAAAATAGAAAAAATTTCCGTCGTTTTTCGAAAAGAAATCGGCAAGACTATCGTAATAGGAAATATCAAGCAGATGCCAATAATCAAGGCCGGCACGCTTTAATTTTTTATCATCAATTTTAAATCCCATGGGGCCGACCAAGTGGAGCCGAGCGCCGGTTAATGCACAGGTGCGTGCAATATTTCCGGTATTCTGTGGGATTTCGGGTTCGACAAGAACAATATTGAGTTTCGACATAAAGGGAACTTCCTTTCGCTTTTATTTATTTTAACAGGAGATGGCAAATATTTCGCCGAATGTTTCAAGCCATAAAACCATTTTAGAAGGGGATGATAGAAGATGGGACTTGTGTTTTTAGGTTCCGCAATTTTATTCGGGAGGTTGTATTTAATGTATAAGAATACAATGGGTTTTGTAAAAGGAATCGCCGCCGGCGCCGCTGTGGGTGTTGCCGCTGTGGTTATTGGAGGAAAGGCAATGGAAAATAACCGTCAGCTAAGAAAAACTGCTCATAAGGCAGCGCAAGCTGTTACTGGCTTTGTTGATGAAGTCGGCTCGGCAATCCGCGGCTAATGAAATGAATTTTTCCTTTGGCATTAGGCTGTCCGGCAAAACCGGATGGCCTTTTTATTTTTTTAGGAAAATACAGGACTGCTTTTCTAAACATTAAATATATCATATTTTTTGAGGCTGGTCTATCTTCCTTTCATTTAAAAAAGGAAATTCTGCAAAGTAGGTTGCATTATGCAAACGCTTTTCTTATAATAAATATGGATTATTTTGTTGAATTTTGGTTTTGAAAGGATGGCGGCAGCGGTGAGTGACCCGGTTTTTTATTCAGTAACCTGTGCGCGTTTCTGTGAGGACGGGCAGGATCTTTTGGGGAAAGTGCGCCAAAACTGGTTCCGGGAAAAAATTGCCCAGCGTGGAGAGATCAGTTCAGAGGAATTTGGTGCAGACTTAAGCGCCAAATATCACCTTGCTGACCATCACTTTTTATGGAAAATGAAGAGCTCGGGAAAAATTTTTCAGAAAGCGATTCCACAAAAAAACGGTTGGGCAGTGATTTCTTGGTATCCATCCGGCGTTGTTCGATCAAAAACTACTTTTAATGAGCAGCAGCAATGGGAGCGTACGGCATATTATGCCGGAGACTTTGAAAGGCCGCAGGTAGTGCTGATGCCTTCTCAAGAGAGAATCTCTATGCTGGAATATGATCGAACGATACAAAAGTACCATAAAAGAGAGCTATATCCCATTAAGTTGGAAGAGGGGACAGCCCGTCGAAGCTTAGTGGATACTGTTGCGGGAAGTCCGCGAGTGATCGCGTGTACGCAAGATGGAATTTTTGGTTATGAAACACAGGAAGAGCTGGAACGCCGAGCGGCCGTAGAACGGGATTTTTCCAAAGGAGATTACAGCGAAGAACCGGATTGGAAACCGGTAAAAGCGGCGCCGATCGATTTTCAGTTTGTGCCAAATGATCATGCGCTGGATCCGGTTCAGCCCGCAGAAAAAGAACATCTCGAAGTAAAAACAGTGCCGTTGACGGTAGAACAAGAAGATCAAGATGAAAATGAGGATGTTATTGTTGAATCAATCTTGCCCAAAGAATCAGCAGCAATTGAAATTGCAGATTTGGAAGAAGAAAAGCAAGAGGAAAAGGTAGAAACACTTTCTGAAGAGAAAGTAAATATAGAACCAGCTGCGGCAGAACAGCAAGAAAACTCCGAAGATCATTTGCCCAAAACGGAAGATCGGAAAATACAGCCGGAAGAAAAGCAGAAATTGCCAACCAGGGAAGCAGAACCTGAGATGGCCGAGATGATTCCGGCAAAACGAATTGTTGTGAGCGCAAATGAAGATTATCGGTATTTTGGCCGTGTGATCGATGGCTTGCGGCAGGGTAGAGGCCGAACCGCTATGGAAAATGGGGATACGGCCTATGAGGGCAATTACAGAGACGATAAGCGTGACGGCTTTGGAACTTATTATTATCGTTCGGGAAAAATCTGTTATGTTGGTTCATGGAAAGAAAATCTCCGCGAAGGAATGGGAGTCAGCTTTAGTGCAAAGGACGGTTCTGTTTTTGTGGGCCGCTGGAAGGATAATATTCCGACCGGAACGGGTGCTGCCTTTGATTCAGCGGGGAATTTGACCTATTCCGGCATGTGGAAAAATGGAAAGCGCTGCGGGCAGGGAACAGAATATCAGAATGGTACGGTTCGCTATGAAGGCAGCTTTCAGAATGATGTATGGGAAGGCCGCGGAATCCAACATCTTTCCGGAGGAGGAAAACTTTCCGGAAACTTTAAAAATGGTATGGCGGATGGTGTCTGTGAAGAACATAGCGGGAATGGGCAGCTTTTGCGCACCGGTGTATGGAGAGCAGGAAAATTTGTTTCCGGTGTGCTCTATCAAGATGGGCGTCCGATTGATCTGGTTACAGAGAAAAAATAAAAGAATCAAGGAGAAGAAAGCGCGATGGAATGGCTCGAAATGCACAATGTGGAATATGGAGAATGTATTGTGCTGGGAGGTCATCACAATGATCTTCTAATGGTTGACTGCGGCAGTACCAACCGAAAAATTCGGGAGGGAGAGATTGATTTTCGCAGTTATGTGGACCCGGCGCTTCTCAATCGTTATGATGGCTTTTCAAATCGTGCTTTTCTTTTGACCCACTACCACAGAGATCATCTTTGTGGAATGCGCGAAATCCTTGAAAAAAGGCCGGGTTGGTTTTCAACGTGCTATCTTCCCTGTACCCCTGCAGATGAAAACGGAAAAGCATTATTGCTTGATTTTTCTTTGATTGCATACGCTTTTATGACAAGGCGTACGGGTTATGGACAGGTGAATACGGCGGCAGTTAAAATCTTTTTCCAAACGATGCGTGCCCTTTTGGGAGGAAAGCTTTATGCGTTGGGAGAAGGGGACCGATTTCTATTTGATGATGTAGAATATGAGGTGCTTTGGCCAAAACGGATAGGGTTTGTCTTTGAGGAAGCATTCCAGGAAATTTCGGAAGAACTCAACGTGATGCTTTCTTCCCCTTTTTTGCCGGATTGTGTGCGGGATTTTGCCGATCTCAAAGAAGATTTCTGCAAGGCTTATTTAGAGATGTGCGACCATTCTCCTGTAAGAGAAGCTGACGTTGCTCATACAACAGCAATTTTAAATCGGATTGACGATTTAATTCCGATTTTGCAGAAGCAGCCGGTGGCTTTAGATATTTGTGAGTATTTGGAAAAGCCGCTTGTCCGCGAAGCTTATTCTGAACAGATCAACGCGGCAGGGATTATTTTTCAGAATGTTCGCAAGCATCAGGCGACTTGTGATGATATTTTGATGACAGGGGATGCCCCCGCTGAAGTAATTGATTCCATTTTAGATTTCCTTTATTCGGATTATTATATTTTAAAAGCACCCCATCATGGTATGGAATCTGGATGGAGCACTCACTTTTTAGAACTGAATCCTGCACATATCCTGATTTCAAATGGGGAAAGTCCGGCAGGCGGAAAAATTTCACCGAAATACGCGGAGCTTTCGGGCGTAAAGCATTGTACCAACTGTTCTGCCTGTGCGTGGTATCAGACGACCGGTTGTTCCTGCAACCGTGTTTCTACCTGTTATGATCAGGAACGCCCCGGTTTGGCATTGCGCTGTCCCGGCAATCAGAAAGGATTTGGCGGGGAAAGGCATTTGCCCTGTGGGATTTATGTGATCGGGCCTTCTGCTTTGCGCGGTTGTCTATGTGATTGATAATATTGAAAACTGAAAGATCGAGAAAGGAACCTTTTAGGATATGACACTGAATGCATTGTCTTTTCTTGCACTATTTTTGCCGGTTTCTTTGATAGTAGCGCTGTTTTTGCCGGAACGTTTTCGAAACGGCGGGTTGTTCCTGCTTTCTTTGATCTTTTATGCGTGGGGTGGTATCTGGCAGCTGCTGCTCCTTTTGAGTGCTGTACTAGTAGATTATTTTTGCGGAAGGTTAATCGGAACTTTTCAGAAGACGCCCCAAAAAGCAAAAGTGGTTTTGATTTTTAATATAATTTTTAGTGTGCTTTTGCTTGGCGTCTTTAAATATAGCCCCATGGCAGTGGATACGGTCAATTCCCTTTTTGATCTTTCAATTTCGGCTCCAACGTTGATTTTGCCGTTAGGAATCAGCTTTTTTACATTTCGCAGTATCAGCTATGGAGTGGATGTTCTGCGGGGCGACTCACCGGTACAGAAAAACCTGATTGACTTTGGATTATATCTTACGTTCTTTCCGCAAATTACGGCAGGCCCTATTGTTCGTTATGGTGATTTTGCACCGCAGCTCAAAAATCACCCGGTTACTCTTCAAAAGGTGTCTCATGGGCTTACTCGATTCGGAATCGGTCTTTTTAAAAAAGTTCTGATTGCCGATTTATTGGCACAGATCTCTGCGCGGGTACAGTTTTATGAAGAGCCAAGTGTCTTAGCTGCATGGATTGGCGCACTGGCGTTTACCTTTGAAATCTATTTCGATTTTTCCGGTTATTCCGATATGGCGATCGGGCTTTCCGAAGTCTTTGGATTTGAAACGCCGGAAAATTTTTTGCATCCTTATGAGAGCCTTAGTGTTTCGGAATTTTGGCGTCGCTGGCATGTAACTCTTGGCGCGTGGTTTCGAGAATATATTTATATTCCTCTGGGCGGAAACCGCCGAGGAGCGGCGCGCACCGTTTGGAATCTGTTTGTCGTTTGGCTTTTAACGGGGCTTTGGCATGGAGCCAGCTGGAATTTTGTCTTCTGGGGGCTCTATTACGGGATTTTGATTATGCTGGAGAAATTCCCCCTCAAGAATTTTTGGGGCAGGCTTCCAAAAGGGATTTGTTGGTTTTATGCATTTTTAGCGGAAGTTTTGGGCTGGGTAGTTTTTAGTCATACCGATCTTATGCGTGCAGTCAGTGCTTTGGGAGCAATGTTTGGGAGTGCACCTGGAATTGATTCTTTAGGGCTGTATCTCCTTTCGACTGCTTGGCCGTTATTATTGATCAGTGCCGTTTTCTGTACAGAATTTCCGCACAGACTGTTTTTAAAGATGTGTCGGTCGGTGCCGGGAAAAATCATTTGGAGTGCCGGATTTGCAGTCCTCTTGCTGTTGAGTCTTTCTGCGATGGCTGGTAACGGATTTACGACATTTCTTTATGCGAAATTTTAGGAGGTGTGCGGATTGAACCCAAAAAAGAAGGAACGCACATTTTTTGCCGCAGAATCCCGCGAAAAGACCTGCAAAGAGCAGCTCTTTTCTATGGGACTAATTTTTGCTGTCTGTTTTTTTTCATTTGGTTGGATTTTGTTTGGACCAAAACAGACTTATTCACAGGAAGAAAATCGTTCGCTCACAAGTTCTTTGCAGTGGGATTTGTCTAAGATTTCGGATGGGAGTTTTCAAAGCAGTATCAATGATTTTGTAAACGATCAGTTTTTTGGGAGACGGAAGCTGGTAGAACTTAATGCCGATGAAAAGGCAGCTTTGGGCCAAAAAGATTTAAGCGGCAATTATATGCAGCAGCTACCGGAAGGCGGTGTCTATCTTGGAAAAGAAGGACATCTTTATGAGGTCTTACTGACTCCCGACCGTACGCTTCAAAAAAATGTGCAGGCGCTGGCAGACTTTGCCAAGAAAACAGGGCTTCCATTTTACATGATGCCGGTGCCTTCCGGTGCGCAGGAACAGGCAGAATGGCTTCCGGAAAATGCACCGAGTTATGATCAAACACAGGCATTAAATCTTTTGCAGACTAAATTTGATGGAATTCCAAATGTAAAAGTTTTAAATCTATTTGACACATTAAGTTTACATAAATCTAGTTACGATTATTATTTTAAGACAGACCATCATTGGAATCTTTATGGGGCATATGAGGGATATTCTGTTTTGACAAAGGCAATGGGAGAAACGCCGATCCCGCTTGCTTCCTATACACTGAAAGATCAAGGGGACTTTTATGGAACACTTTATTCCAAAGCACTGCTCACAGCGCAGGGAGCAGATTGCTTTTTGCTTCCCTATTATCAGAGAGAAGAAAATGTGACTCAAAAGACGAATGGACAGACCAGAAGCGGACTTTACTGGGAAAGCTATCTTAATGGAAAAGATAAATACAGCACTTATCTTGGCGGCAATCATAATTTAGATGTGATTCAAAATCCCAAGGCCAAGAGTTCAAAAAAGCTGTTGGTTTTGCGGGACAGCTTTTTTAATTCAATGGCACCATTTTTGGCGGATCAGTTTTGTGAGATTGATGCGGTCGATCTGCGGCACTATACGGGAGATCTTTCTCAATATATACGAGAAAATGGAATTACAGAGATTGCGGCTGTTTACAGTATCAAACAGCTCTGTGACGTGAATATTTCGAGACAGCTTGGATAATTTGGGAATAAAGAAAAAGAGCGGAAAACCAAATCGGTTTTCCGCTCTTTTAAACAGATTCCAGTGAAGACCCAGGGTAGTACCACGAAAGAATTTCCTCATAAGAGTTTCCACTTTGTGCCATTGCTTTGGCACCCACCTGACTCATTCCAACTCCATGCCCGTATCCTTTTACTGTAAAGGTAAAAGTATCATTTTCATAGGTCCATGTAAAATTTGCACTGCGCAGTCCCAGCGCAAAGCGCAGATCTTGTCCCTTTACCGTTTGGTTTCCAAGCGCTTGGGTTAAAATATTTCCGGCTTTGCTGCGATTTGTTTCACCGAACCATGAAGAGGGGTCCCCGTCCATGGTACAACCTAAAGATTCCGCTGCGGTTTTTACTTCGTCGGAGGAAAGGGCTTTTGTGGATAGAAAACCGGGATCAAAGCAGTCTTCGGGACTTGCAACGCTGACGAGACAGGGTTGCCCGCCGCCCCAAAGATCACTGGCGTTTTCTGTTTCGCCGGAACTAATGGCAAAGTAGGTGGCATCCACAAGTTGTCCGTCTATTTTAAGTGTTTGACCTATGGTGGCGTCTACGGCATTCTCTACGGCTGTTTCATAATTTTGATAATTGTCACCCCAGCGATCCTTTCGCTGCTGCTCATCGGCATAGGTGAGCCATTTCCCTGTTTCGCAGGAAAAGTCTGCTCCTGAGAGGGACGGATCGGGATTTGCCTGATGAACCTGCTGCTGCCGAAGATAATAGGTGTTGGCGGCAACCGCTTGTGCTTTTAAAGCTTCTGGGGGAGAATCAGGACTCATTTCAGTGCTGACAGTGCCGATTAAAAATTCTCTCTGGGAAATGGACTGCACGGTCCCACTCGTTTTATCAAGTACCGAAAAGGTTGTTTGTCCCGTTTCTGCCTGTGGAGCTGCGGAAGCTGGCGCACTGCTTTCTGAAGTCTGCAAAGTGGTGGAAGAGGGTGCACTGCTTGAGACACTTGGATTTTCTGAGGAAGAATTTCGAGGACCATTTCCGAAAAAGACAAGGCATGGCAAGAGTAGAAGCAACAAAAAGAACAAAACAAGCAAAGCGATGGTACCTTTCAAAGTAAAATCAGGCTCCTTCCTTTTTTATTCATGAATCACATGAGATTCCTTTATTTTTGGTAAAATAAAATTTCAAGAACAAGCAAAAAAGAAAAACAAATGAATGAGTCGAATGAAATTCATTTTGAGACAAGCAGCATAAAGAGATAATATTGACTTTATTAAGGGGCTGCTATAAAATTATTACATTCTTTAGCCGGATATTCCTGATATCCGGAAAATCTCAGGAAAAAGAGTAGAAGTTGAGCATACTGGGCAGACATCTTTATGATGAATAGAGAGGGAGGCTCCCTGTGAAAAATTCTGCAAGAGCAATGACATTGACCAAAAGAAATTTGGTCTGTATAATGATATGGAAGAATTGGAAGCTGCAAAGCGGTAGGAATACTGTCTAAGTTGACGACGATAGGAGTTTTTATGATGATAAAATCAAAGAAAGCAGGATTTACAAGCTTCTTTTTAGCAGCTGTCCTGATCTTTGGACTGCGTATCGCTATTTTTTTGCAGAAGGGAACTGCCGGGACTCTGTTCTTTTCTGACGGAGGAATCCTTTCTCTTCTCGCAATTATTTGTCTCTTTGTTGGGACCGTTTTAATTTTTGCCTTTTTTCGTGGAACCAAAAGAGAAATCTGGCGTGCCGAACGCAGCGTTTTGCAAGCAGGTGCCGCTGTTTTATGCGGAGCGTGTCTGATTATCCAGTCTATCTATGCGGCTGTCGGTTCTTTTACGATCGAGATAATTCTACTCTTGATTTTGGGACTTGCAGCCGGACTTTCGCTGGTAGTCCTTGGCTGTGCAAGTGGTGCTGGGCAGAATTTTTATGAAGATCATCCTTATCTGGCATTATTGCCATGCCTTTGGTGTGCGGCAGTGCTGATTGTTCAGTTCCGTAAAAATTCAGCACAGATTCTTTTGCCGGAAAGTCTCTTTTTAACGATTGCATTTTGCTTTTTTCTGTATTTCTTTTTTGAACAGGCAAAAATTCTTTGTGGAATCGGGGCACCGTCTCTTCCTACGTTTTATCGTGCGGGACTTACAGCAGCGCTTTTTGGATTCTCTACTTCTTTACCAGAGCTTTGTGCAATGCTGTTTTCCTGTAATCCTACCGGAGAGACTTTGCCCGGAATGCATGGGCTATTGTTCCCAATGTCTCTCTATGTGATTGTGATTTTGAAGACTTTAAAAACAACGCCGATTTCTTCTTATGAAACCGTCCTTGATTTTTTGCAGAAAGAATATGAAGCGAAACCGAATTTTTTATTCAAAAGCGGGAACCCTTAAATGAGTAAATAAATATTGATAAATTTTAGACAATCTGCTGATTCCACCGTAAATACTTGTAAATTACCAAAAAATGCGATACACTAATGGCAGAAATTAATTCGGGAGGTAATCCAATGATTAAAATCGGTATCAATGGTTTTGGCCGCATCGGTCGTCTCGTTTTTAGAGCTGCGGTTGCACAGCCGGACAAATTTGAGGTAGTGGGAATTAACGATCCTTTTATGGAGCCGAACTACATGGTATATAACGTGAAGTATGATACCATGCATGGTCGCTTCCATGGTGACATCCGTGATGATGGAGATAAGCTTATTGTCAATGGAAAGAAGATTGCTGTTTTTGCAGAAAAAGATCCGGAAAATATTCCGTGGGGAAAAATTGGCGCTGAATATGTGGTAGAGTCCACCGGTGTTTTTGCAACCACTGAAAAAGCTTCTGCACATCTGAAAGGCGGCGCAAAGAAGGTTGTTATCTCTGCTCCTGCGAAGGACAAGGATACCCCGACTTTCGTTTGTGGCGTTAACTTGGATACCTACACCTCCGATATGAAGGTAGTATCCAATGCTTCCTGTACTACAAACTGTTTAGCTCCGCTGACCAAAGTAATCAATGATAACTTTGGAATTGTTGAAGGCCTGATGACAACGGTACATTCCACCACAGCAACCCAGAAAACCGTTGATGGACCTTCTAAGAAAGACTGGCGTGGTGGCCGTGCGGCTTCCGGCAATATCATTCCTTCCTCCACTGGTGCTGCTAAAGCATGCGCTTTGGTTATTCCGGATGTAAAAGGAAAGTTGACCGGCATGTCCATGCGTGTTCCGACTTTGGATGGTTCTGTAGTTGATCTGACTTGCCGCCTTGCAAAATCCACTACTTATGATGAGATCTGCAAGACTGTTAAGGAAGCTTCCGAAGGAGCAATGAAGGGAATTTTGGCTTATACCGAAGACCCAATCGTTTCCTCGGATATTTTGGGCGATCCGCATACCTCTATTTTTGATGCCGGTGCCGGGATTATGCTGAATGATCATTTTGTCAAATTGATTTCCTGGTATGATAATGAATGGGGCTATAGCAACAAAGTTCTTATGCTGATTGAGCATATGAGCAAAGTTGACCATGCCTGAATAATGGCTTGTGATTGACCTTTTTAAGTGATTCAAGAATCAAAGATGTTTTGACAAGTAATTTGTGTTGTGAACAACATGGATTTGTTATTATATAACAAATAATCGACACCCTTTATTAAAGTGTTTTTATGCTTTAATAAAGGGTGCTTTTTTATCTTATTGAAGGATTTATCGGAAGAATTGAAGTTTAACTGCCAATGTCGGCGTTTGTCTGCAAAAACAATGTCCTTAATATATTGGAAATAAAAAGAAGGCCTTTGATAGCTTTGATAGTAAAGAGAAAGAATAACTTTTTAAAGAAAGCAAGGGGGATTCTTTGTGGTTTATAATGTATATCCAACGGTATATAAAGCCTAAAAGTTTCTGCTGATTTACGTTTCTTAAATAATGTCCAGTAAAAGAAAATTACTGTTTGGAATGCTATTAACTGCACAGATGTTAAGCATAAAATTATTGTTTCCTTGTAATTTGTAGAATAATTTGTTATAATAAAAAATTAATGGGACTATTGTACCATTTTGCAGGCAATTTGTAAATTTTGGTTGTAAAATTCGTTGATAAAGAAGAGGAGATTGATGTCGTGTTACAGTACGACTATTTAATTGTTGGTAGCGGACTGTTTGGAAGTGTATTTGCACATGAAGCGTTTTCTCATGGAAAAAAATGTTTAGTTATTGAAAAGCGAAATCATACCGGAGGAAATGTTCATTGTACTCAAGTGGAAGGGATTACAGTTCATCAATATGGAGCGCATATCTTTCACACTAATAATGAAAAAGTATGGAATTATGTTAATCAATTTGTGCGCTTTAATCGATTTACAAATTCCCCAATTGCGAATTACAAAGGGGAAATTTACAATCTTCCCTTTAATATGAACACTTTTTCTAAAATGTGGGGAGTTCGTACTCCAAAAGAAGCGGAGAAGAAAATTAAAGAACAGTGTACACAGATCAAAGGAGTTCCCCAAAATTTAGAACAGCAGGCAATCAGCTTAGTTGGACAAGATATTTATGAGAAGTTAATAAAAGGGTATACAGAAAAGCAATGGGGACGTAGTTGCAAAGACCTTCCAGCTTTTATTATTAAACGTCTTCCGGTGCGATTTACTTATGATAACAATTATTTTAATGATTTGTATCAAGGAATTCCGATCGGAGGATATAATAAACTTATTGATGAATTGCTTAAAGGGACTGAAGTCCAGTTGGAAACTGATTTTAATGAATGCCAAAAAGAATTGCTTCCATTAGCTAAAAAAGTCATTTATACAGGAATGATAGATACTTATTTTGATAATCAGTTTGGTAAACTGGAATATCGTAGTTTGAAATTTGAAAATGAGATTTTAAATGAGCCGAACTTTCAAGGAGTTGCAGCTTGTAACTATACAGATCGTGAGACACCATTTACGAGAATTATTGAACATAAACATTTTGAATTTGGGACACAACCTAAAACAGTCATTACGCGTGAATACCCAGTAGAGTGGAATGATAAGATGGAACCATATTATCCAATCAATGATATAAAAAATCAAAAGTTATATCAGATGTATGCGCATCTTGCCAAAAATGAAAAAAATGTTATCTTTGGTGGAAGGTTAGCTGAGTATCAGTACTATAATATGGATCAAGTGATAGCTTCAGCCTTGGAAATAGCCAAGAGACAGTTTGATTGATATTTTTAAGGAGAGAAGAAAATGTCAAAGCCCAAAATTAGTATTATTATGCCTGTTTATCAAGTCGAAAAGTATGTAGCAAAAGCGATAGAGAGCATTCAAAAACAGACACTTTCAGATTGGGAGTTTTTAATCGTAGATGATGGATCTTTAGATAATAGCGGAAAAATTTGTGATGAGTATGCAAAAAATGATTCTAGAATTCACGTTATTCATAAAGAAAATGGTGGAGCGCCCAGCGCTAGAAATGTAGCGATTGATATTGCTACTGGAAAATACTTGTACTTTATGGATTCGGATGACTGGGCAGAACCGACTATGCTAGAAGATATGTATTGCATGGCGGAAAAGAATTGTTCTCAGCTTGTGGTGGCTGGCTTTTACATAGATACCTATTACAATGATGCTGAAAAATATACACAGCAGCAATATTCAGAAGATAAAGTGTTTTATTCTAAAAGAGATTTTCGTAAAGAAGCATACCGCTTTTTTGATAAAAATTTATTGTATACTCCATGGAATAAATTGTATCTTGCAAGTTACATTCAAACAAATAAATTCTATTTTCCACAGACTTTTTGGGATGATTTCCCATTTAATCTTAGCGTTATTCGGGATGTGGAAAGAGTTTCTATGACTTCAAAATGCTATTATCATTTTATTCGCCAACGTTCTGAATCTGAGACTGCTAAGTATCGTAGAAATATGTATGAGAAGCGTGAAGAGGAACATAGATGGATGTTAGATCTATACAATTATTGGGATGTTCATAATGAAGCAAGCAAAGAGTTCCTTGCGCGGCGTTATGTAGAACGAATTGTTGGATGCGTGGAAAATGTGACAAATTCTAGTTGCAATTTATCCGTGGCAGAGAAAAAAGCTTCTATTCGTAAAATGATCAAAAACCCTTATGCTGCTTTAGCAGCAAGACTTGCAAAGCCAAAATCTCGATATATGCAGTTGATGGTCCTTCCAATTAAATGGAAAAACATACAACTAACTTATTTGGAGGGCTGTACAATTTCAAAGGTAAAGTCAAAAAACATTAAATTATTTGCAAAACTAAAAGCAAATAGATAAGGAGGGGTATTTATGGAGAAAAGCCCTTTCCTGAGCGTTGTTATGCCTATTTATAATACAAAGGATTATGTTAAGCAGGCCATTGAGAGCGTTTTGACTCAAACATTCTCTGATTTTCAGCTAATTTTGTTAGACGATCATTCAACGGACGGCAGTAGTGCAATTTGTGATGATTATGCACAAAAGGATAAAAGAGTTTTAACAGTTCATCTGGAAAAAAATGGAGGAGTTAGTAACGCTAGAAATTTTGGATTAAGGTATGCTACCGGGAAATATGTAACTTTTATTGATTCCGATGATTATATTGACAGTTCTCTTTATTTTTCTTTTTTTAAAGCAATCGAAAAATTTCATTTTCCACAGGTCCTGCTTTGTGGAATTATAGAAGAATATTGCGATCAAGGAAAAGTTGTTTATACTAAGAGAGTAACGGCAGATCCTTGTTTTTTAGATTCTTCTGTAAAGATTCGGAATGTTATGATCAATTTGGAACGAAAGACTCTCTTAGGGTATGTGTATAATAAATTTTATTTTTTAGATTACATACGCGAAAATCACATTTTATTTGATCGGGAAACAAAAATTAATGAGGACTTTCTATTTAATATGGGTGCTTTCCGTAACCTAAAAACTTTAGCAGTGATAGAAGACTGTGGATATCATTATCTTAAGCGAGGAAATAAAAGCGCTACAGGACAATTTATTCCTGACTACTTTCCGATTCATGAAAAAAGAGTCATGATTTTTATAAAGCAATTTGAACAATGGAATATGATTACAGCTTCCATTTTAGGGGAGCTTTCTAGAATTTATGTCCGCTATGTTTTTTCTGCCATTGAGCGGAATAATGAACGGAAATCCCATATGTCCCATCATGATAAAGTTTTCTGGATGAATCGTTTATTTGAGTCGGAATTGTATCACAGACTTTCTCCTTATTTTCAAACTGGTTGTGATGCTTTTGGAATAATGTCTTTCTTTTTAAAACGAAAACAAATTCATGCGTGCTTAACAACGGGGAATATTATTTATTTTATAAAAGAAAAGCACCCTACTTTATTTGCAAAAGTAAAACAGAAACGGTAGAGGAAGTTTAATGATGGAGATTCGCGTACTTGTCTTTGGAATGACTTATAATCCAGGTGGGCTGGAAAGTGTTGTGATGAATTATTATCGTCATATTGATCGCCAAAAAGTGCAGTTCGATTTTTTATGTTATAATAAAGAACCTGCATATGCGGAAGAAATTCGTAGACTGGGGGGAAAAATAAAAGTAATCCCTGGCAGAAAATCAGGCGTGATTCGAAACCATTTTACTATGAAAAAATGGTTTCGTGAGAATGCGGATCGTTATGCTGCTTTGTGGGAAAATGCGAATTCTCTTACAGATATTCAGCCATTGATCTTTGCAAAAAAATATGGAATTTCTAAAAGAATTATGCATTCACATAATTCCAATAGTATGGATGAACCAATTACCGCTTTTCTTCATAAACATCATAAAAAACAAATCCTAAATTTGGCAACAGATTTTTGGGCTTGTTCTTTAGTGTCAGCAAAATGGATGTTTGGCGAAGAGATTATAAAATCCAAACGCTTTCATATTATTACAAATGCGATC
This sequence comes from Ruminococcaceae bacterium BL-4, assembly GCA_902809935.1. Taxonomy (NCBI): domain Bacteria; kingdom Bacillati; phylum Bacillota; class Clostridia; order Eubacteriales; family Oscillospiraceae; species Ruminococcaceae bacterium BL-4. Next base: position 465,052 of record LR778134.1, on the reverse strand, counting down.
GAGGCTGAAAAATTTGCTTTCAATAAAACAATCAGAGACGAAGAACGTGCCAAACTGGGAATATCTGATTGCTTTGTTATTGGACATGTTGGGCGGTTCTATTTTCAAAAAAATCAAGAATTTCTTGTTCAGATTTTTCAGGAAATTCATAAAAGGAATCCAAAATCTGTTCTGATTTTGATAGGTCAGGGTGAAGACGAGGAAAAGATACATACACAGGTGGAAAAACTTGGATTAAAGGATGTGGTAAAGTTTTTAGGTGTGTGTACCAATGTGGAAAAACTTTACCAGGCTATGGATGTTTTTGTTTTACCTTCCCATTTTGAAGGATTGCCATTGGTTTTAATTGAAGCACAGGCAAATGGGCTTCCTTGTTATGCTTCTGATTGTATTTCTAAAGAAGCACAAGTGACATCTTCCTGTCAGTATTTATCTTTAAATCTTTCGGCAGAAAAATGGGCAGATAAAATTATGAGCCATGAAAATAGTCGGAATCCAGATGCTGTAAAAGAAATTCGAAATTCGGATTATGATATCCAAGAAAAAACGAAAGATTTAGAAGCCTTTTTTATAAACGGAGATTAAAAGAATGGACAAAGTCGATTTTGTTATAATCTGGGTAGATGGGGCTGACCCGGAATGGCAAAAAGAAAAAGCCCAGTATATGCCCAATACGAATGAAGATTCCCGGACTATTCGTTACCGAGATTGGAATAACCTTCAATATTGGTTTCGCGGGATTGAAAAATTTACTCCTTGGGTAAATAAAATTCATTTTGTTACATGGGGGCACTTACCCTCATGGCTAAATACCAATCATCCCAAATTGAATATTGTAAAACATTCTGATTTTATCCCTGAGCAATATCTTCCAACGTTCAGTTCTCATACAATTGAATTGAATCTTCACAGAATATCTGGACTTTCGGAACAATTTGTTTATTTTAATGATGATATGTTTGTGATTTCTCCTATGAATAAAGAAGATTTTTTTAAAAATGAAGTTCCATGCGATGCGGCCATTGAATCTGTTTTACAGTTTAAAGATGGTGGAATAGACCATATTATTGCGCGGGATTTGGAACTGATTAATTCTAATTTTAAAAAGCGCCAGACGGTAAAGATTAATTTTAAAAAATGGTTTTTCCCTAAGTACGGAAAAAAATTACTGCATAATCTTTACTTGCAACCATTTTCTCAATTTGTTGGATTTGAGAATCCACATTTGCCAATCCCGTATTTAAAATCAACATTTCGGGATGTGTGGGAAGCGGAATCGGAGACTCTAAATAATACTTGTTCTCATAAATTTCGCCAAGCGTTGGATGTTAATCAATGGCTGATGCGTTATTGGCAGTTTGCGACCGGAAATTTTACTCCAAAACTGCAAAACGGAAAGTTCTTTTCAATTGGAAAAGAAGATGCCGCAATTAAAGAAGCACTTCAAAGCCAAAATTATCAGATGATTTGTTTAAGTGACGATGATCCAAATCTTAATTTTGAAGAAGAGTCATTGCAACTTTGTAAATGTTTTGATCAAATTTTTCCGAATAAATCTTCATTTGAACGATAAAGGAGAATTACAGCATGACGATAAGAAAAGATAAGACCATCTCATTTAAGAACATTTTTCTTGATGAGTTTTCTGTAAAATTTATTTTCTCATTTTTGACATTGATTAATTTGATTGCTTTTGCTGGAAATTACATTGGTCCTCTTATGAAAGTTTGTTTAGGATGGGGAACAATTGTTTTGATTTATCAGGCCAAAATTAATTGGAAAAATTTATTTTCTAGTAAAAGAATTTTTCTTTTACTAGCCTATTTAGCGCTATATGGAATATCAATTCTTGTAAATCACTCAGTTATGTTTTCTAAGAATTTTTCCGAATGGTGCTATATGGCATTGTTTTTCCTTTTGTTTACACAGTGTGATCCCCGAAAAGATGAGCACACAATTATTCGTGAAGTGCAGATCCTTTTGTATTTATTAATAGGCGTTTCGTTCTTATTTGCTGTTATTTCCTTTTATACTTTTGTTAACCAAATTTCATATGCTTTTCAAAATCCGGAATTAAAAAGTGATATTATTTACTTTGGAATGGCAAAAGATCGCTTATGGGGACTTTCGAATCCCAATGTAGGAGGAATGTTGGGATGCTTTTCGATAGCTGCTTCATTATGGACGCTATTAACAAAGGGCAATAGAAGTCAAAAACATTTAAAGGGATGGAATGCTTTTTTTATAATTAATACAATACTTCAGTATGCATGTTTAACATTGATGCAAAGCCGTGCTTCTATGATCGTTTTTTCAATTTTTCTAGGGCTTTTTGTGGGATCTTGGTATTTTACGAAAAATAACAAAGCCCATAAATGTCGTTCGTTAAAGCTCAAAGCAGCAGTTGTATGTGTTGTATTTTTGCTATTGCCGATTGTACTTGAGAAACCGGTTCGAAACACACTCTTTCTTATTCCTAAAACAGTGAGTTCAGTGCGCGTTTCTTCTCAAGAAGCAGAAAAAAAGACAGAATCTGCTGCAGCTAACAGTCAGGCGCCCGCGTCGTCTGCTCCTAGCCAGTCAGGTAATACAAAAGCGGTGAAAGATTTTCAAGCAGAACGAAACGATACTACTTTAGAGAGCAGAGGCGGCATTTTAAATGGTCGGTTGGACTTATGGCAGGCCGGACTGAAGGTCTTTTGCCAGCATCCTTTCTTTGGGGTAACACGTGAAGGAATTTATCAATATTCGGTACCCTATATTACTTTAAAGTGGTTAGATCCTAATTTACATGCTGCAGGTCTTCATAATGGTTATTTAATGGTTTTAGTTAGTTCAGGCACTTTTGGATTTGCTATATTGGGAATTTATCTTATTTCTGTAATGGTGACTTTATTTAAAAAGATTAGAAGAAGTGATGGATTTATAAAGCTTTTGTTGTCTTTTTTCTTAATTCTTATGATTGCAATTTCAGTCCATGAGATGGTAGAATCTCATATTATGTACCGTGTGACATATTTTGTCGTTTTTTTCTGGTCTATGGTAGGATATGCATTGACCATTGCGAATCATGTTAAAGAGGGAGAGTCTTCTGATCCTTCGAAAAATAAACTGTCACAATAATAGATTAAAAGCTTTATGAATTTTATATCAGCTTTGTGAGTCATATTGTGGAATGATGGTTCTAAAGCACTTGTATTGCATATTTTGTTATAGGATGGATAAAAAATGAAAAACAGTAAGCATGCTATCGTCAAGAATACTTCAATGCTTTATATTATGAGCATTGCAAAAATGATTTTTCCTTTAATAACATTGCCTTATCTAACAAGAGTACTGACGGTTCCGTGCTATGGGGTAATAACCTATGTAAAGGCCATCATGCAATATATGCAACTAATTGTGGATTTTGGATTTATCCTTTCAGGGACAAAAGACATTGTAATGGCGGGACAAGATCAAGACAAGCTGAACCATGAAGTTGGAAACATATTTATGGCAAGAATATTATTGGGGAGTTTTGCTTTTGGATGTTTATGTATCCTAATTTATTTCATTAAGATTTTAAATGAGAATGCATTATTTACAATTCTTTCCTTTGTGGTCGTCTTTTTAACGTGTTTTTTAATGGATTTCTATTTTCGTGGAATCGAGAAGATGGAAATTATAACCATTAGGTTTGTTGTTATGCGGGGAATCTCCACCATATTAACCTTTTTCTTTGTTAAGAGCGATAAAGATGTTTTCTGGATTCCGATTCTGGATATTATAGGATCTATTGCTGCTGTCGTTCTAGTATGGATTGAGTTATGGAAAAATAATATTAGAATTAGACCTCAAGGGATTTCAATTGCATTTACAAAAATTAAAGAATCAGCTGTTTATTTCTTTTCAGATATGGCAACCACAGCTTTTAACGCATTTAATACTGTTTTAGTAGGAATCTATTTTAATACAGCTGAGGTTGCATATTGGGGAGTCTGTATGCAAATTATTGGAGCGATACAGTCTTTGTATAGCCCCATTGCAGATGGAATTTATCCTCAGATGGTGAGAAATAAAGATATTGGAATTATCAAGCGAATTATAAAAATATTTCTTCCTTTAATTGCTGCAGGCTGTATCTTTACGTTTTTTGTAGCAAAATATGCCTTACTTATTATTGGAGGAAGCCGGTACATTGATGCAGCTCCAATTTTAAAACTTTTAGTTCCAGTGCTTTTCTTTAGCTTTTTTTCTATGATTTTCGGGTGGCCTACTCTTGGAGCGATCGGGAAAGAAAAGGAAACAACTATGACAACGGTTGTAACAGCATGTATCCAGGTGTTGGGATTGTTTTTATTAATTGCAGTAGGAAGATTCGATTTAATTACAATTGCTATTTTAAGAGGAATTACCGAATCCATTTTGTTTTTTTCAAGATATTTGTTTTACAGAAAATTTAGAAATGAATTTACGACGATTGGGTTGGAAAAATGAGTCGTTGAGCTATATTAAAAAGGACTTGGAACTTTTAAAGAGGGGCATAAAGAATAGCTGATAGAAGAGATCAGCTGTACTTTATGCCCCTATAGTATTAAAAGGGAGAATCTCAAGGAAATTTGTCCATTGATTTTTTGAATGTTTTATCTTGCTTTGCAGTTATTGCTCTTCACTGTTCTGGAGGATGTTGGGTATTTTTTTGTTACGCCAGCATGGGGAGTCAGTTCTTTCCTAGAAACGATTGCGCATTGGACGGTAGCCGTGTTTTTTATGATTAGCGGCGCGACCTTACTAGGGTATCGGACAAGATATTCAACTGAAATATTTTTTCAGAAAAGATTTTTTCATGTGGTTTTGCCGTTTCTTCTTTGGAGTGCTATTTATTTTATAACTCTTATTTTCATCATTCTATTCATGTATCTAATTTTATAGATGCTATTTCTCTTTTTCTCAATGGTAAAATAGTTTCTATTTTTTATTTTTTTTATCACTTGATTGGAATCTATCTTGTTGTTCCAGTTGTTTCATTATTGGCTAATAAGCACTACCAAAAGCTTTTGTTATACATTATTATTTTAGGATTTTTTGGGACTGCATTTTTACGGGATTTTACTTTATGGACTAAATTTCAAATAACTCCAGATTTTGAAATTCCTTTTGGGAAAGGATATATGTGCTTTTTCCTAGCTGGGTGGTATCTTTCCCAATATCGATTAACATATTTAAAAAGAAGGATTCTATATGTGTTGGGAATATTGGGATTTATTATTATGTTTGGGATTACATATATTCGTAGCTATCAATTAAATCATATATATAGTACTCTAAGAAGCTATTTTTCCATTTGCAATTTTGTGATGGCTGCTGCTGTTTTTGTATTTGTTGAAAATTTTCATTTTAAAAAAATTTTTAGTGAATTCTTTTGCTGTGTTATAACAAAATTATCTTCTGTAAGTTTAGGTGTTTATTTAGTGCAAATGATTTATTTCCCAATTGTATGGAAATTTTTTAATACCTATTCTGTTGGATATATGTTATTAGCGCCTATTCCCATTTATTTTATAAGTGTAATGACTGTATTTATAATAAAAAAGATTTCACTTTTAAATTGGTTGATCCCTTGATGATCTGAAAAATTAAACATTCAATTATAGAATTTATTAATAGAGAAATAGGGAAATTATGGTATGTTGCGCTTGTAACATACTATTACAAGTGCTTAGTATGAAATTAAGAGCAGTTTAGCGCTATAAAAGCGATAGGCTGCTCTTTTTTATGCAAATATATTTAGAAATATTACGTCTGTTCTAAATCATCTAAATTAGTGCTATAATAGTTTTTGAAACAATAATGGCAAGGGAAGTGCCAATTTGTCTAAGAAATATATTAGTGAAGTAATTAGGGATGATTATAAAAATTGGAAAAAGGGAGATATAATTTTAATAAAATCTCCAACAGGTAGCGGAAAAAGTGAATTTATTAAGAAAAAATTACTGAATTGGTGTAAGGATCAACATAAATCTATGCTTCTATTAAAAGCAATAGGACTTTGCTATATAAGCAACAAATTAGTGATATTGAGTCTAGCCTGACATGGGCTTTTACAAAAATTACATTGGGATTATATCAGACTTTTGAAGAAAGTATTGAAAACTATGATTATGTAGCATGCGATGAATGTCATTATTTTTTGAGGATGCTAGTTTCAACAGGTTTACGGAGCATTATATATTAGACCATCAACGTGAGGGCATAGCGGTTGCAAAAGCCGCAGAATACAATAGAAGTCAATACAAAAACATTTGAGAGCGTTTATAAGGCGCGGAAAATGGTATAAACAATTTCTTTTGGAATAGAAGTAGTGATAGAAATATTAAGAGAATGCATGATGAATATGGCCTTGAGAGAGTTCCATTTTGGGCAAAGCCAGATAATGGTACAAATAGTTTTAGAAATAAAGATAAAAGGAGCTATTAAAATGTTTCTATCTTTACTATTGGAATCAATTGTATTGAATGGTGCTAATTGTTATAGCAAGAATAAGAAGATGAAAGCAGGAATTAAAAAAGCCTGTGATGACGGTATGTGTATACGATTCAAAGATAAAATAATTTATCCAGATGGAAGAATTGTTTATAAAAACAATAAGTAGAATAATTTCTGATATTTATATAAATAGTATTGAGTTGAGCGGGTGAATATCCCTCTATTTTTATATTCTATGGGGATACTTTACATTATTTCAACTGCTTTTTTCCCAGACAGCGGTTATAGCTGATGGATTTCATTCGCAAGTGGGATTTTGAATACCGAAAAGGATTAATGCCTTTAGGCAGCAACAAGTATTTACAATTAGTATAAATTGTAGTAATATAAATACATGTTGTAACTGTTGATTGAGTCGTTACAACTATTATTGGAAAATCCTATATAAAATCGTGATTTGTGTGTAACAACTCGCTATTTAAGCCATTTGTTCAACGGTTGCTATAATTGAATGAATGGGGCTATAGCAACAAAGTTCTTATGCTGATTGAGCATATGAGCAAAGTTGACCATGCCTGAATAATGGCTTGTGATTGACCTTTTTAAGTGATTCAAGAATCGAAGATGTTTTGACAAGTAATTTGTGTTGTGAACAACATGGGTTCGTTACGATAACGATAAAGCGCTTGTAAGTGCCGAAGTGAGTACCGAATTCGCTATCGTATAACAAGCAATCGACACCCTTTATTAGAGTATTTTTGTACTTTAGTAAAGGGTGCTTTTTTATCTTATTGAAGCCATATGCTTATTCCTCTGATTTTATAAAAAAGCCGTCACCTTTTAAGAAGGTAACGGCTTAAAGAAGGTTAAGTATGGTGTATATTCGCTCCGCTTTTAAAAGGAGTGGATGAGTTTCGGAATTTGAACCATCAATGCGTTAATGGTCATATAAACTGCGAAAAGATAGCAGACAGTCATGGAAATCTGCAATGCTCTGGGAGTTTTATAACCGTTGAACAGTTCTTTTTTCCAGAGAATTAAAACCATAAAAAGCCCAGCGACAGGCGTCGCAACTGAAGTTGCAACATTTGCAATGAAGATTAGTTGTGTTGGAGAGCCGCCGTACGAAAAACAAATCACAGATGCGACGGCAAGGCATACAAAGCAGGCTACTTTGACGGGTTTAGAATCTAATCCAGTTTCTTTGTTAATACCTGCGTTAAACAGAACAACACCGCGCTGAGTGTTTCCCAGCAAAGAAGAGAAGCCAGCGCCGATGATTGCAATGCCCATAATAATGGGAGCGGCATTGCCAAGGAATGGGCGAAGCAGATCCCCAAGCTGTGCAGGAGCCTTAATGGTTGTACCGCTTGGATTCAGAACAATAGCACCGACCAAAACAATAGCACCTGAGATCAGGACGACGGTTGTGATGTGGAAAATCGCATCTGTGCGCATTGCACCATTAAAAAGGTCTTCTTTTTTCCAGTTTTTTTCAAAGCCAAGATAAGTTCCGTAAATACCTGCTGTAACAGCGGCGTTAGTGCTGATGTAGCCGAGCGCTGTAGTAAAGGAATTATCCGCGAACTTCCAGTTGGTTAAGCCTTGACCGAATGCACCCCAATTTGGACCGCCAGTCGCGACTAGTGTTGCAAAGAAGGAAATGATCATTCCAATAATGCAGATCAGAATGCCCTTTTCAACTTTGCCGTAGACACCTTTGGATAAGTAGCAGAATGCAAGCACAGCAAGCATAATGAGCGCACCGATTCTCCAGTCAAAACCGAAGATCAGGGTCATGCCTGCACCGGTACCTGTAATGTTGCCAAGTGTAAAGAAGAAGCAGGAGAGAAAGAGTGCTGTGCCGCAAAATGCGGCAGCAACACGACCAAAATAATGGTCAATTGCGTGAATGACAGGCATTCCAGTCATAGTAGAAATCCGATACGATGCCATGGTGAAAGTGATGCCCATAATAATGACAGGAATCAGCAGCCACATCATTGTGTATCCGTAATTTGCACCCATCATAGCAGAGGTCGTAATATTTCCGGGGCCTATAACAATGCCGGTTGCGACAATTCCAGGACCGATCTTTTTAAGCATTTCTAGGAAGGAGAGCTTTTTTACATTTTTAGGATCAAAGCCAAGCCGCTCGGGCACTGGTTTGCTCATATCTACTTTTTCGTAAGCCATAGTGCACTCCTCTTTCTTGTTTGTTGAGAAAAGGGGCAAAAAACAGGCGTACATGGAAGGAAATGCGTTTTGATATATGCCTGCTTTTCATTGCCGATTTTACTCGTTTTCAGAACCGCGCATATCTGGTTTTAACCGCAGACTACGCAGTATAACCATATTATTTATATTGTTCCATGTCAACCTTTGGCAGATCGCTGAGCTTCAAGCCATTCGCAACCCAGCTAATCTGATTCTGGTCCAGAGGAAGGACGGGTTTTCTCATAAGTGCAGACGTGAAGATACCGCGCTGCTTGAGGGCTTCTTTAAGTCTTGCGTGTGCTTCGCCGGAAGGCTGACCACCGCCATAAATTGCCTGACTGATCGGGTAAATGCGGTTGGATGCGTCTTGTGCTTCCTTAAGTGTATGCTTCTCGGGATTCTTGAAAACATCCCATGCTTCAGTGATCAGTTCAGGTACACAGCCTGCAAAGCCAATCAGTGCGCCATCCATGCCGGGGAACCAACTGACACATAGGGTTTCGTCATGGCAAGTAATTAAGGAAATGTCCGGGCACTGTTTGCGCAATTCACGGACATCATGCTCATAAATGGAGGTAACACGTGTGCCCATCTTAATGCACTTTACATGCTCAATTTCCTTGCACATTTTGATCAGGGTTTCTACTGGATAGAATGCCTTCGAGGTAGCAGGATATAAATGAATAATAATATCAATGTCTGCACCCTCAGCAACATCTTTGACGTATTCGAACGGAGCATTGGGGTTCATGCCAAAACGCAGCCACATGTGAGGGGGCATCAGCAAAATGCCGTCCGCGCCGGCGTTTTTGGCATCCTTTGCCATCTCGATGGTTTCTGCGGTATTCTCGCAGTTGACTCCAGAGATGATCGTCATCTTATCTCCGCACTCTTCAGCGCAGATTTCAACGACTCTTTTTCTCTCGGCTCTGGTCAGGCCGGTGATTTCACCCGTATGTCCGTTGCAGACAATTCCCTGAATTCCTTTGTCATAGAAGCTCTTGATCCACCGAAGGTATACGCGAAATTCTTCTTCATTGATGGAGTAGTCATCATTTAGGGGAACAGAGACCGCCGGGAAAATTGTTTTAAAAGTTTTTACCTTAGCCATTTGAATAATCTCCTTATCATATTGTTTTGAATTGGTTGTGCAAGCGATTGCACCTTTTTAATTATTTTTTACCACAAGCGAATCTAGACGTCAATTGTTTTTCTTCCTTCTGCAAGTTATTGCATATTACATGCAATAATTTGTATAACTTATCTATTTATAACAGATAAGTTTAAAAAATTTAGTAATAATTATCTTGTTGCATTCAAAAGAAGCCACGAACCAAAAATTAATTTAATGCAAACGATTGCACATAAGCGGTTATTTGCTATAATATTGGTGTCAGTCAAAGAAATTGCAGGTTTCATCAAAGGAGTTGTGAATATGGCTACTTTAAAGGATGTTGCAAAGCTTGCAAATGTGGATGTTAGCACAGTGTCTCGTGCGCTAAACAACACCTCCTATGTGCATCCGGATACTCGAGCGCGCATTATAAAAGCAGTAAAGGAGCTTAGCTATCAGCCCAATATTCTTGCGCGTGGTTTGCGGCAAGGAAAACGGAATACGATTGCGGTCATTGTCCCAAAGTTGTCCTTTTCGATTTTTGAGGAGTTGACTGCCGGAATTCAGGATGAAGCTCAAAAGCGTGGCTATTCGACGATTCTGTGTAATACCGATGATGATAAGACCACAGAAAAAGAAAGCCTAAACCGCCTGAGAAATGCTTTGGTCGATGGAGTGATTATTGCAGGGACCGGGTACAACAAACGATTGGTTCGGGATATGAGTGCTGATGGAATGCCGGTTGTTCAAGTAATTCGGCAACTGGACCCGAATCTTTGCAGTGTTACAGTTGATAACGTCAGTGTCGGTTATCAAGCGGTTGAACATTTGATTAGCAAGGGCTGCCGGAATATTGGTCTGATAAACGGCTCTATGCAAATTTCCCCCTATGTTGAACGTTATGAAGGCTACAGTAAGGCTATCCGCGAAAATAAACTAAAAGAGATTACAGTGGAGCTCCCCTCTAAAAACCGTGGGACAATCTATGGACATGATTGCACGGAGCGTTTGCTCGATCAGAATGCAAAACTGGATGCCATTCTTGCGGCAACAGATGCTCAGGGAATGGGGGTTCTGCGTGCGCTAAAGGAAAACGGTCTTCGGGTGCCGCAAGATATTCGGGTTGTCAGTATGACTGGATACCGGATAGGTGAAATGCTGGAAACAACCCTGACTTCTATGGAACTTCCGGGTTTTGAAATTGGTGTTAGCGCTGCAAATATGGTGATTGCTGCGATTGAGGCTGACAAATCTCAACCGATTGCTGTTCGGCATGTCAGTTTTTCAGCGGTGCTGACACCGCGGGAATCAACAATGTAAATGGCTTTGATTTTTAAAAGTTTTGGATATGCAAATTGAATTGCTATAACATTTGTAATTTTTTGGAAAAGGATGTAGTGAAATCACTGAACCGAATGTAAAAGATAGCGAATACATTATAAAAAAGGGATACCACCGATTTGTAAGTGGTATCCCTTTTTTATAATAATGCAGTGATTTTTATACAAACGAATTGCTGCATTTTATAACAAGTTGCCGAAGGTACACTTCGAACTGAAACAATCAGATGTAGAAAAAGGTTTACTTGGTATATGGCTATTGATACTTTAAAATCCGTCACATTATACAAAATGATATAATTCACTTTGAATGAATTACACGGGCGTATTTGACTAATTTTGCATAAATAATAAAATTAATTGCAAATATCTTCACTTTAAAAAGAAATTTTTTAAAAAATCTAGCTTTTATATGGTTACAATATAGCCATTAATACTAAATAATAACATTAAATTAGCGATAAAAAAGGGGAAACAATGAATAAAATAGCTATAAATTATTAACATTTTAAAAATATAATAACGTATTACATAACTGTGTGAACGTGAGGTGTAATTCATGAAGAAAGTGTGAATTATTTTTGAGATAAATAAGAGAAAAAATATCTTTCAAAAATTCATTGTGATATACTGAACTCATAATAGCACGTGAAAGGGCAAATTGCTGGTTTTAAGCAATCGAATCCTTTCCAAATCTATGATACCCATTTAGGTTTACTGGGCGCCCAAGTATGAAAAGGAGGAAATTTATGAAAAAGACTCAGAAATCATTATCCCTGCTTATGGCGTTTGCCATGTTACTCTCTGTTACAAGTTGTGGCACGAATCCCAGCACTTCATCAGCATCTTCTACTGCTTCTCAGGGCAGTAGCGCTTCCTACACATCTTTGGATGACTTTAAGCTGTTCGATGCCGATAAACAAACGGTTCGTACCGGACGAAATGATAACGGAGAAAAAGGTGTCGTTTCTACCGGCAAGTATGAGGCTTCTAAGATTGGCCGCCAGGTTATGGAAGAGGGCGGCAACGCAGTTGACGCTGCAGTCGCAGCAGCCTTCACTCTAGGCTTGACCGAACCTAATTCCTCCGGCCTTGGCGGTGGTGGCTTCATGACCATCCATCTGGCTGACGGAACCAATCACTTTATCGATTTCCGTGAAGTTGCTCCTCAGGCTGCTACTCCTGCAATGTGGGAAGTAGGCTCAGACGGCAAAGTCAAAGACAACGCCAATATGGTCGGCGGCAAGTCGACTGGTGTTCCCGGTGAAGTTGCCGGCATGCTGTATGCTTTGGACAAATACGGAACTAAGGATCGTAAAGATGTCATTCAGCCTGTTATCGATTTGGCTAATAAGGGCTTTACCGTAACCCCTACCCTAGCCAATGATATGACGAACTGTTATGAAAACATGCAGAAGTTCCCAGAGTTTGGAAAATTGTTCCTTAGCGAAAATGGTATGCCCTATGAGGTTGGACAGAACTTTGTAAATAAAGATTATGCCAAGGCTTTACAGATTATTTCCGATAAGGGTACCGACGGATTCTATAAAGGTGAAATTGCCCAAAAGGTTGTTGAAATGAACAACAAGTATGATGGTTTGCTCACCATGGATGATCTGGCCAACTATAAAGTAAAAGATGTTGACCCTGTTGAGGGAACCTACCGTGGCTATAAAGTCATTTCTTCCCCGGCTCCATCCTCTGGAGGAACCATTATTATTGAAATTCTTAACATTCTCGAGAATTTTGATTTGCCAAAAATGCAGGCAAACTCCGCTGACGAACTCCATTTGTTCTCTGAAGCTTTCAAGCTGGCTTATGCAGACCGCGCTAAGTATATGGGCGATCCAAAATATGTCGATGTTCCGCTGAAGGGCCTTATGAGCAAAGAGTTTGCAAAGACACGCGCTCAGCTTATCGATACCAAGAAGTCCGCTGATCCAGTCGATGCCGGCGATCCCTTCGCTTATGAACATCAGGAAACGACTCATTTTTCCATTGCCGATAAAGCAGGCAACATGGTTTCTGTTACCCAAACAGTAAATGGTTATTTTGGCTCCAGTGTATGTGTTGATGGCTATGGCTTTATGCTCAATAACGAGATGGGTGATTTCTCCCCCGATGCTAAGAGCCCGAACTGCATCGCCGGCGGCAAATGCCCACTGTCCTCTATGAGCCCGACTGTCGTTCTGAAGGAAGACGGTACCCCTCTGATGGTCCTTGGTTCTCCTGGCGGCACTACCATCATCTCCACCGTTGCACAGACAATTTCTAAGGTGATTGACCATGGCATGGGCATGCAGGAAGCTGTTGATGCACCTCGTATCAGCGGCTACAGCAAAAACACAAATAGTTATGAAACCCGTCTCAGCTCCGATGTAGTTGATGCTCTTACCAAACTTGGTCATACCATGAAAGCGACGGAAGAGTGGAACCGCGGCATGGGCTCTGTTCAGGCTGTTCTGTACAAGAATGACGGAACTCTTGAGGGCGCGGCCGATCCTAGACGTGACGGTAAAGCTTTAGGATTTTAAGCACTCTGATTTTAATTAGGTTCCCTGTAAAAGGGAAAAATTTCTGGCATTTTTCGGCATTTAGTAAAATCTCAGGAGGAAAACAATTATGAAACTCAAAAAAGGTTTAGCGTTTGTGGCAGCTCTAATGATGGTCGTCTCTATGGCGGCTTGTGGTGAATCTGGTGGTACGTCCTCTGCAGCACAGAGCGCAGCACATTCCACGGCTTCTTCGGCTGCTTCCGGTGCTGCTTCCACCAGCGTGCAAGGCCTCAAACAACCCATCGCGGAGCAGCCTATCCTGCTTACCTCTGTTGGACAGAGCGCTGATGTAGAAATGGTAAAGACTTTATTCAAGAAGATTAACATAGATCCTACGACTGACCATTTAGCTACTGCGGATTCAATTGGCAATGCCAAGACTCTGGTTTTGGCAATCGGCGGTTCTTCAAAAGGACTTGGCGCTGCTGGTATTGATGCAGACCAGGAATTAGCCCGAGTTGCAAAATTGGTTGACGCTGCGAAGGCCAAGGGATTGACGATTATCGCCATGCATACTGGTGGTCAAACCCGCCGCGGTGAATTGTCCGATAAGTTTATTAAACCCGCTTTTGAGAAAGCCGACTATGCAATTGTAGTAGCTGAGGGGGATAAAGACGGGATGATGAAAGGCTTGGCGGCTTCCGAATCCATTCCAATGGATACTGTTGATAAAATAACGGATGTTCCAGAGGTCCTTAAAGCTGCTTTCAAGTAAAACTTCTTCTTATATCTTCTCACTATATCCCTAGCATGAAAATCTGCCACTGCATCAGATGGATGAACGGCGGCAGATTTTCTTTATTAAAGGAGGTTTTTGCATGTGCATTGAATTGATTATTTTCATCGCCATGGTCATTGTATTTATCGCCGGCTGCTTTTGGCTAAAGCTACCGGTGAGTATCTCAATGGTGATTTCTGCCATTGCAGGTGCTTTAATCGGCGGCCAAGGAATTCCACTTCGCCACTTGGTTGAAGGTACATTTTCTTATGTAGATACGATCTTAGTAATCGCCTGTGCCATGATCTTTATGAAAGTTTTGCAGGAAAATGGTTCCCTTGACGCACTGTCCTGTATGATCGTGGAGCGTTTTCACAAAGTCCCAGCACTGCTTTTGTGCCTTATTATGTTGGTTATTATGTTCCCCGGCATGATTACAGGTTCTTCCACTGCAGCAGTTCTTTCTGCGGGTTCCATTATGATGCCGGTTCTAATTTTGATGGGAATTCCAAAGCTGGAAACCGGTTGTATCATTGCTATGGGCGGAATCCTAGGAATGATCGCCCCTCCGGTCAATATTCCGGCGATGTTGATTGGCGGCGGCGTCGACCTTCCCTATGTGGGCTTTGAAGGTCCGCTGGCACTGCTCACTTTCCCACTGGCTTTCCTGTTTGTACTGATGCTTGGCTTTAAATATGTCAGACATCTGGATTATGAGGCAATTCGGCAGCGAATGAATACCGAATCCCGTGAAAAATATGGATTCCGAAATTATATTCCGATTTTAGTTTGTGTATTTCTCATGATTCTGAACAAAGCTGTCCCTGCTATCCCGGATTTGGGGATGCCGCTAGTTTTCCTTATAAGCGCTATTGTGGGACTGTTTACCGGTAAAAAGGTTCCTGTACTTAAGACCGCCAAAGAAGCTATTAATACGGTCCTTCCCGTGCTTGGTATTTTAATGGGCGTAGGAATGTTCATTCAGATCATGACTTTGACTGGCGTACGCGGTTTCATCGTAAACGTCTGCCTAAGTATTCCGGATGCATGGCGTTATTTGGCCATGGCAATCTCCATCCCGTTGTTTGGCGCGGTATCTTCTTATGGTGCATCTTCTGTTTTGGGCGTTCCGTTTTTGCTTGCCTTTTTGGCAAAAAATCAGGTTATCACCGCGGCGGCCATTTCTCTTATCGCCTCTTTGGGAGACATGATGCCTCCTACTGCGCTGGCTGGTATTTTTGCAGCGCAGGTTGTCGGCGTTGAGAAGTATACGGACATCCTCAAAAAATGCATCGTTCCCGCTATCATTATGATCGTTTGGGCAACCGTTATCATTATATTTTCTCCACAACTGGCGAAGATTATATAAGGAAGGATCTGAAGCGATATGGTAATTACACTGATTTACCGTGCAATCGTAGCACTTGTTCTGATTTTCACGATTTGGAATCTATTCACGGAAAAGAAAGTTGCGCTCCAGGCAAACGCCGCTCTTGTGGTGATTCCGTTAATCTTACGTTTTCTAATGATTAAATAAGAAAGGAGAATTTGACTTTATGGGTAAGAAGAATGTTATTTCAGCTACCATCTGTCTTGTGGCAGCGCTTACAATTGCGGCTGTAACCGGTAAAAACTTTATGGATGTTAAAAAACCGGATACGCTGTATCCCAGTGCTAACGTGACGGAGACAAAGATGCTGAGTGACTACTTTGGAGATTTGAAAGGTACCTATGGAGATACGCCGGTTTATGTGTTCAAAGGTTCTAAGCCCGGTGGCTCTATGTTGCTTTTGGGTGGTACTCATCCTAACGAGCCTGCCGGCTATTTAGCCGCTGTGACATTCTTGGAAAATGTCAAAGTGGACCAAGGAACCGTCTATGTTATCCCCAGAGCCTGCAACAGTGGCTTTACAAACAATGATGCCCAGGAGGCTTCTCCACAGTATTTGCATATTACAAATAAGAATGGGCAGGTACGTCAGTTCCGTTACGGCTCTCGTGCGGCAAATCCTGTTGACCAGTGGCCTGATCCGGATGTGTATATTCATGCAGGTTCCGGTCAGCGACTGTCCGGTTCCGAAACTCGAAACTTGAACCGTTCTTATCCTGGCAAACCTGATGGCAATCTGATGGAAAAGACTGCTTATGCTATCGTACAGCTGATCGATAAAGAGGGTGTCAACCTGACATTTGATTTGCATGAGTCATCTCCTGAATACCCGGTTAATGATGCGACGGTTGCCCATGAAAAATCCATGGATTTCGCTGCACAGGGTATGCTGGAGCTGCAGATGGATGGCATTGAAATGAGTTTGGAGCCTTCGCCTGCCAACTTACATGGCCTGAGTCATCGGGAACTTGGTGACTACACAGATACCTATCCAATTTTGATGGAAGCCCCGAATGCTTCTCAGGGTCGTTTGCGTGGTGCTACCAATGAAGAAATGGCTTTGACCGGCAAGGATAAATTCTATGTCAGTGCTGCAAAGCAGGGCTTCCTCTATGTTCCTTATGATGAAAAAGGCCATCCGATTGAAGAACGTGTCGGTCGTCATCTGCAGGGAATCATCGAATATACAAAAGCTTTTAGTTCCATCCATAGCGATAAACCAATCAGCTTTGAAAATGTTCCTGGATATGAGCAAATGTTTACGGATGCTGACCCCTCTCAATTAGGTGGTCCCCATTTAGGTTCTTTCTTAAACTGAGTACAACTTTATTCTTGTAAAGATTTCGTCTTTTTTCATACTTTTTCATCCTTACCGTACCGGTGTGAGTCCAGGATTTTAAAATCCATGGGTTCACACCGGCTTTTATAAGGAAAATAAATACTTTATTGATAATAATTGGACATTGTATTATAATGTAATACAAATATTTAATAAGTGGTTTTTGCTTTGCAAAAGTATCCGGAATCCCCATTAAGGAACCATTAGATGGAGGTGAGATCACAGTGAATCCAAATGTTCTCCTGCGTAGAGGTGGCATTTTACTGTGTTTTCTGTTATGCTTGATCTTGACCGGGGTGCCGAGTAGTTCTGCTCCTTTTTCAACAATTTCCACAAGTCTGTTGGCTCAAGGTACCGACATGGAAACCCAACTGGTGATTCTTAAAGGCAGCAGCCCCGGACCTAGTTTGGTGGTGGTTGGTGGGCTCCACGGTGACGAGACAGCCGGCTGGGAAGCTGCCAACCGGTTAAAACGTACAGCTTTGATTAAAGCTGGTACGCTGTACATTTTGTCACCCGCCAACGTTTACGGTGCCAAGCATAATGTTCGTTATACGGCAGAAAATTGGGATTTAAACCGTCTGTTTCCGGGTGATCCAAAAGGAGATCCCAGCGAGCAATTGGCTGCGGAGCTGTGGGAACTGATCCAGCGGGAACAGCCTGCATTGGTGGTGGATCTCCATGAGGCTTTGCCTAAGCAAAAAAATTGGGATTATCTGGGTAGCTCCATTATTGTTACGAAAATGGATGGTATTGAAGATTTAATAGACGCAATTTTGTCCGATACTGCCGCCGGAACCTTGTGCGCTGAACCTTATAATTTTTATGGTCCTGGGATGCCTGGGAGTATCAACCGAACCGTTGCCGAAAAATTAAATATTCCATCTTTAACGATAGAAACCTTCCGAGGGTATCCTCTCGAGCGTCGGGTAGGAGATCACTTGGCCCTGATCCATTTCATTCTGGACTGGTATGGGATGGAGGAAAAGGAGGTACCACGATGACAAAGTCCATCGGGGTGGTTTTGGCTTTGGCAGCTGTCTTTTTCGGCTACTTAATCTGGGAAAATCGCCGTGCCATAAAAGATCGCCGTGCCATAAAGCACGTAGTTTATGTGAACGGGACCCGTGGAAAATCCAGTACAACTCGCCTGATTGACGGCGGTTTGCGGGCTGCAGGGCTGCGGGTGTTCTGCAAAACGACCGGGACATTACCCATGACCATTAATACGGACGGGGTGGAGCAGCTGATTCACCGCCGAGGGGCAGCGAATATTCGCGAACAACTGCAGATTTTACATAAAGCGGCTAAGGAGCACGCTGATGTGCTTGTGATCGAATGTATGGCTGTGAATACAGTGTACCAGAATATTTCCCAGCACCGGATGGTGCGGGCAGACATCGGTGTGATTACGAATGTACGGTTGGATCACACGGATGTGATGGGGGAAACGTTGCCGGAGATTGCCGAGGCGTTGTCTAATACAATTCCTAAGGCAGGTATTTTGTTTACTGCCGAGCAGGAGCAATTCAGCGTGCTGGCAAAAAATGCGCAAGCTCTTGGGACAAGAATTTTTCAAGTTTTACCGGAAGAATCTTTTGCGACGATTGATTGGCCGGATAATGTGGCTTTAGCTTTGGCGGTCTGTGATCAATTGGGGGTAAATCGGGAAACAGCTCTTTTCGGAATGCATACTTTCTATCAAAGGGATCCTTATGCCTTGTCTTTTTATCGGGTCGGGAAGGGTGCGCTTTTTATTAATGGTCTCTCTATCAACGATTTGCAGTCTACGTTGAAAGTCTTTGAGACTCTGCACAAAAAGCTGGAATTCGGGAAGGGAAAATTTATTTTGCTTTTAAATAGTCGAGCAGATAGGGCTTCCCGTACGATACAGATGGCAGAGCTGGTGCGTGATTTGACGCCGGATTCCTTATGGCTTTTGGGATCTGGACGAAAACTTCTGTATCATACTCTGCCTCGGCGCATCTCTAAAGAGAAGATGCCGGAAATACAGCTTTATAAAAGAGCCGCAAAGCTTGAATTTTCTGGTTTACAACCGGAAGATGTGATTTTTGCGGCAGGTAACATTGCTATGGAAGGCAAAAAACTAATGGATCGAATTCGTGAGGAGGGAACCCCTGATGTATTATGATATTGTGGTTCTTGGAGTGATCATCAGCGTCCTTTTTTCCGAATTGACCCAACTGTCTCCAGCGGGTCTGGTGGTTCCCGGTTACATCGCCCTGAATCTAAAATCACCGGAGCGTGTTTTTTACACACTGCTGATTGCTTTTGTGACTTGGGGGATCGTAAAACTGATGGGCAACGTAATGATCCTTTATGGGAGAAGAAGCTTTGCTGCCTCTATTCTGGTAGCGTTTTTGATCGACTGGTTGATAACAATGAGCGGCCTGTTTTTGGGACATCCTAACATGATCGGCTGTCTTGTAGCGGGAATCATGGCACGGGAATTCGAGCGTCAGGGCCTTTTAAAATCCATTTTATCTCTTGGCATTGTGGTGGCTGTTTTGGCACTCATTATGCTCCTAATTGGGCACCCGGCGTTGGGCTTATAGGGGGTGCGCCATGAAGCAAAAGCTGACACGGCGGGAAATCCACCTCGTTTTTCTACTCCTTGTTCTTTGTTTGGCGGTTTGGTTTATCAGTGTCGGCGGACAGTCGGTGAAAACTTCGGATTATGAAGTCAGGCTGGCGGCCGCTCGGCGTATGCAGGCCTGTATGGATGCGGTGAAAAACTATAAGCAGGAGCGAAACATTCCCTTAAATCCTGAGGATATTTTTGGGACAGGTATGTTGGGAGAAGAATACAATGGAATCACTACTACCTTAGGGGATTTGCAAGCGAAGCGCACCACTGCAAACAGTGATATGGCTGCTCTATGTGTAGCACTTTTGGAAAAGGCTGGAGTTAAGCAAGGCGATACGGTAGGGGTAGGGGTCTCCGGTTCTTTCCCTTCCATGAATCTGGCAGTGCTTTGTGCCTGCGAGGAAATGAAGGTTAAGGCTCTGACGATTCCTTCCGTGGGAGCTTCTACTTATGGGGCCAATAACCCGGAGCTGACTTTCCCGGCCATGCTGAAGCTGCTGGTTAAGGATGGACTGCTTACGGACAACGTACTGAGAGTGACGCTGGGCGGCGACAGTGACTGCGGCCTTAGCATGGATCCAAATCTGAGAAATCAAGTGGAGCAGAGTCTTCATAATTTGGGAATCACTCTTTGGAAAGAACCTGATTTTCAGAAGAATCTTCAAGAACGCATGGCTCTCTATGAAGAATATGGCCCCATTTCCTGCTATGTCGGGGTGGGAGGCAACATGACTTCTATCGGTGTGAGCGGAAAGAAAATGGTTTATGGTGTTACGGGCCCGAAAACGGTGTTGGCACCGGTAACAGAGAAAAGCGGCCTATTGGATCTTTATCATGATAAAGGATTGCCGGTTATCAATTTGCTCGATATTAAAAAATTGTGTACCGATTATGGCTTGCCTTTTGATCCTGCTGTGTTGTCGGAACCTGGAACTAGCACAATTTATTATGTGACCACCTATTCTGTTCCGGCGGTGATAACTGCTCTGCTGTTGGCTTTTGTGATCTTGGTTTTATATTGGCGCGGGAGGAAAAAGCGATGAGTAATCTGAAAATTAAGCATATAGACCGGCGTAATCTGGCCATCGGAATTTCTCTTGTTTTGTTGAGTCTTCTAATGCCGAATCTGGTAAATGTGCAAAACTTTCAGATCTATGAAATTCTGTACCAATCCATTGCGACTCAGGAGCGTGTTTATATCATTTATGCGGCGCTCAAACTGGTAGCTCTAAACGCCATCCGCTGTATTCCGCACTATGTGGGTGCTTTTTTCATTGGCGAGGCCATTGAGATGAGCTACAAAGGAAAGCCTGTTGCTTTTTTGCGGGCACTTCTGATTTGTACCATTATTCCCATTGTCTATTTTTTAATCGGACAAATTTATCATATTCGATATGATTTTGGCGGACCGGCTTTAATGCTGATTGCCATGCTCGTCATGCTGGAAAAGATCAATTTTAACCTAGTGAATCTCTCCAAAAAGACGCTGATGGTAATTTTGATGATTATATCTTTACAGTTCCTGGATGTAATGCCTGATTTGGATGAATTGCCTTTTGGCCGAGGAGAAACTTCTACGGACATCAAGGTCATTTCTCATTTTATGGGGGCGGATTCCTATTTGCAATTTGCCGCCACACTGCTGTTTTTCCTGCTTTTTTCCGGGTCTATTCTGATGTGCAAGTTGATTCTGGATGAAAACAACCTGCGCCAAATGAATGAGATCAAAGAACAAAATGAGAAAATGCACACAAAGCAGAGATTGCAGGCTATGGAAGAACGTACTCAGCAGGAGCTGCGTCATTTGGTGCATGACCTTAAAACGCCCCTGACTAGTGCGCAGGCTTTGGTGAGTGTAGTAAAGTTAAGCTGTCCGCAAAATAACCGAGAGCTAGAATACTTAACCCGGGTGGAAAATTCTATGGATCACATGAGTTCCATGATTTCGGAAGTGCTGTATGAAAACCGACGTTCTGTGGTGACGACTGAACATATCATACGAGCACTTTTGGCACAGATTTCAAATGCGGAGTATGCAACACTGGTGCATACCTGCAATTCGGTTCCTGAAATCAAGGTCGAAGTCAACGAGATTCGATTTCTGCGGGCGCTGATTAATCTAATAGAGAATTCATACTATGCATTAGAGCCTGGCCGAAAAGGAGATATCTGCGTTTTGGTAACGCTCGATGCCCAAAATCCTAATGGGGACGTATGCTTTCAAGTGAAGGATAACGGAAAGGGAATCCCGGCAGAAATTTTAAATTCCATTTGGGAAGACGGTTTCTCCACACGAAACTCCCATGGCTTGGGCTTGAGCTTTGTGCACCAAGTGGTAGAACAAAATCATGGAACCATTGAAATGACCAGTGAAGTGGGAAAGGGGTCCGTTGCGACCATTCTAATTCCAGAAAGCGAGGAGAATTATGCATAATCCAATCAGAATCCTATCCATTGACGATGAGCCGGATATTCGCTATGCTCTAAAGGCCATTTTTGACTTTGAGGGCTGGAATGCCTTGATGGCACCGGATGTTCCGGTGGGGCTGAAGCTGTTTCAGCAGTATGAGCCAGACCTCGTTTTAATTGATTATCATCTGCCCAATGTCAACGGAATTGAAGGAGTACGCCGCTTGCGGAATCTTTCTTCTACGGTGCCGATCTTGGTTTTCACCATCGATGAGAGCCAAGAGGTAGCTAACCGCTTTTTGGAAGCGGGAGCTACGGACTTTGCTCTTAAACCTATCAAGGCTCCGGATTTGATCTCCCGTATTCATCTGCATATCCGCTTGTTGGAAAGTGAAAGAGCGCCAGACACTTTAGAAAATTTGCCTCTTGCCAAAGGAATCGGACTTCCCACTCTCCACCGAATTATGGAGTTTTTTCAAGGACAGAAAACGTTTCTCACCGTGAATCAAGTTGCGGACAGCACAGGTTTTGCCTACCAGACCACCTACCGCTATTTACAGTACATGGTATCTGTTGGTTTAGCAGAGATCTGCAACACCTACGGAAAAATAGGCCGGCCGAAGCAAGGCTACCGGTTAAAGAGCCAAGCTCATAGAGAAAATCATCTGCGGCATGCACCAGAATGGTGATAAGCTGGCAATGCCATTTTTAGATAAAACAGATGCTGGTATTTTATATAGTGATGAATAAAAACTGTCACCATAGGAACATAAGTGTTTTAATCAGATATTTAAGGAAAGCGCATTAGGAAGAAATTTATCTTCTTGATGCGCTTTTTTATAGACTTAGAAGGCTGTAAAAGTTTTACCCAAAGAGACCAATTTGGACAAGGTTTTTAATTCTGTTCTGTTATTCTTAAAACGCACGCAAAAAAATCCAATAAAGTTTTTTATTTCTTTACAGACTAAAAAAAGGATGATATTTATCAATATAACTAAAAAACTAAAAAACAAATCCCCTTAAAGTCTAGAAGTTTTACAAAATGCTTGAATTTTTTGGGATATGTGATATGATGAGACTATAAATAATACCTAATAAAAAGGTGGAAAAGAGGTCAGTTAATATGCAAAAAAGCAAAAAAGAAAATAATTTGCCTTTATATCTTTTTCACCAAGGCACGAATTGCCGTACATATCAGTATCTAGGAGTTCATAAAAAGCTGGAGCAGGGAAAAGAAGTAACTCAGTGCCGTGCATGGGCACCGAATGCAAAAGCAGTTTCTATGGTAGGCGATTTTAATAACTGGGATCCTCTGGAAGCGCCGATGGAAAAGATTAGTGATGGAGTTTGGGAGTGCACGCTTCCGTTTGTCTTACAAAAATATGAACGGTATAAATTTTGTGTGACAACGGGCGAGGGAGAAGAGCTTTATAAGATCGATCCCTACGCGTTCCATTTTGAAACCCGTCCCGGCACAGCCTGCCGCTATTATGAGCTTTCCGGATATCAATGGCACGATGATGACTGGCAGAAACAAAAGTCCCGTCATCCGCATGATACGGCTCCTGTTAATATTTATGAGGTACATCTCGGTTCATGGCGGCGCTATCCGGACGGAAATCCATTCAGTTACGAAAAGCTTTCGGAAGAATTAATTCCTTACGTCAAAGAGATGGGCTATACGCATATCGAAGTGATGCCTGTAACAGAATATCCATTTGATGGTTCGTGGGGATATCAGGTAACTGGATATTTTGCACCGACTTCCCGATACGGAACGCCGCATCAGTTTATGAAATTGATAGACGATTGCCATAAAGCTGGAATCGGCGTCATTATGGATTGGGTTCCGGCACATTTTCCAAAGGATATGTCAGGACTTGCCCGTTATGATGGTACGCCCTGCTATGAGTATAGCGACCCAAGAAAAGGGGAGCATAAAGATTGGGGCACACTGGTCTTTGATTATGGCCGCAGTGAGGTTATGAGCTTTTTGATTTCCAGCGCGGTATTTTGGCTGACAGAGTATCATATCGATGGAATCCGAGTGGATGCAGTTGCTTCTATGCTTTATCTGGATTATAGCCGAAAAGAGGGAGAATGGCTACCGAATAAGGATGGCGGGAGAGAAAATCTGGAAGCGGTTGCTTTTTTGCAGCGGCTGAATCAAACAGTTTTCAGAGAATGTCCGCAGGCAATGATGATTGCGGAAGAATCGACAGCATGGCCGCTTGTGAGCAAGCCTTCCGAAGTAGGTGGTCTGGGCTTTAACTACAAGTGGAATATGGGCTGGATGAATGATATGCTGCGCTACATTTCGCTTGATCCAATTTATCGAAAGTTTAACCATGACAGCTTGACGTTTTCATTTTTCTATGCATTTTCAGAAAATTATATTCTGCCGATTTCTCATGATGAGGTTGTCCATGGAAAATGTTCTTTGATCAATAAGATGCCTGGAGACCGACAACAGAAATTTGCGGGCGTGCGGGCATTTATGGCTTATATGATGGCGCATCCAGGTAAAAAGCTCAGTTTTATGGGGAACGAATTCGGCCAGTTTATCGAATGGAATTATGAAAAAGAGCTGGACTGGGGACTCCTGGAAAATCCGGAACACCAACAACTGCGCCGCTTTTCTCGGGAACTCAATTTGTTCTATCAGAAAATGCCGCCTCTTTGGGAGATCGATTTTAGTTGGGACGGATTTTCATGGATCAGCAATGATGACTACACTCAAAGTGTAATTGCTTTTCAGCGTTTTGACAAGAAAAAGAAAAATTTGATCATCGTTTGTAATTTTCTTCCGGTAGATCATCCGGATTATAGGATTGGGGTTCCCGAAAGCGGGATCTATGAGGAAATCTTTTCAACAGACCGCACGGAATATGGCGGCAGCGGCGTGACAAACGGCAGCGGAATCAGAAGCAGCAAGAAATTCCCGATGCATCATCAGGAACAATCAATTTCACTGCATTTGGCGCCGTATGCGGTAATCTATCTAAAACTGAAACGCCACAGTCCTCAAAAGAGAATGTCAACTTTAAAAAAAGGGGAAAAGCAGAAATTGCAAAATTCAAAAAAGTCCAAAAAAACAACTTCCAAAAAAAGTTCTGCACATTTGCATAGCAGTAAAGAGGTTTGATAGAAGGAGGAATTAACATGTTGCCTAAACAAGAAGTCGTGGCAATGCTTTTGGCGGGAGGTCAGGGGAGCCGCCTTGGTGTTTTGACCAAAAAGTTGGCAAAGCCAGCGGTTCCCTATGGAGGGAAATATCGCATTATTGATTTTCCTCTCTCCAACTGCGTCAATTCAGGAATTGAAACAGTTGGCGTGCTGACTCAGTATCAGCCGCTGATTTTAAATGAATATGTAGGCTCCGGTCAGCCGTGGGATCTTGATCGTATGAATGCAGGGGTTACGGTGCTGCCCCCGTATCAGCGCAGTAAGAAGTCGGATTGGTACAAGGGTACCGCCAATGCAATTTATCAGAATATTCCATATATTGAGCGTTATAATCCGGATTATGTTTTGGTGCTTTCGGGCGACCATATTTATAAAATGGATTATTCCAAAATGATTGCGTATCATAAAAAAATGGAAGCAGCCTGCACGATTGCTGCAATCGAAGTTCCAACGGAGGAAGCTTCTCGTTTTGGAATTCTCAATACCGATGAGGACGGCGTAATCGAAGAATTCGATGAAAAACCAAAAGTACCAAAGAGCAATCAAGCCAGCATGGGCATTTATGTATTTACTTGGAGCAAACTGCGGCAGTATTTGGAAGAGGATGAAGCGAATTCTAAGAGCAGCAATGATTTCGGACATGATGTACTGCCGGCGATGCTGAGTGCCGGCGAAAAAATGGTTGCCTATCACTTTGAAGGATATTGGAAAGATGTTGGCACTATCGAAAGTCTCTGGGAGTCTAATATGGATTTGCTCAATCCTAAAATGCAGATGGATCTTGCACAAGAGGACTGGAAAATTTATTCTCGAAATCCGGTAATGCCGCCGCATTATATTGCAAAGGGTGCAAGGGTGCAGAATTCTATTGTCGCAGAAGGCGGCAATGTTTATGGCACCGTTGATTTCTCAGTGCTGTTTTCTGGTGTTTATATTGCGCCGGGAGCGGTTGTGCGCGACTCTATCATCATGCCTGGGACTCGTATTGAAGAGAATGCAGTGGTTCAGTATGCGATCGTTTCAGAAAACTCTGTAATCGGGAAAGGCTCTGTTGTTGGAGAACGGCCGGAAGATATGAAAGATAAATCAGCGTGGGGAGTTGCAGTTGTCGGGGATAACTGTACGCTTGCTCCTAATTCGGTCATTCCTCCCAAAGCAATGGTGGATTCAGAAACTTTGGAAGAGGTGGAGACAAAATGAATGGAAATAATGTATTGGGAATTATTTTCTCCAACATTCATGAGGAAAAACTGAGAGAACTGACAGAGATCCGTACGATGGGCAGTGTCCCTTTTGGTGGCAGGTATCGTTTGATCGATTTTGGACTTTCGAATATGGTGAACTCCGGAATCAATAAAGTGGGCGTTATCACGAAGGCAAATTATCAGTCTTTAATGGACCATCTGGGCTCTGGAAAAGCATGGGACCTTTCCAGAAAACGCGAGGGATTGTTTCTTTTGCCGCCGTTTTCTGCAAATTCTTCTCAGTATTCCAGCAGCCGGGTAGAAGCACTTTCTTCCATTCGCCGTTTCCTTCAAAATTCCAAAGAAGAATATGTGGCGTTGATGGATACAGATTTTGTCTGTAATATTAAATTTTCCGATGTGATGGCAGCCCATCTTGACAAAGAGGCCGATATGACGATCGTTTATCGTTACGGTGAGGTTCCCAATGGATTACCAGCGCCATTGGTTTGCGATGTGGATCCGGATGGTGTGGTCCAGGATGTATTGGTGGATCCAAAGTTGCAGGGAGCCTGCAATTATGCGATCGGTCTGACCATTCTTCGCCGGGAGCTTTTGATGGAACTGGTAGATGACTGTGCCAGCCGCAACCTTTATGATTTTAAGCGCGATTTTATTCAGCGTAATGTGCGTCGTCTTCGAGTCTATGGATATCCGTTTACCGGATATATCCGCCATCTTTGCAGTATCAATGAATATTTCGAAGCAAGTATGTCACTGATGCAGCCGGCGGTCCGTGCTGAACTTTTTAATGCGGAGCGCCCGATTTATACAAAGGTGCGGGATGATATGCCTGCACGGTATGGTCTGGATTGTTCCGTGCAGAATAGTATTGTAGCAGATGGCTGTGTGATTGAGGGAGAAGTTGAAAATTGTATTTTGTTCCGTGGAGTCCATGTAGGAAGAGGCAGCCAGATACATAACTGCGTAATTATGCAGGATACAAAAATCGGACCTAATTGCCAGTTGAATTATGTGATTACCGATAAAGATGTCATCCTAAAACATGATCGTTCTCTGCAGGGATATCAGTCTTATCCAATCTTTATCAGTAAAGGCAGCATTGTCTGATTACTTTTATCTTTTCGTGATACAAAAAAGCGCTGAAAAGTTCCCTCAAAAGGACAGAAGGAGGTTTTTTAGAAGATGAAAGTTCTTTATTGCACCAGTGAGGCGAGACCTTTTGCTGCGACCGGAGGGCTTGCGGATGTAGCGGGCTCTTTGCCGCAGGCGCTCCGTCAGCGTTTGGTCGGCTGTCGGGTTGTAATGCCTCTCTATGAGGATATTCCCCAGGATCTGCGCGAAGGAATGCGCTTCCTTACCAGCCTTTCGGTGCCGGTTGCGTGGCGCCGCCAATATTGCGGTATCTTTGAAGCCCGTTCCGGCGGAGTGATTTATTATTTTATTGATAATCAGTATTATTTTAAGCGCCATGGACTTTACGGACATTATGATGATGCAGAACGGTTTGCATTTTTTCCCGTGCGATTCTCGAAATGCTGCCCTATATTGATTTTAAACCCGACATTATTCATTGCAATGATTGGCAGACTTCTATGGTGCCTACTTATTACAGCATTTTCTATGCAAATAATGATTGGTATCGTGGAATTAAAACGGTGATTACCATTCACAATATTCTTTATCAGGGAAAATACGGAAAAGAATTGGTAGAAGACGTATTGGGAATCCCAAACAATGATTTTTCTATTTTGGAATATGATGATTGCGTTAATATGCTCAAGAGTGCAATCGAAACGTCCAACCGTGTGACGACGGTTAGCCCAACCTATGCGCAAGAGATTTTAGACCCATGGTTTTCCAGTGGACTCGATGGGATTTTGCGGGAGCGGCAGTGGAAGCTTTCCGGAATTTTGAATGGAATTGATACAAATTCCTATAATCCTGCGACTGACCCCGATATTTATCAGAATTATACGGTGGACGATATTTCTAAAAAAGCTGAGAATAAGCGTGCCCTGCAGGAACGTTTAGAACTCATGCAGGATCCAAATGTGCCGATGATCGGGATGGTTACCCGAATGGTGAGCCATAAGGGATTGGATCTTGTAAAAGAAACACTGGATGGGATTATGTGGAAGTCCAATATCCAGTTTGTCGTTCTCGGCAGTGGGGATTGGGAGTATGAAAACTTTTTCCGTGACATGCAGAATAAGTATCCTGGAAGGCTATGTGCTTGTATTGGATTTATTCCGGAACTGTCCCGTAAAGTTTATGCCGGAGCGGATCTTTTCTTAATGCCCAGTAAAACAGAGCCCTGTGGCCTCTCGCAGATGATTGCGCTGCGGTATGGTACGATCCCGATTGTCCGTGAAACAGGCGGGCTTAAAGATTCTGTCCAAGACAGTGGAGACGGCAAAGGCAATGGCTTTACCTTTCAGAATTATCAAAGCGGAGATATGGTCAATGCAATTAACCGCGCTTTGGAAGGTTATCAGAATCAAGAAGGCTGGCAGCTGTTGGTGGAACGCGCCATGCGCTGTGATATGAGTTGGGGATGTTCTGCAAAAGAATATATCAAGTTGTATCGCGGAATGCTTCAGGAAAAATAATTTTTAAATCTTTATCTTTTATATAAAAAAGTATATAAAAAAGTCCGACTTCCCTTTTTAAGAGTGTCGGACTTTTTATTGTATTTTGTCCATTTTTATGGATTAATTTTTAAAATTTGTTTGCTGATTACGTTGTCGATGAATATCGGCACTTCTGATTCGGATTAAAAGAGGGTCCCATAGCTTCTCGTTAAAAAACTGCAGGAAAGGACCCATGCAGAAAGCGGTAAAAATGGTACCTACGCCGATGGTGGCACCGAGAAAAAAACCAATCAAAACACAGAAAAAGTCGGTTAAGACTCTCCAAAGACGAAACTGAAGCGGCGTTTTTAGTTTTGCAAGGGAGATTGCAACTACATCGTAGGTAGAGACGCCTAAATCGCTGGTCATGTACATGGAGGCACAGAAGCAAAGAATGATCATCCCAATTAATAGATAGAGAATCCGTGCCATAAAGTCAGGTGCGGGGGTAATCTGTAACAGAAAGCTTTTAGATAGATCAGCCATAAACCCAATTCCAACAAGATTAATAATCGTGGCAATCCCGATGTAATGACGCCCATAAAAAAGCATGGCAATCAGTAAAACTAAATTAAGCCATGGATATAGCGTGCCGTAGGATACATGAAAAAGGTTGGCAATCCCGGTGGCAAATGCAGTAAAAGGATCAGTCCCAAAATTTGCCACCTGAAAGAATCCCACAGAAAATCCGCAGACCAAAACACCGATGATAGTCATCACAAGGCGGCAAATCCATTCATAAGAGCAAAATTTATGAAAAATGGACTGAAAAGGGGGACTCATGCGGAAAATCAATCCTTTCACAAAACTTTTTAAGAGGCCCTTGGCTTTTGTAAAATCTATTAAGAAGCTTCATTTACAAGAGAAACAAAAACCGTTATAATAATAAAGATATTTTATTTTTTTAGGAAAAATGATTTTCTGCTTTTTGAAGCAGGGAAAAAAGAGCCGGTGCAAGGTTCGGATAAGCAGCAGAAAGCTTTTCCGGCGTTAGCTGCGGAATATGGTCTTTGGGAAGTCCCTTTTTATCTTCGATCGTTTCTCCCAGCGCAAGGCATTGCGCAGCATTCAAAGCAAGAACCATAGAGGCCTCTGCTTTTCCGGCTGCTTGATTTTGCGAAATAGTAAACATGGCCTGAGGATTTTTGGGGTTGCTGGAATATAAAAGCCGAAAAGTACGGTATATGGCGGTTTCCAGATAAGCAGTTACCGAAGAGGTCAGAGGCTCACAGCTACAGCTTTTTAAAATTTGATATAAAAGGCTCAGGGAACTTGCAAGTAGTTTCCGATCGGGATTGTCATCTGTATCATCACGCTTTTTGCGTGAATTTGGCTTTGTGTCATCCGAAAGATCAGAGACTTTGATCGTTGCACCATTTTGATGGGGCGATAATCCCAAAAGATAATCGCAGGAAACTTTATAATATTCGGCAACTTTTACCACGAAATCCAGTCCGCATTCCCGAATCCCTTTTTCGTAGTGTGAAAGAAGTGCTTGTGAGATCTCCAGTGAGGCCGCAACCTCCTTTTGGCTGAGCCCTCGTTCTTTTCGCAGAAGAGTTAAAATACGCGGAAAATGATTGTTCATGGTAAAATCTCCTGTCAGCTTTTGTCGATTATAAATGACATAATGTATATTATATCGTAAGAATAACAATGTGTAAACCCACTGTATTTTGTAGTCAAATCACTAAAGGAGCAGAAAGTATGCAATCTTATACAATCCATTTGATTCGGCATGGTTTAACCGAAGGAAATCTTCTCGGACAGTATATCGGCAGTACCGATTCTTCACTTTGCAAAGAGGGAATTGCGGAACTTAAAAAATTAAAGCAAAACTATGAGTATCCGAAAGCACAGGCCTATTTTTGCAGTCCGCTTAAGCGCTGCAAAGAAACGATGGAGATCCTTTATCCGGAAGCGAAACCAATTTTAATTCGTGACCTCAGAGAAATCAGCTTTGGAGAATGGGAAGGAAAGACTGCAAAAGAACTTGCAGCGAAAGACCCACATTTTGCCCAATGGATGGAGTCGGGAAAAGCCTATACCCCAGAGGGAGGAGAATCCGGCGGCATTTTTATGCAGAGAACCTGTCTTGCCTTTGAAAAAATTGTAAACGGGATGCTTCGCTCTGGAACGACTAGCGCCGTTATTGTGGCACATGGCGGTTCTTTGATGTCAATTCTCAGCACTTATGGTTTGCCCCGCGCAAAATTTTATGATTGGATGACGCAGAGTGGCTGCGGCTATACGATGCAGATCATTCCCGGACTTTGGATGCGTTCGATGGTGGCGGAGGTCTGCGAAACAATTCCGCCGCGGGAAAAGGCCGATCCGGATGATATATCCCGCCAGATCATTAACGCAGCGCGGGAAGCTGCCGATGAGGCTTTTGGAGAAAAAGACAAGCAGAAAGAGAATTCTCAGAAGAAAACCCCAGAAACTCCTAAAAAAGGCTCTTGACAAAGTAAGGCCAGGTGTTATAATAAGACAAATTCAATTTTAAAAAGGCAATGACGGGAATAAGGCATGAGTCCCTTTTTCAGAGAACCGGCGGATGGTGTGAGCCGGTAGAGGAATTAATGCGGATAGCTCATCCCTGAGCCGCCGGTTCCGATTCAGTAGGGCCGGACGCAGCGGCAGCGTTATCAGAGCCGTGGCCTTGATAGAGGCTGCTGAGGGTTCCTTTGCGGAACTGAACTTGGGTGGTACCACGAATAGATTCGTCCCAAAGACAGAATGATTTCTGCCTTTGGGACTTTTTTTGTGGGAAAATCCGCACAGTCAATGAAATTCTCGGTTGGTTTTAGAGAAGGCCGGTAAACCAGTTTGATTGATAGAAAAGGAGCTGTTTTAAGATGATGTATGAGGGTTGTAAAAAGTACATTCCGTTTCAGCCGGTTTCTCTGCCGGACCGCACGTGGCCGGATCAGATACTCAATAAGGCGCCGGTTTGGTGCAGCGTAGATCTGCGCGACGGAAATCAGGCATTGGTAGATCCAATGAATTTGGAAGAAAAACTGCTTTATTTTAAGACTCTGGTTGAAATCGGTTTTAAAGAGATTGAAATTGGATTTCCGTCTTCTTCAGAGACCGAATATGAAATTTGCCGAACACTGATCGAAAAGAATTTGATCCCGGACGACGTGACGATTCAGGTATTGGTGCAGGCCAGAGAGCATCTGATTCGCAAAACTTTTGAGGCAATCAAAGGCGCTAAAAATGTGATTGTGCATTTTTATAATTCCACTTCTACCTTACAGCGTAAAGTGGTTTTTAAAACGGATATGCAGGGAGTCATCAACATTGCAGTGGAGGGCGCAAAACTGGTTCGTCGCTTGACGGAAGAAGAGATCAAAAGGAGCGGGGCCAATATTCGCTATGAGTATTCGCCAGAGAGCTTTTCAGGCACTGAGATGGATAACGCGGTAAAGATCTGCGAAGAGGTGCTGGATACTTTGGGGGCAACGCCGGAGAAAAAAGTAATTTTGAATCTGCCCAATACGGTAGAGATGTGTACCCCTAATACTCATGCAGATCAGATCGAATATTTTATTCGTCATTTAAAGGGACGCGACCGTGCGATTATTAGTCTGCATCCGCATAATGACCGCGGCACCGGCGTTGCAGCGACAGAGCTTGCTCTGATGGCCGGAGCAGAACGGGTAGAGGGAACTCTCTTTGGAAACGGGGAGCGCACCGGCAATGTAGATATTATGAATCTTGCGATGAATCTTTACAGTCAAGGGGTTGACCCACACCTCGATTTTTCCAATATTCGTCATATTCGCGACGTTTACGAAAAATGTACCAACATGCGGGTGCATGACCGCCATCCTTATGCGGGAAATCTGGTCTTTACTGCATTTTCCGGATCCCATCAGGATGCAATTAAAAAGGGAATCGATTATATGCATGCACATGAATCCCTTTATTGGGAGGTTCCGTATCTGCCGATTGACCCCGCGGATGTAGGCAGAGAATATGAGCCGATTATCCGTATTAACAGCCAGTCCGGAAAAGGCGGCGCTGCTTTCGTAATGCAGCAGAGCTTCGGATTCGATCTGCCAAAAGCGATGCATCCGGAATTTGGTGCGGCAATCAAAGAAGCGTGTGATGCTGCGGGAAGAGAATTGATCCCCAGTGAGATTTTTCATATTTTCCGCAAAGAATATTTGGATCTGCAGGCGCCTTATCATCTCAAGTCTTATAAGCTTTATGAAGAGCGGCTGAGCGACGACGAAAGCGATTCTGATGAGGATACTCCGTCTGCGGTTCATTTTGAAGGAAATATTCGTTTCCATCACGAAGACCATCCGGTCAGCGCCATTGGAAATGGCCCGATCGATGCTTTCTTTAAGGCTTTGGAACAGGTTGGAATCAAGAATTATCGGTTTGTAACTTATCGTGAACATGCAATCGATGCCGGTGCGGACAGTAAGGCAGTTTCTTATATTCAGCTTCAGGATCCCAAGGGACGTGATATTTTCGGCGTTGGGGTGCATCCGAATATCAGTATGGCATCAATTAAAGGAATTATCTGTGCGGTAAACCGTGCAGTTTTACGGAATCAGAAGGAGGCAGAAGAATGAATACGTATCATATCGTAGTCCTCAAAGGGGACGGAATTGGGCCGGAGATCGTCGAAGAAGCGATGAAAACGCTCGAAAAAGCAGGCGAAAAATATGGATTTTCGATGGAATTTAGGGAGGCACTTTTAGGCGGAAGCGCGATCGATGCGACAGGGGTTCCACTGCCGCAGGAAACAATCGATTGCTGCAAAGCGGCAGACAGTACCCTTTTGGGTGCGGTTGGAGGCCCTAAATGGGATAATCAGCCCGGAAATAACCGTCCGGAAGCGGGACTGCTTGGAATTCGCGGGGCTTTAGGACTTTTTGCCAATCTGCGCCCGGCGGTTATTTTTCCACAGTTGAGAGAAGCTTCTCCGCTTAAGAGCAAAATTATTGGAGAAAATCTTGATATTCTCATTGTGCGGGAGCTTACCGGTGGAATTTATTTTGGTGAACGGGGCCGCGGAGAAAAAAATGGAAACATTTATGCCTATGATACCGAAAAATACTCAGTACCGGAAATTCGCAGGATTGCACGCAAGGGTTTTGAAATGGCAATGAAGCGCAATAAAAAACTCTGCAGCGTCGATAAGGCAAATGTGCTGGAATCATCCCGCCTATGGCGTAAAACAGTCGCTGATATGGCACAGGAGTACCCGGAAGTGGAACTCACCAATCTTTATGTTGATAATTGTGCAATGCAGTTGGTTTGCAATCCGAAGCAGTTTGATGTGATCGTGACCTCCAATATCTTTGGAGATATTCTTTCCGATGAAGCTTCTATGATTTCGGGTTCTATCGGAATGCTGGCTTCTGCAAGTCTCGGTGCCGGAAAGTCAGGGCTTTATGAGCCGGTTCACGGCTCAGCGCCTGATATTGCTGGAACCGGAAAAGCAAATCCTCTCGCAACGATTCTTTCCGGCGCTATGATGCTGCGCTATTCTTTAGAGGAGCCGGAGGCGGCAGAAGGAATTGAGGCAGCTGTCACAAAAGCGTTAGACCATGCACGTACGGCGGATATTGCTTCGCCTCAGCTTCCGCAGGTATCCTGTAAAGAGATGGGCGAATTGGTACGGAAATTTATTTGAATAAATTTTTGCGGTGTCGGAAAACGGCACCGCTTTTTGTTGCCATCAAAGAGAAATTCTGGTAAAATAAAAGTAACTTTATAAAGATGGAGTTAAAAAAATGACATACGAAGAAATTTTAAAAAGTGCACAGGGACAGATGGGGCCTTTTTGTAAGGCCTGTCCTGTTTGTAATGGCATGGCTTGTAAGAATCGAATCCCCGGTCCTGGCGCAAAGGGCACCGGCAGTGTTTTTATTCGAAATTATCAGAAGTGGCAGGAAATTTGTGTCAATTTGGATACGATTGGAGATCGTGCTTCGGCTGATCCCACATTTTCCCTTTTTGGCAAAGAATTTTCTCTGCCGGTTTTTGCAGCCCCTGTTGGTGCAATGCAGCTGCATTACGGCGATAAGTATGATGACCTTGCTTACAATAAAATTCTGGTTTCTGCGTGTGCGGAAAATGGAATTGCTGCGTTTACCGGGGACGGAACAAATCCAGCAGTTTTCGAGAGCGCGGCAAATGTGATCGGACAAAACGGGGGGATGGGAATTCCTACCGTAAAACCGTGGGATCCTAAGACGCTGAATGATCGGCTGAAGCTTGCAGAGAAAGCCGATCCACTTGCGATTGCGATGGATATTGACGCGGCGGGCCTTCCGTTCTTAAAAAATCTCAATCCTCCGGCAGGAAGAAAAACGGTCGAAGAGCTCAGAGGAATCATCCATATGACGCAGAAACCGTTCCTTCTAAAAGGAATCATGACGGTAAAAGGTGCAAAAAAAGCGCTGGAAGCAGGTGCTTCCGGAATTGTTGTTTCGAATCACGGAGGTAGGGTGCTGGATGGATGCCCTGCTACTGCCGAAGTTTTGCCACAGATTGCAGATGCAGTCGGCGATAAAATGACGATTCTGGTAGACGGAGGAATTCGGAGCGGTCTTGATGTTTTTAAAGCACTTGCCCTCGGTGCAGATGGCGTTTTGATTGGACGACCTTTTGTTACCATGGTTTATGGAGGCGGAAAAGAAGGGGTCAAAACTTATGTGGAAAAGCTTAGGGCGGAACTTTGTGATACAATGGAGCTTTGCGGAGCGCATACATTGCAGGAGATTGGCCGCTCGATGATTTTTAAAGCAGTATAATTTTTATTTGCTTTATTAAATTGGAGAAATTTATGAAAAGAAAAGGATTGTGATAAATATGAAGAAAGTTATCACCGGAATTTTAGCATTAGCGTTCGTGGGGACAATGTTGTCTGGCTGTGGAAATCAACAGACGCCCGCAGAAAAATTGGTGGCAGCGGCAGAAAAAACAAATCAAGCACAAAGCGTCAACAGCAAGCTAAACGTGGATTTTGGAATTGGAGCCTCTGCTAGAGGTATGAATATGAATTTGGATATGAAGATGAATTTTGATTGTACTTCTTTTAAGGATCCTCAAAAGACCAAAGCAGATGGAACGATTGATATGGGCATTTACGGCAAACAGACGATGCAGATTTACAGCGAGAAAAAGGATGATCAAATGTTGGTTTATTCCAATACTGGTTCCGGTTGGGAGGCTGCTTCTGCTGATACGGTAAATCAGGTGGATCCGTCGAAAGACTTGGAACTTTATACAGAAATCGCGCAGGATTTTAAAGAAGCTGGCACCGAAAAAGTCAATGATCAGGATGCACTTAAAATTACAGGAACCATTTCCGGAGAGAATTTAAAGAAGATTTTCGATAGCAATGCATTGCTTCAAGAAGTAGAATCAATTGCTGGAGATGATGAAGAGAAGCTTGAACAGCTTTATAATAATCTCGGGAGCATTTCTGTGAATTTCTGGATTGACTCCAAGACCGGGTATTTGGTCAAAATGCAGATGGATATGGCAGATGTTATAAAGAATCTATTTTCAGAGGCAACGACACAGTCAGGGGCTCCTTCTGAAGTTGGACTCGATGTCAGTACAGCGAATATTGAAATCAGTTTCGCGAATTTTGGTAAAGCAGATGACTTTACAATACCGGATGAAGCGCGCGCATCTGCGAATGACAACAATGTGAATAGCTCAAGTTCCACTGCATTAGCAGCATAAAAAACAGAAAGATAAAGAAAATGCCTTTGCTGGGTTAACCTAGCAAAGGCATTTTTTAATATCCAAATGTACCGCTTAAAGACTCATCATTTTCGATCCAGTCATGAACCGGAAAGGCTTTATATTCTGTCTTATTAATTCTGACAATCACCTGTAAAATTCCAGCATTGATTACCATGCGTTTACACATGGAACAGGAGGATGGATTTTCTACATATTCTTTAGTGGCGGCATCACGTCCCACCAAATAAAGAGTGGCACCGATCATATCTCTGCGGGAGGCGCTGATAATTGCATTTGCTTCCGCATGGACGGAACGGCAGATTTCATAACGTTCTCCGCGCGGAATTTTTAATTTTTCACGAATACAGACGCCGGTATCCAAACAGTTGGCGCGGCCTCTTGGAGCACCATTATAGCCGGTGGCAACAATTTCATCATTATTAACGATAATTGCGCCCCACATTTTTCTCAGACAAGTTGAGCGTTCCGAAACCGTTTCGGCAATGTCTAAATAGTAGTTGATTTTATCTTTTCGCAGCATAACGATTTTTCCTCCTTATTGGTTTTGAGAGTGCTTAAGAGACTCGAATGCAAGAAAAATTCCACCAAGTGCGATAACCACTGCGATCATGGAAAAGGTGATCGAGAGTGCCTCTTGATTAAGAGGACTCAAAATCATTCCAATCAGTGCGCAGACGCAGGCAATCGTAAAGAAAATCCAGCTAAGCTGTTTGTCCGATTTCTCTTTCATATGAATTCTCCTTTTGAAAGTGCGCGTGTAAGAGCCGCAAATTCATCCATTGAAAGTTGTTCAGCGCGGCGGTTTTCAAGAATTTTTGCTTCAGAAAGCGCCTGCCTGGCTTTTTCTTTCGGAAGGGATAATCCTGCCGAAAGCGAATTCAGCACGGTTTTGCGACGCTGGGAAAAACAAGCGTGAACAGTCCTAAAAAAAGCTTTTTGAGAAGGAACATCGATCGAAGGATTGCTGCGAATTCTTAGCTGAATGACAGCGGAATCTACTTTTGGACTGGGCAGAAAACAATTCCTTTTTACGGGGAATAAAATCTCAGGCTCGGAATAAAACCAGACGGCCGCACTTACCGAACCGCAGGCCCTTGTCCCAGGAAGAGCACAGAGCCGCTCGGCTGCCTCTTTTTGAACCATGACAGTCAGAGCGTCAATAGGAAGATCTGCTTCCAGAAGGCCCATAATGACCGGAGATGTAATGTAATAAGGAAGGTTTGCACAGACTTCAATTTTTAAACCGGGAAATTCTGTTTTTAATAGCTCTGGAAGATCCAGCTTTAAAATATCGCCTTCCATTACATGGAGGTTGGAAAAACCAGAAAGTGTTTCGGAAAGGACCGGTAAAAGCCGATGATCGAGTTCTACGGCAGTTACTTTTTCTGCGCGGGAGCAAAGTTCCTTTGTCAGAACGCCAATTCCAGGTCCAATTTCGAGTACACCGACTCCCTTGTCTGCACCGCAGGCTTCCGCCATTCTTGGGCAGACAGAAGGGTCAATCAAAAAGTTTTGCCCCAGTCCTTTACTAAACGAAAATCCATGACGAGATAAAATTGACCGAATCGTTTGCGGGTCTGAAAGATTCATCGGCAAAAACTCCTTTCTGTGCGATCAAAATTACATGGATTCCGGAGCGTTGATTTTTAAGAGTGCCAAAACATTTTCCAAAACAATGGCAGTGTCGTGGCAGAGGAATAGGCGCGCTGCTGCGAGGTGTTCTTCTTCGCCCTTTATCCGGCAGGCGGTGTAGAATTTATGGAACAGCGAAGCAAGGCTGAGCGCATACCGTGTGATTCTGGTAGGGTTCAGTTCTTTTGCAGCATCTATAATTTCATCCGTATAAGAAGAAAGAATATTAATGAGTTCCAGCTCTTCGGGAGCTTTCAGAAGCGCAAGTTCCTTTTCTGTGCAGGGGTGTGGAACCATATTTTCTTCTTCTTTTAGTTTCTTCATTACGCTGCAGATGCGTGCATGTGCGTATTGCACATAATAAACAGGATTTTGGCTGTCCTGCTGAACCGCAAGGTCAAGGTCAAAATCGATTTCAGAGGTTGGTTCGCGCAGATTAAAGAGGAATCGTGCGGCGTCTACAGGGACTTCATCGAGAAGTGTGACAAGAGTAATCGCTTTTCCACTGCGTTTGCTGGCTTTAATCACTTCGCCGTCTCGCATCAGGCGAACCATTTGCATTAAAACGACGTCCAGGCGGGAAGTATCTACTCCTAAGGCCTGCAAAGCACCTTTTAAACGCGGGACATAGCCGTGATGATCGGCACCGAATACGTCGACAGCGTAATCAAAATTCCGGGTAACGAGTTTGTTGTAATGATAGGCAATATCCGGAACGACATAGGTGGGAACCCCATTTTTACGCACTAAAACAAAATCTTCGGATCCGTAATTTTCGCCTTTAAACCAGGTGGCGCCTTCTTTTTCATAAGTGGCGCCCTTTTCTTTAAGCAGCTCGACCACTTTTTCAACTTCACCGTTTTTGTGAAGCGTGGATTCTTTAAACCAGTTATCATAGCAAATTCGGTATTTAAGAAGATCCTGCTGTAATCCTTCGATATTGAGCGGCAGAGCATATTGGATCAGTGCTTTGCGGCGTTCTTCGGAAGAAACTTTTACATATTGATCGCCGTATTTTTGGGAGAAGCTTTTTGCATGCTCAATAATATCGACTCCCTTGTAGCCATCCTCCGGGAAAGATACAGCGTCCTCTCCTTGATAAAGCTGTAAATAGCGGGCCTCCAGAGAAGCGCCGAATTTATTGACCTGATTTCCAGCGTCATTTAGATAAAATTCCCGTTCCACTTGATAACCAGCTTCTCCTAGTACGGAGGCCATGGTATCTCCCAGAACACCTCCGCGGGCATTGCCGACGTGCATAGGCCCAGTGGGATTGGCGGATACAAATTCTACAAGAACTCGTTTTTTACCGCCAAAGTCGCTTTTTCCGTAATCTTTTCCGCAGGCATTGATGTCATTAAGGACTGCTGCGTAAAATTTAGGCTTATAAAAGAAATTCAAAAATCCGGGGCCGGCGATCTCGCAGTTTTGGAAGAAAGTATCGGAAAGAGAAATGTTTTCTTTGATTGCTTCTGCAATTTTGCGCGGAGCCATATGAAAAGTTCGGGCGGATACCATAGCGGCATTAGAGGCCCAGTTTCCATGGCTGTGGTCAGCGGGGATTTCCAGTGCAAAAGCAGGGGCATCTCCTTTTGGCAGAGTCCCTTTTTCCTGCGCTTTTGTAATTGATTCGAGAATAGCCGTTTTAAGTCCTTCGGTTGCAATTCCTACATATTTAGACATCTTTGCTTTCTGCCTCCTTGACGGTAATATAAAGTTCATTGCTGCTTGCAAGACTGGAGTTGATATCCAGCGTATATTGAACCTTCAGACTGCCGCCCTTGTCGGTCAGAAGATTTTGCAGTTCCGAGGTTGAAATGCCGAGCATTAAATTCCCATAGCCGGTATTGTACTGACAAAGATACCGCTTGCCGTTTTCCAAAATCAGATGGGTGCCGTCTGTTCCTCCGCGCATTACGGTGAGACGGTTATTCCCTTCTATTTTTAAGATATTGGTTCTGGTGGGCTGGGAATTTTCGTCATATTCTTTATACATTATATAGCGCTTATCGCCTTTGCGGACATAAGTGCCTGTTGTGTTGACTTCGATTTCATCCGACTGTCCATTGACCTGTTGTTTGCCGAGGACGGAAATCAGATAGTTTTCTTTCATAGATATAATTGACTCCTTAAAATGCTTCGATATCAATCATCAATCGGATTATGATTCGGATTCATATCGGGCTGCAAAATGATGGATCAAAAAAGTGATGGGATAAAAATAGAATCACTGATAATGCTTGCGTTCAAATGCTAAGTTAATTAAATCCGTCAATAGCTCGCTGAATGATTTTCCTGCCTTTTCCCAAAGCTTTGGATACATGCTGATGCTTGTAAAGCCCGGCAAGGTATTGAGTTCATTTAAGATGATTTCTTTTCCGTCACGCACAAAGAAATCTACCCGGGCAAGGCCGGTACAGCCTAAAAGGCGGTAAGCACGGCAGGCAGTATGGCGGATTTCTTCGGAGACTTCCTCAGAAAGGTGTGCCGGAATATAAAGCTGGCTTTTTCCATTTTTATATTTGTCATCATAATCGTAAAATTCGGCAGCCGCTGCAATTTCTCCAACACCGCTTGCCTGCGGATTTTCATTTCCGAGAACAGCACATTCCACTTCTTGACCGACCACTAAGCTTTCTACAATAATTTTGCTGTCTTCATGGGCAGCTTTTTGGACGGCATCATCCAGCTCTTCTTCAGAATTCACGCGGCTGATTCCAACGGAAGAACCAGCGTTGGCAGGCTTTAAAAAGATCGGATATCCAAGGCGCGCTTCGATCTTTTGACGGATCTTTAAACGTCCTTCTCCTTGATATTTATCGGCAAAGAACCAGAGGTATTCCGCTTGCCCGATTCCCCAGCTGGAGAGCAGCGTATGCGTGACTGCTTTATCCATGCAGACAGCACTGGAAAGTGTCGCACAGCCTACATAGGGGATTCCGCTTAAATGGAGGAGCCCCTGCAGGGTTCCGTCCTCTCCATTTTTGCCGTGAAGCACCGGAAAGATGCAGTCGACTTTAATTACATCAAAAGAATTCTCACCTTCGAGAACGATTCCTTTGAGAGAAGTATCAGGAGAAATAAAAGCTTTTCGGTTCAGTTCATTATTTTCCCATGAACCATCCCGCATTTCGTCAGTAGAACCGTTGAAAAGATACCAGCGGCCGTCTTTTGTAATACCCAAAAGCTGTACATCATAGAGTTCGGGGGAAAGATGGTCGGCAACGGCGGCTGCCGAAACACAGGAAACCTCATGCTCAGAAGAACTGCCTCCGAATAGGATCGCAATCGTTTTTTTTGCCATATCAGGAATGCCTCCAATTTTGTCAGAATTGTTTTTAAAGACAAATAATTATAATTCTTGAACTTATATGATACCACAAGAACTTTTGATGCGC
The DNA here is from genome assembly GCA_902809935.1 of Ruminococcaceae bacterium BL-4. Taxonomy (NCBI): domain Bacteria; kingdom Bacillati; phylum Bacillota; class Clostridia; order Eubacteriales; family Oscillospiraceae; species Ruminococcaceae bacterium BL-4. Next base: position 423,094 of record LR778134.1, on the reverse strand, counting down.
AATGCTGAATTGTGGGCCCTTAACTAAAAACAAAATCTTTTTCAAAAGGGCTTTGACAGGAAATTCTTCAACCGGTATAATAAACAAAATGAAAATTTTGCATTTTGCATGTTATATTTAGAAATGACTGATTACTCTTACTAGGATAGCAGAAAGAGGCCGTCTATGAAACACAAAACTTTATTTTCCAGGATATTCTTACTTGGAATCTGTTTATCAGCCGTCCTGTTTTGCGGTTGTCAAGCAAAGAATGTTGGCCTTTCTTCGTCCCAAAATTATGTGAAGGTGACGATTCCGTCCGGGAATACCTTTGAACAGACTGCGGAGTTGCTGGATGAAAATGGAATTTGCTCTAAAGAGGAATTTTATATGGCCTGTGAATCATATGAACCTCAGACATTTACAATTCCGGATGATCCCAAATGCGCATTTCGAATGGAGGGATATTTGTTCCCTTCTTCTTATCTGTTTCAAAAAGGAGAAAATGCTGAGATGGTTCTAACTCAGATTTTAAAGGCCTTTGAAACAAATGCGGGGGATTTATCAAAAGATGAGTTGACTTTAGCTTCTCTGGTGCAAAAGGAAACTAAAATATCGGATGAGATGCAGATGATTGCAGGGGTGCTGCAGAATCGGCTGGACAGCGGAATGATGCTGCAGCTGGATTCTACCAGCATGTATGCAGATTTGATTTCTCAAAGCAGTCTTTTGTCCCATTCGGAAGACTATCAGGCCTACTATGATACGAATCAAAAAAAGGGACTTCCCCAAGGACCAATCTGCAGCCCTGGAGTTACGGCAATCGATGCGGTACGCAATCCAGCGGGAACAGATGCACTGTACTTTTTCTTTGGTAACGATGGCAAAAGTCACTATTCCAACACCTTGGAAGAGTATTTGAAAGCAATGAAAAAATATGGCGTGTAAAGTTTACTGTAAAATTTCCGGAGTCCTTCGGATTTCGGGGGTGACAAATCCAGAATCATATAGTATAATCAAATCAATCCGGACTTTTTTAACGGTATTTTTTAGATTAGAATTAAAAAATAGTCCTAAAAATTTTGGGACTTTAAAAAAACAGGAGTGATATCATTTTGGAGCAGAGCGTTTATAATCCGCAGAACGTGTTTGAGCAAGTGAATTCCCGCGTAGGAGAAGTTCTTAACAAGAATCATTTTGAACGCCAAGGCGAAATTACTACGGAAGATGACGGCTATAGCACTGTTTATATCAAAGATGATTTGGCTTATCAGATTTATATGAATAATGAAAAGCATCAGTTTCTGCTGCGTTACTGCGGGGTAGAAAATGATGAGGTCGATGGAAAATGGCGGACACGTTCTCTTCTTTTGTTTGAACCCGAAGATGAGTCACAGATTAAAAGGGAAGTCGAAAGTGTTGTCAATGATTTTACGGAAGAGATTGCCGGCCCTTCAAAAGCTGCAATTGTTCTGAATCAGGTTCAGAAGCGCCACCGTGGCACGGAAGAAAATACGACCGATCCGATTTTCTTTTTTAACCGTCTTGTTCCGCTCTGCAAAGATCTGCGCGATGATCTTCTGAAGGAGCGCGTTACTTACGGAGAAGTGCGTGGTGCAACATTTGCAAAAGAAAAGGTCCTGCCAAAAGTTCAGTTGCTTCTAGAGAGCGGCAGCCAGTCTTCTATTGAGAGACTTGCCAATATCTTTAGCGATTTGTATGAGGTGGGCGATCTGGATGTACGCTCCATTATTACGCTGGTTCTGATTAACGGCCTTACTGAACAGGAATATCAAAAGTTGGAGCCGCTTTTCAGTGATAACCTGAAAAAAGGCGCAAAAGCAGGACTTCGTATGAAGGGCAAAACGGTAAAACCAGAAAAGAAAAAGAAAGCAACCCGTTATGTAGCGGACAACCTTAGTGAGACTCGCTGATTTTTTAAAATTTAAAAAAGAAGTTGACAAAATACCTCCCTTTGTGGTAAACTTTTATTACCTCAAAAAGGGGTATTTTTTTTGCGCCCTTTTCGAGGGAGGCCGGAATCCCAAAGATTCCAATATTTTTCCGTACAACGGGAGGTGCCGTCATGAGAGTAAAAGTCGTATTGGCCTGCACAGAGTGCAAACAGCGCAATTACAACACGAAAAAAAACAAGAAAAATGATCCGGACAGGCTCGAGATGAATAAGTACTGCAAATTCTGCAGGAAGCATACACTTCACCGCGAGACCAAATGAACGGGGTGACAGAGAATGGCTGAAAAAGAGATGAAAAAAGGGAACGCACTGAGCCGTGCGGGCAAGCACGTTTCTCAATTTTTCAAGGACACCAAAGCCGAAATGAAGAAGATCGTATGGCCGACGCCGCAGGCAACCTGGAAAAACACAGGTGTTGTCATTGCGTTTATCGCCATAGTTGGTTTGTTCATTTTCCTATTGGATACGGCGTTTCTTTCCCTACTCCGTCTAATCATGAATGTTGCAGCTTGAAGGTGAGGTTTGAAGATGCCAGAAGAAGCACGTTGGTATGTAGTTCATACCTATTCCGGCTATGAAAACAAAGTTGCCTCAAACCTTGAAAAAACAGTTGAAAACCGTAATTTACAGGATCTGGTTCAGGGAATTCGAGTTCCCACCGAGACCGTCGAAGAAGTAAAAGACGGAAAGACTCGTCAGGTAGAACGTAAAATTTTCCCCGGATATGTTCTTGTAAAAATGGTTCTCACAGATGAATCCTGGTATGTCGTGCGCAATATTCGCGGCTGTACAGGCTTTGTCGGTCCATCCAGCAAGCCGGTTCCCCTTACAGAGGAAGAGGTCGCTTCGATGGGAATCGAAAAACGCAGCGTAGAGGTTTCTTATCAGGTGGGCGATACCGTCAATATTATTGATGGACCATTCGATGGCTTTGCCGGCCGTGTCGAAGAAATCGATACCGAAAAAAATCGTCTGCGCGTAACGATCAATATGTTTGGGCGCGAGACTCCGGTTGAGCTTTCGCTTGACCAAGCGGAAGCTGCAGAATAATTTTGCAGCAGATCCGTTCAAAATCATCAATTTTTAAAAGATCCGCGGAGATATTCCGCTGATTTTGGGGCGCAGAGGTGCCCCAGTGGGAGAAACAGGAAAATCTATTATCCCCGTTTCGCTTTCACCACAAAATTTGGAGGTGCAGTAAAATGGCTCAAAAAGTTACCGGCTATATCAAGCTCCAGATCCCTGCCGGCAAAGCAACCCCGGCGCCGCCTGTTGGACCGGCTTTAGGCCAGCACGGTGTTAATATCATGGCGTTCACGAAGGAATTTAATGAGCGCACCAAAAAAGACGCAGGTCTTATTATCCCTGTTGTCATTACGGTCTATGCGGATCGTTCTTTCACTTTTGTCACCAAGACTCCTCCGGCTGCAGTCCTGATTAAAAAGGCTTGCAAGATCGAGACAGCTTCTGGTGAACCGAACAAAAAGAAAGTTGCAAAGATCACCAAAGAACAGTTGAGAGAGATTGCCGAAAAGAAAATGCCTGACTTAAACGCTGCAACTGTAGAAACTGCGATGAGCATGATCGCAGGTACTGCGCGCAGTATGGGTGTTGAAGTAGTCGAATAATCCGCAGATCAAATGAAACCCGGGTGGGAGGAATCCGAATATTCCGCCATACCACTCAATAGGGAGGATTACAATGAAACATGGTAAGAAATACGTTGACAGCGAAAAGCTGATCGACCGTTCTAAATATTACGATTCAGCGGAAGCAGTAGAACTTTGTGTTAAAACCGCTACCGCAAAATTTGATGAAACCGTTGAAGTCCACATAAAGATGGGCGTTGATGGACGTCACGCAGACCAGCAGGTCCGTGGTGCCATTGTTTTGCCGAATGGAACCGGAAAAACAATTCGTGTTCTGGCAATTTGCAAGGGCGATGCTGCAAAAGATGCCCAAGAGGCTGGTGCCGATTTTATCGGTGCTGAAGAAATGGTTCAAAAGATTCAGGGCGGCTGGATGGACTTTGATGTCCTCATCACCACTCCGGATATGATGGGCATGGTTGGCCGTCTTGGTAAAATTTTAGGACCCCGTGGCTTGATGCCTAACCCGAAGGCGGGTACTGTTACTCGTGAAATCGGAAAAGCAATCAATGAGGCAAAAGCCGGTAAGATTGAATACCGTCTAGACAAGTCCAACATCATCCATTGTGTAATTGGACGTGCATCTTTTGGTGCTCAGAAGCTTCAGGAGAACTTTGATGCTTTGATGGGTGCAATCGTAAAGGCGAAGCCTGCTGCCGCTAAAGGCCAGTATATTCGTTCTTGCGTAATCGCAACAACAATGGGCCCTGGCGTACGTCTTAACGTCAACCGTTTTGGTGCGTAAATATTTTTGATTCTTGACATACAGAAAATTGTGTGTTAAAATAATAAAGCTGTTTTTATTCAAAGACAGCAGGTGCATTTTGCATAAAGGGGAATCCCACCTGCCGAGGATAAAGCAAATACGTTTGTTTATACAATTTGTATAAAATGTAAATTTGCCTTCTCCGCGGTTAACGTGGAGAAGGCTTTTTGTATAATGCGGGATTCGTTTTATGGAGGTGAAATCATTTGCCAAGTAAGAAGGTTCTGGAAGAAAAACAGCAGGTCGTAGCAGATCTGGCTGAGCAGCTGAAAAAATCCTGTGTCGGCGTTGTCGTTGACTATAAGGGAATTTCTGTTGCCGATGACACAAAGCTTCGTAAAGAATTGCGTGAAAGCGGCGACCAGTATAAAGTCGTCAAAAATACGCTCTTGAAGCTGGCTTTAAAAGAAGCTGGAATCGATGGTCTTGATCCGGTTCTGGAGGGAACAACTGCAGTCGCTCTGAGTGATAAGGACTATGTCCATGCAGCAAAGACACTCTATACTTTTGAGAAGAACAATAAAGGTGCTACGCTCAAAGTAAAAGCTGGATTCATTGACGGAAAGGTTCTGAGCAAGGACGATGTTGCTGAACTGGCAACTCTGCCCAGCAAAGAGGAACTGGTTGCAAAAGCACTGGGAAGTCTCAATGCTCCGATTACCGGATTTGTTACTGTGTTGAACGGAACAATGAAGGCTCTTGTAATTGCACTGAATGCAATTGCAGAAAAGCAGGGCGTAGAAGCATAATGCGCTCTTTATAAAAAATGATTATAATTTAATTTTGGAGGTATTTATCATGTCTGAGAAAGTTACAAAGCTGATTGAAGATGTAAAATCCCTGACCGTTCTGGAACTGAACGAGCTCGTTAAGGCTCTGGAAGAGGAGTTCGGCGTTTCTGCTGCTGCTCCTGTTGCTGTTGCTGCTGCTCCGGCTGCTGCTGCTGCTCCGGCTGAAGAGAAGACTGAGTTTGATGTTGTTTTGAAGTCTGTTGGCCAGAACAAGATCGCTGTTATCAAAGTCGTCCGTGAAATCACCGGACTTGGCCTGAAGGATGCAAAGGCTGTTGTTGATGCTGCTCCTAAGGCTGTTAAAGAGGGCGCTTCCAAGGAAGATGCTGAAGCAATTAAGGCAAAGTTGACTGAGGCTGGTGCTGAAGTCGAACTGAAGTAATTTCGCTTTTCTATAAAAACGAAATTGTTCTATTTGGCAAATTAAAGAGGTACTGCAGAAAATCTGCAGTACCTCTTTTTTACTGAAAAAATGTAGAGAAAACCATCAATTTACTGTTTTAAAAATTCAAATGGTAATCTCGATTTGGATTTGTTCAGGGCCAAGAATGCAGCTTTCATAATAGCCGTCTCCGGTAGTCCGAGGGCCGCTGATGGTAGAATAACCGCCTTCTTTAAGCACAGCCGTCAACTGATCAACTTTTTCTTTACTTCCAACTGAAAACGCCAAATGATCGAGCCCAAGACAAGCAGTGACGTTTTCGTTAGGCGAAAGTTCAGGGCGATTCATTAATTCTAATCGTGCGCCGCCGTCATTAAAAGATAAAAAGTAGCTTTTAAATCCGGTTTTTGTATTGTGATAAAGCTCAGAAGTGCTTGCCCCAAAATAAGTTTCAAAAAATGATCTCATCTGTTCCAAATCGAAAGCATAAAGAGCCAAATGTTCTATTCTCATGAACATTCAATCCTTTCAAAATATAGTCAAATCACTTTAAAAACTTCTGATTTACATTTTACGATAGCGGTGAACTTTTCGCTTCGCAGTTTTCTTTTGATGATTGAGCAGCGTTAAAACGATGTAGATGATAATTAGCACTGCCAAAATAGCTGCAATCAAAACAAACCAGCGGGAAGTAACAATCCGTTTGGCGAGCGTAATAATATGGACCCATTCGCTGCGGTCGACGCTTTCACTGGAAACCAGATTGACAGAACCAATTTCTTCTCCGTTATAAACCAGTTTCGCTGTTCCAACTTGGTCTCCGCGTTTTACCGGTGCTGCAACCGATTGCGGTAAATTCGGCACAATTTGTACATTGCTTGGGTCAACATCATTTGGAAGAATAGCAGATACCGTCGTTTCGGGGCTTAGGAGCAGATGGTCTTTGCTCCATGCATAGTCGAGCGGAACCTCCATGGTTGCCTGTGAAGCGGACAGAACCTGTTTCAACTGAAAATTCTTATAGGCCCAGCGATATAGCTGACGGGTATCAAGCATTTCTTGGTGAATGACAGCTCCGCTGCTGTCTGTACCGGGACTTTTAGTGTTCATCATCACACACAGATAGGAGATCCCTTCTGCGCGGGCTGAGCTTACTAGACAATAGCCAGCTTCATCAGTATGTCCGGTCTTGATGCCCCGTGCGTATTGATAGTAATAGGCAGTGGCACCAATCAAGTTCTGATTAATGAGGAAGTTTGTGGAATCCACCCAGGTGCTAGTTCCTTTTCGAGGGCCATCTTTAATGGTAAAGGTATACCGAAGAGTATTTGTGATCTCATCGAAATAGTTCATCTTCATTGCGTACTGTGCAATCTTTGCAAGATCAGATGCAGTCGTGTAATGGTTTTCATCCTGTAAGCCATGAGGATTCATAAAATGTGTATTGGTACAGCCTAAATCTTGCGCCTTTTGGTTCATCATATCGACGAATTTTTGAATGTTTCCGCCACCGACATAAGTAGCGAGTGCAACTGCAGCATCATTGCCGGAGGGTACCATCATGCAGTAAAGCAAATCATGAGCGGACAAAACATCGCCGACTTTTAAACCAGCAAGAGAACTGCCGGACCCCGTAAGAGTATCTGACATTTGTTGCGTAAAAGTGATCATCGTATTATCAAGGTCAGGAATATTTTCAACAGCGATGATGTAGGTCATAATTTTAGTGGTAGAGGCGGGATAGACCTTAGCATCCGGCTGCTTAGAATAAATGGTCGTATTTGTATCCAAATTGATCATCAAAACAGACTGCGCTTGCGGCTCAAAATCGGGAGAAAACGCAGCATTTGCTGAGATTGTACAGAAAAAGGCTGTAAAGATGATGAAAAGAGGAAGGAGGAAACACCGTTTCTTCATAGAACTTTTGCCTCCAATGTGATAAAATAAAAATTAATAATATTTAGTATACCAGTATTTCGAGAAAAAGGAAAGTATGAAACAAGGATTTTTCAGAGAGAATGGAGGAAACACCAAATGAAAATTCTGCATACGGCAGATTGGCATCTTGGGAAAAGTCTATACGGAAGATCCCTTCTGGAAGATCAGAAATGGTTTTTAAATTCGTTTTTATTGCCTTTGCTGGAGCGAGAGCATCCGGATGCCATTGTTGTAGCAGGGGATCTTTTTGATCGGCAGGTGCCGCCCGTAGAAGCAATTACGCTGCTGGATGATTTTTATACGCAGCTTCATAAAATGGGGATTCCACTGATTGCAGTTGCAGGAAATCACGATGGGGCAAAACGGCTTTCTCTTGGGAGCACTCTTTTAAGGCAAAGCGGAATCGTTTTGGCAACTCGTCCGGAAGAGCTTTTTCATCCGATAGAGCTTACAACCGCATCGGAAAAAATTTGTTTTTGGACTCTGCCGTTCTGTGAACCCGCACAGATAAGGGAGTTGTTGGGGCAGGAAGAAATTCATTCTATGGATGAAGCATTTCGTGCGATGATCGAAAAAGTGGAGCCAAAAGAAGAGGCCGTGAATGTTTTGGTGACGCATTGCTTTGCGGCAGGGGGACAGATCGGTGCCAGTGAAAGTCCGGCATTTGTGGGTGGAAGCGCACAGGTAGGGACGGATCTGTTCGAAAAATTTGATTATACGGCTTTGGGACATCTTCATGGGCCGCAAAAGGCGGGCAAAGGACGATATTCCGGTTCACCGCTCACCTATTCTTTTGATGAAGCGAATCAGAAAAAATCGGTGACTATGGTAGAATGGAAAAATGGTGGACAAGAGGTTACGGAGATTCCGGTTTGTCCGCCCAACAAAGTTCGGGTGATTTCTGGAAATTTTGAGGAGCTTTTGCAAGAAGCCAAAGAAAATCCAAGTGAAGATTATCTTTTTGCCGAGCTTTGTGATACAAAACCGGTTTATCTGCCGCTTGACCAGCTGCGCCCCTATTATCCAAACCTTCTTGGACTTTCAAGCCAATGGCTTCTTTCCAAAGGGGAAGGAGATAATCAGAAATTACGGGAACAGATCCATCACAGAGCGGATGATTTGACCATTTTTGAGGAATTTATGGAACAAATCTGCGGAATAGAGGCAGAGGAAGAAGATAAAAAATTGGTTCAGAAAATGCTTCGCATAGATTTGGAAGAAGAGGGGGAGAAAGCCGAATGAAAGCACTTTTTTTGCGTATGAAAGCATTCGGCTGCTATCTGCACGAAACGAGTCTTAACTTTGAAAGTCTCGGGGAACATCCGCTGTTTTTGATTACCGGAAATACCGGCGGCGGAAAGACAACAATTTTGGATGCCATGTGTTTTGCACTTTATGGAAAAGCAACGGGGGGCCGACGCAGTTGGGATAGTATGCGCAGCCTTTCTGCTGCGATGAAAGAGGAAACTTTTGTGGAATTTACGTTTGCTCTTTCGGGGAAAATCTATAAATTTTACCGTGAACAAAAACATTATGCTGGACGCGGTACCGGAGAGGAAAAGATCAAAGAGACAAATGAGTGCTGGAAAAAAGATGATACAGGAGAATGGAAGCTGCTGGAATCTGGTTCCGACAAAGCAATTCGGGAATGGGCGGAAAAGCTTTTGGGATTAAATTGTGAGCAGTTTTCTCAGGTCGTAGTGTTGCCGCAGGGGGATTTTCTGCGGCTTTTAATGTCTAATTCCATGAAAAAGGCTTCCTTGTTGCAAACCCTTTTTCATGCGGGAAAATGGAAAGTTCTAACGCAGAGGATGAGAGACAAGGAACGTACACTTTCTCGGGCAGCAGGGGAAAATTTAGCGTCTAAAAATTCTATTTTGGAGCGGGAATCTTCTTCTAGCGGGGAAGAACTGGAAAATTTCTGTAAGAATCAAAAAATTAAAATCAGTGAACTAATTAAAGAACATGAAAAAGCGCAGACAGAGCTTGAAAGGCAGAATCGCGCATATCAACTGGCAGCTGCCCTCGATACTTCTCAAAAGATGTTGATCAGCTGCCGCAAAGAGCAGGAAGAATCTTCTCGGCGGGCAAAAAATGCGGCAGAGGAAAAGAAACAAGCGGAAGCTTTTTTACCCAAGGCAGAAGAAGCAAGGAAAAAGGCGGATTCTCTGAGGGAAAAGCGAGGCAGTCTTCAAATGGCTTTGGAAGGGGTCAACAGACTGCAGTCCGTTGAGGAGCATTGTCAAAAGTTAAAAAAGCAGGCAGAGGAACAGAGAAAAGTAAAAGAAGCAGCGGAAAAAGAATGGAATGAAACTTCAGAAAGATGCGAAAAGGGAAATGCTTATATTGAACAAATTAGCAAGACAGCTTCTCTTTTGCCGTCTTTGTCAACTCAGATAGAGCAGGAGATCAACAAAAATGCAGCGGCGGCGGTAGCAGTTCATCTTGAAAAGGGAAAAGCATGTCCGGTCTGCGGCTCTTTAGAGCATCCGATTCCTGCGGAACCTTCACTCATTTTGCAGGCACTTATAAAGCATCGCAAGGAAACCGAAGAGGCTGTAGAAAAGCTGGAAAAAGCGCGCAAAAAATTAAAGCTGTTGGAACAGGAACGTGAAAAGGCCCGGGATCTGGTGCAGTCGGCAGAAAAAGAGCAGAATCTGCTGGGGCAGTCTTTGGCGGCAGAAGAGGCAAAAATTGAAGAGCTTTCTAAAACCGTACAGGGGAATTCTTCGGCAGCAGAATTAAAATCCGTTCTGGAGAAAATAGAAAAATCGATTTCCGACTGTGAAAAGATGGAAAAGAAAATCACAGAGCGGCTGCAGTTGGCGCAGCGCTCGATGGCGGCAGCGGCAGCTTCACTGGAAAGTGCAAAAAAAGCGTTTTTAAATGCACAAGAAACAGACCGCAGGGCATTAGAAGCATATCATATGGCTTACGGGGAGCAGGCAGAGCGCCCGAATGTTGAAGCGATCGGAGAGGCACGAAAAGAAGCGCAGAATCGTGTTGCTGAACTTTCGGCCCAAAAAGGTGCTGCACAGGAACGGCTGCAGAGTGCAGAAAAGTCCTTGGAACAGTTAAAACAGTTGGAAACACAGGGTGAAAAGCTTCAGGAGCAGTACGCGAGAGTAAGCCGCCTTGCCAAATTGCTTTCCGGGGATTCTGCGATGAAAGTCCCCATTCAGAATTTTGTATTGGGTGTAATGCTGGACGAAATTCTGCAGAGCGCAAATCTCTTTTTCGCCGATCTTTCCGGAAACCGTTATCAGCTGATTCGAGCAACAGAAGAAAGCAATGGAAATGCAAGGGGCGGGCTTGATTTACGTGTTCTGGATGCTGCGGCAGGTGGAGCAAGAGAAGTAGCAACGCTTTCGGGCGGAGAACTTTTTCTAGCATCTCTTTCGTTGGCATTTGGGCTTTCCGATGTGGTGCAGAGTTCTTCCGGGAGCGTCCGTCTGGATTCCATTTTTATTGACGAGGGATTCGGAAGTTTGGATCAGGAGACGCTGGATACTGCTATGAATGCACTTTTGCGCCTTCAGCAGAGCGGCCGAACGGTAGGAATCATTTCTCATGTGACCGAATTAGAGAGTGCAATTCCCCTACAGGTAAGAGTCGGAAAACTTTCCGATGGGACAGGAACTCTGTGTGTAAAAACTTTATAAACATAAAAAATGGACTGCCGAAGATTTTGGACAGTCCATTTTTATAATATTTTATTCGATTTAAGAGGATTCAAGAGATTGAAAAAGAAGCCGTACTTCTGCGCAAAGGCCGCGGTGATCTTCATTTTTAAGCTCAGGATCTTCCGCTAAAAGAGAGCGGGCAATTATTTGCGTTCGCTTGAGGACTGCCAAATCGGTGTTGATGTCGGCGATTTTTAATTGGGGAAGACCATGCTGACGATCTCCAAAGAAATCTCCGGGGCCACGCAGTTTTAAATCCCGGTCGGCGATCTCGAAACCATCCTGTGTTTCACACATTGCCTTCATTCTTTCCTGTGCGTTATCGTTTTGCGCGTCGGAAATTAGAATACAATAAGACTGAAATTTACCGCGCCCGACTCGTCCACGCAGCTGATGCAGCTGCGAAAGCCCATGCTGTTCTGCGTTTTCAATCAGCATAACGGTTGCGTTCGGTACATCAACGCCGACTTCGACAACAGTTGTCGAGACGAGAATATCAAGGCTTCCGGCGGAAAAGTCCTCCATAATTTTATCTTTCTCTGTTGTTTTCATTCGTCCATGGAGAGCACCGATTCGGCAGGAAGGCAGTTCCTTTTTCAGCTTTTTTGCATATTCTGTGACACTGGCTTTTTCGCTTCCTTCCTCAATCATGGGGCAGATCACATAGCATTGCCGATGAAGCTTTACCTGCTTTTCCAAAAAGCCAAATGCACGCCGGCGCTTGTCTCCGGTAATCCAAAAAGTCTTTATTTTTTGTCTGCCGGGAGGAAGCTCATCAATTACTGAAAGATCGAGGTCTCCATAAATAATAAGCGCCAGTGTCCGTGGAATCGGCGTTGCACTCATGACAAGAACATGGGTACCTTTTGATTTTTCTGCCAGTTCTGCTCTTTGCCGAACTCCGAACCGGTGCTGCTCGTCCGTAATGACAAGGCCGAGATTTTGAAACTGCACATCCTGCGTGAGAATTGCATGTGTGCCGATTAGAACATCAATTTCTCCCGAAAGCAGAGCGGATTTTATTTCTCGTTTCTCTTTTGCTTTCATCGAGCCAGTCAAAAGACCAACCCGAATTCCACATCTTCCAAGAAGGGGAGAGAGCGAGGCAAAATGCTGATGGGCAAGGATATCGGTCGGAACCATCAGTGCCGACTGAATCTTATTTTTCGCCATCGTATGGCAAAGCGCAGCTGCAACAACGGTTTTTCCGCTGCCAACATCGCCTTGAATTAGACGATTCATCGGATTTCCACTCATTAAATCCGCAATCGAATCTTCTACAGCACGTTTTTGTGCATTGGTAGGAGAAAAGGGAAGAAGGTTCCAAAATTCCTTTGTGTATTCAGCTTTAATACAAAATTTGCTCTTTTCGCGGGTATGGCTTTTCATAGAAAGAAGCCCTAACTGCAGCACAAGAAGCTCTTCAAAAATCAGCCGTCTGCGTGCAGTTTCCATGGATTCGGTGTCTTTGGGGCAATGAATATTTTCGAGAGCAAACCGCAGATAGCAGAGCCCTTCTTCCTTGCGCAGAGGAGAGGAAATTGGATCTTTGATCGTTTCGGGCAGCAGGCGCAAAGCTTCGCGGACTGCGTTTTCGATCATACGGCTGGTGAGACCCTTTGTCTGTGGATAGATTGGCCGAAGTCCTGTACAGCGTTCTTCTAAGAGAAATGCAGGAGAAGCCATTTCTTTGTGCCCGAAATTTTCCGTTACTTTTCCGTAGAAAATATAGGTGCTGTCAGGAATCAAAAGGTGCGGAATATAGGGATTATTAAAAAAGGTAAGATTCAGAGTTCCGGTTCCATCTTCTGCAGCACCTTTAAGCAGAATCATTCCGCTATGAACCCGGACGGGAGAACCAATTGAAGAAACTGTTGCCCGAATGGCACAAACAGTCCCTGGAACAGCATCAGAAACGGTAGAACAGTGATTCCAGTCTTCATAGGTACGGGGATAAAGGCGCAATAAAGCGCCGACAGAAAGCACTCCGATTTTTTGGAAAAGAGGAGCACGTTTTTTGCCGACGCCTTTTAAATTTGAAATTGGAACCGAAAAAAGAGACACGAAAAACCCCAACCTTTTTGGTGGTTTTCAATTGGAATTATTCAACTGAAATGATAAAGTAATAAACTGGCTGACCACCGTTTACTAAAGTGACTTCAATGTCGGAACTTACATGGGATTTGATGCGGTTATAGGCATCATTTGCCTGCTCTTCGGTTACATCCTGACCATAGATAATGGTGATAAAGGAGGTAGCACGATTTACCATGGAGCGGGTCAATTTGCTGCAAGTATGAACGTAATCTTTTTCAATCAGCTTCATCTTGCCGTTCTCAAGGCCAAGAATATCGCCTTGTTTCATCTTATGGCCACCGAACTCACTGTCACGAGCGGCAAAAGTAACCATGCCGGTATTTACATTCCCGGCAGCTTCCATCATTTTAACGGAATTTTCTTCCGTAGTGGATTCCGGATCATAAGAAAGCATGGCGGAAAGTCCCTGCGGAATTGTACGGGTAGGCAAAACAATCACTTTACGGTCGGTGACGAGCGGAATGCACTGTTCAGCGGCCATAATAATATTTTTATTATTCGGCAGGATCATAACATTTTTGGCCGGAGTTGCTTTGACAGCTTCCAAAATGTCTTCTGTGCTGGGATTCATCGTTTGACCACCGCTCACAACGTGAGTGCATCCAAGATCTTTAAAGAGGGTTGCGAGTCCTTCTCCAGCGGCTACGGAAATAAATCCGATTTCTTCCGTAGGTTCTACAGATTTCAACTCTGCGTTTTTGAGTTCTTCTTTTTTAGCAGCTTCTGTTGCCTGTGCTTTGCGGTGCTGTTCTTTCATGTTGTCAACTTTTACAGTCAATAGCTGTCCAAAGACAAGAGCGGCTTCCAAAGCGTTTCCTGGATCTTCTGTATGCACATGAACTTTGATGATCTCATCGTCTGAAACTACTACAACACAGTCGCCCATGGTTTCGAGGAAAGTACGAAGTTCCTCTGGATCTTTCTGAATCTCGGGATTACGCCCAACAATAAATTCAGTACAATAAGTGTAGTGAATTTCCTGATCAAATTCAGCAGCAGCATTGCGGAAGAAATCATCGCTTAGAGAAGCAGAAGCGCTTTTTTCCTCTTCGTCCCCATCGTTTTCGATGATGACGCCGTCACGAAAAACACTCATCATGCCTTCAAAAATATAGCAGAGTCCTTTTCCGCCTGCATCCACGACGCCGGCTTTTTTAAGGACTGGTAAAAGTTCAGGCGTATTTTCCAAAGCTTCTGCAGCACCCTTACAAACGGCACTCCATACATAAACCGGATCGTCATCGATTGCTGCGGCAGCTTTTCCTTTTTCGCAGGCAACACGGGAAACGGTTAAGATTGTTCCTTCAGCTGGTTTCATAACTGCTTTATAGGCAGCTTCTACACCGATTCCCAGTGCGTTGACAAGATCGCTTCCGCCAAGCGTGTCCATTCCTTCTGTTCCTTTTGAGAACCCACGGAAAAGCAAAGAAAGAATGACTCCGGAATTCCCACGGGCACCACGCAACAGAGCACTTGCTGCAATGTGGGCTACTTCGCCGGCTGTTTTTTCTTCTGTTACTTTTTCAAGTTCAGCGGCGGCATTTCCGATAGTCATAGACATATTGGTTCCGGTATCTCCATCGGGGACCGGAAAAATATTCAGTTTATCAATGCTGGACTTATGCTTTGCGATATTGTTCGCAGCTGAAATCATAGCGTTGCGAAGATCAGTTCCGTTGATCATATCGACACTCCTCTTCATAAGGCGGTTCAGACCGCTTCCATGCTTTTAATATCCAATATTATATCACAATCGATAAGCGGATTCAACCTGAATCTTTTCCGCTGTGATGGGACAATATGTGTAAAAGATAAAACACTTTTAAGTGAGCTCAATTCGCTCTGCAGAAAGGCAGCGCCCGGTTTTTTCATCGATGCCAAAGAGACATCCGTCCATTTTACAGGGGCCTTCCTGCAAAAGGTCAAAGCGAACGGGCATTTTGGTGCGGGCTTTTTGGATGGTCAGTTCCGGCTTGACTCCCAATACAGATTCGATCGTACCCGTCATCCCAAGATCGGAAATATAGCCTGTGCTTTTTGGCAGCAGGCAGTCATCGGCTGTTTGAACATGAGTATGAGTTCCCCAAATTGCGCTGACTTTTCCATCCAGATAATAAGCAAAACTGCGCTTTTCTCCGGTCGCTTCTGCATGAAAATCCACCACGGTAATTTTGGGCGCATTTTTTAAAAGACGATCAGCACAATCATAGGGGGATTCCATGGATTCCAGATAGACAACCCCCATTAAGTTGAGAACACCCACTTGGATGCGGCCCATATCAACCACGGTAAATCCTCTTCCCGGAGCGGAAGCAGGGAAGTTTGCCGGCCGCAGAAGCGTTTCACAGGTATCATAAAGCTCATAGCTTTCTTTTCTGCGGAAACTGTGATTGCCGCCAGTAAGCACATCGACACCGCTGTCAAAAAGATAGCGTGCAGAGGAAGGAGTCAGGCCATTGCCGTCGGCGCTGTTTTCGCCGTTAGCAATTACCAGATCGATCCCTTTATATTTTTTAAAAGCGGGCAGTTTTTCCCGAAGAAATCGGCATCCAATACTGCCGACGACATCTCCGATTGCGAAAAGATTCATTTTAGAGTTCCTCGATTCTATTTTCAACTGTTTCCTATTATGGTGGAAAAAATTCCAAAAGGCAAGAGCAGTACAGCTTTAAAGCATAAAAAACGCCCGTCTGAAAAGTCAGACAGGCGCAAGATTTCAAAAGAAAAGCATGCGGTTTAACCGCAAAAGTTTATTTTGCATAGTCAGAAGCGCGGCTCTCACGAATAATGTTTACCTTGATCTGACCGGGATATTCAAGCTCATTTTCAATCTTGTTACAAATTTCGCGGGCAAGCAGAACCATCTGATCGTCGCTGATGACTTCAGGCTTTACCATTACGCGGATTTCGCGACCTGCTTGGATGGCATAGCAGCTTGCAACCCCTTCAAAACTGGAAGCGACTTCTTCAAGCTTTTCAAGGCGCTTGATGTAGTTTTCCAGATTCTCTCTCCTAGCGCCGGGACGAGCGGCACTGATTGCATCGGCAGCCTGAACAAGACAGGCAATTACCGTTTTAGGTTCAATATCATTGTGGTGTGCGGCAATCGCATGAATGATTGCTTCGCTTTCCTTGTACTTACGGGCGACATCGACGCCGATATCTACATGGGAACCTTCCATCTCGTGATCCAGGGATTTTCCAATATCATGTAAAAGACCGGCTCTTCTCGCAACAGTCGGATCCATTCCAAGTTCGCTTGCCATAATTCCACAAAGGGAAGCAACTTCAAGAGAATGATTAAGCACATTCTGCCCATAGCTGGTACGATAACGCAATCGTCCCAGAAGTTTGATCAATTCAGGATGCAGACCGTTTACACCGGCCTCAATAACAGCTCGTTCACCTTCCTGTTTAATGGTCGCGTCCACTTCATGGCGGGCTTTATCCACCATTTCTTCGATTCTGGCTGGATGAATCCGGCCATCGGAGATCAGTCTTTCCAATGCAATTCGTGCAATTTCGCGGCGAACCGGGTCAAAACTGGAAATGGTAATTGCTTCTGGTGTGTCATCAATAATCAGATCGACTCCGGTCATCGTTTCAATTGCCCGGATATTGCGTCCCTCGCGGCCGATAATGCGGCCTTTCATTTCATCATTTGGCAGAGGAACAACACTGATAGTCGCTTCTGCTACATGGTCTGCGGCACAGCGCTGAATTGCCATAGAGATAATCTCTCGAGCCATTTGGTCGGAATTATCTTTCATCTGCTGTTCCATGGTCATCAGCTTGGCTGCTTTTTCATGAGTCAGCTCATTGTCAAGGTCTTTGAGCAGATAGTCTTTCGCTTGATCTGCTGTATAACCAGAGATCTTTTCCAGCATTTCCAACTGACTCTTTTTAACCTCTTCTGCATCTGCTAGCTTTTGATCCGCATCTTTGAGCTTTTGCTGCAGAGTTTCAGATTTTGCATCAAATGTTTCTGATTTTTTGTCTAGAAATTCTTCCTTTTGCTGGATCCTTCGTTCCTGTCGCTGTACTTCTTTGCGGCGGTCGTTGATTTCCTTTTCCGCTTCTGAGCGCAGCTTATGCAACTCGTCTTTTCCTTCCAGCAAGGTTTCTTTCTTTTTGGATTCTGCATTTTTCAGCGCATCGCTTACGATCCGTTTGGCTTCTTCTTCTGCAGAGCCAATCGCAGCTTCAGCTGCCTTTTTTCGATGTGCAGAACCGGCAAAAAAGCACACAACACCAGCCACCGCTGCACAAATTGCTGCGATGAGGATTGCTGTGAAAATATTCAATTTTAGGGGCACCTCCTTTTAATAAAGATTTTTTAAGAAATTGATTTTGAAAATATCAAGAGAATTGGGTGCGTCATTCCCAAAAATGCAGTCATGAATATTCCAATCGTGCATTCTTTATAATTGTATACCGCAAAGAGGGGGATTGTCAAGAATGGATCGTCCTTTTCCAAAGGGTTCTGCAGCCAAAAGAATTTGAAATAAAAATTTTGATCGCTTGACAAGGAAAGAAAACGGTGATAACATGACTCTTATCCGGGAATTACCGGGTGATATTTAAATAAAAAGCGATGACGAGGAAGCCGCAGATTGGCTTTGGATCAGAGAGCGAAAGTCTTAGGCTGAAAGCTTTTGCACCGGATACAACTGCAAGGACTACCACCTCCGAGCTGCATGCCGAAGAGGAATGCCGGAAGAGCACCGTTAGAAGCTTTTTTAATGAGTCCCGTTTTAAACGGGAGAATATGGGTGGAACCGTGAGACAAATCAAGTCTTGCCCCATTTTAGGTGGGGCAGGGCTTTTTTATTTTATCAGCTGCCTCTCTAAAAATATTATATATTAAAGAAAAGGAGCAGAAAAATGATTCAGGTATCTTTAAAAGGCGAACCAAGGGAGTTCGAATCCGGAATCACAGTTGCAGAAGTTGCCAAAAGCATTGGAATGGGACTTTATAAGGCTGCCTGCGCTGGAAAGCTGAATGGAAAAGTAGTCGATCTGCGGACCCCACTGACAGAGGACTGCGAGCTGGAGATTTTAACATTTGACCAGGTGGACGGGAAACGTGCTTATTGGCATACTACGTCCCATATCATGGCGCAAGCGGTTCAGCACTTGTTCCCTGATGCGAAATTTGCGATCGGGCCTGCGATCGATAATGGATTTTACTATGATTTCGATTTGCCCAGAACGCTCACTCCGGAAGATCTCACTGCAATTGAAACTGAGATGAAAAAAATTATCAAAGAAGATATTCCATTAGAGCGGGTAGAGATGTCGGCGCAAGATGCATTAAAGCTGATGAAGGATTTACACCAGGACTACAAAGTAGAACTGATTGAAGAACACAGCGGCAAGGGCGAAAAAATTACTTTCTATAAGCAGGGCGATTATATTGACCTTTGCGCTGGCCCTCATCTTTTGAGCACCGGAAAAGTAAAAGCTGTTAAACTAACGAACTGCACCGGCGCTTATTGGCGTGCAGATGCTAAAAATAAGATGCTGCAGCGTGTTTATGGAATTTCTTTCCCGAAGAGCGCGGATCTTGATACCTATGTAAAGATGCTGGAAGAAGCCAAAAAGAGGGATCATCGTAAACTGGGAAAAGAACTGGAGCTCTTTACGATTATGGATGAAGGCCCCGGATTTCCATTCTTCCTGCCAAAGGGAATGGTCCTCAAAAATCTGTTGCTGGATTACTGGCGCGAAGTGCATAAGAAGGCCGGCTATCAGGAAATCAGCACGCCGGTGATTTTGAGCCGGAAGCTTTGGGAGCGCAGCGGCCACTGGGCACATTATAAAAATAATATGTATACTACGGTGATTGACAACGAAGATTATGCAATCAAGCCGATGAACTGCCCCGGTGGAATGCTGGTCTATAAGACAAAGATGCGTTCCTATAAAGATCTGCCGCTGAGAATGGGTGAAATTGGTCTTGTCCATCGTCATGAACTTTCCGGTGCTTTGCATGGCTTAATGCGCGTGCGCTGCTTCAATCAGGATGATGCGCATATCTTTATGACGCCTGATCAGATGAAAGACGAGATCAAGGGCGTGGTGCGCTTGATCGACAGCGTTTATAAGACTTTTGGATTCCCATATCATATTGAACTTTCGACCATGCCGGAAGATCATATGGGCGATAAAGCAACTTGGGATAATGCGACGGATGTTTTGCGCGAAGCGATTACAGAACTTGGGTACGACTATGATATCAATGAGGGCGACGGCGCATTTTATGGGCCGAAGCTTGATTTCCATCTGCAGGACTGCTTAGGCCGTACATGGCAGTGCGGAACCATTCAGTTGGATTTTCAGCTGCCGGAGCGCTTTGAATTGGAATATACGGGCGCAGATGGGCAAAAGCATCGTCCGATTATGATTCACCGTGTTGTATTTGGTTCGGTGGAGCGCTTTATTGGAATTCTTACTGAACACTTTGCCGGTGCATTCCCGATGTGGCTTTCTCCGGTGCAGGTACAGATTCTGCCGATTAGTGAACGCCATCACGATTATTGTGAAAAACTGCAGAAAGAATTGGAAGATGCCGGTCTGCGGGTAGAAAGCGATATGAGAAACGAAAAGATCGGTTATAAGATCCGTGAAGCACAGCTGCAGAAGACTCCTTATATGTTGGTAATTGGTGATAAGGAAGTTGAGAGCGGAGAAATTTCTGTACGTCATCGTAAAGAGGGAGATCTCGGAACAATGGCTGTCAAAGATTTCATTGCACGTGCACAGAAAGAAGTTGCAGATAAAAAGTTGGATTAATTCTCATTGAAATTGAGATAAAAAAGCCGTAGGGATTTTGTCTTTATTGACGAAGTCTCTACGGCTTTTCACAATTATAAAGACGATTATTTAGAAGGCTTAAATATCAAGAGAAAGATGTTCTGTCAAACACATAATTTTAGTTTTTTAGAAACTTATGTAAACAGTTTGTCCGGGGAAAGTTTTGACAATTTGACGGTGGAAGTTGTGGAAAACCACCCCCAATCGGCTGATTTTCGGCCTTTTTTCGAATTGGTTTGTGGAAAAGCCAGTGGAAAGTGTGGAATACTATAGGGGAAAAACGAAATTACAAAAATATTTTTTTGTATTATGTAAATCAGCGAAACTAAAGAGAAACCTTTTTTCATGAAAATCATCATAAGATTCCCTTGCATTGGTTACTGCTTTATGTTAAAATAACAACTATAGTTCCGCCAATTATGCAGGAGTAGTTCAGTGGCAGAACATCAGCTTCCCAAGCTGAATATGGGGGTTCGATTCCCCTCTCCTGCTCCAAATAAAAATCATAGTAAAAACCGCATTGTAAAGCCATTTTTAAGGCATTGCAGTGCGGCTTTTAATTTATAGGCTTATAGCTAAAAATGGTTCAAAACGGTTCAAAAATGATAAATGGACAGGTCAAGGACAGGTCAAAAACGATAAATATACGGTTCAACATAAGGTTCAAAACGTGAATTCCATTCACAGTGAAAAATATTCACATTTTAAATCAAAGCAAAAAAAGAAAGCCACTACCAATCATCTTAAGTTGGACGATTGATAGTGGCTCAAATAGAATAAGGGCAACGCCAACGACGCTACCCTTACAAAAGCGAAAACATCTGTAATCGCCTTTTGATTACAATATATACTATACCCCTAATATCGCTTATGTGTCAACAATATTATTGACAATTTTTTTTAAAAATTCAAATGATGTAGTTATTAGTTGATTATTTAAAAAGTATTGACTATTTTTAACCAGCCTTTCATTGCAAAATGTTTTAAGTTCATTAATGCGCGCCTTCCTAACGTTTTTTGATACTATTTTCGTATAAACATATAATAAACACACCGTCTCAAATATAGGTCGACAGGTTAACTTTTTGTTGCGTTCCTCTTTTAGTACCCCAGGAATAGAAGCCACATATTGAGAAATAATGCTTGGAGGATTTGTTTTTGTTCTACGAGGTTTCATGCAATTCAACAAACAGTTATTATGTGCACAAGCATTGCGAAGGCTACGAATTGGGTTCAGTATATCTTTCTTTAATTTATTTTGACTATACGCTTCATTATAAAAATCATAAAATTTTATTAAATTACCAAAACTTATAATTTCTAATAATACCCATGCGGGACAATCAGACCTGATAATTTTTGTTCGTACTTGATCTTCTTTAAAAACAGTACACAGTTCAAAATAGTAGTTAATTAAATCTCCTGTAAATATAGAATCTGCTTTGTTTTCAATGCCAGATTTAACAAAATTATTTTGTTCTAAAAAGTCTGATACTATTTTATACCCATCTTCAACTTTGTTATGATCGATCTTATTCATAAGATCTACTTTTAAGGAGTGTTCAACATCAATGCACATTTTTAAAAGAATAGAACGCAATTCCAAATCTATCGTAGATAACTCTGTTAAGTATACAAATTCTAAATTTATGTACTTGTTTTTGTTTGGCCCGTCAGAATATTTTTCATAATTTTTTCTATACGAAGCTGTTCTGAGATAATTATTTTTACATGATAAATAATTAATAGCTTCTTGCTCATCCATTTTATTGAATTTAATGCCTTTTTCATTTTTTAACATTAAAACAAGCTCTGTAGCGGTCTTTTTAGGCTTGTCAATTTTATTACTAATATTATTCATCTTCTTTATTTATATTTTGATTTATAATACTCTTAAATACCATAAAATGGAACACTTTGTACAAAAGTTCATCATGTTTCAACATAATTGCAATAATACAATTAGGCGTATTAACAACAAAAATCCCCCAGCCGTCCTAAAAAATAAGGATAGCTGGGGGATCAGTTTATGTAGATATTTAATTTTTAGGTACCGGACTTGCTGGACACTCGTGCGATTACCTGGTAGGCACCGTTGCTGGCCGTCGATACCAATACCGCATTGAGTGGTACCAGTGCCCATACTGTCCAAGGCTGCGCAAATCCTGCATTAGCTGCCGTGCTGATGAGCAGCACAACCAGGGCAATCAGATAGCTTAAAATTTGTGTCGGCATCTTTGCAATGGTGCCGGCGCCTTTAAGTAACTGTGTCAAAAGTCCTGTAACCGCTGCAGCACCGGCGAAGGTGCCAAGAATACTCCAGGTTAAAAAATCATTCATGTTCATAATGTTCCTCCTTAACTTCCAAATCACTGATTCGGTGATTTGCAACTTTTATCTGTTCTTCTAGTCTATAGGTACGTTCTACAACCTGATTGTGCTTTGCGACTTTTTCTTCCAACTTGCAGAGACGATAATCCACTAATTTGTTGGAAATGCGGATTCCACTCCAACTGCCGACCGCTGTCCCTAAGAAGGCAATCAGCGCAACAATAACTTCTGTTGGCATTTTGTTTTCTCCTCACACTCTATAAAGATTATTGATATTTACAGCGGCCGTGACATCTCCGCCGATGCCAATAACTGCGCGGTCGCCGGAAAGTTCTAGAATGTTGTAGGTGGTCTGATACACAAAGTCTGCAAGACCGTTTCCATCATAATCGTAAGCGCCGGATTGAACCTTGACGCTGTCACCGATTCCGATAGCAGCTGCAGGGGCAGAATCGTCACAGTACTGTCCGCGGATATCTCCATCGTTTACCCAGCACATTCCGTTGTCCAAGAGGTATGGATTTGCAGTGCCTTCTGCAACGTATGTAATGACGCCATGATTTTTGAGCATGTTTCCTGCTGGAATTGCTTCACTGTTTGGTGCGGTGCTGGATGTGTAGCAGGTGGAAAATACAACGTCTTCACCGATGCCGTGTGCATTACCGGACGGCTGTTCCGCCGATGCCTCCGACTGCTGTGGGGCAGGGGAGGGAGCACCTTCCCAAAGAGGACACTTGTCCGACTCGTTGCCGTCGAAGTTTCTGCCGCAAATGTTAAGGCAATCCTTAAACTGCCAAAGGCGGTGAGATGCAGGACTGGTGCAGTGGTCAGCCCACTGTGCAATCCACTTATCATAGCGATCAAGCCGGCCGCCGGCAAGACAGCCATCGATCCAAGATTGGCTTGCGTAAATACCGGAATAGTTTCCATCTGCCTCCATGGCACTGCAGAAGATATCACAGATGGACTGTAGCTGATCATTAGACGGAAATCCGTTGTTGCGTTTATATCCGTCTGCGTCTTCCATGTCGTACCAAACACCCATAGACGGGACTCTGCCGGCTAAAATCCGGCGGGCATGAGCTACCTCACTTCGGGCGTCGTCATCGTTGAGGGCATATCCGTAAAGATAAGCGCCCCAAGGCTTTCCCATCTGTTCGCAAAGTGCGACGGTATTTTCAAATTCGCTATCGTCCTGCGACTGGATATCAGAACCAAAACCGAGCCTGATTATTACAAAGTCTACATTTTGCAGCACATCACGGGTAATTCTCCCGTTGTGCTCGCTTGTGTCAATTCCTCTCATGATTTTTATCCTCCTTAATTATGGATATCTCGACCTGCATGTCATTGTGCCTCCAAAGCCTTCTGTACTTTTTTCAATTCGAGCTGTAACTGCGTGATCGGGTCTGATTCCTGTTGCTTTTTTATTTCAGCTAATTCTGCATCCGTATATTTTGTAAAAACTAAATCGCCGTTAGAATTTTGCAAATATCTTCCTGTGCTAAAATCAGGCGTACCGGTAATCGGATTCCCGCTTTCATCTAAAATTTTCATAAGCCCTCCTTATCCTAAAAGGAAATATGGTCGTAGTTCTGCACTGGCAGATGCCGGTGTAATATGTACATACCCTTCGTTGTTAACCGTCGAAAAAAATGTGGACTGCGGAATGTTTCGCAGCCAATATGTTGCATATCTTATGCAGATTTTATCGGGAGAAAGCCGGAATAATGGAAGTTGACCGTAAGAAATTCCGATATTGAAATAATATTCGTAATGACTTATTCCAAACGTTCCATGACCCAAGACTTCCTCAACGGTCATAAGATTAACGGTAGAGTCGAACCAAGA
Organism: Ruminococcaceae bacterium BL-4; assembly: GCA_902809935.1. Taxonomy (NCBI): domain Bacteria; kingdom Bacillati; phylum Bacillota; class Clostridia; order Eubacteriales; family Oscillospiraceae; species Ruminococcaceae bacterium BL-4. The sequence continues at coordinate 398,836 of LR778134.1, read as the reverse complement.
CCAACCAGAAGGGGAACCGGAAGAAGTGGCATTTACTAGTAATTCTTTGCTTGTGATTAAATGTGAACCAAACGCATTACTAAGATATCCCGCCCATACCGGCAAAACATCAGTATACATTTTACTGCCTACATATCCACCATCTGTTGTATTGGTATCATTCATTTTGTAAGAACCCAAACTTGTAGTCGGCATTACAACGATATGATGCGCAGTTAACGGTGTGCTTCCTCGATTCATTTTTATATCACAGCCTAAAACTTGGAACACATAATTTTGCCCGTTTACTGTTTTATGAAAATAGTCTCCGACAAAAATATCGTCAAAAGTCCCATTGGCAATATTCGTATACATAGAGCCGTCAGCCTCGTTTGCGCTGATATCTTTACCGCGGTAAATGCTGTTATGGTATCCGGAGTTTTTGAAAACTGCAGTATATTCAATCGCTTTGTTTGCACTTGCTTGTGCCGAGTCGCTGTAATTCTTAACTTCGCCGATAAATTGATGGTATTCGTCTGGTGTGATCACTTGTCCGTTGCTCCCGGCGTCAGGGTGGCTGTATACCGTGTAATGGCAGACGGTGCTATATGCCGCATAATCGTCTGTGCCTGCAGCATCAATCACAATGTCACCGTTGCACGATGTAATATCGGACGTCAATTTGATGATTCCGGTTTCCGGCAAAATTACGGCGACTTTTTGGTTATTTGCAGCGTGGACAAATGTGATTCTGACTGTCTTCCCTTGCCAGTCGGGCGGAACGCTGACGCGCAGAAAGTCTACACCGCTAGCTTGCTTCCCCCCAAGTTCGATATTAGAGGGCGATATTGAGAATACAGATGGGCTGTCGGACGTTTTGCTGACGGTCAATTCTATCATGATTTATTTTCCTCCTTATTGTGTATCATGCCTTTTCCCGTTTGCATCGTAAGCTGAGATCAAGACAAAGTGGGACTTTCCATTGCCATCATAGGCGGTCACGAGTCCGGTATGCTTTTTGCCGGCTGAGTCGTACAACGTGATCACACCGGATTTGACCTCGACACCAATCCAACAAATGGGGGAGGATGGGTAGGACCTGTACCACTCATGAACTTCCCAGACAGCGTAATAAACCCAGCCTTTTTTCTTATTGGAAACTGTTATTCGATTGTAATAATTGTCTTTGCCGTACTGATCAAGTATTTTGCTTGGCACTGTCTGGATACTTGTTCCGGATCCAACGTACAGCCGTGCACCGAGTCCGTCGGTAACTTCGAAATGGTCGAAATTTGCGTTGCCCTGCGTGCTGGATTTTGCCCACGATAATGTGATCGCCGTTCCGATCGGCACTTGCATTTTAGATACTTTGGCGGACGGAGCCCCGGCAGGATAATAGGGGCGTGCAGGAATTGTAAGAGTCCCGTAAACCTCGCCGTTATTGCCAGCAGAGCCGTATCCGTTGACTGTATCGCCCCAGTATTTTCCGAATACGGTAACATCATAATCACCGTCATTTCGGCTGAAATCCCAGGTTCCGTTTACTTGTCCAACCCAGTTTCCATTTCCGCTGTAAATTCCTTCTCCATCTGCGCTGTAGTTTTCAACACCGCACTGCGTATGAACACCGTATTCACTCATTCCGCCATTGATACAGGCGGTGGATGTGTGTACATGTACCCGGGCAACAGTTTCACTGATAATTTCGACGGATGCGGATAAGTATGCTTGAGTTGTGCCGGTGCCCCAGGAATAGCTGTAGTCACTTTCGCCGCCATACCATTCAGCCATTTAAATCACTTCCCGTCATAATAGTTGAATATAAAAGGTGTTGGCGGTTGCAGTAGCAGGTGCTGCCGAGGTGCCCCACTTGATTCCCATCGCATGCAGACCATCTATGCGGTTATTGCATCCGTGACCGCCGTTTGCGATTGGCAGGGGACCGGTTGTGTTGCCTAACCCAATAAGATTACGGATCTCTGGTGGCGTAGTCACTCCTGTGCCTCCGCTGGGTACTGGGACGGGACCGGATGATCCTAATCCCATAGTATTACGAGTATCAGCTAAGGACTTTTTTCCGGTACCACCCTGCTCAGGGGGGACAACACCTTCACTGTTGAGTCCGGCGATTCCGTTTGCTTTTCCTTTAGAATCATTGATTGCATTAATTAGAATCAGTAAATTTCCCGCAGCGTCTCCGGATAATGTATTTTGGACGTTTGCAAACCACGTACTAAATGCATTGTTAACTTTGGTCTGAAAGTCCTGATACATTGCGTTGTACTGTGCAAAAAGTTCTTTGGTAGAGACGTCGGTAACTGCTGAGGCTACAATCCCACACAGGCTGTCGTTAAATCGAGTATCTGCAATATCCGAATCTGCTATTTTTACAGCACCATGAGTCACACTGATTCTGCAAAGCTGTATTTCATCAATGTCGTTTGTCCGTGTCAAAGCTGGTGCTGACGGATTATTTGTAGGGGTACCGGCAATGTAATAGGCCTTTGCATTGTTGTTTACGAGATCACGCCGGATCACGATAATATCTATTCGGTCGAGACTGCCGTCTGCTGTTGGTACTGTAAAATTAAATTCCGAATCACTGTTGTCAAGCTCATAACGGTATCCGTCAATAAAGGCTACACCAGGCAAAATAGTGACCCGCATGTCATTGTGCTGTGCCCGTACCTGCAAACCATCAGCGGGTTTTGCAAATACGCCGTTTTTAAAAAATGATGCAAAATATGCAGCGAAATCCGCTGCGTCGTAAGTTGGCCCATTAAAAAAGCTAAAATGTTCTGCCATTACTGACCACCCCCGTAATTTCATTGGCTTCTTCCTGTGTCAACTTTTTTTCAATTAAAGAATTAATTTGTTCGGCGGTAACACGGCCTAATTGATACTGTATCATCAAAAAATTAGCAATTGCACCCATTACGCATTCCCTCCCATAATTGCAGCGAGCTGCATTTCTTCCAACGCAGCCACCCGGTTTTCAAGCGTTGGCGTGTTCTTCTGCTTTTCAATGGCGGAAAGCTCTGCTTCGGAATAGGGGATATAGCGTTCGATATCCTCGTACTCGTCGTAGGCGTCATGCCCGACGACTGCTGGCACATCGACAACTTTTTCGACGTCCTTTCCACCATTTGGATAGACGCGCACCGTCTTTAGGTGCGATTGTTCTGTAACGGCCGTTACCGCATCATGATGAATCGTCAGCTTGTCCGATTCCAGATGACCTTTTGTAAGATCCGGATTCAAGATTTCATTGCCCTGTTGATCTAAAATTTTCATAATTTTTATTCTCCTTTTTAAGATAATCGTTCCCAAATATAAACTGCCAAATAAGGCGGCATGTTGTTGTGTGGCTGATTATTACCAATTTTACACAGATCAAATCCATAATACGTACCCTGGTTTACAGAACTTTTAGTATAACAAGTGTGGCCGTTATTAACATTACTGCCTCCATCCCACACTTGAAAATAAGGCAGTTCAGCATCTGTTAAAGTGTGAGTGGATTCCCCTCCCGTGCCTCCGGCTTTGTAGGTGTTTCCGGAGGCAAGCAAAAATTTATCTTTAATTTGCTGCCATGTGCCGCCGTATTTTGATGCGGGGCTGGTACTCTTGGTGCTGATATAAATATCTCCCACGTCGTACTTGTCCGGAATGCCCTTCAAATCCGTGTATTCTCCAGTGTAGGCCGCGGTGGATAATGCTGGAGTTCCCACGATATGAGCGTAGGGGATAGGCAGCTTTTTGATCTTATCGTTTTGCGTCGGAATGTCATTCCCGAGCGTTGGGGTGTATGTTGCGCCGGAAGAATCATAGACCTCTTCCACCGTTGGAATTCTGGTATTAAGGTGATATCCCCAGTCCTTATTCATGCAGGTGACAAGGTCTCCTAAGTCCCAGTCTTTTTTGTATTGCTTTTTTCCGTCCGGCCGGATTCGTTCTGTTGCAGTACAGATGTTTTTGTTTTCGGTCAGCTTTTCTAAACCACGCTGCTTTAGCCTTGCCTTGTAGCTGCTGTCTGACTCGCCGTCATTACGCTGCAGATCTCGGGCATCAACTACGAGTTCCCTAGGAATTTCTGATTCTGTACCGGGTAGTCTGACAAATACGCCGATACGCGCGTTGTCTTCGCCTTCACCCATCACAAAGGCGACGTTTTTGTAATCAGCGTTATTCTCCAAATAGCTTTCTCCGAGGATAGTGTCATACTTTTTGGAAAAGATGCAGCGTTGATTAGTTGTTTGACCAATTGTCCGGTCAAGCCCTCGGTATAACTGGAATCTGTATGTCCATGTTTTGCGGTCAAATACCGTTTTAAAGCCGATATCGTTATCCTGGCATAATTTGGTGACTAAGGATAAGACCTCGCCGTAGGTGTCCTGTAGGCTTACTTTGGGAGTACCTGATAAGGCAGGTCCTAATACAAAATGAGGGACGCTTCGTGCTGCCATGTAAGAAGCCGCAGAAGAGTCCCTAAAAGTGAGATTGTTTTGAGTTAATGATCGTCCGACCAGTGTTCGCACAACAGTATCGAGTTCCGTGTTGTTAAAATTCTGCGTCTCAAGATTATATCGGTCTTTTAACAGGATCGATAGATCATAGGCAATAACAGACAGCTCAAATTGACCGTCCATATCCACTTTTTCTACACTTTTAATGATGTAGGCCGTTTCGTCGCCACGCTTGTGCAGAATGTTTTCCTGCTTTAGGAGGTTAAGATTGTGCGGAGAAATGGCACAGTGTAAGTCCATCTCTCCGACGTCGTTGTACTTGCGCTTGACGTCCAGTGATGTAACTTTGATTCGTCCATAGTTGGGCGGGATCGTCTGTCCGGCGGGTGGGGGAGTATAGCAAGTGAGGACCATCTATATCATCTCCTCATAGATAAATTGGATCATAAGTGATCCCGCAGTCCAGGTTGTCTGTGTTTGTGTCAGAATAATACCGCAGAACGTTATCTCCGGCGTGGAGCTGCAGATAGTCACAGTCCGGATCGACGCAATTACTGATATCTGTGTGTACTCCACCTCGCAGCAGATCTGCAGACTGGTTTTCCGTATCCACCGTGACAACATCCCCCGACTGCATATCCAAATGGTCAAACTGGAAATACTCGCGGGTATTTGCGTTGAGGATGCCGGGATTTTTGATTGCTGCATGTGCCTGAAAAGTGATCAGCATTCCGCATGGCAGATCTCCGGGGTTATAGATGTTTTTAATTAATGACTGCTCACGGGTAGCAAAAGTAATCGCTTTAAAGGCGGTTGGAAACTTGAACTTTTTGATCCACTGTGCAAGCTGTATGGACTTTGAATCAATCGCTCTGTAGCACGGCTCATATGCCGTAGCGGCTAAGTCGAATTCCAGCAGCAATGAGGTGTCGTCTGCATGATTGTCTTTGATATCCGGCGTGTTTTTGATTCGGAAAGAGATCACGCGGTCTTTAATGGTGTCTACATACTGGAATTTCTGCAACGGATTAAAAAAGGAACGCACGGAGCGTTCCAATAAATCCATTTCTGTTTGTGAGTCTGCCTTCAGATAACATACAAATTCCAGTGGCCGGGGTCCGAGATCCGTATGCAGGACGGATTCTCCGATTTGATCAACCCCTTTTGACGTCGTAAAGTTTGCGGGAATCATTCCTAGATCATAGGTGTATAAGATCCTGCGGTCATAGTCGATATCGAATTGTTTTCTGGTCGTGAGATTTTTAAAGTATTCCATAGGCATCCCTCCTTTTATAGCCCGTGTGCGGCTTTGATCTGCTGGCGGTGGAAAGCTGCCGCCGCGGCCGCTGCATCCATTTGTTGGTTTCCGTTGTTATTAATTGTGACATCCGGCGCCGCGGACATAAGTGATGCGGTAAGTTCTTTTTTAAGAGATAAGATTCCGTCGGTAATGGCTTGCTTATAAGTATTGGCATTATCCTTATCGTACTGCACCTTAAGGACCTGCTTCAATGGCAGCTTTTGTCCCTGCAACACATCATTGACGGATTCCCAGGTACTCGTGTCAATAGTTGGGTTTACGACCATAGCATCACGCATGCGTTCTGCAATCGCTCTGGACTGCTTTTCTATAGCGGGGGAGGACTGCTTTAAAAGTTCCGCATAACGATTGACAAAGTCCACCGGCCACTGTTCATAGTCCCGCATAGGGCCATAGTCAGGGCGGGAGAAATGCAGTAGTCCTTTTACTGCATTAGCAAGACTTCCTGCAGCTTTTGATACGGTGTCCCACATACCGCTAATACCACTTGCAAAATTAGACGCCATATCAGAGCCCCACGCGGAAGACAGATCTTGCAATCCGGACAAAGGGGTTTGAGCGTTATCCGCGAGCCCTTGAGATGCATCACTTACACCTTCCTGTTGCCCACTAAGTCCGCCGGCAAGATTTGACCCGGTTCCGGCTCCAATAGTGCTTGCAAGGGCTTCCAAACCATAATTAGTGAATATTTGTGCGGCGGTTCCTGCAAGTGTGTTGGCACTGCCTGATACATCACCGCTTTTTCCACTGATTCCGCCGGCTAGGTTAGAGCCGGTTCCGGATCCGACGGTATTTGCAGTGCCTTCCAACCCCGCGTTGACGAGAGCTGTCTGTACATCATTTGCAATTCCCGACGCGCTGCCCGATGCGTTACCGCTTTGCCCGCTGATTCCTCCGGCTAGGTTAGCACCGGTATTTGATCCGACAGTATTTGCGGTATCTTCCAGCCCAGCGCCGGTTAATGCGTTCTTTGCGCCCTCTGCGGTATCTCCGGCAGCACCGGAAACATTGCCGGCGTTGTCCGTCATTCCGGAGCTCAGAGCCTGATCGACGTCAAAGCCGAGATTATTAAGTGCAGATATAATACCCGGCCTTTGATCTTCAGATGCACTTTGCAATTGCATCATTAGGTCTATGGCATTTTGTCGTACATCGGGGGAAGCACTCGCAAGAGATTCCGAGAGTTCGTCCGACATATCGATTCCGAGGGACTTTGCAGCCTTTTTTACAGCAGGCGCGGTCATCTCTGCTCCTGCCGCTAATTGCATACAAGCATCAATAGCCGCACTTTGATCGTCAGCACCCATCTTTGATATTGCTGTGACTGCGGCGTCTGATATTTCTATCCCAAGACTTTTTAAGGTGGACTTAACGTCATCAAATCCAAGTGCCGCACCTTCTGCAGCATCTCCTCCGGCTTTACGATATTCTGCCTTTGCTTTGTTGGCAAGGTCTTGTGCATCCGATACCATCTGCTGCGTTACGGTGTTATCTCCATCAGCATATCTCTGCTTTAGATCCTCAAAACTGCTTTCTGTGGAATTTACCTGATCTTCCAGTTGCTCCTTTGTAGCATTACCTGCCGCTGTATAAGATAAAGTCAGACGATTTAAAAAGGTATTGGATAGATTATAATTTTTTTCCGCACTTGCACCAACAGCGTCATTATAGTTTTCTATCGTTTGCTGATACTTACCGACGACTGAGCTTGTTTCTCCGACCGTTTTTTGTGCCGCTTCCATTTCTGTGCGAGCATCTGTGATCCTTTTGGTGAGCGAGGCATCTAGTCCTTTGCCACCTTTAGCCCCGAGGTCTGATTGTTCCTTAATCAGACCGTTATATTTATCTGTTGCGCTATTTAATTTGTCCTGTGCTTCTGTCGCATCTTTTCTCGCATCTGCAATTCCCTGCAGTGCGGTGGTGTATTTTGACTGATAGGCATCAAGATTGGCTTTATTTCTTTGTGCCTGGATAAGTTCTTCCAAGCTTTGTTTTTCTTTGGTATATTCTTGTATAACGCCATCTTCCACGGAGATATTGGTACCTAATGCGCCATTAAGCTCATTTAGAATATAATTGACTCTATCTTCTTGCCCGCTTTTTACACGGCCGTTCGCATCGACAAGATTATCAAGCTCGGATTCCAGACTACGCAGATTATCAGATTCTGTATTATTGGCGGACACATTTGCCTGTGTACTGATAGATAGTTTTTCCCAGGACTCTGTTTCTTTGGCAATCTTTTGAGATAGCGCATCGCACTCAGCCATAAATTTGTTGTGAGCTTCTTCCTGCTTTTGATAAGCTGCATAGGCTGCTACACCTACAGCAGTAATCGCAGCTACAGTCAGTCCTGCAGGGGATACAACACTACCTAACGCCTTAGCTAGTCCCGCGTTTTTATCGCTCAGAGTTTCTGCCGCAGCTGACAAACTGATGTGCGCAGATTTGGCGGTTGACAAGGCTTGCGTTAATCCGCCTACATTAGAGATCACTTTTCCAATTCCAGAAGTTAGTTTGCCAAATATTTTTAATACCGGACCGCCTGCCGCGACAATTCCCAACCCTTGCAGGATTGTATCTTTTTGGGAATCGGATAATTTATCAAATTTATCGACCAGTCCACTAATAGCGGACATGCCTTTCTCAGCATATGGGATCAGCTTTTCGCCGATTTCAATTCCTTCATTTTTGATTTTGCTGAGCTCTTTCTGCATTTTTACAGCAGGAGTAGCATCTATCTTATCGGCAGCAGATTGTGCGGCACCTGCTGAGCTTGTCATTTGCTGCAAAACTTCATTGTATTCTTTGCCACCGTCGGACATAAGAGAGAATGCTGCACTTCCGGCTTCTACGCTGCCGAACATGTCACTGAGTTGTTTACCGCTTTTTGATGCATAATCTTGTAGTATCTGGAGGACATTTGTAACAGATTTTCCGCTTGCCATTAAGTCTGAAAATCCCTTTCCAGACATTTTGCGCAAAGCTTGATCTGCAACGGTACCACTTTTACCTAATTCTTTAAGCATTGACGTAAGATAGGTAGTAGCTTCTTCAGTTTTAATGCCGTGCTTTGTCATGACTGCCATCGATGTACAAACTTCATCAATGGATACTTTGTTTTCTTTGGCTGCTGGGATCACGCGGCCTAAACTGGATGCTAGCTGGTCCACAGTCGTTTTGCCGATATTCTGTGTGGTGATCAATTTATCACTGATACTAGAGGCATTATCTGCACTCAAGCCGTAGGCGTTGAGTACCGAAGTTACGACATCAACGGCTTTTGCCGTATCCGTAAATCCACCACGTGCCAGTTTTACCATATCGGTCGTAAATCCAATGGCTTTGCCGGAGTCTACGCCTGCAGAAATAGACTGATAAAGAGCTTCATTTAAATCTGTGACTGCAACGCCGGTTTGGTTTGATGCGTTAGTAATTCCAGTTTTAAGTTGATCGTAGGAAAGCTTTGTACTATCCGCAATAGTGCTGACTTTGGCATAGCTGGTTTCGGCACTCTCGGCCCATTTATAAGAAGCAGTACCGGCAGCGACAAGAGGAGCGGTGACGGCAAGAGATAAAGTTCCGCCGATTTTGCTCATTTTTCCGCCGATGCTTTGCATTTTACTTCCGACACCTTCGGCAGCTACCCCGAAGGCGTGCATTTTGCTCTCTGCAATGCTAAGTTCACGCCCCATATTCTGAATATCCGCCTGCGTATTGTTCATGGCGGCCGCATACTCGTTGATTTTTGCTTTAGAGCCATTAATTTCAAGCCCTAAAGAGGCGTGCCGGGACTGCTCCTGCAAAAGCTGATTATTTAATTCCTTTGATGCTTTTTCCGCCTTTTGGTATTCTTCGGACTCTTTACCGTGTGCATTTGCAACGTCCTGCACTTTTGTTTTAGAAGCTTCATACTTTTTGGAAAGCTCGTCAACTTTTTTCCCGGTTTTATCATACTCGGTTTGAGACTTTTTAATAATCTCATTTAATCCTGATATTCCGGTTTTATAAGCCTCCGCCTTTTGCTTTGCAATTTCAATTTCAGCTGATAGGCGTTTGGATTTTTGTGCGGCGTCATTAAACACACCGCCTACGCCTTTAGTAGCAGTTTCCATCAATCGCAGCTGTGATTCTGTGAGATTACCAGTACGCTCAAGCTGCTGTAACTGACCTACTGTGGAAGCGACGCCCTTTTGCAAATTGGAAAAATCAAGGTCAATATGGCCTTCTGCCACGCCTAAATCAATAGCCATTTTATCGCCTCCTGTTTAAAAATGAGTATAAAAATACCCCGGGCAGTGCACCCGAGGTGAAATTTAAGTTGTTAATTATTTTTAGTTGATTCGTTTAAATTCTGATCCGTCGTACTCGAATTTCACATAATCATGTCTAGGCTTTTCTTCCATGATCGTAACGGTTATTTTAGAATACTTACGTCCAAACTCAGAATCCAAAATATTGGTAATTGCTTTTGTTTGTCCATTGGTAAGAACAGATCCACTATAATCTAGGTCAACGCTTAGTTCTTTTTTGTCTCCGGAAGTACTTTCTTTATAAGTGGAATAATTTAAGGTGTTTCCTCCACTTTGCAGTTCTGCATCTACGCTTGGAAATTTTACTTCTTTAGAACTCCCTCCGCATCCTGCTAAGGCAAAGCACATAATTGCCGCCAAAAGCAATGCTAAAAACTTTTTCATAAACATCTCTCCTTCATGGAAATTATACGCCTGCCAATCATTTTTGACAAGGATTCCCATATAACTCAAGGAAAGTTGTTTCGTATCGATAGGTGGGTTCTTCGCCCAGCGACCGCTTGGAATCTATGTAAAGACACGCTTCATCGAAGCAGTACGCTGTGTAAGAATCATGAATGCTTAGTAACTCTGCGGGCCTTTTTTGGTACGCTTTCGCCATCGTGATTGTCCCCAGAAGGCTTTGACTTTTGACGAAATCGACGGAGGATATCAACCCCCGTCTGACTGTAGTTGTAGATGTAAGTGAGCTGCACATCGGTTAAATTGATTCCGGCAGCCTGCAGCTCATCATAAGAAGGAGAGACAAGAGACGCTTTTGCAATGGTTTCAAACACCTTTGCCATGTTCAGAAAATCGCCTTCACCGGCCTTGTTTGTACCACCGGTAAATAAGTCCGCCGCTGTGTGCAGCAGTGGGTTCGGAATATCACCGGACTGTGCTAAAAGGAGCATGGATGGACGACGGAGTTTTACCGTAAAGACTTCCTCCTCTGCGAATCCGGGAAGATCAACTTCCACGCCGTCCGCATACTTTTTAATTTCAGAGATATTTGTAACTGCCATAATAATGTTTCCTCCTAAATTTTAGATTTCTGGAAGCAGGGGCTATTAAACCCGCCCCTGCTGTTGGATTACTTTACGCTGCCGTTATTGTGGGGAGTGCGTCAACGATTGTCATTGCATAAGGAGCCTGTCCGCTGCCGGGTGTGCTGTTTATCGTATACTCATTAACCTGAAATACATTATCTTCAGCTCCCATGCAGACCGGAACACCAATGCAATGCGGATAAGCAATGCAGGAGTAACCTGCAATAGTGGAGCCTTCCATGATTGCGGAGTATGCTTTTAAAGTGCCCGGTTTTCCTTCGGACTTTCCAGACACCGGGGGAGTGTACCCGGTAATTTTTTTACTGGTTTCGTCCTTTGTCAGATTGCCACCCTGCAGTATCTGAATCAGATCTATAATTACCAGGTTGTCGGTTAAAGTTAACTTGTGACCAGTGACTGTAGTTTGTTCTGGCTTTTTTGCGATTGATTCACCTTTAATGACCAGCTCTACCGCGTCGTTCACTTTGGTCTGCTGCTCAACGCCGAGCTTTGTACCGGATGTGATTGCAATCGGTGCTATGGTGGTGTCGTCTGGCTCAAATACAATCATGGCGCAGTCAATCAGCGCCATGCCCTTTGGTTTTGTAATACCTGCCATAATATCAGTTCCTTTCTTTAGTTACGATTTACTTTAGATTCCTTGATCAGCCTGTAAGTAAGGTTTGTCATGTAGCCCAATACATCGGGATCAAGATAATGCGGCCCCGGACCATCTACCAGTTTGAGGGCCGGAAAGAGACCGTTCATGCTCTGCTTTACAGAGTCAATATAATCTTCAAACTGATAATAAAAGTCGGAGGGATAATAAAGGAGCAGCTCATAAAGAGTCTGCTCCATAGTGATCCCGCGTGCTCCGTCTCCGTTGTTGCGGATGACGATGTATGGTGTATTACAGGTGCCCGTATGCTGTCCGAGAGCATATACGTCAAAGCCCTTGCTTTTAAGATAGTCGTAAATTGTTTTCCACATATGCATCACACCCGATCAAAAAGGCCCTGGAGCCCATACATGACTCCTGGAGCTTCTTGCTGGAGAGTCGGATAGATTACTGCATATCGTTTTTCATTGGAAAATTCCAGATAGACGCCGTATTCCACGCCATGCGCGAGAGAAATGCGGATCCCGGTATCAATTCGCGTACAGTCGCCGTGCAGGCGATCTCTGGCCTGCGCTGTCCGATCTGTCCATGGACGATTTTCCTTCGCTTTTGCTTCAATTTTACTCGCGGCAGTGCGGCCATAGGCCATCACAGACCGCTGTACTTTTTGAGGAAGTGCGTCAAGTGACTGGTAGATTTCAGAGAAGTCAAACATACTCATATGCTATCAACCTCCGTGAGGGACAAGTCCATGCAGACTCCCAGCATTCCGACATCGTCTACCGTGTTTACCATAAAAGCGTGACTGCCGATTTTCAGGGTGTCATCCTTTTTGGGATATTCTGAATGCATAATGAGAAACATAGGCTGCTTGTGGTTTGTTAGTTTTCCGCTATCCTGCAGCGTAATGTCCAGATATCCACTTGACGTGTGGAAAAGTCCCTGCAGGTCAGTAACTTTTTCCGGAACACCGGGGGAACCATATTGTCCTTTACCAGGACGCCACAGTTCTGCGGATTTACCATACCGCTCAATCGCCTGTGAAAGCGTATAAGCTTGCTGTATCAATCCCATAAAATCATCCTCCCTGAATCACACACGAGCCCGACGGCCTTACAGAGGCGGCAAGGCGCAGCCAGTAGCGAGATGTGTCTGCGAGCGTTAACCCGGATACTTGTACGGTGCTGTTTTCCGCCTTAATAATCAGGCAGCGGTAGGCGGCAAGATTGACGTCTCCGCCGGCGCGCTGGAGCTGATAATTGAGCTCGTCATCATCGAAATAAGGCGCTTGCTTTTCGCGGCACAGCATTTTTAGTTCTTCCAGCGGAGTCATGCCAGCCATTCTTATACCTCCTTAAGTCCCGGATGGCACAGATGCAGGCTTGGTCTCTGCCGTGATCAGTTTAATCGCTTTGCTTTCGTTGGAAAGATAAGCCACATAATGCTCATCCGCTGTAAAGGTAGTAAGCTTATGTTCAATGTCACGGGCGTTTTCCACCTCAACGCCACGTTTGAGATAGATTGCGAGAGCACCCGGCATTACGATAAAGTTCGTAAATTTTCCGGACACGGCTTTGATCTTATTAGATACAACTACCTGACAGCCCCAGATTTCGCCCTGTGTGCCGCTCATGATTGCCTGGGAGGTCATTTCAGAGGGCTTGAGATAATCCGCGTCATGGCGAATCTGTGCCAGCTGCGCCGGGGAGATAAAGAGCACTTTAGTACCGTCCAGATCTTCACCAAACTTTACAAGCGCGTCTGCAATGACACTGCTGGAAATAATGCTTGTTGCGCTGACATCAACGGTCATCGCAGTTTTAATTCCACCCAGCGCTGCCAAGCAGTCATTATCCACCTTGGAAGCGATGGACCGGCCTAACTGTTTGCTGAGCTCTCCAAGCGGATCGCCATAGCCGGAAAGCAAAGACTCGTCGGTAATCTTTCCGCCTTTTCCGGCTTTTTTTACCTTTACGGAAACACTGGATTGTGCTAGCTGGGAAATCGGAATGGCACCGCCCTCGGCAACATCTTCCGCATCGCCGATGTAAGCATACTTCGGGAGCGTTACGGTATCGCCTGCATGTCCCTGCAAGGTGGTATCCGTAGTTGCAAGAGGGGAAAGTTTAATCAGATCAGTGAGTTTTTCTTCGATCATGCCCGCCATAACCTGAGGGTCAATCAATTGGGCGAGCGTTGTAATTCCATCTGCCATAAAATATCATGTCCTTTCTTTAATCAGCTTTGGACAGTTCGGCAAATTCATCGGGGTGTTCTTTCTTAAAGTTGATACGTTCAAGATACCCCATTTTTCCGAACTGTTCTTTTGTCGTTTTTGTGTCTTTTGGTTCGTCATGCTGCCGCTGAAAGTTTCCAAGGCTCCCGGTTCCACCGCTTGGGTTCTGACCGGGATCAGCCTGCGGAAACATAGCAGCATAGTCCTTTTTGCAGGACTCCAACAGAGCATCGGAGTCTTTTAAGGACCCGTCATCTGCAAATTCCACGGTATCGCCCAGTTTAAACATGATGTAATCCGTATCTTTGCAGCCGGCGGCAGTGAGAGCACTCTGCAGGTTCCATGTTTGCCGGTCTTTGATGCGCTCGGCTTTTTCGGCGCTCAGCTGAGTCTGCAGATCTTTCACGTCGACTTTTTCCAGATCTGCGACCTTTGTGTTAGCTGTTGTAAGGTCGGTGCGCAGGGTGCCAATCTCGGTGTCTTTGGTCTTAAGCTGAGTGCGCAGAGTAGTAAGCTCTGTGCCATGTTGATCCAAGATTTTGTCGATCACATCTTTTTCGAGACCGAGGTCAGCTAAAAATTTTCTGTCCATAAGTTTCTCCTTTCACAACGCACGTTTTTAACGAGGTGTCGATCCTCCGTTGCCCCGTAGTTTCGCGACGTCGGGCCGGTCAATTTTTTGTATGAAAAAAGCAGCCCCGTAAAGGCTGCTTCATTCTGAAATGATATTTAATCTACGGCTCCATGATAATTACAGTGTCCGTCATACCAGGCACCGCATTTTTCTTTAGGGCATTCCATATGGTTGAATTTTACATTTGTTACTGTACCACCACCATCAAAAACAGAATCGTTCATATCAGTAGGGTGTTGATTCCACTTTTGAATTTCTACACGGGACGATAAATTGTAAGGGCAGATCATAATGAGTCTCCTTAAAAATAGGCATAAAAATACCACCCTGCCTTTTGGTGGGTGGCTAGTCTTTATGGTTTAATTCTTTCATTTGTCTTTTAATCTCAGCATCTATTGTTTTAAACCGGTTATAATTTTTAATATCCGTTTGATTGGCGTATCCTTTAAGAGACTCACGCTCTGACATCAAATCTCTGATTTCTGGATTTGTCTGACAAACTAAATATTCTTTTCCACACCTTGGACAACAATAATAAGTATCTTCTATTCCACAGGTGTGCATCCGGGTTTTTAAGCAAATTTCATTCGTATAAAAATCTTTTTTGCAGAAAGCGCACGTTATTTTTAGAGATTGTTCTTTTGGAATCTTTACATTCATTTATTTTACCTCTCTGCTTTTTTATCTTTGGGCTCATATCCTAATAAAAATACCACCCTACCAGAGAAGGGTGGTTCAATATTTTAAACCTTTTGGTGGATTGTGTATAGCTTTATAATCGTTCGGAATCTTTAAACGTGAAATATGAAACGCATTTTTGCAAGAATTACACCAAACATCACCATATCCAAGATGCTGTTTTGCATCAACTTCCGTATAGGCATACTGGGTATCATTGCTTCCACAGCAGGGACATGAACCAGGAGTACCTGTTTGAGAAATATTCTCAAGATTTTTTAGCCATTTCATTATTTCACCTTCTTTGTTAATGCTAAATAAACGATATTTTCAAGACGATATGCTTGCTTTTCCATGTGCTCCATGTTTTCCTGCACAAATTTTACACCATATCTTTTATACTGCGCAATATGAACTTTTTCATGTATAAGAGTTTTAATCATAGTTTCTTCGTCTTGAAACGCATTTGGGAACAAGTCAACTCTTCCGACCTCATGAGAATCAGCATCTGCAAGATAGGGAAGAGCAATTAATGCTTCAGAACGTTGAATTTTTACGGTTACTCCGCTCATGTCTAATCCATATTTTCTGGCAATTTGTAAGACTTGACGCTTTTGCATGGGAACCTGTAAATTCTTAAAAGCTCCTGTGTTTTGTTCACGCCTATCCATCCTTAATAAAGACATTGTATCATTGCCGTTATCGGATTTCAATAGCCATTTATCAAGTGCCGGACTGTCACTTTTGCCGGCAGCCCAGTCGCCTAATTCCTTACCGATCTCATCATAGCTTTTCGGAATCACCGCCGTGACTGTACACATGCCGTTTGGGTGGTCAAAGGGGAGAGCATCTTTTCGGTAAATCCTGCCGTCACGCTGTGCGCATAGCTCGCACATGCGGGCACCATGACTGCTGTGCCATTTGTATGATTCAACAAAAGGATTATCCTTTGTTGCCCGCTGAAATGACAGCTGATAAGCATGTGTAACCGCTGTGCGGGCAAGCCTCTGCGCGTTATAGTCAACCACTTGATTGACACCCGGATAAATAATGTTCCAGTTCCAGGGCTTCGCGGCCTTTGGATCAACGTACATCTCCAGATCCTTCGCAAGGTCAAAGGCGGATTTCTGTGCATCAATTCCTTTGACAATCACGGTCTGGATATCTCGGTTATACTTTTTGCGGTAGTTCCAAATTCGATCAGACAGCCCGGAAAAGTCTTTGTAAATTCCACCGGACATCAGCTCATCGGCAGCAGACTGCGGGACTCTAGAAAAAACATCCGAAAAATGTTTGGAAAGCGCATCAGAAGCATGTTTCGAAAGTCCTGAAGCAAGTCCGGAATAAAACGCCTGTTCTGCCTTTACAGGGGCTTTTGCAGACTGTAGCAAACTATTCGTAACACCTGCTTTAATCGTTGTATAGAGCCGCTTGCTGTCTTTCTGCAGGCTTTGCGCATAATCCTTGACCCACCGATAGGTGAGAGACTCTGGGTTATATCGCTGCAGGCGGTGGTTTAAGTCATCCGCGATTTCCTGATAGAGATCGGCGATCTGTTTTTGTTGTGCCTTTGTGATTGCGACACGCGCCTGCTCGGCGGCTTTGACGAGTTCCCAGTAATTTCCCAGCCGGCCGGACATTACTCGTCACCAGCCGGAGAGGGCTCAGCTGAAAAGCTGTCCTGCATCATCTGCTGTTCTTTGGCGATCTGTTGGATTTCAGCATCTGCTTCCTCGGGAGTCATGCCCTTACTGTTAGGACCGCCCCATTTCGTGAGATAGCTCTTAATAGATCTGGTCTTGTTGGAAACTTCAGAAAGATCGAGTTGCTTTTCCTCGTCTTCATCTTCCGGCAGGGGGTACTGATTATCAATCATGATCACATGTTTGTCTGCTTCAAAGGCTCCATAGACATTTTTAAGGTTCGGCTGTACATCGGCAGCATAAAGCAGCATTTCTGCCAGCCATTCGAGCGCTGGACCCCAGGCATTCATCTTTTCCTCACACCGGCAAATCAGGGGCCAGTACAAGGTCTTAAGTCCTTTGCCACTGGTGATCACATTGCGGGTGCTCTCCTGGTTAAGATCAGGTACACCGACAAGATCGTGCATGTCCTGCTTGATAGTAGACTCAGTATCCGCAAAAGCGGAGGCGTAAGAAAACGTGTTGGAGATCGTTCCAACCTGCACATTGGGTGCACCGCCGTCGCTTGCCTGTGCCAGGTCACCTTTAAGATCCCATAAAGCACCGGGTGCACAGCGGAAAGACTTCATGCAGCTAGGATCAACGCCCGACATGTATGTAATCTGATTCATTCCTTTGCGCAGAGAATCAATGTTGCCGGACTTTAATCGACCGTACCAGGCATCATCACACATTAGATCCCGGATTTCACTGACGCCTTCCGTATCACCGGACAAGCCGTCATTAAGGATCACATAGGCTGGTATCCTGTCAAGCCCCGTGTCGTAATCCTGCTTTGTGCCGTCCCATTCTATCGTTTCTCCATAGCCGTCCGTAATGCGCTCATCGAGTAAGCACTTGGGACCCTCCATTCGGTATTTCTGTACCCAGATTCGTTGCCGAGACCGGTCGGCATCATCCTGCATTGTATAGAAAAATACAATACGTTCCAATGTATCCACATCGTCAAGCGCTGTCTCATACACAAAGCCATCTGCAGGCACAAACATGATGCTCAGCTTATCTTCGGTTACATTGACTTTAAGAGCGACTCTGCCGCCAATCAAACAGTCACGAGCGCCTTTGATCAGCTTATCGCGCCATAGATTAGACTTAAAGGCCTTATTAAGATACGTCTGCATGTTGGATTCATTTGGACGCCCGTCTTTTGTTTCAACTTCATCTGGACAGATCACTTTGATTTCCGGAGACTTGCCGAAAAGAAACTGTGCTTCGCGCCGGACCAGCTTCTTGATCTGCTTCGACGGCAACTTTGCCGGAACATAGTCGCCGCCCGTGTCTACCTCAAAACGTGCACCGTTATTGTAGATCGAATAATAATCTTCGATCTTTCCCAAACGTTGAAGAACATCGGGCCCATAAGGTCCGACAAGTTCAGAATAAATAAAATCTGGTATCAGAATAATCACCTCCCATATTTTTTATCACTGTAGATTCCGTACCGGATCGCGTCCTGCACATCATCATCAATTTTTACCGGTTCGTCAGTTCCCTTTTTCCAGACATAAGAATAAATCTCATGAGGGAACCTGCTGACATTTTCCCGCACAATAAACAGTCGCTTTTGCTTATAGAGACTTGCAACTTCGGCAATACCGGCAAGTACGTCCTTCCGGGCATTGATTGCCCGCAGTCCGTTAATGCGCATTTGCTGAATTAAATCCGGACGTGCCGAATCACAGTAAAAATTAATGTTTCCATACTGCTCTTTGATCGATTGCCCGATCTTGATCCAGTTGTCGATATGCCGATGCTGTGCAGCCCATTCACGAAACAGGTAATACCGTCCGTCTTCTGTGCGGCCGATCAGTACAAACGCACCCCAGTGCTCCCAACCGAAGTCAACTCCAACGAACCAGCGGCTGATCTCGTCGATTGGAACCTTGTCAGCGGATATGTAATGAACCTTTTCGTCAAAGTCCGGATAGACAGCACCGTCGGCCGATACCCACGCGCCGTTAATATCGCGGTCGTAGAACATGCCGGACGGGGTAGTGCTTTTTATATTCTGCCGGTATCTTTCCGACAGGAAGGTATTGTCGTCAAGCCTCCATGGATACTGCACGATCGTTTTACCGTCAGCCTTGTCGATATAATCTGTTTTGAGCCAGTGTGCAGGGTCGGCCGGGTTGGTATCCATAAGGATCCGGGCACCGTCACCCGAACACCGCGACTTGATCTCATCGAATACCTCTTCATTTGCAACGCATGCTTCATTGATGTACGCGCCCCAGGCTGTCATGCCTCGGATGCGCCCCATATCATTGATCTTTGAATGGCCGAAGCAACACACCTGAACGCCGAACAGTTGAAAGCGGTTAAACTTATCAAACTGAAATTGGAGGCCGTATTTACCGGACAGTTCGTTGAGAATATTGCGGTGTATGCTTCCAATGTCAGCGGCAGCTAAAATGTACTGCGGGTTTGAAATCCCGGCAGCAGCGGCGTTAGCGCGTACCCGGCGCAGTTCATATAAGAACAAATCATTATCGAGTACCGTCTTGCCGGAACGTTTGGCGCCGTGATTGATTAGCATAAAATAGTCCTGTGTCATAGCTCGACGCAGGACTTCTTGCTGTTTTTCATGATATAGATTATTTAGGCTCATTTTTTACAGTATCCTCCAAAGCAGATAAGTATTCATCAATGCGGGATTCTGCTTCTGGCGCTTGAGCACTATCCTCTCCAATCAGGTTCCGCAGCTCCTTAACTGCCTGTACATCTCCTGACTGTGCGGCCTGCATCAACGCAAATGTTACCAGCATCTTATTGTCGCAGCCCTCAGGCGGCACACCGGCGCGAGACAGTTTATTCCACTTGCGTCTGTCGGAAACAGGCAGGGAAAGTAAGAAGTCAGCATACTCGCGCATTGTCTTTTTAGCCCTGCGAGCTTTGCCGCTTGCCTTGCCGGCTTTTCTTGCATTTTCTCGGCGTTCGCTCGGAGTTCGTGCGCTATTTGGAACTAAGTTTTTTTCATTGGCCATTTAGGGACCACCACCCGGAGGGCGCTGACCAATCAGCATCAAGTCAGTAGTCCATTGTGCTCGAAGGCGGCGAAGGTCCGCTTCCTGTTGAATGGAGCGATGGGGAAGACACTCAAGATTTCGTATCTGCTTATCTAGGTCGATCCGGTGATGCGGATCCAGCGGACAATAGGGAAGGGCACACGCTGGACATCCGGTCTTTATAGTGTTGTTTTGCGGACAATGATCACATGGCAGCATGGTGCCACCTCCTTAAAAAATATTGATGAAATCGACAAATTATGTTAATATCTGGAAGAAAGGACGGTGAGAACTATGCAAATGCAGACCGTATCTTCTAGCGACCTTGCCGCTGTAGGATATGAAAATGGATCGCTTTACGTAAGGTTCAATTCTGGTGGACTTTATGTATACAGCGGAGTTCCAGAAAGTATTTATTCAGGACTAATGAATGCTTCATCACACGGCAAATACTTTCACGCTTACATCAAAAATTCATATTCCTATCAGCGCATTGGCTAATCAATAACAGTCAAAACAATTGCGGGTCCGTTTACTTTGATGTTTATATCTTGGTAAGGCTCCGCAATTGTTATCTCTACGCCTTCTCGATTTTTTAATTCATTTACAAGATCACATGTGCTTACAGTTTCAAGTTCTCTCATTCTGAATCACTCCTTAAAAATTACAAAATAAAAGCACCCAGCTTATTAGCCAGGTGCTTTAAAGGGTAGGTAGGAAAAAGGTATCTATGTCAAACAGTCTTTTAATCAATTTCTCACAATATCATTTTAAGGGCTATTGACACTAAAAACCCGCCAACTTTTAAATTTCATAAAGATTTTTTGCGAGTTCAGTTAAAAATTCATGCCGGCGGCGTTGCATTGAACGCTCGCTCATTGGCAGACTTATGTAAATCATCGGCACTCTTTCAAACATATTCAACCGGATAAATTCTTTACTGGTATCATCCGGCATTGTATTCCATGCTTGCTCAATTGCTTTGATTTTAATATTCAATCGTTCCTGCCGCACAATCAGCCGTTCAGCCTTATCCGCGGTTTCATTGTTCCCTCCGTGCACGCTCGGCTGTCCGTCCGGCGGGGGAGGGCTTGCAAGTATAATCTCCCGTTCCAGCTTGTCCCGACGTCGCAGCAGTGCATAATAGCTGTGCGCTGTGATAAGGCAGAGGCTGTAAACGTCTGACTCTAAAGTGATTTCATTAGGCATCTGACGGATCACCAACTTTCACGCCTTTGATTTGCTCTGCACGTCTGATAAGATGAGTTGCAAACAAATCCGGATCATCAGTTTTCATTTCCTCAAAAATTTTGTTCATTACAGGTTCCAATTTTGAAAGCCGGTCACCGGCAAATCCATAGACCTCATTGAGTGCGATCACCATCACCATGCGTTCAATTTCTCTTCCAATTTCATATCCGCTGTTATAAGCTTCTCGTTTCATTTTCGCTTCACGGGCAAGTAAATTATTTTTCATAAAACCTCCTGAAATCATAGTTCCTTAAAAGAATTGTAACTAGTAACTAATAAATGCAAATTTATTTCTTATATTTTTTTCCTGCGCGCGTGTGCGCGTGCGCATACGTATATATATAGAAAAGTCTAGTTACTAGTTACAAATTTTTGATTTTTTCCCGGTCTTATGCGATTTTTTCTTGTAACTAGCACGTAACTAGCACGTAACTAGGCGTAACTAATAAGCCATTGTAATTAGTAACTAGGAAAAACGGTTTTTTAATTGTAAATAAACTGTGAACAAACGTAACTAGTAACTAGGAAAATCAGTTTTTCAAATAAAACTTGCATACTTTTTTCGAATTTTTGTCTCTTTGAGGTTTGCTAGTTACAAAATTAAATTGCCTAGTTACATCATCTGAGAAGCTTCTTTGCTTCGGAATATTGTCAATTCCTTCATTTTCACACCAGTTTTTAAACTCAAAATAGAGTTCTCCGGTCGGTTTGGAGAGTAAATATTTTTCATCAATTTCATTCTCGGAGATCCATGATAAGGCGGTGCTGCTTTTTGTTTTATAAGTCTCGATTGCTTTCTGAACTCGGTCGGATTTAGTAAAACCATTTTTAAGCATACGATGCAATCCGCGAATTGCCATATTTAGAAGATAGCTGCGGGCGTTTTCAGTGACGACTTTTTGTGCAATATCAGGGTCGTAATCTTCGTCCGTCACATCAAATTTTGCATCTAGGGGGACAAGTATCAAGCGGCGGTAAAAACCAAAAGATTTATCGTTAACGTGCGGCATTTTGTTTGTTGTATAAATCAGAGTCGCATAATTCCGGAGGATAAACGGATCTTTATTTTTACGTTCTACCAGTACATTTTCACCGCTTGAAATCGATTTTAAGAGGCTGGAATCTTTAATAGTAGTTGCCGGAATATCATCACCAAGGTTGACAAGCTTGTTTTCAAGTTCTGCCGGTCGGAAGGTCTTTTCAAGATCCTGTAGACTCAAAGTGGTGTAATTTCCGTGCCCGATAAACGAAGTGATAACACGCAGCAGGGTGCTTTTTCCGTTATTGCCCTCACCGAAAAAAATAAAGATTTTTTGCATGCGGCAGTTTTTAATGAGACAATATCCGAGCATTTCTTCAAAGAGCTTATACAACTGATAATCTCCGCAGAATACTCGCATTAACATATGATCCAATGATTCGCAGTAAGCTGTTTTATCGTAGGCCGCATTAATTTGCTGAAAGTCCAAAGATTCCGGTGTGTGAGGCAGCAATTCTCCTGTCTTGAGATTTAAGCGCCCATTCAGACAATTAATAACGTATTCGTCCACCGGTACCGCGTCAATGTGCTTCTGAATATTAAGGTAATTAAGAACTTCGCTTTCCTGCGTGCGTTTAACTGCCGGAAATTTATTGATAATTGAGCGCAACAGGGCATTTTCACCCGGTTGATAAAATCCGTTTTTATATGTGTAAAGCTGGTCATGCACGCTCACAAGCGGCATTTCTTTAACAAGTGCATCACCCATGATGTTATGTAGAAATTTGCCTTTTTCACCGAACCACGGCGCATCCGGATCAACTTCTTCCGGTAAAGGAGTTTCTTCCGGATAGGCTTCGTCTCGGCAGATCGTGTTAATTTCTTTTTTGGACAGCGGGTCTTTAAAAACATATTGATTAATGTAGCGAATGGTTTGAAATCCTTCTTCTTTTGTAAATCCGTGTGCAGAAAGCATGCATTGATAATCATAAAGAGTTTGATTTCGTCCGTCGCCGTCGCTCATATCCAAAAAATTATATTTGGTCTGCCGTAACGGCCGCAGCCAGCGGGGGAGAAGATCAAGATCATCCCAATCATAATTAGTAAGCCACTCTCGCCATTTTCCCATGAGTTTTATACATACCTGTGATTGTTTACCATAACTGCGGTAATCCGCGTGCAGGCCGATTGCGGTCATGCTTTTAATACTGTTTTTCATAGGACTTTCGGCGACAAACCAAAAGTGCCTGCCGCGCGTCGTCTGCATGATCTGACACTTGATTTTTTCGCCCTGTACTAAATTTGTGAGTCTTTGAGCTTCTTCGGCGTCGTCAATATCAACGACAACGTAAGGCTCCGGCATCAATACGCCTACGCACTCAAAGGTAGCAGCGGCTTTAATATCGTACTGAGTCCAGTTGATTGGTGCCTTATCCGGGCGCAGGCGTAGGAAGTGACCATCTAATGGTCCAGAGAGCAGAGCAGGTCTTGTAATTGTTTGAGCGTTGTTATCCATACGCCAATTCCTCCAGATTTTTTGATTTCTCGTAGGTGCTTCAGCTGTAACGGGGTAGGGCGGTTCCCTGACCCGGCTTTTTTAAGCTCACAGCCAATAAACCGCCCGTTATAGCAAATGTATATATCTGGTCGCCCGCGACGCTCAAAAGCGTTCCCGTGCGTGTTTATGTTATAAATGCCCCGCCCGTCAAGATACTGTAAGCAGTCGTCCTGCAGGTCTCTTTCCAGATTCATTTTTGGTCAGCGGCTTCGCGCCGTGCTTTCATTTCCGCAAGAATTTCAGCAGCGCTTTTTTTATGCGGCGCCGGTGTATCGGATTTCGTTTTTAAGAAACCATCGGCGTGCCCGATAATTTTCTTGATGTTGGCAAACGTTCCACCCTTGCTTCCTTCTCGGTGTACAATTTCACACTCTATGAATTTTCCAATCAAGTCGTTAGTATCAAATTCATCAGCCGTTTGATCATCGAGTGCTGCGCGGGCGAGACGGGTATAAATGCCGTCGGCTACATCATTCGCCGTACCGTCGTCATTCACAAAATTAAAATTTTCTTTTAAAGATGTACCATGAGCATCCTTCATCAAAATTGAGAGCTTACCAAATTTTTCATAGTTTTCTTCATCAATACTCTCAATCTTTAAAATTTGGTTGCCTTCCGGAATAAGAGAATATCCTTCTGCTGCTTTACGTTTCATAATTATATCGTTTTCCTTTCAACATTTAATTTAATGATTTCTGACTTTTTGGTGTACTGGTCATAAAGGCCGGCTTTTTTAAGGGCCCCTGCGTCGAGACGGGAAGAAATCGAACGGGAAACGGTAAAGTCGTACCATGTCCCCGGCAGAATGATTTTTTTATCAGAATCTTTCATCTGCGCCGTTAAAAGCGGCTTTAGTTGGTCTTTGAGTTCTTTCAGCTGAGCTTCCGTTTCTGCTATTTCGTCGACTTTAGCCTGTAGCGGCTCGATTTGTTTAAGTAATACTTGTACCGGGTCAGCACCTTCCGGCGTATCCTGCGGTACAGCGTGAGCTGTGGTGAGTGCTTTTATAATGTCTTTGTCATCCGGCGTGTCGAATTCGTCCCATGCGGGGGAAACCGGATTTTCAATGTGATCCCGCAGCCATTGTTCACAGGCTGCTATGTAATCATCAAATTGGGGAAGATCACGCTTTAAACTGTAGGAAAGTACATGCGTGTTTGTAATATCCGGCACAAATTTTTCCGGGTGATCATAGTCGGAATCTTCCAGTACTGTTAATACCATGCGGAATTTATCAAGTCCTAAAAGCCAAGCATACAAAGCACCTTGCAGTTTGTAATAAATCGGTGCGTCAAGCTTACCATTTTTATACCAATCTTCCACACGCTTGGTGGTTTTAAGCTCGTACACAATATTTTTTGTCCTGCAGTCCCACATACCACCAAAAGTTTTATTTTCGGGGAAGTGGTCGTAATGTAATTCTTCTTTCGTTTTACCAAACCAGTCGTCCGGACCTTTGCAGATTCCTTTTCCAAAGTGATAGGTTTTGTCGAGGTAAGCAATCACCTTAGGCTCAATGACTTTTCCTGCTAATGTGTATTTGGTATCCTCAAACGGGATTTTATAGGTTTTAGTCATATCACACCAAGCTTCAAAGGGGCTTGTCCAGTGATTTAGTCCGAGAATGGCGGCGAAGCGTGTGCCGGTGACTTTTTTAATGCGTCCGGGTGTTTTGTCAAGTCGGATGACATGATTTTTAATATCAATATGAGTCACGCGGCATCATCTCCTAAAATGGTATTAATAGCTTCGATGATGGTCTGCGCGTCTGCTGCTGTGAGATCTGTTTCTAAAAGAGCAGCATAGTCGTCAGCTTCGGGCTTCTTTGCTTCTTCCAGCATAGCAATTCCATTTGCAATGGTTTCGATCTGCACTTCCGTAGCGGGACCATCGTTTGATTCGATTTTTTCCTTGATTTCCTCGCGTCTTTCGGGAGGGGTGTATTTTGGTTTGTCCTGCTGTACTTCTCCCTCGTCGCTTTCGGGATCATTTCCTTCCGCCACGAGAAAATTATTGGCGAGGAAATATTTGATTGCTCCTGTGTATGCTTTGTAAAGTCCTTTATCCAGTGTGTCACTGCCGCTGCCGCCGGCAATATAACTTTCCTTTTCACCGGTTTCTCGGTCAATAATTTCAAACTGGAAGCGGGCAATGATCATATTCATTTTGTCGCTGATCGCCGGAATGAACTGATAATCAAGCATAGTAGCTTTGAAATCTAGATTTGCGGCGTCCAGAGCCTTTTTAAAATTTGATTTATAAAGCTTTTCGGAAAAATAGGTATACGATTGGTGACGGTTAATTCCATCTTTTTCCCACGAGAAACTGTTCATTACTTCGCGCAGCTTCATGAGTTTTGCGCCGAGGCCGGAAATAATTACCTCTTCTTTTTTGGGAAGGGTTATGGGGATCGTTTCTGATACGTCTTTTTCAGGCATAGTTGTTTCAGCAGCTTTTTTTGTCATACGTTTTTTACGCTCCTTTTTTTCCGGCTTAATGCCGAGATAATCATTAATGCGCTTTTGCGCAAAATCAACATAAAAATTTTTATCAATCATTTCTAATGAGGTAGTTCCTGTATTGTCGATATAACAGTGATCCGGCAGATTGGCAATTTTATCACTGCGCGCTTTCTGCCCTTCTTTTTCCAATTTGATTTTATAAAGGGTACCGTCTTTTTTGTCTGTAGAGGCATAGATACGATTTACGTTTTGCACAGTGACATCTTTTCCGCTGCGTTTCCAAATTACTTTATCGTATGTACTCCCGGCTTTCGCAATAATTTGAAAATCTTCCGGATTAGTACAATCATTGATTGTCTGAAGAGGGGGGACGCTGTGCAAAAGGTTTTCTACTACCGCTTTTGCAACAATTACAAGGGACTTATGTTTAAAACTTCCGCCCTCATAATCAGATACATAACCTCCCTTGACTTCGATTTCGTCATGCGCTCCCAGCAAGACATAATTATTCACGTCCTTCTGGACTATTTTTTTGATTACGTCAATTCCCATTGAAAATCCGGTGCGATCCTCCCAACGCTTGACTTGATGGGTGATTTTAGGAATGTAATCCACGTTGCAAGAGACGATCAGTCCATCTGTATTAGACTGAATCAGCTTAAAACTCGGAATGTTTTCTAATTTTTCAATCAAATCCACCAAATAAAGTTGTCCTGAAATGCAAACTGCGTTAGCTTGATGAGGGTCATACAAAGGATTGTATTTATTTTTCATTGCCCCGTAGGTGGTATTAAGAATCAGCTTTAATGCGTTCGCTGTCGATTTATCCCCGGCTTTTTTAGCGGCTACCCGTTGATCATATACATTTTTGTATTCTTCCGGGTCTTGTGCCGCACGGCTCAAAAGATGATTTACAATCATTAATGAGGGATAATAGCTTGTCACATCGATGTGCATAATTTTTCTTTGGTCGGTGCTTTCCTCGCTGTAATGCTCAATCGCACCATGTATTCCGCCCCATGCGATAATATGCGGGGTTCCGGCAATGCTGATATTTAGCGTCCGTTGATAGGTGGGGTCGATTTCTGCAAAGAATTCCACTACTTCGGGGTATTTATCAATAAGTAGATTTTCCGGAAATTCATATTCAAACTCATCCTCACACGGTTGAGGGCGTGCGTTTTGTCCGCAAAGATATAAGGCTGTCAATTTGGCGTTTGTAAGATTCAGAGCGTCTTCCGGAGGAATGTTTTTCATGCCGCCGACAACAACTTTACTTTCAAGGTATTTTTTACGTTTTTCAAAAAGGCGTTCGGTTGCATCAACGTCATGACAGCAGTATTTTATAGTAAGTTCCAATTCCTGTTGAGTAAGTGCGCGATTAAGATCGAAATCAACTTCCGTTTCTTCGATATCCATGCCGAGGTTGCCTTCGGCTTCTTTTAACCGGAGAAACACCCCGCCGAGGTCGTCCATAAGATCAAACTGTTTGCAGGGGTGGGATAGGTGACTGTCAAGTCCCGGGAAATTCCAGGGATCATTTCGTCCCTCTTTGATAATAAAATCATTGAGTGCTTTGACGTTTTCCGGTTCGGCATTATGATAGATGGCTCTTAAAATCCATTGGTCGTAGTGCTTATTGTTATACCCGCATAACAGCGGCTTTTTAATGTCAAGCAGTTGTGCCACTCTAAAAGGGTCATTGTGAATAATTTCATGGTGATCGTCGTTTTTACACTTAAAAACTGCTATCCAGTCATGCGCAAAAACTTCGATATCATAAAACCAGATATTCAAATTATTCGTTTTTCTGTACCTCCTTCAGTGCATTCCAA
This sequence comes from Ruminococcaceae bacterium BL-4, assembly GCA_902809935.1. Taxonomy (NCBI): domain Bacteria; kingdom Bacillati; phylum Bacillota; class Clostridia; order Eubacteriales; family Oscillospiraceae; species Ruminococcaceae bacterium BL-4. The sequence goes on along the minus strand of LR778134.1, from coordinate 370,769 downwards.
AGTTCTGACTCGTCAAAATCATGATGCCGTTGTAATGAGTTCCACATTTTAGTTTCGATTGTTCCGGCAGTTTCAAATAAGATATAGCTGCATTTTTGTGTTTGCCCGACACGATGAATACGATCACACGCCTGTTCAAATATTTGGCTGGAAAGTGTAGGTTCGTAAAAAAGGATCGTGTCAGCGGCAAATAAATCGATTCCTTGCGCTGCACTGCGATATTGACAGACAATTACTTGAATTTCGGGGTTGGCCTGAAAATTTTTCCAGATATTTTTATCTTTTTGCTCACCATCCAGCGTTACGGCTTTAATTTTGTGCTTTGAGAGTACCGCCCGAATATCCTTAATGCTCTGTTTGTATTCCGCAAAGATCACCAGTTTACTGTCCCAATTTTCCAGAAAATCATTAAGTGCGGATTGCTTTTCGCATTTTAGAGTATGGAGGGATTTATTTTCGTCCGGCACAAATCCGGAACACATCTGCCGCAATTTTGTAAGGCGGGCAAGAGGGTTTTTGGCTTCGATATCCAATTCTTCAATATAATTTTTGAGCATTTCTTTGTAGAGCTTTTTTTCTTTGAGCTCAATACTATATCGTTCCGGGGGCAGCTTGTTCGGTAAATCCAGGCACTCATTTTTTCGCACTGAAAATACATAAGGAGCAATTTGTTGTCTGATATCGTCTACGTGAATATACCGATAGGGTTTATAATATTGATTCAAAATGCAGTATTGCTTCTCGAACTGACTGTACTTTCCGAAAATTGCCGGATCTAAAAAATTAAACTGACTCCAAAGTTCTTCCCAGTGACTATTTCCGACCGGCGTGCCGGTTAATATGTAACGGTATTTTGCAAGGCGGCCAAGTTTAAGAATGAATTTTGATCGGCGGCTCGTTCGGTGTTTAATAAAATGACTTTCGTCCAATACCACACATCCCCAGGAACGCAGGTATTCCGGGCGCCGCCATACAAGATCATAATTGATGATTTGTACCGCTTTTTGAAGCATTCGCTGATAGATGGAGGAAAATTTTTTAATATCGCGTTCCCAGCTACCCATAACGGACTTTGGACAAATAATAAGGGCGGTGGTGATTTTACCGCTTACAATTAAATTAAGGATGTGCTGTAATGTTGGAAGCGTTTTGCCGGTGCCCTGTTCCGCAAAGAGTGCAAAGAAGGAATGCGAGGAGAGTAACTCAATCTCTTTGAGTTGATGCTGATAATACTTAATCATTTGTATCTTCAGTGATTTCAACATTAGCGACGGCATAATCGATCAATCGTATCGATACATCTTTTATGGACCGTCCGGTTTCCTCGCAGATATCCAGAATCGCTTGATACTGTTCCGGTTCCACTCGTATGATGCAGCGATTGTCAGGCCCTCGTTTCGGGTGCCTTTTCTTTGGAATTTTGCAACTCATTTCGTACCTCCATTTCTGCCGGACTGCCGCAGTGTTGACAGCGGCCGGCGACAATATCAATGCTGCCACAAATGGGGCAGTGGGGCGGTTTAGCCGTGTACTGGTCCATACAGATACCTCCCAGCTTCCCAGTTCTCAACGGCACCCGTTTGCGTGCGATCGTGATAACCTACACGTCCACAGCAGGTACAGCCGACGGTATACGGACCGTCTGGGGGATTTGGCGCGCTGTTTAATAATGCCAACCCGCGGAAATTTTGCACCACACGGGCAGGAGAGAAAGACATTAACCATCGTCTGCCTCATCCCTCTTAACGGATACCGTGTACCCGTGACAGCTCAGCTTGATTTTTGTGCCGGGGTGCAGGTCATGCGGACGCATGGCATTAAATAGATCAAGCATCGTCCCGACCGGATCAGCCGCGGCCAGATCGTTTAATTTTGCTTCTGCTTCCGGAGAGAGCTTGACAAATTTCTCATTCTGCGGTACTTTTAAATTATTAGTGGTTTCCTTTCCGCCCTGCGCTGCTCCAACAGCCGGGGCGGTATTTTTATGTTCATTCATAGCTGCGCCTCATTTCTTGCCGATTTTGTGATTTTGTGCGATCAATTTGCCGTTGCTCATGATCCCAGGCTTTCATGGCCTTCTGGCGGTAATGCTCGATCGAGATCGCTTTAATGGCGCGGATCGCAATTGTGATTACTGCGACGAGGCCGATGTACTCAAATAGATTCATGCTGATTCCTCCTTGTAAATATTTTCCTTTTGTCGTAAAATGTTGGCAGAAGGGAGGTGAATGAAATGTATAAAACAGGCCAAAGACCGGGCAAGGGATCTTATCGGTGCGTAACGTGTGGTACGGTGGTAAATTTGGATGACAATACAGATACGCTTCCTCCGTGCCCAAAGTGTAATGGGACGACATATATCAAAATAAGTTAATGTCCCTGAGAGCTTCTGCTGGTACAGAGGCTCTCAAATTTTTATCCTTTTTTTGCAGAAGCAAAAACACTTTCCAAACAGATTGATTTGAAGCCATGATTCTGCATATCTGGTTCCGTTTTGCTCATACTTTGTGATGTAGTGATGCAACATATTTTCTTGTCTCCTTTATTTTTTCTGCCTTGATGGTGCTTGCTTTTGGCACAGTTATTCCTTTCCATTTCCAATTATCTGAAAAAGGAGTATCAGAGTTGGAAACAAGTTCCCACATCCTAATGAAAAAATCGTTTTGATCTTTTCTTAATTGTTCTGCGAGTGAAGACATCAATTTTTGATATTTCCAATTGCTAACTTGTACACCAATTTGATAGGCAGCGATAGTCAGTGCTGTTACTGACATAATAAGTGCAGCGGTTTCCGTTTCTCTCGCCTCCTTTCCAGTCAAGCAGACTGATTGGTGCTGCTTTTTTGACGATTACGCTTCCATTCTTCAAATTCTTTCTGCACTTCTGGGTCTTCAAAGTATTTGCGTACCACATCCACCAGTGACCCTGAAAGCCTATCTAGTTGATACTGTGGTATGCTTTTTATGTTGATTTTTGTGCTCATGTTGATTCTCCTTCTATGATTTTTTTGTCCAGATAACCCATAATGTCGGATCGTCTGTATCGCCAGACCTTCCCAAGCTTTGCAGCTGGAAGTTCCCGGCGCTTAGCCATATTGCAAACGCCTTCCGGTGTGATGCGTAGCAGGTTTGCAACTTCCACGGTAGTTAGAATTTCGGGAGCTGCGTCTTGGACGGGGGAAGTCTTCTTCCAAGGACCTCTTGACACAGTGAAAGTCATCTCCTTCACGCCGATAAAACGGCTTTTCTTATGCCGTTTTTCGGCTTTCTTCAAATTTTGCAAGGTCTTCGTCTGTGATTCGATACTCCTTTCCAATTCTTATAGCAGATAATTTTTTTTTGCGAATCCAATCCCATACGGTAGAGAGCTTTATATTGTATCTCTCCGCAATTTCTGCGCAGGTATAGCGTTTTGGCAAGAAAATCCCTCCTTTTAATTAAAAATACTTGAGTTTACTTCGGCTTTGTGATACTATTATGTCGCTAAACAAAAGTAAATAGCAAAACCGACTGCATACCAAATGCGTTAATTAGTTCGCATTTGCTTTGTATGCTAATACTATACTTCGCTTTTGTTCATAAGTCAACAGCTTATGCGAAGTATTTTCCGATTTGTGAAAGGTGAACAAAAATGTATGAGATTTTTGAACGACTATTAAAAGAAGTTGGAATTACTGCTTATAAAGTTTCAAAAGATACTGGAATCTCACAAACCACTTTGAGTGATTGGAAGCGAGGACGCAGTATACCAAAAACTGAAAAACTTCAAACTATAGCTAATTACTTTGATGTCTCCCTTGATTATCTCCTCGGCAAAACAACTATTAAAAAAACGCCCACCCTTACAAAGAAGGATGAGCGTGATATATCAAAAAAAATGCAGGAGACCCTTGCTCAATTGGAGGAGCAGCAGTCAGGACTGATGTTTGATGGGGAACCGCTTGACGATGAAACGAAAGAATTACTTGCCATCAGTCTCAAAAACAGTCTTGAACTTGCAAAGAAAATAGCAAAACAAAAGTATACTCCAAAAAAGTATCGTAAAAAGTCGGAGTGATTGCGTATGCGCGTTGAAAAGATTGTAGATTCTCTTTGCACAAAATATCAAAGTAGAGATCCGTTTGAAATTGCTAACAATGAAGGTACACTTGTACTGTATGAAAATTTGGGCGGTGTAAAGGGTTATTATAATAAAGTCTTTCGCCAGAAAATAATACACCTTAATTTGAATCTCGGTGAAAAAGGACTTTATAGAACATGCGCACATGAACTAGGGCATAGCGTTTTACACCCAGAATCAAATACACCGTTTTTAAAAGGAAACACTCTTTTCCCAATCGGTAAGTATGAGAGAGAAGCTGACTGTTTTGCAGTCGATCTTTTGTATTCGGATGAGGATATAAAAGAATTTTTGCAATATCCAGCGTCAAAGATCGCCGAATGCTTAGGATTGCCGATACAATTAGTTGAATATCGAATTAGTGTAATAAAGTAAAAAATGATTCTATGGGACAAATGTGGGACATGAGATTTTAAATTGATGTTAAATTGGAAATAAAGTATTGCATGCTGTCATATATTGGGATATATTGTAAATATCTATGTTTAAAGGAGAGATTTTTATGATTAAGTGTCCTAAGTGCCAAGAATTAAATCCGGATGGAGCAAAGCAGTGTTGCAAGTGCGGTGCCAATCTTGAAGATGGTAGTCAAAGTGTTTCTGAGCAGGCACAACAAACGGCCGCACCAGAAACCTATTTAGCACCAAATTTGGTGTCTGAAAAAGAAAAAAAGTTCAAAGGAAAAGGCTTTAAAATTGCAGTTATTGCTTTACTGAGTGCAAACATTTTGGTATCATTTTCTGCACTAGGGGCTTCATCCACTCGCCCAGCACAGACGTATAAAGAGCATGTGGCAGAACAGCGTAATTTTAGAAAAGAGCGAACGTCTATTGGAAAATCAATATCAGTTTCCAATACTAAAATACAGTCTAATACATACGGATCAAGTAAACTGGTTTTTACTGTATCTAATACATCGTCAAACACTCTAGAAAATATCAGCGTATCATTTGATTTTAAAAATGGAACTAATTTTGTGGGATCACAATCGGCGTTTATTAATAAATTAGAGGCTGGACAAAGTGTTTCCGAATCGGTTTATACCCCAGATTCAAGGTTTTCAGTTTATGAGCAAAATCCAATAGAAGCAGATTACTTTGGAGATTAAATAAAAAAATCCGCCTGTCGGTACTCGCAATACCAACAGACGGAGATAATCGGCCGGAGCCGACAGGAACAAATGCAACCATATTGTACCAGTCGTCCGGCAAAAAATCAAGTAGCCGGGCATTTTTATGCCTATTTTTAGGGGGTATTAATATGGCAAGTTTAAAAAAGCGAAAAGACGGACGATACCGGGCAGAAATACTAATAGGAAGAGATAAGAGCGGCAAAAAGAAATATAAAAATGTATATGCGTCTTCTCCCCAAGAATTGAAGAAAAAGGAAACGATCGTACGTGCAGAATTGGGAAAAGGAATCGATATTATTTCCCAGCGGGACAGATTTTCCCTTTGGGCTAAAGATTGGCTGCGCGGAAAATGTGCAGCGGAGATCACGGAAGGCCAAAAAGAAAATTACCGCCATTCTGTGAAGATGTGGGAAGAATGGCTAAAAGATTACGGAATCGGAGACGTAAGATCAGATGACATAGAACGCAGACTTGTTGAGATGCAGGAGAAGGGATATGCTGCCCGAACAATTAGCTTTTATCGTTCCACAATTTATCAGATTATGCGCAGGGCAACGGGCAGAGTAATTTCTAATAATCCGGTTGATCAGGTAGAAATAACTGCCCCCGGGCGAAAAGAAGAGAAAAGAAGGGCACTTACAGATGAAGAACAGCAGTGGATATGGGATACACCGCATAGAGGACAGCCGATTGCAATAATTATGATGCTGTCAGGACTCCGGCGCGGGGAATTGGCCGCTCTTACATGGCAAGACGTGGATTTAAAGAACCGAACAATCTCGGTCAATAAGACGATAGAATATCCCCCAAATGAAATTCCAAAACTTCGTCATCTTACAAAAACAGATGCTGGAATCCGTACAGTTGACATCCCTCAAATGCTCGCGAATTATATGTCTAAACTTCCGCGAGACAATCTTTTAATAATACACACTACTGATGGCCGAGTTATGACTGTGCAAGCGTGGAAATGGATCTGGGACAGTTATATGTCTGCCCTTAATCGTAAGTATGGCACGCGTACTCCTGCAGATTTGGAGCGTATGAAAAAACCAGGACGTCATAAATTAGATATGACTATTCCTCATATTACGATGCATTGGCTTAGGCACACTTTTTGTACGCTATTATATTTGTCGGGGGTGGATGTAGTACAAGCCGCTGCACAAATGGGGCACGCCGACGTAACAACTACCCTTAAAATATACACGCATTTAGATGCAATTCACAAAAGAAAATCGGTTGATAAACTAGATGATTTTTTACTAAAAAAGCGCGCGGACAGGTCAGGGGACAGGTCAATAAGTTGATTTTTCCCGGTGTAAAGCCCTTTGTAATCGCTTCCCAAGCTGAATATGGGGGTTCGATTCCCCTCTCCTGCTCCAAAGAAAACTGAGTCTGGGCGCAATTTTGCGTCCAGACTTTTTTTATATGGTTTTATCGCTTTTGTTTGCTTTTTATTGAAATTGATTAATAAAAAGGTCTTTATCCACACAGAACGGATGAATCAGTAAAAGTATAATAAAACCACAAAATTTGATAAAAAGTGTAAGAATATTTTTAACTTTTCTATATTTACAAAAGATCAAAAATTGTATACTCTTAATAAAGTAATTTGATGATGAGGCTTATTATAATGCAGGGATTGCTAATGGCTTCTACTTTAAGGGATTGAGGTAGGAGCCTATATTTTTGTCTTGAGGGTTGGTATTATTGTTATGAAATTAAGCAAAGTTTTAATTGTTGGGTTTGGGGGATTTCTTGGTGCAGCACTGCGCTATGTAATTTCGACCGCTACAGCTAAATATTTTGGAGATTTTCCTCTGGGAACTCTGATTGTAAATATTTTTGGTGGATTTATTATGGGATTTATTATGGAGGCAAGTTCCAGTGCTTGGCCTATTTCTGCAAATGCCAGGATGTTTTTGACTACCGGAATGATGGGGGGACTTACTACTTTTTCTACCTTCAGCTATGAGACCCTTTCGTTTTTTTCCGACGGCGAATATCTGATGGGCGGAATGAATGCGGGATTAAACCTTTTTTCAGCTTTGTTTGCCTGCTGGCTTGGGAAAATAGTCGCCCACTTATGGTTACATTGATGTATTCTTTGCCTTATTTTTGGAACGACTTTAAATATTATGATGCAGACCCGCCATTTTAAAATGGCGGGTTGCTTTTTGTAATACCACAAAAAATCGGGTCATGGTTTTAGGGGGCGCTTACCTTACAGCAACTGTAAGTGGTATTTGACTGTTCTGAATGCTACAATGAAGACAATCAACGAGCAGGAGGAATTTACCATGAATGTGAACGACCGAATCTTACAGGTGGAAGGTCTGACAAAGAGTTATGGAAAAGGTAGCACCAAAACGGAAGCCTTACGTGGCATCAGTTTTGATGTGTTGGAAGGGGAATTCCTTGGGATCATGGGGGTCAGTGGTTCCGGAAAAACGACGCTGCTAAACTGCATTGCGACTATGATCAAGCCAAGTTCGGGTAAAATTATTCTGCATGGCAAAGATATTTCAACCTTTAACGGGACGCAGCTGGCAAACTACCGCGGCAAAGAGATCGGCTATTTGTTTCAGGAGTTTGAATTGCTCGATAATCTAACAGCAAGAGAGAATATTACCCTCCCACTGGCTTTGCACGGGATCACTGGAGAAAATGCGGAAAATGATATCCGGAAGATTGCCGCAAAATTGGATATTACAGATGTTTTGGATAAGTTCCCTTCACAGATGTCCGGCGGACAAAAGCAGCGTGTTGCGGCGGCAAGAGCTTTGATTTCCGATCCGAGCATCGTTTTGGCTGATGAGCCTACGGGCGCTTTGGACAGTAAAAATTCTAAAATTTTAATGGATAAACTTTCTTCTATCAATAGTGAGCAGCATAAGACAATTATGATGGTTACTCATGATGCAAATGCGGCAAGTTATTGCTCTCGTATTCTTTTTATCCAGGATGGCCGCCTGTTTCATGAGCTCAGAAGGAATATGGCAGCAGAAATACCTGCTTTCTTCTACGAACGGATTGTAACAGTGATGGCTCAGTTGGGAGGAGGAAGCGCAAATGTTCTTTAAGCAGATTCGGCGCAATGCTGCTAGAAACCGCAGGGGGAATGGCTTGTTTTTCGGCTCTCTCATCATTGCCATTGTTGCTTTCTATACGCTTCTTTCATTGGATAAACAGGATGTTATGCGCTTTTTGAGCACGATCGAGAGCGACGCTGTTCATAAGCTCATGATGCTGATTCCGCTTGTGTATGGGATATCGTTGTTTTTTGTGTTTTTTCTGGTATACTTTGCTTGTAAGTATCAGATGGATAGCCGGCGCCGTGAATTTGGCATGTATCTCATGCTGGGGATGAAACGCAGCCGCTTATTTTTTCTCCTGTTGTGTGAAACGCTGTGGAGCAGTCTGATATCCCTGCTGATTGGGCTGCCGGTGGCTTTGTTCCTTACAGAGGGAATTAGCCTTGTAACAGCGAAACTCATTGGCTTGGGCATTATCGGTCACAGAATTTCATTTTCCGGAGATGCCATCCTATGGACAGTCTGCGGCTTTGTCATGGTGCAACTTCTTTCCATGCTGATTATTTGTATCCCATTAGGAAAAACAGAACCGGCAAAACTTTTAACTTCGGATGCTTCCCAAAAGCAGGCACCAATGTCGAAAAGAAAAAGCAGCACTTTTTTTATTCTCGGAATATTACTATTGCTGATTGCTTATTATTTCGCAATTTTCCAGCTGAGCAGTACGGATCTATCTGCTTTGGTGGTTTCTGTTCTTATATTTTTAACGTGCGGAATTTTAGGAACTTTTTTTCTATACCGCGGACTTGGCGGTTTTATAGGGAAGCAAATCAGCCGCAAAAGCCAAAATGCAACAGGGCTTGCAATCTTTACCGAGCGTCAGGTTCAGGAAAATGTACTGTTTGAGCATAAGTCACTGGCGATATCATCGTTACTCCTGCTGATTGCACTTTCCTGTATCTCTTATGGAATTGCTATGGGGATCGGCAGAACGACAGAGTCGAGAAGCACCGATTTTTCGATCATGGGAACAGAATCAGATATTTCTGCCGTTTTAGAGAATCCAGAAATTAACGAGATGATAGAAACTTCCTATCCCGTTTATCTGTCCATGACGAAGACGAAATTTGAGATGAACCATATGATCGATGCGTTAAAGAAGATTCCAAAAGCTGACAATCTTGTGCAGAACTTTCATCTGGAATATGTTCTGTCAGAAACATCTTATAATCATATGATGTCTGCCATGGGAAAAGAGCCGATCGATCTCAGCAGAAACAAGATTGCGCTTTATTCGACGATGGGCACCGGAGAAGGCAACCTTTATGATCTGCTTAATGAAGCACTGGAAAACAAGGTGACCATAGGGATCAATGGAGAAGAATATAGCCTTTTGCCACAACTATATCATGATAACATTGTCGCCAATCGTTCTATTACGCTTTATACCGCGTTGATTGTTCCTGATGAGCTGTATCAGGAACTTGCCGAAGATACACAACCGTTTTGTCAAAATATACACCTAAAGAAGAGCCTAACGGATAAGTTGGGACTGATGCAGGCAATTCAAAAAATGGACAGCTGCCTTGCGGGAACGGGCCTTCAATATGACAGCTATCTTGGAGGCATTGGAAGGAATCTGTTTTATACTGTGGCTGCAAGTTATCTGACAATTTATCTTGGCGTCCTGTTTTTGCTGATTGCCAATACTTTGGTCGGTTTAAAATATCTGATTCAACAACGGAAGAATAAACACAGATATATTACCCTGCTGATCCTTGGCGCAGATGCAGAAGATTTATGCCGTTCTGCAAAAAAACAGATTCAGATGTTTTTTACACTCATGCTCAGTGTTGCGGTCTGCAACAGTATTGTTGCGATCTTTGTCATGTTTACAAATCTTACGCGACTGCCAACCGGCACTTCAATCGCTACCGTTGCTGCGCTTGCGGCGATTACACTGGCTGTCTTTATTATGACGGAAATCATTTATCTATCCATTGTAAAACGGACGGCCTGCCGGGAAATCAGAATGCTTGAAATCACGGATCGGGGGTAAAGCCGATTGATCAGAATTGTCATAGTGGAAGACGATGAATATTTGTGCGAAGAAATTGTGATGACCTTTCAAAAGAAGGGATACTCGGCCTCGGGTATCTCTTCCTTTGCTGCTCCTCAAAAGGAGATCCTTGATCTTCATCCTGATCTTGTTGTGCTGGATGTTAATTTGCCCGGTAAATCAGGATTTGAACTCTGCAAGTGGCTGAAAGCAAGAACCTCTTTTCCGATACTGATTCTAACTGCCCGTGATACGCTGAATGATGAATTGACGGCACTTGGCCTTGGAGCGGACGATTTTTTGATAAAACCATGCCATCCGGATCGGCTGCTTGCCCGTGCGGGAAGACTTTTACAGACCTATGGCAAAGTGAAGAGTGTCATTCAGTGCGGTAAATTGTCGCTTGATACTGATACCTATAAACTGATCTTAAAAGACAGATACTTGATATTACCGGAAAAGGAGGGCAAAATTCTTCGCCTTCTGATGGAGAAGCATCCTAAGCCCGTTTCTCGTACGAAATTAATCTTTTTTGTATGGGGTACAGATGAATTTGTGGACGAAAATATTCTGCAGGTCAACATGACGCGGCTTCGTAAGGATCTTGGCAAAATAGGACTTAAAAATGCAGTCATAACAATTCGGGGGAAGGGCTATCAGTTGGAGGTTTCAGATTTATGAAATTGTTTCTAAAAAGAATTGGGTACTGGCTTATTCTGCTGCTGTTAACGGATTTGACCTTTATCCTGATGACATGGCTGCTTCGCCCGGATGCGATGAAAAGTATCTGCCTGTTTATTTTGCTTTTTACAGCTATCATCATTGGGGTGGGCTATTTTTTGCAGTGTCGGACTCAAAAAAAAGAGATTAATGCGGTCGAAAGTTTTCTGAATGATCCGAATGAAGCGACAAAACAGGCTCTTATCGTTACACTTGACAATTCATGGGCGCATGTGATTGAAACGGGGTATGCAAGGCTTAAAAAGCAGAATGCTGATCTTAACGAAAAACAGCTTAATTTGCAGAATTATCAGGAGTATATAGAGGCATGGACGCATGAAATCAAAACGCCGATGTCTCTGATGACTTTGGTTCTGGGAAACCATAAAGACGAAATGAGTCCGTATGTTTACAGCAGAATGGAGCATTCGAGGAGGCAGATCAGCGAAGATGTCGAAAAGATTCTCTACTATGCCCGTTTACAGACGGCTCATGTGGATTACAATTTTACCCGTTTTAGACTGGATGAGTGTGCCGAAGAAGTAATCAGAGAATTTATATCTCTCATAGCAGAAAAACAGATAGACCTTGTGACAAAATGGAATCCCACAACAGTTGTTTCAGATAGAAAAGTTCTTGCCTTTATGATTTCACAGCTGCTCAGTAATGCCGTCAAATATGCAGCAAAAAAAGATGGACAAGTTTTTGTATCCACCTGGCAAGACGATGATGATCATAAAATCCATCTTTGCGTGAGAGACAATGGAGCGGGAGTTCCGCTGGAAGATGCACCGTTTATTTTTGAAAAAGGGTTTACCGGAAATCACCCTGACCGTCAAAAAGCCACAGGAATGGGTCTTTATTTGGTGAAAAAATATGCCGAAGCGCTTTCTGCTGAAGTGAACTTGAAAAATGGATTTCTAATGAGTGGCGGGTTCGGCATTGAACTGATCTTTCCTTGTGTGGTATAAAATAATCTCTTAGTTAGAGACTTATACTACAATAAAAGCACAATATGAAATCATGTTCTTATATCGTTCCATATTGTGCTTTTAAATTACTGCAAAAAAATATTTGACACATGTCTTTTTAAGTAGGGTATCATTCGGAATATAACAGCAAAGGCACTGCGGGAAAAACCGCAGTGCCTTTTTTGTTGTGTAATTTGTTATGTCAATTTTTGAAAAAGAATTTTATAAATTTTAGCAGGCCGCCCCCGCAAATTAAGTTGGCGATTATACTGAACGGTCGCAGCACCTCCGGCTTCCAACTTTGAGAGGATGCGCGATGCACTGCGGGTAGTAACGTTTAAAAAGAAGGCTAACTCTTCTGCAGACAAAGTATCGCTGCCCTTTTGATTGAGAACAGAAATAATTTTGCTCAGATAAAGTGGGGAAACAGAAAGGTTTTTGCTTAGATTTGAAAGATGCTGATTCGGAGAATCTGTATAACTGATTCTTCGAGCGCTGGAAAGTGGCCCAATGATTACATTATCCGCGGTGACAATAAAAGCAGCAGAACCTTTGAGTAGAAAAGCTTCTTTTATTGCTCGCTGTGCATTACGGTGTGCATCGATCACGTTATTGGAACAGCCCCAGCCTACGCAGACTGGAAAGTCCAAATTGTTTTGCAAAAATGTCATAACAGGACAGGTAGTGTATTGCTGAGACATTTCTTTTAGAACTGCAATATTTGTGGTCAATTCATAATGATTTCCATGCTCATAAATAAGAAAAGGCATACCAAGCTGCTTATTGCAAATCTGTAGCTGTGCAGATAATGCGGTGCGTTGTGCCTCGGTCATGGTGTGTGCTGTGCCAACTAGCCCGATGCAGGCTGCGGAGTCGTGCATAGAAACAGCGCTGAGCTGCATGATTAGACCGCGGAAAGTTTCTATCATAGATTCGGTTGAAGGATATAAAAATTCATGCCGAATACGATTTTCATTGAAGTATTCGTCCATACTGCCGAATCGGGTGACTAATAAATCAGCCTTACCACTGTCCCAAACTTGGCGATAATATTCGCGTAGGGGCTTGTACCACTCAACAGCGTCTACTGTATCCCAATCAATGGGCGCCGTACCAAGGAGAGGCATATCCGGCTTGTTAAAAATAGAAGCAAAATCCACAGGTATTTGTGGTCGATCAAAATAGACCCGCGAAAAATCCAGCTGTGGTTTTTGTATTGCCAAACGCGCGATCAATTTGTAATAATCGCGGTCAGTAATATTGAAATAGGTAAAAGGTTTTTGAAGATTATTGTATTTTTTAACAATGATTTCATAAGGATAGGAGCCACTAAATAGAAGCGCATCAAACTGGTTAGCATTTTTTTCGTATAAAAATTCCAAATGCTCCAGAGAAGAATAAGGCAAATAAGTAATGTTGCTGTATGTGCGCATTTCCTTATCAATGCGCATGATATATCGCAAAGACTGCTCGGTAGTGAACACACCAATGTCTTCACTGATTACGCCGATGGCAACTGCCGTTGTACCAATGGCTATGGGCGCTGGCGGATACAGCCAGAAAACTATTTTGAAAGCCGGGTTAATTCCTGGTGCTATTCGTGGTGTGGTTGGTGTACTAATTGCGATGACATTATACCCAATCGGTTGATTTGTTTGATCTGCACAGAAACAAATCTTGATATAAGAAAAATGGCTTAATAATAAATATTGATAAAGCAATCTATCAAAATCGTAATATAGACGAAAATGCGGAAGTAAAAAACAGAGTGATTTTAATACCATGGGGTATTTTGACCACTCTGTTTTTCTATAATAGCCAATTAGTATAAATATTAAAAAATAAAAAATTCGATGCTTTTAATTGAATTTTTAGTCATATTTTGGAATAAAACTAAATTCTTTAACAGATCATTAACAGATTACTGGAAAAATATGATATACTGAAAGCAAGAATTTAGTCATTTGTCGAATGGTGAAAGCGAATCAAAACAGATGGTTGAATCCAAAAGAAGACAAAAAATGAAAGAAAAAGGAGTGTTTTTTATGTCCAGACTGAAGTTCTATATTTGTCGTCACTGTGGGAATATTGTTGTCAAAGTACATGATAGTGGAGTCCCGGTTGTGTGCTGTGGAGAAAAGATGCAGGAACTTGTTCCGAATACGACAGATGCAGCTGTTGAGAAGCATGTTCCGGTCATTGAAGTTTCAGGCAGTACTGTTACGGTCAAAGTTGGCAGTACTCCGCATCCGATGACTCAAGAGCATTCAATTCAGTGGATCTGTTTGGAAACCCAAAATGGTTATCAGCACAAGGCATTGCACCCCGGAGAAGAGCCGAAAGCAGTGTTTGCACTGACATCAGACGATCAGCCTACCGTCGCTTATGCTTATTGCAATCTGCATGGACTTTGGAAAGCAGAAGCTTAAATGACAGCCAAAAATGCAGCCAAGGATAAATTGACCGCATGATAATAAACTGAAATTTTTATTGTGAAAGAGCCAATCGCTTTTGCGGGCAGCAAAAGAAATTGGCTCTTTTTTGTATGATATGAGGAAAAATATATGCAGATTTTGATCGAGCAAAATCTTAAAAGGAGGAATTTCTATGTCAAAGTTGCAGATCGTTTTAGGGGATATTACGAAAATGCAGGTAGATGCAATCGTTAATGCTGCCAATACAACTCTTTTGGGGGGCGGCGGAGTAGACGGTGCAATTCATCGTGCGGCAGGACCAAAACTTTTGGAAGAATGCCGGACGCTGGGTGGCTGCTCTACAGGCGAAGCAAAAATCACCGGCGGATATCTTTTGCCGGCAAAGTATGTGATTCATACGCCAGGACCTGTTTTCCACGGTGGAAAGAGGGGAGAAGAGCAGCTTTTGAGAAACTGCTATCGAAATTGCCTGAATTTAGCACAGAAAGCGCATTGCCACACCGTTGCTTTCCCATCAATCAGTACTGGAATTTATCGTTTTCCACTCCCGGAGGCAGCGAAAATTGCAGTTTCTGAGATCTTAAGATTTTTAAAGCCTGATTGTGGCATTGAAACGGTTTATATGGTCTGTTTTGATCCTATTACGGAGAAAGCTTATCAGAAGGCGCTGCAAGAATTATCCTAAATACTTTTATCATTTAATGAGAAAGATGTTTGATAGGTTCATACCAGAAAACAGAAATTGCCGCGAGAAAAACGCATATTAAAAACTGAGAAATCGGCAGAGGAGAAAGCTTTAAAAAAGTGCATAAGGGAGAATTAAGCATTAGAAAAATGAGAAGAAATGTGCCGAGAGCGGAAAACTGTATGACTCGGTCCCGTAGAAACTTTCCCATCCCTTTAAAAGTCCAGCCTCGGTTGAAAGAGAAAAGCAATACCAAAAAGAAATTGGCAGTCATTAGAATGCAGAGCCCAATGGAGCGGGAAAAAGAGGCACTTTCGTGTAAATAATTCAAATAAAAGACGTAAGAACCGAACGATACCAGAAACAGAATAAATCCCTGTAAGAAACTTTTTCCGAGAAGATGATGGGAAAGCAGAGAGCTTTCTCTTCTTCTAGGGGACTGTTTCATAAGATTGCGTTCTGCCGGCATGCGCTCTAAGACTAAGGAACAGGTTGGATCGATCAAAAGCTCTAAGAGCATAATGTGGACGGGCAGCAAAAAGAGAGAGTCAGGCAGAATCCTCAGAACCGGCATAAAAATTGCCGAAAGTGCAATTGGAATGTGAATGGTAAAAATATAGCTTACAGCTTTGCGAATGTTCTCATAAATTCTGCGGCCATCGTGAATTGTTTCAACGATAGTAGAAAAGCGGTCATCCATTAAAATTAGGTCGGAAGCTTCCCGGGAAACTTGATTCCCCTTTTTTCCCATGGAAATACCAATATCCGCATATTTTAGAGCCGGTGCATCATTTACTCCATCCCCGGTCATTGCAACGACTTCCCCATCTTTTCGAAGGGCCTCTATAATTCGCATTTTGTGGGAAGGAATTGTGCGGGCAAAGACAGAACTTGTTTTGACAACTTTTAAAAGTTCTGTTTCGTCCATTTGATCCAACATGGCTCCGGTGATGGCGCTATTCGTACTTTGTATCCCAACTTTTTGCGCGATTGCACAGGCGGTTAAGGGACTGTCTCCGGTAATCATTAAAACACGGATTCCTGCGCGGCGGCAGTTTTCAATATCCTGCTTGATGGATTCCCGCGGTGGATCACAAAGTCCAATCAGACCGGCAAATTGGGGGGAGCATTCTAAAATGGTTTTGGGGATTGGTTCCGATTCTTTTAAAATTTGAATGGCAGCTGCAATTACCCGCAGACCGGATTTTGAAAGTGCTTCATATTTTTTGTGGGCGGCTTCAAGAGATGCCTGAGAAGGTTGGCAGAGCTTTAACATTTGTTCCGGACTGCCTTTTAATGCAATTTCAATGTGGCCGTTTCGCTTCCAGACGTGTCCCATGATTTTGAGATCATCAGTAAGAGAGTATTCTGCGAGAAGTTCTCCGCGGGAGGAAGAATCGACTAAAATATTTTGTTCTCTGCAAAAACGCAGCATCGCTTTTTCCATTGGATCATAAGGCGGCGTTTCACATCCTAGCCCCATGATTTCGGCAAGATAAGACTGATTGATGTTCACTGGCCAAAGTGTTGTTACCTCCATTTCGTTTTTTGTGAGGGTTCCGGTTTTATCTACGCATAAGACCGAAACGGCGCCCAGCGTTTCTACGCTGGAAAGCTTTCGTACCAGTGCATGTTTTTTGGCAAGCCGCCATGCGCCCATTGAAAGGAACACCGTTAGCACTACTGGAAATTCTTCTGGAATCATTGCCATCGAGAGTGTGATGCCGGAGAGCAGACTGTCCGTTAGACGTTCGCGTAAAGAAAAAGTGGAAAGATTCCAAAAGGTTAAAAGAGTGACCAGAACAAAAAGCCCTATGGTAAGAATTGCACAGCTTTTGATTAGTTTGGCAGTTTGAGATTGAAGCGGTGTTGGCTTCTCCGGTGCCTGAGAGATGGCAGCACCGATTTTTCCATATTCCGTGAAACGCCCTGTGCGTTCTACAAAAACGGCAGCGCTTCCGCGCGTTACCAGAGTCCCTGCATAGCAGCTGTCTCGGCGAAAATAAAATTCGGAAAAATCATTTTGAGAAAATGGAACTTTTGAAATCGCTTCTGTTTCTCCGGTAAGCGTGGATTCATCCGTC
This sequence comes from Ruminococcaceae bacterium BL-4, assembly GCA_902809935.1. Lineage (NCBI taxonomy): Bacteria > Bacillati > Bacillota > Clostridia > Eubacteriales > Oscillospiraceae > Ruminococcaceae bacterium BL-4. The sequence goes on along the minus strand of LR778134.1, from coordinate 353,526 downwards.
ATAAAATCGGAACATTCCAGAATTCGTCCATCCGCAGGAATTTTATCTCCTTCGAAAAGCAGCATTCGGTCACCGGGGACCAAATCACAGCTTGAAATTTTTTGCTCCTTTTTATCCCGAATAACTGGAATTTGAGGTGCTGAAAGTTCACGCAAAGCAGAAAGTGTACGATCGGTTTTCCATTCTTGGATACTGTCGATCGCAATCATGCCGCCTACAAAGATCAGCATAGTTCCGCCGTCCTGCGGCTTTCCAAGGAAAAAGTACAGCGCTGCTGTTATCAGCAGCAAAAGAAACATCGGTTCTTTTAAAACTTTTAAAAATTTTCGAAAAGGACAATTCTTTTGCGAAATGTAAAGCTCATTCTTGCCATAAATTTTAAGTCGCTTTTCAGCTTCCGCGGAGGAAAGTCCTCGGTACTGGAAAAAGTCATTCATAAAAAGACCTCCGGAATTCTGGTCGTTTTAGTTAAAAAGTTTCCATCTATCTTATGCGGAAACTTTAAGAATGGTATCTTGTCCGGAGCTTTTTTATTTATAATGTCAAGAAATCCCACAGCTTATATTACAGCTGTGGGATTTCTCTTGTACAAAAAAAGGTAAGAAGAAGGCTAAATTAGTGGTTGCGGTAGTAATTGATCAGACAGCCGGCGACAATAATTTGACGTTCGGCTTCGGTCAGAGCACCTGTAGAGACGGAAAAGTTGGTAACAGTGCCGTCAGTTTTAACAGCATATGCTGGGAAATTGGCCTTGTTTTCAAGAACAGCCTGCCGTACATCGGGAACAAATATATAATCACCCAGCTCGAATGCATTAGGGTTCTCTACGAGGAAGGGGGTCATGCCCCAGTTGATGCAGTTGGAGCGATAACGCTTGGTGGCGTAAGCTTTAGCAAAGTTAGCAAACGCACCCATCACTCTCTGACAGGAGGCAGCTTGTTCACGTGCAGAACCATCACCGGGCATATTGGCAAAGATTGTGGAGCCAATATCGGTGTTCTCCGGGTCGTTTTTGATACCGGCTGTAGTTAGAGCAGCGTAAACTGCTTTTACTTCATCGGAGAGACCTTTGCCTGCTTCACGGTCACGTTCCTGCTGACGCATTACCTTACTGCGGGAGACATACTGAGGATCGCGGCGAGATAAAGCAAATTCGGAAAGACGCTCAGGATTGGAGCGGTAAGAAGAAGTTTCGCCTGAGGGGATCAACTCATCAGTAGTGGTAACAGGGTCGGTGATGTAGGAACAGACCTTTACCAGCAAATCGTTGGTCAGAGGAGGCATTGCAGGCCAATCCTTAATGTTGGGGCCAAATTTCAATTCAGTCTTAGGTTCGGGTTTTGTCCAGCCGTTGTAAACCCTCTTTTTATAGATACTGCCATCAAATTTGTACTCAGGATTGGTATACTCAACCTCGATGTCGGTTGCGGCGGTCAGCTTGCCGCCGTTTGCCGCAGTGGCTGCAATAGAGCGTGCGTCCATAAGAGCAACAGCTGCCATCTGACCTTCGCCAGGCTTGGAGCCTTCGCGGTTTGGAAAGTTTCGTGTGGTGTGGCGGATGGAAAACTCACCGTTTGCAGGGGTGTCACCTGCACCGAAGCAAGGGCCGCAGAAGCATTCGCGCATGATGGCTCCCGCAGAGACGAGATCGGAAGCTGTGCCGTTCTTTATGAGTTCAGCCAAAGCAGGCATGGAGCCTGGGTAGATACTCAGAGTAAAAGCACCATTTCCGCAGCTCTTGCCTCTGAGTATGTCGGCGGCAGCACAAATATTATCAAAGGTACCGCCTGAGCAGCCTGCAATTTCGCCTTGTTCCACCCATATCGCATCGTCATGGAATTTGCTGACGATGTCCATTTTTGCTCCCTTTATCTGCTTGTTGGCATTCTCCTCCACAAGATGCAGAATGTCAGCGGCATTTTCCTGCAGCTCATGAATGGTGTAGGTGTTGGAGGGGTGCATGGGCATTGCAATTGTGCATTCCACTGTGGAAAGGTCAATGTAAACACAGCCGTCATAATAGGCAACGTCAGCGGGTTTGATTTCTTTATAAGCTTCAGGACGGTTATGAATCGTGAAGTATTTCTTTGTCGTTTCGTCTGTGACCCAGATGGAGGACCAGCAGGTGGTCTCAGTGGTCATAACGTCAATGGCGTTGCGGTACTCAATTGGAAGATTTTTAATACCAGGGCCGACAAATTCCATGACTTTGTTCTTTACATATCCGTTCTTATAAACAGCGCCGCAGATCGAAAGTGCAACATCATGAGGGCCAACACCGGGTTTGGGAGCACCAGTCAGATAGATTGCAACGACACCCGGACGGGCAAAGTCATAGGTTTTACCGACAAGCTGTTTTGCAAGCTCACCGCCGCCCTCACCGATAGCCAGAGTGCCAAGAGCACCATAACGGGTATGAGAGTCGGAACCAAGAATCATACGTCCGCAGCCTGCCATGGTTTCACGGTTGTAGGAATGAATGTTTGCCATGTTGGTGGGAACATAGATACCGCCGTACTTATGAGCAGCAGAAAGGGCAAACTTGTGGTCGTCCTCGTTGATTGTACCGCCTACAGCACAGAGAGAGTTGTGACAGTTTGTCAGAACGTAGGGCAGTGGAAACTCAGTCATGCCGGAGGCACGGGCAGTCTGGATAATACCAACATAAGTAATATCGTGTGATGTCATGGAGTCAAACTTTAGCTGAAGTTTATCCATATGATTGGTGGTATTGTGAGCTTTAAGTATGCCGTAGGCCATGGTGCCTTTGGTGGCTTCTTCCTTAGAGACGGTCTTGCCGACAAGGCTGGGAAGCGCTGCACTGTCGGTGACGATGGTTTCGCCATTTACGAGATAAATACTGGATTCATATAATTTAACCATTGCTTTTTTACTCCTGTAAGATAGTTTTTATTTTCTGCTCAGACACAAATTCGGACAGAAGATAAAGGATCACATGACCAGAGAAACAACCAGATTATAGACTGCACTGAGGCCAACGCTGACGGGAACAGCTACGAACAGCAGACGATTAAAGAGAGCATTGCGTTCTTCCTCGTTGCCGCAGGAACCAAGAATCAGGCTGCCGCCGGAGGAGAAGGGGCTAATTGCAGAGCTTTGCGCACCGAGGACTGTGCAGGTGAAAAGAACTGCAGGGTTCAGACTGGTAGCAGCTGCCAACGCGGGAATAAGTGGGAACAAAGCCGGGCAGACAACACCAGTAGTGGAACTGAAGAAACTCATAATTGCCGCGACGATGGACAATGCCATAGGAATGAGCCATGTAGGAACGTTGCTGCCGATCCAGTTGGAGAGCATGGTGATAGTACCTGCTTTAACTGCAACAGCAATGAGCATACCGGCACCGGCAATCATAAGAATGGTATTCCACGGAATCTTTGCGATGATTTCTTTCTGAGGAGCAAGCTTCATCAGAAGAGCGATGACTGCAAAGACGATTGCAACAAGGCCGACATCTATCTTGCCTGCGATGACAGAGAAGATTTTGACGCTGGGCGCGAGAAGTTTGAGAATGGGGAAGATCAGGACGACTGCCATCATGATAAGGATGAGAGTCAGAGTCTTCCGCTGAACCTTATTATAGGCTTCAGGTTTTTCGAAAGTAACACCTTTGCCGATGTTGCGGTTAGACTTGAAGGCAAAACGGAAAAAGGTGATGATGATAAGGCTGGAGATAATTGCGAGACCAAACATGGTCAGAGTGGCAGTAAAGTCATCAATGGGGGTAAGTTCGGGAGCACCTTGATAAGCGGTGCCCATCAGACCGCGGAATATAACGCCAAGGGCTGCGGTTGGAAAATCGCCGCCGGCGAGAGCGCCGCAGTTGATTGCAATAGCACCAGTGAGCTTATCCATGTTTGCTTCTTCGCAAATCATAAGGGTGATAGGAGCGAGGAAGGCAAGAACGGTAAAGTAGGCAGCACCCATAACGGAAAGGATAACTGCGACAGCAAACAGCGCATAGGGTAAAATGCCGGGAAAGTTGCGGCATGCGTAAAGTAAGCTGCGGGAGATCTTTTCGAGAGTACCGTTGGCGGCTGCTACGTTATAGAAGAGAGAAACTGCCAAAATGACGAACATCGTGCTGGTAGGCCAGAAGGCAATTAGTTCCTTCGGTTTGAGGCCCATCCAGAAGCAGCCAATGAGGTATGCAAAGACAAAGCAGAAAAACCCGGTGTTGATATTTGTCTTGTAGCCAAGATATACAGCTAGAGCAATGGCCAGGACGATTACTAAGCTCAGCATTTTTAATTCCTCCAGATTATTTTTCTATTCCCAGCAGATTGCAGGGAGTATCGTGAGTCATATAACGAACCTGTTCTTCGGAAATACCGTGGTCATAGAGATACTGCATGTATTCGTGCATTGCAATTTCCCAGTGGGGGTTTTCAGTCTGACCGCCGTCAGTGTCTACCATTACGTTTTTGTAGCCGACGGTTTTGATAAGTTCAAGGTTGTCGGGGAGGTTGCTGCGATATTTGCCGCCACCCATGTTCTGCGCATAGCAGCGCTCAAGGATTACATCATAGTCTTTGACAAGGCGAACCTGATCTTCAATGCTCATACCGACAACCCACCATTCGGGATGAGTGATAACGATCTTTTTGACTCCAGCGTTGCGCGCGGCCTCTACAACTACAAAAGCTTCTTTTGGGGAGATATGGGCTGTGCCCAGTACAGCATCATAGTCGTTAATGAGTTTAAAGACGTCCAACATTTCGGGGACAACTTTGCCGTCCACAACGGTGTCTACACAGCCGTCGGTAGGTTTGCCCATCTTGACGAGGTGATTGCGGGCGGATTGAGTAGGAAGCCATACTACCTTTGCACCCAACTTAAGGGAATTTTCCACTGCAACGGGGTTAATGCCTCCGACGCAGCGGTTGAGAGTGATCGCACCGAACATGGTAAAATCATTTTCTCCATGAACGATCTTGTTGTAGTGGTTCACCAGCGCAGCACGACAGGAGGTGTCACCAAGATGTGTTTTGATGACGATAGCGCGTGCACCGACTTTTACGGCGGCATCACACAGCTCAAAGTCATCATAGGCTCGCAAACGCAGGTCTGGATTTGTGTGGACGTGCATATCAATCACGCCCTTCATTGAAAGTTCTGGCATTTTTTCTCCTTTCTCACGATTGGACTGATATTTGAAAAAACGATAGATTTTCTAGAACAATCAAATATCAATCGGCTTTTTGCCTAAAAATAGTATTGAAACTCTAATAATTTTATTATATACTAAGTAAAAGTATTGTCAATTAAGACTTTAACATGGCACCAATCGGAAAAACCGATATTACATGTAAGGCCTCACAAATAAAAGTCCTTGGTTTTGTGCAACAATTAAAGAAAGGGGAAAATGAATATGGAATTGAAAGAATTGGAGTATATTGTAACGATTGCAGAGGAAGGCGGAATCAGTAAGGCGGCACAAAAGCTGTATCTTGCACAGTCAAGTCTGAGCCAATTTCTGGCTCGTTATGAGGCTGAATTAGACACGAAGCTTTTTGTTCGTACCGGCTCCGGCGTGCGTCCTACTGTAGAAGGAGAAATTTTTATTCGCAATGCGCGGCAGATGCTTCAGCAGTACCGCCGTGTCAAAGAGGAGCTTCGGGAGGCAGAATTGCCGAATGGCGGTCAGCTCATTTTTGGGATAAGCAGTTTTCGTGGAGCGGCACTGATCCCGCCGGTGCTGCAGCGGTTTCGTACAGAATATCCAACCGTAAATGTCATTATTTCCGAGCACGACAGCATTGTTCTGCAGAAAAAGGTTGCAGCAGGCGAGCTTGATATGGCATTGGTTGCATTTCCGGCTAATGAGTGTCCCCGAAAGGATTCAACTGTTTTGCAGGATGAGGTTTGCCTTGTTGCCAATCGAGCGCACCCCGTTATGGAGTTCGCTCATTATGGTCAACTCAGCCGCCCATGGATCGATTTGAGGGATACTGCTAATTTTGAGTATTTATTGTCTAAACGCAGCAATGTGCTGGGAGCAGTGGCCCAGCAGCAATTTAAAGAATATGGAATTAATCCTCCTGTTATCAATGAAAATTTGACGGCAGCCTTTGCCCAGTCCATGGCGGTTCATGGGCTGGGGTTGGCATTTACTTACGGCTCGTGTGCGGTACCCAGCGCAGATGTGGAATATTTTAGTTTGGGAAAAGAGCGCTATTTTGTGGATCTTGCTTTGATGTTTCCCCCGGACGGTTACCGCAGCCGTTCCAATCGGGCGCTTGAGGAAATGATTCGTGAGTTTTTCAATAACGAAGAAATATAATGATGGCTTCGTTATTGTTGAAGAACACTAGAAAGGATAAAAGAAAATCCGCCTGACCGTTTTGAAAACGATCAGGCGGATTTTTTTAAATAAGTCTTTTCAAGAGTTGTGCATCCCACGCATTCAATGGATGGCTTTCATGAGTATGCAATTTAGGAATCAGTTAATTTCCTGTCGGCGGAAAATTAAGAGCCCAGCAAAGAAGAACACGACTAAGTGAATGGCAGCGACCCATACAATGTTGATCAGCTGTTCTGGAGCAGTCGTCATAATGCTGTTTGTCTGCATAAAGAGGGTCAGTTTTTCAAATTCTAAGAAAATTGGATTTGCATAGTTCAAAAGTCGGAAGAGCAGTGCTGGGAAAACTAAAATTCCAAAATATGAAATGCTGAACAATGCATTCTTTTGGATAATGAAAGCTAAAGCAGTCGACAAGAAGCAGGCGGCAATATAGCACAAAAAAGCAGTTCCAAGATAGGGCATCAGATCAGAAAATGTTTGAGAGAAACTGCCGTCGGAGCGCATCAGCAGAAAATCGCTGGCCATATATATTCCGATTATGATAATTCCGGTGATAAGACCAATGATGAGAGTACTGATTTGTTTTGCAAAATAGACTTTGCTCCGGGAGACTCCGGCTGCAATTGTATTTTTTAGAGAATGCTCTTTATTTTCTTCTGCAGTTGTCATGTCGGAAAAAAGACAGACCAAAAACAGAGGGTAAACAAGAAGTTCCAAAATTAGTTGTAATGCCTTTTCAACGGAACAGTCCGATTGAGCAACAATTACATTAACAAGAACGGCCAAACCGGCGAGGCAGATAATGATTACATAGAGATAGGCTCGATGAAATGACTTATAAAGATCAGCTTTGATCAGATTAAGCATGCTGCATTCCTCCCACAAGATTGATAAAGTATTCCTCCAAATTAAGTCCGGCTCGCTCTACGCCGGAGACCATCACATCGTTTTGGACCAGCTCTTTTACAACAATCTCTGGGGTATCAAGGAAAGCGTCCAAATGAATTTCTCGTTCATTTTCGACCTGAAATTCATTGCAGGAAAGATTTTGTTGCAAGATTTTGGCAGCACGTTCAGTATTGTCTACGGTCAGCTTTAGATTCATTTTACATTTTTCTTCCAAATCAGCGGCGCTGATGTGTTCAATCAATCTTCCGTCATTCATAAAGCCAAAAGTAGTTGCGATTTGAGAAAGCTCGCCGAGAATATGACTGGAAATCAAAACCGTTGTGCCTTTTTCGTGGTTAAGCGAAAGAATCATTTCACGGAATTCTGCAATTCCCATAGGATCAAGGCCGTTAATTGGTTCGTCCAAAATGAGCAGTTCCGGATCATCTAAAACGGCAAGAGCAAGTCCAAGGCGCTGCTTCATGCCGAGAGAGAAATTTTTGAATTTTTTAGTTCCAGTTCCCGAAAGGCCGACAAATTTCAGTGCTTTTTGAACACGGCTTTTGTCTTTCAATCCTCTTTGCAAGCGGTAATATTCCAAATTATCGTTTGCAGAAAGATAAGGCAAAAATCCAGGGGATTCAATCATACAGCCGGTTTTTGCGCGGGCTTTTTGAAATCCGCTTTCGGTGGTTTCTCCCAAGAGCCGCAGGGAGCCACTGCTTGGTTTAGAAAGTCCGCTGATCATTTTGAGCAGGGTCGTTTTTCCAGCTCCGTTTTTACCGATTAAGCCATAAATTTCACCGCGGCGAAGTTCAAGATCCAAATCGGAGACTGCTTGAAAATTACCGAATTTTTTTGAAATTTTGTTTGTGCTAAGAATATTTTCAGACAACATCCTCATCTCCATAATGTATTATTGTATTAAGTCTTTAATACAATAATACAACATTTTTGCAGTTTGTCAAGATAAAAATAAAAAAATTTTTAAAATACAATTTAGAGCCCAAAAATAAAATTGGACGCTCTCCTTTCTGCTGTGAGAAAAGGAAGCGTCCAATTTATCATTAATTAGTTTGTTTTTTATAAGTAGTTTTAAAAAAGTTCCACAGAGGAATCAGGTATAAATAGAAGGCGAATAAAAGACTGATTTGGGGTGCACCTACTGCAGCCAGTGGGACCCCTCCTGCGATGGACCAAGGGATAAGGGGGGCCAAAACGACTACGGTGTTTTCAAGATTGATTGCCATTTCTTCATGGTCAGAAATCATTTCGTTGCAAAGCTGATGGGTTAGCATAATGGAAAGGGTTTGGTTGCAGGCAATCACTGCAGTTCCGATAGAAGTGCAGAGGAGACTGCCATAGGGAGAAATCTTCTGGCCAAGTTTTTTAATATTTTCTTTCAAATTGATAAGAAGACCGGTGCCGTTAAAAATTCCGGCATAACAAGAGGAAAGACAAACAATCGCGGTAACATTCACCATCGAAAGGATGCCGCCTCCATCGATTAATTTTGCAAGAACAGGATCTTGTGCATGGTAGCCGAAAATCAGCAGGTGGAATAATTGGGTAGGTTCTAGGCCTTGTATCCAAAAAGCAATTCCAACGGCAGAAAGGATGCTGAGAGACATCGTGATTTTAACTGAAATTTTAAAGCAAGATAACACTAAAATTAAGATTGCGGGAATTAAAGTTAAAAAGGAAAGATTAAAATTTGTTTCAAAAATTTCTTTTATTCCAATCGAATTAGATTCTGAATTCTTAGTAAATCCTAAAAAAATATATAATATACAAGAAATAGAAAAGGGAACAATCGCGGTAAAAAACATTTTACGGATATTTGTAAAAAGGTTTGTTTTAGTCAGTTCACTGACTAAAAGTGCACTGGTAGACATTGGAGAACAGCGGTCTCCAAAATAGACTCCAGAGAGAATGGCTCCTCCGAGAAAGGCGGGATCTAAGCCCATCGCGTTTCCGATTGCCATCGTGATGACTCCCATGGTGGCTGCTGACCCAAAGGCAGTTCCTGTTAAAAAGGAAACCAAACAATTTAAAAGAAATGTAATTACAAGGAAAAAAGAAGGAAGCATTAGTCCGAAAGAATCCGAAATAATAGCAGGAATTGTCCCTGCTGCACGCCATAAGGCGGTGATCATTCCGATTAATAGAAAGACAATCAAAATATTTTTAACAGTTTTAATTCCTGTAAGGGACATTTTCAAAAGTTCCTGTGGCTTTTTTCCTTTTTGCAGCCCATAAAAACAAAATAAAAAATATCCAAAGACCAGCGCATATAAAATGGGAAAATTAAAAAGGACACAGCAAAATAGAGCAGCTGCAAAAAGCAGTAAAGTAGCAGTTTCCATCAGAAAGCCTCTTTTCAATTCCAGTATAAATTTTATAAAAACCATTGTCAAACTGTTATTTACGATATAAAATACAGCTAAAATACTGTAACAGGAGAAAGAGAATGAATTTTTTAAATATACACTATTTTTTAATGGTCGCGCAGGAACGCAGCTTTACCAGAGCCGCAGAGCGCCTTTATATTACGCAGCAGACTTTAAGTGCCCAAATTGCCGCGATTGAACAAGAGTTGGGATGTAAGCTGTTTCAAAGAAAAATCCCGCTGGAACTGACTTATGAGGGTCGGATATTTTTAAATTATGCAGAAGAATTTTCGGGAAAATATGAAGAGATGCAGCAGGAATTTGGAGAGATTTCCGGCGATCAGAAAGGCTGCCTCCGTATTGGAATTGCCTATACGAGGGAGCATGCGTTGATGCCGAAAATTCTCAAAGAATATCAAGACAAATACCCTAACATTGAGATTCAATTGGTGGAAGATCTGAATGATATTTTACAGCAGAAACTTTTAAAAAGGGAAATCGATTTGGCAATTGCAGGTTTCCTGACTCCTTTAAATGAAGTTCAGGTACGCGATTTTTATGAAGAAGAGGTAGCGCTCTTAGTAGGAAAAGAGCTGTTATCTCAACTTTATGGAGATTGTGTAAAACAGGTGGTTCGAAAAATCCGGGAAGAAAAAAAGGTTACTCCATTGGAAAAATGTCCGTTTTTAATGAATGGGCAAAAAGATATTGCCGGAAGAATTGGGCGGCATTTGATTGCACAGGCTGGTTTTATTCCTGATATCAGGGTGGAGGGGGGCAATATCGAAACGCTTTTGGAACTCTGTGCAAAGAATATGGGAGCTTGTTTTTCTCCCAAAATTTTGGCACAGGCGGTTCTTTCCGAAAAGCAGCTTTCAAAAATGGAAGTTTTTCATTTTCCAGAAGACACGAGGTATTGGATTCGGTTTGCTTGGCTGAAACAATCTTATGCACAGACTTTAATTACTCATTTTATTGAAATTACAGAAAAATTGTATTTTAAAAAATAAAAATCGGTCCATAGAAGCTTTCTATGGGCCGATTTTATACTGTTTTAAGATTTTATTAGATGATAATCGGGTTAACAACTGTATAACGCTTAAGTTGTGCAGGATCAATTTCCACTCCAAAACCAGACTCTGTTTCTGATAAAAAAATAGAGCTGTCTTGATAATTTGGCTCTTTTGTAGTGATAGTATCTGCAAGCAAAAGTGGTCCAAACAGTTCACATCCGAGAGTTACTTGAGGGGTAGAGGCCGCAAAGTGCAGATATGCAGCAGTTCCAAGGCCGGTTTCAATCATACAGCCTACATAGCAGGCCATGTGGGCAGCTTCGGCCAAAGAGGCAAGACGTTTTCCGCCGAGTAGACCGCCGATCTTTGTGAGTTTGATTCCGAACAAATGGAAAGTGTGGGTACGAATCAGATCCATGGCATTTTGCAGAGAGTCAAGGCTTTCGTCGGCTAAGAGTGGAATTGGTGTTTTTTGGGTCAAAATGGAAAGTCCCTCCCGATCATCTTTCGGAAGCGGTTGTTCGGCGAAATCAAGATGATAGGGTGCCATTTTTTGTAAAGCTTCCAAAGCTTCAAAGAAACTCCAACCTTGATTAGCGTCAATTCGAAGGTGAAGGTCTTTGCCGAAATGTTCCCGGATGGCAGCGACCCGTGCAATATCCTGTTCTGGGGAGAGAACGCCGGTTTTAAATTTGAAGATACGAAAACCCTGCGCATATTTTTCCTTTGCTTCCTGAATTTCTTTTTTAATCTCTCCGGTTGCGAGTGACCAACTCATGGGAACGCTGCTGCGGACTTTTCCGCCCAGAAGTTCATAAACAGGAAGATGAAATACTTTTCCGGTCAGATCGAAGAGTGCCATTTCTACGGCAGCTTTGGCAAAATGATTACTCCGGACTAATTGTTCCATCCGCATGCGCAGAGATTCTAATTGAGTTGTTTCCTGCCCGATGAGATAGGGTGCAAGATATTTTTGGACCACAGCGGCAGCACTTTCTACACTTTCTTCCGACCAAGTAGGGCCGCCTAAAAAGGCAGCTTCTCCCCAGCCTTCCAATCCCTGTTCTTCTGTGATTTTTACAAGTAAAAAATCGACGTGCTTTACCGTCATCAGGCTCATTACATGAGGACGCTTTAGTGGGATCTGTACAATTTGCGCAGAAATTTTTTTGATTTGATGCATTTTTATCCCCTTTTTTAGAAAAATAAAAGCGCTCCATTCTTCGCTTTTTCGAAAAATGGAACGCCTTTGTTATTGCTTTTTATCTTAAGAATTTTTTGAGAAAATGTCAACCGCTTAGGGGATTCTTTTTAACTTTATTTTGCCAAATAACTTTTTTTATTTCTGCAAGAACACTTTTTAAAAAAAGCAGAGGATTTGTTCGGTTAAAAAAACCGCAGCGCAGCTGCAGGCAGCTACCATAACCAGACTTTTTCCCCAAAAGGATACAATTATAGCGACCAAAAAGCCAATCAGACCGCTGATAAGAGAATTTGTAGAGTAAAGAATCGACGGAAATGTCATGGCAGTCAAACAGGCACAGGGGACATAAGTTAGAAAAGACCGCAGAAACCGATTCTTGATCTTTTTTTGAAAAAGTGTTAGAGGCAGCATGCGAATCAGATAAGTTGTCAGGGCCATTGCAAAGATGCAGATATAAATGTTCACACCAAGGCCTCCTGCGCATTTTTCTCATCGCCTATCGGGAATAAGAGCGCGCCAATCGCTGCTGAGATCACCGTGCATAAAATGACCGAGAGGCTGGAAGAAATACCGTTCAGCACTGGAATCCAGTAAAAAAGACAACTGAGAATAAGGGAAATCAGCGTGACGGCTAAAATGGATTTTTGTGCGCGGGTCTGGGGGATTACGATGGCAATAAACATTCCATAAAGAGCAACACCAAGAGCGGTGCGAATCATCAATGGCAGTGCAGAACTTGCCAGAGCACCGGCAAGCGTCCCACCGGTCCAGCCGATCATTGGAGTTAGGCCGAGGCCCAACAAATAGGGAACCGTCAGAGGCTTTTGGCGTGCCATCGCCAGAGCGAAAATTTCGTCGGTGTTAAAAAATGCAATGATGAGTCTTGGCAGCGTACCGATGCGGCTCCCCATTTTTTGCCCAAGAGAGAGGCTCATTAGGGCATAACGGCTGTTGATGACTAACTGTGTCAAAATGAGTTCCCAAAGAGAAGCTCCCGCTGTAATTGCAGTTAACCCTGCAAATTGACCGGCGCTCGTCAGATTCGAAAAGGAAATCACTGCAGCATCCCATGCACTGATTCCGTGAGATGCTGCCAAGGCACCAAATCCAAAGCTGACGGAAAAGTATCCAATTCCAACAGGCACCCCGTCCCAGATTCCGATTTTATATTCCATACGATTCATATTTTTAGTTAACTTCTTTCCCATTGTTTTTCTTAAAAAATAGTATACCTGTTTCTTTACAATTAGTAAAACAAATTGTTATAATTGATTCATTAGAAAAACTAATGGGATAGGTGAAAATATGACTAGATATGAAGTCTTTTTACAAGTGGTCGAGACCGGAAGTTTTACCAAAGCTGCTCATCAGCTCGGTTATACCCAATCCGCAGTAAGCCAAAATGTAAAAGCTTTGGAAGAAGAGCTTTCCACAGCGCTTTTGCAGCGGACAAAAAATCGGGTAGAGCTGACAGCGGATGGAAAAGAATATCTGCCTTATCTGCAGGCACTTTGCGCAGCACATCGGCGTCTTGAAGGGAAAGTGCTGGAGATGCATGGCCTTCAAAATGCGGTGGTCCGGATTGGAACATTTACCAGTGTAAGCCGCAGCTTTTTACCGCGTGCAATGAAAGAATTTCGGAAACTTTATCCAATGGTGCAGTTTGTATTGGACCAGGGAGAATATACGACAATTGCCCAATGGATCAAAGAAGGGCGTGTGGATTTTGGATTTCTCAATCCAGATGCAGTCAGCGGCCTGGAGACCATCCCACTTTGTGAAGATGAGATGATGGCGGTACTGCCCAAAAATCATCCTTTGACTTCCTTTTCCCATGTTGAAGTGAAAGAGCTTGCGCAAGAGCCGTTTATTCTTTTGGGAGAAGGGGAATACAGTGTGCCGCTCAATGTTTTTCGAAGTCTTTCGCTGACTCCGGATATCCGTTATCGCGTGATTGATGATGATACAATTATTGCGATGGTAGAACAGGGGCTTGGTGTTTCTGCATTGTATCAGTTGGTGCTGAGGAAAATCAATCACAAAAATGTTGTGATTCGTCCGATCAGGCCAGTCATGAAACGAACGATTTCCCTTGCGTTTCGAGACAGAAAGACACTGCCGATGGGAGCACGTTATTTTGTGAATTTTTTACTGCAAAATTTAGAACAGCATCAGAAAGAAATTTTATGAAATCAAATTTAAGAGAGACATGGTTGAAGGTGATATTTTTCCATCCAGTCTTCGATCTGCAGAATATAGGCCATCATTTGAGGAGCTGCCATCAGCTGTCCAAACCATGGTTTTCCATAATCTTTTGGAGAGGATAAAAAGAGATCTGCTTTTTTTGGATCAAGAAAAGCATTTACCGGTGCATTTGGATCCTTTAAAAGTGCTGAGAACCGCTCAGCTAAAAGCTTTTCATAATTTGGGCTGTACGTCTTTGGATAGGGGCTCTTTTTGCGATGAAGAATTTCATCCGGCAAAAGATCTTTACAGGCGTCCCGCAAAAGTGCTTTTTCTACTCCATGCTGATATTTCATGTTCCACGGCACATTGTAAAGATATTCAATGATGCGATGGTCTGCAAACGGTACTCTAGCTTCTAGGCCATAAGCCATGCTGGTTCGATCCATGCGGTCGAGAAGCGTCTGCATAAACCACCGAATATTTAGAAAGCTGATTTCGCGCCGCCGTTTTTCTTCTGCCGTTTCTCCCTCTAGATAGGGAACATCGTGCAGAGATTCTTCGTATCTGCTATGAGAGTATTCGTTGATGTTTAGTTTTTTAATAAAATCATCATTTAAAAGGACCGTCCTCGCAGATGAATCTTTGGACCACGGAAATCCATCGGTTTCAAAAAGATCTTTGCGGTAAAACCATGGATATCCGCCGAAGATTTCGTCGGCACATTCGCCGGTAAGTGCAACTTTATTCTGCTGCTTTACAAGAGAGCAAAAATAAAGAAGAGAACCGTCTACATCGGTCATACCGGGAAGATCCTTTGCGGTGACGGCGTCAAATAGAGAATCGACCAGCTGGTATTCATCGCATTCCAGATAGGTATGATGAGTGTGGCAAACTTTGAGCATTTTATCTACGAACGGACGATCCTGTGCCGGCTGAAACGAATTGGAACGAAAGTTTTTATCATTGTCCACAAAATCAAAAGAAAAGGTATTGAGAAGAGAACCATTCTTTTGCAAAAAATCAGCTGCCACGGCGGTGACAATGCTGGAATCGATTCCTCCGGAAAGAAAACTGCAGACAGGAACATCTGCTACCATCTGTCTAGTAATCGAATCCCGGACCAGAAAAGAAACGGTATCCACTGTCTTTTCATAACTGTCCGTATGCTCTTTGGCGTTTAGTTTCCAATAAGTGAATTGGTGAAACCCGTCTTTTGAAAAGACAACACAGGTTCCCGGTTTTACCTCACAGATCCCTTTGAATACGCCGCAGCCTGGAGTTCTTGCAGGCCCAATTCCAAAAATCTCTCGGAAACTGTCGAGATTCACTTCTGGCTTTATATATGGATGACAGAATAAAGCCTTTATTTCGGAACCGAAAACAAGAGAATCATTCTTTAGCGTATAGAATAATGGTTTAACTCCTACGCGATCCCGATATAAAAGAAGCTGATTCTTTTTGCCATCCCAAATTCCGAAGGCGA
This sequence comes from Ruminococcaceae bacterium BL-4, assembly GCA_902809935.1. Lineage (NCBI taxonomy): Bacteria > Bacillati > Bacillota > Clostridia > Eubacteriales > Oscillospiraceae > Ruminococcaceae bacterium BL-4. Next base: position 338,036 of record LR778134.1, on the reverse strand, counting down.
AAATCCCATTGAGTTTCGAAACAAAGTCCATGCCGTATTCCATATAGGCATAGAGGATTACTTCCGTATCGGAAGTAGTTTGAAAATGATATCCTGCTTGTTCGAGAGCTGGTCTGAGGTTTTCTGTATTATAAATTTCTCCGTTGTAGACGATTGCATATTCAAAATCGCCTGCTTTTCGAATCATCGGTTGAGCGCCGCCTAAGATATCACGGATCGAAAGTCTTGCGTGGGAAAATCCAATGTTTTTCCGTAGATATTCTCCCGATTGATCGCTGCCGCGGTGGGCAACGGAAGTCCGCATATCAATTAGAATCTGATTCCACTTTTCCTGTTCTGTTGTAAAATTTTCTTGGAAATCACAAAATCCGGCAATTCCACACATAAATACACCCCGCTTTTGCAAAATAAAAAGGGAACGCTCTAAAAAAGTAAATATAATTGTTCTGTTCTTTATCTTATTCAGAAAGTAAGAAAAAGGGGTACAAAATTCCGGCAGATAAATAAATTCCTTATTTTGTTAATAAAAACAGATCAAAAATAAATTCGGTGCATAAATTGATTTTTTTTTGTGAATATTAGAAACGGAAGGTGATTTATTATGCAGTTAACACAAAAAGAAACAGAGCTTTTAAAAGACTTAAAAGAACAGGAAAAACTTCTTACCGAAAAGTACCAAAAAGAATCTAAAAAAGCAACAGACCCGCAGCTTCAGAATTTGTTTACGCAGATTTCAAAGGAAGAGCAGCATCATGGAGAGCTGATTCAGGATATTGAGAACGGAACAGTTCCCACGGCCATTGATAGCAGTTCCAAAGGGCAGCCTACATTTACAGCTACCTATGGAATGTCTCAAAACCAAAACAAAGATGAGGACAGCTTTTTGTGCACAGATGCACTTTCGGGCGAAAAATATGTCTCTCATTCTTATGACGTTTGTGTATTTGAATTTAAAGAGGAAAATGTCCGAAAAGTATTGAATCAGATTCAGGCCGAAGAACAGGAACACGGGAAAATGATTTACGATTATATGAATAAGAACGGCATGTATTCCTGAGACCATTTTTGTGTTAAAAAAGGAAATCCCTCCGATGCGATTTCATCATCGAAGGGATTTCTTTTTTTATAAACTTATATTTTTGAATCAATGCCTGGCTTCATTTACATCATGTTTTTCGCTTTTAAACGCCTTTATTCGCCGCATTCGTCATGATGCTGATGTTCGTGGCAGATGCTGCCGGTCGATTTTAGTTCACCCTTTAGGTAACGTTCCGCTGCCGTTTTTGCATCGCCGGATGCGCCGGTAATCACTTCAACATTTCGCTCATTAAAAATGTCTACAGCGCCCTGACCCATGCTGCCGCTGATGATAACCTTGACGCCCTTATCAGCAAGAAAATTGGGGAGAAATCCTGGTTTGTGGCCGGGATTAGCGACTGATTCTTCTTTTACAATCTTGTCGTTTTCTACGTCATACAACAGAAAGTTGTCACAGTGTCCGAAATGTCCCGTTACATTTTTGTTGTTAGAAGCAACTGCAATTTTTGTCATTTTCTTTTCCTCCAAGTTAATAAATTAATCCGCCAACTGTTCGTTGACGGTATCAAACCAGTTTTAAAGGGGTTTTGACTCTTTAAAAATTGATGACCAAGTGACTTCCGGCTGACAGATAACCGATCTGATCTTCCATAATTGCCTTCAACCGGTGATAAGCTTCTTCTCCTGTGCAATGACAGGTGTAATACTGTGTGCCGGTTTTTTTAAGTTCCCGCGCAAGAGTATCAACGGCTTGGGGCGCTTCATTTTTCCCAGATCCACGGCTAAAAAGATGAAATCCGCCAATCACGACATCTGGAAAACGACCATTGTCCTCTTTAAATTGTCGAACAATGTTGAGAATTCCGCGATGAGCACACCCCGCAATCAGCAAAGCCTTTCCATTTTGCCGGATGACCAAATTTTGCTCATGGGCAAAATCGTCCGGTAAAAAAGTATCCCCAACTTTTTGGTACAAATCCGCATTTCCAGAGGGGATAGGCGTTTTTTCTTGGACTTCTGAAAACAGCTCCAATTCCTCATCAATTTTGCGGGTTCCCCCGCAAAATACAAAACGTTCGTTAGGCAAAAGCGTGGAATCTAGGCCAATATAAGCGTTGGTTCCATCGGGTCGATGAGCATAATGCGGCTCAAAGACTCGTTCGTTTGCATATACTTTTGCTTGACTGTTTTGCTGCAAAAAAGTTTTCAGTCCACCGCCGTGGTCATAGTGCCCATGGGATAGAATGGCAACATCAACTTCTGAAATATCAACCTTTAGTTTTGCAGCGTTTTCTGCAAACAGACGGCTGGCTCCGGTGTCAAACAGTAGGTGGTGTTTTGGGGTTTCTACATACAGGCTTAGTCCGTGCTCACAGCCAAAGTCTTTGGATGCCGCAGTATTTTCAGTTAGAGCTTTAATAATAATCACAGTTTTCCTCCATTTCGACCAAGGTAGAAGTTGATCTGCAAAAATTCACATCTTAAATGCGGGTATTGCCGGAAGATTTTGTTTCACCACTTTCAGGCGAATGGCTTTCATTTGCATCCATATCTTCAAAGCATTTTCCACATCTGCATCTTGGACATCCGGCTCTTCTACAGCCGTGTTCCTGACCGTTGCAGAGACGGTATTCACCGCCTTTGATCAAAAGAATTTTTCCGTTTACCAGTGACTGCGCAAGTTTGTTCCGCGCGCTGTCATAGATTCCCTGCACTGTAGTGCGCGAAATCTTCATCTGCGCCGCGCATTGCTCTTGGGTAAAGTTATCTAAATCGATCAGCCGGATGGTTTCATACTCGTCCACCGTCATCGTGACGATTTCATCTTTTTGCGCACACAGATCCAGTGGTCCGAACCGGCTGTTTTCAGGGAGGCCGCAAACCCGTCTCCATTTTCTTGGCCTTGGCATTATTTTACCTCTCGTTTCGAAACAAAAACAATCAGAAAATCCTTCCATGATTTTTGCTTTCTGAGTTGCAGATTAATCATGGCAAGCATCTATCATTTGCTTTTATAGTTTCCAACATATGTCGCTTATAATCTTTATTATAATTCATTTTAGACATATGTCAATAACTATGGCAAAAAACTGATCCAAAACATTTTGTCGTTTTGTGAGTAAGTCACTGAAATGAATTTTTTAAAGTTGTATAAAGTTTATAGAGTAAGACAAAATAAAAATTTAGAAACATATGAAAGGAGAATTCCTATGTCTGTAATTACAATTACAAAAAGCAATTTTGCTGCCCAAGTACTTAATTCCGAAAAACCGGTGCTCTTAGATTTTTGGGCCAGTTGGTGTGGTCCATGCAGAATGCTTTCTCCAATTGTGGATAAAATAGCTGATGAAAAATCTTCTATAACTGTTGGAAAAGTAAATGTGGACGAGCAGCCGGAACTAGCCCGTCAATTTGGTGTTATGAGTATTCCAACCCTAATCGTTTTTAAAAACGGAAAAATCACACAGCAATCAGTTGGCGTTCGCCTAAAGGGTGCCATTTTAAAAATGATTGAGGCATGATGCAGAAAACTGAAAATTTTTTAATTCGTTTGATACGTTAGGAGGCAACTATGAAAAAGGTCGTTATAATTGGTGGTGTAGCAGGAGGAGCAAGCTGCGCAGCTAGGCTTCGCCGGTTGAATGAAAGCGCCGAAATTGTTGTTTTGGAGCGTGGTGAATACATCTCCTATGCGAACTGTGGGTTGCCGTACTATGTTGGTGATGTGATCAAATCCAGAAATGCACTGCTTTTGCAGACCCCCAAAGCAATGAAAGAAAAGTTCCGAGTCGATGTTCGCGTAAAAAATGAAGTAATCAAAATTGATAGGGAAAAGAAAGCCGTGCAAGTTAGGCGGCTGGAAGATGGAAAGACCTATGAAGAACCTTATGATACGCTCGTGATCTCTACCGGTTCGTCTCCGGTTCGTCCTCGAATTCCCGGGATTGATTCTCCGAGGATTCAAACCTTATGGACGGTTCCGGATACAGACCGCATTCGGAAGATGATCCATGAGCAGGGGGCACACTCAGCTGCAGTGATCGGCGGTGGATTCATCGGTTTGGAAATGGCGGAAAATCTCAGCCATGCAGGGCTTGAGGTATCTGTGATCGAAGCGGCCGACCAGGTTATGGCTCCGCTCGATTATGAAATGGCACAGCTTCTGCACGAAAATCTGCGGGAAAATTGTGTTAATTTATATCTTGGAGACGGCGTCAGCGCATTTCATGAGGAAAAGAATGCAGTAAAAATATCCTTAAACAGTGGGAAATCGGTTACGGCTGATATGGTACTTCTTTCGATTGGCGTACGCCCGAATGGAGAGCTGGCTAAAGAGGCGGGACTTGCTGTCAATGCACGCGGCGGAATTGTTGTAGATAAGATGCTTCACACTTCTGATCCTGATATTTTTGCAGTCGGCGATGTGATAGAAGTAGAAGATTTTATTTCGAAAGACCGTACGATGATTCCATTGGCAGGCCCTGCAAACAAACAGGGACGGATTGCAGCCAACAATATTGCTGGTGCGCATGAGGAATATAACGGTACAATGGGAACATCGGTAGCAAAAGTATTTGATCTTACAGCTGCATGCACCGGAGCAAATGAGAAAGCGCTTACAAAACAGGGAAAAGTAAAAGGGAAAGACTACGAAAGTATTCTTATTACACAGAACTCCCATGCCGGATACTATCCTGGAGCAGTGCCGATGACATTGAAGCTCATTTTCAGCATGGATGGGGCACACATTCTTGGCGCTCAGATTGTAGGGCGGGATGGTGTTGACAAACGAATCGATACGATTGCCGTTGCGATTCGTATGGGTGCCGGCGTTGGGGACCTTAAACAGCTTGAACTTGCCTATGCGCCTCCATACTCCTCTGCAAAAGATCCGGTAAATATGGCTGGGTTTGTTGCAGAAAATGTTTTGTCCGGAGTGGTATCCTTTACCCCATGGAATATTGAAAAGACGAATCCTGACGCTTTACTGCTTGATGTGCGCGAAGATGCAGAGCTTCTTGCATTTTCTTTGCCTCAGGCAGTGCATATTCCGCTCGGACAGCTGCGCGACCGCCTTAATGAGCTCGATCACAGCAGGGAAATCATTACGTTCTGTGCCATTGGAGTACGCTCCTATAATGCAGCTCGTATTTTGATGCAGAATGGATTCAGCAATGTAAAAGTGTATCCTGGTGGAACACGATTTTATCAGTCCACACATCCGCAGGAAAATTCTCCGGCGATTTGTTGTCGCCCTAATTTGTCTGAGCATATGGAAGAGAAAGCACCTTCTCAGACGGATATTTCGCTGCGCATTGACTGCAGCGGAATGCAATGTCCCGGTCCTATTATGAAAGTATATGAATCCATGCAAAAAATGCGGGATGGGGAAGTAATGGAAGTATCCGCCTCCGATCCGGGATTTGTTCGTGACATCAATGCATGGTGCCGCAGAACCGGAAATGAGCTTCTTTCGAAGGAGCAGCGTGGTTCGGAGTATGTTGCCCGCGTGATGAAAAAAAGCAGTAAACCTGTTGGAATGACTTCTGCAAAAGAGCCTCCAGAGGGGAAAACACTGATTGTATTTTCTGGAGATTTAGATAAAGTTTTGGCCAGCTTCATTATTGCCAATGGCGCCGCTGCTATGGGACGACCGGTCACGATGTTCTTTACTTTTTGGGGCCTGACAGCACTTCGGAAAGAAAAGAAGCAATCTGTAAGCAAAACGATGATGGAATCTTTGTTTGGAACCATGCTGCCGCGTGGGAGCAAACGACTAAAACTTTCGAAGATGAACATGGGTGGCCTTGGAACCGCGATGATGAAAAGAATCATGAACGACAAAAATGTGGATTCTTTGGAAGCCCTTATCCAGAAAGCCATGAAGGCCGGTGTAAAGATCGTTGCCTGTTCAATGAGTATGGAAATCATGGGGATCAGAAAAGAAGAACTGATTGACGGGGTGGAAATCGGCGGTGTTGGAACTTATCTGGGAGATGCCGAAGAATCCAATGTAAATCTGTTTATTTGATTTTTTGATCATTTATTTGAACTTTAAGTAAAAAACAAATTCATATTTACACAAAAAAAGATCCGCAGTTGCTTTTATTAGCAGACTGCGGATCTTTTTTTGTGTAATAAGATATTGATGCGTTGATGCGAAAAAGGACCACTTTATTTTTCTCTTGAAATGATGCTTCTTAATTTTTCTTTATCTGTGACTTTTACGCCGCCTCTGTAGAGTCCTACAATGCCTTCACCCGCAAAATACTTCAGCATGCGGGAGACTACTTCGCGCGCAGTTCCCATATATTTGGCAATTTGTTCATGGGTTAAGGGAATTTTATCTGCATGATTCTTGCTGCATTCATCCCATAAAAAGATGGCCAACCGTTTGTCAATTCCCATAAACAGGATCTGCTCCATTGCCCACATCACATCCGAAAAACGTTCTGTTGCAGTTTGGTAAGTAAAGCATTTTACATAGATATTCTTTTCTGCCATCTCGTGAAATGCAGACGAGTTCACAAGCAGCACATCAGTATCTTCTTCGGCATCAATGAATACATCGAATGTAATTGTATCCAACATACAGGAAGCGGAAAGAACACAGACATTCCCGGGGAACAGACGGAAAATTGTGACGTCACGTCCTTCTTCGGATAATAAATAAGTGCGCAGCTGCCCTTTTGTGACCAGGAGAATTCCGATACAGTCCGCATTCCCGTTATGAACACAGGTCCCTTTCTGATAATGCATAGAAATCGTGTTTTCTAAAAAGAATTTCTTTTCTGTACTCGAAAGATGTTCCCAAAAAGAAAAGTGCTTAGAGAATAGGTCACTGTAATTTTCTGATGGCATGGTTGTCTCCATTTCTATAAAAAAGATGGCATATTTTAATAAATGATCTTTGGATAATTTGTCGGAATATAAATTATCATATGCAGAAGTACCCAGACTGTCAAGAGTTCTATTCGTGAATGTTGCAAAATGAACTGTGCTTTTTTTGCAATGTCGGGATTACCTTGCCCGTAAAGCACTCACCTGCTAATATAAGTGTTGACTGAAGGGTAAAAAAATCATTTCAGAAGTTGATTGACAAAAAAATTAGGACAACCCCTAACTTTTTTAATTAGTGAAGCGTTATATATCAATGGACGGATAAAAAGGAAGTGCTGCAGTGGAGGACGAAAATCTGATTCAGCGCATAAAGACAGGCGATGTCGATGCGATGGATCAGCTGGTTCAAAAATACTATGGGGCTGTTTATACATACTGTTACCGTAAGGTAGGAAACAAAGACGATGCCCAAGATCTGACACAGGAAACCTTTTTACATTTCTGCCGGAATTTTGATAGTTATGCGCAAAGAGGAAAAGTGAAAAATTACTTATATACGATTGCTCATAACCTTTATGTGAGTATGATGCGGAAAAATGTTCCGATCCAATTGGAAGAATGGGAGAAAGAAGAGTCCCATAATGATGTAGATCAATTTGAAGCAGCGGATTCTATCCGAAAGGTATTGTCCGAATTGCCGGATGAGCAGAGAGATGTCATTTCACTTCGGTTCTATCAGGATTTAAGGATCAAAGATATTGCACAGATTACAGGGTCCGGATTATCTGTCACGAAATACAGACTCAGTCAGGGCATAAAAACCATCAGAAAACTTATGAGGGGAGATTAATTATGAATCGAAACGATCAAGAAATCCGTAATTATCTGCAGCAGGATTCGGTTCCCTCGTATGACCCGGAAAAAATGCAGCAGACGGTTCGCCTTGCAAGACAGGCATATTGCAGTCGCCTATTATCTAAACGGATTGGTTTTGGAGAGTTTATACGAATGCAGATACACTTTATTGGGCATTGGGTATGGTTTACCCAGGCTGCACTTGTGCTTGGCTTTTTGACTCTCCTTACAAAATATAATTTCGGGCAACCCGAGTTACAGCACATCCTGCTGCTCTTTTCAGCCGCTTCGCCCATGATTGCTCTTGTTGGTTTTCCAGAGCTTTTGAAAAGCTATTCTCATGGGATGGAAGAAATCGAGTCCTGCACCCGATTTTCTATGCGGAAACTGATGGGAGCCAGAATGCTGATCCTTGGCTTGACGGATTTGTTTTGCCTCACAGTGATTCTGACAGTGTCCACTGTACATAGTGGAGAGTTCGTTCTGAGAATGATTTTATATCTGTTTGTACCGTTTAACCTGACTTGCTGTGGATGCCTTACCGTGCTGAGCCATGTAAAAAGCAGACAGAGCGGATATTACTGCGGAGCAATCTGTGCTTTGTGCGTCACTGTTTTTGTCAGTCTGTCTTTTATCAAGCGGTATTATGAAGCGGCAGCAACGGGAACTTGGGTGATTATGTTTATCCTAACACTCGTTTACCTTGTTGTAGAAATTGTGCACACATTTCAAAGCTTTAACCGCTTTTACTCAAAAGAAGAAGCAATTTCGGTAACTTGGCAATAAATTATGGAGGAAGCAAAAATGGAGCTAACATTCAGTAACCTAACGAAAAGATACAAAGATAAAACGGCGGTCGATGCGCTTTCCATTACGCTGACACCTGGAATCTATGGACTGCTTGGCGCGAACGGTGCCGGTAAAACTACATTGATGCGCATGGCCTGCGGTATTTTAAATCCGACTTCCGGAAAGGTTTTGTTTGACGGGAAAGATGCACTTCGCATGGGCGAAAACTACCGGGATCTATTGGGATACCTTCCGCAGCATTTCGGGTATTATCCTGTTTTTACCGCGCTGGATTATCTGCTATATATTGCAGCTTTAAAGGGACTGAGCGCAGGTGCTGCAAAAGTGAAAGCAAATGAACTTTTGGAACTCGTATCGCTTCAAACGGTAGCTAAAAAGAAAATAAAAACGTTTTCCGGCGGGATGAAGCGGCGCCTTGGTATTGCACAAGCACTTTTAAACGATCCTAAAATCCTGGTGCTTGATGAACCGACGGCTGGGCTCGATCCCAAAGAGCGTGTCCGTTTTCGCAACCTGATTTCTGATATTTCCAAAGATAAAATTGTGATTTTATCCACCCATATTGTATCGGATGTAGAGTATATCGCAGATACCATCCTGATGATGAAAGAAGGAAAACTCATTCATCAAGGCAAACCAAGTGAAATTACCGCCTCCATCAACGGATATGTTTGGGAGTGCCAGGTTGACCCGATGCAGGCAGAAATGCTCAACAGTGAATATACGATTTCCAACCTGAAGCACGAAGGCAATGTAGACATGCTCCGGATTATTTCTGAACATAAGCCCACCGAAAGCGCGGTGCAAACAGAGCCTACATTGGAAGATTTATATCTTTTCTATTTTTCAGAAGAAGTCTGTCATGAAAAAAACTGAAATCGATGAGTGAAAGCAGAACCCTTAAAAGAAAAAATTAAAGGAGAGATTAGGATCATGCGTATATTTATGATGGAACTTAAACGTATGAGCAAAACGCGTGCAACGTGGATTTCAGCAGCCGTTGCCGTTATTTTGTCGATTGTTCTTGCGTTTTCTGTATTTGCCAGCGAGGAATATGAGACCGTCGGGAAAGATGGAAATACAGAAAGAATCACCGGCATATCTGCTATCGCTGTCAATCAAGAGCGGATAGCGCCATATGAAGGAGAAGTAACGGTGAGCAAACTTCAATCGGATTTGGAAGTCTTTCATAATCTGTTTGATCAATATGGAGGAAATATTCCATTTGATCTTTATAACAAAGAACTTTCTCCGAGGTTTCAGCGGCTCAATCTGATTGCTTCTGTGTATTCGGATAATCAAGATATTTTTACCGCTTTGGAAAAAGTTCAGCCTGATGATGTACAGAATTTTTATGCTCAGCGAAACCAAAAGCTAGAAGAAACAGTGGAAGCAAAATATCCTCATAATTCCGACGTGAGAAATCAGGTGATGTTACTAAACAGTCAGGTAAAAACGCCGCTTACTTATTTCTACGGAATTCCAAATAATAGCTTTTTTATTCTCGATTTTTTAATTTTTATTTTGCTGCTGATCTGCATCATGATCAATGCACCTGTTTTTTCGGGGGAATACCAAACTGGGTCGGATGACATCCTGCGCAGCACTCGAAATGGAAGAACCAAGTTGGCAGTCAGCAAGCTTTTGGCTGCCCTGCTGATTGATCTGATTCTATTTATTGTCAGCATTGCAATTTTTATTTCGGTGGTGGATAAAACGTTCGGTTGGGAAAGGCTTGTTAGTTCCGCACAGATTCACAATCCCTTTTTATTCCTGCCGATCACGGTTGGTGGGGAACAGGTGCTTTTGGTTATGGCAGGCTTTTTAACCCTTCTCGCCACCGCCTGTTTTTCAATGTTTCTGTCGACCAAATGCCATAGTTCGACAACTACGCTGATTATTGCTATCGCGTTTTGTTTGTTACCGGATATTTTACACCAGGTGATACAGGGAGCGGGAAACTTTGCTGGATTCATAAGCTGCATTTTGCCGTCCAGCGGCCTTGGCATCAACAATAATCTTTTTTATCAACTGGGGAATATGCTGTTTTTACAAATAGGACCATTCAGTGTTTGGTCTCCATATCTGATTATGGGTGCCGCAGCAATTGAAATCCCCCTGTTCTTTATTCTCGCTGTTCGGGCCTATTGCAAACATCAGGTATCTTGAATGCTTAAAGTTTGAACTCAGGGGATCGGTTTGACGAAAGCACGAATAAAAGTGTAGAGCCTTTTTGGACAGTTAAAAATAAAAAGCACAAAATGTAAAAAGGTCTTGACATTTTTATATAGCGGTGTTACACTTCAAAATGTAAAAACAATTTGACATTTTGGAGGCAAAGTTATGAGAAAAATGGATGAAATGGAGTTGGCTATTTCTCTGCGGGCAATTCGCTGGGCATATCTGTTTACCGTACTTGCGCTATTTATATGGGGGATTCGGGATTTTATCTATCAGGGCAAGGTTACGATGCCTATTTATTTGCTGATTTTTCAGAACTTGGTTTATTTCTTCGCCACTAATATTTCAAAAATTAAAGTTGGCGATGAAGAAGGAAAAAAGACTTTTATTGCATTTCCAATTCTGCTAGTGGTATTTTTAATCGCATTCGGAGTACTTCTTCTGCTGTTTCCGGGTAAATAAAATGGAAAATAATATTAGAGAACGGCGAAAAGCACTTGGTATGCGGCAAGAAGACCTTGCAGAAAAACTTGGAGTTACCCGGCAAACAATCAATGCCATTGAAAACAACAAGTATAATCCAACATTGGAGCTTGCGATGAAAGTAGCTCGTTTGTTAAATGCACCCGTAGAGAGTATTTTTCGCTTGCCGGATTAATTTCTATTGATCAACTGAGAGTTTAAATAACGAAATCTTATGGAGAGCAGCCTTCAGGCTGTTCTTTTTTTATCCCAAAAACTAAAAAAGGGCTTTTAATACAGAAATCCTCCAAGCTTTCACAAGGCTGGAGGATTTTTTGAGTCTGTTTATTTTACGGTTTCCTATGTGACCTTGGGTAACCAATGGATAGCAGATTTTATCCAATGGACATTGATGCTTAAAAAAACTCTTGATAAAAATCGGCAAAGATTGTTTACGATTTTAGTGAATAGTAAATTAATTTTTTATTAAATTTTATTGCAAACATTAAAAAATCAAGCTTTATATTTGTAGAATTAGATTTTATTAACAACTAAATAATTGTACATAAGAGCCAAAAAGCTGTTGGACTTTATTAAGACTTTTTTCTATTCTTAAGCTACACCATCAAAACAAATGATGGACAGACTCGAGTCGCTGAATTTTTGTTTTGGGAATGGGGACTTTTATGATAAGGCCCACAATCAAAAAACGGGGAGTTGTGATTATGGAAGAAAATGTTCAAAAACGATCGAAAGGCTTCGAAAAATTTCTGCAGCATGTCGAAATTGTTGGCAATAAGATTCCACATCCGGTCTCACTATTTATTTATTTATCCATCGCAGTTATTCTTTTATCTTTTATATGTGCAAAAGCAGGTCTTTCTGCAATTAATCCTGCTACTGGCAAAGAAGTTGTTGCTTTTAACTTGTTGTCCGTTGATGGTTTCATTAAAATGCTGACACAAGCGGTTAATAATTTTACAACCTTGCCTGCCTTGGGGTTAGTGTTGGTTTGTATGATGGGCGTTGGACTATGTGACCATTCAGGTTTATTTAATGTAGCTTTAAAAGGTCTTGTAGAACGCTCAAATGCATCTGATACCAAAATTATAGCAATTTTCTGCTTCCTTTGTGTAATGGCCGATTGTACCGGTGGTGCAGGATTTGTGGTCATGCCGCCTTTAGGTGCAATTATTTGGGCAAGCATGCGTAGAAATCCGATGGCAGGTATGTTTGCAGCATATGCAAGCGTTTCCGGCGCATTTGCATCTAATTTGATGATAACCTCTATGGATGTGGTAAATGTAAGCTTTACAGAGACTGCTGCGCAGCTTGTAAATCCACAGTATACGCTGTCCCCCGCAATTAACTGGTATTTTTCAGCGTTTTCGGTTCCAATTTTGACCATTGTATCGGTACTTATTACAGTCAAGTTTGTAGAGCCTCACCTTGGAAAATATAATCCTGCATATGCTGATTCTGATAATGACAATTCTGATTCTGCAACTTCAGAGCAAGAATTAAAAGCATTGAAAAGTGCAGGAATTTCCTTGGTGATCTTTGCAGTTGTCGTTGTTGCATTACTCGTTTCTGGTATTTTGAATGATCCCAAAACAGGATCTGCAATTGCATCTTCTGCTCCCTTTATGAAAGGGCTGACGGTGCTGATTGCTTTTATGTTTGGAATTCCTGGAGCGGTATATGGCCTAAAGTGCGGTAAATTTCATGGAATTGCCGGTATAGCAGAGGCACTTGGAAAAACTATGGCTGGTATGGGCGGATACATTGCATTGATGTTTTTCATTGCACAGTTTCTTAGTTATTTTAGTTGGTCTAACCTTGGCATTATTTTTGCTATCAACGGTTCTGTGCTTTTGAAATCTTCTGGCCTCCCAATCTGGTTGGTATTAGTCCTTTTCGTTATCATGTGTATGATTATCAACCTGCTGATTGGCAGTGCATCTACGAAATGGGCAATTCTTGCACCGGTTTTTGTCCCGATGTTTATGCTGTTAGGATATCATCCGGCTTTAATTCAGATGGCTTATCGAATTGGCGATGCAATTACGAATCCAATTTGTCCTACATTTGCTTATTTTGGCATGTTGGTAGCGCTAGCTCAGCGTTATGACAAGAGAAGCGGTTTTGGAACATTGATTGCAAATATGTTGCCCTACTCGATTGCATTTTTTGCCTTTATGATGGTACAACTGCTTGCTTGGTTCTTCCTAGGAATTCCTTTTGGACCAGGGGCTCCGCTCCTTTTGAACTAAGTAGGCGAAGAGTGCAAAATTTCCATATGATCGATTATTACGAATCTGGTTGTTTTTTTACAGCAGTTAAAACAGTAGAAAACTCTGCATTTTGTTGTTTGACTGTAATGAATAATAAAAGCCCCATGTTTTATTCAGGGCAATTTTATGAAGGAGATCATGATCTTTGAAAAATGACATTATTGAAGGGAAGCGTGCTTCTGATGAGCTGCGCGGCTACATAAAGAAACGAATTGAAACCATGCAGACTACAATGGCCAGAAAAGGTTTGGATGCAGTCATTATGACTCGCCCCGAAAATGTTTTTTACTTTAGCAATTTCAATCCAATTATTATTAGCAACACACCGTATTTTGTGATTACCCCTGACCGTGGATTTCTGTTAGTACATTGTATCCGGCATGATCACGCGGTCAATGAAGGCGCAGTTGAGAATGTATTTTGCTATGGTAAATGGGGTGCAGCAAAATCTGTTGCAATGAACGAATTTGATGCATTAAAAGAACTTTTGGGTGACGGGGAATTAGCGGTTGGAGTTGAAGGCAATTATGCCAGTATGAATTGGCTAAATTCACTGAGCTCAAAGCTGCATGTGAAAAAGTTCGTCGATATTGCCCAGGATGCTGTTAATCAGCGCTTGATCAAAGACTTGCATGAAATTAAAATGTGTCGGATTTCCGGGCGTTTAGTCGATCTCGGCGTTACCACGGCAATCAAAGCACTCGACAACGGTGCGAGTGAAGCAGAGGCGTGTACGGAAGGCCAATATGCAATGCGTCAGCTTTGGCATAGCGACTATCAGCAATATGAAGTTTCGGGCTTTTCCAATACCGAAACTGCCCAAATTGATACGTTATGCGTTTGGTGTATGTCAAATGAAAGGCTAAATTATGGATGTGACTGTCCTAGTGGTTATGTCCCAAAACACGGAGATCTGACAATGCCGATGAGCTGGGCTCGTGTGTCTGGCTACAATGTGGAAAATGAGAGAACCGTGATTGTCGGCGGCTTGGATGAGATGCATCAGCGTGCCTATGACGCGATGCTTCGGGCCCGCCAGCAGATTTTCAAACAGCTTCACCCGGGTGCAATCTTTGAAGATTTATACTTTTCCGCAATGAGAGAATATGAAGATGCCGGTTTTGGCAGTATTTTGCCGGGACGGTGTGGACATGGAATGGGACTTTCTTCCCATGAATTTCCGTCCGTCACAAAAGGAAATAAGGCGTCTTTGCAGCCTGGCATGGTTTTGACGGTAGAACCAGGACTGATGAGTGCGGAATTAGGAGCCACTCGTAATAGTGATACAGTTTTAATTACCGAAAATGGGTTTGAGTTTTTAACAAATTCGCCGAGAAATCAAATTGTTATCAAGGCGTAAATATGATGCAGCCTGGATATTTTGCCAGGCAAATGAAAGGGGAATCGTTTAGTTATGAGTATGACGAAAAGAGAACGAATTGAAGCAGCAGTTAAAGGGGAAAAACCAGACCGTGTACCTTATTCTTTGTGGAGCCATATGCCTGGAATTGATCTGGATCCAATTGCTATTACGGAAAAGACCTATGACTTTTACAAGACCTATGATATTGATTTTATCAAAACGATGAACAATGGGATGTATGCCATCGAAGATTTTGGCTGTGCAATTGACTATTCCGATATTGCAAAAGGCGGAGTTGCCAAAGTTGTGAAAACGCCCATTAGTAAACCGGAGGATTGGGGCAAATTGAAAGTGTGCCCAATTGATCAAGGCAGTCTCGCAAGAGAATTGAGCTACTTAAAAATGCTTCTGAAAAAATTAAAAGACGAAGGCGAAGATGTTCCTGTAATCTTTACGGTGTTTAGCCCTATTACGACAGCTGATAAATTAAGCGGTAAAAAAGCGTTGGAACACATTCGTTCCGGTCACGGCAATCAAGTGAAAAAGGCGTTGGAAGCGATTACGGAAACTACCGAAAACGTCGCGCGGGAAGCAATTCGTCTAGGCGCCGATGGAGTCTTTTTTGCAAGTCAGATGAGCAGCTACAATGTTATGACCGAACAAGAATATCTGGAATATGGGAAACCGTATGATATCCGTGTTCTGAACGCAGCAAAAGACGGTTGGATGAACACCATTCATTGCCATGGAGAGAATATTATGTTCAATGTTCTCAGAGACTACCCCGTTCAGGTTTTCAACTGGCATGCATGGGAAAGTCTTCCACAGGTTGATGAAGCACTGACACTGAGTGGGAAATGCCTCATGGGAGGAATCAATCGAACGGATATTACCCGCTGCAACCGAAACGAAGTTCGCAATCAGATTTACGAATGCTATAAGATGACGGGTGGAAAACATTTGATTTTAACACCAGGTTGTGTCATTCGTTGGCCATTAAACGATGAAATGCTTGCTTATGTTAAAGATGCTAAGGATCTTGTGGAGTCGTTTCTTTAAGTTTCAGAAGGCTGAATATTTGGCTGAAAATACATTGCTTTCGCCAAATCAATAAATTTTTGGCCTGCCTGAGTGAGCGTCTTGGTACATAATCGGTTGATTCCGACGGGTTTGGAGCCAATGGTGCTTTCCATTTGGAAGATTGTGACCCGAGACCAGCTTTCCTGCCCAAAAAGACTCGAGCTTTGAACTTGGTGAAGGCTTGGAAAATACTTTTCATTCAGAACAAAGGTACTTGGAATAGTACAGACGCCCATCCCCGTGATGCACAGAGCTAGTTCGGTGAGCAGATTTTGAGTAGTCATGACGATATAGGGATTTAGTTTGCTTTCGTCACAGATTGCGCCAAAAATCTGTCCGCCCATGGTATTGGGTGCTTGTGCGACGAATGGGCAGTTGGCAAAGGTACGAATTGACTGTGGATGCTGATGCATTTGAAAAATCTGATTGGAAGAGAAGTAGTTTTTAAGCAGCTGGTTGGGTGCAACTAGAACGTATTTTTCTATAAAAAGAGGCACACTGGCAATGTGGTTGGGATGAAATGACGTGTAACCGATCATTAAATCAATTTTGCCCTGGAGCATCGCTTCTTTTACTTCTTGTGAAGTACGTCCTTCATAAATTTCTAGATGTACTTTTGGATACATTTGATGAAAAGCGGAACACAGATTCGGCAGCATAGCAGTTCCACGCGTGACAGGGATTCCAATGCACAGTTTTCCCATTGTGAAATCCTTGATATCTTGCAGTTGACGCTCACACTGTTCCATGGTTTCAAGTGCTTCTTTGGCAGATTTGTATAAGATTCTGCCAGCGTCTGTAAGAGTCATGGGACTTCCACGGTCAAACAAGGCAATTTGATATTGTCGTTCTAGTTTGGCAATGTGATTGCTCAGCGCCTGCTGAGAAATGTACAGGCGTTTGGATGCGCGCGTAAAGTTCAGTTCTTCAGCTGTCACGATAAAATACTTCAAGTTCGTTAAACTCATTTTTCATCCCACCATAGTTAACTTTAAATAGAGTATAAACAAATTATTTGATTCTTACAAGACTTAGGGGCACATTATGAACACAAAATTATATGAAAATCACCTTGCTATTTTAAAAGAAGAATTAGTTGCAGCTATGGGCTGTACAGAGCCCATTGCAGTTGCTTATGCCGGTGCGAAGGCACGAGAAATTCTAGGGAAAATGCCGGAGCATTGCTGTGTAAAATGCTCTGGAAATATTATTAAAAATGTCAAAGGCGTTACAGTGCCGAAATCCGGAGGAATGCGTGGCATTGATGTCGCAGCTACAATGGGGATTGTTGGTGGGGATGCGTCCCGCAAACTTGCAGTTCTTCAGACCGTTACTCCAGGAAATTTAGAGCAGATCCGAAAGATGTTGAAAGAGAATTTTTGCACCTGTGAACTGATTGAAGGCGTTGAGAACCTCTATATTATAATTGAATTGACTGCCGGCAATGAAAATGCAGTGGTAGAAATTAAAGATCATCATACCAATATTACCCGTATTGAAAAAAATCATAAAGTATTGTTCGAAAAAAAAGAAGATTCGCCGGAAATGGAAACAAAAAAGGAAATGGGAAATCGAGATCTTCTGAATTTGCATAATATTATTGAGTTTGCGGATACAGTTAAAATTTCTGATCTTGAACCGATTTTAAAGCCTCAGATTGAGTTTAACACTGCGATTGCGCAAGAAGGGTTAAAAGGCGAATGGGGTGCTGAGGTCGGAAAAATACTTTTGGAACGGGCGAAGGGGGCTGAACGAGCCAGATTGCTTTCTCGTGCTTATGCTGCTGCCGGCAGTGATGCGCGTATGAGCGGATGTGCTCTTCCAGTGGTCATTAATTCAGGCAGTGGAAATCAGGGGATTACTTTGACGATGCCGGTTGTCGTCTATGCAAATGAATTGGATGTCAGCGAAGAGCTTCGCTATCGGGCTCTAGCAGTAGCAAATTTAATCTCCATTCATCAGAAAAAATATATTGGAAGCCTTTCAGCTTACTGCGGTGCTACCAGTGCTGCATGCGGCGCTGCATGCGGTATCGCATATCTAATGTATAAAGGAAAAATTTCTGAGGAAAAGTTTTATCAGATGATTGGAAACACCATCACAAATTCCATCTGTACGGTTGGTGGAATGGTTTGTGATGGAGCGAAGTCTTCCTGTGCAGCAAAAATCAGCATTGCGGTAGAAACTGCACTGCAGGCTCTTGATATGAGCATTCATCAGTGTGTATTTCAGCCTGGAGAGGGTCTTTCCATGAGTACTGCGGAAAAGACAATTGCCACGGTGGGGCGGATGGCTCGAGTTGGAATGAAAAGCACAGATGTTGAAATCCTAAATATTATGCTTGGCAGTTAAAGCGATTTGTCTTCCTATTAATTATTTGATAAATGCAGGATTGAAAAAAATAAATTAAACAAAGACCTTTCTGAAAATTTTCAGAAAGGTCTTTGTTATCATGCTGGTGTATTGTTTTGATGGATTTTTTGGTTAAAATATTTGTTTAAAAATAGAATAAATCCTCAAATCTTTTATCCAATGCAATGCACAGAATTAACGCAAGTTTTGCAGTTGGATTGAATTGACCTGTTTCAATAGAGCTAATCGTGTTTCTGGAAACACCAACCAATTCAGCTAAATCTCCTTGTGACAGATTCTTTTCCGCACGAGCAATTTTAAGCCGATTTTTTAGAACCAATTCGCTTTTTATGCTCCTATCCCCAGAACCACCAAAACATAACAAATAAGAAAAGCGACAGACGCAAAAGATGCTAATATAGTCGTTGTCATGAATACCTTTACCTTTGTAGCCCTATATTTTCCATATGCTTCAGCGGACATATAGGCGAAAAACATACAATATGGGATAAAATTGTTTTGCTTTGTAAAAAGATTGAAAAACGTAATAATAATAAAAATAGAACTAAAGGCAATCACACCATAACGACGGCCATTATTGTCTGCATAAATGGTTCCTTCATCTTCTTTTTGATCGCGGCTTTTTTTCAAAATCTCCTCTTTATTCATAATAAAGTCTCCAATCCAAGTAATGTTGTTATCTTGACAAGTTTTCTTGTCTTTTATATAAGATATCACTACCAAGTTTACTTGTCAATATTTTTTGAAAAGTTTTATGTAAAAAAGATGGCCGATAATATGATGACAAAATTCATAGTAGAAAACTTCGTTAATAGAAAAATCCATGTGTAGACCTAAACCCCTACACATGGATTTTTAGTGTGTCATTTGCCCAGTTTAGATGCAAGTTTTAAGCTGCAAAAAAGAACACGACTGTGTATTCCACAGTACTGCGCCAAGGAGCCATGAACTTGCTTCTGAGACCTCGAGCATATTGGGAGTATCCAACACCAATACTGCCTGCAAGGTGCTGTTGGTGCCCATGCACATGGTGCTTTATTCCGTACCGATACGGTGTAGGCCGTAAGGCCTATCTCAATTGATGTGAAGAGTCTTGGCGGGGATATGCTTTCGGATTCTGCACACAAATTTAACGGCACGAAGGGCAACGTGGTTCTGTATATTCGCAAAGGGAATTGATCTCCATCCGAACTCAGATGGAGGGCCACAAGAACGCGGTAAACGAGCTGGAACAGAAAATGTAGCTGCTATCGTTGCAATGGCGTCGTCACTGAAGAAAAATTGTGAACGAATGGAAGAGCCCGCGCTGAAGCTACATCGGATTGAAGAACGATTTTTGGAGAATCTCACGGCGGCAAATTTTGATTATATTAGGAATGGTAATAGCGCCCACCTTCCTAAAAGTATCAACATCTCCATCAGAGGCGCCGATGGAGATGTTGATATATAGGCTTGATCTGAAGGAGATTTACATTTCCACAGGTTCAGCATGCGATTCTGTCAATACTCAGATTTCGCATGTGATAAGGCAATCGGTGTGGAAAACATAGAAAAAGGTGCAGAGACCATTGCTGATTCGCTGATAGATATTCTCAATATGAATACTATTATTCACTTGTCTTTATTCGTTTTTCCGTATATAATCAAATAAACGCATCTGGTGGAGGGGGTATATGTTGGACTACATTTCTGTAAAACAGGCGGCCAAAAAATGGGGCATTTCAGAACGTAGGATACAAAAGCTGTGTAAAGAAAACAGAATTGACGGAGCTATTCGTTTTGCACATGCATGGGCAATTCCTAAAGGCGCGCCAAAGCCTACGGATAAAAGACTGAAGGAAAACAAAAGAAAGCTCTAATGGAGGTGAATAGAATGCTTGGACAAAATGAAATTTACGAAAATTTGCTTGAAAAAAAGATCCTGCTTGTGGATGATGAAAAGGATATAGGTGATTTGCTTGAGAAAGTGCTTAAAAAGGATGGATTCAAAAATATTCTTAAAGCCTCGAGTGGACAGGAAGCGATCTATCTATGCAAAAGGCACCAGCCGGATGCGATTGTTTTGGACATCATGCTTCCCGATATTGACGGAATAGAGGTATGTAAAAAAATCCGGGAGTTTTCATATTGTCCGATCATGTTTCTGTCTTCCAAAAATGATGATATAGACAAAATATTGGGCTTAAGCAGCGGCGGCGATGATTATATAACGAAGCCTTTCAGCCCGAGGGAGATTGTATTTCGGATAAAGGCACAGCTGCGCAGGCAGCAATATGATTGCTCGAATAAAAATAACGTAAAACAGCAGATAATTTCAAATAATCTGAAAATCGACACTGATGGCTGTCGTGTATTTAAAAACGACATTGAGCTTGAATTTACTGCGAGAGAGTTTGGACTGCTTCGCTATCTTGCTGAAAATCCAAACAAGATCATCAGCAAGGAGCGCCTATACGAACAGGTCTGGGGAGAGGACAGCGTCGGCTGCGGCAATACCGTTATGGTTCATATTCGTCATATCCGGGAGAAAATTGAGGATGATCCGACGAACCCCAAACTGCTTCAAACAGTGAAGGGGCTTGGATACAGACTTGTGAAAAGGGATAGCTAAATGAAACGGTCAAGATATAAGTCATCACTTCATATTTACGTTATTTTCTTTATTTTGCTCATTGGAACGCTAGCGGCGGGGGTTGGCATGGTCGTTTATAATATAACCATACAAAAGCCGGACGGTCATGTTGAATTTAGCAAATGGCCGATTGATTTTACAAATGATTTTTCCGAATATATCATTGTAACCGGCGATAGGCCCCAAATCAAGCAATCAGGTCTCAAGCTGTTGCAGGAAAACAACCTGTGGATTCAAATCATTGATGCTAACGGAAACGAGATTCAAAGCTTGGATAAGCCTCAGAGTGTTCCGTCACATTATTCTCCTTCGGCGATACTGAATATCTATCAGAACGGAATCGGGGAGGATTCCGTGTTTTTGGGAAACCTCCATTTTGGTGATGAAGAGTGGACGTATATGATTGGTTTTCCCGTGCAGATAACCAAAGTTACCATGTATGTGAGTGGGGACAGATTTACAACCTTCAAACCTATTATGTTTGTTACGTTTGGAGTTACGCTGCTTCTTTTAATCATAACAGGCTTTTTATACAGTTTCTTAGTCGCGAAGCAAACAACTCATATCCGAAAATCGATCAGGGAAATTGCTTCACGCACCTATGTACCCGTTTCAAACAACAGCTCATTTGGCGATATTTACGAAGAACTGAATGCCATGAACGCGGAGATACAATCGAGTGATAAGGCAAGAGCCAAGGATGAAAAGCTGCGAGAGGAGTGGATCGCCAATATCACCCATGATCTGAAGACTCCTTTATCGCCCATCAGGGGTTATGCTGAGCTCATTTCCGCTCAGGACTCTAAAATAGAACCTGATGAACTCAAAGAATATGGCGACATCATATTGAAGAATACCGCTTATGCTGAGACGCTTATCAACGATTTAAAGCTTACCTATCAGTTGAAAAATGGAATGCTTCCGCTGCATAAGAGCAGGCAGAACATTGTACGCTTTACAAAAGAACTGGTGATTGATTTGCTCAACAACCCGGAATATGAACACAGAAACATCTCCTTTTGCAGCACGGACGATACGGTTGAGCTTACGTTTGATGCGGTGCTCCTAAAGCGGGCGCTTAACAATTTGATCACCAACGCTCTGGTGCATAACAATAGTGACACGGAGATTTCCGTTTCCATCACGGTGAGTGACCACATTAAAATCAGCATACAGGATAATGGCTGCGGAATGAAAAAGGAAGAACTGGACAATTTGTTCGTCCGGTATTACCGGGGGGAGAATACGGCGGCGAAACCGGAAGGCTCTGGTTTGGGAATGGCAATTGCCAAACAGATTATCGAGCTACACGGAGGGAGCATTTTGGCGGAAAGCGCACCCGGCTCCGGTACATGCATCACCATTGAGTTCGCAAAACAGAATTAAGAATAAATTAAGATTCATAGAACAGTGAATTAAGGTTGCAGGTCTACTATTTAAAGTGGGCCTGCAACCTTTTTATGCAATGGTCAAAAGGAGAACTGATATTGCGAATATTTAAGAAAATCATCTGTGCTGCAGTATGCTCTGTTTTGCTTATAAGCATAACCGCTCCAGCACACGCAGCGGAAACCATTACCGTCGCTCAAAGCCTCGAAAAAATGACGGACGAATATTTTAACAATGCTCTTCCCGACAACCATGTGGCCGGAGCGGCAGTATCCGTAGTAAAAGATGGGAAAATTCTTTTTAAAAAAGGATATGGCTATGCAGATCTGGAAAGCAAAATACCCGTAGACGCTGAGAATACATCGTTTCAGATCGCATCTGTATCAAAAGTGTTTACTGCGACAGCCGTCATGCAGATGGTAGAAAAGGGTAAGCTTTCGTTGGACAAGGATGTAAACAGCTATCTGACGACTTTTAAAGTGAAAAATCCATTTTCTACTCCTGTTACTTTAAGAACTCTGCTGACCCATACTTCGGGGCTTGATTTTCGAATTCCGCTGCTTGTTCCAAGTTCGGGAAACGTTCTTTCCGGTTCAATAAAAACGCTTGAAAGCGATTTGAAGGAAAACTTGCCGCCCGTTATCCGGAAACCGGGAACCTTTTGTCAATATAACGGCTACGGTATTGCTCTGGCTGGTTATCTGGTTGAAATAGTTTCCGGGGAACCGCCCGACCGGTACATTACCAAAAACATACTGGACCCGCTCGAAATGAACCATTCCTCTTATGGCCTTACAAAGCCCGTACTCCCATCCATGGCGAAACCGTATCTGAATCTATTCGGGCGGTACTTTGAACGAAACTACACACTGCTTAGCGACCATCCGGTCGGTTCAATCTGCGCTTCCGCTTCGGACATGGCAAATTTCATGCTTGCTCATCTGAACAACGGAGAGTTTAATGGAAAACGAATTCTGAATTCCGATACAGCCGCCCAGATGCATACGCATCAGTACCCGGAAGACGGCAGGTTGGCAGGCTTCACTCTGGGGTTTTATGAAGCAGTCCGAGACGGTTACAAAACGATCGAATTTGGTGGTCATCTTCCTTGCTTTTCTTCAAAGATATCTCTTCTGAAGGAAAAGGATGTCGGTATATTCATTGCGATCAATACGGACTCAGCGGGCAGTGGAAAAGTATGCAATGAATACATTGATCTGGTTTATAAGCTTCTTTCAAACAACCGGCCCCAAGGAGTTTCCAGTATCGCTGCTGTTCCTTTTGATATGGACGCAGATGCAATCAGCGGCAGGTATTCCTATTCGGAATATGGGGAGACCGATTTTTTGAAGACCAAATCAGTCATGGTAACATGTAAAGTCAAATGCGATCATGACGGAAACCTGAACTTTTCAAGCAGTGATTTTAACTGGCATTTCTATTACATTGGCAGCAGGATGTTTTACTGTAAAGAAAACGGAAATTATTGCAGATTCTCTGACATTGGCGGGAAACAGGCCATAAACATATTAGGCTTTGATTTTTTCAAGATCAATACCTCCTTATGGTTGTTCTTGGTTCTGTCGCTGATCTCCCAGCCTGTATTTGCGGTATTTGCTCTGATCCTTTTAATTTCACTCATAAAAAACAGGAAGCGGGATACAGGACTAAACCGGGCTGTAAAAATAACGCTCCTGTCGGAAGCAATTTTGATCATTTCTTACTTTTCACTCAATGCTCTTGCAGCCTTGCTGTATTTGACCGGAGATACCTCCCTTGTCTTTCATGCAATCCAGCCGACAATCCCCCTCGTCTGCTGGTTATGCGCGGGACTTACGATCGTTTCAACGGTTCTTGTTGGACTTATCTGGATCAAGAATGAAACCGACTTAAAATCAAAAACAGCCTTATCAATACTGATTGCGCTCTTTATTCCCAATATCATATTTATGTTTCTTATGAATGGAATGAATTTTTGAACATGCCACTGCGGCAAGGAAAATTAAGATTAAATTAAGGCTGGCTATAAGATGAAATAAGATGCATGGCTTATAGTTTTAACATAAGTTATCAATCTTTTTGATTGAAGAAAGCAGGTGCATATTTGAAGATCATACTAAAGTACATTGTAAACAATATCAGAGAGCGAAAACTAAGAACAATCGTAATGCTGCTGTCTATCGTTCTGTCATCAACACTGCTGTTTGTTTCCATGGCAATCGGAGATTCCTATGAAAGTGCCCAGCAGAAGATGGCAAAAGGCTCGGCGGGAACAGCGACAATATCGGTTTCCGCAAAGCAGGACGCTAACGGGAATACCGTCTGGGTCTCGGAAAAGGAAATACCACAGATTGCATCCATAAAAAATAAGGTCGGTTTTGTAACGACAACGGCACTCTACAATAAAGACAGCTATTATGAGAACATTGACCTGATTGCAGCCGATCTGAATGAGCTGAACTCTATCAACAAACCCCGGCTGCAGAACGACGCCACACTTACTGATTTTACCGGAAACAAGATTGTCCTGCCCGAAAAGTTCACAACCAAATACGGGATCAAGCAGGGAGATACCATAGTGCTTACGATAGGCGGAACGAAATACGAGTTTAAGCTTACTGCTATAGCCGCTTATGACACAGTGTTCCTGAGGAACACAAGGGGCGTTAACGCTCTGCTTCCCAAGGATACCCTATCCTCCATTCTAAATACTTCCGGCGGCAACAGTAAAATACTGATTGAACCAGCTGCGGGCATTAGCACAGAAAAGCTGAAATCCGAACTGTCGTCTTCCCTATCTTCGAAGAAATATAAAGTTACAAAAGTTTATGACGAAGCGCAGGTTGCGTTGGATGCAGAGCAGAAATCCCTGCCGTTTTACCTAATCAGCTTTTTCTCCCTTACAATGAGTGTTTTTATTATTTTCAGCAGTTATAAGGTCATCACGATGGAGCGGCTTCCGGTCATTGGAACCTTCCGCAGCATCGGCGCTTCCGAGAAGTCGACGACCGGAATTTTGTTGCTTGAAAGTTTGATATACGGAATTACCGGAGGTCTGCTCAGCATCCCGTTGGGCTACGGTATTTTGAAACTGCTCCTTAACGGGTTGGGGGAATCACTGTCGATGGGCATCGAAATACCGATGGTGGTTTCGCCGCTTAACATTTTGCTCGCCTGCACGGTAGCAGTTGCCGTATCTATGCTAAGTGCTTATCTTCCGGTCTGTAGGGCAAGCCGTCTCCCGGTAAAGGATGTTGTTCTGGGTATAGTAGAGGAAAAAAATGTCTCAAACAAGACAAAATTTGTTTTTGGAACCGTCCTTTTTATTCTCTCCATCATTCTTCCTCATATTGTGAATAAAAACTCCGGAAACCTACTCACGCTCGCGGGAGGTTTTTCATTGCTTGGACTGATTACGGCAACAATTATTATTATCCCGATGCTTACAAACTTTTTCTCCTATGTTCTGGAGCGGGTTTATGGGTTCATATTCGGCAACGAAGGCAGGCTTGCCGCCCGAAACATGAAGCAGAATAAAAGTGTGAGCCAGAATATCACGCTGCTGTTTATCAGCCTGTCGGCAGTTATCGCAATCAGCGTGATCGGAAGCTTCGTTTCCTCCTATGTGGGCGACGTTTTTCACGGCGCTAAACTGAACGGTTTTGCACAGGCAAATATGAGCGATGAATTTGTAAATAAGATTAAAAACATCAAAGAAATCAACAGCGTTTTGCCTATCTATGAACTGGATAATAAAATCAGCACAGACGGTTTTACCTTTAATCAAATGGAAGCCGTGGATGATATCAGCCTGCATAATTCTATGCTCAATTTAAAATATGAAAATGATCAGACAAAGAATAAAATTGAAACCGCCTTTGGAGGTGAGCGAAACATCTTACTCAGTAAAGATTGTCTGACAAAGCACAATCTGAGGATTGGCGATACCATCGGTCTTACTTATAACGGTAATTCGTACAAATATCAAATCATAGGAAGCTTTCAGTCACGAGCGGACAATTCGGACGCCGTTATTCCGGCTACTTATGCAAAGAGTGACTTCGGTGTACAGAATTACGATATGCTTGCCTATACCGCAGCCGACCCGGATGCCGTTATGGTACAGATTCGTAATTTGTTCGGGAACAAAACGAATTGGAGCCGTACAGTAGAAGAATTTAACCATGATGCGCTGAGTACCGTTAACTCGTTTTTGGATCCGATGCGAAAGCTTACCTATTTTATCCTGTTGCTTGCGGCTGTGGGAATTATCAACAATTTGCTCATCAACTATATTCAAAGGAAACGCTCCATCGCCATGTACAAATCGGTCGGAATGAGCAACCGTCAGAATGTAAAAATGACACTGATGGAAGGATTTACATCAGGACTTATTGGCGCGGTGATCGGAATGTTTGTCTCATACATGGAAATAAAAACGATCTTTATCGTCGCCGGCCCGAAAATTTCGGTTATCCCGGAGCTGGACGCAGGAATATTTATTATTGCCGGTCTTGCGGGAATCGTGATTACCCTGATTGGTTCCGTTGTTCCAATTTTGAAAAGCTCTAAAATGAAGCTCGTGGAAGAGATTAAATTCGAATAAGAATAAGGAGAATGCATCATGACTAAAATACCTGTTGTTATAGAAGGCAAAAACATCATAAAAGATTTCAAAATAGGGAGCACCGTCACCAGAGTGTTAAAGGGAATCTCACTGCAAATCACGAAAGGCGAGTTTGTATCGATTATGGGTCCGTCTGGTTCTGGAAAAAGTACGCTGCTCTATATTCTAGGCGGTCTCGACAGCCCCACAAACGGAAAAGTTTTGTTGGGTGGAAAGGATATCTCCCGGTATAATGATGAGAAAAAAAGTGTCATGCGGCGCAGAAACATCGGCTTCATCTTTCAGTTTTACAACCTGATTCCGAATTTGAATGTAGAAGAAAATATTTTACTTCCTATTCTTCTCGATGGGAAAAAAGCGAAAGACTATCGAAAGCAGCTTCATAACATTCTCGAAATTGTCGGACTAACCGATCGGAGAAAACATACCCCGAGAGAACTTTCCGGGGGACAGCAGCAACGTGTGGCCATAGCAAGGGCACTAATTAACAGTCCCGATATTATTTTTGCCGATGAACCAACTGGTAACCTTGACAGCAAAACCGGCACCGAGATCATGGAGCTTCTAAAGAAAATTAACCATGAAAGTGATAAAACCATCATTATGGTAACACACTCAGCCGATGCGGCGGCATACGGCAATCGGATTGTAAGTGTAAGAGACGGTATAATATATAATTCATAAGGCCCTTTCCATCCAAGGAAATTCATAGATTGTTAAGGGCAAACTTGCCGAAAGGCAAGGATGCAAAGCCATAGGGCCTAAGATGCGTAAGCATGATGATAGCATGGCCGCCGCGTATATCGCGTATGAAACCTGCCTCTTTTTGTGGCAGGTTTCTTTTATAAATAATTGGATTTTTTGGAAGATAAACAAATTATATTTAGCAACACACAAAGGCATGCCCGCCAAATAAAAAACGCGAGTTTGCAGGGCTTCCTTATGCGCGTTCGATATGCTTTAAACTTCAGGCGGCCGCTGCTTGTCAGCGACCAAGCGTGATGAAGCGGACTACAATCCTCTGCACATCGCTTTTCTGACCGGGAGCTCTGCAAAAAAAGCCTGTGCTTTTTAGAGAAAACAGCGTGGACTCTCAGAGCAGGTAAAATATGAAATAATCCACAGGAGTATAACTGTGGGCAACTATGCTCACAGTTATACTCCTGTTTTGTTGTTTGCAGTCATACCGCGTTGTCGTTCCCTTCTGCTTGTTCTTCATTTCTGAGTTTTAACAAATATGAAATGAGGACAAATCCTTATGGTGAAGTATCAGAAAAACGAATTATCGGAAAGAGCGTGAGCTGATTGTGGCATTATTTTATAAAGACAAAAGCGAAGAAGAATATGCAAAACCAATAGGCAGATGGCATCGAAGGCGACACGGCAAAGGCCCGGTCATAAAACAACCTGTGGTGTGCTATTTTACAATGAAACGGACAGCGCTAACGCTGCTGCCGTCCAGTTACAGACTCAAGCAATGGGGACGGCTCGCAGAGATCCTGGGAGAGGTAAGATTCCTATGGCGTTTGCTTAATTGACAAACCGTGTTTATGCTGCGCCCTAGTTCCTGGGGGAGCAATGCCGAATAGAAACATTCAATCGATAAAATAAGGAACAAGCTTACTATAAGAAATCTTTTGGGCAATAAATAAAATCAGCTCCAGAACAGACAGTCCGATGACACCGGTTTGGGGATTGCGACCCCCAAAAAATCACCGACAGCAAGCCCGGAAAATGAAGGTGATAGCCATTTTTGCAAGTAGGGACGCAATTTTCCATATAGCACATTACCTTTATAAAATTTAATGCCCGCTTTTTTAATTTCTTTGGTGTATACATCCTTATTTAGCTGCCCAGTTTCAAATACAATATCCTCACATTCCACTTGAGAAAATCCTATATTGGAATTGCTCGAAGAAGCTCCAACTGCCATTTTCTCGAACTTACGCTGTCCTCAAGCACCCTTGAATCATCATTGGCTGAACCAAGCTTCCGATCACGCAAAAATTAAAAATATGTTTGAATTAACAATATTATTGTCGATTATTCAAAGCAAAGATGGTATAATATGGTTAATTTTGGGTTTGTACTCATTGTTAGCAAAAGGAAAACTACGTTATGACTGTGAATTATAAAAAGCTATGGTATTTTCTTTTGAATCGGGGCGAGAATGTCACGACGGGAATGCTTGAAAAAATCTGCAAAGTTTTGAATTGTACAGCGGATGACATCATGGAGTTTGTTTCCAACAAAAAGTAAGGCCCATTTTATAAAAGAATTGCCAAGAGGAGCCTCAATATGAAGGGAATAACATCAATACATATGAACAAGTAGCAGCTGGCAAATAAAATATGAACACCAACAAACAAAATGCGTTATTAAGATTATAACCAACGAATACAGTGGCTATATTCTTGGCTTCATTTTCTAAGAATCTCTTTCCGACAAGGAAGTTAAATACTTGAAAGGCGGCGGCTTTACAGACACTTATAAAAGGAGATAGGATATGGACAAAATAGGAAAAAATGAAACAGACCTAAACAAATGGTGCGGCTATATCGTAAAGGTTGGCCATGTCATAGCTGTTCTTATCATTTTGGCTCAGGTAGGATGGCTCCTTTTAGCAAGTAGATTTATTAGATGGCCCCTAGATGTTTATGTGCGAAATTTCATTATTGTGCCTGCGATAGGGCTCCTCATTATAAATCTTTTGGCCAGTGCCTACGTCCGCTCTCCGCGTCATCCACTTTTAATGAAAGAATATATTTCCCTTTTTC
The DNA here is from genome assembly GCA_902809935.1 of Ruminococcaceae bacterium BL-4. NCBI lineage: Bacteria > Bacillati > Bacillota > Clostridia > Eubacteriales > Oscillospiraceae > Ruminococcaceae bacterium BL-4. The sequence continues at coordinate 308,314 of LR778134.1, read as the reverse complement.
TTTTTGTGGTTTACTGTTGTTATCTTTCTTTGACGCACAATCATGCAACAGTATTGCTATGCTCCTACATTTTGCCTATTTTTACTTCTACTATCTTTTCCGATAAGAAACTGACTCGCCGAATCTTTCTCGTGAGCATAGGTGCGCTCCTGCTGACCAGTGTCAAATGGTTTTTTGCCGGCACCTTGGACAGTGATATGCATATGGAAATCTTTGCATCCTGTTTTATGATGGTCGGCTCTTATCTTCTGGCCAAAATTCTGATTCAATACGGTCAGAATAATCTTGCGGCGATTATCAGTTCCCATGAAGAAGCAACTGAAAATGAGCTCGCTTTTTTGCAGGCGCAGATCAAGCCTCATTTTTTATATAATGCACTTAACACGATTGTATCGTTTGGCTATAAGGACAGTGAAAAGGCGACTAACCTGGTTGTCAGTCTCAGCAGCTACTTGCGGCTAGTGTTTGATGTTGATCCTAAGTCAATGATGGTGCCTCTGGAAAGAGAGATCGAACTGATTGAAAACTATGTTGAAATAGAAAAGGCCCGTTTTGGTGAATTAATTCATGTGGAATACAATATCGATCCGACGCTGAGGCAGATGGAGCTGCCTTCCTTTTGTCTTCAGCCCTTGGTGGAGAATGCCATAAAGCATGGCTTATGCAAAAAAGAAACCGGAGGAACTGTCTATATATCCGCCGGGAGAACCCACGCCGGCATTGTACTCGAAGTCCGCGACACTGGAGTCGGGATGCCGGCGGAGACACTCCAACGTTTAAAGACCGGCAGTTTTTCAAATGAAGGGGTCGGCTTTTTTAACGTTAAAAAACGGATCAGCCGTTGGAAGAATGCGCGTTTTGATGTGCAGAGTACAGAAGGCGTAGGGACTTCCGTGACAATAAACGTGTCAGATGGTGCCGCATAAGGAGGACTGGAAAATATGTACAGGGCAATACTTGTTGATGATGAAAGGCCTGCACTTGATGTTCTTAGCCTTTTGCTGGAAAAAAGCAGCCAGATCTGCGTTGTCGGTTCTTTTACACGCGCGTCGGATGCCCTTTCGGAAATCCAAACCTTAAAACCCGACGTCGCTTTTCTGGATATTGAAATGCCTGAGATTTCCGGATTGGAGCTTGCCGGAAAAATCATCGAGGCAGAGGACGACATGGAGATCGTCTTTGTTACTGCTTATGACAAATATGCGCTTGAGGCTTTTAGAGTAAACGCGATCGATTATATTCTCAAACCCTTTTCTTCGGATGATATCGCGAAGGTTATAACAAGATTGGGTAGGATAAAACCTCTCCCAAATGCCTGCCGGATGCCAGCGGCTCAAGTACGGATTTGCTGCTTCGGCAGGTTATCGGTATGCCATGACGGATGCGCGGAGGCTCTCAAATGGCGCACTGCCAAGGCAGAGGAGCTTTTTGCATTTATGCTGCAAAACCTGAATAGTGACGTTCCAAAATGGAAGATAACGCAGGCTCTTTGGCCGGAATATGAAGGAGAAAAGCAGCTTAATGTCAATCTATATACAACGATTTACAAGGTGAAAAAGAAGCTGCTGGAGGAAAATATCAAATTTGTTTTTACTTTTCAAAACGGAAAATACAGGATGGAACTACCAGGTATATTTATAGATACAAACGCATTTATGACAATTACAAATGGGGAAATGAAAGTTACGGAAGCGTCTCTTGACAAATATAAAACCGCATTCGGCCTTTTTAAGGGGATCTATCTGGGGGAGAATGAGTACTACTGGTCCCAAAGCGAAGCAGAAAAATACTCAGCCAGATATCGCCGACTTGTATTTGCGCTTGTCCATTATTACATGGAGCAGGCAGACAATTTGGCAGCTGAACAAACTCTTCGGGACTCGCTTCAAATTCTCCCTCTTGACGACGATTTGAATGAAATGCTTTTGCGGCTCTTTTATGCAAAAAAGGATAAACCTGCGCTGATTGTACATTATAAAAAAATCAAAGTGCTTTACCAAGACGAGCTTGGAATTGAGCCAAGTTCTAACATGCAGGAGTTGTTCAATAAGGGGTCTAAATTATAATTGTTTTGGTAAAGTACGATGCTGTTAATGGTGGTATCCAAGAGTAACAATATTTAGTATGTTCATAATGTGAAAAATGAGGGCGCTTCTTCGTGCAATTGCACGGGGAAGCGCCCTCATTTTTATTTGGGCTATTGGGAACTTTGCTGAGCCAACAGAGTACACAGTAAAGCGGACACTCTTCTGAAATGTCTAGAAAATGTACAGAAAATGTTCAGAAAATGTACAGTATTACTTGATATAGTAAATTTGTCAAATAAAAGGGAAAAATATCCTATATTTTCTGGATCTTTTTCTTTAGAAATACAGGAGGAGAATCCACAGGCAGAGAATTTGAGCATTTCTATTTTAACGGCTTTGTTTCGACCGGAGGTGCTAACGGAGATGTTCTGAATATATTAAGGCCACCTTGATACGGTATGGAATATGTACATCCGCATTAATATATAAAGCCAGTATTTTCATGGTTTGTTGTGGACGAAAGGTCGATATTATGAATCAAAGTGAACGAGAAACACTAATTCAATGTGCTGTAAAATTAGTCCGTTTGGGCAGAGAGCCTGAAAGGGAACGTAATAACCTTCGCGAAATTGTGAAGCAGGGATATCCTTGTGATTCCATTCGGGTTAATGAAACCTGTCACAGCTTTTTAAGCTTGCGGCAGAAATGAAAAGAACTCGAAAATAAGCATCTCAAAGCTGTCAATGCGCCCAAGATGGATACGCTTAGATGTGTAATATCATTTAATCTTTTGGATTTTTACGGGAGGGAATATTGATGAAAAAATACTTGGCAGAATTCATTGGCACATTTGTTCTTGTATTCTTTGGATGCGGCACAGCAGTTGTGTGCGGCGGTTTTACCGGAGGAACCGGCTCCGGCTATCTTGGTGTGGTCGCAATCGCTCTGGCGTTTGGCTTCTCCATTATCGCTTCCGCATATGCGATTGGGCATATCTCCGGCTGTCATGTCAATCCGGCGGTGTCGCTAGCCATACTCATTAACGGCGGTATGAGCTTTAAAGATTTCATCGGCTACATTGTAGCCCAATTCGTCGGTGCTTTCGCGGGCAGCGGCCTATTGTCCTTTATCGTATCAAGTTCGGAAAAGCTCACCGGAACCGGCGCCAACGGGTATGGAGCACTCAGTGGGGTTGGACTCTCGGTGGGTGGCGCTCTGGTCACTGAGATTATTCTGACGTTTGTTTTCGTCATGACCATTCTTGGAGTAACGTCAAGCGAAAAGACTGCTCCTATTGCCGGTATTGTAATCGGATTGGTTCTGACTTTTGTTCATCTGATCGGTATACCGTTGACTGGCACATCCGTTAACCCGGCCCGCAGTTTGGCACCAGCGGTTTTTGCTGGAGGCGAAGCCTTATCACAAGTATGGGTATTTATTGTCGCACCACTGATTGGCGGTGCTTTAGCTGCCGTTGTATTCAGAGGATTATTCTCGGAAAAAGCGCAGAAGAACGATTCTAAAAACTAAATATCAGAGAATTATGAAGGACTACGGAAAAGGCCAAATGAATAAAGCAGACCTAATCAATTTTATAGCGCAAAAGACTGAGCTTACTAAAAAGAAATCTGGAAAAGTGGTCAACGCTTTTTCATTATGTATGTTGGATAAACTGGCATTTGGAGAATAAATCCAGATAACCGGCTTCGGAATCTTCGAAGTTAAAGAACACAAAACCAGAATTGGTTCCCCTGTACACAAGAGTCCGTTTCCGCGTCTAGAACGGTTGTATTCAGACCTGGCAAGAAGTTAAAAAACGATGTAAATTAATACGTTCAGCCGCGTTGTAACAGGAGCGTAATTTGTGAAACCGCGGCGGGGGGAGGGAATGGAGAGAGGCCAATGTTGCATGGAATGATCATGCCGCCTACCGATCCGGAACGTAAGCTTTATCAAATATGGATTAATAAGGAAGAAAAGATTGCCTCCTTTCATGAGATTGAAGGCGGCGAATTGACAGAATTTAAAACAAGCAAGCTATTTCAATTTTATCTTGATAACCTTGTTTCTCATCTCTACCGCTTCCAATAAGAACTATTTTGGAAATTTGTTGAGTTTGTAGCGAGGTAGGAATGAAACGCCAAAGCGGTTAACTGGCGGTGAAGAAATTCCTTGAGCATTTGAAAGCGCGGTTTCCCAAAAACCAAGAGAATGACAAGCTGTGACAGAAGCGCAGAGGACACTCAACCAGCTGATTCGGGAAGAAAAACGAAATCGGGCTAGCCAAATTCTTTTACTGGCTTCCATAACGGCGCTTCTGATGAGGATATTTATCCTGTCACATTTCGTGTTCGGAATCACGGTAGTACATGGTTCCATGGAGCCGACGCTGAAGGATGGCGAGGTTTTGGTTAATGGACAGAAGAAGCAAAATCCGGAGCTGACGAAACCGACTAAAACAAGCGCTGTTCTTTCGCTGAGTCCTGGAACAGGCGAACACTTCGCTTTGGGGGAAAATCGCGGCCATTCCTTTGATTCACGGAACAGGATTTTTGAAACAGCAACAAAAAAATTTTGGCAAGTTGCTTTGTGTTATTGGCGGCAACTGACATTGAGCAATGGGAGGAATTCATATGAAATCAAAGCATGGTTGCGTGCGCAGCAAATACGCAATGAAAAAAGGATGGCAGATTGCTCTGATCGGCTTCTGCTGCTGCGCTATGCCCGGTGCGGTAATTGATCCCGGAATGGGCGACGTCTGGGTGCAGGAATCTTCCGGGGAGCAAAAGACGCTGATTTGCGGGAAAGAAGAACACACGCATATGAATGCCTGCTACATGCTGACCTGTACGAACACCGATCCCGCGCATGTGCATAACGCGAGTTGCTACACGCTCATCTGCGGCAAAGAGGAGCATATGCATTCTGATCCCTGCTACGCGGTCACAATGGCATACCGGTGCGACAAACGCGTGGGCGGAAATCGTCGTCGAGGATTACAGGTAGGAGAGGGGGAGCAGACAAATTGAAACATCTAATTTGGAAAAAACGAAATCAAAAGTCATTTGTTCGTGGGCTGTTCTGCACCACGCTTTCTGCTCTGATGATTTGTACCCTCGTTTCTCAGCTGACAAACGTGCAGGCGGCGACCTATACGTTCCAAAAGCCGGCGAGCACGGTTTTAAAGCCTATTTGTCTGTATGGCAACTTTGAACAGCCTGCATGCAGTGTCGAGGATGCAAAGAAACAGAGTTATGTGTATTATGATGCAACTAATACTCCGGCACGATGGTTTTACTATGATGATAATAATGTCCCGATATGGAAGACAATTGCGGTTAACTCTGACGATAGAACCAAACCAGCGGCACATTCGATCCAGTTTTGTGTTAATCCTTATGATGGCACCGCCCCAAGTTTGGGAAACCAGTATGTTGAATTAAACACTGACTTTGCATCCCGCTTATATCAAGATGTATCGACTGTGCCGGGAACCAAGCTCTATTGGTCATTCGCCCATGCTGCGTACACTAGTGCTGGTCCGGATAAGATGAATTTCGTTTTAAGACCGAGCGGGAACGCAGCTAACCCGGCCATAGCGAATCAGATTCAGGCTACTGCAACCACGTACTACAACGGTACGGGAACAGCTATATCGGGCACCGGCGCTACCGTTACTGTTATGCCGCAGACAAATGGCCGCTGGGTTGTCTATAGCGGCGAATATACGGTACCCGCGGGTCAAACGTCGACATCACTCGAATTAGTTGCTATTGCCGCAGGAAGTGGAGATTCGTGGCATGGAAACCTGGTGGATGATGTCAAGTTCCAGACTCCCTCAAATTTGATTACTGAAAAAGCCATCACCAATTCCTCCGGCCAGCGCATCGACGGCGGTTACGGAGAATTTGGCGACACCGTAACGGTTACGATGAAGATTACCAACTGGGGAGAAACGGACGCGGCCCCCTGCGTGATGACGGACACTCTGTGGGACGGCCTGCAGTTCGTCCCCGGCAGCGGCAAGGTCGACGGCGTCGCCAGTGACAACGTTAGCTTCAACAGCAGCAACAGCACCGTCACGGCAAACATCGGCGCGGGCGCGACGGCTGGTGCGGGGGGCACCATTCAGGGCAGCTGGTTCATGGGCACCTCTGACACCACCGGCAAGGGGCAGTCGGTCACCGTCACCTACCAGGCCAAGATCACCGGTGCACCCGGAAGCACGATTAAGAATCAGGCCAAAGTCACCTACAACGACAAGGGATATGCGAGCTACAACCCGGACGGCCTGACCTCTTATTCTACCGTTGACTACGGGATCGCCAACGCGAATTATCTCGGCGTTGCGGGCCACGCTACCACCCCCATGAAGATGCTCAACGACGACGGCACCACGCGCGTCACCTACGACCATACCGATGTCAGCAACCCGGAGACGTACGTCAACCAGTTCACGGTCGCCGACCGCGAAGTAGACGGCAAAGTCTGGTTTGACCGCAATGAGAACGGCAAGATCGACTCGGGCGAGCTGGGAGTCGATACGGTCGTCAAGATGCAGAAGCTAGGAAGCGATGGCACGACATGGACGGATGCGGCCGACTGGTCCGGTGCGGCTCTCACGATGGAGACCACGAATACCGGCGGTGTCTACACGTTCAAAGGCATCCTTCCCGGTCGGTACCGTGTACTGGCGAGGATCGGCGCTGGCAAAGCCCGCTCCGTCATGCTGAAGAGCAGCACACTGCCGACTGAGGTCACAACGACAACCGGCACACAAGGCAACTACGATAACGATGCGGATGCGGCGACCATCACAGACAGCGGCAATAATACCTGGGCTGTGGTGCAGACGCTGGATAAGACCACTATGGCCTATACACCCGCCGTCAGTACCTACTATACCCACAATGTAGATTTTGGTCGTGTGCCTGTTGCAACCATCGCAAAGGGTTGTCAGATCATCAGCTCCGGCAATACGGATTCGGGCAGCTCCGGGGATCCGGTAACCGTCACCTACGGCGACACGATGAAATATACGCTGACGGTTACGAATGAAAACAATTCAGGTTGGATGAATATCGATGCAGGTATGATCAGCGTGACGGATACACTGCCGGATGGTCTGACCTATGTTTCATCATCAGTCACTCCAACAACTGTAAGCGGGCAGAATCTGACATGGAGCGGCTTGCCGTCAATCCCGTCTGGCACCTCGTATGCTATTACGGTTACGGCGCGTGTAACCAAGCCTAACATAGACATTTTCAATACTGCACAGACTCAGGAACCTGACGGCATGAATACCTCCTCCAACACGACCTATCACCATTCAAAAGGCCTTACGCTGACGATTTACAAGCAGGTAACAGGCGATCTGGCTGATCCGCAAAAGGAATTCAACTTCAACGTCACGCTTGGTGGTTCACAGGATTCTCTTTTGTCCGGCCTTGGAACTACCAGCAGCTCATATACCTACCGGGACGAGCTCAACAACACTGACCTTTCCGGCGGCGGAACCTTAACATTCGGGAATACGGTCGGTTCAGTGTCTCTGAAGCATGGTCAAAGTGTCACCCTCCACGACCTGCCAATGGGTATCAATTACACAATCAATGAAACGGATAATGCCGGATACACGACGACCTTGTCCATAACAAACGATACGTCCAATACCGGAGGAACAGAAAATACCAGTACTGTATCTAACACATCTGTTTCAGGAACTTTAAATAATAACAATGCAAAGGTGGATTACTCCAATACCAAAACAAGCGCGCCTCTCACCGGTATCATCCTAGAGTTCTGGCCCTACATTCTTGCTATGATTCTGGTGATCAGCATCGGAACCGGCCTGATCATTCATCATACTCATACAAAAAAACATGCCGGCAGACATGAAGGACGTCATCGTGATACACATGACGATAACGAAGGGCTGTAAGGAGGCAGTGCTGTGGCAAAGAACCTTGAAGAAATCGCAAAGCTGTTGAAGCACACGAAATTCAAGCGGAAGTGGTTTGGAGGGATTGACGAGGAAGACGTATGGAAAAAGCTCGGGAGGCTTCAGTCGGAATATTCCGAGTTAATCGAAGAAAACAGTCGGAAGCATGACGCGCTGGTAAATCAGTGGCAGGAATACGCGGCTTCCCTTGAAAAACAGCTTCAGGAACGAAGAGAATCGCCACAGTTGCCGCCGGTTAACCCAAAGGTTTATTCCAAATCGCCGATCAATAGTACTGAAAATCAAAAATATGGGAGAGGCTAGGCGACCATATGAAACGAAGAAACAAAACGCATGGTCCACCGGGCAAAGGGCCACCTCCTCTTACACCCGAGGCGGTGATTGAGACACGGCGCAGAAGTCTGGAGACACACCGGGAGTTTTTAGTCCTGATTGGGAAAATTGTTTGTATTATCGTTGCCGTCTGGGCATTGTTCAGTTTTGTATTTGGTGTCAGCATTGTCAAAGGTGAAGGAATGTACCCCCGCATGCGCGACGGAGACGTCACCCTGTGGTACCGGTTGGAAAGCAATCTCAATATCGGCGATGTTGTGACATTTACCATGGATGGAGAACGACAATACGGACGGGTCGTTGCGAAAGGCGGCGACACAGTGGATTTTTCTGAGGATGGTTTGCTGCTTCTGAACGGGAGCGCACAGCAGGAAGAGGTGTTTTTCCAGACATCCAAGCAAAACCGCGCACAGTCTTTTCCTATGACTGTCCCAGAAGGCAAGGTATTTATTCTCGGCGATAACCGGACATATTCCGTAGACAGCCGCGATTACGGAGCAGTATCCGTTTCAGAGATCAATGGAAAGATTATCTCACTGATGCGAAGACGCGGGCTTTAATTCTTGATTCCCTGGCGCGATGCGCCGTTAAACATAACAAAATTTAAATTCAAAATGGAGGATTGAAAATGAAAACGAAGCTATTCAGCAGAGCAGCCAGTGCACTGTTAGCAGGCGCTATTGTGCTTGGAATGTCCACTACTGCATTTGCGGCGACGATCCCAGCAGCCTACAGTCCTGATGCAAATATCACAATTGGCAAGACCCTGACGACCAAACAAGCCGGTGTATGGCCTGACACCACCGAATTTGCTTTCAATCTCGAAGCGGTCGGCTATACAGCTGGTCCCGACACGTCGAATCCTGCCTACACAGTTTATACCAAGGCCAACCTGCCTATGCCCGCTGCCGGAACGGCTAACACCGGAGCAGCCCTCAATACGGATGGTGCAATGGCCGAAACCATCACGGTAAGCGGCTTTGACAAAACGAATGCAGGGACGACTCAGACCCTGAATGTGACAACCGGCAATGCGACCTATACCCAAGCCGGTGTTTATACTTACAAGTTGACCGAAAATATTCCCGCCGACGCGGACAAGGAACCCGGTGTTACTTATGATAGTAACATATATTATGTCAATGTTTATGTCACCAATGTCCTGAACGAAAACGGCACGCCGCTGCTTGGAGACAATGGGCTTCCTGTTGTCAATGTCAGTAATATCACTGCCTATAATGGAACCAACGGCACTACTGATCCGACACTTCCTAGCAGCACTGGTAAGACCAATATTACGACCCCTGACGCCACCAGTTCTGATCCCCGTAACATTGCATACCCCTTTACAAACGACTACACCACCACTGACCTGACTGTTACCAAGAAGGTAACCGGTACCATGGCCGACGTCAACAAGGAGTTCAACTTCACCCTTAATCTGACGAACAGCCTTGGTGCAACTGATACCCGTAGCTATGCTTATCAGGTTTGGAGCATGGGTGCCGACGAAGCCAAGGGCGGCATAGATGACACAATGGTAACTACGACCGGCAAATCCGGCACACTGACCAACGGCGACGCGTTCACACTGAAGCATGACGAATACATCGTCATTACCGGCCTCGCTACCGGCGAGAAAGTGACCGTCATCGAGAACGCTGCGACCGATTACAAGACTACAATCACAACCCAGAACGGCACTACTGGTCCGACTACTCCGGACGTGACCAATCTTACGGACAACAAGACCGCCGGTGAAAAGACTATCTCCACGGATGTCGGCGCAATAAACAATCAGGACTTCGTGAACAATAAGGAAGCTGTGACCCCGACCGGTATCGCTCTTGAGAACATTCCATTCGTCCTGATTATTTCCGCAGCTGGTATTGCTCTGTTCTTCATGCTTCGCAAACGTAAATACAGCGCTCAGTAATTATCTGTCATTTTATCAGCACCGCTGATCATGTCTGACGGCTCGAAAGGAGGAAACTGGATTTGGGGGTTGCGCAAAAGTTGATCCGTGGAGCGGATCGACTGCTGGACTGGCTCATATGTATTGCATTACTGCTGGCACTTTTGTACGGCGGTTATGCGCTTTGGGACAATTTCATGATCTATAGAAATACAGATTTGGACAGCCAGATCATGAAGTACAAGCCGACACCTTCCAATCCGAGTCTCTCCGAGCTGCAGGCAATCAATCCGGATGTTTGCGCATGGCTGACACTGGACAATACGCATGTCGATTATCCTGTTCTGCATGGCACCGACAACAGCCGTTATCTCAACACGGATTTCTATGGAAAGTATTCTTTGGGCGGCAGTATCTTCCTCGATTATCGGAACAGCGCCGATTTTACGGACAGCTACTCCCTACTGTACGGGCATCACATGGATGGTGGCGCAATGTTCGGAGATATCGTAAATTTTGAGAATGAAACATACTTCACCCAACACCAAACAGGGACGCTGATCCTTAATGGAAAAACTTTTAAGTTGGAGATTTATGCGGTGCTTCATGAAGACGCTTATCAGTCTCCCATGTTCCAAAATGTGGGGAATGCGGGGAAGTATGCACAGCGGCTTGAGTATATCAAACAGCATGCAGTTCAGTATCGGGAAATCGGCACCACAGTGAACGACCAGATTTTGGCTATGTCAACCTGCGCTTCCGCGACCACCAACGGGAGATCTATACTAATTGCTCAGATGGTGGAAGAAAACGACGCGGGAGGTCAATAACTATGACAATAAAGAAACGCCGAGGCTGTCGGGGGCTGCTGGTTGCAGTGGCTGCGCTGCTTATGCTGTCGATACTTCCCGTGTCCGCCTTGGCCGCTGAACCAGCAAATGCAACAGTCAATATTCCAGTTTATAAGCAGGTGGTTGGAGATACGCCGAAAACCGACGAAGCTTACACCTTCAGCCTCAACGCCGTTGATGGGGCTCCGATGCCGGACGGCAGTGTGAACGGAACAAAGACCGTCCAGATTACCGGCGAAGGAAACACTGCTTTTGGTCCGATCAGCTACACGGAGCTGGGCGAGTATCATTACACCATCAGCGAGACAAAGGGAAGCAACCAGCGATATGACTATGATAAGACCGTTTATTCTGCCAACGTTCAGGTAACATGGAAAGACAGAGTCGGCGGAGAAATGATCGCAACGATGTATCTTGCAAAAGAGGATGGAATCTACAAGCAGGAAAAAGCACTATTTACCAACCGGTACACGATGCCAACGCCGGTCTCGGTCGATCCGCCGGTCCAAAAAGTGGTGAACGGTTCCCCGGCAGTGGCCGGAACTTTCACATTCCGCTTTGTATCAGACAGCTCCGCTGCTCCCATGCCGGACGGCAGCTCCGGCAACATGAAGACCTTCTCGCGCGTCGGCCCCGGACAGGCAGAAGCCGGCACGATCACCTTTACCGAGCCAGGCACCTATGGGTACACGATTTCGGAAGTGAACGGCGGAATTCCCGGATACACCTACGACAAGACCGTATATACGATGACGGTCAAGGTTACAGAGGAAAATGGCCAACTGCAGCAATCCACGCAGTATCAAAAGGCTGACGGAACGGCAGCTTCCGCTATGAGCTTTACCAACACCTTCAAAAGCAATTCGATTTTTCCACAGACGGGAGACACAACCAACCTGACCCTTTGGATCGTCTTGCTTACGGTTTCGGTCGTGGTATTAATTGCGGTTGTAATTTGGAAGAAAAAACGAACTGATAAAAATTCCCATTAACAAATCGGGGCGGGTGTGGCAACATCCGTCCCATTTTGTTATTATATTAATTGAAAAAACATTCTGCGTCATTTGTCATCCTTTTTATATTGTTTTTTATAAAAACGGTGTGGGTTTTATAAAATCGTCCTTTTTGTCTATTTTATGCAGCCTAAAGACTTGATCGATACAAATGACATACCAATATCCAACAATCAGAATCAAATGGAGTGTTCGTATGAGTAAAAAAAACAGCAAGCATATCCGGTTGCTTTTCCTGATACCGCCTCTTCTGCTCCTCTTGTTTTCCGGATACAAAGTGATTTCAATTTTATATCAGTCATATGGTGCACAACAGGATTTTTCCAAACTATCCAACCGGTATTACCAAGCAGGAACAAATTCGGATGCCTCAGAACACGACGAATCCGAAAAAGCAGGCGGTTCTGTCACTATCCTGCCGCAATTTAATGATTTAATTTCCCAGAACAACGATATCGGCGGCTGGATCAGGATCGAAGGAACAGCGGTGGATTACCCTGTCATGTACACGCCGGATGAGCCGCAGAAATATCTGCACAAGGCGTTTGACGGGACTTATTCCATTTATGGTGTTCCTTTTGTTGGGGCTGGCTGCTCTCTCTCCCCCAGAAGCGAAAATGTAGTTATTTACGGACATCATATGAACGATGGGACTATGTTTGCAACGCTTGTGAATTACGCCGAGAAAAGCTACTGGGAGAAACACCCGGTTATTGAATTCAGTACACTGTATGAATCCCATCAGTATGAGATTTTTGCCGCAGTCTCCACTGACATTCAAAGCGCAGAATCGATTCGCTGCTACAGCTTCATCAATTCCGCAAACGAAGCAGACTTTAACAGCTTTATCGAGGGTATTCACAACGCGGCTCTTTACGATACAGGCGTTGATGTCAAATACGGTGACTGCCTCCTTACACTTTCCACCTGTGCTTACCATACGGAAAATGGGCGCTTTGTACTAATTGCAAAAGAACTTACGTATTGAGCTTGGTATGTGCGCCTACGGACGAACGATATGCGCATTGCCTTGTTGTGTTCAGTGTGATAGTTATTATCAGTGCCACGATGCTTATACAAAGTTTGAGAGAATATGCACAAGAAGAGAAGACGCGGCCTACGCTCGAAAGCAATGTGGATATTGAGCCAGGAGATAAGCGGGTAACACTGGTCACGTGCACAAATTTAGCAATGCCCGGTATAAACTAGTCGGAAAACTGGTAGATGAAATCAAGTGAGATGCATAAAAACAGGACAAGGAGACCAAAATTGTACCCCCTTTTTTCGTATTCATTCAAGAATAAAGCCAGTGTTTTTGTTGTTATCTTTCCTGCTGCTGTTTTCCCTAATGGAACCATCAGTGATGTTATTACTCAGTCATATAACAACGCACAGTATCGCAATACCATGACGGTAACTCGAAACCTTGAAATTAAACTTTACAGAAGACAGTGGCAGCAAGATCAGCTGGGATAGTCCTCTGCTTAAAACAGACAATGCAACCTTCGGTTTCTGTGCAGAGTTTGATCTTACGAAAATCCCGCAGATAATTGACTCTGTTGCAGACTTCTCTCAAATTGAAAAATGAGGACATCAAAGTATTCATTTCCCATCCCTACACCTCATAGGAGCAACTGCAAAATGAGCGCCACAACGGTTCGTTCAGTGCTTTCTATCCCAAAGGAGTATCCGCTTGAAAATTACTCGGCAGAGAATATTCTGTCCGCTCAGTTGAGAATTCAGCCGCTCATATTTCTTTTATATAAAATGGTTTGATTCTAATAGATACTGTAGTAATCCAATGGAGAGTTCACATGTTTTCTGTCACCTATCTTTGTATTTGCATTTATTGCATGTTGCAGCTTAGCTTTCTCCTCGCGATGGAACACTGTCGCCGCAATGTACAAACCAGCCAAGAAAAGCATTTTATACACATGCTTATCCTCACGCTGGTTTCCTTTGCCGGGGATATTGCTAGCAATTTTTCTTCCGCTCCGGATTGGTTTTTTCCCTTCACCGTACTCGGCGTTTATGTCGAGCTTATTTTTAATACGGCGCTTATCCCGATTTTTTTCCTCTATGTCTGCACACAGATTTCCAAACTGGACTCATTACTCAAACGAAAGGTGAAACTCATCCTGTTAGGCTTTGATTTTCTCTGCACGGCAACCGTTTTGTCCACGGCTTTTACAGGGCAGATTTTCAATTTTGACAGCCTCCATGTCTACCACCGAGGCCCACTTCTGTTTATCCCTATGACGATACAACTGATTATGATGATTATTGTTGAGGGCTTCTTGATCAGTCAGCGTCGGCAAATTGAAGCGAATTACTTTTCTGCTCTGTCAGTGTTCCTCGTCACCCCGCTGATTGGATGGGCGCTGCAGCTTTTCATATACGGACTTCCGTTCTCGCTGCTTAGCATTACTTTCGCTGCGCAGATTATGTTTACCGATATACAAAACCACAATATGGACAAGGATTATCTGACCGGCGCTTTTACCCGAGAGATACTCGATAACTATATGCAACATAAGATTGATGCCTCGACAAACCAGAAAACTTTTGCTGCAATTCTGCTTGATATAGACGATTTTAAATCTATTAATGATGGCTTCGGCCATTTTGAAGGAGATGTCGCGTTGAAGAAAACCGTCAGTATCCTACGGAATTCCGTGGATTGCCATGATTTTGTGGCCAGATACGGCGGGGACGAGTTTTGTGTTGTTTTCGAAAGCGACGACGGCAGGACGATCGAAAACACGATCACGCGGATAAAGGACAATCTTGCTTCCTATAACCAAAGTATAAACAAGCCGTACAAACTTAGTTTCAGCATGGGCTATGCGGTGTATAGCCGCGCCATGGGAGACTCTACGGAATCATTTTTCAAATTGATTGACCGCAAGATGTATGAGCAAAAGAATTTGTGCAAGGTGGCGTCATCAATAGCCAAATCTGATTAAGGTATAATAATTCAGTGGGTCGGCACCGCAGGTGAAGTAATGTAAAATCATAGACCGTATTGTATATTGGAGTTGTCTATGTTAGTCATTGTTAGGCATTAATCTGTTTCAAAACGATAAAGTGGCTCTGCTGAGGTCAAAGGAATGGTAAAAATACAGCCTAGCAAGTGTTTAGAAAATGATGGGTAAATGCGCAGTTTGAAGCGAGTTGAGAATTTGCAAGATAATATTGCAAGCGCTTGTTGCCTAAGCCGTGAAAATGGCTGCTACCAATGCTTTTACATTACATCAAGAGATGCTGTACTTGCAAGATTTTGAATCTATGGAACATTTCAAAAAGGGACTTCTTAACGATCTCGATTATTATAACAATCGTCGCGGCAAGATGAAAATTTAAAGGCTTGCCATCTGTTTTGCACAGACAGCAAGCCTTTTCGGTTGCTAAACAAATTTATTTGTCAAACTTTTTGGGGTTAATTCAACTGGAGACACTCTTCTGTTTTTGCTGATTGCTTGTTTGTCTTACTACTGTTCGTTCCTTTTTGTGGAGTTATTTGTCTGCCTTTTTCTTCTTGTCAAAACACAGGATACCAATTACGCTAATCATGGCAAGTATAACAGCAAGTACGTAAGGCCACACAGACGGGGTACTGTCACCGGTCTTTGGTGCTTCATCCTTCGAAGAAGAATCACTCGAAGAAGAACTGCTCAAAGAAGAATCACTCGAAGAAGAACTGCTCAATGAAGAATCACTCGAAGAAGAACTGCTCAAAGAAGAATCACTCGAAGAAGAACTGCTCAAAGAAGAATCAATCGATGAAGAACTGCTCAATGAAGAATCACTCGAAGAAGAACTGCTCGAAGAAGAACTGCTCGAAGAAGAATCACTCGAAGAAGAACTGCTCAAAGAAGAATCAATCGATGAAGAACTGCTCAAAGAAGAATCACTCGAAGAAGAACTGCTCGATGAAGAATCAATCGATGAAGAATCGATCGAAGAAGAATCACTCGAAGAAGAACTGCTCGAAGAAGAATCACTCGAAGAAGAACTGCTCGAAGAAGAACTGCTCGATGAAGAATCAATCGATGAAGAACTACTCGAAGAAGAACTACTCGAAGAAGAATCACTCGATGAAGAACTGCTCGATGAAGAACTGCTCGATGAAGAACTGCTCGATGAAGAATCACTCGATGAAGAACTGCTCGAAGAAGAACTGCTCGAAGAAGAATCACTCGAAGAAGAACTGCTCGATGAAGAATCACTCGATGAAGAATCTGTCGTTTTCACGCTGTCATAAGGATAGAAATGCCCTTCAGCGGAATAATCGACAATTTTATTTGCGAGAATTCCGCCTTCAAAGTTTCCGGCTCCCTGGTTTACTGTTACAGTTGCACGCGGGGCTACAATATGGCCTCCCGTATAATCGGTAGTTACAGCAGCAGCATCCGGAAAGTTCCAAACCAGCTTCATGCCGCCTATATTCATTTGTCCGGCTTCGATTCCGCCGGATAGAATTGATTTAAAAGAATTGCTGTTATTAAACGTTTCTCCATTCGGTACAAGGATCCCTGTTATGTTCTTGCTAATTGAGTCGCTGGGACTAATATAGCCAAACGTCATATTGATCGGTTCCTGGTCGGTGATACCGACCACGCTGATCGTGTATTGATATTCCCGGGCATCGTCTGCAGATGAAAAAGCGCCCATCTTAATATAATTGACTTTATCATATATGGATTTCGGTATTACAATGTTTTTGTAATTAGAGAAGGGGGGAAGGTTCAATGTATATCCGCTATATTGATCGCCCGTAATATCACTTTCGGTAACGGTATACGCATCTGATGCGGTCGCAAGGCTATTGGATTCACTTAAGATGTCTGTAAAGGCGCTGTTAAAATCAATATATTCTCCCGTGCCTGTATATTGGGTCAGCACATTTGTTGAAACTCCACTGGCGGCAGTCTTATAATATGCTGGCAGCCCAGCATATCCCCCATATTCCAAAGAGCCGGAAAAATAGCTTCCTGCCGCGTAATTCCCGATAGCATCGATATTATGAAAATAGGAAGCTGCAATGGCCCCATCACCGAAATTACTTATGGCGGCATTTCCTCCGCATGCGATGGCTCCAACGGTATGATTAGCGACGGTTAAATCTGTTTTAGAAACATACTGATAGTCGCTTAACAGATTTTCTATTGTATATTCCTTGGAATATACTGCTGTCGGATCACTCGCCGCAAAAGAAACCATTTTAGGAATGCTTATTCCAATTAGACATACCAACAACAAGGTAACCCAAAATTTAATTTTTTTTAACAAAACTGTCCTCCTGTACTAAAATAC
Organism: Ruminococcaceae bacterium BL-4; assembly: GCA_902809935.1. Lineage (NCBI taxonomy): Bacteria > Bacillati > Bacillota > Clostridia > Eubacteriales > Oscillospiraceae > Ruminococcaceae bacterium BL-4. Next base: position 290,894 of record LR778134.1, on the reverse strand, counting down.
GTTTTTCTTTAATTGTCTTTTGTTTTTAGAAGAATTGCTACAAATTGAAAAGAACGATTCCGAAGCAGTACCGCATCCGATGAGCCTTATCAGGAAAAATGGGCATGACAACCAAAATGTTGTCTGTTTCGCTTTGTTTTGGCCGTGGAAATCTACTCTTCCTGCGGCAGCAAATCTCCCATGTCTACATGTCAAGCAGAACATTTGAGCTCAGATTCTCCACCTATATTGTATCAGCCGATACTGGACATTTTCTGAACATTTCCGATAAGTGTCTGCTCTGTTGCCTTCCGAACGGTTGGATATGGTTCGTAAGCGCACAATGAGATAGCGTTGCTGTGGAAATTCAAACCTGAGGTACTTTTGGAAAAGTCTCGTGGCGTTTTTTGGAGGCTCAAAAAAATACCACGAGACTTCATCAGGAGAAAAATAGTTTATAAGGTAAAAAAGAAGCTGCTGAAGGAAAACATCAAATTCGTTTTTATTTTTCAAAACGGAAAATATAGGATGGAACTATCAGGTATATTCATAGATACAAATGCATTTATGGCAATCGAAAATGGGGAAGTCAAAGCGCTTTACCGAGACGAGCTTGGAATTAAGCCAAGTCCTAACATGCAGGAGTTGTTCAATAAGGGGTCTAAATTATAGTTATTTTGGTAAAGTACAATACTGTTAATGGTGGTATTCAAGAGTAACAATATTTAGCATGTTTACAATGTGAAAAAGGGGAGGCACTTCTTCGTGCAATTGCACGGGGAAGCGCCCTCCTTTTTATTTGGGCTATTGGAAACTTTGCTGAGCCAGCAAAGTACACAGTAAAGCGGACACTCATACGAAATGTCCAGAAAACGTCCAGAAAATGTTCAGAAAATGTACAGTATTACTTGATATAGTGAATTTGTCAAATAAAAGGGAAAAGTATCCTATGTTTTCTGGAGCTTCTTCTTTAGAAATACAGGAGGAGAATCCGCAGGCAGAGAATTTGAGCATTTCTATTTTAACGGCTTTGTTTCGACCGGAGGTGCTAACGAAGATGTTCTGAATATATTAAGGCCGCCTTGATACGGTATGTAATATGTACATCCGCATTATTAATCGATGCTTTTCATGATGCAAAGCGGACGACGAAGGCAGACTTTGTGCGGCTGGCGAGGAGGATAACACGCGGTACGGAAAGTTAGACCAAAGATGGGGGATTTTTAAAGTTAATCGACTATAAATCCCACTTTTTAATGCGGTACCTATGGTTGAAACAAATTATCAAGGAACAATCAGACCGGTATTCTGTTTAGAAAAAGATAATGTTACCGTGTGCTTTAATATTAAGAACAAACTGCACATCTTTTACCTAAACTGAAATGGAGGTGTGTCATGAAATACATCAAGCGACAGATAGAAGCGCGAGTGCTGGAACTCAGCAAATCCTGGCCTGTGATTCTGTTAACAGGACCAAGTCAGGTGGGAAAAACAACCATGCTCCGCGTACTGGCTGAACGCGAGAGTGCAGGGCGTAAATATGTGTCGCTCGATGATTTGCACGCGCGGAAAATGGCAAAAACAGACCCAAAAAAGTTTTTGCAACTTTACAAGCCTCCTGTGGTGATTGATGAGATTCAGTACGCGCCGGAACTGTTTGCTTATATAAAAATTCAAATTGACAAGAAGCCTAACCCTGGAGATTTTTGGCTGATTGGTTCTCAGATATTCTGCCTAATGCGGAGTGTGCAGGAATCACTGGCAGGGTGCGTTGCTTTGCTGCACATGTTACCTTTGTCTCAGCATGAAATAATTAGCGAGGAGTGTGCGTCAAACTTTAAAACGGGCAATAAGCTTCAGTCTATGACTACAGCGGAACTTTTCCAACGGATTTGGAACGGCTGTATGCCCAGCAGTGGGCAGGTCGGCGATCGCAATATTTACTATTCTTCTTATCTCTCCAACTATGTGGAACGTGACATCCGGGTTACCTCCGGGACCGTGTGGGTACTGAAATTTGTCCGCTTTATCACCGCTGCCGCCGTCCGCGTTTCACAGCATATTGACTATGAATCCATCGCTGTCTATGCGGACATTGACCAGTCTACCTGCAAAAGCTGGATCAATATTTTAGAGAAATTAGGCATCGTGTTCCTGATATACCCGCATTCCGACGGAGAGAGCCCAATAAAGACGCCAGAGCTGTACTTTTACGATACCGGCTTTGTTTGCTATCTGACAAGATGGTCATCACCGGAGGTTGCCGCGAGAGGGGCCATGAGTGACGCACTGGTGCAAAATTTTTATTTGTCTGAAGTCATGAAATATTACATAAATGAGGGTAAAGAACCATACCTGCCCCATTATCGCGATTGTAATGCCGGGGAGGGCGATGTGCTTTTTAAGGGTGACGGTAAAATCTTTTCTCTGAAGAATAAAGAAACTGCTGCACAGAACAACAACATCCAGAACATCGGTGCAATCGACAATTTGCAGACTACCATTATTCCCACAGAAAAGGTGAATTCGCCCCCTTCAATTCCCTTACTGGATCAAAAAAAAAACACATGTAAGAATCTCCGTTTTCGAACCCTGGGAAGAATCGTTGAAATCCTTGTCGTTGTTGCAGCAGTCACGGTGCTGCTGGTGACATCCTTCCTGCCGGTTCTTCAGGTATCCGGTAACAGCATGAGACCGACGCTGAGCGACGGCAATATTCTTGTTTTGCTCAGAACAGGTGGGGGATATAAGAGCGGCGACATCTGCGGGCTATATTGGGAGAACAAGCTACTGCTCAAGCGTGTGATTGCGCTGCCGGGCAGTTATGTGGATATAGATGAAGACGGAAATGTATCTGTGGATGGGGTCCCCCTGGACGAGCCTTACCTCACCCAAAAAAGTATTGGAGAGTGTGACATCGAGTTTCCCTATCAGGTTCCCGACGGCAAACTGTTCGTGATGGGAGACAGCCGGGTGGACTCTATAGACAGTCGCAGTTCTTCTGTGGGCTGTATTGATGAAGATAAAGTTTTAGGGATCGCATTACTGCGCGTATGGCCGTTGAGCGAACTGAGATGGATGCGTTAACGAGGGAGATGATAACATGAAAAAAATAAAAAAAATAATGATAAGGAGTCTGACGCTGACGCTGTCTCTGCTGGTGGCTTTCAGCGTAGTCTGGCAACTTCGCCTGACCGGTGTTTCCATGACAGATAATAGCACGAAAATCAAAGCGAGTATCTATACGGATGCTTCCTATAGCAAGGTCTCTCAAGACAAGAACGATATTACGGTATCAGGAACGTTGCCGAATGGCGTTGAAGTCAGAGCGTATCCGGCAGATGTCGAAGTAAGCGGTCGTAAGGTATTGGCGGCCTACAATATTTCCCTGTTCAGACCGGTGAGCAATGACGCGGAGACTGGGAGCACGGGAATCGCGACGGAGACAGCAGAACTAGCATCGGGGAAGGAGGCCACGAACGCGAAGACGGACAAGGCAGAAACTGGGATCGCAAAGTATGAACTTTATGAGCCAACGGAGTCGGTTACGGTAACGATTCGGTTGCAGAATACGGTTGGGAATACCGAAAAATGCAGCGTCTGCTATGTACCCGAGTCCGGTAAGCCGGAGGACATGCCCACTACTGTAGCGGATGACGCAGTCAGTTTCAAAACCAATCATTTTTCAACCTATGCACTGACAGCGCCGCAGACAGATTCACAGGTGACATCACAGACAGATTCACAGGTGACATCACAGACAGATTCACAGGCGACATCACAGACAGATTCGCAGGCGGCATCGCAAGCAGATTCGCAGGCGGCATCACAGACAGATTCGCAGGCGGCATCACAGACAGATTCGCAGGCGGCATCGCAGACAGATTCGCAGGCGGCATCGCAAATGCTTGGGAGTTCTCAGCTGACCCAACAGACATTAACTGCATCCATTTACCAAGATGATGATTTGACAGTCCCACTGAATAATGGGACAAAGATCACGATTAGCGGTTTGCTCCCTGCTGATGCAGCGATAATAGCTTATCCAGTGAAAAATGTAGAAATAAAAGACCAAGCTGTTCTTGCGGCATATGATATCTCCGTCCTGCTGCCGGACGGCACAATCTTCGAACCGGCGGCAGACGCCCCTGTGATGGTGGATATTATACTGCCTAAGGTGGAGGATGATACTCAGACAAAGGAAGCGGGAACGAGTGACGTTACCCTGCCGGCGGACAGTAATTACAGCGTATACTACGTGCCGGACAGCGGCAGTGCTCCGGAAAATTTGGCGGTTGCTGCGAAGACGAATAGTGAGGTATCTTTTAAGACAACACATTTCTCTATTTATGCGGTGACGACGCCTGCGACGGGCGATCTGCCGGTCACAATCGGATGGTCAGACGGCCCATCGGCACATACCGCCGACAGCGTGACGGTGACGCTGAAACGCTCCTATGGAACGACTACCGACGAAACAGTCGGTTCTGTTACATTGAACGCTGCTAACAACTGGACAGATACATTCTTAGGCCTTCCGACCACGATCAGCGGCCAGACGGTGGCTTATTCGGTAGATGTGCCTGATGTCAGTGGATATACGGCTGAAGTAACTAGCGACAGCGGCGGGTGTGTCATAACATTTACTGAAACCGTTTTGGGAATGCCAACTACACAATTGGACCCGAATGCCTTTAGTGCGCCGTCGGCTTGCGCCATTGATTATCGTGCGGGGTATAAACCGATTATTTTTAATAGCTGCACTTGCAGTTATCCTTACACTGCCCAGACTATTACACAGGATAACTACACGACAATTTATCCCTATATGACTTATGGCATATGGGGTTACGGTGATTATCTCTGCTCGACAGGAAAGGTTATTTATCTCACAGGCGCCCCCGCAGGGACAGAGGCCACAATCAATGTGACGTATCCGATTGTCGGGGAGTATAACGGAGTCCAAGTCGGCGCGCATGTTACGTATAAAATTACCAGTGCACTTGACGGGACACAAGCCGCGCTGCAGTTGGCTGATTCGCTGTTTAACGGAGTTTATGAATATGGTATTTCAAACAATGAAGTTACGATTCAGTTCTTCTATTATAACGAAGGTATGACCGAGGCTGAGCTCAGCGCTGCGCCGAACATCCCTATTACCGACTCTTATTATACCATCCATTCCTTGAGCTACGGAAGAGCGTATAGTAACTTGAGTGAAGAAGTTGACTTTAATCCGAACGATCCATATCACATTAATGAGCTGGCGAGCGCGGTTGGCGGAGGTATAGACTTCGTGCCGTCTACTTTGAATCCAGGTCAAATAGATGCTTATTCGACGACTCTGCAGACCGGTGCGGATGATTATGTGGACTCACCGACGTTTTGGAAGCATTCCGTCTCCTGTTATCAAGACGGAGCGTTCCACTTTACAACGCATCATGGTCCAGGCGACGTCTATTCAGGTGTTGACCCTACTTGTTACTGGTGGGCGCCTTCCTCAGGCGCACTGAATCATGTTATCCCCCCACCTCCGACCAAAACAGTCAGTGATTCCGATGAAACTGATGTGACGTCTAATACGGCAGCAATTGGTGCGACACTTACCTACAAAGTAAACCAGCAGGTCGGTGTGGCCAACGTCACCGGTACCGGCAAATACAATTCTTTTGTTATCACCGATAACCTTCCGGCGGGTGTTGAATATGTACCAGGTTCCGCGCAGCTGTACATATATCCTAGTGGCCTGGATACGACGAAAACGCCTGCGGTGCCTTTAGGAGAGGGAACGCAGATTGCGTTGTCGCCGACTACTGCAACGGCAAACGTGTCGGGAGATACGAGTACGGGGCAGACGGTAACACTCGCTTTTGCTTCGGATTATCTACAAAACACCATGGTATTGAGAGGGCAGGTCTATCAGCTCCGGTTTAATGTAACAATATTGGATACCCCAGCGAATCATGTCTTGGAGGGTACCGGCGGTACACTGGATAATAAAGCGTATTCAACCTTCAACGACAGCTATTCATACAATGCCAATGAAACCCAAACAAGAATTTCTGGATTTTCTGTTTCGGTACAGAAAACTTGGAACAACTGCACTCCGACCGATTCCATTCAGGTGCAGCTTTACGCGAACGGGGCTGCATACGGTACCCCGGTTACGATTACGGCGGCGGACAACTGGTTCCACCTTTGGACGGATCTTAAGAAATATGACACGGACGGGAATACAATTGTTTACACGGTCGGCGAACTTCCCATTACCGGCTATACCGGTACGGTGACGGAGGGAACACCGCCTACGAAGCCGACAAGTACGGCGGTACAGAACTGGACACAGGCTACAAACTTCGAGGACGGCGAAACCTATCTGATGGTAAGCGGCAGCGGAGCGTTGGCAAACACCAGTGCGGATCTGCTTTCGTGGGCGGCGAATACCAGCGGCAACGTGGCAAATACACCGCTTACCTCCGAGTGGGTCGCTACCGCAAACGGCAGTTACTTCAAGCTGACGAACAAGAGCAGTGGGAGAGACCTGTCGTTTGTATATAATTCAGGTTATATGTTCTGCGCCACCAATTCGGCCACGACCTATACGATTTATTCGAACTACATTCGCTATAATAGCTCTCACCTCGGAGCCTACTACCAGCCAGATAATTTCTATTATTTATTTCAAAGCAATTTTAATTCCACAGGCGACTTATCCCAATCCCCTGCCATCACGCTTTACAAGTTGACCAGCACAACAACGACCACCACCGTGCCGGTGAGCGATAAACACTTCAACATCACCAATACCGGCGCTTACGTGCTTCCCGCCACCGGTGGAAGCGGCACATTGCCTTATTTGGTCACCGGGATGGTTATTATAGCCGGCAGTTCTTTGGCCGGATTCATTTGGAAGCGCAGACAGAGGAGAAGGGAGGGCTTATAACTGAAAAACGCCGATTATTTGTCACAAAGCAGTTCGGAATAATCATTTTATAAATGAAGAAAGGAAGTTAAACATGAAAAAAGTTAGAAAAGTATGGTCACTCATTATGGCTCTTGTTATGATGCTGGCACTGGGCATCACCGCCCAAGCAGCGGATACGTACACCATCACTGTCGATGGAGGCACTTCTACCGTTTCCCACACCTACGAGGCATACCAGGTGTTTACGGGTACGCTGAGTACTGAGGGCGTCCTCTCCGACGTTCAGTGGGGCACCGGTGTGAACAGCGCCACGCTGCTGGATGCGCTGAAAGCAGACGCAACTGTTGGTCCTATGTTTACCAGCTGTGCCAGTGCCGCTGACGTAGCCAAAGCAATGGACGGTATTTTAAACGACTCCACCGAAGCGAAAGCCATTGCCCAGGTAGTCGGAAGTAATTTGAGCGCAACAGTCGCCGGTACTGCTACCGGAGCAGGTTCTGTTCAAATTTCCAATCTTTCCGCTGGTTATTATATGGTCAAAGATAAGGATGATACACAGGACGGCAGCTCCGAAGGGTACACCCGCTTCATACTTAAGGTGGCCAAGGATGTGACCGTTACCCCCAAGAGAACTGTCCCGACGGTCACCAAGACGGTTGATGGGACGAACGATTCCACAGGCACAATCCAGAATGGGGAAAAAAGTGCCGACTATGACATCGGTGATAGCATCCCCTTCACCCTCACCGGTACCCTTCCCACCAACTATGCGGATTATTCTACTTATGCCTACACCTTCCATGATGCAATGTCTGCCGGTTTGACTTTTGATCCTGCCTCCTTGAAGGTCTATGTGGACGGTACGCAGATCACTACCGGATACACCGTCGTCACCACCGGTCTCACCGACGGCTGCACCTTTGAGGTTCAGTTTCCTAATCTGAAAACGATTGCTTCGATCAACGCTGACAGCAAGATCGTCGTGACTTATTCCGCCACACTGAACAGTGGCGCTGTGCTTACCTCCGCGGGCAACCCCAATACGGCGACTCTGGAGTACTCCAATAACCCGAACGCCGGTGGCTTGGGTGACACCGGTAAAACCCCCGGAAGCACCACCACTGTCTTCACCTACCAGGTCATTATCAACAAGGTGGACCAGAACAATGCTCCCCTGTCCGGCGCTGCATTCACCCTGGAAAAGTTCATAAAAGCAACTAATTCCTGGACCCCCGTTACGGTCGTAACAAACACCCCGGACACGATCTTTACGTTCAGCGGCCTTGACGCGGGTCTCTACCGTCTGACCGAGACTACGACCCCTGCCGGCTACAACACCATTGACCCCGTCTACTTTACCATAACGGCTGTGACCGGGGATACCGAGGTGACCAGCCTCACCGCGCAGCAGACCGATTCCGCAGGCAATCCTCTCGCCACCGGTATCGTCGCGACTTTCACCACAAGTACGGCTGACGGCAGTGTGAGTACTAACATCGTAAACAACACCGGAGCTACGCTGCCTTCCACCGGCGGCATCGGTACTACCGTTATCTATATTGCAGGCGGTGTGCTCATGGCAGGTGCAGCGATTCTGTTTGTAATCAAAAAGAAACAGTCAGGCCATGAAAACTAATCTAAAATGCACAGTTGCAGATTCCTGGGGCTGAGGAGGTATGCCTCTCGGTCCCAGAGGAAGAACAGCACCGCGAAGGCTAAAATGACCGCGAGGAGAATCTGATGAAAAAACATTTGTCCACAATCATATTGGTCCTGGTCTTTTTAATTGGTCTCTCGGCGCTGTTATATCCAACAATCAGCGATTACGTTAATTCTATCCATCAATCCAGAGCCATTGCGGACTATTCGGCGACGCTGAAGGACTATACCGAGACAGATGTCACGGAAGAGTTGACCGCAGCGGACGATTACAATGCTGCGCTTCGTAAAACTCCTATGGCCTTTTATAATCCAAAACTGGTAGATGATTATAAGAATCTCCTGAATGTGAAGGGTACGGGTATCATGGGCTACATCAGCATTGAGAAGATTAAGGTTAAGCTGCCAATCTATCACACCACGGACGAGAGCGTCCTGCAGGTTGCTGTGGGTCATTTGGAAGGGACCAGCCTGCCAGTGGGCGGTGCGGGGACCCACTGTGTCCTATCCGGGCACCGGGGGCTGCCCAGCGCGAAGCTCTTTTCTGATCTGGATAAATTGGAGATCGGCGACACCTTCGTCATCACGGTCTTTGACCGGAAGTTGACCTATCGGGTCGATCAGATCAAAGTCGTTCTGCCCACCGAGGTGGAGGACCTTCAAATCGTGGACGGCGAGGATTACTGTACGCTGATGACCTGTACGCCTTACGGCGTCAATTCACATCGGATGCTGGTCAGAGGGACGAGGGTGGAGAACGCGGTGGAGACACCGGATGGATATGTTGTCCCAGAAGCTCGTCAGATTGACCCAATCATTGTAACATCTGCCATTGTGGCTCTGATTTTATTGATACTGCTTGCGGTACTGCTGGTAAAATACCGGGGAGAAAGGGCAAAAAAGGATGAAAAAAAGAAAAAATAATATAATTATAGCTCTGGTCATCGTGCTTGTCATAATGGCAACCTTTGCCTGCCCGGCCTTGGCATCCGACGGCGGCGCGGTCGACCTGACGCGAAACGGCTCCATCTCTGTCACATTGCTGGACAAGGTCAAACAAAGCCCTATATCTGGCGCAAAGTTTACTCTTTATCGCGTCGCGGACGCATATCATTCCGGCTATAATCTGGCATATACCTTTACCAGCGATTTCATGAACTGCGGAATCAGTCTTGACAACCTCAGCCAGGATGGGCTGGAGACCCATCTCTCCGCCTATGCGGATGAACGTGGTCTTTCCGGTGAAAAATCCGAATCAACGGATGCAAATGGTCTGGCCACCTTTTTAAATCTTGACACAGGCCTCTATCTGGTGAGACAGACGGAAGCTGTCAGCGGCTACTACCCGACAAATTCGTTTCTTGTGTCTGTGCCCATGACAATCAACAGTGAGTGGGTATATGATGTTGATGCCAGTCCCAAGGTGGAGGCAAGGGCGGAGTCCCAGGAGACTCAACTGACTGTCAAAAAGGTGTGGGTCAGCAACGGCGTTGCTGTTCCGGATGCAGTGACTGTTGCACTGCTGCGTGACGGTATCACTTACAAAACGGCTGTGCTGGACAGGACAAACAATTGGGGCTTTACATGGCAGGGACTTGATACCGCGTACACTTGGACTGCGGTTGAGCTGGATGTCCCGGATAGCTATACCGTTCACTATTCTGCCAGCGGCAATATCGTCACAATTACGAATAAGAGTACGGGGACTGGTTCTCAAGAGACTACTCCGACAACGACACATACGACAACGCTGGTTCAGACCGGCGATAACAGCAATCTGTCGCTGTGGTTTACAGCACTGCTTCTTTCCTCGCTGGGACTCGGTGTTTACTTCATTATTACCGGAAAGAAAAAGAAAAAATCCAAATAAGAATAATATTACTTGGTAGAAAAATATAACCAAAAGGAACAGTCGAAGAAACATGTTCACCCTTGTCTGCTTTAGATTTCCAAACCGCATGAATTTTCTTGCAGGTCTGAGCCGTATACCACTCATTGAAAATGTTGTTGAAGGGCATCATCTCTGTACAGTGTTCTTCTGCGTATCTACATTTTCCTGAAAAGCAATGAAACGCACGCCCAGCGGGGTACTTGGTTTCAAAATAGTTATAGACTGCTCCCGGCTTAACGCACAAATAAAAAAGCATCCCCCCCATCGCAGAACAGCGATGAACTACGCGGCCTTGCTCCGGATTTCAAACGGAGTGAGGCCGTTTTTGAGGTTAATACGCTCAAAGTTATAGAAGTGAACATACTCGGCCACAGCTTGTTTCACCTCTGCCCGAAATTTTTTCGGCCCAGGCAATGGAAAGCGGGATGCTGCTTCCAAGTTCAAATGACTTCAAAAGAAGATAGGGCCAACGTCACAGACGCTGCTGAGGATTCAGGAGAGAATTCAATCCCAAATTCCGGGGATAAATAAGCTGTTCTAACGCAAAAACAGGTTGTTCCAACACGGAAAAAATTATAAAAAGCGGAGCTGAGAGGGGCTAAAAGCAAAAAGAAAAGTCCAGCAAACCCGCATGGTTGCTGGACTTTTGTGGCGGAAGCGGTGGGATTCGAACCCACGAGACCTTGCGGTCTACCTGATTTCGAGTCAGGCCCGTTATGACCACTTCGATACGCTTCCATCTTGATTCAATTGCAGATAAACAAGGAAGTTTACTAGAAACCTTCCGGCAGAAATCTGCATTTTTCATTTTAAAGAATTTACCTAAAAAAGTCAAGAGCGAAATCGGGTTTTCGCTTGACTGAAAATCAGTCAACAGGTAAAATAATAGACATAATGAGCAGATTTTCTATTATTTTGCAAAAAGAGGTATATTATGAACCGCATGAAACAAGCCGCTGCAGAGCTAGCTTCTTTGTCTATTTATCATGGTATCTTAAATCGAACCGTACCCAAGACACTTTATCGTCTGCTTTGGGCTGATACAAAAGAAACTTTTCTCAATGCGTGGGGAGAATTTTTTGCTGTCCTTTGTGAGAGAGAGAGCAGTGAAAACTTTGCCGGGCACCTAACCAGTACAGCACTATACGATGAAAATGCATTTTCGCTAGCTTCAGCTGCCGGGAATGTGAATTTTTCCAATTGTATGCAGGCAGCTGTAGAGCGTGATCTCGAAATTATTTTGGATCTTTCCCGTTTAACACCCGATGATCTTTTAGAAAGCTGTGGCTTTGGAGATCTTCCGCCGCTGCCGCGTTGGGAAACGGGAGAGCCGGTGGAACTACTGCGCGGAGATGCAAAGACTTGCGCACAGCAGATGGCTCAGTATTATCAGAAAAATGGATGCGGAATGTATGCGCGGTATCGGGCCTTTATTTGGAGAGACAAGCGAATTTTGCCGGTGGCACATCCGGATAAGCAGAAAATGAACCAGCTCAAAGGTTACGAAGTACAGCGCCAAATGGCGATTGATAATACAGTTGCATTTTTAAAAGGGTATCCGGCGAATAACTGTCTGCTTTATGGTGATCGCGGTACCGGAAAATCTTCTACCGTAAAGGCACTTTTGAATGAGTTTTATCCGCAGGGACTGCGTGTAATTGAGATGCCAAAAGAATATTTAATGGATTTTCCATATTTGGTGGATCAGATTGCGGAAATCCCAATGAAATTTATTATTTTTATTGATGATCTTTCTTTTTCACAACAGGACAGTACCTATGCAGCACTAAAGTCTGTTTTGCAGGGAGGATTGGCAGCGCGTCCGGATAATTCTCTGATTTATGCCACCAGTAACCGTCGTCACCTTCTGCGCGAAAGCTTTTCAGACCGTGACGGAGATGAGGTGCATCAAAGCGATACCATTCAGGAAAGTCTATCCCTTGCAGATCGTTTTGGACTTTCTATTAATTTTATGCTTCCGGATAAGGTGCGCTTTCTGGAGATTGTTGATCAGCTTGCCTATCAGCTTGACCTCAAAGAGTATATTCCATTGTTGGAGTCCGGTGCAGAGCGTTGGGCGACCGTTCATGGAGGTCGCTCTCCAAGAGTTGCCCAGCAGTATATTCGTGATGCACAAGCGAAACTAAGCTTAGGAAAATCGTTGGACGACTAAGATTTTTAGAAAGAGAGGATTTTATGAAAAAAAGATGGCTTGCAGGCTTTCTTTGCATTCCCCTTTTTTTAATGATGGTTACCGGCTGCGGGCAGATACAGACATCTTCTACAGTTTCCGGTGCTGCAGTTGCCGATTGGCCCGTAAAGGTAGAGAATGTTAATCTTACAAAGGAACCTGCTGGTGTTGCGGTACTTTCGGGAAATATTGCCGATATTCTTCTGAAGCTGCGGTATGAGACTGTTTTGAAAGCCCGCAGTGAAGACTGTAGTCAAAAGGAGCTGTCTTCGCTTCCGGTATATAGTCTGGATCAAGCAAAGGAGCTCAAAAAATTGGGCGTTGATCTGGCTCTTACGGATCAGATCCCAACACAAGATCAGACCAAAGCTTTTTCTGATGCGGGAATTATTTTGCTTAGCCTTTCGCCGGCAAACGGAAGAGCGGATCTCTGCCGTCTTTATACAGAAGTTGGAACCGCAGTGAAAGGCGAACGCACCGGATATGAGCAGGGAGCTAGAATGGCAGAACAGGTTTTGATGGGGATTGATTCTGTTGCACGGATTATTCCTAATAAAAACATTTTGCTGACTGGAATTTATATTTCGGATCTTGATGGATCAACGGTTACCGGAGATATGTTTCAGAATTCCATTTTGGAGAGTGCTGGCATAACCAATGTGGCCGCAGGTTCTGAAGGTGGAAAAATGGATTTGACTGCCCTCAAAAGAGCAAATCCGCAGGTGATTTTCTGTCCGATTGGGTTAAAGGAAAAACTGGAAAGTGCAGATATCTTTGAGAACCTTTCTGCAGTCAAAGAAGGGCGCGTCTATGAAATTGATCCCAATTATATGAAGTGGCAGGGAGAAACCGTGATTTTTGCAGTAACGGAGATTGCGGGATTCGCTTATCCGGAATTAAAGCAGACAGGTTCTTCGTCTGCTTCATGAATTTTTGCTTCGTAAGGAGCCTAAATTCGATCAATAAAAATCAAAAAAGCAGTACAGTTTTTTAACTGTACTGCTTTTTTGATCGTGATCTAAATTTATTTTGCTAAAAACAAATAAAAATTCTTTAAAGTTCGCGAGGGAGAAAACCAACTTTCCGCATTACTTTACTAAGGGTGCGGTTTGCAATCCGTGCTGCTTTTTCAGCACTTTCATTCCAGCAAGACTGAAGAAAAGCTTTGTCTTTGCTGTATTTTGCATACCGCTCTTGAATAGGGCGAAGATGCTCTACAACTGCTTCTCCAACGGCTGCCTTAAAATCACCATAACCGTGTCCGGAAAATTCTGCCTCAATTTCCTGATAATTTTTCCCGGTGACACAGCTGTATATATCCATTAGATTATTAATTCCATCTTTTCCTTCACCGTAGTGGACACAGGCTTCACTGTCTGTGATGGCACGCTTAAACTTGCGCATAATATCTTCCGGCTTGTCCAATACGTAAATACAGCCATTTATATTTTCATCGGATTTGCTCATCTTTTTGGTGGGATCTTGGAGGCTCATGATTTTCCCGCCCTGCTTTATGGTATAGCCTTCTGGAATTTTAAAGGTCGGGCTGTAAAGACCATTAAAGCGAGTTGCAATATTACGGGTCAGTTCCAGGTGCTGTGTCTGATCAGCCCCAACTGGAACTAAGTCAGCCTGGTAGAGCAGAATGTCTGCTGCCATCAAACTCGGATAAGTAAAAAGCCCCGCGTTGATATTGTCCGCGTGTTTTTTGGACTTATCTTTAAACTGCGTCATGCGGGAAAGCTCTCCAAATTGCGTATAGCAGTCAAGAACCCATGCGAGCTGTGCATGAGCGGGAACATGGCTCTGGAGGAAAAACAGACTTTTTTTAACGTCAATTCCGCAGGCGAGAAGAAGCGCATAGGCTTCCAATGCATGTTTGCGGAATTGTGCCGGTTCCTGCCGAACCGTAATTGTGTGTAAATCTGCCAAAGCAAAAATACAGTCAAATTCATCCTGTAAGCTGATCCAATTTTTAAGCGCCCCAAGATAATTTCCCAGCGTGATATTTCCGCTGGGCTGAATAGCGCTGAATATGCGTTTTTTAGGTGTTTCGGAATTTGTTGTAGTAGGATTGGTAATCTCCATATTTGTTTTTATCTCCTCATAAAATGGTATCAAAAGTCAGCCGCGATCTTTCCAGCCTTTTGCAAGTTCTCCCAGGCGGTGAATTCCTTCTGCGAGTTCTTCATCAGTAGGAGAAGAATAATTAATGCGGAAGCTTTGGCACGGCATGGTGTCATCGGTGTAAAATGCGTTGCCAGGTACAGCACAAACATTGCATTCCTTTACGGCAGCAGCACAGAAATCAAGCATTGGAATGGAATCCGGCAGTGTACACCAGATAAAAAGCCCGCCTTCAATCGCACGGTAAGGCATCAATTCTTGATAGGGAGCCAAAGCTCCCTCTGCAATGGAATATTTGTTGCGGTAAATCGTGCGCAGCGAGGTTAGATGTTCCGAAAGATCGTAATGAGTTAGAAAGCGGTGAATCACCATCTGACTCCAAATATTGGTATGAACGTCCTGCCCCTGTTTGCAGACAACCATTTTTTGAATCAGTTCATTACCGCAGACCGCATAGCCGACACGCATGCCGGGAGAAACAATTTTGCTGAAGGTACCGCAGTAGAGGACGCGGTTATCAGTATCCAATGTTTTGATCGCAGAAATCGGTTCGCCGGCAAACCGAAGTTCTCCGTAAGGATTGTCTTCAATAATAAGAATATTATATTTCTGCGCGAGCCTGTAGATTTCTTTCCGTTTTTCCCAACTGGTTGTAATACCGGTAGGATTTTGAAAGTTTGGAATAATATAAAGAAATTTAGCGCGGCTTTCTTCTCTTAGCGCTTTTTCAAGTTCAATCAGGTCAAGTCCGTCGTCCTGTAGGGGGATTCCGCGCAGACGGGCATTATAAGAGCGGAAAGTATTAAGAGCCCCTAAAAAGCTAGGTTCTTCGCAGAGAACCACATCACCTTCGTTTAAAAGAGATTTGGAGGCGAGATCCATAATTTGCTGTGCACCGCTTGTGATGATGAGCTCGTCGTTTTCATGATAGATATTTCCTTTTCTCAAGATCTCACGTAGATCTTCACGTAAAGCGGGCAACCCCTCAGTGACACTGTACTGTAGTGCATCAATTGGGTGGTCTTTCATAATGGCAGTACTGCATTCCCGCAGTGGGACAACCGGGAAGGCTTCCGGTGCAGGATTTCCAGCAGAAAGAGAAATAACATTAGGGTCACTTGCATACTTTAAAATTTCGCGAATAGCAGAGGGCTTTAACCCCATTACGCGGTCAGCAAATTGATAATCCATATAAATTAGCCTTCTTTCTTTTAAACTGAAGAGTGTGTTTTATCTCAATGATTACTTTAAACTTTATTCTATCACAGAATGGCTGATGATTCCAGAAAAAAGTTCATCTTTCCGGCGGTTTCTGACAAAGTTGTAAAACCGAATTTCCTTATAATGGAAATATCACAATCCCTGTGTTTTTCGGGAAATTTGGAGTTGAAAATCATGCCGAAAAACGCAGAATAAGAAAGGATGGCTTTCTCTCTATGACAACGACGAAAAGCAGAGCAGCGGACAAGCCTCAGGAAGACGCACTTTTCCGGAATTTGTGCGGCCAGATTGTCTTTTTTGCCTTAGGGTTGCTCTGCTCAAAAGCAACTGTATTTGGGGAATATGCCCCGTTTGGGGTTGCGTTGGCGGCAGCAGCGCCAGGAACCCTGATCTGGGGAGGTACGGCAGGTGCCCTTTTGGGGTATCTTCTACCGGGAGTCGCGAGAGTTCCAGTGCATTATCTAGCGGCTCTTTTAGCGGGTGGAGCACTCAGATGGGCTTTGAATGACTTGGTTAAGCCAAGCCAAAAAGCGTTGCTTTCAGGGGGGGCTGCAGGGCTTTCGGTTCTGTGTACAGGGCTTTGTGTTGCAGTTGTCAATGGGGCTTCCGGAGGAAGCACAGCCCTTTTTGTGGCAGAGTCCCTTTTAAGCGGCGCATGGGGCTATTTCTTTGCCCGCACTTTGGAGGTGCTTTGGGACAAGCCTTCTACTGCCGGCCTTTTGCCGCAGGATCTTTGCTGCTGTGCGTTTTCGGCCGGAGCTATATTGCTGGCGCTTTCCGGTGTCGCCGTGGAGGGAGTCTCTCTTGGAAGAATTTTGGCCGTTTTGTTTATTCTTTATGCGGCACGGTTTGGCGGGGCTGCAGGAGGGGCTGTCTCTGGAATAGGAGCAGGAGCAGCTTTTGCCCTTTCTACAACAGGACTAAATTATCTTTCCGGCGCTTATGCGCTTGGAGGTTTGATGGCAGGCTTGTTTTCACCTTTGGGAAAACTTGCAGGAGCTTGTGCCTTTATAATGGCAAATGTGATTGCTTCTTTGCAGGTGGGGTCGACGCCGACTGTTTTTGCTGGAATTTATGAAGTCGCGATTGCGACGGTTGTTTATATGATATTGCCTTCTCGTGTCGGTGCCAGATTCTTGCGCTTCTTTGCGAGAAAAGATGATGCTCCCCGCACGGATGGGCTAAGGAGATCAATTGTTTCTCGGTTGGATTTTACGGCACAGACCATGGAGAAAATATCAGATACGGTAGAGCAGGTTGGAGATAAACTGGATGAAGCAGACCAGCTTGAAAGTGCGCGAGAACATACTATGCCGACTCTGCCGGGAAAAAATCTTGCACGCGGTCTTCTGATTCAACAATTTTCAACCGTGGGAACTGTTTTAGAAGAGATGGCTTCTGACCTGGAAATTTATGAACGCTGTGATTATCAGACCGCAAGAGCGGTTCGAGAAGTACTGCGGGATTTCAACCTGACCCCGGTAGATGTAAATTGTGTGGTGGATCGGTTTGGCAGAATGAAAGTAGAAGCCATGGCAACGCGCAGCGGAGCGGGAGTCGTTAATAAAGCACAGCTTGCGCAGGAAATTTCGCGCACCTGTAGTCGGCGTTTTAATCCGCCGGTCATCATGCGTGTTGGTGCCAACTGGAGGATGGTTTTCAGCGAACGGGTCCGCTATCGTGTATTGGCAGGATGTGCGCGTCATTCGTGTAATAATCAAAAGCTCTGTGGGGACAGCTATCAGTATTTTTCAGATGGACAGGGGCATGAGGTTGCCGTTTTAAGCGATGGAATGGGGACCGGAGGCCGTGCAGCTGTTGATGGAACAATGGCCGCCGATGTCTTTTCAGATTTGATGAAAGCGGGAGTTGGCTTTGACAGTGCCCTTAAAATAGTCAATTCTGCGCTTGTGGTAAAATCTGTTGATGAATCGCTGGCAACACTGGATGTTTTGAGCCTTGATCTTTATACGGGTTCAGTAGAGTTTTATAAAGCAGGTGCGCCAATGAGCTTTGTGCGCCGCGACGGAGATGTGATCCCCATTGATGCGCCCGGAGTGCCGGTAGGAATTTTGGAAGAAGCAAAGTTCCATAAAATCAATGAAGAAATAGACGCCGGAGATTTAATTATTCTTTTAAGTGATGGAGCGCTTTCCTCAGGAGCTAACTGGATTGCGGATAAAATTTCCGGCTGGGATGATCGTATGCCGCAGGAATTGGCAGAATCCATTGTAGCGGAAGCGGTTGCCCGCCGTGTGGACGGCCATGATGATGATATAACAGTGCTTGTATTTAAACTGATAGACAATCACTGACCGAAAAGTTGCAATTTGCTTACTGTCATGATATGATTCTCCTTGCTAATTGTTTTAAAAGCGGGAGGATTGCGGTATGCTGTTTGTTTCTGGGGTGTTGTTTATTTTAATTGGCATTTATGTTGGAATCAAGATTTACCGAAAATCGCAGGATCAGGAAAAAGAAAAGCTCGGAAGGATTCCAAAATTTTTAACTTTGCAGGAGATATTCGAAAAATTGGGGGAACATCCGGATTTTAAACGAAATGAGGTCGTTCGTCTGCAGGGTGCCCTCTATTGTGATCATACGGAAGAAACACCACTTTCTGGGATTTCGGCGATCTATTATGAGAGCCGGGCGGATGCAATGGAAAAGGGTGGAAACGAAAAGCCGATTTTTGAACGTTCCAGCCAAAATGTTCTTTATTTTGAAGAGAAACCCTCAGGCAAACGAATTTATTTAGATTTGAAAAACTATGGAAAATATGCACAGATTCTTCCTGCATGTTTTGAAACGGTCTTGATTGATTCTCCAGATTATCAAAAATTTCAGGACAAGCTTTCTTATCAGCCGGAAAATCCTGACAATTTTAGAGGCTTTAAGGTAACGGAAGGATATCTTCCAGAAGGACAAACCGTTTTTGTAAAAGGCAGACTTATAGAGAAAGAGGGGAAGATATGGATTTTCCCGAATGCAAGGGATCCTTTCTTCTCTTATCATCAGAAATGTGCATCGAAAAAAGATAACTCCATGAAAGTGGCCGCAATTGGAACGGCAGCTGTTATGGTGATTTTAGGAGTCTTTTGCCTCATTACATATTTTTAGCATGGCTTATAAAATAAGGACTAAAAAAGGAATCTCCTCTGTAATGCCCGGAAAGGCTGCAGAGGAGATTCCTTTTTAAACGCTTAAAGAACTTTTTTACGATCAATTTTACTTATTGTAAGACGACGGCTAATATTTTTACGTAAGAGCGTATAAATAACGGAGCCAAGAGGAATTGAAAGGAGCATCCCCACTAGTCCCATTGAGTTTCCACCCACTGTGACCGCAAGCAACACCCAAATAGGAGGAAGCCCAACACTATTGCCAACAACGTGAGGATAAATGAAGTTTCCTTCGAGCTGCTGCAGGATCAGGAAAAAGATCACATAGTAGATTGCCTGAATAGGATCTACGGTTAAGATCAAGAGGCCGCCGATGACTGCGCTGAAGAAGGAACCGAAGATTGGAATCAGAGCCATAAAGGCAACAAAAACCGAAATTAAAGAAGAATAAGGAAAATGGAAGATATTCATTCCGATAAAGCAAAGAAAGCCCAGAATACATGCTTCTGTGCATTGGCCTGCAATAAAATGAGAAAACGTGCTGTTTGTAAGCCGACAGAGATTCAAAAAGTGGTCAACCTTTTTTTCCGGTAGATAAGCATAAAGAAGACGCCGAATTTGCCGCTGCAGTTTTTCTTTTTGAGCCAGTGTATAGATTGCAAAAATACAGCCCATGGTAAAGGTAAAGATTCCGCTGAAAACATTTGTGGCAACTGTAATTGTGGAGCCCATAATATCAGAAAAAGAGGAAACAACTTTTTGTCCCATCTGAGTAAAGACTCGGTTGATACTGGACCAATCGATTTGAATTTGACTCAATTCTTGTTGGATTTTTGGGAAGTTCTTTCCCAGATCCTGAATCCAGATCTGCAGTTGATTGAGGAATGTAGGCGTATTTCCAATGAGTGTTTCAAAGGTATGCAGAAGTTCCGGCATGACCTGAAAAATAATTGCAGCGATTAATCCTAAAATTAAAACAATTGTTAAGATAAGGCACAATGGACGGCGAATATGTTTCCATGTTTTCGAGTTTGCATACTTTCGGTTAATGCCTGCAAAAAGCCGGGTCTCGATTGCCTTCATTGGAACATTGGCAACGAAAGCAAATGCGAGACCTAAGAGAAACGGCTTAAATATATTGAAAATCCACCAAAAGACATCAGAGGCGTAGCGGAGATTCATAAGAGCCAGAAACAGCACAATTGCAAAAGCAATTAAGAACATTAGCTGCTTTGTATTTTGCCGATTGAATTCCACAATACCAATCCTTTCTCCAAGAGATAAAACCCATTTCAATTTCTTTATTGTACTCCATTTTAAGGGGCATTACAACTGATATCTTTTTTGGAATAGAAATGAAATCTCTTGTATCTATCTGCTATCATTTTGTTGTAAAAAGGCTTATAATAATCACAAATTAAAATAAAAAGGAGAGATTATGATGCGGAAAATGACAGCTGTGAATACAAGAGTAATGCTGCTTTGCGTCTCGGCGGCATATATTGTCCTAAGTTTAGTTTTACTCTGCAACAATAAAATTTCCATGCAGAATGTCTGCTCTGTTTTAGGAATGGTCCTTCTTGCAATGGGTGCAGTCAGTATTATTTGGTATTTTTTAAAAAAACAATATCTTGATTCCAGCCGCTTTGGATTTGCAATCGGAGTAGGGGAAGGAATGCTGGGCTGTTTTGCATTGCTTCGGGGAGAAATGGGTGCAGTCGTCATACTGCAGATTTTGGCGTTCTGTATTTTATTGGATAGCCTTTTAAAACTGCAGTATTCTATGAATCTGCTGCAGATGAAATTTCGCTTTTGGTGGGTTGCTTTGCTTTTGAGTTTTGTAACGATTGGATTAGGAATGGCAGCTTTAAACTATCCGTTTGGAGACGAGACCTTTCATGCAAAATTTACTTATATTTCATTGATTCTGGATGCTGTAATCAATGCTATCGTCGTTCTCTTTCAAAAGCTTGCACAAAAACAGGTTGAAAAATCATTACTTCCGGCTGAATTCCAAAAAGAAGATAACGATTTCACAGAAGATGAAACAAAATAAGAATAATGTTTTTAAAAGAAAAAAGGCTTTGTCATAAGGGAAAATTCTCTTGTGGCAAAGCCTTTTTATTTGTCTTTTGTTTTTTACAGTTCTGACTGCAAAATGTCTTCTACTTGATTGCGGCGTTCAAACAAAACACATCCGCCTACATGCTCATCTTTTAAAACATCGTGTTGTTTTAAATCTTTAAAAAATGGACTTTCGAGTGCCTCCAAAAGGGAAATCTCTTTTAGATTGCGGTCGCTGTAGGGAGAAAAAGGACACGGCTGCACATCGCCGCGGGGATCAATGTGAAAAAATCCTCTTCCGGCAGCTAAACATCCTCCGGAAGATTTTTCGTCACCCGGAAAGGAAATCAGAACAGGACTAAAATTGCTGTTTCTAAGCATTGCGAGTCTCGAGCTTAGATAGGCACGCTCGTTTTCTCCCGGCGCAAGCGATTTGGAATCTTTAGTGACAGGAACATATTCGACGAAAATAATAATTTTGCAGCCGCGGGATTCGAGATCTTGGAGAAATTTATCTCCGGTTACTTCGGTAAGATTCTGTGTTGTTACCGTAACAGAAGCGCCAAAAAGCAGGCGCTCTTTTTTCATGGCTTCCATAGCGTCAGTGACTTTTTGATAAACACCATCTCCACGCCTTAGATCGTTCTTTTTTTGCTCTCCTTCTATGCTGAAAATGGGAATCAGATTTCTGCGGCGCTTTAAGAGCGCTAGAGAGGATTCATTAAGCAGAGTGCCGTTAGTGAAAATCGGGAAAAGGATGTTGGAAGTTTCTCCTGCTTTTTCGAGTACATCTCGGCGCATAAAAGGTTCTCCGCCTGCTAAAAGAATAAATCCGATTCCAAGGGATTCTGCTTCTTTAAAAATTCGCTGCCAATCTTCTGATGACAAAAGACCAGCGGGCAAATTTTCTGTACAGGTCCCGTTGGAGCGGGCATAACACCCTTTGCAGTGTAGATTACACTGGCTAGAAATACTGGCAATCAAAAAAGGCGGGATATGATGCCCGTGTGTTTCCAACTCTTTGCGGCGGGCAGTACCTGCCTTGCTGGAGCGGGAAAAAGCTGCCATAAAAAGACTTTCTTTTGGATCTTTCAGTGTGGCACGTAGGATTTCTTTTACGATTGATTCGACCCCGTTCGCTAAATAGGTTTCCAAATTCCATGAAGATTCCATTCGATTTTCTCCTTTTGTAAAAAAGATACCCCATACAATTTATTTTGTATGGGGATGTCTTTTGAAAATTCAATAAAATTAATAAGCGTTTGTAGAAGTAGGTGGAACCGGATTCTGAGGAGCATTCAGACCAAGTTCCGAAGGATCCAGCATTCCGTTTTGAATTGCACGATCCCTCAAAAAGATATATAGTTCTGCACCGCTTGCGTGCATATAAGGCCGCAGGAAGACAAACCCAATTCCAAAAGTCATCCCACAGAGAATAATCCAGCCGATGAAAGATAGTCCAAACACGAAAATAGAACCCTTTTCTCCCATTGTAAGCTGGTTGCTGATCTCCCGTGCCCGGGAACCGGATAGGTTCGGATT
Organism: Ruminococcaceae bacterium BL-4; assembly: GCA_902809935.1. Taxonomy (NCBI): domain Bacteria; kingdom Bacillati; phylum Bacillota; class Clostridia; order Eubacteriales; family Oscillospiraceae; species Ruminococcaceae bacterium BL-4. Next base: position 268,173 of record LR778134.1, on the reverse strand, counting down.
GTCACTCAGAATATAGTTGATCATGCTGTAGCGAAGAGAAGCAATAATTCCAGGGACTACAAACAAAAGAGTCCAGCCAAAAACAATCAGATTGGTAATCAGTTTTACACCGACGGTATTGAACCAGTTGGCAGTAAATCCACTGAAGATTGCAGAAAAGCGCGTATCTCCGAAACGGTTATGTACATAAAAGCGACTTTCACCGATTTCAAATGTAGAAATTACAAAGATGCTGTAAGCGATCATAAGCATCAAGAGAGGAATCACAATAATGAAAATTAAAGGCAAAAGGTGGCTAATCCCGAAAAAGTGAAAAAAGTTATAAAAAGCGTCTCTAAAGTTATGCCTACCCCAGTAATAAGAATAGGAATTAAAGTTATCCGGAATCTGATACACCGCTTTTACAGATGATCCGTGTGAAAAAAAGCTTCCTGTTAAAATGGCGCAGACAAGTGATGCCGCAAGGCATAACCAATAGCGCCCCCGCAGGGCAAGTTTAGCATTCGATTTAATAATACTGCGATCCCACATGGCTTTTCCCTCCTTGTATTTTAGGATATTTTGTCGGACAGTCAAGTAAGTATTTTTATTATATCAAAATTATTGAGAAAATCAATTCAAAATAAAAAAAGCCTCTTTGAAAAGATCAAAAAGGCTTAAATCATTCATCTACATCTAGATTAAAAATCCATTTTAGGGGTCAAATACGCAGCTAGTTCATCAATCTTGATACGTTCCTGCTGCATCGTATCACGGTTACGAACAGTGACGCAGTTGTCTTCTTGTGAATCAAAATCATAAGTGATGCAAAATGGTGTGCCAATTTCATCTTGACGGCGGTAACGTTTGCCGATGGAACCTGTTTCGTCAAAGTCGATCATAAAAGATTTTGAAAGAGTCGCATAGACTTCATGGGCTTTTTCAGAAAGCTTTTTCGAAAGAGGGAGGACAGCGGCTTTAAATGGAGCAAGAGACGGATGCAGATGTAAAACGACACGAACATCTTTCTTCGCTTCGTCAATGACTTCTTCGTCATAGGCGTCACACAGAAAAGCTAACGCGACGCGGTCAGCACCGAGAGAAGGTTCTACAACATAGGGAAGGTAATGCTCACCGGTTTCCTGATCAAAATAGGTAAGATCTTTGCCGGAATGTTCCTGGTGACGCCCTAAGTCATAATCGGTACGATCAGCAATCCCCCAAAGTTCTCCCCAGCCGAATGGGAAGAGGTATTCGATATCGGTTGTCGCTTTGGAATAAAAGGAAAGCTCTTCTTTTTCATGGTCGCGCAGACGCATATTTCCTTTTGTAAGGCCCAAAGAGAGCAGCCAGTTTTCGCAGTAATCTTTCCAGTAGTGGAACCATTCAAGATCGGTATTCGGTTTGCAGAAAAACTCACATTCCATCTGCTCGAATTCGCGGGTGCGGAAGGTAAAGTTTCCGGGGGTAATTTCGTTGCGGAAACTCTTGCCGATCTGGCAGATGCCAAAAGGCAGCTTCTTGCGGGTGGTGCGCTGAACATTCTGGAAGTTTACAAAAATTCCCTGTGCAGTTTCGGGACGCAGATAAATTTCGTTTTTAGCATCTTCGGTAACACCCTGAAAAGTTTTAAACATCAGATTGAATTGACGGATATCAGTGAAGTTTTCGCCGCCGCAGTTTGGACATTTGATGTGATTTTCCCGGATGAATGTCATCATCTTTTCATTGCTCCAACCGTCTGCCGGTTCGCCGGTAAAGTCTTCAATCAGTTTATCGGCGCGGTGGCGGGCTTTGCAGTCTTTACAATCCATCAGGGGGTCGGAGAAGCCTCCAACATGACCGCTTGCGACCCAAACTTCCGGATTCATCAAAATAGCACAGTCCAACCCAACATTATAGGGACTTTCCTGAACAAATTTTTTCATCCATGCTTTTTTGACATTATTTTTAAATTCAACGCCGAGAGGACCGTAATCCCATGTGTTGGAAAGGCCGCCGTAGATTTCGCTGCCGCTGTAAATAAAGCCGCGGTTTTTGCATAAGGATACGATCATGTCCATCGTTTTGTCGGTTGCTTTCATTTTAATAATTCTCCCTTTATTTTTTCTTGAAAATGACCAATTTACTTAGAACGTAGTTAATGATAATAACGAGAATATTTGAGATGATCTTTGCAATTAGATTAGAAGTATGCAAAACCTCAAGGAGCAGCCACATGGTGCCCATATCGACACCTAAAGATAAGAGCCTAGCTCCAACGAAAGTTGTAATTTCCCATAAAAGCTTTTTGGGAGTAGCTTTGCGACTTTTAAACACAAATAGTTTATTGGTGATAAAAGCGAAAGCAACACTGAGAATCCATGCAAGAAGGTTGCTGGGTTCCCATGCACAGTGCAATACATCGGCCATTAACCAGAAAACTACAATGTTGATGACTGTTGTGCAGACGCCAAAGAATAAATAGGAGAGCATCTCAGGGGAAGTGAAAAACTTCCATAGCTTTTTGATTTTTTCCATATCCCAGCTCTTTTCTGATAAAATTGCTTAGATATTTAGTTTATCATTAACAAAGTCTGCTTTCAAGAGCTGATGGATTATTTTTGTATTTTGTCACTTGACTTTTACAGTTGTTTTCTTATATAATAAATAAGCTACCTATTAAACAACACAATTTCGGGGTGTAGCGCAGCTGGTAGCGCGCCTGCTTTGGGAGCAGGATGCCGCAGGTTCAAATCCTGTCACTCCGACCATCAAAAGACCGACGATTTTGAATCGTCGGTCTTTTGTTTTGCCTGTATTTATGCGGGATTGCGAGAAGCAAATCCTATAAGGCTACTCGAAATTGAGATGCGCGTGGAAGGACTTACGTATTTGACATAAAATGATTATGAAATTGGCAGTGAAGGTACAAAATCCCCTCTATTTGCGTTGCTTCTTCGATAAAGTCATAGCAGTGAAAAGAGCTATTGCTATAAATGCGCAGGCAATGGCTACAATTGCAGATGAAGGATTATTTTGTGCGGAAGAAGGCAGTTTCAGATAATGTGTGACAAAATGTTGTATGGCCAGATTGTCCAAAACACCAAACAGGATCATTGCCAGGGCAATCCTGTTTGCTAACCTCATTTTGACGAAATGGAGCAATAATACAAATGCCCATAGACTGGCCAACGATAGAATTATAATGGGTAGTGCGAACGGAATCACCCAGTTTTTTGCCGATCCTAAATATTCAATCAGCAGCAGGAACGGAACAATTGTGACGCTAAGGCCAGCCATCGAAAAAAGGCTGCGATTCTTCTTGAATTTCAACAATGGCGCTGTAACCAGCCAAGCAAGCACTGCGCTTCCAAACACATAAAGTGACCAGTCAAATTTTGCGGATAAAAGATAGTTGCAAAGACCGCACACGAATATTCCAATAAAAAGAGTTCCCGACAGGGACACGAATGCAATTTCTTTTGCCCGGGATACCTTCTGCCCTTGTAATTGTTTCATATATTCGACCGTACTTGAAACAATGACATCCGGCTGGGGTGTCTCTTGTATGTTGCTGTGAGCACGAGAAGGCTCTGTATGCTCACCCAGCATAATCTCGCTGGATGACACGCCCAACAATTCCGCTAAAAGAGGAATTGTTGTAATTTCAGGGTACCCAATTCCCCTTTCCCATTTTGAGACTGCTTTGTCCGTTACATTTAACTTTAACGCAAGCTCTTTTTGCGTCATACGCATTGCTTTTCGTCGTTCGGCGATAAAGGCTCCTGTTTTTTTGATTTCCACAATTACACCATCCCTCAGTTATTGTAACTGTATTATAGCATAATGCCGTAATACTATCTACCGACGTTTTGGTCATGTCACTAAATGAGGTAAACGAAACGTAGAATATGCCCTGAAACGCTTGGTGTCAAAAGGGCGTCCCGCTTTCACGAAGCTTTCTCAAAACGCTGCCGATTTCTTTGACTTTTAACGTAAACACTGCTCACAGACTGTCTGTGAACCATTGGTATTACTGGACTTTTTCAAGTCCTATAATTTCACTCTGACCATTAAAAAGGCCGTAGACTTTTGTCGACGGTCTTTTGTTATGTCAGCATTCATGTGGGTTTGCGAGAAGCAAATCCTATAAGGTCACTCGCCTATCATATACGAGTGACAGGATTATTAATTTCCCACAAGTAAAAATAATTCAAGTGCACACATTCAATTACTTTTCTTTTGAGCGGATTAAATTGGAAAGTTGTATCTTGCTTGTTACCTGAAGCTTTCTATATATATTCTGCACATGGTTATCCACCGTTTTGGGCGAAATAAAAAGTCTGTCTGCAATCTGTTTGTAAGTAAGCCCACCCAAGATCAATTCAATGACTTCAGTTTCCTTGTCAGTAATACCATATTTTTCGATAAAATATTGGGTTAGTTTGTTTTCTGAAATGTAGGCCGGAGTGTTGAAGTATGCGTATGACCAATGAAGAATGCTGATGTTTATTATGAGAAAATAGGTTGGTAAAGCAAACATCTTAAGTACTTGCAAATCTTTCAGGACGTTCATTTGACACTGTTGCTGAGACCGTTCAGTCAAAATATAACACGATATAAAAGGTATTCCATATTGATGGTACGCCCGGAAACCCTTGTGTATCAAGGATTTTCGGGCTTTTGTAATCATTCCCACCTGATAGCCATATTGTGGCTAATACTAATAGAGTGATCCGTCTTCAGCTTGATATCCAAATGTGCTGTATTATTTGCATTATTTTGTTTTACCAAACCTTGTGTGATCAAACCATGGTTACGAAATTGCGCTTATTGTTGCAAAATGCGGCATGTTATCCAGCAGACAGCAGCTCAAAAACCAGCGATACATAGGGTGTCGCTTATCCTCTGGTATGTTTGCCTAAGCGATGGAATGCCAAACAGATGCTGGATGAGAACTATCTTTACCAGCACAACCTGGTCTGTTCTGTTCTGCCCGTTATCATGGCAATAATACGGGCTTAGCCTGGCAAACAGCCAGTCATAGTCCATGACCCGTTCTATCATTCGTAGCGGATAATCCTTTGTAGCCAGCACGTTGATGTCCGCCATCACTACTTTATGTTGGTTATCTTTACTTCATACTCCCATTTCGCGTGCAGCGCTTTTCCAATTCCTATACAAAGTAACAATCCGAAAGATGCCGTGTCGACAGTCGAAAATAAAATCACAATATATCTTGAGCTTTTTCTAACAGCAGGTCAATAAAGCTCTGCAAAACGGCCGTCTTACACTTGCTTATTTTGGAATAAACGGCAACCTCTCGATCTGCGTAGCTGCTTTTTATATCATAGATTGCAATCTGTTGATCACGCCAGAGTGTGCGAATAACTGTGTCTGCAACGATACATGCGCCTGCCTGATTGGAGGCAATTATAAACACCGTAGAAGATTGATCCATTTCCATGAAATAAGTAGGAGACAGGTTTTGCTCCTTATAGAGCAAGTCTGTTCGAATACGTGTGTCATTTCCCGGGCGCAGCCCAATAAAAGGAATTCCGTTCATTCTGGATAAGTCGATGTAGGAATTGTTTCCATAATTTCGCGAAAGAATATCTTCCATACTTAATGGCTGTGAATTAAAGTTGGCGCAAGGAATCATTTTTATGGGAATCGTCATAAGAAGATGCTCGCTAAATAGTTTTTGCTTCTCAAAAGCCTTGGACTTAAGTTCAGCGTTCGTCACCAAAAGATCCAAATCACCTTTTTCCAGGTGTGAGCTTAAATCCGCTGAGCGTCCTTCTACAAGGTTGATGTTGATATTCGGATATTTCTTCTTGAATTGGCCAATCAAGGGGGCAACCAGATAAGTGGCAAGAAAATTACCTGCGCCAATCCGAATAGTCCCTTTACAAAGATGATTGATGTCATAGATGTAATTTTCCAATTCGCTGCTCAAAAGTAAAATTTGCTCGCAGGCTTCTATATATTTCTGACCAAACTCCGTCAAAGAAAGGGGTTTAGTCTTTCGATTGAAAATCTCCGCTCCAATTTGTTGCTCAGCATGTTTAATTGTCAAGCTAAGGGAGGATTGTGAAATAAAAAGGTTCTCCGCTGCGCGGCTGAAGCTTTGGCTTTTGTACACCTCATAAATATAATCAAGGTATTTAAACATAATTGCTCCTTTACAAGCAGGACCTCTGCAAAAGTATTAATCTGCATAAATAGTTTGTATATTGTTATTTATATTTGTGTAATTATGATAGCACAGATATACTTAAATTAGCAACAGTAACGTGCTTGATTTTAAGTTCCTGACAGACTTGAAATTCGAGGCATAAAGAAAAAATACTGCAAAGAAAAAAGGGAGAGTGATATCGTGTATCAAAAATTTCATAGAGCCTGCTGGCTCGAAATTGATTTAGGACGAATCAAAAACAATTTCCGTGAAATTCAAAAGATGGCGGGCGAAAAGGTTATCGTTATGCCAGCTGTAAAGGCCAATGCTTATGGTCATGGGGTAATTATGGCCTGCAAGGCATTGGAAGAAGCAGGAGCTACCATCCTGGCAGTTGGCAATATCGATGAAGCAATTCAGGTGAGAAAAGCCGGCGTGAAATGCCGAATCGTTATTTTTGCCAGTAACCTAGTGAAAGAGGTAGCTGACCTCTATTCCCAATATGACTTGACTCCTACCGTAATGTATTCATTTCAAGCAAAAGCAATTTCGGATGTGGCAGTCGCAGCAGGCAAAGAAATCGGTGTATTTGTAAAAATGGAAACCGGAAGAGGGCGTTTGGGGATCAATTCGGAAGAAGCCCCTGCCATGATTGAGGAAATCGCACACTACCCCGGGATCAAAGTCGAAGGCTTGTATAGTCATCTTGCATATGCAGGATGGGATGAAAGCAAAAAAGCGTATCCTCATTGGCAATACGAGCGTTTCAAAAAAGCGCTTGACGAAATTGAAGAATACGGAATTCATATTCCCTTTGCACAGTTGGTCAATACGCCGGGCGGCATTGTTTATCCAGATATGCGTTTAACAGGTATATGCCCTGGTCGCGGTATCTGGGGGTATTCTCCGGTCGAGATTCGCAACGGTGACGATTTGAAGGATGGTTGTCCGAATCTGCAGCCGGCAATGCTGGCTTGGAAGAGCCGTTTGCTGATTGTCAAAGAAACCACTGGCGGAAAATTTGGTGAAAACTATGCGCCTTGCAAGCTTGAAAAGCCTTTGCGGATTGGAATTGTAGCCGCCGGCGTATCGGATGGAATTGGCCGCAATCAGGCGAAGGGCTATGTGCTGATTCACGGCAAGAAGGCTCCCGTATGTGTTCTGATGTCGCTGGAGCACACAACAGTCGATTTGACGAATATTCCGGAGGCTCAGGCGGGCGATGAAGTCGTTATCATGGGCAGACAGGGAAACAAAGAAATTACCCGTGAACAATTGATGAGCTTGTGGGGGCAGGCGCTTCCTTATTTTTGGACAGCCATTCCCGAGCATGTTGAACGGTTGTACATAGAGGATGGCAAAGAAGTTGCCGTGGCCCGTGGTTATAATGTGGAGATGTTGTAATTGATTGTATAAGAAAGGAATGAGTTTTCATGAGTAAACTGAAAAAGATTTCTTTGCCTGTACAGATCTTTATCGCCATGATTCTGGGTGGAATTGTAGGATTGGTAGTTGGCGAAAAATGCTCTGAAATTGGCTTTATTGGAACCGTTTGGTTGAACATGATTAAAATGGTGATGGTGCCGGTTGTGCTGACCTTGGTCGTCAAAGGAATTGCCAGCGTGGACGACCCCAAAACATTGGGGCTTGTGGGCGGAAAAATCATGACCATTTATGTGTTGACAACAATTCTGGCGGGTGTTTTAGGCGTTGTCACAACGGAAATTTTTAAACCGGGCGTTGGGTTCACGATGACGATGGATGTTTCCCAAGTGAAAGTTGCAGATTTTCCCGGAATTTCCGATTTTGTACTTTCTCTGTTCTCCAGCAATATGTTTGCCTCTTTTACAAATGCCAACATGATGCAGGTTTTGATCATTTCCATTATTTTTGGACTTGCTCTGGTTAAAATGAACAATGAAAACAGCAGACGTATTACCGGCTGGGTTACCACCCTTAGCGAGTTTTTCATGAAAATCATTGGGATGGTGATGACGATTGCTCCTATCGGCGTCTTCTGCTTGATGGCATCTACCATGGGTAAGTACGGCGTGGAGTCCTTGGGTAACATTGCGAAGCTTCTCGGTACATTTTACTTTACTTGTCTTCTCCATATTCTTGTTGTGTATGGGTTGCTCTTGCTTATTGGAGCAAAAATGAATCCCATCAAGTTCTTAAAAGATACTTCTGAAAGCTGGCTGACGGCAATGAGCACCTGCAGTTCGGCAGCTACTGTTCCGGTTTCGCTTAAACTGATGAAAGAAAAGCTTAATGTGAACGAGAGCATTTCAAACTTTTCTATTCCACTCGGTGCAACTGTCAATCAGGATGGCGGCGCCATCCTGTCGGGGGTAGTAGTGCTGTTTTGCGCACAGGCGGTAGGCATTCATTTCGGCATAGGTCAGATTTTGAACTGCATTGTCCTCACCACGCTGGTTTGTACAGGAAGTACCGGTTTGCCTGGTGGCGGTATCATGCGGCTTTTGGTAGTAGCTGCAGCAATGAACCTTCCGCTTGAAGTCGTTGCGGTGGTGAGCGCCTTCTATCGCTTGTTTGATATGGGTACAACATCGTTGAGCGTGATGGGCGACATGGCCGTGACGACAGTTGTTGATCGGTGGGAAAAGAAGCGCCTGGAAAAGCAGAAACAAAATGTTTGAACGAAATGGAGCCTAAAACAAACGATGAGTTGGACATTTCTTGCTTTGTTTGATCTTGTTGGGACAATCGCGTTTGCAATTTCGGGAGCACTGGTAGGGATCAAAAAAGGAATGGACATTTTCGGGGTAAATGTATTGGCCATTACAACAGCTTGTGGCGGCGGCTTCATACGAGATCTTATTGTAAATAGTACCCCACCGAATATGTTCCAAAATCCAGTCTATGTTGGCCTTGCAGCACTGGTGGCAAATCTTGTTTTTGGCTCGATGTATCTAAAAAAAGCGCCTGCAAACCCCAAAGGCCTTTTATCTGCTAAGATGCTCTTTTGGATGGATACCTTAGGTTTAGCAGCGTTCACAGTGGATGGGGTCATCATCGGATATCAGGCTGGCTATACAAATCAAATCTTTTTACCGACATTTTTGGGCCTTATGACTGGCGTGGGCGGAGGCGCTTTAAGAGATATAATGGCGAATCAAATGCCAGATATCTTTCAAAAGCACATTTATGCCGTATCCTCCCTAATTGGAGGGCTGGGTATGACCATTTTGTTTCGCGTATATTCTCAGGAAGTTTCAATGGTATGTGGTTTTCTAATGGTTATCTGTATGCGATGGTTAGCCGCTCGTTTCAAATGGAATCTTCCACATGTTCCTAAGGAAGAAAAGCTTTCAACACCTTGATGTAAAAAGCTAAAGCATTTCAAAGTAATGTAATTTTTATATGGTAACATTCTAAGCAATAAGCTGTCGCTCTTTGAGCCGACAGCCTATTGCTTTTTTTCTAAGGTTGAAAATGAGGTTACTCTTGCTATTGTTTTTATTTTCATAAATAGACTTTCTTTTGTTGGGCTGTTACAATAAGGATATATTTTCTATTTTGTATGAAAGAAGTGGAGGTCATGTTTCAAACAGCTCCCGGAGTGACAATTCCTTTCCCTAATAAAATTTTGGAAGAATATCAGATATTTAAGGGAGAATCCATTTTCGCCAACGTTAGCTATGAGAAATTATCAGCTTTAGTCACCGATTTTTATAAAGCGCTTCCTGAACCCTTGTTTTTCGTGATGCAATTGCCACTGTCAATTCATGAAGAAAACAAAATGGGATTTCGAAAAATTGTTCACCAGGAAGTACTGTATCTTGATGGGCAAACGCAAAATCAAATTGATACAATAATGGCTTCATACGGGCAGCTGCTATTGAGTGACGGATTATCTCAATTTGCGATTGCATCTCACAAGAGTCATGAGGAAATTTTTATTCAGACATACAAAGTAGTTTCTATTTATTCGGAGACGCCAGAAAAATATGTTGGCTTGCTAACAAAATATGGGTTACATGAAACTAACAAGCTAACAACTGCTTGGAATACTTTTTCGCAAGACTATCCCGGTGAATGCCGCAGCATCTGTATGGAAGGACTTGACGCGTATACTGTGGCAGATATATTAAAAAAGCAAGGCATGTATCGCGCAAAGATAATTGAAAACGATTGATATCATTTGTTTTTTCCAGATCATAAATTACACTTTCATTATGGGCAGAGCCGCCAGACTAGACGGCTCTGCCTTTTTTTGCTTTATAATAAAATGTTTTGGCAAATTGAATCAAAAAGAATCTGAATAAAACAAAAAATGGTGAAACAGACTTTTGCCTTTTCCAAAAAATTGCACAAAAACAAATCACAAAAATTAAAATTTTGAACAAATATCTCATATTGCTATTGACTTTTAAGGAATAAATATATACACTAATTGACATAGCGAACAACTGATTAAGTGAATAAGTGAAAGGAGAAAATATATGAAAATTACTAAGGTGGAAGTATTTCGCCTTCCTACTGCAAACAGCAAAATGAATAGTCCGATTGGTTGCCGCATTCATACCGATGCAGGAATCTGTGGAGATGGTGAAGCCGGCATGGCTTACGGTGTAGGAGGTTCTGCAGCCTTTGGGATGGTGTGTGACTTAGCAGGACTTGTTATTGGTATGGATCCTCTGCGGACGGAACTGATCTGGGAAAGTCTGTATAAAAAAAGCTTTTGGGGGCAGAATGGTGGCCCGGTAGTATTCTCCGGGATAGCTGCCATCGATGTTGCACTGTGGGATATTAAGGGAAAATATTTTAATGTTCCTGTCTATCAGCTTTTGGGCGGTAAGGTTCGCGATAAACTCCGTACCTATGCCAGCCAATTACAGTTTGGTTGGGGTCAGGTTGGAGTGAGTGAGCACCTTTGGGCCGTCAAACCGGAGGATTATGCTCATAATGTGAAGCTGGCCGTTGCTGAAGGATTTGATGCAGTGAAAATCGACTTCTTTGACCGAGATGAAGAGGGGAAGCCTTTAAACTTTTTAGATACCACCGGATTCCTCACGCCCGCTCAGCTCAAGATGGTAGAAGCCCGAATGAAGGCTGCACGAGAAGCTGCCGGTGACGGAGTGGACATCATTATGGAAAATCATTCCTATCCAGATGCTTTGGGCGCAGTACAGTTGGGCAGACTGGCCGAAAAGTATAACATCTTAGCATTTGAAGAACCAAATACGCCTACTACTCAAACAGTTGAGTACATTTCCAAATATATCAGTGTGCCGATTGCCAATGGCGAACGCCTTTTTTCACGCTGGCAGTATGCAGATTACTTTAAACGTAATCTTCTGCAGTTGGCTCAACCAGATATTGGAAACTGTGGCGGCATCAGTGAAGTAAAGAAGATTTGTGACATGGCCCATGCTTTTGATGTAGGTGTTCAGATCCATGTGGCAGGTAGTCCTTTGGCTACCAATGCGGCGCTGCATCTGGAGTGTACCATTCCTAATTTTGTTATTCATGAGCATCACACCTGCAACCGGATGGACACTTGCCTAGGCTTAACAAAGTACAATCTTCAGCCTGAAAACGGGTATTTTACAGTCCCTGATCTGCCTGGTATCGGTAACGAGTTTTTGCAAGAGGCAATTGACAAAGCAATTCTTTACAAAGTAGTAGAATGATTTTTTAGTCAGTTTTAGTCGGTTATTCTAATTTGAAGAGGAGGAGTGAAGAGAAGTATAAATATTAGCCCTTAATGAGAAGTGTGCCATTTTTGGCCTGCCAAATCTTGATGATTTTTCCCAGCAGCAACCATAAGGATACCGTTTAAATTAGAGAGAAAGCGAGGAGATCTTTACTATGGCAATTAAAGTAATTAAAGAGCCAGCACCAAAGCCCGGAACTCTCGGAAGAACAGAACTCTATGCATTAGCCGTTGGGCAGGTTATTGGTGCAGGTGTCATCACTCTTATTGTCCCAGCAATTAAAATGACTGGTTATTCTGCTTGGCTTGCCTACTTAATAGCTATTGTTATGGGCTTTATTATGGTTTTACCCTATGTCTTTGTCTCGTCGGCTCTCCGCCTGGGCGGCGGCAACTATTCTATGTTATGCGAACTAGCCGGGCCAACTACTTCCGGAATTTTTGCATTTTCTTATTTAACGCAGTGCCTGTCATTATCTTTGTTCGGCACCGCTGCAGCTGCATATCTGGGTGACGTTATCCCCTCTTTGGGCGGCACAACTGCCCGTATCATTGTAGGCGTTGTTTTGCTAACCATTTTCTTTATTGTGAACCTATTAGGTGTGGATATAATGGCACATGCTCAAAAGTTAATGACATGGCTGCTCATTGCTGCCCTACTTCTTTTTGCAATTGTGGGTATTTTCAAAATGAAGCTGCCAATCTTTAACTTTTCCGATCCCAATTTTTTGATTAACGGCTGGGGGATTACCTTTGACAAAGGTCAGATATCCGGCGGATTCACCGGCGCGATTCTGTTGTTTGTGTATTCCTGTCAGGGATATTATATGACGATTGCTTATGGCCGTGATGCTAAAAACGCCAAACGGGATATTCCCGCCGCCATGCTGATGACTGTCCCCACTTTAATTTTCCTTTATGTGGGCGTGGCTATGGCTGGCGTTGGCGTTATGAATGTAAGTGAATATGGAAATTCAACCACTTTGGTCTTTGCAGCACAGCGTATTTTCCCAACCTGGCTGTTTTACTTCTTTATTATCGGCGGCCCCATTATGGCGTTGCTGTCCACCTTGAATTCCAGCTTTGCTTATAATGCTATTACGATCGGCCAGTCCTGCGATGACGGTTGGCTTCCTGCCTCTTTTGGGAAAAAGAATGCTAAGGGGTCTCGCGTTTTCATTTTGGCTTTTATGTATGTTTTGGGCATTATTCCTATCATTTTTAATCTGTCTATTACTGTCATCACCAATATGGTGCAGATCTTTACCTCTTTTTTCGCCTTCCTAAACTTTGTAGCGATAATCAGACTGCCCAAAAAATATCCTGAAGCATGGGGTAAATGTCGCCTTCATGTATCCAACGGCTTCTATTACACCATCTGCGTTTTGTCTTTGGTCGGAGCAATTGTGGTATTTTGGAAGTCCTGCCTGTCCATGACCCCTGCCTTAGCGATTGCGAATGTAGCAGCGCTTTTGGTTACAGCTGCTATCGGAATCTGGCGCGCCAAACGCGGCAATATCGAAATTCATACTTCCGTGTGGGATAAAGATCCGGGTGAAGAAGACGCACCTACGCCTACCACAAAATAAGCAGTCCCTTAAAAAGTTTTTCAATAAATAACCATAGTAAAAGAAAGGAGTAACTATTCATGAAAATTACAAGTGTAGAATGTTACCTTGGTGACGGCGCTCTTGGCGGTTTTATTACCATCAAGGTCAACACAGACGAAGGAATCAGCGGATTTGGTGAGGCTGGTTTAGCTTATGGCAACTGCTCTGAGGCGGCCTTTGGTCAGTGTCAGGACTTTGCTAAGTTGGTTATCGGTATGGACCCCTTTAATACCGAAAAGATTTGGGAACACCTGCATCGTCATACATTTTGGGGCATGGGAGGCGGCGTAGTTGTCACCTCTGCGATAGCAGCTATCGATACTGCCTGCTGGGATATTAAAGGCAAAGCTTTGAACCTGCCTGTTTATAAGCTGCTCGGCGGCAAAACCAACGATAAGCTCCGCGCCTATGCATCCCAACTTCAGTTTGGCTGGCGGAAACTCATAGAGAAAGACGATTCTATGACCCTTCTGTACGATCCGAAGGAATACTATGACGTCGTTAAGGACGCTATGTCGGAAGGTTATGATGCTGTTAAGATCGACCCTGTTTTCGCTCCCACTCAGAAGAAAGACTTTGGCGCAGTATTTGCTACCCAAGGAAATCAAATTCGTGGTTGCTACAGGGAACATGACCTAAAGCGCTCTGTAGAACGCATTGCCGCAGCTCGTGAGGCTGGCGGTGATGATCTGGACATCATTGTCGAGATTCACTCTTTGCTTGATGCCAACACCTCTGCTATTTTGGGCAAGGCTCTTGAACCTTATCGTATCATGTACTTTGAGGAACCCACGATGCCCTGCAATCCGATGCTCTTTAAACATATCAAGGAGCGCAGTGGTCTGCCACTTGCTACTGGCGAGCGCAGCTACACCCGCTGGGGCTTCCGTCAGTTCTTTGAGGATCGCACTCTGGACGTGATCCAGCCTGATCTGTGCAACACCGGTGGAATTACAGAGACAAAGAAAATCTGTGATATGGCCCAGGTTTACGATATCGGTGTACAGATTCACGTCTGTGGCGGGCCTATTGCTACTGCGGCTGCTCTGCAGGTAGAAGCTACTATCCCCAACTTTGTCATTCACGAGGAGCATAATGCCAATTTGCTGACCAAGTTTAAGAATGCCGGCAAGTATTACTATGCGCCTAAGAATGGCTTCTATGAAATTCCAGAGCTTCCGGGCATTGGCCAGGAAATGAGCGAGGAGTACATGTCTAAGGCCAAGAAGGTTGTTATCAAATAATTGCGCGTGCCTTTAAATGTAGCTATCCTTTTTCACAGTCAGCCATCTTCCAGCCGGAAGATGGCTGTTTTTTTGATTGTTAAAGTTTTGAAAGACATTCAACATTAAAAAAGGTGCATTATTTTCAGAAAAGGGTTATAATTAAAATAAAATATTGAGTAATTTTAGGTGAAATAGTATGGAAAAAGAATCCCTCGGAAAGTTTCCCCAGAGAAAAATGAAAATAAGGCGTATCTCTCTTGTGGATCAGGTTTGTGCGTCTATCAAGCAGGATATTGTAGACGGTATCTGGAAAGCAGGAGACAAACTTCCTTCAGAGTCTGATTTTGCTGACACTTTTGGTGTCAATCGTCTAAGTGTGCGTATGGCTCTGCAGAAACTTAGTACCCTTGGCATTATTGAGACTCGGGTGGGGGAGGGATCGTTTGTGCGGGACTTTTCCCTGAAGCCTATGCTCAGTGAGATATCTGTCTTTTATGAAAGCAAGGATTGTTACGATGATGTGCGTCAGCTGCGTAGTTTGTTGGAATATGAATGCATGCGTTTGGCGATACTTTCGGCCACTGATGCGGAGAAAGAGGAGCTGCATAATGCCCTGATTCATTACAATGACCTTGCGCTGAAATATAGTTTAGACGTGGACAATGAAGATGCACTGAAACGTCTGGTAGACGCAGACTTTAATTTCCACTACAAAATAATAAAAATGAGTCACAATAGGCTGTATAAAGATGTTTACTTTATGGTGCAGCAACTGATTCGCAGCAACATTACTCAGTTGGTCAGAGCTCGTGTCCATCGCCGGTTCGAAGCTGGACTCCCTCCATTGGGAGAAAGCGATACCCATAATAAAATCTATAACTGTATTATCAATTCTGATCCTACTTTGCTTCGAGAGATTACAGATGAATTGCTTGGCATCAAACCAGTTGAGGGAATGGATGTTTTTAATGAGCAAAGCTGCGCTGTGGAGAAAGAACATTCCAAAACAGATCAAGACCACGATCATGATGACAACGTGACCAAAAACAATTAATGAAGCTTTTTATTTATATCTAAGGAAAAGCCGACGATTTAAAATCGCCGGCCTTTCCTGTTTATCATCATAATGATTTGAAAACAGTTTAACGATATAAGTGAGTATCAAATATCTCCATTACAAGTTTCTCTATTATACTGATCTCGATTAAGAGCTGAAAGCACCGCAAAATCAGGATTGCTCCATGTGTGCCTGCTAATAAGATCATTAGTGCTGATCAATACGGATATAAAAATGCTTAAAATAATATAGAAAAGGATACCGCCATTTGCATAACCCAAATAGCGGTATCCTGACCCAATTTTTGATTATTTTTCTTCCTATTTAACGGATAGCATTTCATTTTGCAGTAAATCCGATTGCGATACTTTTTCAGCAGCAGTCGCAGCTACTATCCTGGCAAACGTATTCTGGTGTACCCATAATTTGAATGTCCTGATTAATTCCAAGTTTATCGATGATGTCTTCAGACAGCGAGAAGTTAACCATTGTGGTCCAGATGGTGGTAGTCGCACCAGCCTGAGCCAGATATTGGTCAAGTACATCTACTTGGTAAGTCAGGTTTCTCAATACGATATAAGACTGAAGGGTCGGGTCATTCAGTTCACATTTCCGCAGAGGTGCACTGAAGCTGGACAGAGGAATCGTAACCGTATATTCAAAGTTGGCGTATGCAGTTGACGTTGCATTATATTTAATGACAAACTGCTCATAAGGTTGTGTTACGCTTTGATGCTGAATGATAGGTGCGCCGGTGGTCGGATCAAGTACGGTAGACCCAACGAATGCTTTTGTGTCTGTGGTGTACTTCGTAAAAGCCGAAAGGTCTTTTGGAAGTGTCAGCACATTAAAAGTATTATCCTCGTATTCTACGACTAAAACCAGTTCGAAATTAAGGGATACCCTTGACTTTTGTGTGCAAAGAATAGTGTTTGCTGGGTCTTGGTCAAGAATCCGTTTGCAGAGTTTCACACATTTTACAGGAGATCCGGTACTTGGATTAGGGGACTCAGTGCTTGCCTCTGCGCCGTGGTTGATTATATAGAGCGTTAATGGAGCCTTTGTACCCAAAGGTTTAGGGAGAGTATCACTAGAATAATTTTCTTGGAAGACTTCCTGTGTCTGGAGCAGTTCGGATTTCGCCAGAACTCTTCGGACAAAAATATCAAGTGGCTCTTGAGCTACGTCAGTACTCATGAAGTTTTCACTCCTAAATTTAAGATTGAAAATGAAAGGATACATCATTTTCTATGTATATCTTATGTGAATTAGAACTTAATGTGCAGGATGTGTTGACTAAATATTAGAAAACGCCCGAACAAACGACGCAATTTGGCAAATAAAACAGAAATAAAATGATGCTGATCCGGATTGCTTTTTTGGGAATTTAAAACTTTTTTAGGAGTGATAGTCTCCTTTTTCTCTAAGAGAGTAAACAGATCATCTATTGTTTTTTTTTGATCCGAAAGCATGAGATTCAATGTATCGATATCAGTGCTTATTTTGGCTAATTTTTTTAAAATATCCTTTTCTTCGCATGTCTCATTTCTTTCTACGGACTTTTCAATACTTTCACATTCTTTTTTTGTTTTTTTAATATTAGGAGGACTGACTACGCTAGAATCCTCTTCTTTAAGTAAAGGTCGCCAATTACTTTTGTAATTTGAACTTTTACAAAATTCATCCATTCCATACTCATTCATACTATCACCGTCCCTGCAAATACTTATGTAAAAGTAAAATTTTATATTAATTTCTCATTACACTTTTACACACAAATATCTAAATATAAGAAATAAAAATCGTGCAGGCGAAGATATATGGCAGACCTATCATATGTTATATATAAAGAAAAAGGTTCCGAAAAAACGGAACCTTTTTCAATGAAATTTCTATAAAGAAGATCAGCCTTTAAAATTTAGCGCCAAAGAGGCAAGCAGCGCTGCACCACGCCATAAAATATCTTCGTTGGCTGTAAAATGAGAACTGTGCAGCGGCCAGATTGGATCTCCTTCTTTTGCAGTGCCGATCCAGGCGAAAGCACCTGGAACATGATCGAGATAAAAAGCGAAATCTTCTGCGCACATGGAAGGATGGGGAACAAGAACGGATTTTTCTGCTCCAAACAAAGAAGCCGCGGTTTTATGGACATAATCGGACATCGCTGCATCGTTATTAACGGCCATATAGCCCCGTTCATAATCAAGTTCTCCGGTACATTGTGATAAGGTGCAGATTCCTTTTAATACTTCTCCAAGACGCCGCTCTGCAAGGTCTCGAACGTCGGGGTCAAAAGTGCGGCAGGTTCCCTCTAAAGCACATTCTTCTGCAATAATGTTATAGCGTGTGCCAGCTTTAAAGGTTCCGATCGAGATGACTGCCGATTTAAGAGGATCTGTGTTGCGGCTGATAATTGACTGTGCTGCTGTTACAAATTGAGCACCGGCGAGCAGCGAATCGATTCCTGCTTCAGGAGTGGCTGCGTGGCCGGATTTTCCGTGAATCTTAACATAGAAATGATCAGAAGCAGCCATCAGAGGACCGGCTTTTACACCAAAGGTACCAAGCGGAAGCCCCGGCCAGACATGCAGGCCAAAAATTGCGTCGATTCCTTTTAATGCGCCGGCTTTAATCATAGAACGGGAGCCGCCTTTTGGAGAAAATTCCTCGGCAGGCTGAAAAATGAGCCGTACCGTTCCGGAAATTTGATCTTGAAACTGTGCGAGTAGATGCGCTGCGCCCAACAACATCGTAATATGATTATCGTGGCCGCATGCGTGCATCATGCCCGGAGTTTGAGAACAAAATGGTAGCCCTGTTTCTTCTGTGATCTGAAGAGCATCAATATCGGCGCGAAGCGCAACCGCTTTACCAGGTTTGTTGCCGTGGATTTCTGCAAGAATTCCATGTCCACAGATGTTTTCTGTAATTTGATAGCTACCGATTTTGCGCAGTTCCGCTGCAATTAAAGCGGAGGTTTCTTTTTCCTGAAAAGCTGCCTCCGGATGACGATGGAATTCTTCCCGCAGTTCGGAAAGATGTGATTCCATCTTTTGCGCGGATTCAAGAATTGTCATGAATAAAATTGCCCCCTTTTTCTATTTGAGAAAGCCACATGAAACGATCTTAAACGATCTTATTTTTTTGCGTTACTATTTGGCATGATTTCCGGCGGGATTGGGCAGCGATAAGGCTTTCCATCTGTTTCGGATAGAAATTCTTCCTTAGCCTTTGAAAGAATAGTAGGATCGTCGATCAGTCTCTGTGCCGTGTCAGAGAGAACTCTTGCAGCATAAAGCATTCCTTTAACTGCTGTGCCTGAAATTCCCTGTGCTACGGCCTGCCATGAGTGTGCCGGTGTACCAGGCACAAAACAAGCGCCAATAAACTGAGCAGTAGGAACGACATGACTACAGTCACCGACATCTGAAGAACCCGGAATGTTAATATCCAGGTGTTTGTGAGGTAAAACAAAATTCATCATCGGAAGTGCTTCGCATTTCGCGATCATTTTGCGCTTTTCTGCAACAGATGATGCTGTTAGAGAGAGATCACTCGCCATATCTATTTCTTTAACGGTCTTTTTGATCTCTTTTGCAAAATCCAGTTCCTGTTCTGTATAAATAGGAAGAGGAACGCTCGTCATACTCTGATAAAGGACCTCTTCCAGCACGGAGTTTGAGAGTACATTTGAACAGGCTTTATCAAATCGGATTTCCACTTCGGTTTCTGTCATCAGGGCAGCACCCTTTGCAATCTTGCAAACACGGTCGTATAGTTTCTGTACTTTTTCAGAGTCAGTGGAGCGAATTAAGTAGATGACCTCTGCATGGTTAGGTATTACATTTGGAGAAATTCCGCCGGTATTGGTAATTGCATAATGAATCCGGTCAGTTGGTTCAATATGTTCCCGCAGATAGTTAGCGCCAACATCCATCAGTTCTACGGCATCCAGAGCACTGCGTCCTAGATGTGGGGCTCCGGCAGCGTGAGCGGAGATTCCTTTAAAGCGGAAATAAGCCTGACAATTTGCCTGCATGGAACCGGTTGCAACAGCGTTGCCTCCACCGGGATGCCATGTGATAGCAGCGTCTAGACGATCAAATGCACCGGCTCTTGCAAGATAAGCTTTTCCGGAGCCGCCTTCTTCTGCAGGGCAGCCATATAGAACTACTGTACCGGATTTTTTGGTTTCTTTTAGATAGTCCCGCACCATCAGTGCGGCACCGACAGAGCCGCTGCCCAGCAGACTGTGCCCGCAGCCGTGCCCGTTTGGTGTTTCTTCTCTGGGAGAAGGAGACGCAACGTTAGCTTTTTGGCTGAGCCCCGAAAGTGCATCATATTCGGCTAGGATGCCAATAATAGGATGACCGCTGCCGAAGGAGGCGGTAAAAGCTGTATCCATTCCGGCTAGACCGGCTTCTACTGAAAAACCTTCTTTTGTAAGAAGATCAATGATTGCCCCTGAAGAACGATATTCGCAAAATTTTAATTCTGAAAAATCCCAGATTTTCGCGTTCAACTGAGTGAGCAGCTTTTCATAAGTTTCCATATTATGTTTCTTCCTTTATGTAGGAAATTAGTTCCCTTTAAATTCTTTGCCAAATGCAACACGGCTCGAAATGATAGCACCAATCAAAGAGGCAACGCCAATGCCAAGACCAACCAGTGCGGTAAATCCTGCACCATTGCTCATTGGCAGAACGATGAACATATTGAGTAATGCAAAGTAAATAATACTGGTAACGGTGTAAGAGAGTGAATAGTTTGCAAGAGCAGGGCTCTTGAGGTCCGGATCGCAAATTCTGAGAAGCAGAATGCCGGTCAGGAAAACGCCAGTGGCCATGCCAAAGGTACCGATCATCTGTTCAAACCAGAAACCTTTCAGCAGACGTTTGCAGAAGAAGAACAAAACCGCCGTAGTAACGATGTAGCCGATGAGGACCATGACAAGGATTGGAACGATATAGGTAGCGATTGCTTTGAGCGGCATGCTTGAAATTGCTGCAATCACAGCAAATTCGGTGCAGGAACCGGAAATTTTACCCTTTACGTGATCATCAACTAAATAATCAATCTTCAATTTGCACATGATTCCCCAGATAAGGAACATGACGAGCATGCCATAAGCCCATACGGAAATGCTGCTTAGTACCGGAACATGGTAGGCTTTGGTTATTTGAATAATCCAATAGGAGATTCCGCAGGCGAGAAAAATCAGAGCCATGTGAAATGCAAATGAATCAATAGAAGAAGACATCGTAGTTTCACGGCCAATAGAAGGTTGTTTTGCAGGATCTTTTTCAAAGCCGACACGAAGCGGCTCCGGAATATCTGCCGGCTTCTTTAGCATGGCGGTCTGACCATGGCGGGCAGCCCAGTTGATCATTGTAATGCCGATCAAAATGCCGCCGACAAGACCGAAAGTTGCAGTAGTGATTGCAACTCCCTGAGAAGTTTCCCAATATGGTAGGTTCATTCCGTTGAGTATATTGCCGAGGGTGCCTGCAGTGCCATGACCTCCGACAAATCCAATGGCAAGTTCGATGCCAAAAACGTCATAAAGGTTCTGGCTGCTAAAGGCGATATGTGTGCCAAAGCCAATCGCAAATTGTAACATGCTGGCACCAAGTCCAATAAACATGAGTGGTATGATGTTTTTAAGAACACTGCTGTCTTCTCCACCAGAGGCGCTTTTCCCTTTGCCGATGCGCAGTCCCAAAGGTACAGATGCAACGACTGGAACAATCAAAATGCCAGGTAATAGAGAATAGGTGTTAAACCAATCGGTAGGAATAGGAAGAACGTTAAAGCATTGCGGCCCTAGGATTAGGAGCAAAAATCCGCCGATGACGGAAGCAGGAATAAAGGCTTTCTGAAAGATTTTAACTTTGGCGCGTAAAAACACGCCAATCAGCAGGAATGCGCCTAAAAGTCCCAAACTTTTAAGCAGATCGGTAAGGATAGCACTGGTCATTAGGTATTCCCCCTCTAGTTTTATTTAAGGACTTAAAAATTCAAGTCCTTAATTCTGAATTCACAATATCATCAACAGCAAGAAAAGTCAATCCTTTTTTTGACCAAATAAAATTTTTGTGATATATTAAAGAAAATTCACGAAAAAGTTTGTGATAAATTAATTTTCGACATAATAATCTTAAGAAATGGATTGGGAGATTTTATGATTTCTGTTGCAATTGTTAGTCCAAAGCGTTCATTGGAACCGATCAATAAAGTCATTGAAAGTTATGATTTTGGGTGTGAATTTCACAAATATATCTATAATGAGCTGTCTGATATTGATTGGATCTATGAGGATTGCAAAGATCGGTGCGACGTGATTTTCTTTTCTGGAGAGCTGGGATATCATTATATTCATAACCATATCCCCAATATTGCAATTCCTTGTGCTTTTACTGCTTATGGAACAAAAGATATTCTGGGAATTCTGCTGAATTTTTGTATTGAGCATCCAGAGATCCCCTTGAATCGTGTGTTTGTGGACTTCTTGACTCCTCTTAATCATTTTATGGACGTGCAGCGGTATATTGATCCGAAAAATATGCCTTATTTTTATGAAGATAAAATTTATAACTATAAAAGGATTACTGCCCGTACCCAGGAACTTTGGGATGCTGGAAAAATCGATCTGGTTATCAGCCGAAGCATTAATAATCTTAAGGCATTGGATGAGCTGAAGATTCCATATCTTGCAGTTTTCCCTTCTGCTATTATGATTCAGGAATCAATCGAAGCTGCCGTAAAAGAACTGCGGCTTTCTCAGGCAGAGGAAATGGATCATTTAGTCGTTATTTTGCGGTTGCCTATGGAACGAAGCTGCAATGGGGAAGAGCGCGAGTACAGAGAGGCGACGCTGCATAAGTTGCTGGTGGATTTTCGCCGAGATAATGGAATGGACTTTTTGATTACCGCTGGATTTGGACGCTTTGAACTCCAGACGCAGGCACCGATTCAGACAATCTCAGTGGAACGAATTCAAAGATTAGTGCGTTATCTGCAGGAACATTTGAATTTTCCATTCCGAATTGGAGCGGGACTCAATCTTTCCGGAGACCGCAGTCATTATTATGCGGAAGTTGCATTGCTGGAAGCTTTAAAATACGGCGGTAACGACGGCTTTTTGGTCAGTGGAGATAATGCGGAGATGACAGGTCCCCTTTCTGCTACACATGCGGTTACTTATAGCTATGAAAATCAGAATGCAGTTTCATTTGCAAAAAATTGTGGAATTAACCAGACCAATTTGCTAAAGCTGGTTGGGCTGTTTCAGCTCAATGAGTCGGCGCATCTGACAGCGGCTTCTGTCGGAAAACTACTGAATGTAACTTCCCGCAGCGCAAACCGAATTTTACAGCAGCTTTTAGAAGCACAGCTCATTCATGAAATTTCGATTTCAGGCCCCAATAAAAAAGGAAGACCAACGAGAACGTATGGCTTTTCAGCGGAAAGTTTCAGAAAAAGACTTTTATAAATATAGAGGAAAGATAAAAAGACGTACTGCGGATTTTCGCGGTGCGCCTTTTTTATGTTCCTGAATCCTATGGAGGAGGTCTTTTTTCGATTAAATCTGTTTGCTCTTTTTGAGAGAGTTCGGCAGACGTTTTTCCCCTTGTAATTTCCAGCTCTTGTGTCAGTTTATCAAGTCTGTGAATGGTAGCAGGAGTTAAAAAATGTTCGATTTTTTCCGCTTCTTCCAATTCGTCCTGAGAATGGTTCAGGATACAGAGAAAACGAAATAAGACGTCATGACGGTAGAGTAGATATTTTCCAACTTGACTGCCTTTTTGAGTTAAGCAGATCAATCCGTATTTTTCTGAGCGGAGATATCCGGAGTTGGTCAGTTGCTGAACCATTTTTGTGACGGATGAAGGCTTTACATGGAGCCTTTGGGAGAGTTCTCCTACCTTTACGGTTTCCCCTTGCTGCAAAATTCGGCAGATCATTTCTAAATAATCTTCCATTGCAGAGGTCATATCTGCACTGTCGTTTTTTTGATAGCCTTTCAGAGTATAGAATCCATTTTGCTCGTTCATAGAATTCACCTTATTTTTAATGATTCAACTTTTGGAACGAATATTTTGGAAGCTGAATAATCTGTTGATAGACTAAAAGTTTCCTTCTCCTAAAATTTATTCGAAAGGTGTCATTTCTATGAATCAGCAGCTTTGCTTAAATGATATTGTACCGGGACAGCACGCAGTTGTCCGTTCATTAAATTCCAAGGGCAGCATGAGACGCCGACTTTTGGATATTGGGCTCATCGAAAATACAGATGTGGAATGTCTCGGAAGAAGCCCGGGAGGGGACCCATCGGCATTCCTGATTCGGGGGGCGGTAATTGCCATCCGTTCAGAAGACTGCCAAAACATCCTGATTAAAGCTTAGTCGGAAAGGGGCTTTCAGAATGGGGTTAACAAATCGTTCGGTTGGAATTAACGCGGTGGATTCTGGGTTAAAAATTCAAAAGCATACACCGCTTGATCGGGTGATTGCGCTGGCGGGAAATCCGAATGTGGGGAAGAGTACCGTCTTTAATGGACTTACAGGCATGAATCAGCATACTGGAAACTGGCCGGGAAAAACGGTCACCAATGCGCAGGGATATTGTGGAACAAAAAAACATTCTTATGTGATGGTGGATATTCCGGGGACCTATTCTCTGATGGCGCATTCTGCAGAAGAAGAAGTTGCCAGAAATTTTATCTGCTTTGGAGATCCCGATGCGGTGGTCGTTGTTTGTGACGCGACTTGCCTGGAACGTAATCTTAATCTGGTTTTACAGACAATGGAGATTTCTTCAAAAGTAGTTGTGTGCGTCAATTTGATGGACGAAGCCAAGAAAAAGAACATTCGAATCGATTTAAAAATGCTTCAAAAGCGTTTGGGAGTTCCGATTGTCAGTACCGTAGCCAGAAAGAAAAACAGTCTACAAAAGCTAATGAATACTTTGGATAATGTAGTTGATGGGAAACTTTCAGCTTCTCCGCTAAAAGTTACTTATTCAGAAGATATTGAAGAAGCAGTTGCGATGATAGAGCCGCTGCTCCAAAAAAAATTAAATGGAAAGTTAAATAGTCGGTGGCTTAGCTTAAAACTGCTTGACACAGACGTATCTTTAATGAAGGAAATTGATTCTTATTTAGGAGAAGATTTTCTTAAGGACCCAACTCTTTTTGCAGGTGTTATGCGGGCAAAAAGTTTCCTTAAGGAAAAAGGGTTCAGCAAAGATGGGCTAAAAGATCAGATGGTTTCTTCTTTGGTAACTGCTGCCGAAAATGTATGCCGCGGCGCGGTTACATATGAGAAGGAAAAATACAGCGCATTTGATCGTCGACTGGATCGGATTCTTACAAGTAAAATGACAGGATATCCAATTATGCTTGTACTTTTGGCTTTGATTTTTTGGATTACGATTACAGGTGCTAATTACCCATCTGAACTTTTGTCAAATGGCTTATTTTGGGTACAGGATCGCCTGACAGATTTCTTTCGCTCCATCAATGCGCCGGAATGGTTTTATGGAGCACTGGTGTTTGGAGTTTATCGGGTGCTCGCATGGGTGGTTTCAGTGATGCTTCCACCAATGGCAATCTTTTTCCCGTTGTTTACGCTTTTAGAAGATGCCGGGTATTTGCCTAGAGTGGCGTATAATCTCGATAAGCCGTTTAAGCGCTGTTGTGCGTGTGGGAAACAAGCACTTACAATGTGCATAGAGAGTATAAATTTGTACTATAAAAGCGTGAAATATATTCACATATGAAAAAGTTCCTCATCCGGCTCATAACCGGTTGGTGCTGGGTTCGAGTCCTAGATGGCCCACCAAACAAAAATCCCCGGAAAGCCAGTATTTATGCGGATTCCCGGGGATTTTTCTTTTAATTGTTTGAATCATTTTGATGCCGAAAAACACTAAAATATCATATTAATAGCTGTATTATACAGCTAAAATACAGCTAAATTTTTTAATAGACAACGTGAATTATATTCACATAAAAAGGCACCATCAACTATCCTGCATTGGACGGTTGATGGTGCTCCTTTTTATTGCTGAAAGTGAATTATTTAGTTCAACGGGGAAACTACAATTATAAAATAACCCGTAGTTTCAAATCAAAGAATTTGTTATGAAAGAAAATTATGTTTTTTTGATGAATCCCTTTATTAAATATAATCCATCTAAAGAATGATTTTCATGTAAATTATTCTTTTGGCAATAAATTTTCCAATTATTAAGGTCATAATCAGATAATGAAGTCATATTTCGCAGATACTTTTCAACATGATAATCGAAAGTGGGGATTTTACTGGATGCCTCAAATTTAGACTCACTTATCTGTCGTTTTCTCACGGGCTCAGTTTGCTGAACCATTGTTGTCATTGCTAATTCATGGTATATCCATGGAGAGTTTGTTTCTGCACCCTTCTCTTTAATATCGTGAATCTCATTTCCTAGTGTGATTGATTCTGGAGTATTAATGAACAAAATACATTCTGTTTTATCGATCATTTCTGTTAACGCGGTAGATAGCATGATATGTACATGACTTGTCGTATAATTTCTCAGCTGATAATTATATGTTTTTTCATCTGAATTCTTACAATATTTATCATCGATTTGTTGCAACAGGTCATTGCAATATCCCCATACACATGAATCGATAAAGCTTTTTAGTCCAAACGTATCGAACAACCAGCCCGATAATGCTTTAGCTTTATTAATATCATTATGCGAATGAGAAATAAAAACATCCGCATCTATTGATTTGAACCAATGTGCTTGCAACGCCGACCCATTTATATCTCCATTTTTATAAATAAAGTCTTCTAAACATTTTCTTGCTTTTTCACTCGCATCAGAATATAAACCAGATCCTTTTTCCAAATGTCCATTAATTTCAGGGTTGTACAAAGGCCCAGGCGTATAATTAAATTTTGAATACATATTATTTTTGCACACTCCTTTAAACGATTTACATAAAATAGATTTATTTATAAAATGATCCAAATAAAGCAAGTCCAATAATAATCAATCCATATAAAGCAAGTTCCGAAGGGGATAGCATTGCTTTAATAAGCGAATATTGCCAGCCTTTATACTTCTTTAAAGGAATCTCATAGTTTTTGACTTTTATTCTTTTCGGTATGTCTGTTATTTCTGCAGCATCATTGTATATCGCAATCAATTTTCGCTCATTTGATAAATACAGAGAATCCAAAATCCAAAATAATATAGTTGGAGCAATAGCTACAAATATAAACATTTTATTTCCAGGTGTCACTTTGTCGATAGTCGATGCAAACATAGCTAAGAGTGCAGATACAATAGTTATCGCCCAACCTTTCATTTGAAATGAGCATTGATTCATTCTTGATATATTGTTTTGAAGGAATTCCAAATGCTTTTCGTTAATAGCCATAGGTTTTTATCTCCTTTCATTTTATATAATACAATGACTTACAACTTTACTTCAAATCACGCTGGAGTATTTGTTATGTAAACTTTCTCTAACTACTATAACATGAATTTTTTATTGCGTTAATAATACTCTTAATTCCCATAAAATGGAACACTTTATACAAAAGTTCGTCATGATTCAACATGATTTCAATAACACAATTAGACATAATAACAACAAAAAACTCCAGAGCCGCCCTAAAAGAATAGCTGGGAGTGATCCTTTTTAATGGAAAGATGCTAAGTACAAAGTCAAAAAGATCATCTGCAATATGAAAATATCAGAGCACAAAACACCAGAGACGAATTGTCAAGGACTTTTTTATCAAAAATAGAAGTTTTGAAATGCTTTTACATGTCGCAAGGGTAATCTATTATAAGAATAACGACTTTATTTCAGCCCTTCATAAATTTAATTGGAACTGGACTAATGAGATGAATGTTCACATTTTTTCACAATGTATGGTTGCAGAACAGCGAATGCTCCATTTGCATTTTGTACAAGGGTTTCAAATTCCTCAATGGGCTTAAACTCTCTAACAAGATCAAACAGATTATCTATTCCGCTAATGCAGTCTGAAATTACAGATATGCATTCAATTACGATTTTATCATCCACTTTTCTTAATGTATTTAAAATATCTATTTGTTTTGCTAGGTTAGAGGCTTGTTTACCCATTTCATTAACAAAACTTTGGACATAATTGCTTATTCCGTTTACATACAGACAAGAGTTGCCTGTATTAAAAGCTGCAATTTCATTGTATTGATGTATAAGCAATTTGAATGTACCAAATGAAGCATTTAGTAAATTACACCTCTCAATGATTGTATAATCAATGCCTAAATATTCATAAATTGATTTGTCAATTGCCGCTGGGAACAAAGCATTGGATATCCGATTTCCAAACACACGTAAGCTTGAAATAGAAAAGCCAATGTTGATTGGTATATCATTATATAATGGGATGTAAATAAATTTGTATCCGGCGGAATCGATAAGCCATTTTTCGCTTGAAAATTGATCAATACTATTGAAAAAATATTTATGTATTGTTTCGGCTATAAAATCACATTCTGAAATCATTTCACTATTATTTGCATCAAATTTTTTTAAGAAAAACAGTTTGTTTCCATTTGATATAACTGGAATATCATTGATAGATTTTACACTATGCAAACTTTCAACAAGCTTGATTGCCTTTCGATATTTTTGTTTTGCATTATATGCGATTTGATAGCCTTTAGGGGCTTTTTCGATAACATCATGCCATATATTCAGCAAAATATTTAGGTTTTCTATTTCAACTTCATTAAATCCAATTTCTAATGTGCGATAGCCTTGAAAAAATCTATCGAACTCATGTTGCATTTTTGAAATTGATTCTAATGCATTAAACAGATTTAGCAGTCCTAAATTTAAGTTGATACCTTCTAATGAAGTGTGCTTAATTCTTCTGAGTAACACATCTGTAAAATTTTTAAAAAATTTCTCAATAGAGTCATAACCATTTGACAGTTCTGCCCTTAACTTTTTATATTTTGTATACAACAGGGGTGCGATTACGTTCTTATTTTCTTTGTCGGCATCATTTTCCATATTCTCTCTATACAAGCAATATTTATCGACTACTGATACCGGCAATAATAAATCTTTTGAAATTAGGGAAGATAGCATAACCTTCTCAGTATGTACCTTATCATAACGATCGTGGTTCCAACGTTGTTTCTTGTAAAAGTTATCCACCAATGATATTGCATCGGAAATCACAGCGTTTGATGTTATTCTAATTTTCTCAATCTTTTTCACATATTCATCCCAAGATGAAGGCCTATATTTATAATAAACCCTTGAAATAAACCATGAATTTATTTCAGTAATCCAAGAATCATAGCGATTTGATTTGGAAATGCGACCTTTATAATCCATCGGTTCAATTGATAAATCTGAAAACAAGTCTATGCCAAGCAATTCAACTTCAATATATTCTTTGTTTGGAAAAAGTTGCTGCAAAATGTTGAGTGCTTTGATTTTCCAATAATAATTGAAATTTTTAAATGCTGGGGTATCACTGTTGTCTGCAAAAACTGGAGGAACAAACTTGCAAACAACATCATCTTTGGATTCGGAATAGATTATTGTGCAGAAGCTTGTTAGAAATCTGTCAAGCAGACTGCTTTTAACTTTTTCATAATAGCCTCTCAGCAATTCATGCTCATATATTCCGCGCGCTGCATTTGCACAGACTTGAAAATCTGAGTGTAGCAAAACGATCCAAGAGTTTTCACTTAGTTTGATTTCATGTAATAGCCGATTCCTTTTTGCTAACCAAAACAAACTGTAACCAAGGGCATCGCAATCATTGTCATTTTTAATTTCCGATGTTGGTATAGTGGCAGATAAAATAAATGCATCAGTTGCTTCAAAATCAATGCTAAATGAAGACAAGGATGCTTTCAAATTCTCAATAGCATGGATGAGTGCATCTTTACCACTTGTAGTAGAAAAATGGTTTTTTACAAGATTTTCGAGCATAAACTCATTAGGCATAATTAAACCAGAAATATCCGTTGGCATCATGCACAGCCAACCTTTTCCTTTTTCTTTTATTAGATTTGAGATTACTTGAGCATTACTTTCATAATATCTTTTAACATCAAGCCACAACATGGCCTTAACGACTCCGGCAAACGAAGCCCAATCATTTTGAATTACGTTGGTTATATCATTAATTATCTGCTTGCGGTATGGATATTCTGTAAAATAATCCATTAATAAATATTGCAGATTGTGTCCATCAATGCATCCGATGCAATTCAACAAGTCAACTATTGGTTCGTCATTAGTTAATGATTTTAATATTTCGCACAATATGGTTGCGCGGACAGGGTGGAGAGCTTCAATATAGGTGTTGCTTGAAATTCCTTTAATGAGATATTCATCCTTAAAACGCTGTATGGCTGCCATAAAATTATCGCATTTAATAACTTTTTTCAACTTGTTTACAGCTACTGCGCCGCCAACTTTCCCGGCAAGACTAATGACTTTTAGTATATCGAACCATGAATCAGGAACTTTTTCTAAAAGCAAATTATTTATTTGTCCTCTCAAACGCTCTGCTAATGTTTGATTATTAGTTAAAAAATAAGTGAACTCAATCAAAGGACCTTTACCACCGAAGGAGATCCAAGCTTCCTCAAATGTTCTATGTTTACTATGAGGCATTACGGCAGTGCTATGATCATAAATTAATTTAGCTTCAGGTTCTGTTAATTGAACTTCGATTAACTGATAAGCAAATATGCTGCCGTTAATTGGGGTTAGGTTAAAATCCTCTTCCCTTATTGAAATCAATAAAGGAATATTAATTTTCCTCATGCTCATTTCTTGCAATAATAAACCCCATTTTGTTTCACCAGGATTGACATCGATATATACAGCTAATTTTTGTGTGTGTTTCGCAATTCCACTTAACGCTGCAACTAAATTCTCTGCTTGTTGCTCTGAAGCAATATGTCGAACGCAAAACACTAGCTCCTCAGGGAAGTTTTCAAGCAAGTATCTATAACAAATAGCTGTTTTTCCTTGGCCAGAAACCCCTTTAACGATAACAGTATTTGTTTTCTTCATTGAGGTAGCAATAGCATTTAGCCACTTTTCTCTTCTGAAATCAATTCCGTAACGAATATGGTCAGGATTCGTAGAAATACCTTGATTGAATTCATATCTTAATTGGTTTTCACTTTTTCCGGTTCCTAATTCGCTTAATCTAACTAATGATTTGTTATACTCTTTAAAATAGCCATCAATTGATGAAATGTCCGTTCCAATGCTGTGGATTTGCTCTTGCCAAATTTTTTTGCTTATATATCCTTTTGACTTTGACAACTCTGAAACATGCTGAATTAGTAACGATTTTGCTATTTCGGGAGCAGCCATAGTTTCAACATACTCTTTAATTTGCGAGTAAATGGCTTGCTCAAGTGTTAAAATGTCAACTTTCTCAAAAACTAATGATAGAACAAGCCACTCTGCATCTTTTGCAGTTAGCTTATGACTTTTAATAAGTTTTTCTTTTACAGATTTACAATAAAATTCGTCACCTTGGGAAATTCCTTTAAGTTCGTCGCCCAACGAAGAGAAATACACTACTTTCACTATATTGAATTCTGGGTATTGCGCATGTAAGCTACAAACTCTATTAAAAAAGCCTTCACCAGAAAGAGAAGATTTCGTAGAAGAAAGATGGGAAATTGTAAGGGGAGCGGATACATTTTTGATTTGGACTGCCTCGATTACTTTGCCTTTATTTTTAACAACCAAATCTTCGATATCTTCTGGGTAAAAGCAATTATCATCGGTATCTGAAACAATTCTTGATGCAATATAAAGAGTTTGAGATGAAAAGCCTTTCCAAGCAGACTGAGCCCCGATATCTGATTTTATAAATTGATTGTTGTCAGCCATTAAATTTTCCCACTTTCCATATCGTTGAAAACATGTTAACAAAGTAATATTTGTTGCAAAGAATAAATTTTTTCCCAAAACACAAATTGCCTTTATTGCTTTCATTGGGACTCTATCTTCTAAACTCGTACATAAAAATATTCCATTACGGCAATTTTTTGCTTATCATTTTGACCAAAAGACAGTTTGAATTTATATCCAAATTATAGAACCTATACTGTCACTTCACCATGCGTTTTGACGAAACAGGGTGGAAAATCTGCTTATTGTTTTTCTGCATGGCAGGTCTGAAATGGATCTTTTATCTCGTTAATAATACCCTTAAATTCTATAAAATGGAACACTTTTTACGAAGGTTCGTCATGATTCGACATATTTGCAATGCCATAATTAGGCGTATTAACAATAAAAAAATCCCCCAGTTGTCTCATAACCGGTTGGTGCTGGGCTCGAGTCCTGGATATCCTACCAAAGAAAGATTATCCGAACTTTGTCTTTACCGCAGACTGGTTTGTCTTAATCGTTAAACGGCCGCAATTGCGGAAATAAAGTGCTGTTAGTTATCCTTATGGATGAGTAATGGCGCTTTTATTTTGCTTAAAAATGTGAATTATATTCACGTTAAAAAAGAACAAAAAAATAAGCCTACCGGGGAAAAATCCTCGGTTGGCTTATTACTTATAAATTATATTTTATTGCTTTTAGGTACCGGATTTGCTGGAAACTCGTGCGATTGCCTGGTAGGCACCATTGCTGGCCGTCGATACCAATACCGCATTGAGCGGTACCAATGCCCATACTGTCCAGGGCTGCAAGAATCCTGCATTAGCTGCCGTGCTGATGAGTAGCACAACTAAGGCAATCAGATAGCTTAAAATCTGTGTCGGCATCTTTGCAATGGTACCGGCGCCTTTAAGCAGCTGCGTCAAAAGTCCTGTAACTGCCGCAGCACCCGCGAAGGTGCCGAGAATACTCCAGGTTAAAAAATCATTCATGTTCATAATGTTCCTCCTTAACTTCCAAATCACTGATTCGGTGATTTGCAACTTTCATCTGTTCTTCTAGTCTGTAGGTGCGCTCTACAACTTGATTATGCTTTGCAACTTTTTCTTCTAGCTGGCAGAGACGATAATCCACTAATTTATTGGAAATGCGGATTCCACTCCAGCTGCCGACCGCTGTCCCTAAGAAGGCAATCAGCGCAACAATGATTTCTGTTGGCATTCTGTCCTCCTTACGCGACCGTCATCTGGAAACGATCGATTGTATTGCCGTACTTCCCGGAAAAGCCGTCCATACCGTTATCGGTATTATCGTCGATCTGCTCTTCATACCAGGATTGGAGGTTCGGACTGACTTTGTAATGGGCGCAGCGAAGTGGGTGCATACCTGCAGGGGAGTAATAATATGCCTCGACCGCATCGATTTCCTGACCGTTGCCGGCATAGCCGTTGTTGTCATCGTTGATATCGTATCCGGTGACGTAAGGCAGCCAGTCACCGCCGCATACATGGACACGGTACCGAATAGCTCCCTGCGTGACACCGATTGCAATATCGGTGATCTTATGGCCTCGCACGCCGGCGAAGTCGTTGTTATCCCAAACTTCGCTGAGCCAACCGTTTTCAGCTGTGCGCACTCGATAGGCCGCACTAACCTTGCTGGTATTATCAGCGGGGGAGATGGCAGCGCTGACAATATCAGACGGGGTGTCACCAGACATGTAGGACTGCACCATCTGGACAAAGCGTCCCCAGCCTCGGTCAAGTGTTCTGTGCGGGCAATACTTGTCCATGTAATCCTGGTGCTTCGTGAGCCGATCAATGCCCCAGCCGTACTTATTGAGCAGTATAGCCGCTAAC
Organism: Ruminococcaceae bacterium BL-4; assembly: GCA_902809935.1. NCBI lineage: Bacteria > Bacillati > Bacillota > Clostridia > Eubacteriales > Oscillospiraceae > Ruminococcaceae bacterium BL-4. Next base: position 234,655 of record LR778134.1, on the reverse strand, counting down.
TGCGCACCGTTGCGCTCTGCCGCGTCAAAACGTTCACCGCCGGATAAACTGTAGCAGATTTCAATTGCGATTCCCTGGCGGTTTCCGGGGCCGTTTCCGTCGCCTGCATGCCAGGCGTTCCGGTTCTCCGGAATTCCCTGGACAATTTCCCGATCGTCGACCGCATAATGGAAAGAACACTCGTTGTTGTTGCCAATCATGTAAGCGATTTCAGAGCGTGCAGAGGCATCGTTATATGTATTGTGAATGACGACGCGGGTCGGAGCCATAGGGCAGGGGCACTTGATTCCGTATTTTTCAGGCGGGCAAAGCATTTGTACAATATCCATTATTCTGCATCTCCTTTCAGGGCTTCCTGGTGGTTGATTTCTTTTTGTGCGGCCTGATAAAGGTCGTCCGTGTAAATGATTACTTTAGTATCCATGATTTTTATCCTCCTTATTGTGTATCATGCTTTTTTCCGCTCAAATCGTAAGCCGATATCAAAACATAATGGGGCTTTCCATTTGCATCATAGGCAGTCACGAGCCCAACGTGCTTTTTGCCGCTGGAATCGTACATCGTGATCACACCGGATTTAACTTCCACGCCAACCCAGCAAACGGGGGAGGACGGATAAGATCCGTACCACTCGTGAACTTCCCAGACTGCATAATAGACCCAGCCTTTTTTCTTATTGGAAACTGATATCCGATTGTAGTAATTGTCTTTGCCGTACTGATCAAGTATTTTGCTCGGTACCGTCTGAATACTTGTTCCGGATCCGACATACAGCCGCACGCCGAGTCCGTCAGTAACTTCGAAATGGTCGAAATTTGCGTTGCCCTGTGTACTGGACTTTGCCCACGATAACGTGATCGCCATTCCGATCGGTACTTGCGTCTTAGATACTTTAGCGGACGGAGCGCCGGCTGCGTAATAAGGCCGCGCGGGAATGGTAAGAGTTCCATCAACCTCGCCGTTGTTGCCTGCAGGACCGTATCCATTGACCGTATCGCCCCAGTATTTTCCGAATACGGTGACGTCGTAATCACTGTCACTCCGGCTAAAGTCCCAGGAACCTTCTACTTGCCCGACCCAGTTCCCGTTTCCGTTGTAAATTCCTTCTCCGTCTGCGCTGTAATTTTCAACGCCGCACTGTGTGTGAACACCGTATTCACTCATTCCACCATTGATACAGGTCGTGGATGCGTGTACATGGACACGTGCCGTATATTCGCTGATAATTTCGACAGATGCGGATAAGTATGCTTGGGTGGTGCTAGAGCCCCAGTAATAACTGTAGTCGCTATTGCCGCCATACCATTCAGCCATTTAAATCACATCCCATCATAACAGTTGAATATAAAAGCTGTTGGCGGCTGCAGTAGCAGGTGCTGCCGAGGTGCCCCAGTTAATTCCCATTGCATGCAGACCATCTACACGGTTATTACATCCGTGACCGCCATTGGCAATTGGCAGCGGACCGGTCGTATTTCCAAGACCCATCACACTACGGCTGGCGGCAAGTGAATTCTGTCCGGTGCCTCCGCTGGATACCGGTACGGGACCGGATGATCCTAATCCCATAGCATTACGGGTGTCAGATAAGGATTTTTCTCCGGTGCCGCCCTGCTCTGGGGGAACGGTTCCATCTTTGTTCAGTCCGGCGATACCGTTTGCATGACCTTTTGACTCATTGATTGCATTAATTTTTTGGAGCAGATTTCCCGCCGTGTCTCCGGATAATGTGTTTTGGACGTTTGCAAACCAGGTACTAAATGCATTGTTAACCTTGGTCTGAAAGTCCTGATACATCGTATTGTATTGCGCAAACAATTCTTTGGTAGAGACATCAGTGACTGCTGATGCTACAATTCCACACACACTATTGTCAAATCTGAAGTCTTCAATATTTGAATCAGATATTTTTACTGCACCTTTGGCAACTTTGATTTGGCACAGCTTAATATCGTCGATATCAGATGTCCGACTAAGGGGAGGAATCGTTGGACTACTTGCAGGAGTGCCGGCTATATAAGTGAGTTTTGCGTTTTGGTTAATAAGGTCGCGCCGTACAACGATAATGTCGATTCGGTCAAGTGCCCCGTCAGCCGTCGGAACGGTAAGGTTAAATTCTCCGTCACTGTTGTCGAGCTCATATCGGTACCCGTCGATAAAAGCGACGCCAGGTAATACGGTTATCCGCATATCGTTATGGAGCGCCCTGATTTTAAGTCCATCTGCTGGCTTTGCAAAAACTCCGTTTTTAAAAAATGATGCAAAATATGCAGCGAAATCTGCTGCAGAATAAGTGGGCCCATTAAAGAAACTGCAATGTTCTGCCATTATTTAAATCCTCCTATTCAATTAGAAATATTACTTTTAATAATTTCGTCGGCTTCTGTTTGAGTTATCTTTTTTCCGACAAGAGAGTTAATTTGCTCTGTGGTAACGCATCCTAACTTAAACTGGATCATCAAAAAATTAGCGACTGCACTCATGCTTCGTCCCCTCCCATAATTTGGGCGAGCTGCATCTCCTCCAATGCGGCCACCCGGCTTTCAAGTGTCGGAGTGTTTTTCTGCTTTTCGATTGCGGTAAGTTCTTCTGCCGTGTAGGGAATATACCGCTCAATATCTTCGTACTCATCGTAGGCGTCATGACCGACTACTGCCGGAACATCAACCACCTTTTCGACGTCTTTCCCGCCATTTGAATACTCTTTTATAACTTCAATGTGCGACTGCTCTGCAACAGCTGCCACCGCGTCATGATGGATTGTCAGTTTGTCCGACTCCAAATGACCTTTTTCCAAATCCGGATTCAAGATTTCGTTGCCCTGCTGATCCAAAATTTTCATGATAGTTCCTCCTTTTAAGACAGTCGTTCCCACATGTAAACGCACAGATACGGGGGCATATTATTGTGCGGCTTTCCCCCGCCAGCCTCTGACGTAAGCGAATTTCCCAGATAGCCCCGATGCGGAAGATTTTCATCGATCTTTACCGCATAATTGCTATTGTCTAGCGGGGCACCGCCATTTGAATTTAATAAGCTATGACGATGTTTTGGTATTTCGTCCCCCGTTAATGTGTTTGTAGCTTCTCCACCAGTTTTGCCTCCGTAATAGATCGATTTAGGATCATTGTAAGCGGCTAATAAAAACTTCCCTCCTAAAGACTGCCATGTACCACCGTATTTTGATGCGGGACTGGTACTCTTTGTGCTGATATAAATATCTCCAACGTCATATTTATTAGGAATCCCCTTCAAGTCTAAATATTCTCCGGTGTAGGCTTCGGTGGATAATGTGGGGGCTCCGATAATATGAGCATAGGGAATCGGCAGCTTTTTGATCTTGTCATTCTGCGTCGGGACGTCGTTTCCGAGTGTGGGGGTGTATGTTGCACCGTTGCTGTCGTACACCTCTTCCACCGTTGGAATTCTGGTGTTGAGGTGATACCCCCAGTCCTTATTCATGCAGGTGACAAAGTCCCCCAAGTCCCAGTCTTTTTTATACTGCTTTTTGCCGTCCGGCCGGATTCGTTCGGTCACAGTGCAGATGTTTTTGTTTTCGGTCAGCTTTTCCAGACCTCTTTGCTTTAATTTTGTCTTATAGCTGCTGTCTGATTCGCCCTCTGTTTTCTGCAGGTCGCGGGCGTCAACTACCAACTCGCGGGGTGTTTCTGATTCTGTCCCGGGTAGCCTGACAAATACACCGATGCGTGCATCATCTTCGCCTTCGCCCATCACAAATGCAACGTTTTTATAATCAGCGTTATTTTCCAAATAGCTTTCTCCCAGGATAGTGTCGTACTTTTTGCTGAAAATGCAGCGCTGATTAGTTGTTTGACCGATTGTACGATCAAGTCCTCGGTATAGCTGAAATCTGTATGTCCAAGTTTTGCGGTCAAATACCGTTTTAAAGCCGATATCATGATCTTGGCATAATTTAGTGACTAAGGATAATATCTCGCCGTAGGTGTCCTGCAGGCTTACTTTTGGGGTGCTTGATAAGGTGGGGCCTAATACAAAATGAGGGACATTCCGTGCTGCCATATAAGAAGCTGCAGAAGAGTCCCTAAAAGTGAGATTATTTTGTGTTAATGACCGCCCAACCAGTGCCCTCACGACGGTATCGAGTTCCACGTTGTCAAAATTCCGCGTCTCGAGATTGTATCGATCTTTTAAAAGAATTGACAGATCATAGGCAATAACGGACAGTTCAAATTGATCGTCCATGTCAATCTTTTCGACACTCTTAATGATGTAGGCCGTTTCGTCGCCGCGCTTGTGCAAAATGTTTTCCTGCTTCAGAAGGCTAAGATTATGTGGAGAGATGGCACAGTGCAAGTCCATCTCTCCGACGTCGTTATACTTGCGCTTGACGTCGAGCGACGTGATACCTGTGATTCGCCCGTAATTAGGCGGTCTCGTCTGGCCAGCTGGTGGGGGAGTATAGCAAGTGAGAATCATCTATATCATCTCCTCATAAATAGACTGGATCATAAGCAATCCCGCAATCGAGGCTGTTCGTGTTTGTGTCAGTATAATACCGTAGTACGTTGTCTCCAGCATTGAGCTGCAGGTAATCACAGTCCGGGTCAACAAGATTGCTGATATCCGTGTGTGCTCCACCTCGCAGCAGATCGGCCGATTGATTTTCCGTATCCACCGTGACAATATCCCCGGACTGCAAGTCCAAATGGTCAAACTGGAAATACTCGCGGGTATTGGCGTTGAGAATTCCGGGATTTTTGATTGACGCATGCGCCTGAAAAGTGATCAGCATTCCGCAGGGCAGATCTCCGGGGTTATAAATGTTTTTAATCAATGACTGATCACGGGTTGCAAAGGTAATCGCTTTAAAGACGGTTGGAAACTGGAATTTTTTAATCCACTGTGCAAGCTGTATAGACTGTGAGTCGGTTGCTCTGTAGCATGGCTCATATGCCGTTCCTGCGAGGTCGAATTCCAAAAGATAGGAGGTGTCGTCTGCATGATTATCTTTGATGTCCGGCGTGTTTTTGAGTCGGAAAGAGATCACGCGGTCTTTTTCGGTGTCTACATACTGGAATTTCTGCAAGGGATTAAAAAAGGAACGCACGGAGCGTTCCAATAGATCCATTTCTGCTTGTGAGTCAGCCTTTAGATAGCATACAAATTCCAGTGGGCGAGTGCCGAGAGCCGTATGCAGGACGGTTTCTCCAATCTGATCAACACCTTTCGACGTTGTGTAGTTTGCGGAAATTGTTCCGAGATCGTAGGTGTATAGGATCCTGCGGTCATAGTCAAAGTCAAATTGTTTTCCTGTCGTGAGATTCTTAAAGTATTCCATAGGCCATCCCTCCTTTTATAGTCCGTGTGCGGCTTTGATCTGCTGACGATGGAACTCTGCCGCCGCGGCTGCTGCGTCCATCTGCTGATTACCATTGTTATTGACTGTGACATTTGGGGCGGCTGCCATAAGAGCCTCCTGTAGTTCCCCTTTGAGGGATAAGATTCCGGCAGTAATGGCTTGCTTATAGGCATTGGCATTGTCCTTGTCGTACTGTACTTTAAGGACCTGCTTTAATGGCAGTTTTTGTCCCTGCACAACATCATTGATGGATTCCCAGGTGCCAGTATCAATAGTTGGTTTCACAGTCATAGCATCGCGCATACGCTCCGCAATCGCTCTGGACTGTTTTTCTATAGCAGGGGAGGACTGCTTTAAAAGTTCTGCGTACCGATTAACAAAGTCTACAGGCCACTGCTCGTAGTCCCGCATAGGACCGTAGTCAGGGCGCGAGAAGTGCAGTAGTCCTTTTACTGTATCGGCAAGGCTCCAGGCGGCGTCATGAACCTTTTGCCACATGCTGCTGATGCCACTTGCAAAATTAGAGCTCATGTCAGAGCCCCACCCGGATGACACACCTTGCAATCCAGACAAAGGAGTTTTAGCGTTATCTGCTAGCGTTTGAGACGCACTGTTTACGCCCTGCTGCTGCCCGCTAAGCCCAGAAGCAAGATTTGATCCGGTTCCTGATCCGACGGTATTTGCGATTGCTTCCAGACCGTAATCAGTAAAGATTTGTGCGGCGGTTCCTACAATTGTGTTGGCGCTCCCTGATACGTCACCGCTTTTTCCACTGATTCCACCGGCTAGGTTAGCGCCCGTGTTCGATCCAACCGTGTTCGCGGTATCTTCCAGCCCCGCACCGGTTAAAGCACTCTTTGCGCCTTCTGCGGTATCTCCGGCGGCACCGGAAACACCGCCGGCATTATCTGTTATTCCGGAGCTGAGAGCCTGATCAACGTCAATGCCAAGATTATTAAGTGCAGATATAATACCAGGTCTTTGATCCTCAGATGCACTTTGCAATTGCATCATTAGATCTACGGCCTTTTGTCGTACATCGGGGGAGGCACTCGCAAGAGATTCCGAGAGTTCGTCAGACATATCGATTCCGAGGGACTTTGCAGCCTTTTTTACAGCAGGTGCGGTCATCTCTGCCCCTGCTGCTAATTGCATGCAAGCATCAATGGCCGCACTTTGATCGTCAGCACCCATTTTTGATATTGCTGTGACTGCGGCATCAGATATTTCTATCCCAAGACTTTTTAAGGTGGACTTAACGTCATCAAATCCCAGTGCCGCGCCTTCTGCGGCATCTCCGCCGGCTTTACGGTACTCTGCCTTTGCTTTGTTGGCTAAGTCTTGAGCATCTGACACCATTTGCTGCGTTACAGTGTTATCTCCATCGGCGTATCTTTGCTTTAGGTCCTCAAAACTGCTTTCTGTGGAATTTACCTGATCTTCCAGCTGTTGCTTTGTAGCATTACCTGCCGCTGTATAAGATAAGGTGAGGCGATTTAAAAAGGTATTGGATAGATTGTAGTTTTTTTCCGCACTTGCACCAACAGCGTCATTATAGTTTTCTATCGTTTGCTGATACTTACCAACGACTGAGCTTGTTTCTCCGACAGTTTTTTGTGCCGCTTCCATTTCTGAGCGAGCATCTGTGATCCTTTTGGTAAGCGAGGCGTCTAGCCCCTCGCCCCCTTTGGCTCCTAGGTCTGATTGTTCCTTAATCAGACCGTTATATTTATCTGTTGCGCTGTTTAATTTGTCCTGTGCTTCTGTCGCGTCTTTCCTCGCATCTGCAATTCCCTGCAGCGCGGTGGTGTATTTTGACTGATACGCATCAAGATTGGCTTTATTTTTTTGTGCCTGAATAAGTTCTTCCAAGCTTTGTTTTTCTTTGTTGTATTCTTGTATAACGCCATCTTCCACGGAGATATTGGTACCTAATGCGCCATTAAGCTCATTTAGAATATAATTGACTCTATCTTCTTGCCCGTTCTTTACACGGCCGTTCGCATCGACAAGATTATCAAGCTCGGATTCCAGACTACGCAGATTATCAGATTCTGTGTTATTGGCGGACACATTTGCCTGTGTGCTGATAGATAATTTTTCCCAGGACTCTGCTTCTTGGGCAATCTTTTGAGATAGGGCATCGCACTCGGCCATGAATTTGTTGTGAGCTTCTTCCTGCTTTTGATAAGCTGCATAGGCTGCCACGCCTACAGCAGTAATTGCGGTTACAGTCAGGCCCGCAGGAGATACAACACTGCCTAACGCCTTAGCCAGCCCTGCATTTTTATCGCTCAAAGTTTCTGCGGCAGCTGACAAGCTAATGTGCGCAGATTTGGCTTTTGACAAGGCCTGCGTTAATCCACCTACATTAGAGATCACTTTTCCCACACCAGATACCATTTTCCCCAATACCTTTAGAACCGGACCGCCTGCTGCGACATATATGGCGGCCTTAACAGCGGCATCCTTTTGGGAATCGGATAATTCGTCAAATTTATCAACTAGTCCACCAACAGTACTGATCCCTTTTTCAGCATATGGGATCAGCTTTTCACCAACTTCAATGGCTTTATTTTTAAGCTCATTTAATTTTATTTGCATTTGTATAGCAGGGTTTGCGTTCATTGTATCAAAAGCTTTTTGTGTAGCACCTGCTGAGCTTGCCATTTGCTGCAAGATTTCATTGTATTCTTTGCCACTGTCAGACATGATAGAAAGGGCTGCTTTTCCACCTTCCACACTGCCAAACATATCGCTTAGCTTTTCTCCGCTTTTTTCGGCATAGTCCTGCAGCATTTGCAAGATTTCCGTAACTGGTTTACCTTTGGCAACAAGATCGGAAAATCCTTCCCCAGACATTTTGCGTAAAGCCTTATCCGCGTCTGTGCCGCTTTTACCTAGCTCATTGAGCATGGAGTTGTAATAGGTGGTAGCTTCTGCAGTATCAATTCCACGTTTTGTCATGATAGCCATTGCAGTACACACATCATTAATCGCAACGTTATTGGCTTTGGCAGTGGGGATTACGCGACCTAAACTGGACGCCAACTGGTCAACGGTCGTTTTGCCGATATTCTGTGTAGTGATCAGTTTGTCACTGATACTAGAGGCATTGTCTGCACTCAAGCCATAGGCATTGAGTACCGAAGTTACAACGTCGACGGCCTTTGACGTATCGGTGAAACCGCCCCGGGCCAGTTTTACCATATCAGTTGTAAAGCCAATGGCTTTGCCGGAATCCACACCCGCGGAAATAGACTGATAAAGAGCTTCATTTAAATCTGTTACGGCCACGCCCGTCTGATTGGAGGCATCTGTGATTCCAGTTTTAAGCTGATCGTAAGAAAGCTTTGTACTGTCCACAATAGTGCTGACTTTGGCATAGCTGGTTTCTGCACTCTCCGCCCATTTATAAGAAGCAGTACCGGCAGCGACAAGAGGAGCTGTAACGGCAAGAGATAAAGTCCCACCGATTTTGCTCATTGTTTGTCCCGCACTTTGCATTTTGCTTCCGACACCTTCGGCGGCCATGCCGAAAGCATGCATTCTGCTCTCTGCGATGCTAAGTTCGCGTTCCATCCCCTGAATATCGGCTTGTGTATTGTTCATAGCGGCCGCATATTCATTGATTTTGGCCTTTGAACCATCAATTTCGAGCCCTAGAGAAGCGTGTCGGGACTGTTCCTGCAAAAGCTGGTTATTTAATTCCTGAGAAGCTTTTACCGCTTTTTGGTATTCTTCCGACTCTTTTCCGTGCGCGTTTGCAGCATCCTGCACTTTTGCTTTTGATGCCTCGTATTTTTTGGAAAGCGCATCAATATTTTTTCCGGTTTTATCATACTCGGTCTGGGATTTTTTGATAATTTCATTTAATCCAGATATGCCGGTCTTATAAGCCTCTGTCTTTTGCTTTGCAATTTCAATTTCAGCTGACAGGCGTTTGGATTTTTGCGCGGCGTCATTAAATACACCACCAACGCCTTTAGTAGCCGTTTCCATCAACCGTAGCTGTGATTCTGTAAGATTTCCGGTGCGTTCGAGCTGCTGCAGTTGTCCCACTGTGGAAGCGACGCCTTTCTGTAAGTTGGAAAAATCAAGGTCAATATGGCCTTCTGCCACGCCTAAATCAATAGCCATTTAATCGCCTCCTGTTTAAAAATGGGTATAAAAATGCCCCGGGCAGTGTACCCGAGGCAAAATGAGTTATCGCTTCAAAATTTAATTGGCTTTGTAAATATAATTACCATTTGAAAGCGTGATAGTACCGATACTTTCCTTTAAAGAGCCGTCTTTATTAAGATTTCCATAATCAATTATTTCGGTATTTGATCCAGTAAAGCAAATTCCAGTTCCATCTTCAAAAATAATAGACACATAATTTAGGCCACTATCTTTGACATGCGCGTTGATGAATTCTTTAAATTGGTCTTGGGTTGCATTTTTAGTTAATTCTTTAGAGGCGGAAATATAACCATATTTTCCAATTGTTTTTCCGGAACCACTTCGCTCATCTTGTGTAACAAAGTTATAGTTCATTAAGGGGTTAGAACTAGCTTTTGATGATACACTTGTTTTTGGGATTGTTGAATTAGATGTACTAGAAGAAACTGAACTTTTGGATGAGGTAAGTACCTTAGAAGTTGTAGAGGAAACCTTTGTGGATGAGGCCGTCCCTGATTCGCCGCACCCTGCTAAGGCAAAGCACATAATTGCCGCCAAAAGCAGTGCAAAAAACTTTTTCATAAACATCTCTCCTTCATGGAAATTATACGCCGGTCAATCAATTTTGACAAGGATTCCCATATAGCTCAAGGAAAGTTGTTTCGTACCGATAGGTGGGTTCTTCGCCGAGTGACCGCTTGGAATCTATGTAAAGACACGCTTCATCAAAACAGTACGCTGTGTATGGATCATCAATGCTTAGTAACTCTGCTGGCCTTTTTCGGTACGCTTTCGCCATTGTGATCGTTCCCAGAAGGCTTTGACTCTTGACGAAATCGACGGAGGATATCCACCCCCGTTTGGCTGTAATTGTAAATGTAGGTGAGCTGCACATCGGTGAGATGAATTCCGGCAGCCTGCAGTTCCTCATAAGAAGGGGAGACAAGAGACGCTTTTGCAATCGCTTCGAACACCTTTGCCATATTGAGAAAATCGCTCTCTCCGGCCTTGTTTGTGCCGCCGGTAAATAAGTCTGCTGCTGTGTGCAGAAGTGGGTTCGGAATATCACCAGACTGCGCCAGCAGAAGCATGGACGGCCGGCGGAGCTTTACCGTAAAGATTTCGTCCTCTGCGAAACCTGGAAGATCAACTTCCACACCTTCTGCATACTTTTTAATTTCAGAGATATTTGTAACTGCCATAATAATGTTTCCTCCTAAATTTTAGATTTCTGGAAGCAGGGACTATTAAACCCGCCCCTGCCGTTGGATAGCTTTACGCTGCCGTTACTGTTGGGAGCGCATCAACGATTGTCATTGCATATGCGGCCTGACCGCTGCCGGGCGTGCTGTTGATCGTGTACTCATTAACCTGGAATACATTATCCTCAGCACCCATGCAGACCGGTACGCCGACACAGTGCGGATAAGCAATGCAGGAATATCCGGTTACAGAGGAGCCTTCCATGATTGCGGAGTATGCTTTCAAAGTGCCCGGCTTTCCTTCGGACTTGCCGGACACCGGGGGAGTGTACCCGGTAATTTTTTTACTGGTTTCGTCCTTTGTCAGAATGCCGCCCTGCAGCATCTGAATCAGGTCCATAATCACCAGGTTGTCGGTTAAAGTTAACTTGTGACCGGTGACCGTAGTTTGTTCCGGCTTTTTTGCGATTGATTCACCTTTAATGACCAGTTCTACCGCGTCGGTCGCTTTTGTCTGCTGTTCTACACCTAGCTTTGTACCGGACGTGATTGCAATCGGTGCTACGGTGGTGTCGTCCGGCTCAAAGACAATCATGGCGCAGTCGATGAGCGCCATGCCCTTCGGTTTTGTAATATCTGCCATAATATCAGTTCCTTTCTTAATTACGATTCACTTTGGATTCTTTAATCAGCCTGTAAGTAAGGTTTGTCATGTATCCCAATACATCAGGGTCAAGATAATGCGGCCCCGGACCATCTACCAGTTTGAGCGCAGGGAAGAGACCGTTCATGCTCTGCTTTACAGAGTCAATATAATCCTCAAATTGATAATAATAATCAGAGGGATAATAAAGGAGCAGCTCATAAAGAGTCTGCTCCATATCTATCCCACGATCTCCATCTCCGTTGTTGCGGATGACGATGTATGGTGTTTTACAGGTGCCCTCATGCTGTCCGAGAGCGTAGACGTCAAAGCCCTTGCTTTTGAGATAGTCGTATATTGTTTTCCACATACGATCACAACCTGTCAAATAAATTCTGCAGGCCGTTCATGACTCCAGGGCCTTCCTGCTGCAGAGTCGGATAAATTACGGCATATCGCTTTTCGTTGGCAAATTCCAGATACACGCCGTATTCCACGCCATGCGCAAGAGAGATGCGGATTCCGGTATCGATTCTTTTGCAGTCACCATGCAAACGTTGACGTGCTTGTGCTGTCCGGTCAGTCCATGGGCGATCTTCCTTCGCCTTTGCTTCGATCTTACTTGCGGCGGTGCGCCCATAAGTCATCACAGCCTGCTGTACTTTTTGAGGGAGCGCATCAAGAGACTGGTAGATTTCGGAGAAATCGAACATGCTCATGTGCTATCGACCTCCGTAAGAGACAAGTCCATGCAGATCCCCAACATACCAACGTCGTCTACTGTGTTCACCGTGAAAGTGTGACCGCTGATTTTTAGGGTGTCGCCCTTCTTGGGATAAGAGGAATGGAGAATGAGAAACATGGGCTGCTTATTATCTGACAACTTTCCTGCTTCCTGAATAGTCACGTTGAGGTAACTGTTTGATGTGTGGAAAAGCCCCTTTAAGTCGGCAACTTTTTCCGGAACCCCTGGAGAGCCGTACTGTCCTTTACCAGGGCGCCACAGCTCTGCGGATTTTCCATACTGCTCAATCGCCTGTGATAGCGTGTAAGCTTGCTGTATCAATCCCATAAATTATCCTCCCTCGATCACACACGAACCGGACGGGCGCACAGAGGCGGCAAGCCGCAGCCAGTAACGAGACGTATCGGCAAGCGTTAATCCGGATACTTGTACGGTGCTGTTTTCTGCTTTGATAATCAGACAGCGATAGGCCGCGAGGTCAATGTCTCCGCCGGCTCGCTGGAGCTGATAGTTGAGCTCGTCATCACTAAAATAAGGCGCCTGCTTTTCTCGGCACAGCATTTTAAGTTCTTCCAGCGGTTTCATTGTTTCCATTGCTTACGCCTCCTTAGCCGTTTGTAATGAGTGCGGCCATTGGAATTGCCTTGGGGTCGAATTGAATTGCCCAGTTGGAGGAATTGCCAAGCTGTTGATTGGTAGGAGATTCACTCCAGCCAGAGGTAGGCACTTTAAAACTAAATCCATTCGGATGAATGGTTTCGCGGATACGGGTATATAAGGTTTCCTGGCCGCCGTTTTTGGACGGATCATACTGGGTGTCGTTCGGATGATCCAAACGGGCATTTGCTGTCCGCAGTACACCACCGCCCAAAAGATAAGTGGTGTATTTTATGAGCCCTTTATTGGCGCCGTCTCCGCCGACGGCCACTGCCGGCACACCATCATCGATCACTACGGTATACCCGTTCATAGATCCTAAATTAAGCGGCCGCTGAATTCCATTTGCATCGGTCTGTTTCCAATACTCTAACAGTTGTTTGTTTTCCAAAGTCTTGGCGACATTGGAATGCATAATAACCAGCGAAAACAGCGACTTGTTGTCACCAAGTGCTTCGGTCGCAAGGCTATTTAGATCTGTATCTCCGATGACGTAGGGGGTGGCGGTCGCACTGCTTAAGTCCACTACATGATTATCCTGCCACTTCTTGGCATTGCCGGAGGCTCCGGTAACGCCCATCGCAGCATTGAGAATCTGCAGCATGACAGCCTGGCGCTGTTTCTGCCAATATCGCGCTACAGATTGTGCGATATGTCCCATTGGGTCATTCCCGACTAATTCTGCCGCAAAATTCCTGGCAGTAAAACCTTTTGCACGGCCATAGACTACACCGGTTTGACTGCCGCCGTCTGTTTCAGTAGCGGTAATGTCGGTCTGACCGTCATAGTTAACAGGATCACCGTCGAGAATGTTATAAAACGGCACGGTGTATAAATTTCCGCTTCCGCTGATTTGCTGTGCAATTACACCGTCCTGTGCCATTGCACCACTGTTTAAAATAGCGGTGCGTACCGGGTCTGGAGCTTCACTCCAGGCATTGTGAAATAGTTCCTCGTCAAAAGGAAATCCTAAAAATGTTTCAGGCATGATTATTTACCTCCTGTTTCATTTGCCATTAGCGTTTGATAGGCTTCTGGCTGTTCAGTTTTGAGTTTGAACTGATCCATATAGGGCAGCTTAAAAAACTCTTCTTTTGTCATCGCTTTTTCCGATTGGTGGTGACTGCGCTGGAAGTTCCCGAGACTTCCGGTTCCACCAGTTGGTTTTTGGGGGTCTGTGCCCGGATCAGCCTCAGGAAACATAGCAGCATAGTCTTTTTTGCAGGATTCCAGCAGAGCATCGGAGTCCTTTAAAGTGCCGTCGTCCGCAAATTCTACTTTGTCGCCGAGTTTAAAGATAATGTAATCCGTATCTTTACAGCCGGCTTTTGTCAGTGTGGATTTAAGGTTCCAGCTCTGCAAATCCTTTTTGCGCCCGTCCTTCTCGGCCTGCAGCTGAGTCTGCAGATCTTCCACGTCGACTTTTTCAAGATCCGCAACTTTTGTATTAGCTGCCGTAAGGTCGGTGCGCAGGGTGCCAATCTCGGTGTCTTTGGTCTTGAGCTGGGTGCGCAGGGTAGTCATCTCAGTTCCATTTTGATCTAAGATTTTGTCGATCACATCTTTCTCAAGGCCGAGGTCAGTCAAAAATTTTCTGTCCATATTTTGTGCTCCTTTCACAACACACGTTTTTAACGAGGTTCCGATCCTCCGTTGCCCCGTAGTTTCGCGACTTCGGGCCGGTCAATTTTTGTATGAAAAAAGCAGCCCCGTAAAGGCTGCTTCAATCTGAAATGATATTTAATCCTGTGAATCATGTGAAACTTCTGCGCCCCATTGATAGAGTTCATACAATAGCTTAGCAACGCCTGGAATACTCTCTGCTTCAGCATCGGACAAGTCATATAAGTCTTTCGTTATACTGTCAAGATATCGGTCGAGCTGAGTTGCCAAACGGTTAATATTAGCTGTGAGTGTTTTTTCATACTGCTTATCCTTGAAAATAATTCCGCTATTCATTTTTTATCTCTCCCTAAAAATAGGCATAAAAATACCACCCTACCTTTTGGTGGGTGGTTAACCTTTGTGGTTTAATTCTTTCATTTGTCTTTTAATCTCAGCATCTACGGTTTTAAACCGGTTATAATTTTTAATATCCGTTTGGTTGGCGTATCCTTTAAGAGATTCACGCTCTGACATTAACTCTCTGATTTCTGAATTTGTCTGACAAACTAAATATTCTTTTCCACACCTTGGACAACAATAATAAGTATCTTCTATTCCACAGGTGTGCATCCGGGTTTTTAAGCGAATCTCATTTGTATAGAAATCTTTTTTGCAGAAAGCGCACGTTATTTTTAGAGATTGTTCTTTTGGAATCTTTACGTTCATTTATTTTACCTCTCTGCTTTTTTGTCTTTGGGCTCATATCCTATTCCGTTATTACACTCCTTTAACTTTTTAGGATCTGAATAACACATAAATTTCCCTGGAATTCCTTCTGGAAAAGCATCACAGGCACAATTCCATCCGTCTATATTAGGACGTTGATGTTTGCAATTATCACAAGCATAATCTATACAGATCACAAATTTGCCTCCTTAACATTTTCAATATATAGCTTCATGGCTTCCGGGGGAACTTTAGATCCTCTGGATAAGAGGACTTCTACCTCAGCAATACATTCAGCTCCATCGGTCTCGGCAATTTTGCTAATGCCTTTGACTCCTTTAGTTAAAAGATTTTTGTTCATTTCTTTGATTTCTGAAATTGATTTTCCGTAATAGGATTTCGCATGCCCACACTCATGAATTACAGCTTCTTTTAAATTACTTGGAAGGTTAATAGCAGTGGAGGCTATCTTTTTGTTTATTTCTTCAATTGACATTCCTGCCAATATCCTGCTGTTTACATTTATATTTATGGATCCGTATTCATTTGGATATACCTGAAACAAGGCAGGTTTTCCTGACATCTCATCATAAAAATCTCCAAATTTAGCTTCGGAGATATACATTCCTCCGGCTTGTTCATATTCATGAATGGTATTTGAAATAACATTAGAGACTTCTGGTGAAATTTTGTGAGTGTCTGCCAGCAGTTCAAAGTCGTCTATATCAATTGACTTTATTATATCACGCTTTTTAGACTCCGCAACAGAATTTCCCAGCCATTTATCAAGTTCCGGGTTATCACTTTTTCCGGCGGCCCAGTCGCCCAATTCCTGCCCGATCTCATCATAACTTTTCGGGATCACCGCCGTGACGGTACACATGCCGTTCGGGTGGTCGAAGGGAAGAGCGTCTTTCTGATAAATCCTGCCGTCACGCTGTGCACAAAGCTCGCACATGCGGGCACCGTGACTGCTGTGCCACTTATATGATTCCACAAAGGGATTATCTTTGGTCGCCCGCTCGAATGATAGTTGATAAGCGTGTGTAACCGCTGTACGGGAAAGCCTCTGCGCGTTATAGTCAACCACTTGATTGACACCCGGATAAACAATGTCCCAGTTCCACGGCTTCGCGGCCTTTGGGTCAACGTACATTTCCAGATCTTTTGCAAGGTCAAAGGCGGATTTTTGCGCCTCGATTCCCTTGACGATCACGGTCTGGATATCACGGTTGTACTTTTTGCGGTAATTCCAGATACGCTCAGACAGCCCGGAAAAGTCTTTGTAAATTCCACCGGACATCAGCTCATCGGCAGCAGATTGCGGGACTCTGGAAAACACATCGGAGAAATGTTCAGAGAGTTCCGGGGCAAGCTTGGAATAAAACGTCTGCTCTGACTTTACGGGAGCTTTTGCGGATTGTAACAAACTATCCGCAACTCCTGCTTTAATCACGGTATAGAGCCGCTTGCTGTCCTTTTGCAGGCTCTGTGCATAGTCCTTAACCCAACGATAGGTGAGAGACTCAGGATTATATCTTTGCAACTTGTGGCTTAAGTCATCCGCTATTTCCTGATAGAGACCCGCAATCTGCTTTTGCTGTGCCTTTGTGATTGCGATACGCGCCTGCTCGGCGGCTTTCACAAGCTCCCAGTAATTTCCCAGTCGGCCGGACATTACTCGTCACCAGCCGGGGAGGGCTCAGCTGCAAAGCTGTCCTGCATCATCTGCTGTTCTTTAGCAATCTGCTCGATCTCCGTTTCCGCGTCTTCCGGTGTCATACCCTTACTGTTGGGGCCGCCCCATTTCATGAGGTAACTCTTAATAGACCTGGATTTGTTGGAAACTTCGGAAAGATCGAGTTGCTTTTCTTCGTCTTCATCTTCGGGAAGCGGATACTGATTATCGATCATAATCACATGTGTATCTGTTTCAAAGGCTCCATAGACATCTTTGAGTCCTGGATTGACATCCGCCGCGTAAAGCAGCAGTTCTGTAAGCCATTCGAGCGCCGGTCCCCAGGCATTCATCTTTTCTTCGCACCTGCAGATCAGCGGCCAATACAACGTTTTAAGCCCTTTGCCGCTGGTGATTACATTGCGGGTACTCTCCTGGTTAAGATCAGGCACACCGACAAGATCGTGCATATCCTGTTTGATAGTGGACTCGGTATCCGCGAATGCTTCAGCATAGGAAAAGGTGTTGGAGATCGTCCCTACCTGTACATTGGGTGCGCCGCCGTCGCTTGCTTGTGCCAGATCGCCTTTTAGATCCCACAAAGCGCCGGGAGCACAGCGAAAAGATTTCATGCAGGATGGGTCAACGCCGGACATGTACGTAATCTGGTTCATGCCTTTTCGCAGGGAATCAATATTGCCTGACTTTAATCGGCCGTACCAGGCATCGTCACACATCAGATCGCGAATTTCACTGACACCTTCTGTATCGCCGGACAGACCGTCATTGAGGATTACATAGGCTGGTATTCTGTCAAGACCAGTGTCGTAATCCTGCTTTGTGCCGTCCCACTCTACCGTTTGACCATAGCCGTCTGTAATACGTTCATCAAGCAGACATCGGGTGCCCTCCATTCGATATTTCTGAACCCAGATACGCTGGCGGGTGCGGTCAGTATCATCCTGCATCGTGTAGAAAAACACAATGCGCTCGATTGTATCAACGTCGTCAAGTGCCGTCTCATATACAAAGCCATCCGCAGGCACAAACATAATGCTCAACTTATCAGCAGTTACATTGACTTTGAGAGCGACTCTGCCACCGATCAGACAATCACGGGCACCTTTAATCAGCTTGTCTCTCCAAAGGTTAGACTTCAATACCTTTCCAAGATATGCCTGCATATCGGCTTCGTTCGGGCGGCCGTCCTCTGTGCTTTGTTCATCGGGACAGATCACTTTGATTTCCGGTGATTTGCCAAACAAAAACTGTGCCTCGCGGCGGATCAGTTTCTTGATCTGCTTAGACGGCAGCTTAGCCGGTGCATAATCGCCGCCGGAGTCTACCTCAAAACGCGCGCCGTTATTGTAAATCGCGTAATAATCTTCAATCTTTCCCAGCTTCTGCAGCACATCGGAACCATAGGGGCCAACTAACTCGGAATAAATAAAATCTGGTATCAGAATAATCACCTCCCATATTTTTTATCACTGTAAATGGCGTACCGGATTGCGTCCTGCACGTCATCATCAATCTTTACCGGCTCATCAGTGCCTTTTTTCCAGACATAGCTATAGATTTCGTGAGGGAACCTGCTGACATTTTCCCGCACGATAAACAGTCGCTTTTGCTTATAGAGGCTTGCGACTTCGGCAATACCGGCAAGTACGTCCTTCCGGGCATTAATTGCCCGCAGTCTTGCAACGCGCATCTGCTGAATTAAATCCGGTCGTGCAGAATCACAGTAGAAATTAATATCACCGTACTGATCCTTGATCGATTGCCCGATCTTAATCCAGTTGTCGATGTGCCGGTGCTGTGCCGACCATTCCCGGACAAGGTAATACCGCCCGTCCTCTGTGCGGCCGATCAGTACAAAAGCGCCCCAGTGTTCCCAGCCAAAGTCAACGCCGACGAACCAGCGGCTGATCTCGTCAATTGGAACTTGATCCATGCTGATATAATGAACATGCTCGTCAAAGTCCGGATAGACCGCACCGTCAGCCGATACCCATGCACCATTAATATCGCGGTCGTAAAACATACCGGACGGGGTAGAGGCTTTAATGTTCTGCCGGTATCGATCAGATAGAAACGTGTTATCATCGAGCCTCCATGAGTACTGCACGATCGTCTTTTCGTCGGCTTTATCGATGTAGTCGGTTTTAAGCCAGTGCGCCGGATCTGCGGGGTTCGTGTCCATGAGAATGCGCGCACCGTCACCCGAACACCGGGACTTGATTTCGTCAAAGACTTCCTCATTTGCAACGCATGCTTCGTTGATATACGCGCCCCAGGCCGTCATGCCTCGAATGCGTCCCATATCATTAATTTTTGAATGGCCGAAGCAGCACACCTGAACGCCGAATAACTGAAAGCGGTTAAACTTATCAAACTGAAATTCGAGGCCATATTTTCCGGACAGCTCATTGAGTATATTGCGGTGTATGCTGCCGATGTCAGCGGCAGCTAAAATGTACTGTGGGTTTGAAATCCCGGCAGCAGCGGCGTTTTTGCGCGCTCTAATAAGCTCGTAAAGGAACAGGTCGTTGTCCAGAACCGTCTTACCGGATCGTTTGGCACCGTGATTGATTAGCATAAAATAGTCCTGCGTCATAGCTCGGCGCAGGACTTCTTGCTGCTTTGTGTGATATAGGTTATTTAGGCTCATTTTTTACAGTATCCTCCAAGGCTTTGAGATAATCTGCGATGCGATCTTCGGCAGACGATGATTGCAGGTTGTCCTCTCCGATCAGGTTCCGCAGCTCTTTAACCGCCTGTACATCTCCTGACTGTGCGGCTTGCATCAGTGCAAAAGTTACCAGCATCTTATTGTCGCAGCCCTCAGGTGGAACACCGGCACGAGATAGCTTGTTCCACTTGCGCCGATCAGAAACAGGCAGGGAAAGTAAGAAGTCAGCATACTCGCGCATCGTCTTTTTTGCCCTGCGGGCTTCACCACTTGCCTTGCCACCTTTTGAGCCATATTCTCGGGCTTCGCTCGGGCTTAAACGCTTTAAATTCTTTTCATTGGCCATTTAGGGACCACCACCCGGAGGGCGCTGACCGATCAGCATCAAGTCAGTAGCCCATTGTGCCCGCAGCCGGCGAAGGTCAGCTTCCTGCTGGATAGAACGATGGGGCAGAGCCTCAAGATTGCGGATCGCTTTATCTAGGTCGGTCCGGTGATGCGGATCTACCGGGCAATAGGGGAGGGCACACGCTGGAGTGCCGGTCTTTATAGTGTTATTTTGCGGGCAATGATCACATGGTAGCATGGTGCCACCTCCTTAAAAATGAGTATAAAAAAGGACGCCTGTTGGGGCGTCCTGAATAATTGGCAAGTATGGTCAAAAAGATAGCATAAGTACTTTCTGTTCTGTTAAAATAGGCCATATTTCAATAGCCATAATAATAGCATAAGAAATAACATTTCCACTAAAACCTTTTGAAAGGTCACTTTTCATACCAATTACGATTGTTCTATTTTTTTTAAGCAATCTGATAGGTAGTTTTTATGCCATGCATATTTTTGAAGTATATTTTTATTATTTTCAACTTCCATTTTTTTTGTTGTGCATTTTAAAGAACGGTTTATTAATTCACAAACATTTTTGTCTTTAGGAAAATTTAGGTAATCAAAAAAATATTCACCATCAAAGTCTTGCCTTATTTGATATAATGAACAAAGAGTATTATTGTTCGGAACGCTAAACAATTCTTTTGGTAATATGCTTTTGTCAACTATAATACGTGGATATATTGAAATTTTATCCTCAAGTTCATAAGCAGCAATTAATGCCGTACCCCAAACAAAAATATTATCTATATATAGTTTTCCATATGTTACTCCTCCTCTTAGCAAGATATTTTCTTTTAGAAACTCTCTTTGAAAAGACGTTGCTACCGTTTGTACTCTATTTAGTGTTATCACAGGGTGATGATCGTTAAGCTGCGTGAAATCGCTTGGTATAGCAATAATAATGTTATCAGAAAAAATTTTTGTTTTACAACCTTCAAAACCAGGAGTTGACGTTACTCCATTTAGTACTGTGAGCGCTTTCTCATATAATGAATGGATAGTATTTAAAAAGTGATCATCATTATCTTGTTTGATTGCATTCTTTGCTCCAAGCAAATCTATATATATGATAAAATAATTTTTTGCTGTATACATTTTTCATTTTCCCCTTTTTCTTTTCATAATATTTCCAATTATTAAAAAAGTAAAGAGAGGCCCTATATTTCTACATAATGCAACAAAAATGGTTGCAGGATTTGTAAAGTAAAAGCACCTAGCTTATGGACCAGGTGCTTTAGGGGGTAGGGAAAAGACTATTTGTCTTGTAATCGTTTTATAGCTGTTTGGTAATACTGCCGGTCAAATTCCCAGCACACAAAATTCCGTTCGGACTGTTTGCAAGCGACCGCCGTCGTTCCGC
The DNA here is from genome assembly GCA_902809935.1 of Ruminococcaceae bacterium BL-4. Classification (NCBI taxonomy): domain Bacteria; kingdom Bacillati; phylum Bacillota; class Clostridia; order Eubacteriales; family Oscillospiraceae; species Ruminococcaceae bacterium BL-4. Next base: position 213,452 of record LR778134.1, on the reverse strand, counting down.
TGCCGCAGCAGCTGTCGAGAATGAGTTCGCCCGGGTTCGTGTAAGTCCGAATCAGGTAGTTAAATAGTGCTACCGGCTTTTGAGTTGGATGTAGGCCGCGTTCACATTTGACTTCTAGGAGCTGACGCGGATAATGAACAATGCAGGTTTCCGTGTCATGGGAAAGGCTGTTGTCCATACGATAGACGCAGTCTCCATGGGCAGGAACCTTTTCACCACTTCTTTTAATTGGTTTGTCCAAAATGATTAGTCCCTGTGGATTGTAAGTGGGGAGGTGCTTATAAAATACACACACTTCTTCAATACATCGCAGGGGCATTCTTTTTGCGTTGGCAAATCCGGTCGGTTGATTTTTGGACCAGTACCAGCAATATCGAAAAAGTTTTGGTTGACTGCTGATAAGCTGCGTCGTGAAAGGCTGGCATCCGGTTAAACAGATTGCACCGTGATCTTTGATGACTCTGAGATACTGTTCCCATAACTGATCAAACGGTAAAAGGCTGTCCCAGCGGCACCCCGTGATTCCATACGGGAGATCGGTGAGGATCATGTCTACACTGTGATCTGGCAGCCGGTGCATTCCAGCGATGCAGTCTTCGTTAAAAATATGATTGATATAGTTTTCCATGTGTAATCTCCTTTTTGTCAGAGACCCGCATGGCCTTCACTAAAAACGGTATAGAAAAAGGAGCTTCTTTTGAAAGCCCCTCTCTGCGAAATTCCGTAATTATATGTTAGCACACATTGATGCCGGAGAAATCATGAGAAACTTTGAATCATAAAGAGAAACATCGAGAAATTGGGAGTGTTTTCAGCTTATCCAGCTAAAGACCTCCTGTGGAGATAAATCAGACAAATCCTTCAACAGAGAATCTGCTTTTTGACTGACCCATCCGGCATCACAGTATTCTGTATCCGCGGCGATTTCTTTCCATGTTGGACGACGCCCACTCCACTTTTCACGCTGACGCCGATCTTTCGGACCCATGTACGCCAACTCTAGAATTCTTCGTTCAGCTCGTCCCAATGTGCTTAATGCCACTTGGCACCAGTCCCGCTGTTCCTGAAGGCTGGCAATGCGCTTTTGACAGGATTCAATCTGCCGGTCAAAATAGATGGTGTTGTCCCGCATGGCAGCGTTGGCAGTTTGATCGCTGGTGCTGCCTTTGCCGGTCGGCAGCCCGGAGAGGATAGGGGAGGAAAGAGAAAACTTTCCTCGTTCTTCCTGGCAGTGCCGGATCGTTGCCAGCTCTTCATCAATCATTTGAGGAATGTCGTAATATTTCTGCAAAAGTTTCTTGATCTGATCCGGCGTCATTGGTTCCATTCAAAACATTCCTCCTAATTTCAATCTTCAATAATTTCTCGAAATGCCCATCCATTCGGACGGCAGTACTTTTCGATGAATAGTCTCCTTCGGTATATGTAATCTCTCTGAAGCTTTCGTATGGCCTTTGATTTTGTTTCTACGGCTTCAATAGTCCCGTTCCGGTAAGTTATGAGGAAATCGGGAGTATAACGCGCTGAGGGCAATTTTAGGCCGCAGTACTCGCTTTTTGGAAGCAGCTCAAAACTTTTGTGTAACTCTACATCAATAACCTGTCCGCTTAAAATTTTTGGGAGTATGTCGGTCATATAAAAATTACGTTCCAGCTGACTGTCAAACTCATCGGATCGTTTTGGTCTGCAGTGTTCTTTCTGCTGATTTTGCCTTTGTCGTTCTTTTATTTGACGTTCCAGTTCGGCACGGACGGCCGGACCAAGCTGACTTAAGTCGTCAATTCTCATGGAAAAACGTTTCTCCCGTTTTGCATTTCTTTTTTGCGCCGAATGAGTTCGGTTTGAATGATTTCTATTTCTGCCCTGGCAGAAGATACAGATTCGCTTTTGCCGATTTGGAGATTAAAGCTGATCGTTTCCATGAGACTATCGATTCGACGCTGAAGTCTTTCTACAGGGAGTGTATGGTAATCAAGACTCATTTTTCGTTGCCTCCAGTTTTGGCAGTATGTATTTTTCAAAATCCAGCCGTTCGCTGTCAGATAGGGGACACCAGTCGGGAATCCCCTTCCAGTGTTTGTAACGCTTGTATAACGGCAGAACGGCCGGGTGGTTAATATTAACCCGAAACCCATATGGACTGTGTTCCAGCAGCAGTTCGGTTTCTGCCGGATCGTTATGGTAAATCATGCGTGATCTCTTTCATACTGTTTTTAAGATATTCATCCCAATCGTTTTTCATTCTGTTTTGGGGCTGTGGCAATCCCTTTTGATCCTGTGATCTGGAAAGCCATGAATTGATGAATTTTTTGATTCCGCTTTTTGTTTTTCTGCGGCTTTGGTTGGAATCACACCAGCCTTTCATTTTTCGAAATTCCTGCTCGATATCTGCTGCAGGATATAACGCTTTCCATTCTCCAATCTGACGTTCAGTAATTGGATATTCAGAATTATCACGAAGAATAAGAGAAATAAATGGAGGAGAGACGGGTGAAACCGCTTTTGCGGTTGAACCTGTCTTTTCTATACTCTTCTCTCCTTTACTCTCCTTTCCTTTACTTTGGGGATTGATTTGCAAATTAACTTGATTATTTTCTAAATTAACGGTGGTTTTCTCTGAATTTACAGTTTTAAAGGTAACCTTATTAAGAATGCTGGTTGGGACGTCTTTTTTATCAGATGAATCCAATAACCAGTATTCTTTTATAATCTGTATTTCTTCACGGGTAGATACTGCACGTATGTACCTGCGCTGGATACCCGCCGATGTCAAAATGCCGAACATCTGAAAAACCCCATTATTGAAAATGGAACGTCGCAGACACCCTTGCACCACCTGCGTTATGTTCTCGGGGACGATCCCACAACCGACAGCGTCAGCCATGAGGAGGCAGGAATCTTTGTCCCACACTTTGTAATATCCAGTCGTGCGATAAATATCGCACAATAGAGAGATCACAATCAGGATCCCTTTTGATCCGAATTCGGCCTTGATCAGCCGGATTTTATCATCTTGAAGAAAATCAACATCAAGAGGAAAATAATCAATCCCGTCCTTAGTGGGACGAGCCATAAGATCACCTCCCAGATAACGGATAGAACACACCACCCACCATCCCACTTGTGTCCTATATTTTTAACTCTGATTTTGTTTTGCGTATTTTAAGGAAAGATACCGGAATTTTCTACAGGTAAATACATGAGGCTGCAGAGCATAAAAGGTGCGCTGTCCTATGAAGTCTCCTGTATTTTGCGCAGTGAGAATTTTAACTCCAGTAATGATTTCCCCTTTATAAACTACATGAAGGGGACTGCATGGATCCCACATGCAAAGAACTGGGTTCCGATCACATGGGCAGTATTTTCGATCTCCAACTTTTCTCCAAACCAGCGCTGCTTCACACTGAGGGCAGATGTCTTCGCCCCTCTTAAAGTGTGTCAAATACACTCGTTCCTGCATAATCGTCATACTCCTGATTATCCGGATCAAACCGAAACTGCGGCATTAGATCCGTATACATTTTGAATCGCCTGAGCTGCTTTGTTCTGCGGCAATATTCACACTCTCCGCACCGCCTGGGATTTTCTTCTCCGTTCTTGAGACGCTGAATATGAGGAATGTTGGCTTTTACTGTTTCTAATTCCAACTCCCAGCGTGCATCATCATTGAGCAGAAAGGCTTCTTTATCCGGCGGGGATTGTTTGGAAACCCCTAAAATAATAAAGGTTGGAAAGGTGTCCGCCTTGGCATTCTGCCGCTCGATTTCGCCGTACACAGCAGCCCGCATCAAATACCTATATTCTTCTACAAACGTTTGATGTTCTTTGGTAACCGGGTTATAGAAGGTTTCTCTCAAATTTGCTGAGGTCTTATAGTCGATGATCTTTCGCCCGGAAGCACAATACTTATCCATCTTCATCCGCCAGGGAATCCCTCCAACTGTACCTACCATGGGCATTTCATTTTCGCCGGGCCAGGACAGCACCATAGCCATTAGGGGATCCTGCTGAACTGCTAAAATCATTTGATCCAACAATTCAAACGGCGCATATTTACCGATAATTTCAGTACCTCTTGCTTTTGTGGTTTTCGTCTTAAAGATCTTATCAGACCCATCTTCGCAAAACTTTTTAAACGCTTGCGAGCTTTCAAAATAGGAATGAAAATACTGCCCTTGAAACAGCGCATCTGATTGCTTCTCCGGTTCCCATAGACCTCGAAGCTTCGCAATCTCAGCAGCCTCACATTTCTGGAATGCCTGGTACTGAGAGCAGCTCATATAATTAATATCTGCTTCTCGGGAATAATAATTTTCATCAGTCAGTTGGAATACTTCCGGCATGGTTTGCTTCCTCCTTTTCTAGTCTTTCCGCTGCTGTCCCTTTTACAGGTTCAACCTGAGCTACCTCAACCGGAATGGAGGCCTTTGTTTGCACCTCAGCATTCAAAGATTCCAGCCGTTTGTTTTCCTCTTGCACTGGGGTAGCAGAAGTATTCACATACTGCTCACCTGTAGCATTGAATGCCTCAATAATTAGATCGCTATCATCGGAAGTATTTAAGAAGAACTTACAAGCACGTCCAATCACTGTCTTTTTCGCCATCTGATCCGGGAATTCTTTATGTACGGAATGTTCCTTTGAACGGCTTTTACTCCAAGCCTTTTCAATCTGCTTACGATTCATAATCTCGGTATAACTTTCCCCTTCATCCAGCAGGATGGTGCAATAAACTGCTCGGATATCTTCAATCCCATCCCCAATATTATCAATGGAGCTTTCGTGTTTTAGAATTTTCCAGCTGCCGGCCTCTTTGGTTACTTCAAAGGTATCTCCGTTCCAGACCACATCTGAAATGATCTTTTTTACACCTGGAACATGTTTAGTTACAGCCATGGTCCCAAAATAGGAACGTTGTGCTTGCAGCTGATTTCCATAAACAATGTAATAAATCTGCTTCTTTGCAGGGTTCAATCCCTGAATAACCGTATACAGCAAAGCATTTGCCACACTATCCTTTGTGCAGACATCCAGGGCAGGGCGTTTTTGCAAATCCTTTGTTTCCTGAATGGTCAGCCATGCGGTACGCAGTGCATTTGATACACTGTAGTTCGGAGGAAAATTAATGCCACCCTGATGAGAGAGCTCCTCAATCCGATCATTTACGCTATCAAGAATGCTTTTTTCTTGTTTGCGAGCTAACGTGTTTTCAGACATTTCTTATTCCTCCATTTTCTGATTTATATGGCAGCCAATTCCCGGAATAAAACCAATCGACTAGTGTTTTCATAAATTCCTGCCGGCAGTCACCTATATTTTCAGAATAAACAAACGTTATTCCACAGCGAAGCATGGCATAGGGAAGAGCATCATCTGCGGATACCGTTTTTCCTTTTTCTGGACCGATCCCTTTGTAAGCAACGATATTTTGCTTGACAAATTCCTCATTCTGCGGTACTTTTAAATTATTAGTAGTTTCCTTTTCCGCCCGAGTGTTGGTAGCGCTCTGGGCGGTATTTTTATATTCCGACTCGTCGTGAACGCACTTGGCACAAATGTCAGTCTGCTTCTCCGGGCGGCGTGACGGGACAGAGCCCGTAACCTCATAAAATATTGTGCGCAAGCTTTCCAACTGCTCGGATTTGATAGCAAGCTGTTCTTTCAGAGCCTCGTTTTCCGGAGCAGCGCTCAACGCATCAATGGCTGCGTTTAAAACATCTTTGTCATGTCCAAATACATTATCTGGTTCATCTTGGTCAATAAATGATTCCCGGTCTTTTATTAGGTCTTTAAGACCATCAATAATTTCTCGAACTTTCATTGGATTTCCTCCTTATCACGTCCAAAATATCATCCGGATCAGCTCCGGATGCTTGGCAAGCACGGATCAACGCCTCTTTGAGCTCTGTGGAAGTCCATGTTTCCGGCTCATATTTGCGTAAAACGATGCAGTCTCCGTCTACAAAGATTTCTATCGGGGCACCATCTTTAATACCGCGCGTATTACGCAGCTCCTTTGGAATTACAATACGACCGAGATTATCAATGTGTCTTACGACTCCTGTTGCTTTCATTTATTCCCACCTCATTTCTTGCCGATTTTGTGATTTTATCCGATTGATACGCCTTTGCTCATGCTCCCAATTACGCATGGCCTTCTGGCGGTAACGTTCAATCGAGATTGCTTTAATGGTGCGGATCGCAATCGATACGATAGCGATCAAGCCTATGTACTCAAAAAGATTCATGCTGATTCCTCCTGAAGAATTGCTTCTACGGGTACGCCCAACCCCGCCGCAATTTTGAAAGCGGATGTTACATTGCAAGTCCCTCGCACTTTAATTGTTGAAAGATTTTGTCTTGAAATTCCGCAACGCTTTGAAAGTGCTGTTGCTGTCATCTACTGTTTTGTTTGTAGAATTTCGATTTTATTTCTGCTAATCTTCAAATGTTCTTACCCCCTTTCTCTCAACTTGTCCTCTTCCACTGTCGGTGATATTATTGAGGCGGGGAGGAGGCGATAATGTGGAAAATAATATTTTTTCAATAGTTTGCTCACTTATTGCACTCATAGGAGTCATTGTGATGAGCATTGTGAATTACTTGCAAAATAAAAGGTCTGCTGTTTTTGAAGCATATTTTTATAGCAAAGTAAATGCTTATAAAGATTTTTGGAATGCGATTGCAAAGGTTAGGCAAATTGGGGATAGTAAGGAAAATCGATCAGAACTTGTATCCAAAACTATGGGATTGGCTCTGTTTTCAAACAGTCATACATATGAAGTAGCAGATAAATTGTGCAGTATTATTCTTCAATACCCGATATCTTCGGTAGTACCGGTTATTGATGATACTGCAAAGGAGCTTGTTTCATTAATGAAGGAAGAACTTAAGGATCATCCGAATGGATGGAAGGGCTAGAAGCGTTCCATTTCCAATTATCTGAAAAAGGAGCATTAGAGCTGGAAATGAGTTTCCACATCCTAATGAAAAAATCGTTTTGCTCTTTTCTTAATTGTTTCGCGAGTGAAGACATCAATTTTTGATATTTCCAATTTGTAACTTCTACACCAATTTGATAGGCAGTGATAGTCAGTGCGGTTACTGACATAATAAGCGCAGCGTTTTCCACTTTTTTCACTTCCTTTCCAGTTAATCAAGCAGACTGATTGGTACAGCTTGTCCGCCTTGAGACTTTTAAACGTCCTGGTGCTTTAATCACTTTTGTTTCTTTCGCATTTCCTCCTCAGCCTTTTCCATACACATTTGGGCGATGAGATGATACGCGGGGAGAGTTGTTTCATTGACTGGTACTACATATCCATCCATTGATTCCCTGATTGTTCCGTCCTTCATGCGATTGGTAATATGCACGGTTTTCCCGCCGAGCTGCATATACATAAAAATCACCTCCCAAGATGTATATGATCGTTTGATTGTCCGACTTTACGCGGATTTTTCAAAAACAGTTTTTGCCGCGATAGTCTACTTTAAGTAGACAGAGGATCAAAAAAAATATCATCAATTCCAAATCCAGTAGCTCTACAAAAGTTTTCTGCGGATTTCATAGTCATTTTTTCAGGATTTTTTTCATATTTGCGATATGTTGGTGTAGAGAAACCTAGCAGTTTAGCGATTTGTTCTTGTGTCTTTCCTGAAACTTGTCTGGCTTGCTTCACTGTGAATTTCATTTTATTACCTCCTTGTAATTAGCATATTACTCTACTTTAAGTAGACAGTCAATAGCAAAATGATAAATAATTTCGCTATTTTTAAAATAATATTTTTTAAAAATAGTTGATATATATCTACTTTCAGCATATAATGGCATCATAAAAAGAGGTGATATTGTGAGTGACTTCGGAAATAAGATTAAAGAGCTAAGAGAAAAACAAGGAATGACTCAATCAGAACTTGCTAAAAGGCTTAATATATCAGATAAGACTATTTCTTCATGGGAAAATGGGACTAGACTTCCGAGAATGGGGCTTGTTGAGAGTATATCAAAAATTTTAAATGTATCAAAAAGTGATCTTTTTGATAATAAAAAAAGCCCGTCCCTTACAGAACAGGCCATGCAAAAATTTAATAATCTTTCTCCAGAGGAGCAAAAGCAAGCTATTGATTATCTGGATTACCTGATTTCAAAAGATCAAGAAAACAAATAAATTCTAAAAGCTGAGACTCATTAAGTTGTCTCAGCTTTTCTTTTAATATTTGTTCTGAATTAATATCCATTTATCCCCATCTCCCAAAATCCGCACATTTGTTCCGGTAGCGTGCTTTTATTATAGAACGTTCATTCGATTAAATCAACTAAAAATTGGGTAAATTTAGAATAATATTTTTGTATGGGTAATATTTGGGACATGAGATTAATTTTTGGTGGTAAATTGGAAATATGGGATTGATTGTTGTCATATATTGGGATATATTGTAAATATCTATATTTGAAGGAGAGATATTTATGAAATGCCCCAAATGTAATGCTGACTTAGGAGATCAAGATTTTGCTTTTTGTCCTAAGTGTGGGGAGAAGCTCCCCAGCAAGAGTGAGCAAGAGAATCAATCCGAGCAAGAGCCTGATACTATTAGTCAGACAGATTCTAAAACTTTTGGAAAGTACCAAGATCCATCAGATAAGGTTGCTAAGCCTAAAAAGAAATACATATGGATAGTTGTATTGGTTCTTGTTATTCTCTTTTTATTTATTTTAATTAGAGCCTGTTCGGGTGGCGGAAAGTCAAATAATAACTCTGGCGTTTCATCAGCGTATTCAAAGGATATTAGTACGTCTTCTGCCGAAAAAATAGACTTGCAAAGTCTCTCAACTTCACAGCAATGTTTTTATTTTACTCCTAAAAATGCCTATTCAAAGGAAGATAAAATTTACGGAAGTTATGCTTTTGAAGTGACAAATACCTTTGATGTTCCAATTATGATTTCTAGTTATACAGTGGATTTTGTTGATGCTTCCGGAACAATTTTAGGCCATGATAACAATGTTAATTTGATTCCACGTATTTTACAACCAGGAGAAAAAGGGTATTGTGGTGGGGAGACCAGTGCAGTTACCTCAGATCCTGCAAATATTTCTAAAATGAAAGTATCGCTAAGTGTTGAAAGGACCAATAAGAAAGTTCAAATGTTTGACTTTGAAAATGTTAATATGCTGTATTCAAAACACGATATCAAGGCAACAGGAACTGTAATAAATAATACATCTTTAGATGCAAAGGATGGGGCATCAATTGTTGTAGTATGTTTTGATAAAGATGATCATTTGATTGGAGCACAATTTGCTAGAGTCAACAGCAAAATTGAAAAAGGAAAAAGCGCAACATTTGAAGTGGGTTTTTTGAGTTCTAATTTGACACAAGATAAAGTGGCAAAAGTTATGGCCGTCGGATACGATTTTGATCAAACATTAAGATAATGATATTTACAATATCATAAAAAAACCGCCTGCCGGTACTGCAATACCAACAGGCGGAGATCAACGGCCGGAGCCGATGGAAATGAATGGAGCCTTATTGTACCAGTCATTCATCTAAAAGTCAAGAGAGGTGATACTTTGCAGCAATCGTCGTTTTCCCGTGTAGGGTGTTATGTCCGTGTGTCAACGGAGAATCAGCTAGAAAATTATTCTATACCAGAACAAAAAGAGCGCCTAGAAGCTTACTGTAAAGCCAAAGGGTGGAGCATCTATAAAATATATCCGGATGCCGGATTTTCCGGCGGAAATACTGATCGTCCGGCATTGCAGCAGATGCTAAAAGATATACGCTTACACCGGCTTGATATGGTAGCAGTCTATAAACTTGACCGCCTGTCCCGTTCTCAGAAAGATACACTGACTTTAATAGAGGATGAGTTTATCGCGAATGGTGTGGAATTTGTCAGCATGTCAGAAAATTTTGACACGTCAACCGCGTTTGGGCGCGCCATGATTGGAATACTGTCTGTTTTTGCACAGTTGGAAAAAGACCAGATTACGGAGCGCTTTACAATGGGGCGCATCGGTCGCAGCAAAGCCGGATATTTTCACGGTGGGGGAAATGCTCCGCGGGGATATGACTATATCGACGGAAAATTAGTTGTAAATGAATTTATGGCAAAGCAAGTACAAGAGGTTTATCGGCAATTTTTGACCGGAGAGTCCATCAATTCGATTTATAAGGATATGCACGAAAAATATGGTGGTTGGAATTCGTCACGCGCTGTCCTTAATACTTTAAAAAACAGTGTGTACATTGGAAAAGTAAAGTTTAAGGGAAAGTCTTACGATGGAGTACAGGATCACATCATATCAGATGCCGAGTATAATCAAGCACAAAAGCTGCTCACCTCATCAGCACGAGAAGAATCCAAAACCAGCGCCCAGAAAACACCTTTTCGGGCAGGGTATCTTTTATCCAGTCTTGTCTATTGTGCTCGCTGCGGGGCGAGATACAGCGCTAATCACGGGTATTATAAATGCTATTCACGCTCTAAGAGCAGTCAGAAGTTTATAACTGATCCAAATTGTAAAAACACCAATTACAAAATTGAGGAATTAGATGCGGCGGTAATTGCACAAATAAATCGTTTGCAGTATGATAAAGATTATTTCAATGAAGTGGTTGGAAAGCCTAGGAATACCAAAGACGATACCAAAGCATTGTCAGATAGACTTGCAGAACTGGATCGGCAGATATCCAGAATGCTTGATCTGTACCAGGTAGGAACAATTCCGATCGAGCAAATATCTTCAAGACTGCAGGAGCTGCAGAGCAAGCGGGATACCGTAAAGGAGAAACTTATCTCTGTACAGCAAGGGACAGGAAATGGACAGAAGGAAGAATTTATAAAGGCTTTAAAATCTGCAAATGATATTCTGAATTCCGATTCTCTAGAGAAAAAAAGATTACTATTATCTACCATGATAGAGTCTATCTGGGTTGATGGGGAGTCCGTAGAAATTAGCTGGAGAATCTAATACAAAATTGTGATGTCCATGTGCATGGGATTTGGGTGCAATGCGGCCGGAATTGTCGGATGCCGAATTATTGATTCTCCTAGGGAGCGGCTTCTCGCAATTTTGACAAATAATTTTGTACCATGTAACGGCAGATTCCCAACGCTGATTGCAATCATTACCATGTTTTTTATTGGTGCGGCGGGCAGTACAGCTTCTTCTTTCCTTTCGGCACTGCTTTTGACCGCTGTGATCGTATTGGGGGTCCTTGTAACTTTGTGGGTTACGAAGCTGCTTTCTAAGACCCTTTTAAAAGGGATTCCTTCCTCATTTACATTGGAGATGCCGCCTTATCGGAAGCCGCAGATTGGAAAAGTAATTGTACGTTCTATTTTTGACAGAACCCTTTTTGTGCTGGGAAGAGCGGTTGTAGTGGCAGCACCTGCCGGCCTTATTATATGGTTGATGGCAAATGTTACCGTTGGAGGAGTCAGCCTTTTAAATTACAGCGCAGCTTTTCTTGATCCATTTGCAAAGCTTATGGGATTAGATGGTGTGATTTTAATTGCGTTTATTCTGGGATTCCCTGCGAACGAAATTGTAATTCCAATCATTATCATGGCATATATGGCAAAGGGAAGTATTTTCGAATTGGGGAGTCTGCTGGAGATGAAACAGCTGTTTGTTGCAAACGGATGGACTTGGCAGACTGCAATTTGTATGATGCTTTTTTCCTTAATGCATTGGCCTTGCTCAACAACACTTTTGACCATTCATAAAGAGACCGGCAGTAGAAAATGGACAGCACTGGCGGCGCTGATTCCAACTGCTTTCGGGATTCTTAGCTGTATGGCATTCCATTTGATTACGACTTCATTTTTGTAAAAGTTGGGTTTCAAAAAATAAGATTTAAATCTTCATACGCATAAAATTCACCGGTTTAGGAATGTTTTTTCTAAACCGGTGAATTTTATATGATTAAGATAAAAATCAATCAAACTTGGACTGACAGCTTTGTTGATCCTGATCATCGCGGGAAATAACTGTAAAAACATCTATATTTAACCGGAAATTTATCAGCTGTTTGTTCGTGCTTTTTCGTTTTTCTGCTTTATTCCTGCAACCTTTTGTGATAAAATAAAAAAATATGGCATACCGTGATTTTTCGCGGAAATCATTGTTACAATGAGTCGATCTGAAGGTCGGCGGAACGGGGGAACGAATGTCAAAGGTCATCAGAGTATTTGTAGAAAAAAAGCCCGGATTTGATGTTGCGGCGCAGCAGATGCGGAAGGATCTTGTGGAAAATCTGGGACTTAAAAACCTCGAAGAACTACGGCTGATCAACCGTTATGATGTAGAGGGACTTTCCAGGGAGGATTTTGTACGCGCACGGGATCAGATCTTTTCTGAGCCCAATGTGGATAACGTTTATGAAGAAACCTATTCTGTGCCGGAGGACTTTGAAATTTTTGCAATGGAATATCTGCCTGGACAGTATGATCAGCGCGCGGATTCCGCGGCCCAGTGTGTTCAGCTTTTAACCCAAGGAGAGCGGCCGCAGGTCGTAACTGCTCGTGTGGTCGCGGTTAAGGGAAAGCTTTCTCAAGAGGACCTTGATAAGATTAAATCCTATATGGTAAACCCTGTCGAAAGTCGCTTAGCTTCTCTCGAAAAACCGGAAGATCTCAACCTTCGGGCAGAAGTTCCGGCAAATGTTGCTCGAGTGACGGGCTTTATTGTGTGGAATGAGAAGAAGCTCAAGGAATACTATGACTCTATGGGATTTGCTATGAGTTGGGAAGACCTTTGTTTTGTAAGAGATTATTTTAAGAAGGATGAAAAAAGAGATCCCTCCGTTACGGAGCTGCGGGTCATCGATACTTACTGGAGTGATCATTGTCGCCATACGACGTTCAGTACTCGTCTAAAGAAGATTGACGTTCAAAAATCAGCGGTTAGTAAGTCGATTGAAGAAGCAGTCAAGCTGTATTTTGATACCCGTAAAGAAGTGTACGGAGACCGCGAAAAAACGGTTTCTTTGATGGATATGGCCTGCATCGGAGCGAAAGCCTTAAAAAAACGTGGCTTAATTCCGGATTTGGATGAGAGTGAAGAAATCAACGCCTGCTCTATCGAAGTCCCGGTCACAATTGATGGGAAAACAGAGCAGTGGTTGGTACAGTTTAAGAATGAGACCCATAACCATCCGACGGAAATTGAGCCTTTTGGTGGTGCGGCAACCTGTCTTGGCGGCGCAATTCGCGATCCGCTTTCCGGCAGAGCTTATGTTTATCAGGCGATGCGTGTTACCGGCAGCGGAGACCCCCGTACTCCGTTTGAGAAAACACTGCATGGAAAACTTCCAACACGAAAAATTACGACAGGTGCCGCCCAGGGATATTCGTCTTATGGCAATCAGATCGGTCTTGCTACCGGACAGGTGCAGGAACTTTATGACCCCGGCTATGTTGCAAAGCGTATGGAAATCGGTGCTGTTATTGGAGCGTCTCCCAAGAAGAATGTTGTAAGAGAAGAGCCGCAAGCAGGTGATGTAATTGTTCTTTTGGGCGGCAGCACCGGACGTGATGGAATCGGCGGTGCAACCGGTTCTTCTAAGGCACATACAGAAGAAAGTGTAGAAGAGTGCGGCGCGGAAGTACAGAAAGGAAATCCTCCAACAGAACGAAAACTACAGAGAATGTTCCGCAGACCCGAAGTTTCCACGCTGATTAAACGCTGCAATGATTTTGGAGCCGGAGGCGTTTCGGTTGCAATCGGAGAGCTGGCACCTGGACTTCGGATCGACCTTGATAAAGTCCCCAAAAAATATGAGGGCCTTGATGGAACAGAACTGGCAATTTCTGAAAGCCAGGAACGAATGGCCGTCGTTTTAGCACCGGAAAATGTTGATGCATTTATTAAGGCTGCCGGAGAAGAAAACTTAAATGCTAAAATTGTGGCGGTTGTCACAGAAGAGCCGCGTCTGCAAATGTTCTGGCGCGGAGATGAGATCGTCAATATCACTCGTGCATTTTTGGATACCAACGGCGTTACGCAGGAGACGGATGTAGAGATCTGTGCACCAAAGGGCGGCGACGATCTTTCAAAGGTAAAAGCAAACGCTTATCGAGAAATCGTTCCGCAGGAACTTTGTGGAAAGCCTCTTTCTGAAGCATTTGAAGAAAACCTTTCCCGTCTCAATGTTTGCAGCCAGAAAGGCCTTTCGGAACGATTTGATTCTTCTATCGGCGCTGCGACGGTGCTGATGCCTTTTGCGGGAAAATTTCAGTTGACGCCGGAAGAAGCAATGGCAGCAAAACTGCCGGTGGAAGGCGAAACGGATGATGCTACAGCGATGGGCTATGGCTATATTCCGGGGATTTCTGAGTTTTCTCCGTTCCATGGGGCGGCATGGGCAGTGGTAGAAAGTCTTTCAAAACTTTGCGCAATCGGTGCAGACCCGTTAAAAGCACGGCTGACTTTTCAGGAATATTTTGGGCGAATGACAGAAGACGCAAAGCGTTGGGGGAAACCAACGGCAGCACTTTTGGGCGCTCTGACGGCACAGCTAAAACTTGGGCTGCCTTCCATCGGTGGAAAAGACAGTATGTCCGGTACTTTTGAAGACTTGGATGTTCCTCCGACTTTAGTAAGCTTTGCAGTTTCGATGACAAAAGCCAGCAAGACGATTTCGGCAGCATTACAAGGAGCCGGCCATAAATTGGTACTGATTTCATTGCCGGAGGATTCTGAAACCGGATTGCTGCCTAATTTTGACGGCATTCAAAAAGTTTATCAGACGGTTCATCAAATGATGGAAAGGGGAGAAGTCCTTTCCGCTTCCGTTGTGAAAGAAGGCGGTGCAGCAGCTTCTGTTGCAAAAGCTGCTTTTGGCAATAAGATTGGTGTTCGCTTTGCGGCAGAAGCCCAAAATGAGACACTTTTGTTCCGTCCGCACAGCGGAGACCTAATCTTGGAACTCAAAGAAAATGTTTCTTTGCCGCAGGGGGCAATCCTTCTTGGAGAGACCACAGAAGAGCCTGTGATCGAACTTGGGGGACAGAAAATGAAAATTGATTCTTTGATTTTCCAATGGATGGGAACTCTTGAGAAAATTTTCCCGAGTCATGCGAATGAACAGCCGGTTCAGTTTACAGTTCCGCTCTTTACACAGCGCAATCAGAAAGCGCCAGCGATTAAGGCGGCCAAACCCAGAATTTTCATTCCAGTATTTCCTGGCACTAACTGTGAATATGATTCTGCAAAGGCATTTCGCCGTGCCGGCGGCGATCCTCGGGTATTAGTGGTTAAAAACCTTTCTGCTTCCGGAATTGAAGAGACAATCCGTAAAATGGAGCAGATGATCAATGAAAGCCAGATCATTATGCTGCCGGGAGGATTTTCCGGCGGTGATGAACCGGATGGTTCCGGTAAATTTATTGCGACTACTTTCCGCAATCCAAGAATTGCAGAAGCGGTTTCCCGCCTGCTTAAGCAGCGGGACGGCCTGATCCTGGGAATCTGTAATGGATTTCAGGCGCTGATTAAGTTGGGCCTTGTTCCATATGGAAAAATTGTGGAGCCTAGTGAGAAAGCTCCGACTCTGACCTTTAATACGCTGGGCAGGCACGTTTCCCGGATGGTTTATACGCGTGTTGCTAGTGTAAAGAGCCCATGGCTGTCAGGGGTAGAGGCAGGAGATTTGTTTACGATTCCTGTTTCTCATGGAGAAGGACGTTTTGTAGCAAGCAATGCTGTGATGAAACAGCTGATTGAAAATGGACAGGTTGCTACACAGTATGTAACGCCTTGTGGAATTCCTTCTGGGAGTATCGAATGGAATCCCAATGGTTCTGATTGCGCAGTTGAAGGCATCACCAGCCCCGATGGCCGTGTGTTCGGGAAAATGGGCCATTCTGAGCGCAGAGGAGAAAATCTTTATCGGAATGTTCCCGGAGAAAAAGACCAGAAAGTGTTTGAATCGGGTGTAAAGTATTTTGGATAAGTATTTAAAACGTACTTGGGCAGAAATCAATCTGGATGCGGCAGAGTATAATTATCGTGCAATCCGCAGTGCACTGCATCCGGGAACCAAGATGTGCTGCGTCGTAAAGGCGGATGCTTATGGACATGGCTCTGAAGTTTTGGCTCGTCTTTATGAGAAACTGGGCGCTGATTGGCTGGCAGTTTCCAATTTGGAAGAGGCTATCCAGCTGCGCAACGAAAAAGTGCATCTTCCGATTTTGATTCTTGGCTATACGCCGCCAAAAATGGCAGGACAGCTTTGTGCTTTAAATATTTCACAGGCATTGCTTTCTGAAGAATATGCCGAAGCATTGAACCAAGAGGCAGTCCGGCAGGGGACGACAGTTCGCTGTCATGTAAAATTAGATACCGGCATGAGCCGAATTGGGTTTGTGTATCAGCAGCCTGAGCGCGATGAATCTTCGCTCGACGCGATCGAGCGTGTCTGCAATCTGCCGGGCCTGATTCATGAAGGAATTTTCACCCATTTTGCAGTAGCGGATGAAGGAGAAGCAGGCAGAGCTTTTACAGAGCATCAGTTTGCATGCTTTTCCGGTGCAATTAAAGAACTGGAAAAGCGTGGAGTTACTTTTAGGCTTCATCATTGCGATAATTCCGCTGGTGTTACAGAATATCCGCAGATGCAGCTCGATATGTGCCGTCCGGGTGTGATCCTTTATGGGATGCAGCCTTCTGCTGCCCTACAGAATCCGCTTGAGTTAAAGCCGGTGATGGCGCTTAAAAGTGTAATTTCACTTGTTAAGACACTCGAACCTGATACGCCGCTCAGCTATGGCTGTACCTGCAGAACAAAGCAAAAGACAGTGGTGGCAACTGTGCCGATCGGCTATGCCGATGGTTATCCGCGGATGCTTTCCAATCAAGGAGAAGTTTTGGTGCATGGCCACCGAGCGAAAATTCTCGGAAGAGTCTGTATGGATCAGATGATGATTGACGTAACCGGAATCAAAAATGTTCATGCGGATGACGAGGTGACATTGATTGGCAGTGAAGGGGAAGAAAGCATTTCTGCAGCAGAAATTGCAGGCCTTTGCAAGACAATCAACTATGAAATCACCTGTGATATCAATAAGCGGGTATCAAGGGTTTATCTAAGAAATGGAAACCCGGTTTCCGTGACAAATCTTATTTGCTGAACTTGATCATAAAAAATGCTCTCTGCAGTTTTTCGATGCAGAGAGCATTTTTATTGTATAAATAATTTTTAAGAGAGCAGCATGCGGTCATTTGTAAGTGCTGCACCTTGAGCAGTATGAAAGCGTGCTAGAAGATCATCGACAGTAAGAGATTTTTTCTCCTCTTCTTTGATATCAAAGAGAATCGTTCCCTCATTCATCATGATAATACGGTTTCCGTATTTGAGAGCATCACTCATGTTGTGCGTAACCATCATGGCGGTAAGTTTATCTCGTTTAATAAATTCCTCTGTTAGCTTTAGAACCGTTGCAGCTGTTTTAGGGTCAAGTGCTGCTGTATGTTCATCTAAAAGCAAAAGCTTGGGCTTTTGCAGGGTCGCCATCAAAAGAGTCAGCGCCTGACGCTGTCCACCGGAAAGAAGACCAACCTTGCTGGTCAGACGATTTTCCAGTCCCAAATCCAATACTTTTAATTTTTCCTGATAGAGTTTGCGCTCTTCTTTTGTAATGCCCCAGCGCAGGGTCTTTGTCTGTCCACGACGATAAGCCATTGCAAGATTTTCTTCGATGCCCATGTCTCCCGCAGTACCGCGCATCGGGTCTTGGAAGACACGGCCAAGGTATTTTGCCCGTTTAAATTCAGGCAGCCGAGAAACCTCTGTGCCGCCCAAGATAATCGAACCGCTGTCGCAGGGAAAAACACCTGCAATTAAATTTAATAAGGTGCTTTTTCCGGCACCGTTTCCGCCGATAATGGTAACGAAATCTCCAGGGTTGAGATGGAGATCAATGCCAATTAGCGCTTTCTTTTCATTGACGGTTCCTTTATTAAATGTTTTACATACATTTTTAAGTGTTAACATCTGGCATTCCTCCTTACTCTTTTTGATCGATTTCGTCCGGATCTTTATCTGAATCATCGATGCTGTCTTCCACTGCGCGGTCAGGAACAAGCGGCGGCGGAAGTTTTTCTTTGCGGCGTGCAGACCATATTTGGACTTTCTTTTTCAATGTTGGGAAGAAAAGTGCCAGCGCCACGATGATGGAAGAAAGCAGTTTCATGTCCTGTGATTTGAGGCCCATAAAAAGGACCAAAGCAATAATGATGCGGTAAACAACAGAACCTCCCAGCATAGCGATGAGCCGTGCAATAAAGCTGAGGTGATGTCCGAGCAATACTTCGCCGATAATGACAGAAGCAAGACCGATTACAACGGTGCCAATTCCCATGCTGACATCACCAAATCCCTGTACCTGTGCGACAAGGGCACCGGAAAGACCAACAAGGCCATTGGAGAGAACCAATGCCAGAATGGTCATGGTGTCTGTGTTGACGCCCAAAGAACGTACCATGTAGGGATTGTTGCCGGTAGCGCGGATAGAGCAGCCGATTTCGGTGCCGAAAAACCAATACATCAAAGCAATAATAATCGCGGCAATAATACCGCCGAGAAGCAGTTCACAATTATATTTGGAAACTCCGGGCAGCATTGCTTCTACCTTCATATCAACGGTATCAACGCCTAAAAGCGGAATATTTGCCTTTTCTCCCATAATGTGCAGGTTGATGGAATAAAGAGCAGTCATAGTAAGAATGCCGGCTAAGATCCCCGGGATTTTCATTTTGGTATTGAGAAAACCTGTTAAAAATCCGCAGACCATTCCACCTAAAAGTGCCATCAAAAGTGACAAAAACGGGTTCATGCCCTTTGCAGTTAAAATGGCGGAAATTGCACCGCCGGTTGCGAAAGAACCATCTACCGTCAGATCGGCAAAATCCAGTACCCGAAAGGTAATGTAAACGCCTAAAGTCATGATGCCCCATAAAATCCCCTGCGCGGCTGCGCCGTGAACGGCACCCAGTAAGTTTGAAATATCCATATTCTATAACCCCGATATCATTGATTTTTTGCGCTTTCGGGCGGTGAGTTTCCCCACCGCCCGAAAGTGCAGATCTAGTTTTTCTGTATGTTAAGAAGCACTGGAGACATCTTGCCCTTTTGTGATCTTTTCGGGCAGCGTAATACCGAGCAGCTTTGCAGTAGCGCTGTTGTAGGAAATATCGTAATTTTCCTGGTATTCAATAGGCATTTCACCGATCTTTGCTTCACCGCGCAAAACCTTTGCCGCCATTTTACCTGTCTGTTTGCCGAGTTCTTCATAATTAATACCAACAGTGCACAACCCTCCGTTAGAAACCATGCCGCTTTCGCCGACGATAACGGGCAGTTTATTTTCGTTGGTAATTGCTGCTACGTTTTTCATTCCGGAGGCCAACATATTATCAGTTGGAATGTAGACTGCCTGCACTTTTCCAACCATGGACTGTGCTACTTGCTGAATTTCATTGGAATTGGAAACCGTAAATTCTTGAGACTTAATTCCCAGAGCATCGCAGGCATCTTTAGCCCAGCCTGCCTGAATCTGGCTGTTTGATTCACTGGAGCAATACATAATTCCGATCGTTTCAACATTCGGAACAATTTCTTTAATTAGATCAATCTGTTCTTTAACCGGCGTTTTATCGCTGGTTCCGGAAACATTTTTCCCAGGTGCTTCGTTGGAAGCGACCAATTTTGATTCCGCCGGATCAGTAACTGCTGTAATAAGGACCGGTGTATCTGTAATGACCTTTGCAACAGCCTGTGCCGCAGGAGTAGCAATGGCAAGGACTAGATCCGGTTTTTTGTTGGCAAACGTGTTGGCGATTGTTGCACAGTTCGATTGTTCCCCCTGAGCATTCTGTACATCGTAAGTAACGTTTACGCCCTCTTTAAAGCCTTCGTCTTCAAGCGCTTCTTTAAATCCCTTGAGAGAAGCATCCATCGCAGGATGAGTCATCAATTGTGCAACTCCAATTGTATAAGTTTTACCGCTCGCAGTTGAAGCAGCAGTGCCGGAAGTGGTAGCAGAACTGCTGGAACTTCCTCCGCATGCCGTCATCGAAACAGCACATACTGCAACCATCATGCCAGCTAAAATCTTATGAAACTTTTTCATGTTGGTTCCTCCTCTATCACTTTTAGTAGTTAAACCGTTTAATGCTTTAAAGCAACGATTAATAGTAGTATTTTACAAGGAAAGCAGACTGATGTCAATAGAAAATCGAAAATCTATTAAAATAGAAGAATTTTTTAAAAAAGCGTAAAAAGCCGTGTTATAATAGAAAAAAACAAATCGGAGGAACCGGAATGGAAGCTATATTATACTGTTATGACGGGGAAAAGCCGACTTTTAAACTGACTGCAGATCCGGAAGGAAATGATGATGGGGGAAGACCATATGATCTTCCAAAAGGATATCATGTGGAAGAGACAAAAGACGGACCTCAAATTATAGGAGAACTCCCCTGTACATTGGAAGAACATAATGGAAAGCCGGTTTTAGTAGACCGTAAAAATCGAAAGGCTTATCTTTTGGAGCGCAGCCGTCGGATTACGCAGCGGCGCGAAGAGATGGGAATGACCCGTCAGGAACTGGCAGATGCGCTGGGAGTTACGTTAATGGAAGTGTATCAGTGGGAGACCTATGAAGTAGAGGTCGGCACAGCTATTTTAGGACGTATTGCGAAAGTGCTTGATTGTGAGACGATGGATTTAATTAATTAAAGAGCGAAAAGTAAATTTCAAACAAAAAAAGGGTGTGATTTTCGATCGAAAATCACACCCTTTTTGAAAATAATTATTGTCCTTTGAGAATGCTATTTAAAAATTCTTTTGTGCGAGGCTGTGTTGGATGGGAAAAAATCTGTTCAGGAGTTCCCTCTTCCAAAATCACACCTTGATCCATAAAGATCACTTTATTTGCGACTTCTCTTGCAAAGCTCATCTCGTGAGTGACTACGATCATGGTCATACTGTCACGGGCGAGCTGCTTCATGGTGTCGAGTACTTCAACGGTCAATTCCGGGTCCAATGCAGAAGTTGGTTCGTCAAACAATAAAATATCGGGGTGCATCATCAGTGCACGGGCAATCGCCACCCGCTGCTTCTGTCCGCCGGAAAGTTCACGTGGATAGCTGTTGGCTTTTTCCGAGAGCCCAACTTTATTGAGATACAGGGAACAATCATCGGCAGTGATTTTAGAATCCTGTTTTTTCACAAGCTTTGGTGCAAGTTCAAGATTCTTTCGAACAGTCAAATGAGGGAAAAGATTAAAATGCTGAAAAACCATTCCGGTTTTTTCCGTTGCTGCCATAATTTCAGAAGGTTTTCGGTAAACTCCATTTTCTACTAAAGGATCTTCGTCAATCCAGATAGAACCGCCGTCTATTTTTTCGAGGTCGATCAGTGAGCGAAGCAACGTAGATTTTCCACCGCCGGATGGTCCGATTACAGCGACAACTTCTCCTTTTTCCACTTCAAAGGAAATATCCCGGAGAACGCAAAGATCGCCAAAAGATTTTTTTAGATTTTTTGCTTTTAAAACAGGCATCATTGTTTCCTCCTTAAAAATTAAATTTCTTTTCTAGTTTTTTGAAAATAACAGATGGAATAGTGGTCAGAACCAAATAGAAGATAGCGGCAAAAACATAGGGGACAAAGGTTGCCTGAGAGTTGACAATGTTGGTGGCATTCTGCAGCAGCTCTTCAATTCCGAGCGCAAAAATCAGCGAAGTGTCTTTTACAAGCGTGATCGTTTCATTTGCGGTAGAAGGCAGTGCAACCCGGAACATTTGCGGAAAAACAACATGCAGATACATTTGACTTTTGGAAAGGCCAAGTACTTTAGAAGCTTCGTACTGCCCGGGGTCAACCGCTAAAAGTCCGCCGCGGAAAATTTCAGCAAAATAAGCGGCATAGTTTAAGGTGAACGCTAGTGTACAGGCAAATGAACGGCTTGTAATGACTAAATGAGGGCCGATTCCCGGTATGTAATAAAGCCCGTAAAATAAGATCAGCATCTGCAGAAGCAAAGGTGTTCCGCGAAGAATATAGATGTAAAATTCAAAAAGCCAACGAACTGGCTTAATCGAACAGCGAACACCAAGCATCACCAAAATGCCGAGGATTAAAGATAACGGGAGTACAATGATAAAAAGCTGCATGGTTACCAAAGATCCCTTGCATAGTTGTTGGAACATGACGGAAAAGTCCATGAAAGAACCTCCTAAAAAATAAGATGGAAAAAGGCCGCGATATCGCAGCCTTTCAGCGCTTTTTAATGGATCTAAAAAATCAGCCTTTGTACATCGTATCAGAGCCGAACCAGTTGGTTGCAATCTTTGCAGCGGTTCCATCGCTGATTGTCTCGTCAAGTGCTTTCTGAATTTCTTCCATGAGAGCTTCGTTTCCTTTTTTTACAGCAACTCCGTAAAGCTCATTTGCAAGAGAATCATCAAGAATGACGAAAGGATACTGATCGGCTTGCTTGGCAAGATAATAATTGGCAACGACTGAATCCATAATGGCAGCGTCTGCACGTCCGGTAGAAATTTCATTCAGGCACAGAACGTTGTCTTTGAGCTCTGTTACATTCGCGGTAATTCCGGCGTCTTTCCAAGCATCAACTGCCGTGGATTCCTTTTGCATGACGACATTTTTGCCATTGAGATCGGCTTTGTTTTTAATGTCGGAACCTTTCTTGACGACAATTACCTGTTTGTTTTCCATATAGGGCTTTGAGAAACACATTTTTTCTTTGCGTTCATCAGTGATGGTCAGGCCGTTCCAAAGCAGGTCCACTTTTCCAGTATCGAGTTCTGCTTCTTTGGAGCTCCAGTCGATGGGCTGAATCACAAGCTTTTTGCCCATCTTGTCCTCAATAACTGCCTTTGCAAGATCAATATCAAAACCAACGACATTGTCTCCATCTTTAAATCCCATCGGTGCAAAATTGACATCGCAGCCTAAAACTAAGGTGTCTTTGCTTGCTGTAGAAGCAGCCGCAGAAGAAGCCGCCGTTGATGCAGAACTATTGGAACTACTGCCGCAAGCGGACAACGCCATTACGGTAGCGGTCGCGAGTACCAAAGAAAGTATCTTTTTCATTTTGTAAATCCTCCTAAATTTCTGAGCTGAAAATATTCAGTAATTCACTTTTTCACTTTATCATGCTATCATGATAATTGTCCAAAACTTATTATATCGAACTTTTCTTGTTTTGGGAAGAGAAAAAGAAAGATTTTTTTGAAAGAATCGGTTTTTATAGCATTTTTGGAGGATTCGTTTGAGAATTCGTCTTTCTCTTGAAAAAATTCATCAATAATGCGATAATTAAAAAGAAGGAAAAATATTCAGAAGGAGGAACCCAAAATGAGGGCAATCTGGATTGTTTTAGATAGTTTTGGAGCGGGGTCTTTGCCGGACGCTGCAGATTATGGAGATGAAGGCGCTAATACACTTTTGCACATTGCACAGAATGCAAAAAATTTTTCTTTGCCCAATCTTGAAAAAATGGGACTGGGAAAGTTTTTTCCGACTCCTCACCTAAGAAATGATCTGCCGTCAGAGGGTGCTTTTGGCAGAGCCAAAGAGCAGTCCGCCGGAAAAGATACCACAGCAGGGCATTGGGAGATGGCCGGTGTGATTACAAAACAGAAGTTCCCGACTTTTCCAAATGGTTTTCCAAGCGAATTTATCGAAGGGTTTGAGAAAGCCTGCGGACGCGGCATCTTAGGAAATAAGGCGGACTCTGGTACGGCCATTATTGAGGAGCTGGGAGCCGAGCAGTTAAAAACCGGAAAGCTGATCGTCTATACTTCTGCGGATAGTGTTTTGCAGATTGCAGCACACGAAAAAGTGATTCCGCTTTCGGAGTTATATTCTATTTGTAAAATTGCACGTAAGATGATGCAGGGACCGCTCGGCGTTGGCAGAATCATTGCGCGCCCATTTATCGGAGAGCCGGGTCATTTTGTGAGGACTCCTAATCGTCGTGATTTTTCTTTGGAGCCAATGGGGGTAACAGTGCCAGATCTTGTGAAAAAAGCAGGGCTGCCCAGCATTGCCGTTGGAAAGATTTCCGATATTTTTGCGGGCCGTGGTTTTACCGAGAGTGTTCATACGGTTGATAATGCAGATGGAATCGAAAAAACACTGCAGATGATGGGACGCTATGAGGAAGGGTTGATTTATACTAATCTTGTGGATTATGATATGAAATATGGCCATCGCCGCAATGTGCAGGGATATGCAGATGCGCTGATGGCATTTGATCATCGTTTGCCCCAAATTCGCGCAAAGATGAGTGATCATGACCTTTTGATCATCACTGCAGATCATGGCTGTGATCCAACGTGGAAGGGAACTGACCACACGAGAGAATATATCCCGATTTTGGCGGTGGGTGCATCTGTACCTGCAAATATGGATCTTGGCATTCGGGAGACTTATGCGGATATTGGTGCAACTGTCACGAAATTCTTGGAATGTGGATCACTGGTAGCAGGAACTTCGTTTCTTAAATAGAATAAGAAAGAAAGAAATCCCGCTGATTATTCTAAAAGCGGGACTTCCTTATTTTTTAAAGGGAGTAAGACATGATATTTCCAAACCAAAATCCACTGTAGCGGCGATTATATTGCAAAAATTTTTCCAGACAAAAATATCCTTCTTTTCCCCATGAGGCTGCATGCAGAAAATGTCCTTTGGGAGAGATGATTTGATCACCGAGAAATAACAGAAAGTGAGAACAAAGCCGATCAAATGGGATAAAATCACCATTTTTAAAGGAATAGAAGGGGATGGAATGCCCCCCAAACGGATTGGGAAAATTTTGGCCGACTTCAACGATAGAGGGGCGGCCTTCTTTAAGAAGTGCTTCGAGAGCATTTAAAAAGGCAGTTTGTGTGGTTTCCCAATGTGTGTGGAGCGAAAGATGGTAACTTTCAGCATAGTGATTGACTGCGTGAGAAAGTATGGGACTTTGAACACCGATTTTTGGGAAAATGGGAAGATAAAGTCGATACAACAGCAGTAAGAAAGAGAGATACTCTTTTTCTTCAATCCAATCATTTTTAATAAAGGAGACTTTTTCGGTAAGAGGGGTTTCCGGCAAAAGACCATTTTTAGTCAATAATAGGAGAAAATCTCCCATAGAAACAAGCCCACAGCCTGATTTGCTGAGAATATCAGCCCGCCTTTGAGAAATAAGGGGAGAACTTTTAAGCCAGGCTTGGTTTCCGAAAAAGGAAAGAGAACCATCTTTGTGACGAATTTGTATCATATTTATGGAAAAGACCCTCTTTCAATCGAAAAAATTTAGAATTTAGATTATATAGTAGGAGTAATGCAAATGAGTTTACAGGTAGAAGCGCAGGAAGAAAAGTTTGATCGAATGATAAAGACGCCGGTCGATCGCTTAATTTGCAAATTAGCAATACCGACAATTTGCAGTATGCTGGTTACAAGTGTCTATAATATGGCTGATACCTATTTTGTAGGACAGATTGGAACCAGCGCAACGGGAGCTGTCGGAGTCGCATTTTCAATGATGGCGATTATTCAGGCGCTGGGATTTTTCTTCGGACAGGGTTCGGGTAGCTATATTTCCAGACGGCTTGGAGCAAAAGACTTTGAGGATGCGTCTAGAATGGTGACAACCGGCGTTTTTTCCGCAGCAATCTGCGGAGCGATGGTCGGGACATTAGGACTCATTTTTTTAAAACCGCTTGCATGGGCGCTTGGCTCTACCGAAACCATTCTTCCGTATGCCTGCGAGTATTTGCAGTATATTTTGATTGGTACACCTTGGATGGTAGCTTCTCTTACCCTAAATAATCAGCTGCGCTTTCAAGGACGCGCACTTTATTCCATGATTGGGATCATGACCGGCGGAGTCTTGAATGTGGCTCTTGATCCGCTTTGTATTTTTGTATTCCATATGGGAATCGGAGGAGCGGGATTTGCGACGATGTTGAGTCAGGCGGTCAGCTGCGCACTTTTGGTAGCAGGAACTTTTCAAAAGGGAAATCTGCGGATCCATTTTCATAAATTTACCCCCAATGCCAAATATCTGAATGGTATCTTTCAAGGCGGATTTCCATCCCTTTGTCGTCAAATCCTTGCAAGTATTGCAACAATCTGTCTTAATTTTGCGGCTGGTACCTATGGAGATGCAGCAATCGCTGCTATGTCCATTGTTATGCGTATTTCAAACTTTACCGGCTCAGCCGTTATTGGTTTCGGCCAAGGATTTCAGCCGGTTTGCGGGTTTAATTATGGTGCAAAGCGATTTGATAGAGTTTTAAAAGGCTTTTGGTTCTGTGTGCGGATTGGCACCATTATCATGCTCTGCCTTAGTGTTTTGTGTTTTGCTTTGGCACCGCAGATTGTGATGCTGTTTCGGAGAGATGATCCGCAGGTTATCGAAATCGGAGCGCTGGCTCTTAAGGCACAATGTGTTGCCTTGCCGCTTCTATCATGGATTTCTTTAGGTAATATGATGCAGCAGGTTATCGGTCAATCTGTGCGTGCAACGATTATGGCACTTGCCCGTCAGGGATTGTTTTTCCTTCCGCTTCTGGCAATTCTAGTACCGCATTTTGGCCTTTTTGGAATCCAGATTTGTCAACCGGCTTCCGACTTTTGTACAGCATTGTTGGCAATCCCGGTCTGTGGGAAGACAATCAAAGAATTAAAATTGGGTACGATTATGGAACCATCAAAAAAAGCCGGCTAAAAACTTTTCACTTTTCCTGTCCATAACGATGAAGTGCAAAATCGCGCATATAAGCAATGGCTTTGGGGCTGAGTGGATCTGGCATTTTTCCGATTGCACGGATACGCCAATAGATTTCAGCTGTCATTTCGAGGACTTTGGCTGTTTTGAATGCTTCTTTCTGTGTGCGGCCAATGCAGACTGCACCGTGTGATTTTAGAAGGCAGGCGTTTTCTCCATGAGAGAGCGCGCTTGCGCAAGCTTTAGCGAGTTCTTTACTTCCCGGCAGCGCATAAGGACATACTTTTACTGGGGTACTGAGTGCCTGCGCGGCTTCGTCAAGAAAAAGCGGAATTGGTTCTCCAATACAAGAAAAAATCGTCGAATAAATCGGATGCGTATGAATAATCGCATTGATTTTTGGTCGGGTGCGATAAATTGCGAGATGCAGATCCTTTTCGACGGAAGGTTTTCTAGTCCCGGAAGAAATTCTGCCATCCGGAAAAAGCACAACAATATCTTCTTCTGTGCAGGTTTCATAATCCATTCCGCTTGGAGTTAAATAAATGAGACCGCTTTCCGGATTACGGAGACTCAAATTCCCCCATGTTTCCACCGTTAATCCGGAATGAAGGAGCGTTTTTCCGGCCTCAATTAATGCTTTTCGATAAGGGTACATGATAAAACCTCTTTTTTATGATAAACTCTTTTATCAGTATAAAAAATCTGCTTGCAAAAAACAAGGACAAGAGAGAAAATTTCTTTCTAAGAAAAAGCCGCATATTTTTGCGTGAAAGGATGAATTTTTGTAATGACTGTTTCTGAAAAATTGGAACGCTGTTTTCAAAGTGTAAAAAATAAAATTCCGTTTGTTCCCAAAGTAGCTTTGATTCTTGGTTCCGGATTAGGTGATTATGGAGATTATGTAAAGGTGGAGGGAACAATCGACTATCATGAGATCGAGGGGTTTCCGGTGTCTACCGTTCCCGGGCATAAAGGACGGTTTTTATTTGCTCATATTGGAAAAGTCCCCGTCGTGATGATGCAGGGAAGAGTTCATTATTATGAAGGATATTCTATGCAGGACGTAGTGCTGCCGACACGCCTGATGAGAAGACTCGGGGCAGAAATCTTATTTTTAACGAATGCTGCGGGCAGCGTGAATCCGGACTTTCATGCGGGTGATTTTATGCTGATTAAAGATCAGATTTCGGATTTTGTGCCGTCTCCGCTGATTGGGAAGAATCCGGACGAGCTAGGTCCCCGTTTCCCTGATATGAGCGAAGTTTACGACCGGGATTTACAGGAGCTCCTGAAAAAAGAAGCCGAAAATCTTGAAATTTCGATTCGGGAAGGAACTTACCTTCAGTTTACCGGCCCCAATTTTGAGAGTCCAGCGGAGGTTCGTATGGCACGTGTTTTGGGTGCAGATGCGGTTGGAATGAGTACTGCTTGTGAGGCAGTTGCTGCCAATCATATGGGAATGAAGATCTGCGGAATTTCGTTTATCTCGAATCTTGGATGTGGAATCGGAGACCATCCGCTTTCTCATCAAGAAGTAGGAGAGGCCGCTAAAATTGCGGCGCCCCGGTTTCGAAAATTGGTGACGGCCGGGATTATTGCTATGGGAGAGACTGTTTTGCAGAAATAATGGGAGGAGAAAAAATGAAAGTTCAGTATCCGGAGAATGTTGCACTGAATGCATCGGAAACGGCAGTGGTAATCTTAGATCAGAGCATTTTGCCCAATGAGACTCGCTTTTTAACGCTTTCAACACCGGAATCATGCTATGAAGCAATCCAAAAGCTTCGTGTTCGGGGGGCTCCGGCGATTGGAATTTTTGCGGGATATGCACTTTATGTTCTCTCTAAGACAATCCACGCGGATTCCTTTTCTGCATTTTATCAAAAGCTTTGTGAATTTGGTTCGTATCTTAACTCCTCGCGGCCAACAGCGGTTAATCTGAGTTGGGCAATTAAGCGAATGGAGAAGGCTGCAGAAAAGAATCAGGAAAAATCGATTGCTGAAATCATTGTCATATTAGGGAAAGAGGCTCATGTGATTCAGCAGGAAGATATCGATATGTGCCGTTCTATTTCGGAATATGGACTGTCGCTTTTTAAAGAGGGAGACGGCCTTCTAACTCATTGTAATGCGGGGCCCCTGGCAACTTCCCTTTATGGGACGGCGTTGGGACCGATGCTCCTCGCAAAAGAGAGGGGCAGAAATTTTCGCGTTTTTTCGGACGAGACAAGACCTCTTTTGCAGGGAGCTAGGCTTACAAGTTACGAACTGCAGAAAGCTAACATTGATGTGACGCTGATCTGTGATAATATGGCTTCTCTGGTGATGAAAAACGGTTGGGTAAACGCCTGCTTTGTCGGTTGTGACCGAGTCGCAGCAAATGGAGATGCCGCTAATAAAATTGGAACAAGCGGAGTGGCAATCCTTGCAAAGCACTATGGCATTCCTTTTTATGTACTCGGGCCTACTTCTACAGTCGATCTTTCCTGTAAGAGCGGAGATGATATTCAAATTGAACTGCGCGATCCGGAAGAAATCCGTGAAAAGTGGTATCGGGAACCGATGGCGCCGGAACATGTAAAATGCTATAACCCAGCGTTTGATGTGACGGATCATACGCTGATTACTGCGATTGTAACAGAAAGCGGAATTTGCCGTCCGCCTTTTACAGAAAGCTTAAAAAAAGCATGTCAAGCTTCTAAATATCAATCTGCGAGGTAAGGAGGAAATCTTTATGAAAATTCGGCTACGAAATGTAAAAATAGAAACCATGGAAGAGGGAAAGCCTGTATTTCTCGGAGAACTTCGGACAAATGATGATCAAATCACTTATGTCGGTCCGGAAAAAGAGGATAGAGAATCTTTTGACCGTACAATCGACGGCAGAGAAAATCTGATTCTTCCGGGATTCAAAAATGCGCATACCCATTCTCCGATGACCTTCTTGCGTTCTTATGCAGACGACCTGCCGCTTTTAGATTGGCTCAATCAGCAGGTGTTTCCGATGGAGGCACAGCTTCGGAAAAAAGATATTGGCCCGCTTACCAAGCTTGCAATTCTGGAATATCTGACAAGCGGAATTACGGCGTGCTTTGATATGTATCTTTTTCCGGAAGAGGCGGCACAGGCTGCTGTTGAGAGTGGCTTTCGAATGGTCCTCTGCGGCAGTGTCAACGATTTTACCAGCAGTCCCGAAGAACTTTCAGAAGACCATAAGACGTTTAATGATTTTGACCCGTTAATCACGCATCAGTTGGGATTCCATGCGGAATATACCACAGCTCCGGAGCGCATGAAAAAGATTGCAAAATTAGCATATGAATTTGAGGCGCCGGTCTATGTGCATAATTCCGAGAGCGTTTCTGAAGTGGAGCAGTGTAAAAAGAGAACCGGGATGACGCCGACCGCTTTTATGGATAGTCTTCATCTGTTTGACTTCGGCGGAGGCGGATTCCATTGCGTCCATATGACACCTCAGGACCTTGATATCTGTGTAAAGCGTGGAATTTCAGTCATTACGAATCCGGCTTCCAATGCAAAGCTTGCCAGCGGGATCGCTCCACTGTGCGAGATGGAAAAGAAAAAGATCAATCTTGCGATTGGAACAGACGGACCGGCGAGTAATAATTGCCTCGATATGTTCCGGGAGATGTTTTTGACGACGGCATTGCAGAAGCTTTCACTCAACGATGCCTCTGCGATGGATGCTAATACAGTTCTTCGCATGGCAACGGTAGGCGGTGCGAAAGCTATGCGGCTTTCGAATTGTAAAACACTTTCTAAAGGACAGCAGGCTGATTTAATCATGATTGATCTTCATCAGCCAAATATGCAGCCCGAGAATAATCTTTTAAAGAATCTGGTTTACAGTGGCAGTAAGCAAAATGTAAAGATGACAATGGTTGCTGGAAAAATTCTTTATGAAGATGGGAAATTCTCAATCGGAGAAGATCCGGAGAAAATTTATCAGCAAGCAAATGAAATTATTGCCGAAAAGAAGAAAATGGCAGAACAAGCCGCAAAAAATAAATAAAAAGACCCGCCCAGCGCTTTTGTAGCCGGGCGGGATTTTTATGCTGATTAATTAGAAAGATGCTTTTGAGCGATTGGAATCAACCGTGGGTACAAGAGCTCGATGCCCATTGTGATAACCGGCACCATAACGGCACTCTTGATAAAGCGAACAGAAAGCAGCGCCGCAAGAGAAGTATCTGTGATCATCGAAAGCCAGAAGCTGTTAAGAAGCAGCTGTGTGGTGCAGACACAGAAAGCGGCGGTCAGAGAGCGCAGCCAAGAGATTGGGCGGTTATGAAGGATCAGCCCATAAAGAGCGCCCGCGAGAAAGCTCGTCAGTGTGATTCCGGGAAAATAAGCACCGGTCGGAAAAAGAAAAGTTCCAAGGATATCTGCAACAGCACATCCAAGACCACCCACCAAAGGGCCGAAAAGAAAGCCCAATAAAGAAGCAGGGATAAAGCCGAACCCGATTCGGGCGATTGGGGTACTGATGGAACAAAACCGACCGAGAATGATATCCAGCGCTACAAGAAATGCGATTGTAGTTAGCCGGATCAGTGTGGAATGATTTTTCATATTGATTCCTCCTCTGAAATCGGCGATGCCACAAACAGAGAAGACTCTTTTGTGACAGCGGATGCGAAAGCACATCATCCGGTCGTATTTCGACCGCGTCGTCCGACAGCAACTTCCCGTCCATCGGCACTTTATGCGTACTTTCTACTCTGTACAAAGATTTACAATTCCATTTTACACGTTTTTTTATTTTTGGGAATAGCCAAAGCCGTAAAAAATTAAAAAGGGCAATCTTAATAAAATAAAAAAATTCACTTTCAATAAAAACAGAAAAAATCACGAAGAAAAGGGCCAAACACATAGGGTGAAAAATTTCACTCGCTGTGTTTGGCCCTTTTTTATTTATGTTTTATGAAACTGAATGAATCAAAACAGTCTGTGCTTTTAAAAGTCACAGCTTAATTTTACCAAAAATTTTAAAAGTTTTGGTACATGGGACTCATCCCTTAATTTTTATTTTTGTTGATACAGAAGTTTCACTCCTAAGAACTTGGTACATTGGAATCCACTCCTCATAAAATTTTGTCGTTTTCGGAATACGGCGTTCCATTTTTTCTATGCCATTGGATTCACCCCTTTTGGTTTTCTTTGTCTGTATTATAACAGACTGTTTTATAAATTGCAACCCAGTTTTGCAATAATTTACAATAAACATTGCAAAATTCTCGCTAAAATATTTTTATACGAACAAAATTCAAACATTGTTGCAAAATAATTAAAAAATTATTCATATTTATTTAAAACAAGTTTTGGATTGATTTAAAAATTTTTAATAATTCAAGACGAAAATTCCAACAAAAAAGTTAAATCGTTTTAAGCTGAGCTTCCATAGAATTTCGATCAAGGCAGCGTTCGAGAGCAACTTTTTTGCTGATTTTACCCGCTTTGCAAAGGTTAAAAATGCTGGTATCCATTGAAATCATTCCTTCTTTGCTGCCGGAAAAAATAACAGAATCCAGTTGATGAACTTTTTCTTCGCGAATCATATTTTGTACAGCCAGATTACAGATCATAATTTCAAAGGCTGGCACCATCCCACCATCAACAGTGGGAAGAAGCTGCTGTGAAACAACGGCCTTGAGCACCATCGAAAGCTGCAAGCGGATTTGATGCTGCTGATTGGTGGGAAAAACGTCGATGATGCGGTCAATTGTGCTGACTGCGTTATTGGTATGCAAAGTAGAAAAAATCAGCTGCCCGGTTTCTGCGGCAGTCATAGCTGTTTCGATTGTATCCAGATCCCGCATTTCCCCCAGCAGCAGAACGTTTGGTGCTTGCCGAAGTGCGGCGCGCAGAGCGGTTACATAGTTCTTGGTATCGGAAGCCACCTCCCGCTGAGAGACAATACATTGATTATGGCGGTGAATATATTCAATGGGGTCTTCCATTGTAATGATATGGCCGCTGCGAGTTTTGTTGATTCGATCGATTAAACAGGCAAGTGTCGTGGATTTTCCATTCCCGGCAGGGCCTGTAACAAGTACCAGACCGCTGGTTAGTTCGCTCAGTTTCATTACCTGGTCCGGGATACCCAGCTTTGTTGGGTCCGGCAGCTGAAAGAAAATGATGCGGATCACGGCAGCAAGAGAACCACGCTGACGATAGGTATTTGCCCGAAATCGCCCCAAACCATTAATGGAAAACGAAAAATCGTCATCTCCAGTTTGCAGTAAAGTATCCATCTTTCGGTCTCCTGCAAGAACATAAATCTGAGAAATCAGTTCTTCTGTTTCCTGAGGAGAGAGAAGCGTTTTATTTGCATGAATAAACTTTCCATTACATTTAAATGTGACCGGCAGATGAGAAATAATAAACACATCAGAACAAGATTTTGTAACAGCTTGTGTGAGCAGTTCCTGAATTTTCATAAGATCAATTCCCTTTCCAAAGATTTTGGGACTGCCCGGAGAGATCGTCGGGCAGAGAAATCGTATGGGTAGATAAAACAGTATAGCACGTCTTTTCGGATGGCGCATTAATCTGGATCACTTGCAGCAGCTTGGATTTTCCGCTGATAGAATAAGTCAATGTAACCGTATGATCTGCTTCTTCATATTTGGCATTCTGCCCAAGTGTTCCCAGAAAATTTGAAGTCTGTGCATAATATTGAGTAGGATCACTGGTGTTTTGTTTAATCGTAGAAAGTTCAAGATCAAGTTTTTGCAGGGTTTCTTGACTTAATTCGTCTGCCTGATAATAGCTTTGCGTATAATCGAGACTTCGTTCTGTAAGGCGGCTGTCTTTGGAAGCGATTGAAAGAGCCAATACACAGAAACAGGTGAGACATAAAGTAAGAAAAATCATCAGCAGTGAGACAAACCCGATATTGGTGCCCACTTCAATTTTTTTCCTATGGTTCCATCGATTCATGAAGCCGCCTCCTTAGAAAAATACTTTTTTGTTTCCAAAGAACAAAGAGACGTGCTTTCTGAATGAACAGAAATCTGAGCAATTTTCATAATCCCGGTCTCGTTTTGTTCCTCGTTTAGAGAGGCAGTGAGTTGATAAGTTCCGGAGTCGGAAGAGGTGGGCTGCATATCTTTATCGAGCGAGATTACGATTTGGTTTTGCAGAATAGAAGCATTTGGATATTGTTCTTTGATCAGCTCATCAAAATCTTCATTAGAGCGGAACAAATCAGCCACTGATTGTGCACAGTTCATTGCCTTTGTTTTAAGTACAGAATTTTCACTCATCGTTTTTGCGTGAACAAACAGCTGTAGCGCAATGGCACAGAATAAGGAAAAAAACAAAATGGAAATGGAAATTTCGATCAACAGACCTACTGATTTTGAGTGGCTTTTCATCTGCTAAGAGCCTCCCTTCCAAGATAAACAGTACGCGTATCTTGTTTTCCATCTGTTCCGGTGATGGAAAACGAAAGAAGGTCAGAAGCAATCCAATGAACGGAAAAATCGGAGGTTTCTACAATCTTTTCAGAGTTGATTGGTTCGCTTCCGGAAAGGACGGTACTTTCCCAAAGAGTATGGTCAGAAAAATAAATGTAGGTTTCATAGGTGCTGCCGTTTTCATCTTCGGTAAGAAGAATGGTGTGGTCGTCTTTCAGAGAGACAGTTCCTTCAGTTCCGCGCAGACGGTTTGCAAGATAGGAGGCACCTGTACGGCCTTGATAGGCAAGATCGGTGTCTTTCTGAATCTTCAGATAAGCCTTCAGACCTGAAATCGTCACAATAATGGTGCAGACTGCAAAAAGACAAACGAGAAGAAACGGAATCAAAAGTCGCGGAATGGGATGTTCCTTTTCGGTTATGAAATGCTGCATAATAGGTACCTCCTTTCTGTTGATCAATCCTATTTAGAAGATTTAGGTAGAGCGCGGAATTAGGTGAACTTCCGGCATTACATTGGTGGAAAATATGCGGTAGTCCACTAGGTATTTTTGATGATCAATATACAATCCGTAATTTTGTTCTAAATAATCTGTGTTGGAAGGATAGCAGCCTTCCACCGCATAACAGGTCATTAAAGCCCGGCTGACGGCAGTTTGTGCTGCTTGTTGAGATTGTGTTTCGAGAGATTTAGAAAGAGCACCGGTATGTTGAAAGAGCAGCACAAAAATGATTCCCAGCAGACAGATGGTCAAAAATAGAGCTTTTAATCCGCCGGAAGAGCGCTTTTTCATCTGAAAACCACCCCTTTTTAGCCCATAGAAGACAGAATACCGATCAGCGGCAGCATAATGCAAAGAAGAATGATACCAATTATGACTGAAAGCACAGCAACTAGAATCGGTTCCATGAAACTCACCATGTTTTCTAGGGATTCCATGGAGCTTTCCATGATTTGTTCGGAGAGCTTTTTTAAAGCCTGATCGGTTGCGCCGGCTTTGTCGGAAGTTAGGAGGATACTGGTATGAAATGGGCTGAAAATTTGATTTTTTGCCAACGCTTCTGCAATAGAAGTCCCATTTTTAAAATCTTTTTTGCAGTGGATCAGTTTATCATCCAGAAATTCATTTTGAATAACACTGGAGGAAAGATCCAGAGCATGTTTAGGGTCCATACCGCTTTGCAGCAGCATCGAGAGTGCAGAAGAAAACTGTGAAACTAAAAATCCAGAAATGATTTTTTTGATTTTTGGAATTTTAATAATCATATGAAGCACCCGCTTTTTTCCTCCGGGGAAAAGTGTCATAAGCGCACAGATTCCCAGGAAAAGAAGCAGAATCAAAGAGAGAATCATTGCAGCTTTTCCAATAATTAGTGCAGCCAAAATCATAGAATTTTGTTCCATGTAAATTCCTAGCTGTGCATAGACGTTTTTAAAAATAGGAAGAACTTTAATGACCAAAAATGTAATCACAGCACTTACTACACAGATTAAAATCACAGGATTTAAAATGGAATGCTTGATTTGTGTAGTAATGGCGTTTTTTTGTTCGTAATAATCTGCAAGAGATTCACAAACTGTTTGTAGTCGCCCGGAAGTTTCTCCGATTTTTACCATTTGTATTGCGTATTGAGGGAAAAGACTAATTTTCTGCATGGCAAGATGCAGCTGAAAAGTTGTTTGAATTTCTGCGTTGAGTTTAGAGAGGATTTCTTTTAGGCTGTCGTCTTTGGAATCCTCCAGCATCAGAGATAGGCAATTCTGAATTGGAATTCCCGCTTTTAGCAGAACCCCCAGACTGTTAAAAAAGAGAGAGAGCAGAGTAGGGGAAAGTCCTTTTGGTTTATGAGTGCGCATGAAATCCCTCCTGTTGTATCGTATATTAAAAATCATCTTAATAGTCAGTAAATATAGCGGTTTGTATAGTGAGAACCGTCTCCGATAAAAGTTGACAGAGAGCTGTCACTCATACTGGCTGCAAAAGTGGAGTCGATTCGGGTCCATTCATTGGAATCTGCTTTAAATTTTACCGAAATCCATCCGGCGTTTTGCAGATAAACCATATTCCATGCGTGGTAGAGATCGTTTTTTCCTACATA
This sequence comes from Ruminococcaceae bacterium BL-4, assembly GCA_902809935.1. Taxonomy (NCBI): domain Bacteria; kingdom Bacillati; phylum Bacillota; class Clostridia; order Eubacteriales; family Oscillospiraceae; species Ruminococcaceae bacterium BL-4. The sequence continues at coordinate 177,144 of LR778134.1, read as the reverse complement.
GCCAAAAATCATTTTTGTAGGAATCCCGTTTGCACGCAGCATCACAGCTGCAAGAGAAGCATAATCATAGCAGATCCCTTTTTGATTGCTGAGCGTCTCATCAGGATTCGGAATATAGATCGTTTTTAGAGAAGCAGCCTTTTCTTTATCGTAAGAGATATGGTCTTTGATATAATTATATATTTTTGATAGAACCTCCGCATCGGAATGACAATCAGAAGAAAGCTCGTACGCTTTTTGCACAGCGGTACTATCGCTGGAGAAGGGAATATATTGCGTGGAAACCAGAAAAGGAGAAAATTCATCTTTGAGTTCTACGGAAAAAGAGTTTGTTAGAATTGCAGCATAACGGTCATCTGCAATTTGCTGAAAGATGGTTGCTTCGTAAGTTCCGTTTCCGAGAGAAAGCGGAAATGCGTCTGCTTTTCCATAGACCAAATCATAATAATACGTTTGGTCGTCTTTTACGACCCGCAATTTAGCACGCTTTGTCTGATCACCGGAATAGGAGGCTAAAAAATATCCCTGTGAGATATTTCCAATATCTAAGACGGCATTGTTTTCTTGAATTACCTGATTCGTTGCAGAAACTTTTGGAAGATTCTGAATCGGAAAGGAAGTGGCTCCCACTATAGCTGAAGAATTAGAAGCATTTTTTGCATTAAGATTTGAGGAATTTCCACAGCTGCAGAAAAAGACAGTACAGAAGAAGAGGAGACAAATCATTTTAAGGACAAAATGATAAGGAGATATTTTAAATAAAGAACCCGGTTTGTTTTGCTCGAAGTGAGTTATATCTTTTTGAGATTTAATGAAGAGCCCTCCTTTCCAGAAGAGTCGAAAATAGTTGGATGATGGCTGCTTCCATATGGTATGATAATTTAATCATTATAGCTTTATAGCTTTCTTTTTTATGATAGCATATTCAATCATAAAGTAAAGTTTTACCATACATCTATTGGAAAATCTTCGGGCCTAAATAAATTGATTCCGTGGGTGTGTTTAAAATTGAGATTTTGTAAAAGGCGGCTGCCGTTTAGTTAAGACTAATTTGTTACCGTCTACTAAAACAACAATAATTATTATTTCTTTGATTAAACTAAACAAATTTAGAAAATTTTTAGTTGAAATTAAGTATATTTTATGATATTCTAGTTATAGAAACGAAAAAGCTTTTACGCGTTTTAATTTTAAAATTTTGAATGATAACAACAGAGCCGTTTGATCCTATGGAGGTGAGCATGCTTATGAATGGATTACACTTGACGGTATATATTTTTAGTAATTCCTTAAAATTGGAATCTTGTTTGCGAAAGGTGCCATTGGAAAAAGATGTTACCTGCGGATTCCTAACATGTCAAAAAATTTCTGAGATTAATTTTAATAAGGGTATGAGTCTCGTTATTATTGATCAGGTATCCTTACTGTCGGAAATTTGCGCTTTTAAACAAAAAAATGTTACTTCGATTTTTTATGGGCAAGAAAAAGAATTATTACAACTCAATGAAGAAATGTTGTTTTTAGTGGATGGAATTTGGGAAAAATCATCTTCTGAAAAGATGCTTCAGTTTTATTTTGCCAACCGGATCAAAGAGACACGATATAAATATGACGCATGGCTGTATCAGAACCTCCTGACGGTCACGATTGACAGTATGCCGGAAATGGTTTGGTATAAAAACATTGCCGGTGCTCATATGATTGTGAATTCACAGTTCTGCAAAACTGTACATAAGACAAAAGAACAGATTAGGGGGAAGGGACACTGCTATATCTGGGATCTTCCGCCGGAAGAGTACAAAACCGGAGAATATGCTTGCCGGGAGTCTGATAATGCTGTGATGCGAAAAAGGCAGACGTGTATTTCTGAAGAGGCTGTAAAAACAAAGGACGGATTAAAACAACTCCGTACCTTTAAATCGCCATTGTTTGATATTGACGGCTCTATCATGGGAACTGTTGGAGTTGCACACGATATGACTGACTTTAGCAATATTGGAGTGGAGCTGGAAATTTTAATTGAGAATTTTCCATTTCCGCTTGCAATCTGTGATAAGAAATGGAATATTGTCCGAACAAACCAAAATTTTAAAGATGTATTTGATGCTACGGATTCTGTATTGGATTATAAAGTATGGAAAGCTTCAACCTTTCAGAATGTTTATTTAAAAAAGCGTGACCATGAAAAAACGAAAGTGGAAGAGGTCGCTTTTCAGCGTAAAGATCAGAGCTTGATTTTTGAATTGATTGAACGGGAGATTATAGATGCATTTGGCTATGTATCTGGATATTACTGCCTTTTTACCGATATTACGGTAGAGCGTTCTTACGAAAACAAAATCATGAAGCTGGCTAATACAGATCCTCTGACTCAGGTTTATAATCGCCGTTATTTTTATAATTATATGAAAGATCATTATGGAGAACCAATGACGCTTTTTTATATGGATCTGGATCATTTTAAATTGATTAATGATACTTATGGCCATCAGTATGGCGATTATGTGCTCTCCGTTACTGCAAAGCAGATCCAAAAAGTATTTCCGGATGGGCTGGTTGCACGTATGGGCGGGGATGAATTTATAGCTGTTCTTTGTGGGGAATATAATATTTCTGAAATGAATCGACGGGCACATCAGTTAGCCAAAATTGAAAGGAATGCGTTTTATAAGAACATTGTTTCAGACGAAAAATTCCGCAGAAATATTACGATCAGTATTGGAATTGCGCAGACAGATGGGACGAATAAGAATATTGATGCATTGATTTTAGAAAGTGATACGCAAATGTACCATCAAAAGAGCAGTATCGAATAAGCATAGATTGATCAGTCTATATTGCAAAAAAGAAAAAGCATGACTTTTACAAATCAGTAAGGTCATGCTTTTTGTGCGATTACAAAGGTCTAAAATTTCTATTTTTATACTAGGCACGATTTTACATAGTCAACAGGGACATCCATACGAATAGCTGTTTCTTCAATCGAGAGTCCAGAGTTTATGAATCTCTTAACGACCATATTCATGTTTTCACCGACTTCAATGATATGTTTATCCAAATCATAGAAACGGACGACTCGTTGTCCCCATGAATGTTCAAGGAGCGGGTGAACATATAGGATGCTTTTTATACTGTTTAGCTTTTTAATAAAGCTGTCCATATCATCTTCTTCAAAATATAACTCGCAGGCATTGTTTCCAAAGACAATTTCTTTCTCTTGCTTATGAATAAATTTTTTCCAAGTGTTAGCAGTCTGCAGTGTGATACCGCCTGTCAGAGTGACGTTTGCTCCAAAATCAGAAACAATTTCTAACCCTAAAACGTCGTGGTAAAATTGCTTTGCCTTTTCCATGTCTTTAACCGCGATTAACGTGCAGGTGTATTTCATTCTCATGCCCTCCAGTATGGATTTTAATCAATTCAATAGATTACTAAGAAATATAAGAAACAAAATGAAAAAATCCATGTGCAGGTTTAATCCCTTACACATGGATTTTCATGGTGCGCCCGACTGGATTCGAACCAGCGGCCTTCCGGGTCGGAGCCGAACGCTCTATCCAACTGAGCTACGGACGCATATTGACAACGCCTGTTATTATATCACAGGGCTGTTCCTCTGGCAAGTTGTTTTCTTGTGAAACATGCAGAAAAATTTTTAGTGGTTGACTTTTTTCGTCAAGATATAGTATACTGAAACCATAAAGATCATATGACTGACGGAAGTGGGAATAACCACATGGAGTATGATCGGAAAATGCCGACCGTCTGGGCGTAAAATACCTGGACGATCGGCATTTTTATTTGCGTTTGTCCGGAAAAGGAAGGAGCAGAAAAATGGCGCTTGCTCGAATCCATTCGATTGAGAGCATGGGATTAGTAGACGGACCGGGAATTCGTGTAGTCGTGTTTATGCAGGGGTGCCGACTGCGGTGCAGATTTTGTCATAATCCGGATACATGGGACTTATTAGGCGGCACACAAATGTCACCGCAGGAACTTTTAAAAATGCTTTTGCGCTATCGTCCATACTTTGAGCGAAGCGGCGGCGGAGTAACTTTTTCCGGCGGAGAACCTTTGATGCAGCCACAGTTTCTTGAGGAGATGCTTTTCCTTTGCAAAGAGGCGGGAATCCATACTTGTTTGGATACAGCCGGCTGCGGAATGGGGAATTATGAGGCAATTTTAAAGAATACCGATTTAATTCTTTATGATGTGAAAGAGATTACATCGGAAAAGTATCAGAGTATGACAGGTCAAAACTGGGATGAAACAAATCGTTTTTTAAGAGCGGTACAAAAAAGCGGAACACCAGTATGGGTGCGCCATGTAGTGGTACCGGGACTGACTGATTCGCAGGAACATTTAAAAGCACTGCGTCAATTTATTTTGGAACGGGTGCCAAATGTTAAACAGGTGGAACTTTTACCGTACCATTTGCTGGGAGTCAGCAAATATGAGACGATGGGAATTCCCTATTCCTTAAAAGGGGTTCCTGCTATGGATCCCAATGTATTGGAAGAAGATCAGAAAAAATATTTTCAGAACTTTTCAGGAGGAATTTAAAATGCAGAAAGCTTGGGAAGGTTTCCATGAAGGAAACTGGCAGAATGCCATTGATGTCCGTAATTTCATTCAAAAAAACTATACTCTTTATGAGGGAGACGAAAGCTTTTTAAAAGGGCCTACCAAAAAGACTCAGAAAGTCTGGGGAAAATGCACCACACTTTTACAGGAAGAAATGAAAAAAGGCGGCGTCCTTGATGTCGAAACGGAACGGATTTCCGGCATCAACAATTTTGAACCCGGCTATATTGACCGCGAAAATGAAGTGATCGTCGGGCTTCAGACAGATGCTCCGCTTAAAAGAATGGTAAATCTTTACGGCGGAATGCGCATGGCCGAACAGAGCCTTGAGCAGTATGGATATAAGCTCAATCCGGAAATTGAACGTCATTTTTCAGAATATCGTAAAACCCATAATGAGGGCGTTTTTGATGCTTATCCAAAACGAGTAAGAACGGCGCGCCATGCAGGATTGCTTACTGGACTTCCGGATGCTTATGGGCGCGGCAGAATTATTGGAGATTATCGCCGGATGGCACTTTATGGGATTGATTTCCTGATCAGCGAAAAAGAAAAAGATCTTGACGAGCTGGATGGCCCGATGGATGATGAGAGAATTCGTTTGCGGGAAGAAGTCAGCATGCAGGTTAAGGCTTTAAAAGAGATCGCAGAAATGGGAGCAAGCTATGGAATTGATTTGACAAAGCCTGCCTCTAACGCCAAAGAAGCTGTGCAGGCAGTTTATATGGGATACTTAGCGGGCGTAAAAGAAAATAATGGCGCTGCAACTTCTTTGGGCCGCACCTCTACTTTTCTCGATATTTATATTGAACGTGATTTGCAGAACGGTCTTTTGGATGAAGAAGGCGCTCAAGAGCTGATTGACCAATTTATCATGAAACTTCGTCTGGTGCGCCATCTGCGTACCCCGGAATATAATGAGCTTTTCGGCGGCGACCCTACATGGATCACAGAATCTCTTGGCGGTGTTGGTGTAAACGGTAAACCGCTGGTCACCAAAAACTCTTTCCGTTATCTGCATACGCTTAAAAATCTCGGTACTGCGCCGGAACCGAATCTGACAGTTCTTTGGAGCGAACATCTGCCGCAGGCATGGAAGAATTACTGCGCAAAGGTTTCTATTGAAACAGATTCCATTCAATATGAAAATGACGATATTATGCGTCCAATCTACGGAGACGACTATGGAATTGCATGTTGCGTTTCCGCTATGCGCATGGGCAAGCAGATGCAGTTTTTTGGTGCACGCTGCAACCTTGCCAAGTCTTTACTCTATGCGATTAACGGCGGAATCGATGAGAAAAAAGGAACGCTCGTTATACCGGGAATTGAGCCGATGACGGACGAAATTCTTGATTATGATAAGGTTTGGAAAAGCTATCAGAAAGTGCTGGAATATGATGCTCAGCTTTACACGGATGCCAATAACATCATTCATTTTATGCACGATAAGTATGCTTACGAAGCAAGCCAGATGGCTTTGCATGATACAAAAGTAGAACGTCTGATGGCTTTTGGGGTAGCAGGTCTTTCGGTCGCTGCGGATAGCCTTTCTGCAATTAAATTTGCAAAAGTAAAGCCAATTCGTGACGAAAACGGAATTGCAGTGGACTTTGTGACCGAAGGGGATTTTCCAAAATACGGAAATGATGATGATCGTGTAGATGATCTTGCCGTCAACGTTATGACAACCTTTAGTACAGAACTTAAGAAGCATCCGCTTTATAGGGGCGCGATTCATACGCTTTCTGCACTGACGATTACCAGCAATGTCATGTATGGCAAAAAAACCGGAACAACGCCGGATGGCAGAAAAGCCGGACAGCCTTTGGCTCCTGGTGCAAATCCGATGCACGGAAGAGATAAGTCAGGTGCGCTGGCTTCTTTAAACTCTGTTGCAAAGCTGCCTTATCGCAATATTTGTCAGGACGGCGTTTCCAATACATTTTCGATTGTCCCGAATGCTTTGGGAAAAGATGAGCCCCAACGTCAAAATAATTTGGTCTTTATTTTAGGTGGGTATTTTGCACAGGGGGCACATCATCTGAATGTAAATGTACTCAACAGAGAAACCTTGCTGGATGCGATGGATCATCCGGAAAAATATCCGACTCTGACCATTCGTGTTTCCGGATATGCGGTCAACTTTAACCGCCTTTCCAGAGAGCAGCAGCTGGAAGTGGTTGCCCGTACTTTCCATGAATCCATGTAAAGGATTGCTCTTGACAGCCATCCTTTTCGGAATATAATTAGAAATCAGATAAAGATAAAAACACATTCCGGTCGGTAGTCCGGAAGCAGCAGAGATGCTGTCAGTAACCTGCCTCCTTGGTTGTCCGTTCTTTATCAGGCAAACGGTCAAAAAGGAGGAATTATCGTGGGAACAATCCGTACTTCTGTTACGGTTCTGTTCGAAGATCCGTTTTGGATTGCGCTTTATGAACGGTGGGAAGATAGACGCTACGAAATTTGTAAGATCACCTTCGGAGCGGAACCCAAGGACTATCAAGTGTATGCGTTTCTGTGTAAGAATTGGAAAAGGCTGCGTTTTAGTCCGGCAGTTCAGGCAGAGAAATCTGACGTAGAAAGAATCAATCCAAAACGAATGCAGCGCCTAATTCATCGACAGGTTAAGAGTACCGGAGTTGGAACTAAGGCACAGCAAGCGCTCAAACTTTTTCAGGAACAGAACAAACTGGTTCGAAAAGAAAACTCCCGCGAACGGCGCGAAGAAGAAAAAGACCGCCGCTACGAACTTCACAGAGAAAAAGCAAAAGAAAAGCACAAAGGCCATTAAAAGCCTTTGTGCTTTTTTGGTTGATCGGTTTGATGCTTTTTAGGCGACTTTCTTTTTCATAGAAGCAGCTACCGGGATCGAGATAAAATTTTGAACCGGTTTCCAGACTGCAACCGCAATGGTGAAGTCCACCATACTGTGAAGGATGGTGCCGCCGCCGACCAGCAGAATGACAGAGAATAAAAAGCCGTTTGCATACCATTTTCCGGTCATTGCACCGCCAAAATAGAAGGCAGTTACGACGAGAGTTTCGCAGAGGGCATGTACTAAAGACAGCACAAAACCAAAGCCCATAGCAGAAGATGGCTTTTGCAGAATGTCACTTTTCTTTTTCAGAATCAGACAGCCTACCAGTACAAAACCAATATGCGAAAGTGCACGCATGGCAATGACCGGAGAAGTCGTGATGAAAAATCCAATTGCAGAAGCAATACAGGTAGCAACTGCAACTGCTGGTGAGATAAAAATTGCCAGAAAGGTCGGGACGTGGGAAGCTAGGGTAAAGGACATCGGTTCAATTACAATTTTAGGAAACACCATTGGAATCATAATGCTGATTCCACATAGAAGTCCGGAAAAAACCAGATACAAAAGGCTGTTTGGTCGACTCTTATTCATAAAAATACCCCCATAAAGTTGTCATGTGATTATATACGTGTCTTGACAACTATTTTAGGGGGAAAATAAAGACTTGTCAACTGTTTTTTGGCTTTTTAAAAATTTTGTTTTAAGAGTTAAAGATTTTCTTCAAAAAGGATTCCGGATTTTTTGAGTTCTTCTAAGACGCGTCCAAAAGAAGCTTCATCTGGGCAGGAGAGTGTATGGAGATGAACGCCTCCTGTCAGCGCGGAAAGCGGAACAGAGTGGGTTTTATTTAGACGGCTTAAAAATTCATCGGCATCATGGCGGGAAAAAATATGTAGCTGGCCAATAATTTGTCCGTAAAGATCGTGGTCAACGATGACATCGATTAGACCGCAGCCGTTATCCACTACTAAGTAAAGCTCTTTTTGCAGAAGAGAGAGTGATTCATGCCGGCAAGCAATCGTGTGCTTTTGAGAATTGGAATCCCGGTTGAGAACATAGCCGCGGGGCGTTGCAAAAATTTTAATTTCAGAAGCACGCAAAAGTGCAACATCACCAACAATGATCTGTCTGCTGACGCCGAATTGGCGTGCAAGTTTTGTAGCACTCAATGGTGTTTCGGTTTCCTCGAGTACTTTTAAAATTCCATTTCGACGTTCATCCGGTGTCATTGTCTTTTTCCTCTTTTCTTTATAACTTAAAAGTATCCGGATCAAATTTCGGGAGTGGCGGCTGAACGATAGGCACTCTCTTAAGGGGATCATACTGAAATTTTCTACAGTCTTTTTTTAGGCAAGAAAGACCTTTTCGGCAACTGAGCGAACCATCATAAGAAAGGCTGTTTATGCAGTATTCACAACTTGCTTGAATCCCGTTTCCAAAAAATTCTCTTTTTTTTGTTTTCATGAATCAGCCTTCTCTTTATTAAAAAATTAATGTTATTATAGCACGGGCTTATTGGAATTTCCAGCGATTTGATTGGAAGGCAAAGAAGTACAGGGTGGTTCGCAATTTTCGCGTTGGATCAGAAAAGTATTAAAAGAATCTCCGAGCTGCGTAAAAACAGCGGATAAAAGCTGCAGTTCCTCATTGGAGAGGTTTTTTGCGAGGGCAGAAGCAAGAGAAGAGATAAAAACAGTCAATTCACAAGGGTTCATATTAATCACCAATTTATTCTATGCTTTTTCTTGCCTTTTTGAGAAAGAACAGGTGTCAAATAGAACCGCGATACAAAGAAGCAGCAAAACAGCACTTCCAATCATTGGACCAGAAAGGCTGGGAACGGTAGCAGAGTTACTTCCAAAGACCGGAGATGCGCCCGGGAACAGGTGGGCGAGTGGAAAAACAAGCACTGCTGATAAGATCCCATGAAGCAGGCGGCAAAGGAAAAACTGCCATAGAGGGACTTTGAATTTTAATCCCTGTAAAACTTGCAGATGAACGCAGAGCCCGCCCCAGCCGGTTGCCAGAGCAAAACACCAGAGCGGCATTGCGGAGAGAGCCATGGTTTTGCAGCCCAAAGTTACTTCACAGATAGCGGAGAGAGCGGAAAGCTGGGGAAGAGAAAGGAGCTTTTGGGCGATCTGAAGAAAAGCTGCAAAAAGAATGACAAATCCGCACATAGAGACCATGGAAGCCGCGGCACTGCGTGCAGCTTCGAGCAATGCTTTTGAGGGGGAAGGTAATGGTTTTTGAGAAAATTTGGGAAGAGAAAAATGTCCCCGAAAGTGAATTGAAAGAAGAACGCCGAGAAGGATTCCTCCTAAAAGATGCGCACATAAAAGCAGCTGGCCGGCGACGGGATTTCTTAAAAAGCCGGCACCGACTGCGGTACAAAGAAATGCCGGCCCTGCGTTTACACAAAACAAGAGAGCGTGAGAGGCTTCTTTTTCGGTGAGCTCATTTTCTTCGTAAAGTGCTTCGATTCCACGGGAACCGGCCGGATAGCCGCCGCACATTCCCATCAGAATTGTTCCGGCAGCGGACTGAGGTAAAGCAAAAAGTCTTGCAATTAACTTTCCAAGAGGAGAATTTCCAAAAGAGTCGGTAGCTCCGCTTTTTACAAGAAAGACTGTCAGAACCAGGAATGGATATAGAGATGGAATGAGAACAGAGAGACAGGTATCAAGCCCCAGCTTTGCGCCGGCGGCTCCTTCTTGAGGAAATCGCAGCAGTAAGGCAATTAAAAAGAGACCTCCTCCAAAAGTGAAAATCTTTTTCAAGAGGGAACATTCCTTTCTTATTAGATTCTTCTATGTATATGCGAAACAGCCGGGACATATTTTTTAAAGAAAACAACCGGAAAAGAGGGCGTCAAATGAAAAGAAAAAAAAGGGCGAACAAAGAACCTTTCCGGATAAACGTGGTGGAAATGGCGATGCAACCGCGTCTGGAAATTTTCGGCAATCGAGAGCTGGTAATCGATGGCTGTGCCGGGGTTCTAGAATATTCTGCAGAAAAAATTCGCGTTCGTTATGGCAGAATGGTTCTGCAAATTGGCGGGCGAAATCTTAAAATCAGCAATTTGGGAGCAAAATCGCTTTCAGTGACCGGATTCTTTACGGGCTTTGAATTTTTATCATAGGGGGCTAAAATATGCCGAAATTGACCCGTTGGCTTGTTGGATGGGTACGCTTTACCGTGAAAAGCGGCGGAGAGCGTTTTTTAAATAGCTGTGCGCGCAAAGGAATTCTGCTCTGGGATATTCGGCCGGGCCCTCCGATTTCTTGCTGCATTAGGGATTCCTCTTATCGGGATCTCCGACCGATTGCAAGACAGGCAAAAGTAAAAATCCGTTTACAGAAAAAAGCAGGACTAAAAAGAAAAATATGGGCCTTAAAAAAACGTCCGGGACTCGTGATTGGTGCAGTCCTTTGTTTGCTGAATCTTTGGTATCTTTCTCATTTTTTATGGACGGTTAATATACAGATGCAGGGAGCAGAAACGCTGACTCCACAGAAAATTGAAGATACCTTGAAACAGCTTGGCATTACATCTGGAACTCCAAAAGAGGAAATTCCAACAGGAAAAGTGCAGGCTCATCTGATGGATGCTTTTCCAGAGATCAGTTGGGTAACGGTTAATGACCGAGGCTGTGATTTGGAGATCCATGTAACGGAAAAAAGCAATGCGCCGGTGGTAGAAGATAAAACAGGCTGGTGTCATCTGCGGGCAAAATGCAGCGGCGTCATCACCAGAACAGAGGTCTTTGCAGGGAAAGCTCTTGTTAAGGCTGGTGACGGTGTTTACGAAGGGCAGCTTTTGGTTTCTTCGGCAGTTGTAGATCATGAGAGGGAGTTTTACCAAATGACACATGCCTCCGGAAAAATCTATGCAGATACAAAGCACGTTTTAAAAGAACAGGTACCGCTTTCTACAGAAATTTCGGAAGAAGACGGAAGCGTTGTTGTTCGTCGGGGACTGCGTATCTTTGGAATGCAGATCCCATTAAGCTTTTCTTTGCCGCCACAGGGAGAAGCAAGACATGAATTCGAAAGTCAAACGCTTGCTGCGGGGAATACTGCACTTCCGGTCAGTCTGGAAGTGGAAAAAATTTATCCGCTCAAAAAGGTTTCCATTGAGCGTACGGAAGAACAAGCGATGGCGGAAGCAGACCGGCTTTTGAGCGAGCAGGAGGAGCAGGCGAACATCGATGGAGAGGTCTTAAAAAGGGAAGATCAGTCCAAAATCGAAAATGGAGTGCTCTTTGTAGAACGTACTCTAAATTGTGAGGAAAATATCGCAGAAGAGGTAAAAATTTCTGTCGATTAATTCTAAAATTTTTTTATCATTATAGTGACTTTGCACGGAATTTGTGTTATAATTCTTTTTTGTAATGGAGCTTTTATAAACAAGGAGTAAAAATGTTTGAACAAAGACTAAATATTGACCGAATGGAGCAGGCAATTGCACTTTTTGGCAGCTTTGATGAGAACATTAAGCTGATCCAAGAACAATATCATGTTTCCATTGTTGGGCGCGACAGTGAAATTAAAATTTCCGGGGAACCCGAAGATGTTGCACGGGCGGTTCGGGCGATCGAGAGCTTGCTTTCGATGGTGAATCGCGGAGAAGCTTTGAGTGAGCAGAATGTGCGATATTGCATTTCGTTAGTGAATGAGGGTTCTGAGGAAAAGCTGCAGACTCTTTCGAGAGACTGTATTTGCATTACCTCGAAAGGAAAACCGGTAAAGCCTAAAACACTGGGACAGAAAAATTATTGTACTGCGATTAAAAGCAATACGATTACGCTGGGTGTTGGCCCTGCGGGTACGGGCAAAACGTATCTTGCAGTGGCGATGGCTGTTACAGCATTTCGTGCGCAGGAAGTCAACCGCATTGTTTTGACCAGGCCTGCCGTAGAGGCCGGCGAAAAGTTGGGATTTTTGCCGGGAGATCTGCAGCAGAAAGTAGATCCGTATCTACGCCCGCTTTATGATGCGCTGTTCGATATGTTGGGCGCAGAGACCTATCAAAAATATGTAGAGCGCGGTAATATTGAGGTTGCACCGCTTGCGTATATGCGCGGACGTACATTGGATGATAGTTTTATCATCTTGGATGAAGCGCAGAATACAACCAGAGAACAGATGAAGATGTTCTTGACCCGTTTAGGATTCGGGAGCAAAATGGTGATTACCGGGGACGTGACGCAGATCGATCTGCCGGATGGAAAACACAGTGGCTTAAAACAAGTTGTTCACATTTTAAAAGATGTTCCGGATATTGCACAGGTGTTTTTTACTGGAAGAGACGTTGTCCGCCACAAACTGGTGCAGGATATTATAAAAGCATACGAGAAAAGTGATAAGAATGAGGAGGCCAGACACTGATTATGGAAAAAATTCGTGTCATTATTGAAAACCGTCAAAAAACTGTAAAGATTCCCACTGGGCTGAGGATGCTGATTCGCCGCTGCTGCAATGCTGTGCTGCGGATGGAAAAATTTGAAGGCCCTGCAGAGATTAGCGTGACTTTTGTGGATAATGAACAGATCCGCAAATTGAATGCGCAGTACCGTAAAAAAGATGTAGAGACCGATGTATTAAGCTTCCCGATGGGTGAAAACGGTGTATATGATATCAATCATGATACCGGCGCAAAAATTCTTGGGGATGTTGTTCTTTCTATGGAAAAAGCAGAAGAACAAGCCAATCAGTTTGGGCATAGCTTGGAGCGTGAGGTTGGCTACCTGACAGCACACAGTGTTTTGCATCTGCTTGGATACGATCATGAGAACGGCGGAATCGAGCGGGTTCGGATGCGTGAAAAAGAGGAGCAGGTTATGACACAGTTGGGACTGCCTAGTACCAGTAGCTATGTGCTGACAGACGAGGACGTGTGAAAATCTTGCGATTTCGAAAAAGCCTAAAATATGCTTTTCGGGGAATTATTTACTGTATCAATACCGAAAAAAACATGCGGTTTCATACAGTAGCAATCCTCTATGTGCTGCTTTTAGCGCCTTATTTTTCTTTGAGCCGTGCAGAGTGGGCAGCCCTTTTTTTAACCTTCGCTGTGGTTACGGCAGCAGAGTGCTTTAATACGGTGGCAGAAAGGCTGAGTGACTTTTCGGCTTCCAACTTTAATACGGTGGTGCGGGTCGTCAAAGATATGGCGGCCGGCGCCGTGCTTTTGTGTGCACTTTTTTCGATTGCAGTCGCAGTCTGCCTTTTCTGGAAACCAGAGGGCTTTTGGAATCTATGGCAGACGTTCTTTAAAAATCCGGCTTTCCCTGCGCTCTTGATTTTGCTGGCCTTTCCATGTTGCTTTTATGTTTCGTGGGGACCGCTGGAAATTCGGGATCGGATTCATCATCGAAGAATTGTGGGACTTCGGGTTCATCAGAAAAAATATTCTTCTGAAAAATCCGAAAAGAATAAAAATAATTTAGTTTAAGGAGTTACAAAAATGAAGGAACCACCCAAGGAACGCAGTGCATATATTGCGATTGTAGGACGTCCGAATGTAGGGAAAAGTTCTTTGATGAATCGCTTATTAGGACAGAAAGTCGCGATTGTCAGCAGCAAACCTCAGACCACCCGTACCAGAATTATGGGAGTTCTGACCGAAGGCGAAGATCAGCTCGTTTTTTTGGATACTCCTGGACTTTTAAAACCGAGAGACCGCTTGGGAGAATATATGGTTAAAAGCGTTGTCGCTTCTGTTTCGGGAGTAGACGCGGCTCTTTTGGTGGTTGAAGCGGGAACTAAAATTTCACCTGCGGACCGCGATTTAGTGGAGCAGTTTCAAAAGCTGCATCTGCCGGCAGTTTTATGTATCAATAAAATTGATTTGTTGCCGAATAAAACGGATTTGATGGCACAAATTACGACTTTGAGTGAGCTTTATGATTTTGATGCCGTTGTCCCGGCTTCCGCTATGGACGGAAACGGGTTAGACGATTTAAAACAAGAATTAAAAAAATTGTGTATGGAGGGCGGCCATCTTTTTCCGGATGATACTTTGACCGATCAACCGGAACGAGTGCTTGCCGGAGAAATTGTGCGTGAAAAATTGCTGCGCCTTTTGCAAAAGGAAGTCCCTCATGGTTTGGCAGTGGTTGTGGAACAGCTGCACGAACGGGAAGACCATTCTTGTGTGGATATTGGAGCTACCATTTATTGCGAAAAAGAGAACCATAAAGGAATTATTATCGGCAAAGGCGGATCTATGCTTAAAAAAGTCGGCACTTATGCCAGACAGGATCTAGAGAAGTTCTATGGAACAAAGGTCAATTTACAACTCTGGGTTAAGGTAAAAGAGGATTGGAGAAACAAAGAAGCAGCGCTTCGTTCCTTTGGATTTAACGGCGACGATCTTTTGGATCATTAATTCCTTTTTTAGAAAATCTTTCAAAAATCCTTTTTCATAGCACAAAAGAAGAGAAAAAAACGTCTGGTTTTGACGAATATTCATTTATTTTCCACTCATACTGGAGCGGATTCCTGTACATAATGATTCTTGTACGGCAACAGGAAAGGAGCGTTTTCAGTATGGACGAAAAATCAGCTTGGTCTTGTTTTCAAGAGACCGGCAGGGTGCAGGATTATCTTGTCTACGCCCAGCTAAAACACAATGCTCAGCAGATAAAGGAGGCGCCTGATGCGGTTGAATACACGGGGACTGATCATCAGGACTTCGGAAGTGGGCGAAAGTGACCGCGCAGTAACGGTACTTACCAAAGACTGTGGAGTTGTACATGCGTTTGCACGCCGCAGTCGTGCCGCAAAAAGCGCGCTTGTTTCGGCAACTCAGCTTTTTTGCTATTCTGAGCTGACCCTTTTTGAAGGGAAAACAGCAAATACAATTGATGATGCCCAGCCGATCGAAGTCTTTTTTGAGCTTCGGCAGGACCTTGCACGGTTGTCCCTTGCCCAGTATTTCTGTGAGCTGGTGGGTGTGCTGGCTCCGGAAGATGATGGCGCAGGGGATTTTTTGCGTTTGTTGTTAAATGCTTTTTATTTAATGTGCAAACAAAAACGCCCGCTTTCTGTTATCAAGGCAGCTGTCGAAATGCGCATGCTTTCTCTGGCTGGATATATGCCGGATTTAATTTGCTGTAAAGACTGCGGTTCTTATGAAGCTGACCTGATGCTTTTTTCTCCCCGAGAGGGAACAATCACTTGTGCTTCCTGCTGCAAAGGGGATTATGAGGGAATGATTCCGCTTCATAGAGGGGCATTGACTGCACTCAGGCATACTATTTATGCGGATTTTTCAAAATTGTTTTCATTTTCCCTATCGGAAGAGGGACTAAAAGAATTAAATCGCGCCAGCGAATCTTACATAATCAATATGTTGGAACGTTCTTTTCAAACGCTGGATTTTTATCATTCCATTAAAGATGATGAAAATTCGGCTGATTCTAATCAAAAGGATAAAAATCATGAGACTTGAAAATAATCATCATTTAAAAGCACTGGAACTTCCAAAAATTCTTGCACTTTTGGCGGAACAGTCCGACTGTGACGACGCAGCACAGATGGCTCGGGAATTGCAGCCTGTCGGCACTTTGGAGGAAGCTTCTGCGCTTTTGGAAGAGACATGGGACGCTTATCGAATGATCGCACAATTTGGTGCGCCGTCATTTCGGGGGCTTCATAATGTGACCAATGCGGTTCGCCGGGCAGAAGCAGGCGGACTGCTCAATTTGACGGAACTTCTCAGAATTGGGGAGACGCTGCGCGCCTTGCGGGGCATTTATGACTGGCGGCAGAAAAGCGCCGGGCTAAAAACGGTATTAGAATGGAGATTTTCCAATCTGATGCCGAATAAATACATGGAAGACCGAATCTTTAATGTAGTCATTTCGGAAGAAGAAGTGAGCGACAATGCTTCTTCAGAGCTTTCCTCTATCCGCAGAAAAATGCGTGCGGCGGGAGCAAGAGTCCGGGAAAAACTTGACCATATGATTCATTCTATAACTTATCAAAAATATCTTCAGGAACCGATTATCACACAGAGGGAAGGCCGTTATGTCGTTCCGGTAAAAGCGGAATGCCGTGGGAATGTGCCGGGCCTTGTTCACGATACGTCGGGCAGCGGCGCTACCGTTTTTGTGGAGCCGATGGCTGTTGTGGAAGCGAATAATGAAATTCGGGTACTGGAAAGCAAAGAACGCGCAGAGATTGAACGAATTTTGGGAGAGCTATCTGCAGAAGTCGGCAGTTTTGCCAGTACGATTGTGACGGGATACAATTCCGCAGTGGAAATCAATATGATTTTTGCGAAAGCAAATCTTGGATACCAGATGAAGGCTACAAAACCGGTTCTCAATGATCGGGGAGTGATCAACCTCAAAAAAGCACGTCACCCTCTGATTGCGGCTAGTAAAGTAGTCCCTACCGATATTCGTCTGGGAGAAGATTTCGATACACTGGTGATTACAGGCCCTAATACCGGCGGTAAGACGGTTTCCCTCAAGACAGTGGGACTTTTCTGCCTAATGGCGATGTGCGGCTTGCTGATCCCTGCAGCCGAGCAGAGCGAAGTATCCGTTTTTAACAGAGTGCTTGCAGATATTGGTGACGAGCAATCTATTGAACAGAGTCTTTCTACATTTTCAGCTCATATGGTGAATCAGATCGCAATTTTAAAGCAGGCGGATGAACACAGCTTGGTGCTTCTTGATGAGCTTGGTGCAGGGACCGACCCA
This sequence comes from Ruminococcaceae bacterium BL-4, assembly GCA_902809935.1. Classification (NCBI taxonomy): domain Bacteria; kingdom Bacillati; phylum Bacillota; class Clostridia; order Eubacteriales; family Oscillospiraceae; species Ruminococcaceae bacterium BL-4. The sequence goes on along the minus strand of LR778134.1, from coordinate 160,021 downwards.
GTCGAAGGGGCGGCATTGGCGATGGCTATTCTGGAGCAACTGAGGACGACCGGAGCTAAAATCGCTGCAACAACGCATTATGCGGAGCTAAAAGCATACGCTTTGCAGACTCCGGGGGTGGAGAATGCCTGCTGCGAATTTAATGTTCAGACTTTGTGCCCCACCTATCGGCTTTTGATTGGAGTGCCAGGGCGCAGCAATGCGTTTGCAATTTCACTTCGTTTAGGCCTCTCGGAGGCGGTTGTAGATCGGGCTAAAACATTTGTTTCTAATGAAAATCTTCGCTTTGAAAACGTGGTAAAGCAATTGGAAGAAAATCGTCAGCAGTTGGAAACACAGAAAAAAGCGGCCGAAGAGGCAAAGCTGCAGGCACAGGAACTCAAAAAGGAAGCTGCCGGTGAGCGCGAAAAAATCCAGAAGAAAATGCAGCAGGAAATGGATGAGGCACGGGAAAAAGCGGCACTTTTAGTTTCCCGAACCCGCGGACAGGCGGATGCGCTTTTAGAAGAGCTGGAAGCGTTAAAAAAGCAGAAAGACCGTGTGATTTCGGCCGAAGAAAAGGCGAGGATCAAAGCGGGATTACGGGGACTGGAAGAGCAGGCAGACCCAGTAAGCCGGAAGAAGGACGATCATTATGTACTGCCCCGCCCATTAAAGCCTGGAGATCCTGTTCTGATTTTTGACTTGGATAAAGAAGCAGCTGTATTGGAAGTGGAGAAAGGCGGAAAAACAGTCTTGGTGCAAGCGGGCATTATTAAAACACAGGTACCGATTGAAAATTTGCGCCTTCTTACAAACCGGCAACAGAAAAAGCGTGGGACCCTAGGAACTCGTCGGGCAGTGACCCGTACTGCAGTAGAAACGCAGGCAAAAGCAGAGCTCGATTTGCGCGGCGAAAATGCTGACGAAGCAATTTTTCATGTGGATCAGTTCTTGGATCATGCTCAGCTTGGCGGTCTTTCGCAGGTGACGTTGATTCATGGAAAAGGGACCGGCGTTTTGCGAAAAGCGGTGCAAGAGCATCTGAAACATCATCCTAGTGTTAAGAGCTTTCGATTAGGAACTTATGGCGAGGGTGAAAGCGGCGTTACCATTGCAGAATTAAAATAAAGAATGCACAAAAGGACGAATTCCTTCGCCCTTTTTGTTTTTTAGTGGCAAAAATTTATGGTTGACATTTTAAATCGAATAAGGTATAATTCTTTTTGCATGTAAAAGTAAAGCACTTTACAGAGAAAGAAGGAGACAGCATGGCAAAGAACTTAGAAGTATCTGTTTTGTTGGATTATTATGGCTCTATGCTGACTCAAAAGCAGCGTAAAGTACTGGATTATTACTATAATGATGATCTGTCTCTCGCTGAGATTGCAGAAAACGAGGGGATTACCCGTCAGGGAGTGAGGGATGCCATTAAGCGCGGTGAAACACAGCTTTTCGAAATGGAAGATCATCTGGGGTTTTTAAAGCGATTCCGCGAGATTAAAGAGGCTCTTCAGATTGTTGATCAAAGCACGCACAATATTCAGGATTATAACAAACGGTTTCTTTATAACCGTGATATTACAGGAGAGCTCGATAAGATTCTCTCTGCGGTCGAAAATTTGAATAATCTGACTGAAGAATGAAAGGAGTGCATCTATGGCATTTGAAGGCTTATCGGATAAACTTTCGGCAGCTTTTAAAAAGCTGAAATCGAAAGGAAAACTTTCTGAAGCGGACGTTAAAACAGCGATGCGTGAAGTTCGCATGGCACTTCTGGAGGCAGATGTCAATTATAAGGTTGCAAAAGATTTTACCAACCGGGTAACAGAGCGCGCAATCGGCAGTGAAGTTATGGAAAGCCTGACCCCAAGCCAGATGGTGGTCAAAATTGTCAATGAAGAGTTGACAAAGTTGATGGGAACCGATGACGCGGATATGCGCCTTAAGATGCCATCTTCGGGCCCTTGTATTGTACTGCTCTGTGGATTGCAGGGCGCCGGTAAAACGACACATGCTGCGAAACTTGGAAAACTGCTCAAAAGGCAGGGCCATCGTCCTCTGTTGGTCGCTTGCGACGTTTATCGTCCGGCTGCAATTAAGCAGCTGCAGGTAGTCGGAGAACAGGCCGGCGTTCCTGTTTTTGAGATGGGTAAAGATGATCCGGTCAGGATCAGCGTAAAAGCGATTAAACATGCAAAAGATTATGGCAATGATATTGTTTTGATTGATACAGCCGGACGACTACAAATCGATGATGTTCTGATGGACGAACTGGAAAATATCAAAGCGGCGGTTAAGCCCAGTGAGATTTTGCTGGTAGTCGATAGTATGACCGGTCAGGAAGCGGTCAATGTTGCAAAAGCATTTGACGACAAGCTTGGGATTACAGGCGTCATTTTGACAAAGCTCGACGGTGATACCCGCGGCGGCGCTGCACTTTCGGTCAAAGCTGTTACCGGAAAGCCGATCAAATATGCCGGAGTCGGTGAGAAGCTTGACGATCTGGAAGTTTTTCATGGTGACCGTATGGCGAGTCGAATCCTTGGCATGGGCGACGTTTTAACTTTGATCGAAAATGCTGAACAGACAATGGACGAAAAAGAAGCCCGTAAAACTGCTCAGAAGATGATGCACAACAAGCTGGATTATAATGATCTTTTGTCTCAGTTCCAGCAGATGCAGAAAATGGGACCGATGCGTTCCGTCCTGGAAAAATTCGGCGTTGATACCCGTAAAATTGATGATAAAGCGGTAGATGACCGCATGGTTGATAAACAGATTGCAATTATTCGCAGCATGACAAAAGAAGAGCGCAAAAAGCCTGCTGTGATGAATCCGAGCCGGAAGCGCCGTATTGCTGCCGGAAGCGGAACCAAAGTGGAAGATGTGAACAAGCTGATCCGCAGTATGGAACAGATTCAAAAAGTCACCAAGATGATGAAAAAGGGCGGCAAAAAAGGAAAGCTCCGGCTTCCGCCTGGAATGCTCAATGGAATGGGCCCCGGAATGGGATTCTGATTTAGTTAGATACTTTTATTAACTTGTTATCTATTAAAAAATTATTAGATAAATAATTATAATTCAATATGGAGGTGAAAACTATGGCAGTAAAAATTCGTTTGCGCAGAATGGGTGCAAAAAAGAACCCTTTCTATCGCATTGTTGTAGCAGATTCCCGCTACCCTCGTGACGGCCGTTTCATTGAAGAAATCGGTTATTACAATCCGCTTACTGAGCCTTCTGAAGTGAAGGTTGATGCTGAAAAGGTAAAAGAGTGGATCAAAAATGGCGCTCAGCCGACCGATACAGTGAAAGCACTGTTTAAGAAAAATGGCGTACTGTGAGAAGGAGTGAATAAAAATGCAGGAACTCTTACTTGCGATTGCCAAGGGGTTAGTCGAAAAACCTGACCAAGTTTCCGTTACAGAAGATGCTCCGATTGAGGATGGCACAATTGTTTATCATCTGCATGTTGCAGAAGAAGATATGGGTCGTGTGATCGGAAAACAGGGCCGAATTGCAAAAGCAATCCGTGTGGTTATGCGTGCAGCAGCCACTCGAAAGGAAACTAAAATTTCTGTGGAAATCGACTGATAAAATGAAAAGCAGTGGACTGCCTTTTTGCAGAACAGCAGACAGCGTTTTTGTTTGCTTTTGCAGAAAATGTCTGCCGCTTTTTCTTTACTCTAAGGAGGGGCGTTTATGCAGTCTGAATATTTAGAGGCTGGGCAGGTCGTTGGAACACATGGTATCCAGGGGGAACTGCGCCTTTTACCGTGGTGCGATTCGGCAGACTTTCTGTGCCGTTTTAAAACGTTTTACCGAAAAGATGGCACTGGCCTAAAAGTCCTTTCTGCAAGGGCCCATAAGACGCTTTTGTTGGTTCGGTTGGAAGGGATTGAGACGGTCGAGATGGCCGACGCTATGCGCGGACAAGTCCTTTATTTTGCGAGAAAAGATGCGAATCTTCCGAAAGGCGCTTATTTTCGTCAGGACTTAATTGGCTTGTCTGCTGTGGATGCAGAGACTGGAAAATCTTATGGCATTTTAACGGATATTCTGGAGACAGGCGCAAATGATGTTTATGAGGTCACAGATGAAAAAGGAGAAAAACATTTGATGCCGGCCGTTAAAGAAATGGTGGAATCCGTTCATGTTGAAGAGGGTATTTTAAAGATTCGTCCGATTGGGGGAATCTTCGATGAGGATTGATCTCATTACGCTTTTTCCAGAAATGTGTGAACGAGTGCTTTCCGAAAGTATCATCGGAAGAGGCAGAAAAAAAGGTGCATTGCAGGTGTGTTGTCACCAGTTGCGTGATTATGCGCACGATAAGCATCAGCGGGTAGATGATACGGTTTTTGGCGGCGGAAAGGGAATGCTATTGATTGCAGAACCAATAGCCGCATGCTTTGATGACCTCACAGAGACACTTGGGGAAAAGCCGCATATTGTATATATGTCACCACAGGGGCGCCCGATGAATCAAACCGTAATTCGTGAACTTTCTCAATACGAAAATCTTTGCATCCTCTGTGGCCATTATGAGGGAGTAGACGAGCGCGTTTTGGAAGCGTATGTAGATGAAGAAGTGTCGCTTGGAGATTTTGTGATGACTGGAGGCGAAATTCCGGCGTTGTGTTTGACCGATGCCGTGGGACGGATGCAGCCGGGGGTTTTAGCAGCGGAAGAGTGCTTTGAGGAGGAGAGCCATTATAACGGTCTCCTTGAGTATCCACAATACAGTCGCCCTCAGGTTTGGCGTGGTCACAGTGTACCGGATATTCTGATGACCGGTCACCATGCCAATATCAAAAAATGGAGACATCAACAAAGTCTTTTGAGGACTGCCCAAAAAAGACCGGATTTATTGCAAAAACAATCATTATCAAAAGAAGATCGGAAATTTTTGGAACAACAGAATGTTGTGGAGCAGAGTCAAAATTAAGACTTTATTTGACATAAATTTGTCATTCGTATGGCAGACAGCCCAAAAGTTTTCAACAAATATGGCAATTTGCACGATAAAAAACCTTGCAAAGCCTGCCTAATTAGGGCAACGATCCAAAGTTTTTTCTCGAATGTTGACGACGAAAGGAATTGTGCTATAATATTTTCGATGCTAAGAGAACTTAGATTTTTTTGTCTTGTTATGTTGGATTTCGTTTGATGAGCGTAAAATTCATCAAATCATTTGAGCGGAGTTAGGAGCGTTTTATATGTGTATGAAGGAAGTTTTGGTACAGAATCAAGTTGGGTTGCACGCGCGGCCGGCTACATTTTTTATTCAAAAAGCAAATGAATTTAAATCTTCTATTTGGGTGGAGAAAGAAGAACGCCGTGTAAATCCAAGAGCCTTTTGGGAGTGCTTTCTCTGGGAATTGTCGGCGGTACTACAATTCGTATTATTGCAGACGGCGCCGATGAGGAAGAGGCTGTTGACAGTTTGGTAAAACTTGTAAAATCCGGCTTTGCCGAGTAATTGTTTTAAAAATTAAGCACCGCCTTAACAAGCGGTGCCTTTTTTATTTTTGGACGAAAGGAGAAAGTTTATGGAACAGACGCCGGACCAAAAGAAAAAAGAATTACGGAAAAAAGCAATGAAATTACCGCTTTCTCCGGGAGTCTATTTGATGCATGACCGTTCCGGAAAGATTATTTATATTGGAAAAGCAAAGGCACTCAAGAACCGGGTCAGCCAGTATTTTGGCAGTGAAAAAAATCATGATGACAAAGTGCGTCAAATGGTGGCGCATGTTGATTGGTTTGAATATATTTTGACCGATAGCGAATTTGAAGCGCTTGTTTTGGAATGCAGTCTGATAAAACAGCACACACCGAAGTATAATATCCTTTTGAAGGACGATAAAGGCTATCATTATATTAAAGTTACAAATGAGGAGTGGCCCAGAATTTCTCAGAGCAAACAAGCACCTGATGATGGGAATACCTATATCGGACCTTATGTAAGTTCCTGGGCAACGAAGGAGAGTGTGGACGAGGCACTCAAGATCTTTCGTTTACCAAGCTGCAACAGACATTTTCCAAGGGATATTGGAAAGGGAAGGCCATGCCTTAATTTCTTTATTAAGCAATGCTGTGCACCCTGCCGCGGAAAAATCAGCAAAGAAGAATATTTGGAATCTGTAAATGAAGCCATTGATTTTCTCAAAGGCGGCAGTTCCGAGAGTGTCCGAAAGCTGACGGAGAAAATGAATAAAGCTGCAGAAAATCTGGAATTTGAGTATGCAGCCAGAATTCGTGATCGCCTTTCTGCAATCCGAAAGATGGGAGACCGACAAAAGGTTGTAGCAATCAGTGTACCTGAGCAGGACGTGATTGCGTTGGCACAGGGACCAACCGCTTGTTGTTTTCAGGTGTTTCGCTTTCAGGATGGGAGACTTTGTGACCGCGAGAGTTTTCCGATGGGCAGATGCGGAGAACCAGAATCCGCTAGAAGAGAATTTTTAGAGCGCTATTATACGATCCGCAACCGTATCCCACCCCGCGTTACGCTCGATGGTCCGGCAGAAAGCATGGATCTTTTAGAGCGATGGCTAACAGAAAAACGCGGTTCTCGTGTCCTTTTGAGCGTGCCTCAGAAGGGAGAACAGGCAAAACTTGCTGAGATGGTAAGACAAAATGCGGCGGAAGCAGTTGCGCAAACAACCGGACGCACCGTAAAGGAAACTTCTGCTCTGGATGAACTGGGGAGAAAGTTGGGCCTTTCTGAGCCGCCAAAATATATTGAGTCCTACGATATCAGCAATCTGCAGGGCGGTGAAAATGTTGCCGGAATGATCGTCTTTGAAAATGGGCGGCCGTTAAAATCAGCTTACCGAAAATTCGGAATCAAAACAGTGGAAGGGCAGGACGATTATGCTTCTATGCGGGAAACACTGGAACGCCGCTTTGAGGAATATGAGCTGCATAAAGAAGAAGGCGAAGGCTTCGGTCGACTGCCCGATTTGATATTGCTGGATGGCGGAAAGGGGCAGGTCGCGGCGGTCAGACCTGTTCTGGAAGAACACCATCTTGAGATTCCGTTATTTGGTATGGTTAAGGATTCCTCTCACCGCACAAGGGCGATTACAGGTGACGGCGGCGAAATTTCGATCAGTTCCAACCGTGCTGCTTTCACGCTGGTGTCTTCTATTCAGGACGAAGTACACCGCTTTGCGATCGGATATCATCGTCAGCTGCGGAAAAAGCATTCGATCTCTTCTGCATTGACGACCGTGGAAGGAATCGGGGAAAAACGAGCAAAGGCGCTTTTGCGGTATTTTAGAACAATGACGGCAATTAGGGAAGCAGAGCTTTCCCAATTGGAGCAGGCTCCGGGGATGACAAAACCAGCGGCGCAAAAGCTTTATCAGGCGATTCACGGAGCAGAAAATCTTGACGAAAAATCGCAAAAAAGTTGACAGAATGACGAGAGAATGCGATAATAAAAAAATCAGGAAAAAAGGAGTCAGAACCTATGCGCGTAATTACAGGCTCTGCCCGGGGAAGAAAATTAGTGACCCGGGAAGGGGAAGAAACCCGTCCGACTCCGGAGCGGGTCAAAGAGGCACTGTTCAGTATTATTCAGTTTCGAGTGGAAGGACGGAGGGTCCTTGATGCATTTGCAGGTTCCGGTCAGTTGGGAATTGAAGCACTGAGCCGTGGTGCATCCCATGCGGATTTTTTGGATCAGAGCCGTGAAAGTGTTGCGGTAATTCAAAAAAATTTAGCAGAAACAGGCCTTTCAGAACAGGCCGAAGTTTATCACACAGATGCATTGGTTTTTCTGATGCGGAAAAATGCACCTTATGATTTGTGCTTTCTAGATCCGCCCTATCGTACCGGCCTTCTGCAGAAAGCACTGCCGCTCTGTGCGGAATGTATGGATCCGGGAGGGATGATCATTTGTGAGCATCCTACGGATGAAAAATTGCCGGAGCAGGCGGGAAAGTTCCAAAAAGAACGGGAATATCGTTACGGAAAAATTCTGCTGACGACCTATACGTGTAAGGAAGTAAATATATGAAAATAGCAATCTGTCCGGGCAGCTTTGATCCGGTTACTTTAGGACATCTCGATATTATCAGTCGTTCCTGTAAACTTTTTGATAAAGTGATTGTTGCTGTCCTGGTCAATCCGGAAAAAAAGACATTGTTTACAGTGGAAGAACGTATGGAGCTACTCAGACGCTGCACGAAGGACTTGCCGGGGATAGAAGTGGGCAGTTTTTATGGCCTTTTGGCCGATTATGCCAAAGAAAAACACGCAACTGCGGTGGTTCGTGGACTGCGGGCTCTTTCTGACTTTGAATATGAATTTCAGATGGCGCTGACAAACCGGCAGCTAAATCCGAATCTTGAAACTATTTTTTTGGCAACACAAGCACAGAACATGTTTATCAGTTCCAGCATCGTCAAACAGATTGCTAATTTTGATGGAGATGTGAGTGGCTGTGTTCCTAATTGCATTATTAAAGATATTCAAAAACGTGTTGAAGAAAGCAGGAGGGAATCCCTATGAATGCTGAAGATTTAATCAATGAATTATACGATTTGCTGGATAAGGCATGGAGTCTTCCGTTGAGTCATGGCCGTGCGGTCTTAGACAGCGCGGAGGTTAAACAGATTTTGGATGAACTGAAAGAAAGTCTTCCAAAAGAGATTCAGCAGGCAAAAGGAATCGTAGCAGATCGCAGTCAGATTCTGACAGATGCTAAACGCGAGGCCGAAACGGTGATTCGTGTTGCGGAAGATCGCGCCAAAGCGATGGTCAATCAGGAAGAGATCGTTAAGCAGGCACAGCAAAAGGCAAACGAAGTGTTGCTGCAGACAAAGCAGAAGGCGCGGGAATTGCGCAAGGCCAGTAACGATTATGTAGATGACCTGATGCGCCGTGCTGACGAAGGCTTGACGGGGAATCTTGCGGAACTGCGCAAAACACGGCAGAATATCAAAATGAGCCAGCGTGCGGCAGCACAGCCGCAGGAGCATACTTCTCATCAGAGATGAAATTGGATAATTTATAAAGAGCAGAACCGCATGACAGAAAAATTGTCATGCGGTTCTGCTCTTTTAAATTTCTTTTTTAAGTGCTTTTGCCTGTGGATATTTTTGAAGAAACTTTTCTTCAGCCTTTTCCATTTGTTTGCAGTATTCACAATAGGACGGACTTAAGATTCGCAGTGCCGGAAGAAAAGCTGTGTAATATCCATAATTTTGACTAAATTTGAGGAAAAGCTGCTGTATCTTAAAAACAGGGGAATTATAATATTCCTTTGACTGCCGAAAAGTAAGATAGTGATTCATCATATCTTCATTTTCTTCTAAAAAAGAATCAATATTTTGAATAGAAGATTGTGTCTGAAGCTGAATCTTATGGAACTTTTCTTTTCCAAGAAGAGCTGCACCCTTTTTAATTTCGTCTGAAAGTTCGTCTGGAACTTCAAAAGGCGGTATTTCATCAAGAAAAGCCACCACCTTTTTATATGCCTGCTTTTGCGCCTGTGTTTGAATGGAAAAATTCAAAAACGGTGCAAAGTGGATGCTGAACAGTTCCCCATAAACGCCAGGAAAAGCATCCAACAATTTTTGAAGAATGGTTTCCTTCTGAGAAAGATTTTTCAGCGATTTCGAGGCAGCCTGATAATCAAAGCTTTCACTCAGCTTTTCTAAAATTTTGGATTTTTCCTGCTCTAATTGTATCTGCGTATTTTTCTTTGCAGCGCATTTTTGCAAAGTGGAATTGTCGGAGAATACATCCTGAATTTCTATACCGGATAGTCCTAGTTTACGAAGCACCTTGATCTTCTTTAATAAGTCGACCTCTTGTTCATCAAAATCACGATACCCATTCTCCATTGTTTTGGGAGTAATGAATCCCTGCAAAATAGCATATTCGATTGCTTTTCTGGTCAGCCCGGTTTCTTTTTGTACCTGCCCTATTTGCATTTCGTTCACCTCCCTGTTATTATGGAGCATCCCCTAGGGGGCAGGTCAAGAGATTTTTGAAAATAATGTTTCTAAATACCAGATTTTGTACAAGCTAAAATAGAATATGCAACATCTTTTGAAATATAGAAATTCTTAAAATTCGGTTGACATAAATTTTAAAAAGCACTTGCAATTCCAATTGGAATCCTTTATAATGAATTCACAAGTGGTGAAAAGTGGAGAGAAGTGGAACCGAAAACCACAAAAATGCAGATTAGGAGAGTTTCGTTATGCTGATCGGTGAGTATCAACATAATATTGATTCAAAAGGCCGCGTAATTGTGCCTTCTAAATTCCGTGAGGATTTAGGAGAGCACTTTTATATTGCGAAAGGCCTTGATCGTTGCCTGTTTGTATTCTCTCAAGAGGAATGGAGCAGACTGCAGGAAAAAGTACGTGCCATGCCAATTTCTAAGGCACGCGGACTGCAGCGCTTTTTCTTTGCAGGAGCTTGTGAGGCCGTTCCCGATAAGCAGGGCAGAATCCTGATCCCACAACTGCTGCGCGAACATGCCGGGCTGAAAAAGGATATCACTTTTATCGGCGCGTCCAGTCGAGCAGAAATTTGGGACACCGCTTCTTGGAATGCATTTAATGCAGAATTGACACAGGAAAGCATCGCTGATGCGATGGATGATCTGGAACTATGAATTATCAACATCGTCCTGTTTTATTTGAAGAAGCAATTGAAAGCTTACAGATACGCCCCAATGGGCATTATATTGATGGTACAGCTGGCGGCGGCGGCCATTCGCAGGCAATCCTTGATCGTCTGACGTCTGGAAAGCTGCTTTCGATTGACCAGGATCCGGATGCAATTGAAACGGTTACGAAGCGTTTTTCCGGTAATCCGTGCAGCATTATTCGGCAGGCAAACTTTTCTCAGATGCAGCAAATTGCCGATGAGGAAGGAATCCTTCCGGTGGATGGTGTTTTGCTGGATATTGGCGTTTCCTCTTATCAGCTGGATACACCGGAACGCGGATTTTCCTATCATTATGATGCACCCCTTGATATGCGTATGAGTAAATCCGGGCCTAGTGCAAAAGATCTAGTGAATACGCTTTCAGTGGCAGAATTAGCGAAGATTATTTCACAGTATGGGGAAGATCGAAATTCCGCTAGGATTGCGCGTGGCATTGTAGCTGCACGAGAAAAAATGCCAATTGAAACAACTCTTCAGTTGGCCGAAATCGTGAAGGAAAGTGTTCCCGCGGCAGTTCGGCGTCAACCTGGACATCCGGCGCGCCAAACTTTTCAGGCACTGCGGATTGCAGTAAATGGAGAGTTGGATCGTCTTCACGAGGGCTTAAATGCAGCGTTTGCCAGTCTGGCGCCTGGAGGTAGGCTCAGTGTGATTACATTCCATTCGTTGGAAGACAGGATTGTGAAACACCAAATGGCTCAGTGGTGTCAAGGCTGTACTTGCCCACCGGATTTTCCAATTTGTGTTTGCGGCAAAAAGCCGCAGGCCGAGTTGGTTTTTAAAAAGGGATTGGTTCCAAACGAAAAAGAACTGGAAGAAAATCCTCGCTCCCGCAGTGCAAGACTTCGTTGTTGTACTAAATTAGAGCAAAGGTAACAGAAAAGTTACATTATTAACAAAATGTTCATAAACGTGACAGCAAAAGTATGGTAAAATAAGTCCATAACAAAGGAAGTGGAATCATTGGCAACTTTACATAATAGTAGTGCAGCGTATGATTTTTCGTTGTTTGAGGAATATGCTCCTGAAGTACAAAAAACTTCTCAGAAAGCTTCAATAGATCATCCAATTAATAATGTGGTAGAAATGCCGCAACAGAAGAAAAAAATTGGTTTGCGTGTGCGCAAACGTGCTTTAAAAGTAGTAGGAATGGGCATTGGCCTTGCGACCATGGTCAGTATGGTCGGGGTTCTGATTTTTGGACAAGTTCAACTGACAGAATTAACAGATCAGATCGGAAAGCAAAAAACGGCTTTAAGTGAGCAGCAAAGCCTTCAAACTCAGCTTCAGGTGAAGGCAGATTCTCAGCTCTCTTTGTCTTCGCTGGAAGAGCGTGCAAAGGAAATGGGAATGCAGAAGGTAAATACGGCACAGGCAACTACCGTTAATTTGTCGCAGGGAGATAAGAGTCAGGTTGTTACCAACACGAAAACGCCTTCTTTTTTAGAGCGTGTGTGGGATCAAATTGTTTCTTTGCTGTCATAAGTTTTTTATGATTGAAATATGAATCATACCGAAGGCTATATTTTTAGCAGGAGGTATTTTAAAAGAGAGTTGAGATGAGTGAATCTTGACTCTCATTTTTGTAACGGAAGGAATTGGAGGTAAAGTATGGCAAAAGGTACCACCTCGAAAATGTGGAAACGGACGACGACCCTTTTGATTACTTTGATTGTTTTGGGATTTGGCACGGTGATCTTTACGTTGTTTCATCTTCAGGTCATCGATGGGGAAACTTTAAAATCGAAAGCAGTCGCTCAGCAGTTAAAGGATAATATCCTTTCTGCAAAACGCGGTACAATCTATGACTGCAATATGAAGGAGCTTGCTACCAGCGCTGATGTTTGGAAGATTGTATTGGTGCCGGCACAGATGGATGAGACAAAATATCCGGGCCAAAAAGAAGCAATTATTTCCGGACTAAGTCAGATCCTGGGAGTTGACCGTTCTAAAATTGAAGATGCCTGCAATAACCGGGATTCTTATTGGCAGGTGATCAGCTCTAAGGTGGAAACAGATGTTAAAAATCAGCTGGCGGACTGGATCGAAGCAGATGCCCAGAAAAAGAGCGGCTATCTTGCTTTAGGAAATTGCATAGAATATGAAAATGATTATAAACGCTACTATCCGTTTGGCGATTTTGCTTCGGTCGTTTTGGGCTTTACCAATGCGGACGGAGACGGTGTAGAAGGGCTTGAGTCTGAATATAATTCCTATTTAAAAGGTACAAACGGACGCCTTGTTACGGCGAAGAATGCGCAGCAGGGAGATATGCCTTTCCAATATTCGCAGAGAGTAGAGGCTCAGGATGGTTCTTCTCTCGTTTTAACGATCGATGAAGTTGCACAGCACTATCTGGAAAAAGCACTGGAGGAAGGTGCCATCGCACATAATGCCGGAAACCGTGCATTGGGAATCTTGATGGATGTCAATACCGGCGAGATTAAGGCAATGGCGGTGAAAGGCAATTTCAACAGTAATGATGTAGTGAATGTCAATAAGAATATGCTGGCTGATTCCGGCGCATTTGATCCCAATAATCCGCGAGTCTTAACAGATACGGAAAAAGCGCGGATTGCTAAATTACCGGAAGACCAGCAGAATACAGCAACCCTCAATACGCTTCAGCAGAAATGGAGAAACAAAGCAGTCAGTGATACATATTATCCTGGTTCTGTCTTTAAGATGTGTACGGGCTCCATGGCGATGGAAGAGGGCGTTGTGAATGAAAATACAACGTATACTTGTACTGGTAGCTACCAAATTCCGGGCGCAAGCAAACCGATTAATTGCTGGAAGACCGGCGGACATGGAACAGAAAATTTTGTGCAGGGACTGTGCAATTCCTGTAACACTTTCTTTATTCATATTGGTGTAGACCTTCTTGGAAAAGAGCGTTTCTTTAAATATTTCCAAGGATTTGGATTTACAGAAAAAACAGGAATTGATTTACCTGGCGAAGCGAATTCTCTCTATTATAGTGAAGAAGCGCTCGACCCAATCAACTTGGCCGTTGAATCTTTCGGTCAGAACTTCAGTATTACGCCGCTGCAAATGGTTACTGCCTGCGCGGCAGTCGCAAATGGCGGAAATTTGGTAACTCCGCATGTGGTAAAGCAAATTGTCGGGGCAGACGGAAATATTCAGAAAAGTGTCGGAACTGAGGTTCGTCGGCAGGTAATTTCAGAGGATACCAGTAAGCGAATGACTGCAATTATGCAGCAGAATGCTGTCAGTGGTACAGCCAAAAATGGTTATTTGATGGGATACCGGATCGCCGGAAAGACGGGCACCAGTGAAAAAGTAGATAAAGATAATCAAAAGAAGGCTATTGACGGAGTAGAGGGCGAGTATTATATCGCTTCTTATTGCGGATTTGCTCCGGCAGATAATCCGCAGTATGCACTGTTGATTTTTGTTGATGAACCGGATGCAAGCGTGGGCAGTTACTATGGCGGCGCAGTTGCCGGTCCGATCTTTAGTCAGGTGATGGGAGAAGTCCTTCCATATTTGGGCGTCGATGCAAAATATGATGAGGCAGATGAAGCAAAGCTGGATGTTAAAGCACAGGATGTCACTGGAAAATCAGTAGCAGACGCAAAGGCTGCACTGCAAGGTCAGGGCCTTTCAGTCGAAGTACAGGGATCTGGAGATTCTGTGTTGATACAAATTCCTCAGGGCGGTCAATCTATGCCAAAAGATGGAACCGTTGTGCTCTTTACAGATCAGGCAAGCAGAAGCACGACAGTAGATGTTCCGGATTTTTCAGGAATGACGGTTTCAGAGGCCGAGGCGACAGCAGCTTCTCATCATTTGAATATTGAACTGGCAGGTGCCGGCGAAACCGGGAGCAGCGGCATTACCGCTTCCGGTCAGAGTGCGACAGCTGGCAGTAAGGTAACACCGGGCACAATTGTGACGGTTACCTTTATTGAAAAAGACACTGTTATGTAAATTTGATCAGACTGAAAATTTCCTATTTGCATGTATTTGTGGTATAATCAGCATAACTGTGTTGAATACCAGATATTGAGGGTGGAAAATATATGAATATTATTTGGATCGTCTCTGCGGCGGCTATTTCATTTGGTGTAACTGCATTGCTTGGAAAATGGATGGTGCCCTATTTGCACCATATCAATTTTGGGCAGACGATTCGCGAAGTTGGTCCAAAATGGCACCAGAAAAAAAACGGAACCCCTACGATGGGCGGATTTATGTTTATGGCAGGAATCGCCTTGGCACTTCTTGCGACGATTCCTTTCTGTGGAGAAAATTTTGCGGAAAATCTAATGGGAACCCGTGTAGTCGGCGGCCTTTTGATGGCACTTGGTTTTGGAATGGTCGGTTTTGTGGACGATTATATTAAGGTTGTGAAAAAGCGAAACCTTGGGCTTACCGTTTTACAGAAGCTTTTACTGCAGATTATTGTGGCGGCAGCATACCTTTTGGCGCTGAAAATGGCCGGAACCGGTTCGATTACGATCGTTCCAGGAGTTGGAGCAGTAGATCTCGGAACCGGATACTGGGTCCTTTCGCTGATTGGAATTGTGGGCATGGTAAATGCAGTCAACTTTACAGATGGAATTGACGGGCTGAATACCTCCGTGACTTTTGTCGTGGCAATCTTCTTTATGGCGATTGCAGGTGTGATGAAGCTAACGGGAATGAGCATTTTGTCGGCGGCATGCGCAGGAGGATGCCTGGGATTCCTGATGTGGAATTTTTATCCCGCAAAAGTTTTTATGGGGGATACCGGTTCCTTATTTTTAGGCGGTTTGGTCTGTGCACTTGGATTTGGGATGAATGTGCCGGTATTAATTCCTCTTATGGGGATTATCTATGTATGTGAGATTCTTTCCGTTGTGCTGCAGGTGACCTACTTTAAAGCGACCCACGGAAAGAGAATTTTTAAGATGACACCGATCCACCATCATTTTGAGATGTGCGGATGGAGTGAAGTGAAAATTTGCTGTGTATTCAGCCTTGTGACGATTGTAGCCTGCATTGTGGCATTACTGCTTGTGATGCGAACTTACTGGATGCCAATCTGAATTTTGTCCATTTAATAGGACGAAAAATTTTGAATGAACGATTCCAAATCAGGAATGATTGATTTTAACGTTTGGAAAGGAGATCGTCTATGGCGGTTCGGAACAATGGGGATTTTTCGCAAAACCGGTCAAATACAAGTGTTTCCGGATACAAAAGAGATATGAAAGCGACGCAGCAGCGCCAGCCTAATCAAAGGACAGAACGCTTTCCAAAGCAGAACTTTGAGCAGATACGACAGACACCTCAGAAAAAGTCAAAAAAGCATCGTCCCCGCCGTGCAAAGAAGTTTCGGCTGTTTTCTACCCGATCAGGAATGGATTTAACACTGCTGTTTCTCGTCTTGGCGCTTGTCAGCATTGGTCTGGTCATGCTGTTTTCATCCAGCTATGCATATGCCTATTATAATATGAATGGTGACAGCTATTTCTTTGTTCGTAAACAGGCATTTTTTGCAGCTCTTGGGATTGCTGTAATGATTGCAATTTCCTATTTCGATTATCATCATCTTCATAGATTGGCTATACCGCTTTTGATTGGAATCTGTTTGGTGCTGATGCTGATGGTCCCTTTAAAAGGGACTTCTTTGGTACCAAACCGCAATGGTGCTTTCCGCTGGATCGAGCTTCCTGTTTTAGGATCTATTCAACCGTCAGAAGTGGCAAAATTTGCAGTGATCTTGATTTTTGCCCATTTGATTTCGATTAACTATAAGCAAATGAACAACTTTAGATATGGTGTTTTACCATATCTTTTGATCCTTGGAGCTGTCTGCGGATTGGTTATTTTGGAGAAACATTTATCGGCAACTTTGATTATTTTGTTTTTGGGATTAATTATGCTTTTTATTGGCGGTGTTCCGCTTAAATGGTTTGGAATTGGAATTGGAGGCGTTGCGGGAGTTGGCGCATTGAGCTTTTTGTTTTTGCGTAATTCGCTTCTTTCCTATACCATGCCGCGAATTCAAGGTTGGCTTAATCCTTTAAACCCGCCTGACGGCGTTGATACATGGCAGACCCGCCAGTCCCTTTATGCGATTGGCTCAGGCGGACTTTTAGGGTTGGGACTCGGAAAGAGCCGCCAAAAATATCTTTATCTTCCGGAACCGCAGAATGATTTTATTTTTGCTATTGTCTGTGAAGAACTTGGATTTATCGGTGCTACACTGATCGTCCTGCTCTTTGCAGCATTGGTTTGGCGTGGAATTATGATTTCTCTGCGTGCGCAGGATAAATTTGGAATGCTCCTTGGAATTGGGTTGACCATGCAGGTAGGACTTCAAGTGGTTTTAAATATCGCCGTGGTTACGAATTTGGTCCCAAATACCGGCATTAGCCTTCCATTTTTCAGCTATGGCGGATCTTCTCTGATGATCCTTTTGGCAGAGATGGGAATCTTGCTTTCTATTTCGCGAACTTCTAATATTGAAAAAACTTAGATCCGGAAGCTTTCGAAATTAGACATTTTACAAAGAATCTCAGCAGAAAGGAATGGACTCAATGAGAATTTTGTTTGCCGGCGGCGGAACGGCCGGCCATATCAATCCAGCGCTGGCGATTGCGGGATATTTAAAGGAACGTCAGCCGGATGCACAAATCCTTTATGTGGGAGCAAAGGGCGGAATGGAAGAACGTCTGGTTCCTCAAGCGGGATATGCTTTTAAAAGTGTAACAATTTCGGGATTTCAGCGTAAAATCAGCTGGACTAATTTTAAAAAGAACTGCAAAACGATTGTTCATATATTTACAGCAACAGAAGAATCCAAAAAAATTATTCGAGAATTTAAGCCGGATGTTTGTGTTGGAACCGGTGGGTATGTGTCTGGGCCTGTTATTCGTGAAGCAATGAAGATGGGAGTTCCGGCACTGATTCATGAGCAGAACGCTTATCCTGGGGTGACAAATAAAGCGCTTTCTCGTAATGCGGCGCGCACGATGCTTGCAATGGCAGATGCGGAAAAGTACATGGAAAAAGGTGCACACTGTGTGCTTACCGGGAATCCGGTACGGTTGTCTGTCCTGCGGGCGGATCGAGCCAGTGCTCGCCAGAGGCTTGGACTCGATAATCGTCCGGTCATTCTTTCTTTCGGAGGAAGTCTTGGAGCAAGAAAGATCAACGAACCAATGGCTGATCTTTTGGCGAATACCGCTAAAACAGATCGTTTTCAGCATATTCATGCTTACGGGCAGTGGGGAAAATGGTTCCCCGATCTGCTTAGACAGAAGGGAGTGGATCTGGCAGCTCATCCCAATATGGATATCCGAGAATATATTAATGATATGCCGGATTGCCTTGCTGCGGCGGATCTCGTAATCTGTCGTGCGGGCGCCATTACACTTTCAGAGCTGCAGGCTGTTGGACGCGCGTCACTTATTATTCCAAGTCCCAATGTTGCGGAAAATCATCAGTATCATAATGCAATGTCTATGGTAAAACGCAACGCTGCATGGATTTTGGAAGAAAAAGATCTAACGGGCCAAATGCTGATTAAAAAGGTAGAACAGCTTTTCCAAAAGCCGGAAACGATTGAACATTTAGCAGAAAATGCAAAAAAAATGGCGATTGTAGATGCCAATGAGCGAATCTATAAACTGATTTTGGAAGTGCTCAAGGAGAATCATAAGGCGTAAATAATGACATTCGCAAAATCCTCTGCATAGTATGGGAAAGATTATGTGGGGGTGTTGTCTATGCCAAGATTAAAAATTGCCGGTCCCTGTCGATTACAGGGCGAAGTTTCCGTTCAGGGGGCGAAGAACAGCGCCCTGCCTCTTTTGGCAGCTTCTATTTTATGCCGAGAAGAATGCATTTTACACAACTGCCCACAGCTTTCAGATGTTCGTATTTCTACAGAAATTCTCCGAAAGCTGGGCTGCCGGGTTCTTTCGGAACGAGATACCATCTGCATAGATGCGCGCGAGGTTTCTTCTTTTCAGATTCCGGATGATCTGATGAGAGAAATGCGTTCGTCAATTATCTTTTTAGGGGCGATTCTGGGCCGTACCGGCTGCGCAGTTTTAGGCTTTCCAGGTGGGTGTGAATTAGGGCCGAGACCTATCGATTTGCATTTGGAAGCTCTGCGGAAAATGGGAGCTTCAATTGTAGAAGATCATGGGCGGCTGCTCTGTGAAACGCCCACTGGACTTCATGGAGCTCATATTGCATTGAGCTTCCCAAGCGTAGGTGCAACGGAAAATGTGCTTTTAGCAGCATCGTGTGCGAAGGGAACTACTCTTCTTGAAAATGCAGCACATGAACCGGAAATTTGTGACCTTGCCGATTTTCTTAACAGCTGCGGCGCAAAGATCCACGGAGCAGGCGGCAGCACGATTGAAATCGAAGGGGTAGAACAGCTTGGCGGCTGTGAGCATTGGGTGATCCCAGATAGGATTGCGGCTGCAACCTTTTTAGCAGCTGGTGCAGCAACATACAGCACCATTACTTTGCGCAATATTAATCCGCAGCATCTGACCCCAATATGGCCCGTATTTGAAGAGGCAGGTTGTGATCTTACTTTGTTTCGTGATGCGGCAGTTTTAGTTCCACCTAAAAAGCTTCATCGGATTAAGCACATTAGAACAATGCCGTATCCAGGATTTCCCACAGACGCACAGGCACCCTTGATGGCAATGACAACGCAGTGTCAGGGTACGAGTATGTTTGTGGAAAATATTTTTGAGAGTCGGTATAAACATGTGGGAGAGCTGCTTCGTCTTGGAGCACATATTCGTGTAGATGGACGGGTAGCTGTTGTTGAGGGCCCCAGCAAACTTTCCGGAACAACTGTTGAAGCTGCAGATTTACGTGGCGGTGCGGCTTTAGTGGTCGCCGGATTAGCGGCATTTGGAGAGACAATTGTAGAAGAGATTCACCATATTGACCGAGGATATGAGGCAATTGAACGGACTTTGGGTGATTTAGGAGCACAGATTCGGCGGTTGCCGTAATGGATGATCGAAATCTGGAGGATCGGAAATTTGAACAGGAATGAGAAAAATCGGCGAGGAAATGTTTCGCCGGAAAATCAGAATAAACGTGTGGTTTCATCAGAGACCCGCAGAGCCTATTCGGATCGAAAGGTTCCGGAGTATCCGAAGGAGAGGCAAAGGACTGTGCCAAAGGATCCTTATGACCGGGTACGAAGACATAGGCGAAAGAAAAGAATCTTTTATATTGTTTCTTTTTTAATTGTGGTAGTGGCAGCTATCACATTATCGCTGACGGTCCTGTTCCGGGTTGACCAGATTGTAATTGAAGGGGACACACGATATAGCTCGGATCAGATCATAGAATCGAGCGGCCTTTATTACGGAGAAAATCTTTTTCGTGCAAATGTGAATCTTGCAGAGAAAACAATCGAAAACAAATTACCATATATCGGGCAAGCCAAAATTTCAAAGTCGCTTCCTGGAAAATTATTGATCAGCGTACAAGAAGATGATGTTGCCGGCGCAGTGGAATATAATGGGCAGTATGTGATCTTATCTTGTAAAGGAAAGGTTTTGCAGCTTTCAGATACAGTACCGGAAGGGGTTGCAACAATCAAGGGACTAAACTTTACAAAAGTGGTCCCGGGAGAAACTGCCTCTTATGAGACTGAGGACGAAGGTTCTTTATTCGGGCAGCTTGGAGAAGCAGTTGAGCAGTCGGGCCTCAGCAATGTGAGTGCGATGGACCTTTCGGACCAGTATCAACTGACGGTAACGATTGAGAGCAAGTTCTTACTCAAATTAGGAACACCTACTTACATGCAGAGAAAATTGACTTTTGCACAGGAAATTTTGACAAATCATTTACAGAGCTCTCCATCCGGTGTGATTGATCTTTCCAGCATTCAGGAAAATAATCAAGCCTATGTACCATATGATCCGCAGCAGATTGATGATTCGGCTTCTTCGACAAGTTCGAGCACATCTGCTAGCCCTTCTTCAGAGACTTCTTCTGCGTCAGCAACGAGTTCTTCTGGAAGTTCCTCCCCAAGCACCGTTTCCTCCCAAAACACCGCTTCATCTTCTAAAGAAGATAGCTATCATATTGCGGTAGATGCCAATGGAAATACCGTTTATGATTCCGATGGAGATCCTATTTATACGAAAAAAGATGTTTATACTCCGGATCCTAAAGCGGGAGAAACTACCAAATAATTCAATGCGATTTTTAAAATGAGAAGGACCATTTGAAGAACTTCTTTGAATTACGGAATTTTCTAATTGAAATAGTTGAAATTTATCGTGAAACGTGATAAAGTAAAATATAATTGAGAAAAGAAATGGTCATTTTACGGGTTCCCCGTAAAATGTAGGATTGTACATCATTAAGGGGGATTTAAAAAATGCCTTTTGAAATTGATAACGATTTCGATAATATTGTTCAAATTAAGGTCGTCGGTGTCGGCGGCGGCGGCGGAAATGCAGTTGATCGAATGGTCAACTCCGGCGTGCAGGGCGTTGAATTTATCACAGTGAATACAGATAAGCAGGCGCTTTATCGTTCGAAAGCCACTCAGAAGATTCAAATTGGCGAAAAGGTTACGCACGGAAAAGGTGCGGGCAGCAAGCCTGAAATTGGCAGCAAAGCCGCAGACGAAAGCCGCGAGGCAATTTCTGCTGCAATTCGCGGCAGTGATATGGTCTTTATTACTGCTGGCATGGGCGGCGGCACCGGTACTGGTGCTGCACCTATCGTAGCTGAAATTGCAAGAGATATGGGGATTCTTACTATTGGAATCGTCACAAAACCTTTTGCTTTTGAAGGAAAGGTTCGGATGGCTCAGGCTGATGAAGGAATTGCCAATCTGAAAGAGCATGTCGATTCTTTGGTTGTGATTCCAAATGAGCGCTTGAAATTAGTTTCTGAACAGCGTATCACACTGCTGAACGCATTTGCAGTTGCAGATGATGTTTTGCGTCAGGGCGTTCAGAGTATTTCTGATTTGATTAAGCTTCCGGGTCTTGTCAACCTTGATTTTGCTGATGTTACTTCTGTTATGAAAGATGCCGGCTATGCACATATGGGCGTTGGCCATGCTTCTGGCAAAGATAAGGCTGAAACTGCTGCCAGTATGGCAATTTCCAGCCCGCTGTTGGAAACCTCTATTGCTGGGGCAAAGGGTGTTATTATTAATATTACTTCCTCTCCGGATATTGGTTTGGATGAGATTGAGACTGCATCTTCCATGATCTCTGAGCAGGCACATAAGGATGCCAATATTATTTGGGGCGCTGCTTTTGATGAGAATATGGATGATGAAATGACTGTAACAGTCGTTGCAACCGGCTTTGCAACCCATGATGGTTCTGATCCGGATGCTGATTTGGACATTGATATTCCACCTATGGCAGCTTCTTCTGCAAGACGTCAGCAGCAGGCAGCAGCATCCGCTGCTCCTCGCAGTACGGGAAGAGCAGTTGACAAAGCACCGAGTTCTTCTGAAGAAGACGATGATTATGTGGATATCATGTCAATCTTCAATCGTAAATAAAAGCTTTTGAGAATCTTTCGGAGACGGACGCGAAAGCGCCCGTCTCCTTTCTCTATTCTATATTTTTTAATTCAAATTTTTGAAGAGGAGAGATTATAAAATGGAAAAAATCAGAATTAATGCACAACAAATGGTCAAACTAGCTCCGACTCTTCATGCGGGAGACAATGTGCTTTTAAGCGGTATTATTTATACGGCTCGCGATGCAGCTCATAAGAGGATGATTGATTTGATCGATCAGGGGAAAAAGCTGCCGTTCGAACTTTTGGGGGCGACTATTTATTATGCAGGTGCAACACCTGCTCCGAAAGGCTTAGCAACTGGTTCCTGTGGGCCAACTACCAGCACCAGAATGGATGTTTTTTCACCACGTCTGCTCGATTTGGGACTTAAATGTATGATTGGGAAGGGTGGCCGCAGTCCGGAAGTATGCGAAGCAATCTGCCGGAATCAGGCAGTCTATCTTTGTGCAATCGGCGGAGCAGGAGCACTTGCCTGCCGCTGTATCAAAAAGCAAGATGTGATTGCTTTTGATGATTTGGGCTGTGAAAGTATTAAACGCCTAGAGGTAGAAGATTTTCCATTGATTACGGCAATCGACTGCCATGGCGGGAATCTATTTAAAAGGCCCTAAATGACTTTTGAATTCGTTGTGAGGCGATTGATTTGATCCAGTTTTTAATTCGGCATTTTATTAAAAATTATCAAAATACCTCAGATATAAAGGTTAGAGCAAGCTACGGAAAATTTGCCGGATTAGTGGGCATTTTAACGAATTTGCTTCTCTCTGCTTTAAAGTTTATCGCAGGAACACTTTTTCACAGTATCGCTGTGGTGGCGGATGCCGTCAACAACCTTTCAGATTCCGCATCATCAATCGTAACCTTGGTCGGATTTAAATTGGCGGAAAAGCCAGCTGATGCGGAACATCCATTTGGGCATGAGAGAATAGAATACATCAGTGGGATGATTGTTTCTTTTGCTATTTTAGCGCTGGGATTTCAACTGGGACAGGAATCTATTTTGAAGATCATTTCTCCGGAACCAGCAGAGATTAGCTTTTTGACGGTTGCTGTTTTGGTTGTTTCTATTTTGATAAAGTTGTGGCAGTGCTTATTTTATCGTTCGATGGGGAAGGCGATTTCTTCAGAAGCACTTTTGGCAAATTCAGTAGACAGCCGCAATGATGTAATTTCTACGTCGGCGATTCTTCTTGGAATGGCTCTTACGGCGCTGACCGGATTTAATTTAGATGGCTATATGGGCCTTGTAGTTGCCATTATGGTCTTTTTGACAGGAATTCATTTGATTCGAGATACCAGCAATCCGCTTTTAGGGGTTGCTCCCAGCAAAGAAATGGTCGATGAAATCTATCATCGGATTATGGCATACCCAGGTGTTTTGGGGATGCATGATTTGACGGTGCATAATTACGGCGCCGGAAATATTTTTGCAAGTGTGCACTGTGAAGTGGACGCTCAGGCGGATATTATGAAAAGTCATGATATGATCGACAATATTGAAAAAGATCTTCATTCGGAAATGGGGATTCAGCTGGTGATCCATATGGACCCTATTGTGACCAACGATGAGAGGACCAATCAGTTAAAAGAGCGCGTAAAAGACGCATTGCACTTACTTTCACCAGAGATTACGATGCATGATTTCCGTGTGGTTTGGGGAACGACTCACAGCAATGTCCTCTTCGATATTTGTGTCCCCTTTGGCTTTTCTACAAAAGATGATGTTTTGCATGATCAAGTTGTTAAAATGGTTGAGGGACTCGATCCGAAGTATCGAGCCGTGATTACGGTGGATCATAATTATGTTCCATCAGATGCACCAGAAGAATAAAAAAGCAGGCAGCATTTTTTGCTGCCTGCTTTTTTATTTAAATGTTTTTCTTTTTTGCTTTTGGCTTCTATTTAAAGAGGATTGTTACAAAATGGAAAATTCATAATTTATTCATTGAAAAATAAGGAAATTTGCGCTACAATGATTTAGCACTTAAAGGTAAAGAGTGCTAAAATTAAAAATATGCAAGAAGAGGTTGATCGATCATGAAGCAATTTAAGGCAGAATCAAAACGGCTTTTGGATCTGATGATTCATTCTATTTATACGCACAAAGAGATTTTTTTACGAGAGTTAATCAGTAATGCGAGCGATGCCATTGATAAGCTTTATTATAAGACGCTGCAGGATGGCGATACAGGTCTTTCCAGAGACGATTTTGAGATTCGGATTACGGCAGACAAAGAAAATCGTACGTTGACGGTTGAAGATAACGGCTGCGGCATGACAAAGGAAGATCTGGAGAACAATCTGGGTACGATTGCAAAATCCGGTTCACTTGATTTTAAGAAAAACAATGAAAAATCCGATAATATTGATATTATCGGACAATTTGGTGTTGGATTCTATGCGGCGTTTATGGTTAGTTCCAAAGTAGTGGTAGAGAGCAAGGCCTATGGCAGCGACGAAGCATGGAAATGGGAGAGCAGCGGTGTAGAGGGATATACAGTTGACTCCTGTGAAAAAGAAGAGCGTGGCACAAAAATTACCTTGTATTTGATGCCGGAGAATTCGGAAGAAGAATCCTATAACCAGTATCTTGATGGATTTACGATTAAGCGTCTTGTGAAGAAATACAGCGATTATATTCGCTACCCAATTAAGATGGAGCTTGAAAAGAGCCGCATGAAAGAGAAGCCGGCAGATGCCCCGAAGGATGCGGAACCGGAATACGAGACCTATACAGAGCTCGAGACACTTAATTCCATGGTGCCGATTTGGCGTAAAAATAAGAACGAAGTGACAAACGAAGAGTATGAGCAGTTTTATCGGGATAAATTTTTCGATTATGAAAAGCCGCTCAAAATTATTCGCAGCAGTACCGAAGGAACTGCTACTTATGATGCTCTGCTCTTTATCCCAAGTCACGCGAGCTATGACTATTACAGCAAGAGCTATGAAAAGGGACTGCAGCTTTATTCTAACGGCGTTTTGATCATGGATAAGTGTGCAGATCTGCTGCCGGACTGCTTTAGCTTTGTGCAGGGCCTTGTAGACAGTCAGGATCTGTCACTCAATATTTCGCGTGAGATGCTGCAGCATGACCGTCAGATGAAATTGATTGAAGGCCGCCTTGAGAAAAAAATCAAGGAAGAGCTGCAAAATATGCTCAAAAATGACCGCGAAAATTACGAGAAATTCTTTAAAGCTTTTGGGTTGCAGTTAAAATATGGGGTCTATGCGAACTTTGGCCAGCAGAAAGAACTTTTGCAGGATCTGTTGATGTTCTGGTCCAGTAAAGAGAAAAAGATGGTTACGCTCCAAGAATATGTTTCCAGGATGAAAGAGGACCAGAAATATATTTATTATGCTTCCGGAGACAGCGTTGCCAAAGTAGATCTGTTGCCGCAGACAGAAGCACTGAAAGAAAGAGATTACGAGATTTTGTATCTGACTGAGGGCGTTGATGAGTTTGCGCTCAAGATTCTTGCAAAATATAATGATAAAGAATTTAAATCCGTTTCCGACAATGATCTCGGCTTGGAGACAGAAGAAGAAAAAGAGACAGCTAAAAAGCTAGTCGAAGAAAACAAAGATCTGCTCAATACGATGAAAGATGATCTTGGAGATGAAGTGAAGCAGGTAATTGTTTCGCAGAAATTAAAGAGCCATCCGGTTTGCCTTTCTACAGATGGCGCTCTGTCAATTGAGATGGAAAAAGTGCTGAATTCTATGCCTGGAGAAGAAAAAGGCAATGTAAAGGCACAGCGTGTGTTGGAGCTCAACGCAAATCATCCCGTCTTTACAAAGCTGCAGGAGCTTTACAAAGAGGATCCTGAAAAGCTTAAGAAATATTCTAAACTGCTTTATAATCAGGCGCTTTTGATCGAGGGCGTTCCGATTTCTGATCCGGTGGCGTTTAGTAATGCTATTTGTGATCTGATGGTTTAAAGATAACAGAATCGCAGGGTAAGGAAAAAGCTAAAAAAAGTGCGGCGGAAAATTTTCCGTCGCACTTTTTCTGTTCTTTTAAAGCTTTTTGACCGGATACCGGATCACAGTCCGAAGTTTTTGCGGATTACATCTTCTTGCATCGCTTAAATAGATTTCATGATGATAGCGGGAAGGAGTGATATCAATCGCATATCCCAGGTCTTTCGCAAATTGTTCCATTAAAGCAATCGTTTTCGGTTCGTCATCAAAAGGACCAATATGCATACACTGTACGCAAAGACCTTCATGGTAGGTTAAGAATTCTGCTTTGGAAAAATCGGTTTTCTTTTTCCGGGAAGCTTCTGCAACTGCCCAGTCAAAATCTGATTTTTTTACAAAATCAGGCAGACGAATAAGAGAGATCCATTGATAAGTTTCCTTATGAAGATAATCGATTCCACTGATGTTGTCCTGCCACCAAAATCCTTCTAATGGTGGTACCACATAGTCAAAATAGCCGTCCAAGACATGACCGCTTTTTTTACTCATTTTGATCGTAAAAGCAATTCCGTAGAGCAGGCTCATGGCGGCTTTATATTCTCCGTCAACTTCGTTTGGGTTTCCTTTTCCGCGAACCGCAATAAAATTCATTGTTGGAATGTCGATAATCTCCGGTTTGTTTTTTGGCAGATAAAATTCTTTATATTCTTTTTTATAATCGAAGGCCATTTGAACGGCACCTCCAAAACATATTCTCCTATTCCTGATGTTACCATAAAATAAAGCAAAAAACAAACAGAAAAGGGGATTTTTGCACAGAACTTTCAAAATTGTGCTATACTGAAATTATTCGAAAAAGGAGGCAGTCTTCGATGAAAAAAGAACTGGAAGAATTGCAGAATATGATCGACCAGAGTAAACGGATCGTCTTTTTTGGCGGAGCAGGTGTTTCGACTGAGAGCGGAATTCCAGATTTTCGCAGTGTAGACGGTCTTTATCATCAGAAATATAAATATCCTCCGGAGGTAATGCTCAGCCATAGTTTTTATAGGCAGCATCCGGAAGAATTTTTTGATTTTTATCGGGATAAACTTCTTTATCCTGATGCAAAACCAAATGCGGCCCATCGTAAGTTGGCCGAAATGGAGAAGGCAGGAAAACTCTCAGCAGTTGTTACGCAGAATATTGATGGCCTGCATCAAGCGGCCGGCAGCCAAAAAGTCTATGAATTACACGGCAGTGTTTTGCGTAATTATTGTGAGCGATGCCATAAGTTCTATGAGATGGATTCTATTCGAAAGAGCAAAGGAATTCCGCACTGCAGCTGCGGTGGAACCATTAAACCCGATGTGGTGCTTTATGAAGAAGGACTTGACAGTGATACGATTGACGGAGCGCTTGCAGTCATTTCTGCTGCAGATATGTTGATTATCGCAGGAACTTCTTTGGTTGTGTATCCAGCGGCGTCTCTGATCGATTATTACCGTGGACACCGTCTCATTTTAATCAATAAATCCGAGACTTCAGCAGATCGACGGGCAGATCTGGTCATTCATGCACCGGTAGGAGAAGTATTGGAACAAATTCATGTAGAATAAAGCGAAAGGGCTTTGAAAGAGTTTTCTTTCAAAGCCCTTTTTAAATTTAACGGGATTGCTGCATCTTAAAGGTGAAGCAGGCAGTTTCAGATTTACAATCGGTGCAGCCATGCGTTGAGCAGCTGGTCATTTGTATATTGGAGGCATCACAATATCCTCTCTTGTTATAAGAACAGTTTTCAGCCTCACAGTGGACATCTAAGCTCTCGTTAGGATCGGAAGTACCGGCCGTAGAATTAGAAGCACCCTGGCGCTTCTGAAAATCGTTGCAGCTGGTTTGTTCGCAGCCACAGGCACATTTGCCGACCACTTTAATATCCGGGCGGCAGCAGAAATTCTGGCTATTATTTGCACAATCGGTTACACTGCAATGCAGATTCGACATATTAAGCACCTCTTTTTTATTTGGGATACGTTTAGTTTGTTCTGCATGCAGATAATTATGCGTTGGTTATTTTTTTGGCAAAGAAAGCAATGTGTCCCAAATCTTTGCGGCTGTTTCGTATTTGGAAAGCTGCGGCAGCTCGATCTCTTTAGAATCTGAAATCAGGGTAATTACATTTGTATCAGTGCCAAAACCTGCGCCTGGTGTGCGAAGATTGTTGGCGGCAATTAAATCAGCATGCTTTTTTTGCAGCTTTTTTCTCGAATTTTCAATTAAATGTTCTGTTTCCATCGAAAAACCGCAGATCATTTGCCACTTTTTCTTTTGGTTCCCAATCGTTTTTAAAATATCCGGTGTGGAAGAAAGAGGAATATCCGAAAAATTACCATTTTCTTTTTTTAATTTTTGATCGGCAACAACTGCTGGACGATAATCGGCAACAGCCGCAGCAAAAGCAAAAAAATCCTGCTTAGGTGCTGCTGAGAGAACTGCATCAAACATTTCTTGAGCGGAACCGACAGATACTGTTTTTACAAAGGCAGGAAAAGGAAGTGCGGTCTTTCCAGAGATCAACGTGACCTCGGCGCCGCGGCGCATGGCATTTCGTGCCAGCTCATATCCCATCTTTCCGGTGGAATGATTTGTGAGATATCGTACTGGATCCAAGGGCTCTTGAGTAGGACCGGCAGTCACCAGCACCTTTAGCCCTGCCATATCCTTTTTTTCACCAATTTCTTTTAGCACATATTCCAGAATATCCGCAGGTTCAGGAAATTTTCCAGCCCCAATGTCTCCGCAGGCGAGCATTCCGCAGGCAGGATCGATGATGGTCCACCCGTAATGACGCAGTTTTTCGAGATTGTCTTGTGTTACCGGATTTTCATACATTGCAGTATTCATTGCCGGTGCGATCATCTTTTTGCAGCGGCAGGCAAGAACCGTGGTTGTCAGCATGTCATCCGCAATTCCGTTTGCTAATTTTGCAATCACATTTGCAGTTGCCGGCGCAACTAAAACAAGATCAGCTTGTTTTGCGAGAGAAACATGTTCTACATGATATTGATAGTTTCGGTCAAATGTATCTGAGACCGCTTTTTGTCCCGTTACGCCTTCAAAGGTCATCGGTGAAATCAATTTGCAGGCATTTTGGGTCATCAATGTGTGAACTTTTGCGCCCTCGTGATGGAGACGGCTTGCGAGGTCGGCAGCTTTATAAGCGGCAATACTGCCGGAAATCCCCAATAAAATGGTTTTATCTTGCAGCAACATGGAGAACATCCTTTCAAAATCCGGTTTATTTCTGCTTTTACCGGGTAACATACCTCTAATTATAAGAATTCTTTCATAAAAATACAAGGAAAATCCCATTTTGAGAAATTTTTTTGTCAATTCCCTTGCATCTCTGAAAAATCCTGTTATAATAAACTGGAAATATGCGCTGGATCTTTTTGATTCAGGCTTTTCTTTTTGCCCTTTGACAAAGAAAGCCAATCAAGGACCGGCAGCTGGAGGAATTTAATATGTCAAGCAAATCAACAACGATGTCCGCAACAAACTCTAAGTACCGCAATTTTGTGCTTTTAGCACTTTTTGCGGCCATTGTACTGCTTTTGGGATTTACACCATTAGGCATGATCCCACTGCCCTTCATTAAAATGACCATTATTCACATTCCGGTTATTTTGGGGGCATTACTGCTGGGACCAAAATATGGAGCCGTTTTAGGTTCCTTATTTGGCTTGGTCAGTCTGATCAGCAATACAATCACTCCTGCACTGACCTCTTTTACGTTTAGTCCTTTGATTCCGCTGCCGGGTACGGCAAATGGGACCCCGTTCGCTTTGGTTGTTTGTTTTCTTCCAAGAATTTTAGTAGGCATAATTCCATATTATGTTTACCGTGCAATTCAGAAAGTAACACATGCAAAAAAAGAAGGTTCAATTGTATCTCTTGCAGTTGCAGGTGTGTCTGGCGCCCTAACGAATACGATTTTTGTAATGGGATTGATTTTTGTCCTTTTTCGTGATGCTTATGCAGCGGCAAAAGGAGTACCAGCTGATGCAGTTCTCGGAATTGTACTCGGGATTGTCGGCGCAAACGGTATTCCAGAAGCGATTGGTGCTGGAATTTTAGTCGCGGCCATTGGAAAGGCTTTATTTAAGATTGCAAAATATTGATTGATTGAAAAATTCATAGTAAAAGCGGGAGGCAGAAGTCCTATCTGCCTTCCGCTTTGTGTGTTTCGGGAGAACCGAACACGGAAAAATTAAAGCAGGTGAAAAAATGATCGTCGCTATTGACGTAGGAAATACAAATATTGTACTGGGCTGTATGGATGCTGAAAAAATTTATTTTACAGCACGTTTATCAACAGATGCCAGCAAAACAGCAGATGAATATGCCCTTATGATTCGCACTTTATTTGAAATGCACGGGGTAGAGCGCCATGAACCGGAAGGAGGAATTATTTCTTCTGTGGTCCCAGCACTTTCTGCGGCATTGCAGGAAGCAGTCCGTAAAGTTTGTGGAAAAGTTCCGCTGCTGGTTGGTTCTGGATTGAAAACGGGGCTAAATATTCTGATGGACAATCCTGCCCAGTTAGGGGCAGATTTGGTGACTGAAGCGGTGGCAGCCAGTGCGGAATATCCTAAGCCGATTATCATTTTTGATGTGGGAACTGCAACAACTATGTGTGTTGTAAATGCAAATGGAAGTTATATTGGCGGGATGATTATTCCGGGTCCTGTTGTCAGTTTGGAGAGCCTTGCGGCACATGCCAGTCAGCTTTCTCATGTTAGCTTGGAGGTGCCTCAGCGCCTGATTGGCAAGAATACAAAGGAATGTATGCAGTCCGGAATCGTTTTTAGCAATGCCGCGATGATCGATGGGATTATTGATCGGGTAGAAGCGGAGTTAAAGGAGCAGGCAACGGTTGTTGCGACCGGTGGAGTCGCAGGTGTGATTATACCGTTCTGCAATCGCCGTGTTATTCTCGATGATAATTTGATGCTGAAAGGTTTATGGCTTTTATATCAGAAAAACCACAAAGCTTGACAAAGAAAAGATAACAGCGGTACTTAGCTTAAAATCTAAGTACCGCTGTCGGGTTTTAAGGCTGAATAATTTTGTACGCTTTTAGAATCATTTCTACGGAATTATCAATTCCCAGAGCACCTGTATTGAGGCACAGGTGATAATTTTGAGGATCATTCCAACGAGTATCACTATAAAAATTATAGTAGTTGGAGCGCTGTTTGTCTTTTTTTATAAGAATTTCGTGAATCTTTTTTTCATCTTCTCCATATGTTTGGATGGCACGTTTTGACCGGAATGATTCATCTGCATAGAGAAAAACATGTAATACATCATGACGTTCGCGCAGAATATAATCTGCACAGCGGCCAACAATTACACAGGCCCCTTTTTCTGCGGCATTTTTAATCAGTTCTGTCTGAAGAATAAAAAGCTGATCATTAAGAGGAAGATGATTTGCAGCCGTTGGAATTCCATAGGAATAGCCATTCATCCACAGAGAATAGAGAAAGCTGGAAGCAGCTCGTTCGTCTACGCTTTTAAAGACCTCTTCGCTCATACCACTTTTTTTAGCAGCCATAATAATGAGTTCTTTATCGAAAAAAGGAACCTGCAGTTTATTTGCGAGCTTTTTCCCAATTTCTCGACCGCCGCTGCCATATTGTCTGGAGATTGTGATAATATTCATAAATATACCTCCTTGGTAGTCCTAAAATATAGACATAATCTATAACTATAAAATACCTGAAATTTGGGAAAAAGTCAAGTGTGTAATAGGAATATAGGGAGTATGGTTTATGGCTTGTTTTTTTGATTTGATTTGTTTATAATAAAATTACTTATGAAACGGAGGAATTATCATGCAGGGAAAACGGCGTACGGTATTTTTGCGAGTGGTAGCGATTGTATGTGCAATATTGATCGGTGGGTCGGCAATCATTAGTTCCTTCTTTGCGTGACTGAAGTTTTTGGCTGTGTGTTTAATTGCACACAGCCTTTTTTAAAGCAATAGAAGCAACATGATATAAAGATAAAGTATACATAAATGCAACAAAATAGATTGAATTTTTATTTGAAATGTGATATTCTCAAGTTATAAAAGATAAAGGGGGCTTTGTTATGCATCATACGATTTTAACAATCGGCAGGGAATATGGAAGCGGTGGCCACAAGGTGGCTCGAATTCTTTCTGGATTGCTCGATATTCCGTATTATGACAAGGAACTCATTCAAAAAGCAGCAAAGAACAGTGCTCTAGACCCAAAGGACTTGGAGTGTGTAGATGAGCATCCGGTAAGTCCATTTTTGTATATGGATGCGAAGGAAGCAGCTCATATTGCACGTTATGGACAAACGATAGGGGATACTCTTTATCAGCTGCAGTCAAGAATTATTCGTCAGATGGCAGAAAAAGAATCCTGTATTATTGTTGGTCGGTGCGGAAATTATGTCCTTCGCAATCAGCCGTACTGTCTGCATGTATTTCTTTATGCTCCTTTGCCGGTTCGGATTCAGTGTGTTATGAAACGGAGTAAGATTTCTGAGGATGAAGCTAGAATTCTTGTGCGCAAGACGGACCGTATGCGCCGTTCTTATTATAACTATTATACCGATTTACGGTGGGGCGGAAGAGATCAGTTTGACCTTCTAATGGATAGTTCTGTTTTGGGGATAGAAGGGACAGCAGAGATGTTGAAGGCGGCTTACCAGCAGTTAGCCAAAATTCCGGAATCTGAAATGATGGATCGTCTCTCTAAAGAACCATCCGGAAAATGATTAATTATATTTTGTTAAAAAAGTACGGGGAAGAAATTTCCCGTATTTTTTGTTTTGATTTTAAATTTTTATAGCTTTTCAAGTCAATTAAAAAGTGATAAAATTTTTTAAAAAGAATTGAGAGAAAGGAAATCTGATGAAGAGTATTATAAATAAAAAATTGACACCGCAAGGAAAAGAAATTCGTCAAAAAGTTTTTGTGGAAGAACAGGGATTTCAAAAGGAATATGATGAGATCGATTTGACGGCAGAGCATTTAGTTTTGTATGATGGAGATATTCCTAAAGCGGTGGGCAGAATGTTTCGAGAAGATCCTCAAAAGCCGGTTTATACAATTGGCAGAGTTGCGGTTTTAAAGGAATTTCGGGGAGAAGGTCTTGGAAGGGTAGTTGTAGAAGAATTAGAGCAGAAAGCTAAAAAAGAAGGCGGTACCGCAATTAAACTTTCTGCGCAATGTAGAGTGCAGAAGTTTTATGAAAAGCTTAATTACCACGCAGTTGGAGATGTTTTTTATGATGAATTTTGTCCGCATATTTGTATGACAAAAGAATTGTAAAATAGATTTTGACAAAGAAAAGCCGGGCTTTGCTTTCGCAAAGTCCGGCTTTTGTAAAAAGGAGAAATTAATGAAAAAGAGGTTAATATATAGAAAACCAATTTCTTGGTCTTATTGTTTGTCTGTGCATCTGCCGGGTTGGTATTCCAGAAAGTCCAGCGGTTAGCACAGTGTTTTATAATTTCTTTTA
The DNA here is from genome assembly GCA_902809935.1 of Ruminococcaceae bacterium BL-4. Lineage (NCBI taxonomy): Bacteria > Bacillati > Bacillota > Clostridia > Eubacteriales > Oscillospiraceae > Ruminococcaceae bacterium BL-4. The sequence continues at coordinate 126,323 of LR778134.1, read as the reverse complement.
GAAATCTTTTTCTTTGGAACTGTTTATAGTATAGAAAAAGGATATGTCCTGAATTTTAACAGGATTCGAACTTCTGGTAAATCTTAAGTGATGGTTATGTGAAAAAAGCCCCATCGTTTTTTCGATGGAGCTTTTTTTAACGGTCAAATTCGGGGTTAAAGGCATAAAAGTTTTTGGAATCCAAACGGTCGGTAGCGATGCGCAATCCTTCGCCGAAACGCTGAAAATGAACGATTTCACGAGCACGTAGGAATTTGATTGGATCCCGGACATCCGGGTCGTCTGCAAAACGCAGAATGTTTTCATAAGTCGTACGCGCTTTTTGCTCTGCGGCGAGATTTTCGTGTAGATCCGTTATCATATCGCCTGCAACAGAGAAAGTCGCTGCACTGAATGGATTTCCGCTGGCGTCTACGGGATAAATTCCTGTAGTATGGTCTACAAAATAAGCGTCATAACCAGCCTTCTTAATTTCTTCTGGAGTTAGGTTGCGTGTAAGCTGATACACAATGGTACTGACCATCTCAAGATGGGCTAGTTCTTCGGTACCAATATCTGTAAGAATCGCTTTGAGCTCTGGGTAGGGCATGGTGTATCTTTGGGAAAGGTAACGCAGCGATGCGCCAAGTTCTCCATGAGGTCCACCATACTTCAAAATGTGATCATTAAAGGGAATAAAAAATTTGAACAGATTCAGACGCTCGATCAAAGACAATATGATCGATAAAAGTACGCAAAATCCGATTCCCTTCATCGGACGGTAAAGATTCGCATTGCTGAAGGCCTTTAAGCGCTTTTTTGCAGAATGCTTTACATTGGGCTTTGGTGATATCAGTAATGGAATTGACAGAAAGTTTTGCTTTTAACTTCTTAATTTCAGACGTGATTTTCTGCTTATTTTCTTGATATTCCTCCAGAGTGTCAATGCCAGCAGCATAGGACTCCTTAACACGATCAAGTTTATGCTGCTCCTGCTCGATTTTGCTTTCAATTATAGAATTGTCAAATCCATTGGGCTTTATATTTTTACGCTGAAGAGAAAAAGTTTCATAAGTTAGCTCATATTTGAGTTCAGAAAAGACGATCCTGTGTATTTTATCATTGCTGATATAGTGGGATTCTGTACAGCGGCTGTGCGTGTAATTGGTACACTGCAGCCCGCCTTTTTTTCCGCCGCCGACCGGGGACATAGTAGCACCGCATGCACTGCATTTAATCAGTCCACAAAATAGATTACCGGCAGGCTTACTGCTGTGTGCGTAATGACCATACAGATTGCTGATCATTTTTACCCGATTTTGGGCGGCTTGCCATTGCTTTTTCGATATAATGGGTTTTTGGGCACCATCTACAATTTTTGATTTTGTTTTATAGTAATCTACCTCTTCTCCGGTGGGATTCCAACGGATTTTTCCGATGTAAACCGGATTTTGTATCACATAACGGATGGTGCGGTTTTCCCACAAGTTGCCGCGGCGTGTTTTAATACCTTGCGCATTGAGATTAAGAGCAATCTGTTTGTATCCATCGCCGGCTAAAAAATGCTCGAAAATGTATTGCACAACTGAAGCGGCTTGGGGATCAATCATAAGTTTTCCTGTTCCTTTTGGCATTACATATCCGATAGGTGCAGCCGATACTGGTTTACCGCGCTGAAAGCGTTCGGTCATCCCGCGCATTACTTCTCCGGAAAGCCGAGTAGAATAATAGCCGTCCATCCATTCGATAATGCGCTCAATTAACCCGCCGAAGTCACTATCTAAAATTGGCTCTGAAACACTGATAACAGAAATGCTGCGTTCCTTTTTTAAAAGAGACTTATAGACGATTGATTCCTCTTGATTTCGTGCAAATCTGGAAAATTTCCAGACAAGAATAATAGAAATGTTGGAATCTTTTTCTCGAGCGGTTGCAATCATGCGCTGAAATTCCGGACGTTTAGCAGCCGAGCGGCCTGAGATTCCCTCTTTTTCACGAAAGACATATTCCGTCGGGACGATCATGTCATTATGCTTTGCGTAGTCCAGTATTTTTTGAAGTTGAGAGTCAGGGGAAAATTCCAGCTGGTCATCAGTTGATACACGGATGTAAGCTGCAGCAATTTTCATAGGATCACCTTCTAATCATTTTCCGACATTTTCATATTGAAATGAGAACGTTTATTGCTTATTTAAAGTATATTATTGAAGTTAAAAAATTTCTCCCTTTAAACATGCGATTTTATTCTAGGGTCAATGAAGGTGGCTGTCAGACCGTGAAATAATATGACTGCCACAGCTTTGGAAACATTGAAGGAAAAAAACATATTATCATAATAGCGGATGATGGATAGATTACCGTGATATCTAGTCCAGCCTTTTGAGGTTGGTTTTTGTCTAATGGATGTATGTGGGTAAAAAATTGTTAGGGGGCGTTTTTAATGAGCATATTTTTTCAGCCTGCCGTGTTTTATCCTGCCGGATCTTCCCCTTATGGGATTACGGCTGCTGATTTTAACGGCGACGGGAATCTTGATTTAGCAATCACAGATATTGGTAATGAAGAGATTGCGGTGTTGCTTGGAAACGGTGATGGTACTTTTCAGGCAGCTTCGTTTTTTGGTGTAGGCATTAATCCCACCTCGATTACTGCTGCTGATTTTAACGACGATGGAAAAATTGATTTGGCTGTTGCGGATTCAAATAGCAGTGATATTGCAATCTTGCTTGGCAATGGCGATGGAACCTTTCTGCCGGCTACGGCAGTAACAGTAGGGTCAAATCCTCTATCAATCGTTTCTGCCGATTTTAACGGTGACCATGAAATGGATTTGGCAGTAACCGATGTAGGGCTCGGAAACGTTAATGTGCTGTTTGGCAATGGCGATGGGACCTTTCTGTCGCCTGTGCCTTATGCCGTGGGCAATTCCCCTTATGGAATTGCAGCCGCTGATTTTACCGGTGATGGAATTGTTGATCTGGTTGCGGCAGTTGGTGGGGACAATAACGTTGCGGTTCTGATTAATAATGGTGACGGCACCTTTCAAGCGGCTACGCATTACTCTGTAGGGACTGGTCCTATGGAGATCGCAGTGGCTGACTTTAACGGCGATGGTAAACGTGATTTGGCAGTATCAAATTTTGACTCTATGAATGTGGCAATCCTGCTTGGCAATGGCGATGGCACTTTTCAAGCGGCATCCTTTATTTTAATCGGTTCATATCTTGAGGGAATCATTGCAGCAGATTTTGACAAAAATGGAACGTTTGATTTGGCAGTTGCAGATAACGGCTCCAATAATGTTGCAATATTGAGCGGAAATGGTGACGGTACTTTTGGACCAGAACAATTTTATGCTGTTGGTTCTTACGCTGCGGGATTAGTAACCGGTAATTTTAATAACGATGGCAGAACAGATCTTGCAGTTACAAATACCTATTCAAACAATGTTGCAATTTTGCTTAACAACACAAACTCACCATTGCGTGGTGTGTCTTTCTTGGATAGATAAGACGATAGAGAAAAAGTGCCTTGCTAATAATTTTACGGTTCATAAATAGATGATGGACAGCGTAATGTTTTATTGAACCTCCCGGCTGGTATATACGGAAGTACCAACTAGGAGGTTCAATTATACAATATGATTGAAAATAAAGGAGATGGAGGGAAATCCTATGAATGTAATTCCCGGTTGGACGATATTGGCTTATCTAGACGGCAATGGGGAACTGGAGCCGGAAATAGCAGCTGAGTATTGTGAATTGAAAGCAGCAGCAATAAACGGAAAGCCGAAAGTCCTTCTCCAAATTGGACGGCTAAAGCAAAGTACCGTACAGCTCATAAGACCTGACGCTAAACCGGATCAGGAGATATGGGATGGAGTTCGGCGCTATCAATTTAATACGGATAAAGAAATTCCGCCGGAGGATTTAGGGGATATTAATCTGGCGGATCCAAATTGTTTATATGATTTTCTCCTCTGGGGGCTTAAGAATACCAATACGAAGCATGTAATGCTGATTCTGGGTGGTCACGCTTGTGAATATATAGGCCTGATGAACGATTACAGTGGAAAATATCCTGCGATTATGGGAATCCCAGAGCTTGTAACCGCTATCGAGATGGCGGCAAACGCTGGGGAGCATGTAATTGATCTGCTGCTGCTGGATGCATGTTACTGCAATAATATTGAGACTCTCTATGAATTTGGATACCGAGAGGACTCTGCCGTTAAATTGCTTATTACGTACAGGCAAAATGCCGATGCAGCAGGAATTTCCTTTCGGGAACTTCTAAAGGTAATGGGAAAAAGCAATATAGGAAGCCGTCCCAAAGAGCTTGCGAATAAAATTTGCTCTGAACTTTCAGCCGATCTTGTTGCTAGAGTCGTTCAGTCAAAAAGTCTGAGACAACTAAAAAGACTATTTGACAGTCTTGCGCGAAGAGCACTCTCTTCAAATGTGTGTATGGGAAAAGATCTGTCGGGCCTTTTTTCGGTAAAAGCAGGAGAAAACAAATTTGAGTGGAATGAAGCAGAAAGAATTTCACATATTGTTTCTGATTTGACCATCGGTCCAAAAACGAAAGTGCAGAATACGGGTAAAGATATTGGGATTCTAGATCAATACATTCCCCATCAGGGGCTGGCTTCTTTTTATTATCGGCTTGCTTTCGCCAGAGACAACGCATGGGCAAAGCTTTTGTGTTCACAGATAAAAGAAAAAAATTATACGCTTGTGGTTACTATCGGATTTTCACCGCTTTTGATTCCAGAAGCAAAGGTACGAGGGCTTATCAAATCATGTAACCCTTATACGAACTCATTCCTTATAAATGTTATATGCAGCAAACTGATTGACGAAAGGAAATGGGATAAACACCTTTTTCCAAACATTTATCTCCCAAATTCCGCAGACAGTTTAGAAAAATAAGAGGACCCTTTCTTTTATACGGCTAAGATTACCGTTTATGGATCTGTTGTCGGTTAACTAAATAAAAAATATAGAAGGACATGGATTAACAGATCTATGTCCTTCTATATTTTTGTATTCGCTTTGGAAAATTTCTTTCACTTTTAATTGGATTGTCTCATGTATGATACGACTGGAATGAAATTAGTTAGAAAGTCGGACAATCGGCTAAACATATTATGAAATGAGGTGAGGTAAATGGCGCGCAAACCGGAAATTTGGACAGTGCAAAACAACTTAATAGAGGACGGCAAAACGTGCCAGGTCAGTGAGCATAAAATGAAGCTCTATAAAGAAAATGGAAACTGGAAAACAGAAATTATTTCTGAAAACGATAGAATGCCAAAGGAAAAACAGAAATTGATTTTTAAAAGGGTAGCGAAAAATATTGAGGATGAAATCAACGAGCGGGCTTCCAGGGGAGATATAGATTTGCAAGATGGTAATTATACCATTGGAGAAATCTTAGACAAAATGTGAAAGGAGCCAGAACATGGCAATTAATATGATCAATTCGAATGAAGAAAGAATAGAGGAACTGTTGGAGGGAATAGCAAGTTCCATGAAAGAAATTTGTCAGCTTGGAAAATATGATCATTTATATGTTACATATCCAGCGAACGGCAAGGCTACTGTGGTTGCGCATGGGGAAGCTGGACTCGATCAGTATGATGATGTTTGCCCGAAAATCAACAATCTGACCGTTGAAAATTTAGCGCAGGAATTTAATGACCTGGCGATCAGTATTGAAACGGCACGTGCAGAAGCAGTCGCTTTAAATGAGCAACTGGAAGCCGTAAAGTTAAAAGAAAAAAAGAAAGTGCACGTTGAATTGCGAAAGTCTAGCAGATAAGCAAATATCAAAAGCATTATTTGCAGGCGGGTAATAAAGTCGATCAAAAAACAATTTGACCGGTACCCGTTTGTAATAGATTTGTACAAGCTGATTTTTTATAATATTCAAGGAAAAAATATAGTTTTATCTTTATTGATTTTTATAGAAAATAAAAAAAGGCTCCGCCGAAGCAGAGCCGTTAGAATTAAAAAATTTACATCATGCGCTTTCCTGCGTACATAAGTCGAAATCGAATTCGTCAATACTTTCTAAATCCTCATAGATTCCTTCGCTATGTATTGCGGCTAGATGCAGAAATGCTGGTGAATAATCACCATGATTGTCTTGGGATGGAACAAAGGCAAGTTCAACAAGATCTCCACCCTTTACTTGTGCTAATTTTTCTTCTAACAATTTTTTTTCTACAATGATTTTTACCACTTTATACTTCCTTTCTTTATTTGGAGTTAACTTTCCCCTGAGAACAGTTCTTATTATCAGACATTAGAGCGAAAAAAAACGTCGAAAAAAATTGCATCTATGGAAATCGGCGAATAAAACAAAATAAGTTGTTAATTTAGGGAAAATTTAATGCAAAAGGCTTAATGAATACCCCCGAAAACCAACTTAAAAAGCAGTAATTAAGTCAATGCAAGAAATAATAGACTGAAAAATAGTTGACTGTTGAGCGATAGTGTAAACATGGTTTTATCTAGTTGTTGAGGAATTCCTTCCTTCAAGGATGGCTATAAAGTTTTATTGTTAATATTTCTAGTATATAATTAAAATTATGTTGAATCTCGACCAACTTTCCTACAAGATATTTTATTTTATAAAATTTAAGGGTATGATTAACATGGTTAAAAAAATTCGTGTGAAAACAAAAAGTAAGATCCCAAAATAAATGATTTGAATGAGAACCGAACGCCTGATTTGAGTTGTAAAATCCAAAGAAGCTCAGAACCATTCGGCTCAGAAATGCTGCATATTTGGAGATATGATTACAAATGAAAAGTTTAACATATTTATTTAAAGACATTCCAAAACTCAGAACTTTTTTGGAGTCCCATACTCTGCTCTTTTCTCAGACGGCAAAATCTGTTTTAGTTCAGGTCTTTTCCTCTCTGCCTGACAGGAAAGTCATGGGGCGCATTACGGATGAAATAAGAGAGCACATTCCGAAAGCAGTGATTGTCGGTTCTACTACCGTTGGTGAAATTATTGATGGTCAGCCCAAAGTCAGAACCGTTGTATTATCATTTTCTTTTTTTGATGAAACCGTTTTAAAAACTTTTGTAGTTGCCGATCCTATGGGCACCGAATTTGAGACCGGTAAAAACTTGATTGGAGAAATAAACAGTATGGAGGGGGTGGCCGGCGTACTTTTATTTGCAACCCCGCAAAGCATTAGTGTTTCAAAACTGTTCAGAGGAATGTCGGAAGAAAAATTTGATTTTCCTGCTTTTGGCGGCGGCGCCGGTGTTTATGATTCGAATGCAGCTTCCATAATATTTTTAGGCCGGCAAGCAATAAGCAAGGGAGTCATTTGCGTTGCCTTTTTAAGCAAAAGACTCTATATTTATACCAGGACATTTTTAGGGTGGAGACCGCTCAGCAAAGAAATGACGATTACTCAGGCGGATGGGAATTTGCTGAACCGAATTGATGAGCAAAGTGCTTTTGAAATTTATAACCGATATCTCAATATTCCAAATGATGAACATTTTTTTGCGAATGCGCTTGAATTTCCGATCCTTATACAGAAAGACGGCGAAATGATCGCGAGGGTTCCGTTTTTTGTGACAGAAGATGGCAGCATTGGCTTTTTGGCCGATATTGATTCTGGGGATAAGTTTCATATTGGTTATGGTGAGCCTAACTTGATTTTGAATCATTCGGAATCGATACGGAAAGAATTGTACGATTTTGAACCAGATGCGATTTTTTTGTATGCATGCGTTAGTAGAAGATTTCTATTGCAGGACGATGCAAATCTTGAAGTTCAAACATTCAATCGTATTGCACCTACTACCGGATTTTATACATATGGTGAATTTATCAAACGGAATAACAAAATGAATCTGTTAAACTCAACGATCGTGATCGTTGGAGTCCGTGAAGGAGAACAAAAGTCCCGCCGTAAGTTGAAACTTTATAAAGAAGTCTCAAATCTGCCGATCAGCAACGATCCGTTTTCGACTACACACAGCCGTATTATAACGAGGCTTGTTCATTTTATCAGTGTTGTGACATCAGAGTTGGAAGATGCAAACAAAGAACTCAAAAGGGTTTCCTGCATCGATAAACTTACTCAGATTAATAACAGACTTAAATTGGATGAGGTCTTGGAGCATGAATTTTCCATCAGTACACGTTATAATACTGGCCTCTCAATTTTAATTCTCGATATTGACCATTTTAAAGAAGTAAATGATACTTTTGGCCATCTGGTTGGTGATTTGGTTCTTACGCAGCTGGCGGGCATTTTAAAATCATGTGTTCGTAAGAGTGACACGGTTGGCAGATGGGGTGGAGAAGAATTTTTGGTAATCCTGCCTCATACTCGTATGAAAGATGCCAAAAAGGTTGCCGAAAAAATCAGGGCTGCAGTTGAAAAAACAGACTTCCAACAGGCTGGGCATATTACCTGTAGTATTGGGGTGGCTTCATTTTGTGAAGGCGACAACAGTGAAAAGCTTTTATCCCGTGCTGACGAGGCTTTGTATCATGCGAAAAGCGGAGGCCGAAACCGAGTGGGATATTAACTCTTTAGTAGGACATGTATCCTACTAAAAAAGATTGCAATGGGGTGCTTTTACGAAAGAATATTTGTGTGAAAAATTTGGAAAAGAAAAAGGTGAAGACTTTTTTCCTAACAGCAAAATGAATTGCAGAAGCTGATTTCAGGAATCAGAGGAAAGACAAAACAGCAAAGGAAAACGCTTACTAAAACGATTTTGCCAAGGATTGCACTGTATCGCGTACTGCCAAGCATCTATGACAAAAGAAGAGGCTTATGATGTGGTTAACGACTATCTTCAGACTCGCGTTTGTGCCAAAATGATTAAACGGTACCGAGTGTTAGAAAAGCTGCCGAATTTCTTCTCAATTTATCGCACAGTATTTTCCTATATCGTTTTGCATCATGATAACTGGAAGGCCGAATGTTTATTTTCCAACCCGAATGAATTTCAGATTAATATTCATCAGTGCTTTTGGTATGATGCCTGCCTTCAAAATGGCTGTCCGGAATTGACTTCAGCTTTTTGTGCCTGCGATGATACGCTTTATAGTTGTTTACATAAAATGCGATTTTATCGCAGTGGGCAGTGGTTCGATCGGACGTGGTGATAAGTTATGCGATTTTTACTTTACACGCAACAAGTAAAGATTGCTTTAAATTCGATTTTGATATGTAAAGACGATTTGTTTCTTTAATTCTTATAAATAATAAGCCAGCAATTATCACAATTTACAATAAGGACCACCGTACTGGGTGGCTATTAGTTTAGCGAGGGCTGGATTTGGATTCTTGATTTTTACCGGATACTGAAGCCTTTTTTCATAAGTCCACATTTAGTCCTCGTCTCCTTCCTTAATTTCCCATGGCCATGGCCCTTGAATCCATGACCAGCGTGAAGTACAATCGCTTTTTTCACCCATGGCACCATAAGTGCTTTCATATTGTGCAGTTAGCTTTTTAGCAAGTGCAAGATTTTCCTCTAGCTTTTTGTAAGCTGCAGCGTCGTTAGGATGTGTATCCAAAAAGATGTGCAGTTCCCAAATCGAAAATTGTACAGCGTAGATTCGCCGCATCAGCTTTTGCTGTTCACTCATTTTGGCGCACCCCGCCTTCCATAAAAAGGTTTATCAAGATCTGGAAAAAGAGTTCCCGCGTTCAACGCCTTTTCCGGAGGAAAAGTAGTACCAAATTGCTGAAAAGGAACATATGCCATTGCAACAACCGGATTTTCTGGCAGAGGAGATGTCGGTTTAATTGAACAGAATTGCCCTTCTGTTGTTTCTGCCATTATAAAACCTCCCTTCATAGAATGGGATATTCCCTTAGATATTCTATGAAGAGAGGTCCTTTTGGGTGTTTTTGCCAAAATCACAAGAAAATTAATGCTTTTTTCCGCTGGCGCGAAAACAGCAGCCCCACAATAAACCAAGATAAAAACAGATGACTCCCGTCATAATATAACCCACCATTTTTCTCGCCCTCCCCTGACTATTTCCAAAATCTCCTATTCTAGTATATCCTCAAAATTTAAAAACTTGCAGGAATGGAAAAGCCTCTGCAAAGCTTTTTTGCAGAGGCTAAAAAAGAAAGGCGTATTTTAGGGGCGACGCAGAGTCTTACGTAATTGATCCAGTGCTTCCCGTGCATTTGGAAGCTGCATCTGTATTTTTGGGAAAGCTTTGAGAATTCGATTTGAAAGAGCAGAGAGATCTTTTTCAGCATTGCTCTTTCGCGCGATTAGATCCGCTACACGTTGACGGTTGTCGCTATCCAAAGCTTCCAGTTTTTCCTGTAGATTATCAATCATATCGTCTTTGGCAAGATGTACCTGAAGACGAATTTCATCGAGAATCCCTTGCAGAACTTCAATCTTCCCACGTATGCGTAGAGCATTTCGTGCAGAGAAGAAAGTATCTATGGCAAAATAAACCACCAGTAAAACTGAAATCCAAGAGATTATTTCTGAAGGAATCATGTGCATGAGAAAAAGGACTCTTGGATGAAGGACTTCCATTAAAAAAAGAGACATCAGACCAAAAATGAGACAATTTTCGAGGCAGATACGTCCATGCAAGTTAAAACGGTGATTGCTGTAATCCCACCATTTCGCATGAAATAATGTTTCTAAAAGCCAGCCAGTAAAATATTCGACGCCAGAAGTGATGAAAGTACCCAAAAGAAATACGAGCAGCCAGTTTTCAGAAACAGGTGTCAAAAAATAGATGCTGAGAAGAGCTCCAACTGCATAGACCGGACAAAATGGGCCATGCAGAAAACCACGGTTGATCCAATGCTTTGCGCAGATGGAGCAGAAAATACTTTCACAGAGCCAGCCCATCCATGCATAACAAGTGAACAACAGGATTTGTTCTGAAAAGACGGCCAAAAAATCACTTCTTTCTTCTAAAATAGACATGAATACTTTTTAAGTTTACTGATTCCGACGGAAATTGTCAATCCTATTTTCCTGTGCTATAATTCAAAGAAAAGGAGGGTCGTTTATGAATGGAATAGAGGGATTGCGGGAACTCCCGCAAAAATACGGAATGGTTTTTCTGGCTTTAAGTATCCTATTGAGCTTATTGAATTGCTTTTTCGGTTATAAACTTCTGCGCCTTTGGACAACCCTTTTAGGCTTTTTGATTGGAGGAGTCGGTGCTTATTTGGTAGCTACTGCCTTTGACTTTGAGATGACATGGGCCGTATTGATTGGCTTTGTCGGCGGAACGGTAGTGGGAGCGTTATCCTTTTCTATTTATCGTTTCGGCGTTTTTCTATTTACATTTATTATGGGGCTTGGAATGGGACTGCAGCTGTTTCAGCAAAATGAGATTGCAGCATGGATTTCCGGAGTCCTTTTAGGAATCGGATTTGCTATTCTATCGGTCAGTTATATTAGACAGATTGTAATTGTATCATCCAGCCTGAGTGGCGGAATCAATGCAGGAGCCGATTTGATTACTTTATTTCATATCAGCGATCTTTGGGTGTCTTACCTCGTAGAGGCTATTCTTGTGATTCTTGGGATCTTGGTTCAGCTGCGCACAACACAAAAGAAAAAATATCGATAAAGAAAGCCTTTCCGAAATTCCGGAAAGGCTTTTTAATTGGTTTTGTAAGTTCATAAGGAAAGACAAAAATAAAGTAAAACTGCTCCAGAAGCTGGAGTAAGGATCCAAAGAGGAGAAATTTCAATATCGGCTGTGTTGAGCAGCTTACTGATACTTAGAGAACTGTTGAGCAGTTCGCTGCAGAAAAGAAGCAAAAGGTATCCTTTTAGGCCTAATATTGGGATCAGGAAAAAGCACCAGCAAACTCGAAAAACGGCATCTACGAGATTGCAGCACAGAGAATATTTTTGCTGATTCAGTCCTTTCAGCATGCCATCGACTACGCTGTCGAGATATAGAAGCGGAATTAAAGGAACCATAATGCGGACAAGAATAGCTGCATCCTGACTTTTATAGAATAGCTGGCAAAGCTGTGAAGAGAAAGCGGCCATCAGCGCAGCACAAACAAATGAAAAACAACTGGTCAGACAAAAAGCCTTTGTTGTGATTCGGCGAATCCTTTTTGGCTGTCCATGCGAATTGGAACGGGCAAGTTCCGGAATGAGCAGAAGAGTTGCAGAGGATAAAATGGTACACGGAAAGACCAAAATTGGCATCATCATCCCTTGTACTAGCCCATATTGAGAAAGCGCTTCTTCCCTGGAGCAGAAAGAGGAAAGTCCTCTCGGAATCAGCAGGTTTTCCACCGAAAACAGAAAACTGCGAAGTCCTGCTCCTCCTAAAACAGGCAATCCAATTGCAGCTACTTGATAGAAGGAGGGGATAGAAGCAGGGCACGTTTTGTGATGAGGCATTTTTTTCAGATAGCAGAAAATCATAAAAATACAGCCGACCGCTTCCGCTGTAGTGGAGGCAGTCATAACCGCAGTAATGGAAGAGGAAAAATCATCCAAAAAAAGAATGCCAAGTCCGATGGTCGCACCTTGTTCCACTACTTCTGCGACCGCTGGAACACCGGATTTTCCCTCTGCCAGAAAACAGCCTTTTAAGCAGGCACAGACTGAAATAAAAGGCAAGCCGACCGCGAGAATCCGCAGAGGAAGACTACCGGAAAGCATAGGACCAAAAAATGGTGCAAGAAGTTCAAATAAAAAACAAGCGCTGCAGCTGATCAAAAGGCTGAAGCAAAGACATTTTCGAATAATTCGGCGGTCGTTTCCATGCTCCGCGACCATGCGAGTCGTGCAAAAAGAGGCTCCGGCAGCAGAGAGACTGACCCCTAGAGCAAAAACAGAAAGATTCAGTTGATATAACCCCATTCCGGCTATGCCGAGATGGGTGCAGAGGTATCCGCGATACCAGATATCAGTCAGACGTAAAAGTCCGTTTGTAATCGTAAGGATAGCGGCGCTTTGGAAGAATTTGCGTTCATTCATGTACATCCCTCCGCTTTATTATATTGAAAGACGGGGGTAAACATGTTAAACTAAACGAAAGGATTCGAATGCGTTAAAGGAGTTTTAGAATGGATTGGACAGACCTGACTGTTACGGTTTTACAGAAAGACAGTGAAATAGCCGAAGCAATTGCACAGATGGTGGTTCCCTATGGGATTTATATTGAGGATTATTCCGATTTGGAAGAAGGTACCTGGAAAATTACGCATGTTGACGTAATTGATGAAGAACTTTTGAAAAAAGATCGGTCAAAAACCATTATTCATATTTATTTGGAACCGGATCAAAATCCGGCAGAAGCCACTGCTTTTTTACAGGAAAGGCTGAAAGCGTCTGGAATTAAAAGTGAGATCGGTTCTTCAAATTGTAGAATGGAAGACTGGATTAATAATTGGAGAAAATATTTTCACCCGATCCCGGTAGGCAAAAAGCTTTTGATTCGCCCGGATTGGGAAGAAGTGAAGGATCCAGGAGGACGTACTGTGCTGCATTTGGAGCCTGGGCTTGCTTTCGGAACCGGTACGCATGAGACGACCAGGCTGTGTCTGGAACTTTTAGAGACCTACTTGAAGCCGGGAGATGAGGTCCTTGATGTTGGCTGCGGAAGTGGAATCTTGGGAGTGGCAGCACTCCTTTTAGGGGCAAAAAAAGCGGTCGGGGTTGATATTGACCCGTTGGCAGTTAAGACGGCAGTCAGCAATGCAGAACGCAATGGAGTAGCGGATTCCTTTGTGGGAATTTCCGGCGATCTAACGGAGAAAGTAACCGGAACCTATCAGATCGTAGTTGCCAATATTGTAGCAGATGTGATTTTGCGGCTTACAAAAGATGTGGAGCGGTTTTTCTGTGAGGATACGGTTTATTTGATGAGTGGGATCATTGATGAACGTGAACAGGATGTTTTGGATGGTCTTAAAGACCGATTTGAAATTTTGGAGCGTCGGGAAGAACGTGGCTGGGTCGCTTTGGCAGCGAGAAGAAAAAAGAATCTTTAAAAACAACAACAGCCTTCTGATATCTTTAAAAGATACCGGAAGGCTGTTGTTATAGTTCGGCTAATTTTCCGAATAATTCCCCAAAAACGAGAAGCGCGGCAGTTCGTCCCAAAGAGAACATAGAAGTTCCAATACAACAGGATCGTGGATATTTCCGGAAAAATCCAAATAAAAATCATACTCGAATTCTTTTCCAATAATCGGGCGGGATTCGATCTTTGTCAGATTCATTTCTGCCGCAGCAAAACGGGAGAGAACACCGTTTAAGCTGCCGGTATGATGGGGCAGATTAAAACAGACACTGATTTTATCAGCTTCTTTGGAAAGACAAAGCTCACGGCTCAACACCAAAAAGCGGGTATGATTTGCACTACAGTTTTGTACTTTCAGCGGAACAATTTTGAGATGATTCTCTTCGGCAGCTTTTTTTCCGCAGAGCGCAGCCGAATTTGGATCTTTTGCAGCCATAGCGGCAGCTTCTGTTGTGCTTCTGCATTTTTTGACTGAAAGGCCACAGGATTCTACAAAAGTGCTGCACTGCATCAAAGGCTGTGGATGGCTGTAAAGGGAAGTTACCCCATCAAGTGTTCCGGATTTACTTGCCAAAACATTATTAACGCATAATTTTCCGGCAGCAATGATATAGTATCGGTATTTTAAGAGCAGATCATATACTTCCAAAACACTTCCGGCAGAAGAATTTTCGATCGGGACCAGAGCGAGGTCCGCGTCTTTCTTTTTGAGCGTGGAAAAGATAGACGAAAAATTCGGACAGAAAACCGGCTGTGCTTTTGGATAAAGGGTTAACAGTTCCAAATGACTGTAGCTGCCGGGGCTGCCGAGACAGGCAATTCGATCCCTTTTTTTAGGTGCTTCCCGGGCATTTTGCAAGAGTTGCCGCAATGGTTTTCCGGCACTTAACATTTGGTGCTGCAGCGCGCGGCTTTGACTCATAATTGCTGAAAAGATCACACGAGCAGTCCCGCCGTATTCTCCAGCTTCCTTTTCCACGCGGTCAAGAATTTCTTCTTCCCGCTTGTTGTTGAGTACGGGAATTTGGTGCTCTTTTTTATAGACGGCAACTTTTTTTGCACATTCCATTCGCGCGGTTAAGAGCGGCAAAAGCTGTGCGTCAATTTGGTCGATTTCCTTTCTGATATCAGATAGTTCCATCTTTAGTCCCTCCAAAGATTTATGATCGCAAGAGCCGCAGCGGCTTCTACTACAGGGATCGCCCGCGGTACGATGCAGGGATCGTGACGCCCCTTGATTTGAAGCTTTACATTGCGATGTGTCGATAGATCAACGCTATTTTGCTCTTTTGCAATGGAGGGAGTCGGCTTAAAAGCACAGCGGAAAATCAATGGCATACCGGTTGTAATTCCACCTAGAATTCCTCCGGCATGATTGGTATGTGTTTTAATGGAGTCCTCTTCATCATAAAAATACGAATCGTTATTTTCGCTGCCTAAAAGGGAAGAGACTCTAAATCCATCGCCAAATTCTACACCCTTGCAGGCAGGAATTCCAAATAAGATGGAAGAAAGAACACTCTCTACACCGCCAAACATGCCCTCTTCTGCATAGCCACCGGGGATCCCCACACAGGCGCATTCAACGATTCCGCCGACACTGTCCGCTTGCAGACGTGCAGCCTCAATTTCCTGCCGCATTTTTTCCTGTGCTTTGGAATCAATAACAGAAAAGAAAGCGGTATTCAGTGCGGAAAGCGTTTTGTTATCGATGTTGATGCTGTCAAAAGGTGTATCAAAAACATTATGAATTGCGTAGGCGTGTGCACCGATTACAATGCCGCGTCGTTCTAGAATTTGACGGCAGATAGCACCGGCGAGGACAAGCGGAGCTGTCAGTCTGCCGGAGAAATGGCCGCCGCCTCTCAGATCGGAAAATCCGTGATATCGGAGAAAAGCAGCATAATCAGCATGACCGGGGCGCGGAATATTTTTAAGGGACTCATAATCTCCAGAGTGCTGATTGCTGTTTTCGATGACGGCGCAGAGAGGTGCTCCGGTTGTGGTCTGATTACAAATGCCGGAGACGATGATCGGTGTATCGCTCTCTTTGCGGGCGGTAGCAGTTGGGTCATTTCCAGGAGCTCTGCGCGCCATCTGCTTTTTTACTGTCTCTAAATCAATTGTTTCTCCTGCAGGAAGTCCCTCTAACACCATGCCGATCATACGACCATGACTTTCTCCAAAGATTGTTAGTTTTACACGTTCACCCCATGATGACATGGACGTTTCCCCCTAATCGTTTAAAATCTTCAAAAAAATTCGGATAGCTTTTTTGAATAGCTTCTGCACCGTGAATGGTTACCGGACTCTCGGCGGAGAGAGCAGCAATCGAAAGTGCCATCACGATTCGATGGTCATGGAAGCCATCCACTTCTCCACCATGAAAAGCCGATATTCCATTGATAATCAGTCCATCCGGCTTTTCTATAATATGAGCTCCCAAAGCGCTAAGCCCTTCATGAATTGCTTTCAGACGGTCGCTTTCCTTGATTCGCAGCCGTTGGGCGTTTGATATCACTGTTCTTCCGGGACTGAGAGCGGCACAGACGGCAAGCGCCGGAACAAGATCCGGAATTTCACCTGCGTCGATCTCAATACCGGAAAGCGTACCGGCTTTCGCATGAAGAGACCCATCTTTTTCCCAGTTTATTTGTGCGCCAAATTTTCGGAATAATTCCAAGGCGGCGCGGTCTCCCTGAGCAGAGTCTTTTGAAAGACCTAAAAGAGAAAGATTGCTGCCGAGAGCTGATGCTGCGAGAAAAAATGCTGCTTGGCTCCAGTCGCGTTCAACAGCGAGCTGACAAGCGTGATAGGTTTGTCCTCCTGGAATCTGCCATCCGGTTTCGGTAGGGATGACCGTGACGCCGAATGAGACCATTGTTTCAATCGTCATTTCGACATATGCGGTACTTTGCAGCGGCGTTGTCAAAATAATTTCACTGTTCCCTTTTAACAGCGGCAAAGCGAGCAGAAGGCCTGTTATAAACTGACTGCTGACATTTCCGGGTAAAGAGAAAGTGCCGCAGGTAAGCTTTCCGGAAATTGCTAATGGAAGGCCACCCTTTGTATCGCAGGTGAGACCATGTGCAGGCAGACAGTCAAGATAGCAGCCAATCGGTCTTTGCGGAAGACGTCCGTGGCCTGTAAAAAGTGCTGGAATTCCCAGAGCCCCAAAAATCGGAATTAAAAACCGCAGGGTGGAGCCGCTTTCCCCGCAGTCTACCGGTATGGGACCGACTGGAAGGGAATCCTTTTTTATTCCGGAGACGCACAAAAGATCTTCTTGCAGCGCAACATGCGCGCCCAGTGCCGAGATGGCGCGAATAGTCGCTTCAATGTCTTTGCTGTCCGCGACCGGAGAGAGAAAGCTTTCTCCTTGAGAGAGCGCTGCACAAATAATTGCACGGTGGGCAGCACTTTTGCTGGGTGGAACAGAAAGCTTTCCAGAAAGTTCTCCAGGCGAAACAATAGCGGAACTCATCTTAACACCTCGCACAATTTTGGCAATTCTGAGCGTGGAGTTTTGCGAAGAAAAGCATCGCCGATTTGATGCAGAAGAACGAGATTGATACTGTCTGCGGTACTCTTTTTATCATTTCCGGTAGCAGCAATCAAGTCGTCAATGGATTCTGTAAAAGAAGTGGGAAGTGCGTACTTCTCCAGCAATTCTGCAATTTCAGGATGGGTTCCGGTAGGCGTAATGCCTAATTCTTCGCCAATCTTAGCAGCGATCACACAGCCGATTCCAACAGCGGCACCATGAGTAAGGCCACCATAGTTTTGCAGCCGCTCCAGCGCATGACCAAAGGTATGTCCAAAATTGAGTATCATTCGTTCACCGGTATCGAATTCATCCCGTTCTACAACGGTACGCTTAATTTCGATGCATTGACGAATCAGATCACAGAGCTTTTCGGAATTTTGACGCAGAGAATCGATACGATTTTCTTTTAAAAAGTCAAACAAGACACGGCTTTTGATACATCCATATTTAATTGCTTCTCCCATGCCATCCGAAAAGAATTGATCAGGAAGCGTCTTTAATGTATTAGGATCAATCAGCACAAAAGAAGGTTGATGAAATGCGCCGACCATATTTTTGCCCTGCGGCAGGTCAACGCCTGTCTTTCCACCGACAGAGGAATCAATCTGTGAGAGCAGACTAGTAGGAACTTGAATGAAGGGGATTCCCCTTAAAAAGCTGGCAGCCGCAAATCCAGCCATATCTCCGGTGACTCCGCCTCCCAATGCGACGACAAAGTCGGTACGGGTCAAATGTGCTTCACAAAAAGCATCGTAAAAAGAAGAAATCGTTGCGAGCGTTTTTCGTGCTTCTCCGGCTTCAAAAGAAACGGTAGAAACAGAAAAGCCGGCTTTTTTTAAGCTTCCTTCTGCGATCTTTCCATAGAGGGGCAATGTATTGCTGTCTCCGACAACACAGCAGCGAGCAGCTTTCGGGAAAAGTTGGGCGGCACGTTTGCCAAGTTCCTTGATACACCCCGGCTCAATTTGAATTTCATAAGGATGTCCAACCTGTATCTGTAAAATCATTCTCCCAATTCCTCCTTTACTAAACGACCTTGCCGAAGAAGAGATTCCAGTTTTGGCTGATCTTTAGCGGCAATCGCATCCCGAATCGCACTGAGATTGCGGATTAGTGTATTGAGTTCCGTTTTGAGAGGTTCCGCATTATCCAAAAACAGTTCTGACCAGAGTACTTCGTTGATATTGGCAACTCTGGAAACGTCTCGGTAACTGCCTGCCGAGAAGCCTCGGTGCTGCGGGCAGTAAGGACTCATCACATAAGCGCAGGCCAAGGCATGCGGAATTTGACTCGTAAAAGCGATCATTGCATCATGGTGTTCCGGCGTTGTAATGATTGCGCGGCCAAAGCCAAGTTCATAGGCGGTTTCTTTTAAAATTTCAACAGCACTTTGGGGAGCACCACAGGGAACGATTAGATAGCTTGCACCGCGGAACAGATCAGCCTGTGAAGCGGAAAATCCATGCTTTTCTGTTCCAGCCATCGGATGGCTGCCGCAGTAGGTGAATCCGCCAAGTTGAGAAAGTCCTTTCAGCTTGGCACAAACCGCAGTTTTGATCCCACAGACGTCTGTGACAATTCCATCCGGATTAAAAGCATGTAGATGTAATTTTACAAATTCAATATCAGAACCAGGATAAAGGCACAAATAGGTCAAGTCTGCCGATTTTAAATCTGCTAGATCTGCTTCTTTTTGAATGGCACCAATAGAAAGTGCCTCTTCCAGGACGGCAGGGTCGCTGTCAAATCCTGTAACGAGGCTGTCTGTATATTCAGAAAACGCACGAGCAAGACTTCCACCGATCAGCCCTAAACCTACAATTACGATTCGCTTTTTCTGTTTCAATGGTTATCGCACTTCCTTGCCGAAAAATTCTGCTGCCTTTTTAATTTTGTCGGAAATTTTGTCAAATTGATCTGGAGTCAGACTTTGAGCACCATCTGAAAGCGCCTTTGCTGGATTATTGTGCACCTCGATAATTAATCCGTCTGCTCCGGCTGCGATGGCTGCCATAGACAGAGGTTCTACCAACCATGAGATTCCACTGGCATGGCTGGGATCTACAATCACAGGCAGGTGAGAGAGACGCTTTAAAATAGGGACGGCGGAAATATCCAAGGTGTTGCGCGTATAGGTCTCATAGGTGCGAATCCCGCGCTCACAGAGAATGACCTGATCGTTTCCGCCAGCCATAATGTATTCTGCACTCATTAAAAGCTCCTCGATGGTGCTGGAAAGACCGCGCTTTAAAAGAATCGGTTTTTTAATATGGCCGAGCTCTTTTAAAAGTTCGAAATTCTGCATGTTTCGTGCGCCGACTTGAATGATATCAACACCTTCGTTGAGAAACAATTCAATATGGGCCGGACTCATAATTTCTGTTACGATCGGCATTCCGGTAACATTTTTTGCCTTTTTCAAAAGCTCTAATCCCTCTGCTTTGAGTCCCTGAAAAGAATAGGGACTAGTGCGAGGCTTAAAGGCACCGCCGCGCAAAAATTGTGCTCCGGCTTTTTTAACGCGTTTGGCAACTTCGGTGATTTGTGGTTCACTTTCTACGCTGCAGGGACCGGCAATCATTGAGAAGGTACCGCCGCCGATCTGTTGTCCTCCGGGAAGCCGAATTACGGTATCATCCGGGTGAAATTTGCGGTTTGCTTTCTTATAAGGCTCTTGAACTCGTTTGACATTTTCTACAAATTCCTGAGCTGCAATATAGTCAATATCGATTGCACTAGTGTCTCCTAAAAGTCCCAATACAGTGCTCTGCGTGCCGACCCATGTATTCACCTGAACATGATATTTCTGTACTAATTCCTTGGTGAATGCTTCAATTTGTTCCTTGGAACACTCCGACTTTAAAACGATAATCATATTCTGAACCCCTTTTATCTCGTTTAAAAAAATAAAAGGCAAAGCTGATCGTTTCAGCTCCGCCTTTTTCACCATTCCAATGTCCTGTATTAACAGAACTTTTATCTGCAGAGGAACTTACCACGAATTTTACAGTATAAGAAATCAGCCTGCGCCATAAAATAGCGAAGGAAATAAAAGCCTGTAAATCGTGTGGAAAGTAGTTGAGCAGTCATGGAAAAGCTCCTTTTTGTTTGATTAAACCTATCATACTTCACTTTAAAGGGATCTGTCAAGCACTTTATTGATTAAAAGTGAAAAAGCAAAACTCAGTCGGCATGAAGGAGTTCCATAATCAAACAGGCAGCTTCTTCGCTGGTGCTTTTGACAGGAATCACGTAGTCAGCAGCTTCCTCATAAATCGGCTGGCGTTTTTCATAAAGGATGCGCATAGCGTCTTCTCGATTTTCGCATTCCAAAAGCGGTCTGCTGTGATCATCCTTTAAGCGTTGTTCAATGAGTGCAAGGGGCGCATCCAGCAGAATCGTGATGCCGGTTTCTCTAAAAAGTTCTGTGTTTTTGGGATTGAGCAGGCATCCTCCTCCAGCAGCAATGACAAGGCCTTCTTTGCGGGAAAGAGTTTCAACTGCTTTGGTTTCCATTTTTCGAAATGCTTTTTCGCCGTCCTGTGCAAAAATTTCTGAGATGGTTTTTCCGGACTGCTTTTGGATATAAGAATCCATATCAATAAATTCCCGATTCAGTGCGTTGGAGATAATTGCACCGACCGTAGTCTTTCCGCATCCCATAAAGCCGCAGAGAATAATATTCCCAAAACGGCGCTGCATAGCATTTTGAGCATCTTTGATAATGGGGGTAACCTGCTCTGACAAAAATGTTTTTCCGGTCCAAATCTTTTGTGCGGCAGCAGCTTGCCATACCAGCATGCCCATTCCACCGACGGCAGGAATTCCATTCTTTTTGGCTAGGTGCAAAAGTTGGGTGGTAAGCGGATTATAAATCGCATCAAAGACAATATTACAGGCACACACAACCAGTTCACTGACAGGACAGGCCGCAAGGTGAGGATACATTCCAACGCTGGTAGCATTAATCAGGAGGTCAAAAGTTTTTCCCGATTTCACCATTCCTTCCAGTTCTTCAAATGAACAAAGATCGATTACGGCATTTTCTTTGCCGATTTTCCGGCAAGTTTCGCTTAAAGTTTCTGCAATCCGATCGCAGCGTTGATGAAAAGAGAAAACAGCATCGCTGTCGTTGAGCGGCAGCTCGTTTTGATGGCGATGTAAAGCAATCGTCAAATGAGGGCTTTGGCTTTTGCGCAGAATTTCGTTGATAAATACCTGCGCAACACCGCCGTTTCCAAGGATAAGACAATGTCCCTGCAAAGAGAAGCCGGTGTCCTCAATTGTATGAAGAAAACCGTCCCCATCAGTGGTATGGCCGATCAATCGACCATTATGATTTTCAACTGTGTTGACGCTGCCGAAAGCTTTTGCTTTTTCATCGGCTTGATACAGCAGCGGCAGAATCGATTGTTTGTGAGGGATTGTCACATTGAAGCCATCCAAGCTCCGCAGACGAGGCAGAGAATCCAACAGTTGTTCCGGTGGGATCTCCATTGTTGTGTAAGTGCCTTCTATGCCGCTTAATTTCATCAGACGGTTATGAAGAAACGGCGACATGGTATGGCCAATTGGGTAGCCGATAACGGCAAAGCTTTTTTTGCCCATAAAGTTCCTCCAAAAAAATCCAGTTATTATTTTATGAAAAAATCCAAAAAAATATTGACAAAGACCAAATTCCCTAATAGTATTGTTGATAGATTATTTTTCATTACCGCTTTTTAGTTAGCGGGTGTTGTGGATATTATACCGCATAGTGCAGTGTTTTGTCTACTTGAGAAGATACCTTTTGAAAATTCTGCAAAGGAGGGATAAATTTTATGGTATTGGAGAAAGTCAAAGCAATCCTCGCGGAGCAGTTCGATGTAGAAGACGAAAACAGCATTACCGCCGAGACAAACATTGCGGATGATTTAGGCGCGGATTCGTTGGACGTCGTTGATTTGCTGATGAGCATTGAGGATGAATTCGAACTGGAAATTCCGGATGAAGAAGTGGAAAATCTCAAAACTGTCGGTGATTTGGTCAAGTATATCGAAGACCATATCGGATAAAAATTGATTCTTCATTGCCCGTAGCATTTTGCTGCGGGCCTTTTTTATGCGTATTATTAGGAAAATTCCAACAAGATTTCTTTAATGGAAATGTACCCAAAATTTTATCTTGCGTTTTATTCCAAAAATTACCAATCTGATAATATCATATTTGAAAATAAAACGGAATATTCAATTGAAATTTAACGAAAAATAAAATATTTTTAGAAATAATTAAAGGCTTTTCACGAAAGAATAAAGGCAAATGGGATAATCGTTTTTTTCTGTGCATAGAATTGCACGAGGAGGGAAAAACGATGACTGAACCAGAAAAGAATGGAAAAACACCTCATAGCCTTACTCTGGAAAACCGACATATGATAAAAGCCACCGGCGTTGCACGGGTAGATAGCTTCGATGAAGAGACTGTTATTGCTTATACTGATTATGGGCAGCTGGTGATTAAAGGCCAAAAATTAAAAATCAGTGAGCTGAATATGGATACGGGAAAGCTTTCAGTTGAAGGCGAAGTTGTTTCGATGACCTATGTTGCCGGGCGGGAAGATCAGGGTGGATTCTTTGCCCGCCTGTTCCGCTGATGGATACGCCTTTGTCCCAGCTGATCTGGGGAGCCGGCGCTTTTTTCATTTTGGGGGCGATTGTGGTTCCTTTTTGGGAACTTTTACAGGCCGTTTTTATTTTTGTGCATGCAAAGCGACTTTTTAGAACTGTCTTGGAGTCTGCCTTTTTAACTTTGCTGGCACCTTTAATGATGCTTTGGGAGTTGGCTGTCAATTATGGAGAACTGCGCTTTTTCCATTTGATCAGTGCCGCTATATCCTTTTGGATCCTTCACCGAACGATTGGAAAATGGCTGCGCAAAATCTTTTTGGGAATTTTATTGATCCTTAAGAAACTGATTTTTGTGCCAATTAAAAAATTAATGGAATTTTTAGGAAGAAGAATTGAAATTGTTTCTTCTTTTTTCGGAAAGATTCGTGCGAAATTAGCGTTCTTCGTAAAAAACACCTTGAAACCAAAGCATAAAATAGTGTATAATAAAACTATCCATAACAAGGACTTAAAAAGAAAAGGAGGACAGGGCCATATGCAGGAAGTACCACCTAAAAAGAAAATTAAAAACCGAAAAAGTATTCTGCTCAGGCTTGCTCTCTTTGCTTTTGCGGTTTATGTGGTGGTGGCAGTTACGAATCAGCAGGTACAGATCAGAGAACGAAAACAAGAACTCGACCAACTGAATCATCAGGTGCAGGTGCAGGAGATTGTAAATGATGAAATTCGCCATGACCTCAGCACTTCCAGCCAGAGCGATGATTATGTAGAGCGAGTTGCCAGAGAAAGCCTGAGCCTTGCAAAACCCGGCGAACGGATTTTTGTGTGCATGGGCGGCGAATCATGATCGTGTTATCAGATATCAGACAAATTTTTGAGGAGGAAACGGACAATTTATGCAGCTTGAGGTAGGAGCGGTCCTGGAAGGCAAAGTTACAGGGATCACGAAATTTGGTGCATTTGTAGAATTACCCGAAGGGCACACTGGAATGGTGCATATTTCTGAAATTGCACCCACTTTTGTACAGGATATCCATGAATTTGTTTCTGAAGGGCAGACCGTAAAGGTAAAAGTGCTTAACATTACAGAAGAGGGAAAGATCAGCCTTTCTATGAAGAGACTGATAGCTCCTCAGCAGGGACGCGAAGGTCAGGGTGCCGGACGTCCTAGACAGTCACGTCCGCCTCGCCCGCAGCGCCCGCATATTTCTATGCAGAGCGCCGGCCGTCCAGGCAATTTTGAATGGCAGCCAAGGTCGGCTCCGGAGTCTGCTTCCTTTGAAGATATGATGTCTCATTTTAAACAGACGAGCGATGAGAAAATTTCAGATCTTAAACGGGTTACTGAAAATAAACGCGGAGGCGGAGGCGGGTTCTCGCACCGCGGTGGCTCTAAATCATAATAAGAATAGGCGGAAAGTTTTGCAGAAAGTGGATTTTTGCTTTTCTTTTTCTGCCTTTCATCGGGATTGCCCGGAGGCAGTCCCGATTTTTTTGCAGGAGGAATTATGCTCTTTATTCATTGTGAACTTTATCCGATGGAGGGACCGGTCATTTCGGACGGTTGGATCGAAATAAAAGGTTCTCGAATCGAAAAAATAGGGGAAATGCCAGCGCCTTCCGGAAGTGGCCGAATTGTAGACTGCAAAGGGGCAAAAGTTTATCCCGGATTTGTAGATGCTCATACCCATCTTGGAATGTGGGAAGATGCACTCACTTTTGAAGGGGACGACGGCAACGAAGAAACCGATCCGGTTACACCTCAGCTGCGTGCAATCGATGCCGTAAATCCGCGGGACCGCTGCTTTAAGGATGCATTGGAAGCCGGTATTACAACGGTAGTGACCGGTCCGGGCAGCGCAAATCCGATCGGCGGTCAGATGGCAGCTTTAAAAACATATGGAGACTGTATTGATGAGATGGTTGTAAAGGCACCGTTGGCGATCAAAATGGCGCTGGGAGAAAATCCGAAGACCGTTTATCATGGAAAAGATCGCACTCCTTCTACCCGCATGGCAACAGCAGCTTTAATACGGGAAGAACTTTTTAAGGCACAGAGATATTTGAGTGACCTTAAAAGAAGTGAAAAAGATGAAGATGTCGATCCGCCGGAATTTGATATTAAATCAGAAGCACTGATTCCAGCGCTGCAAAGGAAGATCCAAGTGCATTTTCATGCGCATCGCGCCGATGATATTTTTACCGCAATTCGGATTGCAGAGGAATTTCATCTGGATTATGTGATTATTCACGGAACGGAAGGCTATGAGATTGCAAAGGCGCTTCGAAAAAAGAAAGCCCGCATTCTTTCCGGACCGTTTTTTACAGACCGCAGCAAACCCGAACTGCACGATCAAACACCGGCAAATCCCGGAATTCTTGAAAAATTTGGGGTTCCGACGGCAATCGTAACAGATCACCCGGTGATTCCGTTACAGTATCTGACGATGTGTGCAGGTCTTGCGATGCGGGAGGGAATGAGCCGTGAAGGCGCATTGCGTGCCATTACGCTTACGCCTGCAGAAATCTGTGAAATTTCAGACCGTGTGGGAAGTCTTCTTCCCGGAAAAGATGCCGATCTTGTTTTCTTTTTTGGAGACCCGCTTTCCGGATATGAAAAACCAGCGGCAGTAGTTGCTGGAGGAAAAATCATTTTTGAACATTTTGATAAAAGTTCGGATTCAGAACAATAAATTAAAAAAAGGAGACCGATAATATGAGAGAAGTTGATGCAGCGCAGATTACAGATACCGTGGCAAGACTTTGCATAGAAGCAAACCGGGAGCTTCCGAAAGATCTGGAAACGCTGATTCGGACAAAATGTGGCGTGGAGACTTCTCCGATGGGAAAGAGCATTCTGTGCGATCTATGCAGTAATATGGATGCTGCAAGAGAATTCGGAGTGCCGGTGTGTCAGGATACCGGGATGGCGGTAATCTTTGCAGAGGTCGGGCAGGAAGTTCATTTAAATGGCGATTTTGAAGCAGCCATCAATGCCGGTGTACGCAAAGGATATGTAGAAGGGCTTCTTCGCTGCTCCGTTGTGAAAGACCCGATTCGCAGAGGGAATACCAACGATAACACTCCTGCAATTCTGCATACTCGTCTGATACCGGGAGATAAAATCAAATTGACAGTGGCGCCAAAGGGCTTTGGAAGCGAAAACATGAGCCGGATCAAAATGTTTTTTCCGTCTGCAACAGAGGATGATTTGGTTCAGTTTGCGGTGGACAGCGTAAAAGTGGCAGGAAGCAATCCCTGCCCTCCGGTCGTGGTTGGTATCGGTATTGGCGGCGATTTTGAAAAGTGTGCACTCCTTGCAAAGCAGGCACTTTGTCGCCCGGTTTCCGAAAAGAACAAAGATCCATATTATGCTTCTCTGGAAGAAAAAATACTGGAAAAAATCAATGAGCTTAATATTGGGCCGCAGGGCTTTGGCGGGAAAGTAACGGCGCTGACGGTTGCAATTGAACAGTTTCCGACTCATATCGCTGGTCTTCCGATGGCAGTCAATATGGGCTGCCATGTGACCCGCCATGCCAGCTGTACCTTGTAATTTTTAAAAAAATATTAATTTTTCACAAATACGAGAAAATCACTTTTATTATTTTGGCATATATGCTATATTATAACCAAGGAAACGCAAAGCGTTTTCGCTGAAAAGATAAAGGAGATGTTCTGAATGAAAGTCACCATTATTGGACGAAAAGTTAATCTTCGTGATAATTTTAAAGAGCTTGCGATTAAAAAACTAAGCCGGTTTAACCGCATCTTTGATGAAGATGCGCAGGCAAAAGTAGTGGTTACTTTAGAGAAGAACCGTCAGACTGTGGAAATTACGATTCAAAACCGCGGAATCTTTTATCGTGCTGAAGATACGGAGCAGGAAATGAATGATGCTTTGGATCAGGTAATCAGCGCTTTGGGGCGTCAGATCCGCAAGAACAAATCGAAATTGGACAAAGCGGTTCATACAGCGGCCATTGATCAATATATTGCCGATTATGCACCACAAGAGAAAGCTGATAAAGAAGAGGAATATAAAGTTGTGCGCAGTAAACACTTCTTTGTAAAGCCCCTTTCTGTAGAAGAAGCGATCCTCCAGATGAACATGTTGGGACATCAGTTTTTTATGTTCCGCAATGAACACACAGGAGAGGTCAATGTCGTTTATAAACGCCGCGACGGAAATTACGGCTTTTTGGAGCCGAACGGCGAATAAAAGCTGAATTTAAGGCCGGCAGGGGCGCTCTTTTGTCAGCGTCCCTGCCTTTTTCTGAATTTTTATCAATGGAGGTTTTATGGAACAATTTGAATTGTGCTGTCCCTGCATTTTAGGGGTAGAAGGGTTGGTGGCAAACGAGCTGCGCAGAATGGAAATGCAGAATGTTCGTCCCCAAAACGGAAAGGTGATTTTTTCAGGAGATGAAAGAAGCCTTGTTCGTGCAAACTTGAATTCCAGATATAGCGAACGGGTACAGGTATTGATGGGAACGTTTCCTTCAAAGACTTTCGATCAGCTTTTTGAAGGAGTAAAAGCGCTGCCATGGGAACGGTGGATCGGAAAAGAGGATGCGTTTCCGGTAAAAGGGAGAATCCTTTCCAGCCAACTCAGCAGTTTGCCGAGCTGCCAGAAAATTATAAAAAAGGCGATCGTGGAACGACTGAAATCAAAATATCGGGTGGATTGGTTCCACGAGACAGGAACTCTTTACCAGATTCAGTTTTTGCTGATGAAGGATCAGATCAGCCTAATGATTGATACCAGCGGAGCAGGACTTCATAAGCGCGGTTATCGTCAGAATGCGGCAGAAGCGCCCATTAAAGAGACTTTGGCCGCTGCAATGGTCGATTTGAGCCGAGTCCATTCGGACGCGAATTTTATTGATCCCTGCTGTGGCTCCGGTACGATTTTAATTGAAGCTGCTATGTATGCAATGAATATTGCTCCGGGGATGCAGCGTCGCTTTTCCGCTGAACATTGGCAGAATATAGATCATAAACTCTGGCAGGAAGAACGCGATCGTGCCCGCTCACTGGTATTGCGGGATGCGGCCTTTGAGGCACATGGCTTTGATATTGACAAAGCGGCGGTAGATCTTGCGCTGGACAATGCAAAAAAGGCCGGCGTAATTGGTCATGTTCATGTGGAAAATCGGGACTTGCACGATTTTCAGCCGCTGGGGGATTTTGGATGCGTTATTTGCAATCCGCCTTATGGAGAGCGGCTGCTTGATCTTGATCAGGCAGAAGAACTTTACCGCACGATGGGGAAAGCCTTTGTGCCAAAGCACGGCTGGAGTTATGGAATCATCTCTCCTGATGAAACATTTGAAGAATGCTTTGGACGTAAAGCGGACCGCCGACGCAAACTTTATAATGGAATGATCAAGTGTCAATACTATCAGTATTTTCGGACGCCAAAGGAAGAATCGTTTTCAAAGCCCTGAAAATGATAATGGCCTTTAAAACTCAGCATTTTGGAGGAAGAAAATGATTCGTCCACTGCAAAGTAAGGATATGGATATTGTTTGTGATATCGTCAATGATAATTGGAAATCTGTTTATGCAGGTTATGTAAACAAAGAACTGCTTGGGGAAAAGGGATGTGCCGACAGGAAAGAAAGATTGAAGAAAGACTTTCTTTCCGGCAGATTGGAAAATTATATCTATGAGCAAGATCATCAAGTGGTTGCTTTATTGTCCATTGGTCAATCCGAAGATCCTGATAAAGAAGGTTCTTCCGAAGTTTGGCGTATTTATTTGAAAAAAGCGTTTCAACGGCAGAAAATTGGTTCTGAATTGATTCGCTTTGCAGAAATGCAGGCCCAAAAAGAAGGCTTTCGGGAGATCGTAATTTGGGCTTTTCAGAAAAATACGTCGGCTGTTGCTTTTTATCAAAAAAATGGATATCAAGTTGATCAGATAAAATATTTGGACAAGCCTTTTTTCGCATATGGGGTACGATTTCAGAAGACACTTTCATAAAAGAGCAGCAGAAAATTTTCTGCTGTTCTTTTTTTACAGTTGGGAAAATTCGCTAATTTGTAAATAATTTATGAAATCGAAAATTTCTGTGAAAAACCCCTTGATTTTTTCGACATAAGCCGTTACAATAAGTTTAGCACTCAAGGATAAAGAGTGCTAAAAACAGTAATCTATGCTTTATTTTTAAAGGAGGCTTTGTGTCATGACGATTCAACCTTTGTCTGACCGCGTGCTTATCAAAATGGAAGAAGCAGAGGAGACCACAAAGAGTGGAATTATTCTCTCTGGTTCCGCAAAAGAGAAACCCCAGATTGCCGATGTAATTTCAGTTGGTCCTGGCGGCGTTGTCGATGGAAAAGAAGTTAAAATGACAGTTAAGGTCGGTGACCGTGTGATCACCAGCAAATACTCCGGAACTGAGATCAAACTGGATGGACAGGAATATACCATTGTTCGTCAGTCTGATATTTTAGCTGTAGTAAAATAATTCATCTGATCATAATTGGAGGAATCAAGAATGGCAAAACAGATTATTTATGGAGAAGATGCCCGCAAAGCTTTAATGCGCGGCATTGATCAGTTGTCCGATACGGTAAAGATTACATTAGGCCCCAAGGGGCGCAACGTTGTGCTGGATAAAAAATTCGGCGCACCGCTTATCACCAATGATGGTGTAACAATTGCCAAGGAGATCGAGTTGGACGATCCTTATGAGAATATGGGTGCTCAGCTCGTTAAGGAAGTTGCTACAAAGACAAATGATGTTGCAGGCGATGGTACCACCACTGCAACGCTGCTTGCACAAGCGCTGATTCGTGAGGGCATGAAGAATGTAACCGCAGGAGCCAATCCAATGGTTATTCGTAAGGGAATGCAGACCGCAGTTGATACGGCAGTTGCCGCTGTTAAGAAAAACAGCAAAAAGGTTGACGGCAGTGCCGATATCGCCCGTGTTGCAACGGTTTCTTCCAGTAATGAGCAAGTTGGCAAACTGATTGCCGAAGCTATGGAAAAAGTTACAAATGATGGAGTCATCACAGTCGAAGAGAGCAAGACTGCCGAAACCTACAGCGAAGTTGTAGAAGGCATGATGTTTGACCGCGGCTATGTTTCTCCTTATCTTGTCACCGATACCGATAAGATGGTAGCTGACCTGGACGATCCTTATTTGATCATCACCGACAAGAAGGTTTCTTCTTTCCAGGAAATTCTGCCGCTGCTTGAGAAAGTCGTTAATACCGGCAAGAAATTCCTGATTATTGCGGATGATGTTGAGGGCGATGCTCTGACGAACCTGCTTCTTAATAAACTGCGCGGCACTTTAAACTGCTGTGCCGTTAAGGCTCCGGGCTTTGGTGATCGCCGTAAGGAAATGCTGCAGGATATTGCAACGTTGACCGGCGGCAAAGTGATCTCCAGTGATTTGGGTGTTGACTTTAAGGATGTTGATCTTTCTATGCTGGGCCGTGCCCGTCAGGTGAAGGTTGACAAAGAAAATACAATTATTGTTGGCGGCAGCGGCGACAGTGCAGAGATCAAAGCTCGCGTTGATCAGATCCGTGCCCAGATTGAAAAAACCACTTCGGACTTCGACCGTGAGAAGCTGCAGGAGCGCCTCGCAAAATTAGCCGGCGGCGTTGCAGTGATCAAGGTCGGTGCTGCTACCGAAATTGAAATGAAGGAAAAGAAACTCCGCATTGAAGATGCTCTGGCCGCTACCAAAGCAGCTGTGGAAGAGGGCATCGTCGCAGGCGGCGGTGTTGCTCTGATCAATGCAATTCCGGAAGTCGAAAAGCTGCTCAAGAAGGCACAGGGCGACGAGAAGACCGGTGTTTCTATTGTCCTCAAAGCTTTGGAAGAGCCGATTCGTCAGATCGCAACGAATGCAGGAGTAGAAGGCTCCGTTATCGTTGAAAATATTCGCCGTGAGAATAAGGTCGGTTATGGATACAATGCTCTGACCGGCGAATATGGCGATATGCTTACCTTCGGCGTTGTTGACCCGACAAAGGTTACCCGTTCTGCTCTGCAGAATGCGGCTTCTGTTGCAATGACTGTTCTGACAACCGAGTCTTTGGTTGCTGATAAGAAAGAGCCTGCTCCGGCAGCTGCTCCGGCTGCACCTGAAATGGGCGGCGGAATGTACTAATTTTGAAACCATGAAATAAATTCTCATTGATTAAAAAACTCCGACAGCTTTTTATAGCTGCCGGAGTTTTTTGTTTTTTAAAGAGTTCTAAATTACATTTAACTTCGTTTTAACATTGTGTCGATAGAATAGCATCGTACAAAAGGAAAATAATAAAATAAAAAAATGAGGAGACAAAGCGATTATGAAAAAAATGGTTGGCTTTATATTATCGGTTTTACTGGTATCTTCTACTTTAGCTGGATGCGGCCAGAGCGCTGCATCGGGAAGCAGTACAGCTTCTGGAGCAGCAAGCACTACAACGTCAAAATTAGGAGCGGCGGATATTAGCGGAACCATTACGGGATCTGGATCAAGCGCCCTTTTGCCGTTGGCACAGGATGCTGCAAAAGCGTTCAAAGAGAAATATCCAAATGTTTCGATTACCTTAAATGCCGGAGGCTCTGGAGACGGGTTAAAGCAGGTCTCGGATGGATCTGTTAACATCGGAAATTCTGATGTGGAAGCCGCGTCGAAACTGACGGCCGATCAGGCAAAAGAATTGGTGGATCATAAAGTCTGTGTTGTTACAATGGCCCCAATTGTCAGCAAGGATGTCGGAATTACAAACTTGACGAAAGAACAGTTGATTTCTATTTTTACCGCTCAAATCACCAACTGGAAAGATGTTGGTGGTCCGGATGAAGCAATCGTGCTGGTGACCCGTCCGACTACCTCTGGAACGAGAGCTTTATTTACGCAATATGCACTAAACGGTAATCAGGAAGCCAGCAACGCTGCACTTGAAACCGATAATTCCGGTACTCTTATGAAATCGGTGGAAGAAAATAAAGGGGCCATCGGATATGTGGCGTTGAGCTATTTAGTTGGAGACAATGCAAATAAAGTAACAGCGGTTGCAATCGACGGGGCTGCACCAACTCTGGAAAACACTTACAACGGGAAATATCCGGTTTGGGGATACGAGCACATGTACACC
Source organism: Ruminococcaceae bacterium BL-4 (assembly GCA_902809935.1). Lineage (NCBI taxonomy): Bacteria > Bacillati > Bacillota > Clostridia > Eubacteriales > Oscillospiraceae > Ruminococcaceae bacterium BL-4. The sequence continues at coordinate 94,032 of LR778134.1, read as the reverse complement.
AAAGGGGAAGCAACCGGTGCAGTGAAAGAGTATCTTAACTTTATTTGCTCGGATGAGTACGGCCAGAAGATGGAACAACTTGGTTATGGCATTACCGCTAAAATGGATTCATCCGTTACCTCCAGCCGTGATGCTGCAGCTAAATAAGGCTTTTCAAAATAAAGATTTGTGCTTTTAAACAAATTGGAATCGGAAAGTTCAGACGGAAAACTTGTTCGTCTGAACTTTTCATATATAAAATGGAGTGCTTTATGAATAAAAGAATTTCGGGGCATATCCGAAAGGAATATGCAGGGCGAACCGTTGTGACCATTTTTGGCGTTTTTATGATTGCAGTAACCTTTGCAATCGGAATTTTTCTTTCTGCAAAGGGAATAGGAACCTTTGTCCAATATCAGCATTCGGTTAGCGAGTTTCTCTTTTCCTCAAACTGGAGTCCTATGGATGATTTTATAGGAGGGGGCCATGTTGGTGCTGCAATTTTTATTGTTGGTTCGCTTGCTACCTGTGGATTGGCGCTGGTGATTGCGGTTCCCTTTAGCTTAGTCTCTGCAATTTTTATTACCGAAATTGCACCGGGTTTTGGGAAAAAATTTTTTCGACCGGCCATTGAAATCTTTGTCGGAATTCCATCCGTCGTTTATGGATGGGTCGGACTTTCCATTTTAGTCCCAACAATTCGAACGGTTTTTCATCAGCCAATGGGATATGGCGTTCTTGCTTCTGCAATCGTTTTGGCAGTCATGATTTTTCCATCCATTACGACAGTGGCGGCCGATGCAATTCAAAGCGTCCCTGACAGTTATCGAGAGGCGGCCTATGGGATGGGCTCCACACGCTGGCAGACTATTTATCGAATTGTCGTTCCCAATGCACGGTCCGGAATCCTCACTGGAATTATTCTTGGCCTTGCACGCGCCTTTGGAGAAGCTCTTGCAGTTGCGATGGTGATCGGGCAAATGAAAGCTTTTCCAAAATCGATTTTTTCGCCGACTTCAAATCTTACTGCGACGATCGCCTCTAATATGGGCGGCGCTGCTGAGGGTGGGGAATATAATACGGCACTTTGGACAATGGCGCTGTTGCTTTTCCTGATTTCTCTGCTCTTTATTTTTCTTATTCATTTGATTTCAAGCAGAAAGGAGAAAATCAATGCACAATAATTCAAAAAACGAATTGGATCATTTTAGCCGAAAATGCCGCACAACAGATCGGCTTATGACCGGACTGTTTTATGTGGTAGCGGGCTTTTTCCTCCTTTTGCTGGCTGCTTTTTTGCTGGATGTGTTGATTTCAGGCTTTTCGAATTTTGACAGCAGTTTGCTTTCTTTTACGGCAGAGGGAATTGGGAATCAATTTTTTAACACCATCTATCTGGTGTTTTTGTCCCTTTTAATCAGTGTTCCTATTGGCATATTTGCTGGAATTTATCTTGCGGAATATGCAAAAGATGGAAAGCTGACTCGCTTTATCCGGATGTGCGTCGAGACGCTTTCTTCATTGCCATCCATTGTCATTGGCCTTTTCGGATATCTTGTTTTTATTGTGATGACTCATCAGCACTGGAACCTTTTGGCAGGCGCTTTTTCTGTTTCTATTCTTTGCCTGCCGCTGATTACGTCGACCACGGTGGACGCGTTTCAGGCACTGCCCGGAGAATATAAAAGCGGCTCTCTTGCGGTTGGCGCCACTCACTGGCAGTCGATTGTGCATATGCTTTTACCCGCTTGTGTTCCGCGCATTATGACCGGCATTATTTTAGCTGCCGGACGGGGATTCGGCGAGGCTGCCACTTTGCTTTATACGGCAGGAATGAGCACGGATATCAACTGGAGCAACTGGGATCTGACTTCTCCGACCTGTCCACTCAATCCTATGCGTCCGGGCGAAACGCTGGCTTTACAGATTTGGGCTTCCCGTACGGAATCCATTGCTGCAAATGCAACACAGATTGCAAATTTTTGTTCGGCTGTATTAATTTTGATGGTTCTTCTGTTTAGCCTCTTGGCACGAATCCTCAGCCGAAAAATTGATCAAAAAGCGACCGGCGCTTCCAAATAAAGGAGAAATAAAATGATGGAGAATATCGTAAATCAAACATCTGCTTTGGTCGATTTAGTAGACGAAAGACAGGAAACATGGCAGCTAAAAGAAACAGCCGACATGAACTCCCATGAAACTGTTTATGGAAATCTTTGCGGGATCGAAAATGTTAAGGTAGGGATTCATGATCTGAATCTTTATTATGAAAGTGCGAAAGAGTCTTTTCATGCGCTGAAAAATGTAAATATGGACATTGCAGCCAACAAAATAACAGCATTTATTGGGCCTTCCGGCTGCGGAAAATCAACTTGCTTAAAAACGCTCAATCGAATGAACGACCTGGTGCCCGGCTGTAAAATTGCAGGAAAGGTTACGATTGACGGAGAAGATATTTACGATTCCAGAACGGATGTCACTCTTTTAAGAAAACGTGCAGGAATGGTATTTCAAAAAGCAAATCCGTTTCCAATGTCTATTTATGATAATATTGCTTATGGGCCACGGATTCATGGAGTCAAGCAAAAGCAGAAATTGGATGAAATCGTAGAGACCAGTTTAAAACAGGCCGCTTTGTGGGATGAAGTAAAAGATCGCTTAAAAAAGAGTGCACTGGGAATGTCCGGCGGGCAGCAGCAGCGGCTTTGTATTGCCCGTGCACTTGCAGTGGAGCCGGATATCCTTTTGATGGATGAACCTACCAGCGCGCTGGATCCGATCTCTACTTTGAAAATTGAAGATTTAATGGGCGATCTGCGCAAAAAATATACCGTCATTATCGTTACGCACAATATGCAGCAGGCAGGACGAATTGCCGATAATACCGCTTTCTTCCTGCTGGGTGAAATTGTGGAGTATTCCAATACAATGGATATGTTTAATAATCCATTGGACGAACGCACAGAGCGCTATATTACAGGAAGATTTGGCTGATTTTTTGCTCGCGTTTTTATAAAAATATGGTATGATACAAAAGGAGACCGGATTATGCCCAGAAAATATTTCGATCAGGAACTTAAAAAACTTAACGAACAGATGATACAAATGGCTCTTATGATCAGCGACCGAATTGAAAAGACGATCCGGGTGCTGAAAACAGATGATCGGGAGTTGGCCCAACAGGTCGTTTTGGGAGATCGGGAAATTGATTCTTTAGAGCAGGAGAACGAAAAGTTTTGCATGAACCTGCTTGCAATGCAGCAGCCTTTAGCTCATGATCTGCGGGAGATTGCCGCCTGCCTTAAAATTTTGACCGATATGGAACGCGAGGCTGATCAGTGCGCCGATATCTGTGAAATTTTAGAGACAGGGACGCTTGATCCCAATAGTTTGCTTATCAACAATGTGGTGCAGATGATGGGGATGGCACAGTCGATGTTTCAAAGAGCGATGGATGTCTTTTTGAGCGGCGATTTGGAAGAAGCAAGGGCTGTTTGCAAAGAAGACGATGCAGTCGATTCTGCATTTGGAAAACTGGTTTTGGAAATTTGTGTTTCTATTTCTAAAAATCCGGAACAAGTGATGAAAGAGGTTGATCTTCTTTTTATTATTAAGTATATTGAACGGATGGGAGACCACGCAACAAATATTGCAGAATGGGTGATCTATCGGGGAACAGGGGAGCATCCGGACCTCAATGGAGAAGAGGAGCTTCCTAACGGGAAATAACGGAGGAAGTTATGGCACTTATTTATGTTGTCGATGATGAGATGAATATTCGAAAATTAGTAGCCTTTGGCCTAAGGGACGCAGGATTTGAGACGGCCGAATTTTCGGATGGGGAAAGCCTTCTAAAAGGAATGAGTCGAAAAAAACCGGATGCAATTATCCTTGATTGGATGATGCCGGGGATGGATGGCTTGGAAGTATGCCGGCGGCTGCGGGAAGAGAAATCGTGGAGAAAAATTCCGATTTTAATGCTGACTGCCAAAGGTGAAGAAATTGACAAGGTAGTTGGACTGGAAATGGGTGCCGATGATTATGTGACAAAGCCGTTTGGAATCAAAGAGCTCTGCGCAAGAGTGCGGGCAATTCTCAGAAGAGTGAATGATTCCAAAGAAAACGAGGAAGAGGTTTTGGAAGAAGGCGGCCTTTTAGTTGATATTTCGCGTCATACAGTTAAAAAGAATGGGACAGTGATTGAACTCACAGCAAAGGAATTTGACCTTCTTTGTATTTTAATGCAGAACACTGGGAAAGTGCTTACCAGAGATATGCTGCTTGATAAAGTTTGGGGTGTGGAATATTTCGGAGATACTCGCACGGTCGATGTTCATATGCGTTATTTGAGGCAGAAAATTGAAGAGAATCCGGATAGCCCTCGATACTTAATTACAGTACGCGGGGTTGGATATAAATTTGTCGGAGATCACTCATGAAGAAAAAACTGATTCTTTTAAATAGTATTACAGTCGTTTTGGCATTTTCTGCGGCGTTTCTGTTTTCTGCTTTTCAAGTGCAGCAGCGTTATCACGAGATGTTTTCGCAGAGAGTTTCAACGGCGCTTTCTGTTTTGTCTGCCGAAGAGGATAAAATTTTGCAGGATCCACAGGAAATCGCACAGGAAGTAGGAGAACAGCTCAGCCAAAATGGAGATGAGATGCGCATCAGTATTATCTCTTCTGATGGACAAGTGCTGGGAGATAGTACTCAGAAAGAAATTTTAGAAAATCATGCGAATCGTCCGGAAGTAAAAGCTGCAAAAGAGTTTGGACGTGGAACGGATACACGTATGAGCGCCACCGTTCATCAGAGTTATTATTATGAAGCAATTTCTTTAGAAAGCGGCGTTATTTTAAGAGCAGCTCTGCCGACCACTCAAATTGATCAGGAGATTTTGGGACTTTGGAAAACAGCAGCGTTTAGTATCGGATTGGGGGTCCTGATAGTTTTGGCTATTACGGGAGCAATGGTTTCCCGTGCAACGCGTCCCTTGCAGGAACTGACGAAGGCTGCAGGAAAGATTGCCAAAGGGGAGTATTCCAGCCGCGTTAAAGTAACCGAAAAAGACGAAGTCGGGGATTTGGCAAGTTCTTTTAACAAGATGGCCCAAAGTACTCAGCAGGCGATGGAGGCGCAACGGCATAACCAAAATCAGCTGGAGGGCCTTTTGGATAGCATGGACAGCGGAGTTTTGGCAATTGATCGAGAAGATAAAGTACAGTTTTTAAATGAACGTGCGAGAGAGCTAGTTGGAATTCCACATCTTGCAGTTGGGGGTCAGATGGAAGGCAGTCTTCTTTTAGCCCATATTGGACATCTGATGCACCGCGCAATGGAAAGCGGAGAAGCAGTTCGTCAGGAACTGAGCGGGCAGAAAGAAGAGCAGAAGCTGACCGTTTATGCCGTTCGTGTTGATGACGGCCATACGGCTTTGGCGGTGATTTCTGATGTTACCAGGATGAAGCAGCTGGAACAACTGCGCACGGAATTTGTTTCGAATGTTACCCATGAACTAAAAACGCCGCTGACTGCAATCAGGGGAAGTATTGAGCTTTTAAAGAGTGCTGACCGGGATGAAAAAACCCGTGCTTACTTTTACGATGTGCTGGATATGGAGACACAGCGGTTGCAGCATTTAATTGACGATATGTTGGCACTTTCCCAAATTGAAAATGCCAAAGAAGATCCTTCTGCAAAAATGTGTTCGGTAGAACAAGCGGTAAAAGAAGTGGTGGGACGCCTTTCGCAGACAGCTAAACAAAATGAAGTGCAGCTTAGCTATCACGTTGATCCCAAAGCGATTGTTCGTTTTTCTCCCACACGGCTTCAACAGATGATTTCTAATCTGGTCGAGAATGCAATTAAGTATAACCGCAAGGGTGGAACAGTCAGCGTTGATGGACTTTTGAGGCGAAATATGGTTGTGATCAATGTAAAAGATACTGGGATTGGGATCGCACCGGAACATATCGGGCGCTTGTTTGAACGATTTTATCGGGTGGATGCTTCCCGTTCCAGAGAAATTGGCGGTACCGGATTGGGACTCTCGATCGTCAAACACCTAGCGGTTTTATATGGCGGTACAGTTAGTGTAGAAAGTGTACCGGAAAAAGGCAGCACCTTTACGGTAACACTTCCCATTGCAAAGTAGCTTTTATTTCATTAAAAATACATTTGGAATATTCCTCCTTTTAATCCTTCCTTTTTTTAAAAAATATGATACAATACCTTTAATATGTTTTTTAGGGAAGGAGATTTTTATGAAAAAGTGTAAAACTTTGGCCTTGGCATTGGCTGTAACTTTGCTAATGGCCGGCTGTGGACAGACAGCTCCGGTCTCCTCTGCTCCGGAAGCGCCGACTTCCTCTGCGCCTGTTTCTTCGCAGTCTCAAAACGAAGGAAATCCCAAAAATATGGACCTTTTAACAGGGCTGGGTACTCTAACGGATGGAGCAGTCGGAAAACGTCCCGTGGCGGTCATGGTAAATAATCTCGTGGATTCTTTGCCGCAGTATGGAGTCTCTGATGCCGATGTGATTTTTGAGATTCCGGTGGAGGATAATATTACTCGTCTGATGGCGATGTATGGTGATTATACAAAAGTGCCCAAAATTTGTTCTTTGCGCAGCTGCCGATACTATTATCCAATTCTTGCAGTTGGCTTTGATGCGTTTTATGTGCATTGGGGGCAGGATCCTGGAATGGCACAGCAGGTATTGAATACACTGGATATTGATCACCTCAATGGTACAGAAAACACTTATGGGCTTTATGGAAGAGATCAGGCTCGCTTAAATAACGGGATGAGTTTGGAACATACAGGCTATTTTGATGGGACCGGACTTGCTTCCGCTTTAAAAGAAAATGGTGTACGTACAGATTTGAAGTCGGAAAAAAACGGCCCGGCTTTTTCATTCCAGTCAGGGACAAATTTAATAAAGCCTAATGGAAATGCCTGTACAAAGATGAATGTGCAGTTTGGCCAGGGGGATTATTTTAGCACCTTTACTTATGATTCAAAGACTGGAACTTATCTAAAACAGCATAATGGAAAACCACATGTCGATGGAGTTACCGGTATACAGTTAAGCTTTACAAATGTGATTGTTTTGGAAACAGACATTTCACAGATGGACAATACTGGCCACAAAAGTGTAAACTGGAAGGGTGGAAAGGGAACTTATAAAGGATATTATCTCTCTGACGGAGTGGTACAGTCGATTACATGGGAGAAAACCGGAGAGTATGATTATCTTAAGTTTTATGACGATAGTGGAAAAGAACTAAAACTAAACCGTGGAAAAACTTATATTGCGCTCAATTATCCGGGTTATGTTACTTGTTCCTAAAAAATAAAAAATTAGTAAGACTCGTCGAGAACAGAGAAATCTGTACTTCGACGGGCCTTTTTTATTGCAATTTTTCTTTTTTTGCCCCAATAGGCGAATTTAAAGCGCTTTTTTTCGGAGGAGTGAAAGGAGTGGTGCAGCCACATGAATCAAAAAATAAAAATTCCTGCGGACGGAGGAGGAACAGCAAAAATTCTCCGGGCGTTTCAGGGAGAGCACAATGCAAGAACTTATCAGATAGAAATTGATGGACCCGATGGTCAGCAAATTGACCTTTCTGGAACAACAGCAACGTTTTATATTTCCGAAGAGGATAAAATCTTGCAGCTTCCAATGACAATCTCCGAAAATTTGGCATCCGTTACTTTGACGTATGAAGCATGCAGGTCTTCTGGGGATTTGAAATGTTGGATTCAGATTGTAAAACCAGAAGTTTATGATTTGCGGGTTGATAATTTGGTTTTGCGGGTTTTTCCCTGTAAAATTGATAAATCGATTCCTGGCGATGGGGAAGTTTCGGTTTTGTATCAACTGATTTCTGACACTAAAAAAGCAATTCAAAAGGCAAATCAAGCCGCAGACAAGGCAACCGAGTATACTACAGTTTTCCAAAACTCCGGATATCATAACAGCATTTATAGAGGTAAGGACATTAGCGCAAACGAGGCTGACGGCTCTATGTATACGAATATTGCAAACGGCACTTTTGACGATATTTTTGTCGGGGACTATTTTAATAAAACAGTGAATGGGCAAAATTATGTGTTCCAAGTTTTAGGCTGTGATGTAAAAATGAATCGCGGAGATACTGCACTGACTAAACATCATATCGTTGTAATGCCGACTACAAGTTTTGGTTCTTACAAAATGAATGATACCAATACAACAGATGGTGGATATGTAGGCAGTAAAATGTATACTGATGTTTTGCCAGTATGGGCGGGATATCTTGGTGATGCGTTTGGTTCACATTTAATCACAAGCAGAGAATTATTAACGAATGCCACTTCCTCCGGTGTTCCTTCAGACTGGTCTTGGTTTGATTCTACAGTTAATCTTATGACCGTTGAGGAAGTCTTGGGTCATGGGACATTTGGACTTACCAAATACGGATATTATTTTAATATTGGAATTTCTTGCGGTCAACTTCCATTATTCCGACTTTCTCCTGATAAAATCTGCAAAAGATATACATATTGGCTGCGAAATATTCCGCAATCTACATTTTTTTCGGTAGTTAGCAGTGAGGGATATGTACATATTATGCCAGCATTTTACAGCCTTGAGCTACAACCATATTTTCTTTTAGGATAAGGAGGGCTTATGAAAATTTTAGATGAAAATGGGAATCCGATTACCGGTATGCTTGATTTCAGCACAGGGAGGTATTTGCAAAATTCTAATGGCGATTTAGTTTTTACAAAATATACGGATGCTGAATTAGCTAAAATAAAAAAGCAGCAGGAATCAGACCCGATTATCCAATTGCAACTTGCAATGGGAAAAGTACAGAAGGCTTTGGAGGCACAAAATGAGTTTGAAAGGGATTGATGTCAGTGCCCACAATGGCTTTATCGATTGGAACGCTGTAAAAAATGATGAAATTGACTTTGCTATTATTCGTGCTGGTTATGGTAATGACATCAGTCAAAAAGATAAATTCTTTGATAGAAATATACAGGGGGCAATCAATGCAGGAATTTCGGTCGGCGTGTATTGGTTCAGCTATGCAACTTCTGTGCAGGATGCGCAAAAAGAAGCGGAAACTTGCTTGACGGTTCTCAGACCGTATCAAAACCAAATCACGTGGCCTGTCTTTTTTGATTACGAATATGATTCCGTTCGTTATTCCAAAGAGCAAGGAGTTGAGCCGGATAAGGCACTGGTTACCGATATGGCGGTTGCATTTTTAAGTGCAATCGTTTCTGCGGGATATCAGGCAGGTAATTATTCGAATTTGGATTACTGCAGAAATTGGTTTGATATGAGCAGATTAGCAAGTTATCCTTTATGGTTTGCACAGTATGATGTCAATAGACCATCCGTTTCCTGTCCCCTTTGGCAGTTCGGTGGAACTTCTGTTGCAGGATGCAATGGCAGTATTGATACTAATATCGCCTATTTAAATTTGGAAAATAGCGCAGCACCGGTCTCGACGCAGTTTCCCTCTTCTGAAATGAAAAAAATTAGAATAAAGTATCGTGTGAGAACTCAAGAAAGTGGTTGGCTGCCAGAAGTAAATAATCTTTCGGATTTTGCTGGAATCGAGGGGCAGGCAATTACTGATCTCGCTGTTGGAGTTAACTGTGGTTCTGTTCGATATCGAGTCCATACAAAAGACGGAAATTGGTTGCCTGAAGTTAACGGTTATGATACGGATGACTTTGAAAATGGATATGCAGGGAATGGCACACCGATTGATGCAGTGGCTGTTTATTATGAGACACCTAATTCCATTCGGCCTTATAAAAAAGCTTGCTATCGGGTTTCTCCGCTCAAAGAAGACTATTATGACTGGCAGCAGGATGACGAAATAAAAAATGGTCAAGACGGTTATGCGGGCTGCTTTGGAGAAAAAATCGACCGATTCCAGATTACGGTTCGATAAAGGAGGTGATAGCAATGCCAACCGAAGTAGTAGTTGCGCTGATCGCTTTTTTGGGAACAGCGGTCGGCAGCTGGAGTGGAATTCGGGCTGCCAACAAATTGGTGGATTTTCGTTTGCAGAAATTGGAGGAGAAAGTCGCAAAACATAATCAGGTCGTTGAGCGTACTTATAGATTGGAAGAACAGATGAAAGCTGCAAATCACAGGATTAGTGATTTGGAGGATAAGGAGGATCATGATGAACATGACTGAATTCTTAAGCTGGGATTTTTTGGCAACGTTTGTGGGCGCGGCAGCTGTAACGAGTTTGCTGACGCAGTTTTTAAAAAACATTGGAGTACTGAGTAAAATGCCGACGCAGGGACTCAGCTATTTGATTGCGCTCTTTGTGCTGCTGATTTCTACTGCGGCCACTGGAGGATTTTTGCAACCATGGACGGTTTGGGCTTTGATTCCGTTTAATGCGGTATTAGTCTCAACTTCCAGCAATGGAGCCTATCAGGCGATTGTTAGGACCAGAGGAAAATCATAAAAAGATCATTAAATAGGAAAGACTTTATTAGTTAAATAAAAAGCGCAGGCTTTCTGCTTTATAACGGCAAAAAGTCTGCGCTTTTTTATTTTGCATAAACAAGGAATAATTATTTCCAATAATCCAGTTCATCAGGATTTAGACCAACATCTGCAGCATGGAATACCGGATTTTTTCCGGCCTTTTTTTGTTTCTCATAGTCTTTACAGGCTTTGACAGCGACATTGCTCAGCGCTACACAAGCCGGTAAATTAATCATACACATGATTGCCATCATGATATCGGCAAGGTCCCATGCAGCTGCCATTGGCAGAGTTGCACCGATCAAAACAATAAAAGAACAGAATAGACGGAACCAAACCATGAATTTTTTGCTGGGGATTTTGCGGTGAATAAAGGTAAGGCAGTTGTCTACATAAAAAAGGTTTCCTAAAAGTGTTGTAAAGGCGAAAAGTACCATTGCAACTGTAACAAAAATGGGACCGAATCCACCAAGGACACTGGAAACAGCCTGCTGTACATAAGGGGCACCGGCAAGCTCTTTGGTTGGTGCAATGCCGGAGCAGAGACACATCAGAGCGGTTGCAGTACAGAGCAAAAGTGTATCAATAAAGACGGAAAGAACTTGAACAAGTCCTTGCTTGACGGGGTGAGAAACATCAGCAGCGGCTGCTGCATTTGGAGCGGAACCTACGCCGGCTTCGTTGGAATAAAGTCCGCGTTTAATTCCGTACATCATACAGGAACCTGCAATTCCACCAAAGATTGATTTGAAATCAAAGGCATTTTCAAAAATCATAGCAAAAACATCAGGAATAATATTGAGATGCGCAAAAAAGACGATTAAAGAGACTAACACATAGAGAATACCCATAATTGGGACAATCAAGCTGGTTGCTTTTACGATTCGTTTGCCGCCTCCCAGCACACACCATGCGACAAGAGCGGCAAGGATAAGGCCGATAATCCATGGAGTAGAAGCGGAATCGTAGAAGCTGTAGACTGCAAAGGTGGATTGCAGATTGTAAGAGGCAAGCATGTTAAAGCCACCGGCATAAGTGAGAATTAAGCAGACAGAGAAAAGAACTGCCAAACCACGATTGTGGAGGGCTGTTTCAATGTAATAAGCAGGACCACCGTAACTGTCTCCATTATTATCACGGCGTTTAAAAATCTGAGCGAGCGTGCTTTCAATAAAAGCAGAAGCTGCACCAATCAATGCAATTACCCACATCCAGAAAGCTGCACCAGGACCGCCGAGGCAAAGTGCTGTGGAAACACCAATGATATTACCGGTACCAACTCGAGAAGCGGTAGATACCATGAGCGCTTGAAAAGAAGAAACAGTGTTTTCTTTTGCAGGCTTTTCAGATACGACCCGAATAGATTCTGCAAACATGCGAAGCTGAACAAAATGCGTTCGAAAACTAAAAAAAAGACCTGCTGCGAGCAAAACAATAATCAATATTGGGTAATAAAGAAAACTGTCTAACCCGTCTAAAATTTGCATCATAAATTTTCCTCCCTGTTTGATTATCTTCATAGCTTTAAAGTGAATTTTGCATTCAGTCCAAAGCTTTGAGTCAACATTATTTCTATTTTAGCAAATTACAGAAATTCGTCAAGGATATTTTCATTTTAGAAAATATCCTTTTAAAATTTTAATTGGGAAAATACGGCCGAAAAAACGAAAAAGAATTTTAAAAAATAAATCATCTAAGACGATAAATCCATATAATGGCGTGATAGGGGGAATCTTAGATGGCTCAATTAGGAACACTGCACGTTATTTATATTGCTGCAGTGCTTTTTATTATTGCCGCTCTGCTCAAGAAAAAGGAGATCGTTCTTCCCTGTATTATTGGGATTTTTGCGATCTGCTTCGCTTATAGTCATAATTTCATTCTGGCAGTTCAAATGCTTTATCATGCCATTGTATCATCTGCCGGTGAATTTATCGGAATTATTATTGTGATTTCGTTGATTATGTCTATGTCAAAATCTTTGGAAATGGTGGGCGCTGACCGAATTATGATTCGCCCGCTGCAGCGTATGATCCATACTAGAAAGCCAGCATTTTTTTTGGTTGGCTGTGTAATGCTGATCTTTTCATGGTTTATCTGGCCTTCACCAGCAGTTGCGCTCATTGGAGCTTTGCTGCTTCCAGTTGCGCTTGATGCGGGACTCCCGGCGATTTGGGCTGCCGTTGCTATGAATATTTTTGGCCATGGCATTGGGCTTTCCAGTGACTTCTTTATTCAGGGAGCTCCATCAATTACGGCAAAAGCTGCCGGAATTTCGGTAACAGAAGTAATGACCGCTTCCATTCCAATTTGGGCGGCTGTCAGCGTTGTAACGGTTATCGTTTCTTATGTTATGTTTTTACGAGACATGAAAAAGGAGCCACAAATTTTATCAGAATCAAAAAGGGACAATGAAAAGCATCCGTCGAAGTTTGCCTATGTGATTGCTGTCCTTACGCCAGCTGCATTCTTATTTGATATTGTTATAATGTTAAAATTTAAAATTGTTGGAGAAGATGCAACCGCTCTTGTTGGTGGGACGGCTCTCATTATTATGGTAATTATTATGCTCTTTAATGGAGACATTCTTTCTTCTCTGGAAAAGATCACGGATCATATCAAATATGGATTTAAATTTTCAATTTCTATTTTTGCACCGGTCATCGTGATCGCAGCACTCTTTTTTATGGGGAACGGAGAATTTGCAGCAAAAGTGCTTGGAAAAGATGCACCTGGGATTCTAAGCGATATTGGAATTGCGATGACAAATGCGGTCCCAGTAGGGCGTGCACCAACAATTCTGATTGAATCTGCCGTTGCGGCAATTACAGGATTGGATGGTTCCGGATTTTCCGGTTTACCAATGGTAGGTTCTATTGCGCAGACATTCTCTGTTGCAACAGGTGCCAATGCAGCAACATTGGCGGCCCTTGGGCAGGTTATTACCATTTGGATTGGTGGTGGCACTATCATTCCATGGGGTGTTATTCCAGTTGCGGCAATTTGCAATGTAAAACCAATGGAATTAGCACGAAAAAATCTAATCCCAGTTATTTGTGGAATCAGCGCCGGAATTATTACTGCTTTTTGCTTGCTTTCATAATCGAATGTACCACAAGTAAGTTCCCTGTGCAGTTTCCATCTACATCAGGGAACTTTCAAAACATATAAGGCAAAGTAATTTGGCTTTGTCTAAAAGCTTTTTATTGACCGTATAATTCCCATCTCCTGTAGATTTGCAATGAAATTTAAACTGGGAAAAATTTCGTTTGCAAATCGGTTACAAAATTGTTACAATTATGTTGCTCTAGAGCAAATATATGAACAAAGGAGGCCATTATATGTGTTCTTTTTGGAGCTATATCTGCCGTTGCTTTAATTGCTACAGTTTTTGTAATTTCTGCTAAGTGAATTTATCCTTTACATTACCACCCCAGCTTTGGGGTGGTTTCTTTTTATGTTTCTTCATTTTAAGATTTATCCTAAAAAGAGGAACCCCGCACAAACATAGTGTTCATGCGGGGGTTAAGTTATGTTTAGCTGTGTCGTTGCTCAATTAGGTGCAACTTCTGATAATGACTATTTTGTATTCGCTTGGACTGCCTTCAGTTCAATATAGCCTCTTGTTCCAACAGGCTCCAATTGGATACGTGGATTTTCTTCATCCCAATTATATCCGATAACCGACGGGTCATATCGATCCATGGATTTCTGAACGGCCTCGATTGCTTCGCAATAATCCTCTTCGGCAAATGGTTCCCCCTGAAACATCAGATACTTTGCCGAAGGAAGCTCGATAATATCAAATCCAGCCGGAATTTGACCGTCAAAATCGAGCGCGGTTTCCACGCCCTGAACATATTTTGAAGTACCGGACTTGCGGTACTTTTCCGGGAGCCACAGACACACCGGTTCACCACAAAGGGATTTCATGCTTGTGAGAATTCCCCACACATCGCATCCTACTTCTTTACAGTAGCTCCAGTATTCATCGGCTTTTATCCCTCTTTTGATGATGACTTTCCTTGCTGGCTTTTCAATAACCTGTACAAATACATTTTGAATATTTTCCATAGTCGTTTGCTCCTTTTTCCATAGCATTCTGAATTTTACGCCATAAGGGATGAACAGTGACAGCGGAATAGGGGCTTTTGCATATTCCTTCGGATTACAGCCGAATTCCCTGAGAAAAGCTCTTTGATAGCCATCAATGCTGACGAAACCCATATCAAAAGCAATATCGATAATTTTTATGTTTTCATCCCTGAGCCGCAGCGCAGATTTTGAAAGTTTTAATCTTCTGATATAATCTGCAGGAGAAAGACTCACCAATTCTTTGAATATTCGCGCTGCATACCATGGCGAAAAGTGCGCTGCTTCCGCCAAGTCGGCCAGAGATATTTTTTCAAATAGGTGAGATGCGATATAGTCCTGCATTCGTTGAACTGCTTCTATCTTTTCTGTCACTGTTTTCACCTCCTGACATCGTTAGTATAATTCAAATCGCCATAGAATTTCTCGACTATTCTTGCTTTATTAAGATGAATGGTAATAAATAATTCGAATTTTCATGGCTGCACTGATAAGCTTTTTTGTATTTTATTGATTTTGTAAAGTCAAAAACACCATCGACTATTCCTTTTCTGGATAATCGGTGGTGTTTCTTAATTGTAAAAAATAGAAATCAGCAGTGATATAAAGTTTTATTGATGAAATGGGCATCGTTTTCCGATACATTGCTCATTATATGGACTAAATTCACATTTAATATTGGGTACTTCTAATGTTACATTATAATTTTCATTTATAAATTCAACGGCTGTTTTAAAACTTAAATATGCGTCTCTTTTGCAGCATCGGGGCCCATTTATCTCTGCTAATTTTTCCAAAGCCTTAGAGGTAAACTTCATATGATTTCCCCATGAGCCGTCTGTTGATAGTGGACCGGTGCCGTCAATGATTGCTAAGCCGGCACCTACGGACATTACTGCACCGCATACACCCCATAGACCGCATACAGCTCCGGGCATCAATAAACCTTGGTGCATAAGTTTTTGAAGACTTTCTTCTAAGTCGATCTTGCCGCCGGCATTATAATACGCTGTCAAAATGCATGCTCCGTCCAGAACATGATGCTCCGGTCCATGGATGCGTATAAAGTCTTTTGATGCTACTTCTTTAAAAATCTCATAGGGGTTTGTTGATTTTGAATTTTTACATGCTTGTACAATAAGATTTGCTCGGTCTTGCATCGTATAGTCCATTCTAATCATCTCCACATCATGTTTAAGCATAGAACACAATCTCTCGAATTTCTGTGTTGCATTCATTATACCCGTAAATCTTAGAAAATGAAACACTTGGTATGAAAAACTGTAGAAATTAAATGTGATTTTACTTATAAAGGTGATCAAAAGTAAAATTGTGAATTATATTTACATAGGAAAGTCATCATCAACTGACTTTTATTGGACGGTTGGTGATGACTTTTTAGTTAAAAAATATATTGTAAATAAACTAAATAGTTTGTTTATCTTCGAAGACATGGATGATTTATATTTCTGCCTTGCAAAGTAATTAAACGCTTGTTGATCCTTTGCAAAGCTCGTAAGGCGAAGTCTTATTTGCCAGTTCATGCCGTAATTACATGATGTCTTTGACTTTGTTATTCAAATCAGATATATTTTTAATATTTAAATTTTCGCTTGCCGATGTTTCCAATGCTTTTATATTTCTTTTATCCTCTTCACTAAGGCAATTGTTGTCTTTTAAATAGGTAAATACAGTTAATAACATAGAATAATAGTATTCATTTCTAGGGAATTTTTGAATACCATCAAATAACCTGTTTTTAGCGTGATTGATGTCGCTTCTAAATTTACCGGAGGTTATATTTTCTGATTTAGCCAAGTAATAGTACGCTTTACCCATTGAATGAAGACTATACATTTTATTTAAGTTATTTCGCACATTCGTATCGAAACAAGCAATTGCATCATTATATTTCCGCTGTGTCAGTAAAAATTCTCCTTTCAAGTGGTTGATAAAAGCTTTATTATCGTCTATAACGAATGTATCGATTGCAAAATTTAATAGCTCTTCAATCTGCTTAGTTGTGTAATTATTATCATTCTGCAAAATTGCATTGATAAGTGTCCCCACAAAATGTTCTTCAGAATCATTTCCAGATGAAGCTTGTATGATACTTTTAATATCAGCGATTTCTTCACTATAATTTCCTTTATAGTGAATTTGCAAAATTAGCTCTGAAATATATCTATGTCTGCCGCTTATGAAATACTCGCCTTGGATTTCTTCTTGAAATAAATTACCTTTTGCATCTCCATTTAAGATTTTATCAACAAAATCTTCCCAAGTAAAAGAATAATAGTGCTTTTCAATAGATCTTTTTAATAACCCCCATTGTAATTTTAATCCATACTTGAAACTTAACGAAACAATTCCATCCGCTAATTTTGCTTCATTAGACAAATTGTCATATTCAAAGCAGATTGAATCAGTGACGCTTTCCGATCGATCAATAACCTCTAGCAATATATCAATGATATTCTGACTGTTGGATATTTTTTTAGTAACA
Organism: Ruminococcaceae bacterium BL-4; assembly: GCA_902809935.1. Classification (NCBI taxonomy): domain Bacteria; kingdom Bacillati; phylum Bacillota; class Clostridia; order Eubacteriales; family Oscillospiraceae; species Ruminococcaceae bacterium BL-4. The sequence goes on along the minus strand of LR778134.1, from coordinate 76,941 downwards.
GATTCTTCGTCGAATTTTGTAGAAACGTTTATTATATTACTTGCAATCATTTTTTTAACAAGTTTTTGTGCTTCAAGTATATCAAGGGTATCCTTGACATCTATATAATAGTTGATAGGTCCTAACCTTGTTTTATTATAATTACTGAAAACATTATCCCAATCAGAATACCTCGACGTAGCAATAAATATCGCAGGAATTTGATTATTCTGAGTGTCAGAAATCATTTTAAAAAACTGCTCATAATCGACTATTACATTATCAAAAATAATTACAATGGTAGATTTAACCTTTCCGTATATATCAAACAACAGTCCACTTCGATATTGTGACTGAGTTTTAAACAGAAATGATAAGATACCGTTTTTGGTTAACTCATATGCTAACCTATAGATTAATGTAGATTTTCCAGATACTGCTGGTCCTCTTAATAATAATTTTTTTATCTGATGTTCGGCACTCAATTCGATTATAAAATCGACCAAGGATTCAGTATTCAGCCTTTTTACATCTTTATCACCAAGTTTTGTTACATCAAGTTCTCGATATACATCAAAATTGTTTTTAATAATGCCCCAATTAGGACTGCCTCCTCTATAAAATGCGCGCGGATCTACAGGGTAGTTCATAGTGGGATTATAAAATTCAAAACATTCCGTTATATAATTCATTGTCCGTGGATCGAAAGTATATAACGATGATTCCGGAGAAAAAAGAATTTTAAGCTGTTGAAGTTTAATTCTATAATTGCTTTCTGCTATGGTATACATTTCTTCAAAAAAGTTATCTGCAGTCCCTTTAATATATTTTATTTTATAAATTTCTAAATCTGTTTTTAAATCTTCTGAAATTTCAGGAAGAATAATATATTTTTCCTTTATTGATTCCCAACGAGCATTATCAGAAAAAGTTTCAAGAATGTCTGTTATGATTTTATCTGAAAAGCTGTACCCAATGAAAATAAATGTATCGTTAAAGTCTTCCATAAGTCTGTTTATATATTTTTTACTGTTTTTTTTGGAAAACTTTAAATCTTCTAGTGTGATTTTCAATGGGTTATCTTCTGAATATGGGGCATTAATATCTCCGTTTATTTTATATAGTGGAATGTTTGAGTCGTTAACAAATGCTTTAGGATGTAATGGGTCTTCCAAAGTATATTCATAATATCTCTGGTTTTTATATGATTTTTCTACCAAGTCATCATAATTAGTGGTATAGATAGCTTTCCAAGGAATTAGTGAAATTTTTTCGAACTTTTTGCTTGGAGTAAGGTACTTTAATCTTTCCCGTATAGATTGTTCTATTTCTTTTCTGAATCCTTTCTTTACAAGATTGTAAGTGAAACGCGGCAAATCAGAATTGAATTTTACACCAGTGTCGCCTAACTGATTATACAAATATTTTGCTAAATCTGCCCCCAATAATCCCCCGGATTCTAAGGTGGCACCGGCGCCAAGAAATAAAATACACTTTTTGTTAAATATTCTATGTAACAAAGCTTCCGGTATATCGATCATAGCAAACATCTCCATCTTTTTAATTTCACTATTTTACAATATTAAGCTTCTGAATTTTAATCTACTGTTGACCGACCTTCTAATTATTACTATAATAATTAAAAATTTTTTATCACATTAATCATAGTCTTAAACTCTATAAAATGAAATACTTTACATAAATATTTGTAAAAATTTAACATAATTGTAACATTTTAATTATGCGTGTTAACAACAAAAAATCCCCTAGCCGTCCTTGAAGGATAAGCTGGGGGAATCAGTGAATGATAGTCATTGTTGGTTGCTTTAGAGAGAAAATCCGGGAAGCCAAAATCGATTCAAAAAAACATATAAGGTTAGAGTATAGCCAAACCAGTACGGCCCTTAATATTTGTACCCATGCTTTTACAGTTTGCTGATGAGGAAACAGCATTGAATAAATTTTTGATCGTAAACAATAATGGGTGATTTGGTGGTCCTGTTTTGGGGTTGTTCAAGAAAAATGAAACCCCGCATAAACATAGAGTTCATGCGGGGTTCAAAAGGTATTCAATTGGCTGGGCTGGCGGGATTCGGACCCACGCGTGACGGAGTCAAAGTCCGTTGCCTTACCGCTTGGCTACAGCCCAATATGGAAATACGAGGCCAAAAAAGACCTCGTATCAATCAATGGGGTGGAAGATGGGACTCGAACCCACGATCTCCAGAGCCACAATCTGGCGCTTTAGCCAACTAAGCTACATCCACCATATAAATGCGCCAAAAGTAAAAGGCTTTTGGCGCGTGCTGGCGCGCCAAAAGGGACTCGAACCCCTGGCCTACTGCTTAGAAGGCAGTTGCTCTATCCAGCTGAGCTATTGGCGCATGTCCTTTGGAGCGAGTGATGGGAATCGGACCCACACAACCAGCTTGGAAGGCTGGGGTTCTACCACTGAACTACACTCGCATATTGGCAACGGATATTAATATAGCATACAGAACGGGAATTTGTCAAGTGTTCCTAAAATTTTTTCCCGAAAATTTTTAGATAAACGGCGAAAAAATTCTTTATTCAGAAATAAAAATTATTTGTATTTTTCTTTTTGAATCTGGTAATTCTAAAAGTACACTAAAAAAGTATAATTTTTTCGAAACTGATCTTGACAGGAATTGTCAAATTTTTTACAATAGGAAAAGAAAAAACTTTATTTGTTTCTGTTTGTTTAAAAAGAAAGAAGGAACTAATTTGCTGCAACTATCTGACCTTTGCTGGCATGCACCCGGCGGAGAATCTATTTTAAAAAATATAAATTTGACAATTCCGGATGGAAAACTTGTGGTGATCACAGGACCGAATGGCGGAGGAAAAACAACCCTTGCTAAATTGATTTCCGGTGTGGAAACTCCGGATTCCGGAAAAATTGTTCTTGATGGGGAAGACATCACAGGGCTCGATGTGACAGAGCGTGCTTTAAAAGGGATCAGCTATGCGTTTCAGCAGCCGGTGCGGTTTAAAGGGCTTACCGTACGTGACCTCTTAGAACTGGCCTCTGGAGAATCACTTTCGGAGGAACGGCTTTGCACACTTTTAAGCAAGGTTGGACTTTGTGCCAGAGAATATATAGACCGCGAGGTGGACGCCAGCCTTTCCGGCGGTGAAATTAAGCGAATTGAAATTGCAAGTGTTTTGGCGCGCCATACAAAGCTGACGATTTTCGATGAGCCGGAAGCGGGGATCGATTTGTGGAGCTTTGCAGCGCTGATTGATGTGTTTCAGGAGATGCGCGGAAAAATCAATGGTTCCATGGTGATTATTTCTCATCAGGAGCGTATTTTACAGATCGCAGATGAACTGATTGTAATTGCGGACGGGAAAATTAGATGTTCCGGTAAACCGGATGAGATTCTGCCGATGCTTTTAAAAGAGCCCCATTGTGAAAAATGTCCCAAAGAGGAAGGGGAGGCGTGCTAACGATGAATCGTATTTCAGAACAACTTTTAAAGATCGTTTCCGACTGGAAAGGAACGTTTCACGGAGCCTATAATATTCGGGAGGATGGACAATGTGCCGGCCGGCAGTCTACGGAGCATATTCAGATTGATTCCAAAAAGGATCGTCCCGGCTTGGATATTCGGATTGCCCCCGGAACAAAAGGGGAGACAGTTTCCATTCCTGCCTGTGTGACACATGGAGATGTGGATGACCTTGTTTATAATGATTTTTATGTCGGCGAGGGAGCAGATGTTGTGATCGTAGCTGGCTGCGGTGTTCATACGGAAAATGGAGAGCCTGCGCGGCATAATGGAATTCACCGCTTCTTTATGGGAAAAAATTCCCATGCACTGTATCTCGAAAAGCATATCGGGACTGGAAAAGGCAACGGGCTTCGCACAATTGATCCTGTGACGGAAGCTTTTCTGGAAGAAGGCGCCGTTCTCGAAATGGATACTTCTCAAATCGGCGGCGTAGACCATACACTGCGTACGACAAAGGGAACTTTGGGAAAAGACGCAAAGCTTGTGATTCACGAGCGGATCTTGACCGAAAAAGAGCAGACTGCAAAAACACAGTTTGAGGTAAACCTAAATGGCGAAAACTGTGGAGCAAATCTGATTTCCCGGTCAGTGGCAAAAGACCACTCTCATCAGGAATATCAGTCGCGCATCGTTGGAAATACCCGCTGTAATGGCCATTCCGAGTGCGATGCCATTTTGGTAGGAGAAGGCACTGTTAATGCTGCGCCGGAACTTTCTGCCAACAATCCGGATGCTGCTTTGATTCATGAGGCTGCTATCGGAAAAATTGCCGGAGAACAGATCCTAAAGCTTCGCACTTTGGGATTGACCGAAAAAGAAGCAGAAGAAAAAATTGTTGCCGGATTTATGAAATAAAAAACGAGGTTTAACTTTTTCTTTATAAGTAATTTAAAGAAATTCTTGACAGAAGATTTTAAATGTGCATATAATAGAGCCAATCAAGAAGAAATCTTCGAGACGGAAGTGAATCTGTATACGCGCCTACAGAGAGCAGGAGATGCTGAGAACCTGCGGAAGAGCGGTATGGCATAATGGTCCGTTGAGAGCGAGGGGAAAAGCCTTTTTGGGCCCAGTATCTGAGACGTATTGTCGGCGTTAACGATAAGGAATGTGTTGGCATTCCGTTGAGAGGGTCGCTTTTGCGGCCAATAAAGGTGGTACCACAGATTTTTATAAGATCTGCCCTTTTAAAAGAAAGGGCAGATCTTTTTTTATTTGCGGAACAAAGCGGTGCGGTCCAACAGCTGTACCTTTCGAAAAAAAGAAAGGGGCAATTCAGAATGAAAAAGAAATTGACAAGAGGAACAGCTGTTTTGATGGTGGGGGCGCTGATGGCATCAGTATTTGCGGGGTGCGGAACAAGTCCCGCATCTTCAACGAATCCTTCTCAAGCAGGAGAAAAAAAGTATAAGATCGGGATTATTCAGCCTATGGATCATCCATCGCTGGATCAAATTCGGGAGACCATTATTTCGGAACTTTCCGCTTTAGGCATGGACGATAAAATCGAGATCGATTATGAAAATGCACAGGGTGACACGGCAGCGGTCACGACAATTATCAATAATATGCTTTCGTCCAATGTGGATATGCTGGTACCGATTGCTACCGGCCCGGCACAGGCTTGTGCCAAAGCTACAAAAGATGTGCCAATCATTTTTTCGGCGGTCAGCAATCCGATTGAAGCAAAACTGGTGGATTCTTTTGATAAGACGGATGGAAATATTACCGGAGTTTCAAATTCGATTGCGGTAGAAGATATTTTTAAATTAGCACAAGAGCTGACGCCTAATGTGAAAACTTATGGATTCGTTTATAACCCGAGCGAAGTTAATTCTGTAACTGGAATTAACCGAGCAAAAGCGTACTGCGATGCAAATGGGATTGCCTATAAAGAAGCCACGGTGACCAATTCCAATGATGTTCAGCAGGCAGTACAGTCTCTTGTTGGAAAAGTGGATGCGTTTTTTACACCAAATGATAATACTGTTGCTTCTGCGATGCCGCTTTATGAAAAAATTGCAGAGGGAGCAAAGATTCCTGTATATGTCGGTGCGGATTCTATGGTGAAGGACGGCGGCCTTGCGACCGTTGGAATTGATTATACGGTTCTTGGAAAGCAGACCGCACAAATGATTAAACGCGTGATCGACGGCCAAACCATTGCACAGACGCCGGTAGAATCGATTCAGGAATATGCGAAAATGATTAATACCGATACGGCCAAAAAGTTGGAAATTACCATCCCGCAAAGTTTGCAGGGCGATTTTCAGCAGATTACAACCACGACTGTCAGCAGCCAAGGCTAAATTTATTTTAGGAGGAACCATCAATGAAACAGGAAAAAATTGTGATCATCGGCGCCGGTCATGTAGGCAGCCATTGTGCCTCTGCGCTGATGCAGCAAGGTGTTTGTTCCAAAATTATTCTAATTGATAAAGATATGGAAAAAGCTAAAAGTCAGGCACTGGATCTGCAGGACGCAAATAGCTTTCAGCCGCGGCCGACGGAAGTTTCCGCTGGAGATTATGAGGATTGCAAAGACGCCGATCTGCTTGTTTTGGCGGCTGGGGTTCCGAGACTTTCGGGACAGACAAGAATGGATGTTTTAAAGGATACTGCGAAAGAAATTTGTGAGATTGCGCCCAGAGTAAAAAAATCCGGATTTTCGGGGATTACAATTACAATTTCCAATCCGGCAGACGTAATTGCATCTTACTTTCGCAGATTGACCGGATTTCCGGCAGAGAGGGTGTTCAGCACCGGAACAGGTTTGGATACGGCGAGACTGCGCCGTGCACTTGCGAAAGCATTAAAAGTAGATCCCCGAAGCATTTCCTGTTTTGCGATGGGGGAGCATGGAGACAGTCAGTCTGCCCCGCTTTCTCTGGTACGGGTCGGAGGAGAATCTCTATCTGACTTTATAAAGAACTCTTCGGCGCTTTTGGGAGCGGCGGATTTAGAAGGGGCAGTGTATGACGCTGCATTTTCCGGCACAGATATCATCGAGGGAAAAGGTTCCACCGAATTTGGAATTGGTGCAGTTTTGGCTGATACTGCAAAAGCAGTGCTTTTTGATGAACACCGTATGCTTCCTGTTTCAGTGCTCCTAAAAGGGCAGTATGGGCAATCTGATGTTTATGCGGGTGTCCCTGCAATGGTTGGAGCAAATGGAATTGAATATATTCCACAGCTTCCTCTTTTACCAGAGGAAGAAAAAGCGTTTGGAAAATCCTGCGAAGCGATTCGTCGGGCGATTGCGACGCTTTCCTAATTCTTTATTTCTAAATAAAATAAAAAAGCTGCCGTGATTTTTTGAAATCATGGCAGCTTTTTTATATTTGTGATTTATGCACTGATGGCGTAAATGGTAATAACCTGAGGAAGTAATCGGTCAAATGACCAGGTGGTTTGGCTTCTTATTTTGCTGTTTGGATCATTTACAATAAATTTTCCATTTTTATAGCCGCGGATGACAATATAATGTCCGCGCTTTGTAAAATCTCCGGGACCTAGATTGCAGACTAAAAGAGCGCCGCTTTGCAGTGCATCGGTGAGTTCTTTTTCAGAACTCATGGAAAGTGATTTCGAAGAAAGTCCCAGAAGCTGCGCTCCGCTTGTAAAAAGACTGCTATCGGTTCCATCATCTTTCGATTTAAATCCATTCTCACTGCTGAATTGTGCCATTTTATCCGGTGTGTTGGAATCGTCTTTTGTCAAAGCGGTTACAACCATGGAAAAGCAAGTGGGTCCACAGCCGGATAGACCGATGATGCTGTTTCCATATGGCAGATAGCCCCATCTGGGGTCCCATTGAAGGTAAAGCGGTACTCCGTTTTCTATTACATCAGAAGCATCGCTGCCGGAGACAGAAGTCCCTTTGCACTCCGGATATCCCAATGTAAAGTTTAAAAGTTCATCATTTTGTGAAAGAGAAGTCAGCAGCTCGTCCGGATATTGATTTGCATTTTTTAAAATTGTCAGATAGCGAGGATTTGTCTGTGCAGTAAGCGCAATTTTAGAAAGCGCGCTGCCCTCTGGATAAGAGGAAAGAGAGAGAGACGAATCTTCTTCCACTTTTGAAGAATTGGCATTTGCAAAAGTTTCTTTTGTAGGAGCAGAATTCAAGTCTTGATTCAAGAAAAGCAGTAGACACAGAATAACTGCTGTCATCATTAAGGTTGCCGGGATAATCTTTCGGTTTTTTTTTCGCTTTTTTGATATTTCTATCGATTTATTTTTTGGTGTCATTTAACTGATCCTTTTCATAATTTTTTATTTTTTAATTAGGGTTTCATTATAAAAAAAAGAAAGGAAAAAATATAGCTTTTTTTGACGATTTTAAAGAAAAGCTTTTAGAAAATAATGGAAGGAGATGCGAAACTCTATTTTCCGTGGTATAATAAAAAATATTTTTGAAATACTGGGAGGATTACCATGGGATATAAAGAAGAGTTTATTGAAATTTATCAACGGGAGATCAAACGTCAGGGCAGCGAGCCGCTTCTTAGCTGGCTGCAGCAGACAGACTTTTTTACAGCACCTGCTAGTACCCGCTATCACTGTGCCTGCCTCGGAGGATTGGTGCAGCACAGTGTCAGCGTCTATCAGACCATGCAGAAATATTATGAGGAAGGAATCGACAGTCGCGAAAGCTTTGCAATCTGCGGACTGCTTCACGATATCTGTAAGGCTCAGTTTTATAAAGTTAGCTCAAGAAATGTTAAGAATGAACAGACAGGACAGTGGGAAAAGAAACCCTATTATTCGATCGAGGATCAATTCCCATATGGGCACGGCGAAAAGTCGGTTTTCCTGATTGAACGTTTTCTGCGTCTCAAAACTAGCGAAGCAATGGCGATTCGGTGGCATATGGGTGGGTTTGATGATGCGGTGAAAGGAGGCTGCAACGCGATTTCTCAAGCATATGAACGGTATCCTCTGGCAGTAAAGCTACATCTTTCTGATCTTGAAAGTACCTATCTTCACGAAAACGGTACCTCTGCGGTACCAAATGGACATATTAAATGACCCATTAAAGAGGAATTAATATGAAAAAAGAATTTGGCGAAATTTTTCGGAAAAATGAAAAATTACGGGTGTTGGCTTCGATAATCGGGGCTGCGATTTATGCGCTTGGGCTAAATTGGTTTATTGTTCCGCTGAATCTTTACAGCGGCGGCATGATGGGAATTGCACAGCTGATTCGTACCTTTTTGTCCAACAGTTTTGGAATTCAGCCGGGACAGCTGGATTTAGCCGGTGTTTTTTATTATATCCTCAATATCCCGATGGTGATTATGGCAGTTAAGAAAATGGATAAACTTTTCGTTAAAAAACTGCTGATTACCTTAACTGCCTGCACGATTTTTCTTTCGGTTATTCCAATTCCAGAAAAGCCGATTTTGGGGGAAGAACTCACCAATTGTCTGATTGGCGGAATTATCTGTGGGTTTGGGATCGGAATGTATCTGCGGGCAGGTTGCTCCGGGGGAGGTTTTGAAGTTTTAGGAATCTATCTGGCAAGAACAAAGCCCAATTTCAGCGTGGGCAAAATGAACCTGATCGTCAATGGAGTGATCTATGCGGTTTGTCTCATCTTATTTGATCCCTCTGTCGCGGTCTATTCTGTGATTTATTCTGTGTTCATGTCGATTACGATGGATAAATTTCATGCGCAGAACATTCGAGTGGAGGCAATTATTCTTTCCAAAACGAATAATGATCAGATAGAAGCACAGATTTTAAAGCGTTTGGGCAGGGGAATCACCTGCTGGAAGGCAAAAGGTGGTTTTACCGGAGAAAATATCGATGTGCTTTATACGGTGCTTTCCAAATATGAAATTGGGATACTGAAAGATATTGTTTATACTGCAAATCCACAGGCTTTTATGGTCGTAAAAGAGGGCCTTTCGGTGGATGGAAATTTTATTAAACGGCTTTCATAACAAAAAGAGCCGAACAGTGCTTTTTAAGGCATTGTTCGACTCTTTTTCAGTTTTAGAATGTTTTTATCAGATGGAACTGTTCCAGAGATTTTCCGGATAAAGTCCTGATTCAGTCATTTGAGCAATCGCATTTACGACGGTTGGTTTATCCGCCTTGTAAGTAACGCCATACCATTTGTCCGGGCTGTGCAGAACTTTGACAACTGCTTTCTTTTCTTCAATCAGCTGACTGACAACGCTCGGCAGAAAATATTCGCATTTAAGCGGATCTTCCAGAAGATTGTTTTTTAAGAAAGTCGGAAAACGATTTTCTGCTTCTTCCAAGAAGTGTCCGGAAAAGCCCCATAAATTCATAGAGACTGTTGTGTTTCCCGGAAAAGTTCCCCAGCTTTTGCCGTTATTATCTGTATAGCGTATTTGATTGCCTTGCTTTTCAATGTGAGTATGTTCAGTGACGCTTTTTAAGTTTCCCTGTGAATCGGATACACAGACGCCTCTTGCTACATGACCGTTTTCCGTGACGGTGTTCTGCAGGTCATATCCAACCATACAATAGGAATCCACATTGTCTTTGGCAGAATGAGTATTGAGATAGTTATAAATGACGCTGAATGCGTGAGCGCCATAATAATCGTCGGAATTGATTACAGCAAATGGGCCATCAAGAAATGGCTTTGCACTCAAAATTGCATGGCAGGTTCCCCAAGGCTTTTCACGGCCTTGAGGAACGGAAAAGCCTTGAGGCAAATTAGAAAGTTCCTGATAAGCGTATTTTACGTTCATCACCTTTTCCAGGCGATTTCCGATTGCTTCTTTAAACGTTTTTTCAATCGCTCTTTTGATGACGAAAACAACGGTTTCAAATCCGGCACGCCGTGCATCATAAAGAGAATAGTCAATAATCAGTTGACCGTGTTTTCCAACAGGGTCTACTTGCTTTAAACCACCGTAGCGGCTTCCCATCCCGGCAGCCATCACGACAAGCACAGGTTTTTGGTTCATATGAAATCCTCCCAAAATTCTATCAAATCTTTTCTATTATATTGCAAAGAAAGCTCGTCTGCAACTGCAAATTTGCTCAATGCTTGACAATGGGATGTATGTTGCGCTATTGTTTCCTTGAAAATATATAAACGGAGATCGATCTTTTATGCAGACAATTGATGAAGCTTTGCAAAAACTACAGCGTTCTAAATTTCGTTCGCGTTTTCATTTAAAAGAAAAAGAGAAGCTTTATATCAAACAAAAAGGAATCGAAACAATCAAGCGCCATGCGCAGGATTTTGTGAGGGAACGGCTTGCTCCTGCACAAATCCCAAATGACGGCAGACAGACTCCTATGCGGGGACATCCTGTTTTTATTGCACAGCATGCCTGTGCCTGCTGCTGCCGTGGGTGTCTTCATAAATGGTACCGAGTGCCGGAACACACAGAACTTTCTTCCCGCCAACAAGAGCAGATCGTAAATCTTTTGATGGAGTGGATCAAAAGAGAGATGATTTTTCCATAAAATATGGTTTTGCAGCCAATTTTGATAAAAAATTAGGACTATTTTGGGAATAGCGGCAAAAATCGGGGCTTTTTACTTGCATATAACGGGAAAACCCGTATAATACAAGAAGTGGCCGAAAGGAAGGCCCTTTAATAGAAATCCTTTTAAAAGGAGGATAAAGATGAAAAAAGTAATCTGTATATTGATGACGGCAGTACTTTGTTTTTCGGTGCTTTTGAGTGGCTGTGGACAAGTTTCTCCTTTTTCTGCAGAAGGCGGGGAGGCTTCTTCGGAGAATAAATTAGAGGGAGAACTTAAAATCAATGTGGCCCAAGGAAGCTATGCTAAAAACATGTGGCAACAACTTGCCAATGCTTTCGTGAAAGAAAATCCCGGTGTAAAAGTCACGGTTACAGTAGATCCCGAAATCGAAGCACTTACTGGTCAGATGAAAGAGGCCGGGGATTGTCCGGATCTGATGGTTGTTCCCCTTGGACGCGCGCAGGGAATGACGGAGACCGAATTGGAGAACAATGCGATGCTTGATCTTTCTGATGTTTTGGAAGAGGTAATTCCGGGCGAAGCGAAAACGGTGAAAGATAAAATATTGCCAGGCATTAATAATGAGGCATTTTCTAAAAATGGAAAGCAGCTATTACTGCCAGAGTTCTTTAGTCCTGCCGGCCTTGTTTATGATCAGCACCTGTTTCAGCAAAATGGGTGGCAGGTCCCGAAAACATGGGACGAGATGTGGACTCTTGCCGATCAAGCAAAAGCAAAGGGAATTTCACTTTTTGCTTATTCGAAACCCGAAGATCTGGAAACTTTCTTTTACGGAATGCTGGCAAATACTGATCCGACACTGTTGTCTAATGTGTGCAACTATCAGGAGGGCGTCTGGAATTCGGATCAAGGGAAAAAAGTGCTCGATACTTTTGCAAAGTTAGCATCTTATACCGATGGGGCTGTTCCTGCCAATGCAAATGATGAAAATTATCTTAAAAATGAACAGCTTTTGTTGGAAGATAAGGCTCTCTTTATGCCTGGTGAGAGCGGAATCCTTGACCAGACTGCACAAGAGACCAAGGCGGAAGGTTTTGAGTGGGGATTTGCTCCAGTGCCGTCTTTTGAATCCGGGAAAGATCAGACTCTTTATACGGTAACCAGTGAATGTTGGATTCCAGCAGCTTCAGAGGATCAGGAGCTGGGAAAAAAGTTTTTGGTTTGGTCTTATAGCGATGAAGCAGCTGCTATTTGTGCTCAATTTGGAGAGACAACCGTCGTCTCAAAATCGGAAACGCAGCTTGATCAGGCACATCAAGCATTTTATTCTCAGTATGGGGATCAGCTTACGAATGGCCTGATTACGGACGAATTTCTTCCAGCGGGCGCTTCTGATATGAAAGATTTTCGCAGCAGCCTTTTTGGCACTTTTGGAGCTCTTGTCAGTGGAGAAGTTACCCCCGAAAGTTGGAGCCAGGGGGTCATTACGGCAACGGATACCTTGCGAACAAAAAGAAACGCATCCGCTTAAAAATAAACGGAAAAGAAAAGCTTGCGGCTTTTCTTTTCCGTTTTCTTTTTTAAGATAATACTTGACATTCTAAAAGCTTATGATATACTACAATTAGATGTTCATCTAATAGATAAACATCTAAATAAAGAAAAATCCGGAGGGGAAATTATGCTGAAAATTTCTGAATTTTCAAAAACGTATGCAGGCGGAAAAAGAGCGGTGGATCACCTGAATTTGGAGGTCCGTTCCGGCGAAATCCTTGGCTTTATCGGACATAATGGAGCGGGAAAGACGACGACGCTGCGCGCTGTTGCGGGAATTCTCGATTTTACCGAAGGAGAAATCACCATTGATGGGCATTCGATTCAAAAGGAGCCGGTAGAGGCCAAAAAAGTGATGGCTTTTTTGCCGGATAACCCTGATATTTATGAATTCCTTACCGGAATCAAATATCTGAATTTCCTTGGAGATCTGTATGAGATCCCTGCGAAAGTGCGGGAAGAGCGGATTAAAACTTATGCAGATGCATTTGAAATTACAGGGGTCCTGGGAAGTGCAATCGGTGGCTACAGCCATGGGATGAAGCAGAAGCTGTCCTTGGTTTCTGCCTTTATGCGCAAGCCGAAGCTCCTGATTCTAGATGAACCTTTTGTGGGGCTTGACCCGCAGGCTTCCTTTTTGCTGAAAGGGTTTCTGCATGAAATGTGCGAAGCAGGAGGAGCGGTTTTCTTTTCTACGCACGTTTTGGAAGTGGCAGAGAAGCTTTGTGACCGGATTGCGATTATTAAACAGGGAAAACTGATTAAGGTGGATACAACGGCTTCCATTGTTGGTGATGAGAATCTGGAACAGGTATTTTTGGAACTTGAAAAGGAGGATGTGCCGCATGCGTAAGCTTTGGATTCTTTTAAAGATTAATTTTCAGGCTATGCTGCGCTCATTTTCTGTCGGAAAAAAGCGTTCGGCAGGCTGGATTGGTGCGCTTGCTTTGATGGTGTTTTTAGCGCTGTATCTTTCTGGAGTTTATAGCTTTATGTTGGCAGCTGCTTTATCATCGATAGGAAATTTGCAGCTTTTAATTCCGATGATGACAATTCTGGCAACCATTGTTTCTGTAATATTTACCATCTTTGCGGCTAGCGGTCTTGTCTTTGGCAGTAAGGACAGCAATTTATTGCTGCCTTTACCAGTTTCAGCATTTACGGTGATGCTTAGTAAAGTGCTCGCACTTTATCTTGAAAATTTAGTGTTCTGCGGGCTCTGGATGATCCCTGCAACTGTTGCATATCTTTTTTATGGCGGCGGCAGTGCTTTTTTGATTTTTCCGATTATTATCAGCATCATTTTTCTACCGTTATTGTCGTCCCTGCTTGCTCTTTTGGGTGGTTGGCTGATTGCATTTCTCTCTGCACACAGCCGCCATCGTGCTTTGATGGGGAATTTAATCAGCGGCATTTTGCTGGCAGTTGTTTTGATTGGTTCTATGCAGATTAATCATATTCTTCAAACGCTGCTTCTCAATGCAAATCAAGTTGAAAAGACATTGCATACAGGACTCTTTCTGTTTGGCTGGCTTATGGATGCTTTGCAGGGAAATTTTCTTTCCCTCTTATGGCTGGTTTTATTCTGCTTTTTACCATTTTTGCTGATTTCGTGGGCACTCAGTTCACATTATCAGAAACTGCTTTCTAAAATGCAGAGTCACGTACTCCGCAATGATTATCATTTGCAAAAATTGGAAAGCAACAGTCAATTTGCTGCACTCTTTAAAAAAGAATGTGGCCGCTATTTTGGAACGACGATTTACTTGTTTAATACCGGAATCGGCGTATTAATGATGCTTGGATTTTCTGTTTATGCGATTATTGCGGGGCAGAGCTTTCTTGCTGCTATTCAACAAATCGGAGAAGAGATTCTTATGCCGATCTTGGCGCTTGGAATTTGTATGATTCTTTCGATGACAAATACAACATGTGTATCAATTAGCTTGGAAGGAAATACTTTTTGGGTTTTGAAGGGATCCCCTGTACCAACAAGAGTGATTTTTCGCGCGAAGGCAGCGCTTAATTTGATCATTTGTTGGGTTAGCACAATTATCAGTGTTCCTCTTTTGGGCATTGCATTTTCTTTGTCGGCGTTGAGTACAATCAGTCTTTTGCTGGTCGGACTTGCAATGGGAGTATTTGTAGCACAGTTTGGATTGATGGTCAATCTTAAATTTCCGAAGATGAACGGGGAAAACGATACCATTATTGTAAAGCAATCTGCAGCGGCATTTTGTGGTATTTTTGGAGGAATGCTGCTGACGGCACTATTGGCAGGTGCATTTTATTTGCTTTCTTCTCATCTTGGAATTGAACAGTTTTTATTCCTTGCAAGTGCATTTTTACTTTTACTGGCGCTGATAATTCATCGATGGCTTTTAACGCGCGGGACCGAAATCTTTAAGACTTTATAAAAATAAAAACAATCGGGGTGGAAAAATTTTCTGCCCCGATTGTTTTTTTGATTAATTTCGACTAAGATGAAATTGAAAGGATTTTCGTAAAAGTGAAATTAGCACTTAATTAAATAGAGTGCTAAAAATTAATTATTTGTTCACAACATATTCATGAATCCCAATTATACTAAATTCAGAACGATTGGGAAAGACTTAAAAGATGGTTTTTTAGACGTTCAGTTGAATTATGAGGAGTGAGATGCTATGAATGCACAGAATTTTACACAGAAATCCATTGACGCGGTTCAAGGCGCACAGAGCTTGGCAACAGCCAACGAAAATATGCAGATTGAACAGGTACATTTGCTGGCGGCATTGCTTCAGCAGGAAAATGGTCTGATTCCGCAGCTGATGAAAAAGATGAATGTGGATCCACAGGCATTTTTAAATGCGGTCAATCTAGAGATTAAGAAATTGCCGGGCGTTTCCGGACCAGGCAGAGAGGCAGGAAAAATCTATGTTTCTCAGGCAGTAGATTCTGCTTTGAATGAGGCAGAAAATGCTGCTTCTCACATGAAAGATGAGTATGTTAGTGTTGAGCATTTACTTTTAGGATTGCTCCGCAAGGCAGATAAAACATTAAAGGATCTGTTTCGTACCTTTGGAGTTACTGAAAGCGGATTCCTTGCGGCACTTTCCAGTGTGCGCGGGAATACAAGAGTGACCAGTGATAATCCGGAAGGGACCTATGATTCTCTTTCTAAATATGCGCAGGATTTGGTAGAGCTTGCCCGAAATCATAAATTGGATCCGGTGATTGGCCGTGATACAGAGATTCGAGACGTGGTTCGAATCCTTTCGCGTAAAACGAAAAACAATCCGGTTCTGATTGGTGAACCGGGTGTCGGTAAAACTGCGATTGCTGAGGGACTTGCCCTGCGAATTGTTCGCGGAGATGTTCCTGACAACCTAAAGAACCGCAAGCTTTATTCTCTGGATATGGGTTCGCTTATTGCGGGGGCCAAATATCGCGGTGAATTTGAGGAACGTCTCAAAGCGGTTCTCAATGAAGTTAAAAAATCCGAAGGAAAAATCATTCTGTTTATCGATGAGCTGCATACCATTGTAGGCGCCGGAAAAACAGAAGGCAGTATGGATGCCGGAAACCTTTTAAAGCCGATGTTGGCCCGCGGCGAACTGCATTGTATCGGTGCAACAACCTTAAATGAATACCATAAATATATTGAAAAAGATGCTGCACTGGAACGCCGGTTCCAACCGGTCATGGTGGAAGAGCCAACCGTTGAAGATACGATTTCGATTCTGCGTGGATTAAAGGAACGCTATGAGGTGTTCCATGGCGTTAAAATTCAGGATCAGGCACTGATTGCAGCAGCAACCCTTTCTGATCGGTATATTTCGGATCGTTTTTTGCCTGATAAGGCAATCGACCTTGTTGATGAAGCATGCGCAATGGTTCGCACTGAGATGGATTCCATGCCGACCGAGCTGGACGATGTTTCGCGTAAAATCATGCAGTTGGAGATTGAAGAAGCAGCACTCAAAAAAGAGGATGACCGTTTGAGTCAGGCCCACCTTGTTGATATTCAGAAGGAACTTGCGGAGCGTCGTGAGCGATTTAAGGAAATGAAGGCAAAGTGGGAAAACGAAAAGCAGTCTATTGAAAAAGTTCAGAAACTGCGCAGTGATCTGGAAGACTGCCATGCACAGATCGAGAAGGCAGAGCGGGAATATGATCTAAATAAAGCTGCCGAACTAAAATATGGCCGTTTGCCGCAGCTGCAAAAAGAGCTGGAAAAGCAGGAAGCAATCGCTGAAAAATCGCAGGAAGCGCAGCTTTTGCATGATCGCGTGACTGACGAGGAGATTGCAGAGATTGTGGGACGTTGGACCGGAATTCCTGTAGCAAAATTGATGGAAGGCGAAAGAGAAAAGCTTTTGCGTCTTGATGAACAGCTGCATCAGCGGGTGATTGGCCAGGACGAAGCAGTCCAAAAGGTGGCAGATGCAATTCTGCGTTCTCGTGCAGGCATTCAGGATCCAAATCGTCCGATTGGCTCATTCCTGTTCCTTGGACCTACTGGTGTCGGCAAAACAGAGCTTGCAAAAGCATTGGCTGAGACGCTGTTCGATGATGAAAAAAATCTGATTCGGATTGATATGACGGAATATATGGAGAAATTTAGCGTATCCCGTTTAATCGGAGCGCCTCCGGGGTATGTTGGTTATGAAGAGGGCGGTCAGCTGACTGAAGCCGTTCGTCGCCATCCTTATAGTGTTGTGCTGTTTGATGAGGTAGAGAAGGCCCATCCGGATGTCTTTAATGTATTGCTTCAGGTCCTTGATGACGGAAGAATTACGGACAGCCAGGGGCGTACCGTTGATTTTAAGAATACCATCATTATTCTGACTTCTAATTTAGGGTCCCAGTATATTCTGGAAGGAATTGGAGAGGATGGTTCTATCAGCGAAGAAGCGAGAAATCAAGTTCATGCACTTCTCAGAAAGCAGTTCCGTCCGGAATTCTTGAACCGCTTGGACGAGATCGTATTCTATAAACCTCTGCAGCGTTCTGAGATTGATCAGATTGTCAACCTACAGATGGAAGATCTTCGCCGCCGTCTGGTAGATAAAGAGCTGGATGTCACGCTTACTGACCGTGCCCGCGATTATGTGGTAGATCAGGCGTTTGATCCCGCTTATGGTGCGCGTCCGCTTAAGAGATTTCTGCAGAGCAGAGTGGAGACGTTAATCGCGAGAAAGATGATTGCCGGCGAAATTGCACCGCGCAGCACGATCGTGGTGGATTATGACGGCAAGGAACTGACTGCTTCTTCTCAAAAACAAGGGAACAAAAATCTAAAAAGTTCTTAAAAAAAGCATAGAATTTTTTGATCAAATGTGATATAGTAAAAATCGGCTTTAGACGACAAAATAGTTCGATTAGAGTCGATTTGTACTCAAAGGAGGTTCCCCACCCATGGTGAAACATCTTGTTCTTTGGAAGCTTAAAGACTTAGAACAAAAAAATGCAGTAGCAGATGCGGCACTATTGCGCAGCCGCTTTAATTCACTGCTTGGAATTGTTGATGGATTAAAATCCATACAAGTTGGAGCCAATTATAAACCTGGAGATTATGATTTATGTTTAGAGTGTGTATTTGATTCGAAAGAAGACGAAGAAAAGTATCAAGTTCACCCAGAACATTTAAAAATCAAGGCATTGGTTGCAAAAATGATTTGTGGGCGTACCGCGTTTGATTATGAAATCTGAATGACAGAAACAAAATAGGAAAGGGATGCTGAATTCATTCAGCATCCCTTTTTTTGAGCAAAATTATAAAAAAACGGAGTCGATTTTCCGCCGCAGCAAAAAATTCGATAAGCGGAGTCCCACTTGATAGGGTAAAGAGCAGTCCCATTTATTGCAGACAGAAATCCGTTTTGATTAACCGTAGAAAAGCGGCAAAAGTTTTCGTCGATCCCGCTGCCTAAATATTTAACATAACTTTCCTTTGCGGTCCATATGGAAAAGAAATCAGCAAACTGTGTTCGGCATAGATGAGCGTATTCTGCGGGATGAAAAAACCGCTTAGCGATGGAATTCATTTCCCGATTTTGTTCAATAATTTGAATATCAAAGCCGATTTTATCACAGTCGCAGAGCGCACACCCCCAAAAAATACCGCTGTGTGAGATGGAGATCGTGTAAGGAGTTCCTTTCAGATAGGGTTGACCACTTTTCTGATGTTCTAATTTTACGGCATGAAAATTGAAATCCGGATCAAAAAGATGCAAAGCTTTTTGCAGTGCGTATTCGGGCGAAAAATCCTGATCTTTTTGAAAGAGAAAAATTTTTGTCATTGTACGCCCTTATCCTGTAGATAAGAAATGACATCTTTAATGCGGTGCAGCTTCCAAATTTCCCGTGTCTCAATTGTAATATGAAACTTTTTTTCACAGGCGCAGACAATGTTAATCAGGTCAAAAGAATTTAACTGTAAATCCTTTACGAGGTCGGTTTCATAAGTTATTCCCTGTTTCCCGGTGATTTCATAGATGATCGATTGTAGTGTATTTAATAAATTTTCCAAAATCCGATTTTTCCTCCTATTATTTCCGATTTCTAAATTTTCCGTTTGATTTTTTGCGCGGAGGTTTTTTCAAAAGGGGTTTCGCGTAGATTGACAAGCTGAATTTGTTTGTAAGATGGATATTCAACATTCAGCTCATCAATTTGTTTTTGCAAAAGGTTCAAGACTTCATAAGCATTCATTCCCTGTGTTTTGTCAGGATCTGGATAGATCATCACGGCAAGTCTGGCATTGTCCTTTACTTCTCCAATGCTTGCTCCATATGCAATGACCTCTTTTACAAGTGGTAATTGAGATACACGGTTTTCTATTTCTTCCGGAGAGACTTTTTTTCCGTTTTTCAGAACAATCAAATTCTTTTTTCTGCCGGTAATATGTAGGAAACCGTTTTTATCTAGAACTCCGAGATCGCCGGTATGGAACCAACCGTCAATTAAAACAGAATCCGTCAATTCCTTATCTTTGTAATATCCCATCATCACACTGTCACCGCGCACCAGAATTTCATCCTCTTGCAGCTTGAGCTGGAAGCAGGGGAGAATTTTTCCAACACTGCCAAAGCAATAATCCTTGTTGCGGTTTACGCTGATCAGTGGAGAACATTCTGTGATTCCATATCCTTCTAGACAAACGATGCCGAATTTATGCATCCTCTCAACTACGTCCGGAGCAAGACAAGCGCCGCCACAGATCAAAAGAGAAAGATCTCCCAAACATTTCTGCTTAATTGTTTTCCATTCGGGTGGGACGGATTCTTCTTTTCGGTGGAACCAAAGAAGCTGTTTTTCGGGCGGATTTTCAGGCAAACCAGCGTCTGATAAAGCTTTTGACAAGTTTTTGTTTATAATTTCCATAACAAGAGGAACAGCCAATAAGGTACCAGGACGAAAAAGGCCAAGATCACGCTGGAACGTTTTGAGGTTTCCGTTAATACAGAGATGGCAGCCGGCAATCAGTGCATTTAAAACGCAGCAGGTGATTCCATAGGTATGAAAAAATGGAAGGAAGGTAAATACTTTTTCTGTGAATTTTACCATCGCCATAGATTGACCAGCATTGATTAAGATCCCTTTTTGAGAGAGCATAACCGCTTTGGAAGCATTAGTCGTTCCGGAGGTAAAGGCAATTACCGCCAGATCATTGCCGTTTGTTTTAAGATTTAAAAATGCTTTTTTCTGCTGTGCAATTAGTTGGGCACCTTGTGCACAAACGCTCTGAAAACTGTTTGGTGCTTTTTTGTCGTCCGAGCATATGCTGACGCTTTCCATTTTTGAAATAGGACCATCTTTTGAGAAAAGCTTTTTTACAGAATCAGATATAATTAAAAAATCGCAGTCTGCAGAAGAGATCATTTTGCGAATGGTATCCGTATCCTGGTCAATGTCAATTAAAACCGCAACAGAACCGATAGCGGTTACTGTAAAAAAGGAAATCAACCATTCCAGACTGTTTTCCCCAGCGATAGCGATGTGTTTTCCCTGTAATCCTTTTTGAAGAAGTGCTTCTCCAAATTCATGAGCAGTTTGATAAATTTGCTGGTAAGTAACCGTATAAGGAATCCCGTCCTGATCATATTCCGTAATGGCTGGCTGATTTTTATACCGGGCCTGAATTCCAGAAAGGAATGATGAAAAAGTATCGTAACAAGTGGTGGGGTAATATGGATAAGAATGCATGACTTTGTCTCCTTTTCTTTAAAAGTTAGTGGGATTGCTTGTGGAGTTGGAATTAGAAAGAATATCTGGATTTTGCTCCAGAATGGCAAGAAATACATCGACAGGTTCCGGAGCAAATTGTGTTCCACGACCTTCAATTAATTGTTGCTTTGCTTGTTCCAAGGTTAAATTATTGCGGTAGCGGCGGTGAGAGGTCATCGCATCAAACGCATCTGCAACACTGATGATTCTAGATTCTTCGGGAATTTCGTAACCGGATATTCTATTTGGATATCCAGTTCCGTCCCAATGTTCATGGTGACTTAAAACGATAGGTGCAATTGTTTGATAGGAACGAATGGAAGAAAGTAAGATGGCACCGTCTTTTGAATGCCTTTTGATGACTTTAAATTCTTCATTAGTCAGAGGACCATTTTTTAATAAGATTTGGTCAGGAACTTTGATCTTTCCGATATCATGAAAAAGACCGGCGATACGAATCCTTTTGATAAATTCTTTGCTTTTGCCCATCGATTTTGCAATCAATTCGGAATAATAAGAGACTCGATCGGAGTGGTTGGAGGTATAAATATCTTTTGCATCCACCATGGAACGTACTGCATTTGTCATTTCTGCAAATTGCTGTTCCAATTGAGTGTAAGTTTTTTGCAAATGCGCATTTGTCAGGTCAACCATATTTTGAAGCATACGATTTTCCAGAGCTGCGGTTGCCTGGCGGACATAAAGCTGTAAGAGCTGATGGTCTGGAAAATGGCGGGTGGAACTTGAAATTCCGATGATCCCGATTTGCTGATGATATTCATCAACTAATGGGATGATTAGAAGCGGATTTTCGGAATCAATTTGGTAATTGCCCTCTTTACTGTGGGATTGTTGCCAAATTTTATCTGCTGATTTTTTCCCCTCTTTCAGATTCCCGATTCCGGAAAAAAGTGTCCCTATACTTTTTTGCGAAATATAAACAAATCCGTTTTCGATCGAAAATAAACGTTTGAGTTGTTCCAAAATCAAATCCATTTGCTGTTGCAAAGGTTGTCTTTGAAATAATTCGAGGCTTTTTTCTAAAATGTCTTGTAACCCATTTTGGTAATGGCGAATCGTGCGCATTTGCCGGATCGATTTTACGCAGGATTCTACCAAAAGTCCAAGCTGATCAAAGCGGTCACTTTTTTCATAGTATCCCTGAATATCCAGTTCCCGAATTGTTTTGACCGGGGGAACTAAGTCTTTGTGGCCTGTTAAAAGAATAATATAAAGATCCTGGTTAAAAGCACGAATCTTTGTAACGACCTCGTTTCCACAAATTGGAGACATCAGATAATCCAGAAGCAGAATATCATAATTTCCAGTACGAATGCGTTCGATCGCACGTTCCGGATTGTTTTCGGTGTCTACATGATATCCAAATTCCTGCAGATAAGACTGTACCGTCAGTGTCATGATTTCATCATCGTCAAGTGTAAGAATTGAAATATCAGTTTGTTGTGCGGAGATGCGGTGTTTTCTCATTGTAAAGTACCCTCCTCGGAAAAAGTAACTGTTTCGGCAGGAATAGAGATACCGAAAACAGCACCTCCTTCAGGATGATTATCTGCCCACATAATCCCATTGAACTTTGCTTTTATAATGGAATTTGAAATGTAAAGTCCCAGTCCGGTGCCTAAACTTCCTTTGCTGGTATACATTTGTTTAAATAGCTTTGCCATGATTTCCGGTGGAATGCCTGTGCCATGATCACGGATAGAAAGAATTAAGGCGTGGCTGTCTTTCTTGAGAGATAATTCGACCAACCCTCCGTCCGGCTTTTGGGCATCAATTGCATTGGAAATTAAGTTATTGAGGACTTGAACAAGACCGTTGATATCTCCTTGCAGTAAAGCTTCTCCGGAAAAATCCTGCTGAATTTTTAAAGTGCATTTTTTACTTTTTAATTCATGGCGCATTAAAATTTCCACGCGTTTAATTGCATCGTTTAAAGCAAATGTTTGGTTTGGCGTTTCCTGACTCATACTGATGGCTTGTCCTTTGACTGCCGAAATAATATCGGACATATAAGAACAGGATTCCCGAATCCGGCTCAGCCATTCGGCCATTTCCTGATAGATTTGGCGGTAGTCATCTTCATTTACTTCTGGGTCACCTAAACTTTTGCAGCATTCATCAACCAGATTATTAATGGCAAGCGTTCCTCCCGAAATTGCCATAATTGGAGTTTTTAGATTATGTGCAATCCCCCCGATCATTTGTCCAAGGGAAGCCAGCCGTTCTTGCTCCACCATACGTTTTTGGCTTTCCTGTAAACGCTGAATGCTTTTTTTCATCATGGAGACATCTTTAAAGCAGGCTAAAAATCCGCCTATTTTATCTTGAAGAATGAGGGGAGTGATTTCTACCATGTAATATTTTTGATGGTAACCTTCTCCTTGGTTGGGAAGTGTGATGGGTTGTTCATAGGAGATACTGGAACCGGTTTGACGGCAAGTACCCAAAGAGGTCAGCAAATTGACAAGACAGGAGCGGTCCAAAGAATTTCTTTGAATATTGGGAAGATACTGGTTTTCCTGAATTCCATTTGCTTTTCCGAAAACTTTTTCAAATGGTTTATTATAGTCCAATACCAGGTAATGATCACTTAAAACAAGATAACCGTCGGTAAAAGAATCCAGAATTTGCTGAGTTGCCAATGGTTTGATATCAAGAATATGAAAATAAAAAATGGCGAATCCATCGAGAAGAATTGTTACATTGAAGGCTAGCGGCGTTGCATAAATCTGAAAATCGACAATTTTAAAAGTTGCAAGAAAACTGACAATTAGAGGAACGGCAGCACCGACGGAAAAGCAAATAGTTTGTTTGATATACAAGCGGTTATGGTTGTGAATTGCAAAATTTGTCATAAGGGCAATCGAGGAAATCATGCAGATATAACAATAAATTCCATTTACCGCCATAAACGGGCCGAAAACAATTTGATTGGGAATTACGGAGAAATGTTCATACATCAAATGATGCAGCGGATTTGTCCATGCAAGAATTACGGTACAGGCAGGAATGAACAAAAGCCAATAATAGCGTTTTGGTAACTTTTCCAATCCTTTGATAAAGGTTAAAGCGATAAGAAGACAATCAGTAGAGGCTAATGGTCCGCCCAAATAAGTAGTAGAGTCGCAGAGCCAAAGTCCAAAAGTATCGTCGGGGCTGATAAGACGCATGACCAGAAGGGCGCCCATAAAGACGGCCATTGCAAGAGCCAGCGTAAAAAACAGTCGATGGATCAGGCGAAGATTCCCCTTTTTGACACTATATGTTACAAAAAATAAAATTGCAAGAATTGAAAAGGAAAAGATGGTACAAACAACATCTGGTATCAAAATTTTTGCCTCCTTTAAGAGTCAAATTGAAGAAATTGCTTTAATAAGACGGTCGGTTCTGGATCTTTCCATTCGAATCCTAGTTGTTGTAAGCGTGTAGCCGTTTGTTCGCAGGAGGGAATGATATGTACTGGTTTGCTGCGGGAGCGGTTCCAGATATCCACGAGAGGAGCAATTAAAAGTTCAGGGAACTGCTCCATTTTTTGCAGCATTCGTTTTTCAAATATGGAATCTTCCACGATCTGAGCAGATGGAGAGAGTGTATGGACTAATTCCCATAACGGCCAGGTATGCGGATTCAGTAAATGATAGACTGCGGGAGATTTTGTGCTGGGATGAAGCGAGAGCAGTATGATTGCTTTTGCACATTCATCGACAGGGCAAAGCTCAATTGGGATATTTTTAAGAGATTCCGGAACGCAGTTTAAAAGCAGCAGACCACGCAAAAATCCATAAAAAGCATTGCTCTTTGGATTGCGCTGGAATTTTCCATCTTGGCTGCGTCCGACAAGTCTTCCAATTCGAAAAATCTGTGCGCGAAGCCCATGAGAAGCAGCAGAGAAGATTTTTTGCTCTGCGAGAAATTTCCCTTTTATATAAAGGTTTTCTTCCCAATTTTGTCCGATTTCCAAATCGTTTTCTGTAAAACGAACTTCCTTTGAGGGATGGTCCAGAAGATAATCACCGCAGACGCTGGCAGTAGAAATATGGAGCAGCTCTGCACCAGTCCTTTGGGCGAGATGGATCGCCTGTACCGTACCGTCTACATTCGTCCGGAGAGAATGGTTCTCTTCTGCATAATGACGGACATCGGCTGCTGCGTGAAGAATAGTTCCGACAGAGTGGGTCAGCTCATTTAATGTGTTTTCCGAAAGCCCCATTAGTGGACGGCAAAGATTTCCATCCAGAATTTTTAGCTTTTGTTTATTTTGGGACACCCATTGTTTTCCAAAATAGTCCGAGAGAATTTGGAACAGACGCTCCGGCTCTCCGCCGCGAACAAGGCAATATAATTCTTGACACCCATTCTCTAGGAGTTCTTTTAGTAAATGAGAGCCTAAAAACCCGGTACTGCCTGTTAAAAATATGGCACTCTTTTTTGCTGGAGAAACTGAAGATTCCGAGTCCATTTGAGAAATTGTCGAAGAAGAGACTTTGGGCTTTGTCGGATTTCTATGGAGCTCTGTTTTAGAAGAATTATCAGATCCTTTTGATAACAGTTTTAATTGGCCATTGAGAGTGGGTGCTTCATAAAATTGTGCCAGCGTCATTGCCCAGCCTTTTCGAAAATAACGGCTGAGAATTGTCAGTGCGGTTAAAGAGGTTCCCCCTTGATCGAAGAAGGACTCATCCGGATCTAAGTTTTTGCGGTTGAGAACAGAAGTCCAAATTTCCAAGAGAAATTCTTCCGTAGGAGAATCGTGCGATCCATCGGAAGAAGGCCGGATCTCCTTTTGTGGCAAAGTAGGAGGGCAGCTGTCCTTTTGAGGAGAAAGGGAGGATGCAGAATCCACCCGGTAAGCTTTTAAAGCTTGTCGGTCTGTTTTTCCGCTCGCCGTTCTCGGCAGGGATTCCAAAACAATAAAAGTAGAAGGAATCATATATTTTGGAAGCTTTTCAGAAAGAAATGATTTTAGTGCGGAGAGATCAGGAGAAGGTTGTCCTTCTTTTGGCACGACAAAAGCGCGAAGTTCCATGGCAATTTTACTGCGGACTGCGATAACAGCTGCCTCTGCAACCAATTTTGAAGCGAGGATTTGTCCTGCAATTTCGTCCAGTTCCACACGCTGACCATTTAATTTTACCTGTAAATCCCGGCGTTCTACAAAATCAAAGGAACGGTCGGGCAGCATCCGAATAATATCTCCGGATTTATACATTCGACTTCCCGGACAGAATGGGTCTGGAAGATAAGAATTCTTTGTCAGATCCGGCCGGTTTACATAACCAATAGAAAGACAGTCTCCGCCGATATAAAGCTCACCGCGAGCGGTCGGCATAACCGGACGCAGATTTTCGTCCAAAACATAGGTATGACAATTTGGAATCGCTTTTCCGACGGAAATCTTTTTACGGTGTGTCATGTCAATACAAGTCATATAAACGGTTACTTCTGTTGGTCCATAGAGATTATAAATTTGTTCAACACCGGTTTCTCGCAGGGATTCCAAAAGCTGAGGAGTCAGCAGTTCTCCGCAGGAAAATAATAGCTTGATTTGAGGCAGAACGCTGAGAAATTCCTCGTTATTTAAACACATCTGAAGTCTTGTAGGGGTAAACTGTAAAAATTCGACATGCTCTTCACGGACAAGACGGGCAATTTCCCAAGGCAAAAGCATTTCATTCTCGTCTGCCATGACGCAGCATCTTCCCATTGCAAAAGTCAAAAGTGTTTCTGTAATAAACGTATCAAAAATCACACCGGCAATACAGAGACTGGCTCCGCGAACGTTCTTAAAAACCTGCCGCATGGTGCCCAAAAGATTTGCTAGAGCGCGGTGGGGAAGAACCGCTCCTTTTGGTTTCCCGGTGGAACCTGATGTGAAAAGAATATGGATAGCGTCTTCTGGAGAACGTCCCGAGACAGGCAGATAGGAGATAACTTCATCTGTCATCGTTAAAATTTCACAGGGAAGATCATTTGGCAGTTCTTTTTGTGTATCCGAATCGCAAAAAAGCAGCTTTGCGCCCGAAATATTCAGCATATAGCAGATGCGTTCTTTCGGAAAATTGGAAAGAATCGGCATATAGGCAGCACCTGCTTTTAAAATTCCCAACATCCCTGCAACGAGGTCGGAGTCTCTGCGGGCGGCCAATGCAACATAATCGCCGTGCTTTACGCCTGCTCGCTGCAGCTGTCCGGCGAGAGAATCCGAGCGGGCTTTTAATTGCGCAAAGGTAGTAGTATGTCCATGACAGCGGATTGCAGGGGAATTTGGAATGATCGCCGCTGTTTCATCAAAAATCTGATCCATACATTCGTTTAGATAGGGCATACTCATACGGTTCGGAAGAACGAGAAGCTCCAGACGGTCTCTCTCTGAGGTCGGGTCTAAATCATAAAGTTCCTGTTGATCATCTTGCAGAATACGTTCCACCAGTGTGCAGTAGCTTCTGGAAAGAAGCTGAATTGTTTCCGGAAGAAATAAAGTTTTCGCATATTCCAAGTAAAAAATAAATTGTCCATTTTCATCGCGTGCTTCCATGTTGAGATCAAGCTTTGCGGTTTTGGTAGGAATAGGCAGATACTTTAATGGCTTTCCATCAAACTGAAATGCCTTTTCAGAAATAGGCCGATAAGAGAAGAGAATATTAAAGAGAGCGTTGCGGCTTAGATCGCGCTTTGCGCCTGTAATGGAAATCAGTTCTTCCATGGAAATGTCAGGATGATCCAGAAGCCCGATTATGGATTCTTTTAGATCAGAAAAATATTGTGCACAAGTTTCTTTTCGCTGCGGGGTGATTCTCAAAGGCAGGGAATGAATAAAAGCACCCAAAACATTTTGAAGTGCGGGGTCAGGCCGGTTAGAGACCGGAGTACCAATCAGAAAATCTTCTGTTCCGCTCCATTTTGAAAGCAGAATCCCATAAACTCCAATGAAAAAGGTGAAGAAAGAAAGATCGTTTTTCTGACAATATTTTTGACACTTTTCGCTGAGATCATGACTGAGCGAAAACTCAATGGAATCTCCACAGTAGTCAAACTGTTTTGGACGAGCAAAATCCAAAGGAATATCTAGAAAATCCGGTACGCCTGAAAGTGTCTTTTCCCAGTAAGGAAAGTGTGCGGAGCTGGATGACTTCTGATTTTCCAGCAGATAGGCATAATCTTTGTAGAAAATCCTTTGTGGTTTTCTTGGTTCCCCACAGTAGCGGGCATTGAGACGCTGCAAAAGAAGCGGTGTGCTGAGGCCGTCTCCGATAATGTGGTGCGAATCGATAAAGAGAATCCATTCGTTTTTTGGAGAATGCCAAAGTGCAGCGCGGAGAAGCGGCGGCTCATTAAGCTCGAACGGGCGGACAAAATGGTCAGCCGCCTTCTGGAAGGTTTCATCCTTTATATGTTGTAGATGGAAAGGAACATTTTCCAAAATCTTTTGGCGTGGTTCTGACTCATTCATATAAAAAGCAGTTCGGAAGATCTCTTCATCTGAAATCAGTTCACAAAAAGCGTTTTCAAGTAGGGATTCATCCGGCTTTTCTGAGAGAAGAAAAGCACCCGGCATGTTGTAAGAAACTTTTTGCGGATCGAGCTGAGA
Organism: Ruminococcaceae bacterium BL-4; assembly: GCA_902809935.1. Lineage (NCBI taxonomy): Bacteria > Bacillati > Bacillota > Clostridia > Eubacteriales > Oscillospiraceae > Ruminococcaceae bacterium BL-4. Next base: position 48,609 of record LR778134.1, on the reverse strand, counting down.
CTGAAAATAGAGACTTTTCTGTGCAGGAGAAAGCGGATAACTATCATGAAACGGTGCTGGCTGAATCCTTTGAGAGACCGAAATCCCGCATTGAGAACGCTCTTCCTGTACTTTCTTCTCGAGACGGCGTACTGTGCGGAAAGCGTAAAGATCTGAAATCTTTAGGGAAACTCCCAGTTGATCGTGAATTTGGCAAAGAGTTCCCATTGCGTTGAGAGAATCTCCGCCTGAAAGAAAATAGTCGCTGTCAATATTTAAAGATTTCTGCTTTAGCACATGACGGAAAATTTCCAGCAGCGTTTTTTGCACGGTGGTTTCTGCCAAAGCATCTCCTACTTGTTCCTGTGGCTTTGGCAATTGATTCTCATCCACTTTTCCATTTGCAGTGAGCGGAAGAGCGGACATTTTTATAAATATTGTTGGAATCATTGGAGCGGGCAGATAGGAAGCCATATAGGTGATTAGCTCTGTTTCAGATAAATCAGAGTCCGAGGTGTAATAAGCTGCAAGATAAGATGCTTTCCCCTTATGAAAAAGGCGCAGAGCAGCTTCTTTTATCTTTGAATGAGAAGTTAGGCAGGAAATAATCTCTTGCGGTTCCATTCGATAGCCGCGAAGTTTAATTTGCTGATCTTTCCGGCCGTCTAAGATGATTTTTCCATCAGCAGTAAAGTGAGCAAGATCGCCGGTCTTATAAAGACGTTCTCCAGGCACGAATGGATTTTTGCAGAAGGAGGATTCGGTCAGATCTTTTCTGCCGCGATAGCCTCTGCTTAGGCATACCCCTCCGATGAAAAGTTCTCCGGAAACGCCGATCGGTAAAGGCTGCAGATGAGAATTCAGAATATAAAGGAAACAGTTCTGCATAGGGGTTCCCGCAGTGAGAATACTTTCTGAATTTAAGAGCTGCAGACTGACTCCGATAGTGGCTTCAGATGGACCATATTGATTGTAAATTTTAGCATGGGTTTTAGACTTTAGTGTTTCGATCAGTTCCCATGAAATCGATTCTCCTCCGCAGAGAATTCCTTCTAGCCCCGAAATAGAATCTGCAAATGACTGATTTTGCAGATAGGCTGCTAGACGGGATGGGGTTGTTGAAAGGAATGATACATTTTTTGAGAGAATCAATCGGGCAAGTTCATCCGGATTTTCCTGCTCTTTTTGTGTTGCCAAGACGACAGTACACCCATTTAAAAGAGCGCAGATACTTTCGAGCAAAAAAGCGTCAAAGCCAATATTGCAGATTGATAAAACGGTTTTGCCCTCATAAATAGCTGCCATCCCAGATGCAAAATTAAGAAGGCTCTTCTGCTCAATTTCTACTCCTTTAGGCGTACCGGTGCTGCCGGAAGTATAAACTACATAGGCAAGTGAATTCTGAGAAATCGGTAACGCTTTTAAGGAAGCTTTTTTTGAAGAAACTGCTTCTGCGGACAGAAAAGGAATTTTTGTCAGCATAGGAGCTTTTTCCAGATTCGTTTCATCGCAGATCCAAAGAGCGGCTCCGCTTTCCTTTAAAAGAACTTTCAGACGTTCTGATGGAAATTCCTGAGGGAGTAGGACCCACGCATTTCCGGATTGAGCAATTCCAATCATGGCGGCAATTAAGAGAAATCCTTTTGGTAGGGTAACGGCGATTAGCTCATGGCCGTTTGGACAAAATGAATGAATTGCAGATGCAAAATTTTCCGCAATGGAAAATAGCTGATGAAAAGAAAGCTCGGTATCTTCACAGATCAGAGCAGCCTTTTGCGAAGTTCCTTCGGCTGCTTTCAAGAGATTTTCATAAAGACTGCCCGGCTTTATCGGTGCCTGATTTTTGTTAAATTGAAAAAGAATTTTTTCCTGCTCTGCTTTTGGAAGAATCGGAAGCTGAGAGAGTACTTCTTGTGGTGAGTCGATTGCTGCTTTTAAAATCTCTATCAAAGATTCATGGAGATTTGTAATTTCTTTTTCAGAAAAAAGCTGTACCCTGTAATCGTAGTCGATAGAGAGGGGGCTCCCTACCTCTAAATTGCCTAAATGGATGACCAAAGCTTCTGCCTGACAGCCGCTGTAAAACCAGTGCCCGGAAAAGTTTAGAGAAGCAGATTCGGCAGAAATAAGATGGGTATCCTGATAGGAGAGTGCCACTTGAAAGATTCGATCGGTTCCAGGAATCGATTTCCTGAATAGTTCTGTGATCTTTTGAAAAGAATACTGTTGGTGACGCAGTAAATCATACCAGGCTACCGCAAGATTTTGAATCAACTTTTCAAATGTTTGGGATTCATCTATTTCGAAAACAAACGGAAGGGTGCTGACAAACATACCGGTCATTTGTTTTTCTAGAAAAGTGGGACGATTTAAAATTGGAACACCAATACAGATGTTTGGAGAACCGGAAATCTTTTGCTGATAAATTGCAAGCGCCGCATAAAAAAGCAGAAATGGAGCAATGTGATTTTGCTGACAAAACACTTTTAAAGTTTTGTCTAATTTATCAGTAAGGACGAAAGATTTTCGTTTGCCTACAGTGCTGGATGCAGAGAGAGTTTGTTTTTTTAGAAAGTTGTTTTCCTTAAAAAGAGAAGCTTGCTTTTTCCAGAAAATTTCATCAGATTTCTGTATTTCGGAATTCAGGTACATTTGTTCCCGCTTTAAATGTTCCGAATAATCTGGAAAAGAGATTTTGGGAAGGACTTCTCCATTTAAAAGCGCTTGATAAATGGAAGCAATACGGTTGGCAATCAATGTTTGAGACCAGCCATCCGAAATCAGATGATGAATTTTAAAAAGTACGCCGCCGCTTGTTTCTCCGGTTTTAAAGACAGAAAAATAAAAAAGCGGGTGGTCATTGATTGGAAATGCTTCATGAGCCACTGCTTTTTCCCAGGATAAAAGTCCTTCTTTTCCAGTTTGAGAAAAATCGAATACCGGGATCGAAACTTTTTTGTACGGAGAAATCCATTGTACAGGAACTCCGCTTTTTTGCTGAATTTGAATGCGTAGAGCAGAATCGCTTTTTAAAACAAGTTGAATTGCTTCTATCAAAAAAGGAATCTTAAAAGTTCCATTGATTGAGAGAGAGGTCGTGATAGTGTTCATTGGAGAGCCAAAATAAAGTTGCTCTAAGTTCCAGATGTTTTTCTGGCTCGAGGATAGATCAAAAATAGGGTGCGATTGCAAAGTGGAAAATTCATTTTCGGGGGAATTCATTTAATTTCCGCCTTCCTTAAAAAAAGAATTTTACAGAAAAAAGAAAAGGCTTTTTCCAGAGTAATTGAAAAATTTAAAATGCAACTTTTCCTTTTTTATACATTATGTACTCATTATAAAAGTCATTTTTACAAAATTCAATGAAAAGATACATTTTTTTACACTTTAATTAGAAGCTTTTTACACATAAAAAACACAATATCAAAGTATAAAGTAGGAAGCATAAGTTTAAGCATTTGTTTTTGACGAATTAATAGAAAAAATGGAACATTTTTACGTTACAAAACGTTCATTTTATAAGTCTTGCATTTAAAATTTGTTTTGTATATACTTAATAAGACTGTAAATAAATAAGACTGTAAATATTGGTTGAAGTATGTGAATTACGGATTTTAAAATAGATTAAAATTAGAATTTTAACACGATTTCAAGGCCTGTTTTCGATGAGGAAACAGGGAAGGGGAGGTTCCATGTACCGATATTCCGTTGGAATTGTCACTTATAATAGTAAAAAGGAAATTGGACGACTGCTTTCTCAGCTGACTTCTTTTTTTTCACCGGAAGAATGTCAAGTGATCATTTTGGACAACTGTTCCACAGATGGCACGGCAGAATGGGTTGAGCAGCATTATCCGACTATAATGGTTTTGCATTCCCAGAAAAATAAAGGCTTCGGCCACGGACATAATCAGATTATCAAAAAAATTGATTCTCAGTATCACGCAATCGTCAATCCCGATATTAGCATTCGGGAAGATTCGATTCCAAAGCTTTGTGAATATCTGGACAACCATCCAGAAGTGGTTATGGTAACGCCGCAGATTTTGAATGAGGATGGAACAGAGCAGTTTCTACCCAAGCGCCGACCAAAAATCCGCTATTTGCTGGGTGGCAGATTGGAAAGATTCGGCGGACCATTTCCAAAATGGCGTGCAGAATACACCATGAAAAATGAAAAAATGACAGAGCCAACCCCCATCGATTTTTGTACGGGATGTTTTTCTGTTATCCGTACGGATATTCTAAAAAAGCTGGGCGGATTTGATGACGATTTCTTTATGTATTTTGAAGATGCTGATCTTACTAGAAGAGCTCAAAAGTACGGAGAAGTTTTGTTTTGCCCGTTTACCAGTGTAACACATCTTTGGGAGCGCGCCAGTTCTAAAAGCATTCATTTTTTGAAGATTCAGATTTCTTCAATGCTCTTGTACTTTAAAAAATGGAGGAATGATCCACAAAGGGCATCGCTTCCATTAAACAAGGATTCGTAAAATAAGTATTTTTATAAAATTCAAAGCTCAGAGAAAAATTAAGAAAGGGGCTTTTTTCCTGATGAAAGGAATTATTCTTGCAGGGGGTTCCGGTACGCGGCTTTATCCGCTTACGATGGTTACTTCTAAACAATTACTTCCAATCTATGATAAACCAATGATTTACTATCCGCTTTCCACCTTAATGTTGGCGGGAATCCGTGATATTCTCATTATTTCTACGCCGCATGATCTGCCGAATTTTGAGCGACTTTTAGGGGACGGCTCCAAATACGGAGTTCATCTTTCTTATAAAGAACAGCCCTCTCCTGATGGACTTGCTCAGGCATTCCTTTTGGGAGAAGAATTTATCAATGGGGATTCCTGTGCAATGGTGTTGGGAGATAATATCTTTTATGGAAGTGGACTGGGAGACCATTTGCGCAAAGCAGCCGCTCAGGAATCCGGCGCGACGGTTTTTGGCTATTATGTAGAAGACCCGGAGCGGTTTGGAATTGTTGAATTTGATAAAGAGGGACGGGCAGTTTCTTTGGAAGAAAAACCCAGCCATCCAAAGTCCAACTATGCGGTAACCGGGCTTTATTTTTATGACAGCCATGTTTGCGAATATGCGCACCGCGTAAAGCCTTCTGCAAGAGGCGAACTGGAAATTACTGATTTAAATAAAATATATCTAGAAGAGGGAACTCTGAATGTGGTAACACTGGGGCGCGGCTATGCGTGGCTTGATACCGGCACAATGGATGCACTCAATGAAGCTTCTGAGTTTGTCAAAGTAATTGAGACTCGTCAAGGCATTCAAATTTCCGCTCCGGAAGAAATTGCTTTCCGTAACGGCTGGATCAGTCCGAAAGAACTTTTGGACTCTGCCAATCTTTACGGAAAGTCTACATATGGGGTGCATTTAAAGAAAGTTTTAGAAGGAAAAATTCGGTATTGATTTTGTTGGAAAGGAACCGATTATGAAAGTATTGGTAACAGGCGTAAAAGGCCAACTTGGCTATGATGTGATGAAAGTGCTCAAGAGCAGGAAGATTGACTGTATCGGGGCTGATCTGGAGCAGTTTGATATTACAGACTTAGAGGCAACGGAAAAGTTTATCAAGGAATATCATCCGGACACCGTGATCCATTGTTCCGCATTTACCGCGGTGGATCGTGCGGAAGAGCAGCTTGATCTTTGCCGCAAAGTCAATGCAGAGGGGCCGCGGAATATTGCAAAAGTCTGTAAAGAACTCGATGCAAAGATGGTTTATATCAGCACGGATTATGTTTTTCCGGGTGTGGGAGACCATGTCTATGAGCCCGACGATCCAACCGGTCCCTTGAGTGTTTACGGCGAAACAAAACTGGAAGGTGAAAAGGCGGTACAAGCGCTGCTTAACCGCTATTTTATTGTCCGAATCTCATGGGTGTTCGGCAAGAATGGAAACAACTTTATCAAGACGATGCTGCGCTTGTCCGAAACGCACGATGAAGTTTCGGTTGTTTGCGATCAGATCGGTTCTCCTACTTATACAGCGGACTTGGCGCCGCTTCTCTGCGATATGGTCGAAACCGAAAAATATGGCATTTACCATGCAACCAATGAGGGCTATTGCAGCTGGGCAGATTTTGCCAAAGAGATTTTTCGTCAGTCAGGGCGTTCCACAAAGGTGAACGCAATTCCAAGCGATCAGTATCCCGCAAAAGCTCATCGCCCGGAAAATTCCCGGATGTCCAAGGATAAATTGGTGGAGAATGGGTTTCACAGGCTGCCGACTTGGCAGGATGCTTTGAATCGCTATTTGACTGAAATCAACGAAAAAGCTTAAAAGAAACGAGAGGAAATACGAATGGAAAAAACCTATTTGGTAACCGGCGGAGCCGGATTTATCGGTTCGAACTTTATTCATTATATGCTGAAAAAATATGACGATATTTGGATCGTTAATCTGGATAAATTAACTTATGCAGGAAATCTGGAAAATCTCAAAGAGGTTGAAAATGATCCACGATATTCTTTTGTACAGGCCGATATTCGTGATAAAGAGGCAGTGACAAAAGTTTTTAAAGAAAATCAGATCGATTATGTAGTTAACTTTGCGGCAGAAAGCCATGTGGACCGCAGCATTTCCAATCCGGAAATTTTTGTGGAAACCAATGTACTCGGTACGGTCAATCTTTTAAACTGCGCAAAAAATGCATGGCTGATTAGAGACGATCAGTACCGTGAAGGGGTTAAGTATCTCCAAGTTTCCACTGATGAGGTGTATGGGGCCCTGGGTAAAGAAGGATTCTTTATGGAGACGACTCCGCTTTGCCCGCATAGCCCATATTCTTCCAGCAAAGCTTCGGCAGACCTTTTTGTCAAGGCTTATTTTGATACTTACCATTTTCCGATGAACATTACCCGCTGCTCTAATAACTATGGGCCTTATCAGTTCCCGGAAAAATTGATTCCGTTAATTATGAATAATACCCTCAGCCATAAAGAGCTTCCGGTTTACGGAGACGGCATGCAGGTTCGTGACTGGCTTTATGTAGAAGATCACTGCAAAGCGATTGATATGGTCATTCGCGGCGGCATTTTGGGTGAGGTTTATAATATTGGCGGCCATAATGAGCGGCCGAATATTTTTATTGTTAAGACAATTATTGGATACATTAAAGAACATGTCGACGATACAGTAGGCGAGGATCTGATTCGACATGTGACGGATCGTAAAGGACACGACCGCCGTTACGGAATCGATCCGACTAAGATTAAGAATGCACTTGGCTGGTATCCTGAGACCACCTTTGAAGTTGGCATTAAAAAGACGCTTCAGTGGTATCTTGACCATGAAGACTGGATGAAAAATGTGACTTCCGGTGATTATCAGAATTATTATAAAAGGATGTACGCAAATCGATGAATCCCAAAATTGCCGCGGGAATCGTTCTCTATAATCCGGAACTTTCCCGTCTGGAACAGAATCTAAAGCATATTTCTCCACAGGTGGATCATTTGTATCTTGCGGATAATGGTTCTGAGAATTTATCTGCTGTACAAAACTTTTTATCTTCTTTTAAGAAGGTTTCGCTGATTCCCTTGGGGGAAAATAAGGGAATTGCTGCAGCGCTCAACGCTTGTATGGAGATGGCCCAAAAAGATGGGTTTGAGTGGGTTGTGACTTTGGATCAGGATTCTGTCTGTGAGGAAAATCTGGTCGGTGCTTATTTTTCGCAGATTGAGCAGAAAAATGTCGGGATTTTCACGCCGGTGATTCTCTATGAAAAAAAGGGAGAATCCCTTTCTTTACCGGAATTTAAAGAACCTTTTACAGAAGTAGAACGCTGTATTACTTCGGCTGGGATGACTTCAGTAAAGGCATGGAAAGAAATCGGCGGATTTGATGAGCGACTTTTTATCGATTACGTGGATTATGATTTTTGTATCCGCCTGAAAAAGCGCGGCTATCGGATTTTGCGTGTCAATTCCGTTTGCCTTCATCAACAGCTTGGCAGGGCGGATGAAGTTGATTTTTTAGAGAATCTAGGAAAGCTTCTGCATATCAAAAGATTGCAGAAGAAAATTTATGTTTATAATCATTCTCCGATGCGGACCTATTACTATGCGAGAAATTCCGCTTATTATATTCGGAAGTATGCAGAAGATCTTTCCGATCTTTCGCAGGAAAAGCATGAGGTAAAGCATTGGCTGATGATGAAAGTCTTGTTTGAAAAGCAGAAATGCGCAAAGATTCGCGCGATTGTGCGCGGACGACGGGACAGTAAAAAGCTTTAATTTTTGGAGGCAGAGTCAAAATGGGAAAATTTCATTTTACAGAGACTGACATTTCAGGCGTTTATATCATTGAGCCAACTGTTTTTGGGGATTCACGCGGCTATTTTATGGAGACCTATGAATATGAAGAGTTTAAAGCGGCAGGTCTTGGTATGACTTTTGTACAGGACAATCAGTCTAAATCCACAAAGGGAGTTTTACGCGGACTTCATTTTCAAAAGAATCATCCGCAGGGAAAGCTAGTCCGGGTTGTTTCTGGAGAGGTCTTTGATGTAGCGGTCGATCTTCGTGCAGGCAGCGCTACTTATGGCAAGTGGACCGGTGTAATTCTGTCGGCCGAAAATAAGCGTCAGTTTTATATTCCGCGTGGCTTCGCTCATGGCTTTTTGGTGCTCTCTGATGAAGCGGAATTTACCTATAAATGTGATGAATATTATCACCCTGAAGATGAGGGCGGCCTTAAATGGGATGATCCTACTGTTGGAGTAAAATGGCCAATCTCTAAAGATATGAAGCTTCTTTTGAGCGATAAAGATCAAAAACATCCTGATTTTAAACATTTAGGAGTTCAATTTCATGTCTGAAAAACGTTCCGGCGTTAAGGCCGTGATGCACAATCTGATTTATGCGTTTGCGGTTCAAGGAATTTCTCTTTTGCTGAGCATGATGATGTCTCTGGTCGTACCAAAGATTCTCGGGGAAGAACAGTTTAGCTATTGGCAGCTCTTTCTGTTTTATGTTTCCTATGTGGGGTTCTTTTCGTTCGGCTTTATCGATGGCATTTATCTGCGTTATGGCGGAAAACGCTATGAAGATCTAGATGATTCTTTGCTTTGCACAGAATTTTGGATTTCAGCAGCATTTCAGATCATTTTGACGATTTTTGGTGTCATCTATACGATGACGCAGGTTCCTGATCCGAATCGTCAGTTTGTCCTTTATATTACGTTTGCCTATATGGTGGTCGGCAATGTAGGCGGAATGCTTTGCTATGTCTTTCAGGCAACGAATCGGGTGAATGTTTATTCCACCTCTGTCCTGATCGATAAGATGTCCTTTATTATTGCGGTTTTAGTACTGCTCTTTTATAAAGAACGCAGCTTTGTTCCTTTTATTTTGCTGTATTTGACCGGTAAGACGATCAGCTTTATTTATACCGTGATCAAGGGCAGAGATATGGTTTTCCATAAAGGAGTTCCAATTGCTCAGGCAATGCCGGAAGTGAAGGTCAATATATTTACCGGCATTACGCTCATGCTTTCCAATATTGCAAGCATGCTGATTTTAGGCAGTGGGCGTTTTGTTGTGGATAATCTCTGGGGGATTAATGCTTTCGGAAAATTTTCTTTTTCAGTTTCTTTGGCAAACTTCTTTCTGCTTTTCATTTCGCAGGCCAGTATGGTACTGTTTCCAGTTTTACGGCAGGCAAATGATAAAAATCTAAAAAAGTTTTATTCGTTGGTTCGAGACCTTTTAGATCTGGTTTTGCCGGGAGCATTTTTGTTTTACATTCCGGTGAAAGTGATTCTGAGCAGATGGCTGCCGCAGTATACGGAGAGTCTTACCTATCTGGTTCTGCTTTTGCCGCTGTGTACCTTTGACAGCAAGATGAATCTGCTCTGTACTACTTATATGAAGGTGCTTCGCTTGGAGCGGACCCTTTTGTGGATCAATGGAATCAGCTTTGGGGTCAGCGTTGGATTGAGCTTGTTGGGAGGATATGTTTTCCACAATATTTACATGATTATTGTATTTATGGTGGTTTCGGTGGCATTCCGTGAGATTCTTTCTGAATGGGTTCTGTCCCACTTCTTGGAATTGCCGTTTTTGCGCAGTGTTCTCACTGAGAGTATTCTTTCAGTGGGATTTGTCTGTTTTACGTGGTTCCTGTCTTCGACAGTGGGATTTGTTTGCTATGCAGCGCTTTATGGAGGCTATTTGCTTATCTTCCACAAAAGTATCCATTCTGTCCTTCATGAGAGTCGGCGGGTATTTCGGGGCAAATAAATTTTAGGGGGATTTTATGGCTCAGGTAGATGTGGTCGTGCCGGTTTATAATGTAGAAAAATTTTTGCCGGCTTGTGTGGATTCTATTTTGCAGCAGACGTTTTCCGATTTTTCTTTGTTGCTGGTAGACGATGGTTCCACCGACAAAAGCGGGAGTTTGTGTGACCAATATGCAAAAAAAGATTCTCGTATTTCGGTAATTCATAAAGAAAACAGAGGCCTTTCTCATACGAGAAACGTTGGGATCGATCATGCAGACGCACAATATCTTTTGTTTGTGGATTCTGATGACTTTCTGGAGCCGGATACGCTGGAACAGACCGTTTCGGCAGCGCAGGAAAGCGGAGCGGATCTAATTCTTTTCGGGTATTACGTAGATGTGGTGAAAGATGGAAAACTGGAAGACCGTACCTGTAATCTTCCGGAAAAAGCGTTTTTGTCAGATCCGCTTCAGATTGCCGAGCGGATGGTTTCTCTTAAGCGGAACTTTTTATTTGATCCGGCGTGGAATAAATTATATCGGACAGAGATTCTAAAAAAAAGTCAAATCAGAATGCCTGAGGGCGAAATATTTGAAGATACGGCATTTAATCTGTCGTTGCTTCCTTTTTTGTCGTCAGTTGACTTTTTAAATAAATGCTTTTATCATTATATGCAGCGTGACGCAAAGCGAATCACGAATTCTTATCATCCGGAAAAACCGTTATTTTTGAAAAAAAGGCATTTAGGCCTGATAAAGTATCTAGAAAGATTCCCACAGATTGGAAAAGAAACGGTTGCAACGGCAAATTTTATTTACATTAAATATGTCTTTTCGGGATGGATTGATCTGTTTTTGCCGGAATGCCAACTGACAGCCGAAAATCGGCTGCAGCTCATTCAAAAAGATTTGGAAGAACCGGTTTTTCAGAAAGCCTTGGCAGAAGCAGGCGGTACTTCTAAGATGGAGAACTTAGTATTAAAGATTGCAAAATCCAAAAGTCCCAAAAGAATTGCATTGTTTGCAAAAATTTTGTATCGGATGAAATATGAAAATAAGAAATTATTTTTCTTTTTAAAGCGGAAAAATATGGAAGAATAAGAGGGGAATCCTTTTGACAGAAAAAACCGACCATTTACAGCATACATGGAATATCAGCCGAGCAGTTACAAATTTTATGCTGGTATTTTTCGTTATTTATTATGTTCTGCAGTGTACAGCAATCAGCTTTCGTTTGTCTAATTTGTTTATTATTGCGGCATTTTTTGTAGTGCTGTGTATTCATATCTTTATTACATTGAAATATAAAAACATTCAGTTTTCTTTGAGAAATCGTCATGATCCTAAAAGTCTGGGTCATTATATCGGAAAATTGGATCTTGTTTTATTCATTTTTTTGTTAATTAACAGCATTTGGCTGCTGATTATTCCTAAAATGAATGGAGGTTCTATTTCTCAGGCAGTTTCAGAAGCCGGTATGCTTTTGGTATTTGTTTTGTATTTTCCACTGGCAGTTTTAATTCGTATCAAAGAGATTCAATTTGAAACGATCTTAAAAGTCTTTTTTCGCACCATTGTCGTTTTGGCTGTGATTCATATTGGTCTTTGGATTTATGAAACCGGTCATAAAAATGGTGTGCAGGAAATTTTGAATTACATAGGGGTTCATTTTGGCAAGATCTTTCGGACGGCTGATTTGATTTCCGGATGGGGAATTGTAAGGATCGTATTTTCCAATTCTTTGCTTCTGGGAATTGGACTTTTGCTGCTTTTCCTTAAAGCAGGTAGCTTTAAGCCTTTAGATTACGTCCTTGGAGCAGTTTTGACCTTTGGCGTTATTTGTCCGGGTCTTCGTTCCCTTTGGGGAGGAACTGCTGCAGGATTCGGGATTATGGCAATCTATTTTGTTTTTGCTGTTTGTAAAGGCCGCAAAAAAGTTTGGAGACAAATGCTTGCATTTGTTATTGTAGTGGCAGCTACGGTTTTGCTGCTCAACGGCACTCTTTTTCATGGAACAATTTTAAATCGTCTCATGAATACATTTAATGGAAATGCAGTGACTTCTTCGGACCTTTCTGCGTCACCGAAGAGTGCCTTCGATGAAGAGATTGATACGATCGGAACAGCAGTTTCCAACACCTATAAGAAGGAAGAATCTGAAAAACTGATTCATGCTTGGCTGCAAAAGCCGGTTTTAGGCAGCGGTTATGGCGGGAGTATCGAAGAATATCCAGGAAAATCTGCTCCTTATGCTTATGAGATGACCTCTCTATCTTTGCTCTTTAAGATGGGAATCATAGGGTTTGCCGTATGGGCGCTTTTAGTGGTCAGTATAATGATTCATGCAATTCGAAATTGGAAAAAGAAACCATGGAAATTGGCGGTTTGGTTTGCAGTTTTTACATGCTTTTTCCTCACTATTCAGACCAATCCATTGCTCTTTACGGCGAATGCCCTGAGTTTTATTATGTATCTTGCTTTGGCAACGGTTGGTGCCGAGCAACCTGAACAAGAAAGGCTGGAAAGATCAAAATGATTTCTGTTGCGATGGCGACTTATTGCGGAGAGAAATATATCCTACAGCAGCTGAATTCTATTTTGCATCAGACGCGTCCTGTTGATGAAGTCGTCATCAGCGATGATGCTTCGAAAGATCAAACTGCACAAATTGTTGCGCAGTTTATCAAAGAAAATCATCTGGAGGGAACCTGGCATCTGATTGTGAATGAGCACAATCTTGGGTTTAATGGGAATTTCTTTTCCGCATTGGATCATACGCACGGAGAAATCGTGTTTTTAAGTGACCAAGATGACGTATGGCTTTCGAACAAAGTCAAAATTATGACAGAATATATGGAGTGCCATCCGGAGTGTATGGCACTTTCTTCTGCATATACGCTGATTGACGGCAATGGAGATCCGTTTTCCGAAGAGAATAAAGTTTTAAATGCGATTACAGATCAGAGCGGCAACATAGAGACGGTTTCAGTTGATAGCCAGATCGTTTGCTCTCGTATTCGAGGTTGCGCGATGTGTTTACGGCGCCCAGTGATCCAGAAAGCAGATCGGGAGCATTTAAGTCCCATTTTAGGACATGACTGGGCACTGAATATGATGGCTGCCCTTTTGGGGAAAAATCAAATCTTACATCAGCCACTTTTTCAGTATCGCTTTCACGGAGATAACAATTCTCTTTCTGCAGTTTCCCGTAAGACCCTAATTGATGACACGGAAAAAAGAAAAGCTGCTCTCCAAAGATCGATAGAAGCGCATGAATGGATTTTAAAAACAAAAGACCAATATCCGTGTCTTACCGACGGGGATGCTGAAGAAATTCGAAAGGCAATTGCATTTGAAAAAAAGAGGTTGATTTTCCTTTCGAAAAAACATCTTTCTTCCTGGTTTTCTTTGATAGGAAGCTTAAAAGAATATGAGCGATATTACCATACTACAAAGGGAGCATGGAAAGTGTATTTTGGAGATCTATGCTATGCTTATCAAATTAATTTTAAGATTCGTTAAGGAGGCATTCTCCCTTGAAACACAAACAATTTGGAATGATGTTGGTAACGGCATTATTAGGCGTTGGGACTGCTTTGACTCCGGTATATGCTGCGGAACAGACTTCGTCATCTGAAAATGCACTTTCTTCTTTTTCACAGGAACAAGTAGAATCCCAACCTGTTTCAGAAAGTAATAGCCAAGTATCCTCAACACCTTCGACGTCATCGGAATCAACAATAACATCTGATTCCAGCGCTTCGGTTTCCTCAGGTTCTTCGAGCGCAAGTGGGAATGCCTCTTCAGATGTAGGAGGGACTACCTCATCAAAAGAATCGCTGCAGACAGTGGCTCCGCCAGTTTCTGATGGTTGGAAAACAGAAAGCGGAGGCGTCTATTACTACAAGAATGGACAAAAGCAAAAAGGTTGGCTGCAGCTGAACGGAAAGAAGTATTATCTGGATTCCCAGACAGGAGTTAGAAAGACAAAAGAACTGTTTCAGACGGAAAAAGGGTTTAGCTATGCGCAGGCAGATGGAACGATTCTGAGCGGAGGCAAGAAAAAGGGGGACGATGGGAACCTCTATTTAGTAAGCAGCGACGGGATTTTAAGAAATTCTGGTTTGCTGGTAACCCCGGACTATGACGGTTACTGGGCACCTTACTATATTGATGCGCAGACCCATGCAGTTAAGACAGGACTTTTCAACGTAAACGGGACTTATTATTACGGCCGAGAAGATAAAGGTTATCTTGTCTGTGGAAAATATAAAGCTCCGGATGGAAAGACTTACTTAGCCAACAGCAACGGCACTTTAAGAAATGCTGGTTTGCTAATAACCCCAGACTATGACGGTTACTGGGCACCGTATTATATTGATGCGCAGACCCATGCAATTAAGACGGGGCTTTTCAACATAAACGGGACTTATTATTACGGCCGGGAAGATAAAGGCTATCTTGTGTGCGGAAAATATAAAGCACCGGATGGAAAGACTTACTTAGCAAACAGCAACGGCACTTTAAGAAATCCTGGTTTGCTGATAACCGCAGACTATGATGGTTACTGGGCACCTTACTATATCGACCCTAATACCCATGCAATTAAGACGGGGCTTTTCAACATAAACGGGACTTATTATTACGGCCGAGAAGATAAAGGCTATCTTGTGTGTGGAAAATATAAAGCACCGGATGGAAAGACTTACTTAGCCAATAGCAACGGCACTTTGCGAAAATCCGGTTTGCTAATAACTCCGGATTATGACGGGTACTGGGCACCTTACTATATCGATGCGCAGACCCATGCAATTAAGACGGGGCTTTTCAACATAAATGGGACTTATTATTACGGCCGAGAAGATAAAGGCTATCTTGTCTGTGGAAAATATAAAGCTCCGGATGGAAAGACTTATTTAGCCAATAGCAACGGCACTTTGCGAAAATCCGGTTTGCTAATAACTGCGGATTATGACGGGTACTGGGCGCCTTACTATATCGACCCTAATACCCATGCAATTAAGACAGGGCTTTTCAACATAAATGGGACTTATTATTACGGCCGAGAAGATAAAGGCTATCTTGTGTGCGGAAAGTATAAAGCTCCGGATGGAAAGACTTACTTAGCAAACAGCAACGGCACTTTAAGAAATCCTGGTTTGCTAATAACTCCGGACTATGACGGTTACTGGGCACCGTATTATATTGATGCGCAGACCCATGCAATTAAGACGGGGCTTTTCAACATAAACGGGACTTATTATTACGGCCGGGAAGATAAAGGCTATCTTGTGTGCGGAAAGTATAAAGCTCCGGATGGACATTTTTATCTTGCAAATAGCGATGGAAAACTACTGACTCAAATAGGCTGGCTTGAGACGGCCCAATACGATGGGGTTACAGAACGCTACTATCTGGAAAATTCAACTGGAAATTATTCGACGGTTAAAACGGGAAAATTCAGTGTGGATGGTCATGATTATTATGGTCGGGAAGATAATGGATCCCTTGTGATTGGCCTCTATTATGCTCCGGATGGAAACTGTTATTACGGAGACCATAATGGAATTTTGGGAACAGTTCCCGATACAGCGCGGATTAATGTTCCATATTTTAGCCAAGAGGGAGACTTCCCAACTGGATGTGAATTAGTGAGCGCATATATGGTGCTGCAATATTATGGAGTTCCTATTTCTGAGGACGAATGGGTTTCTCGTATCCCATGTACGGATTTGAGTTCTATCGATTCGTGGCCTGAACTTGCAGGTCCTAGTCCAGATGAATGTTTTGTTGGAAATCCATATCTTTTAGATGGATTTGGGTGCTTTCCACCTGTCATTGTAGATGCAATGAATCAGGTTTTACCGGAAGGGCATAGAGCAATGGTCACAACTGGAACTCCTTTGCAGGAGTTGGCAGAAACGTATGTATCGGTTGGAAAACCCGTTCTTGTTTGGGCAACAATTAATATGGTCCCTAGTTATCCTTCCCAGACATGGATGATTACAAATCCCGGAATTCAATCTGTAGATTATTATGATTATTGGGATTCTGTTACCGGCGAAATCTTTACATGGCCTGCTAACGAGCATTGTTTAGTTTTAGTCGGGTATGACTCAGACTATTATTATTTTAATGACCCATATGATGGGAATGGAGTAAAAGCTTATGACCGTGCCCTTGCGGAAAGCCGTTTTCAGGGCCTTGGGTGTCGAAGCGCAGTCGTTTTATAAAAAAATTTTTAGAAAGGGGATCAATCACTTTGGTCGTACATAAAAGAAAACTTAGCTTTTTAGGAACAATTTTATTTGGACTTGCTTTGAGTACATTCCCTGTTAATGCACAAGAAGTTAGTAGTTCGGAACAACCTTTTGAAAACCAAGTGTCAAGTGTGCAGTCGGCCTCTGTATCTTCTGTATCAAGCACAGTAGAAAGTTCAGCGTCAAGTGTATCTTCGTCTTCTAAGAGCGCAAGTGAACCCAATACGGTTTCCTCAGGTTCTTCGAGCGCAAGTGGGAATGCCTCTTCAGATGTAGGAGGGACTACCTCATCAAAAGAATCGCTGCAGACAGTGGCTCCGCCAGTTTCTGATGGTTGGAAAACAGAAAGCGGAGGCGTCTATTACTACAAGAATGGACAAAAGCAAAAAGGTTGGCTGCAGCTGAACGGAAAGAAGTATTATCTGGATTCCCAGACAGGAGTTAGAAAGACAAAAGAACTGTTTCAGACGGAAAAAGGGTTTAGCTATGCGCAGGCAGATGGAACGATTCTGAGCGGAGGCAAGAAAAAGGGGGACGATGGGAACCTCTATTTAGTAAGCAGCGACGGGATTTTAAGAAATTCTGGTTTGCTGGTAACCCCGGACTATGACGGTTACTGGGCACCTTACTATATTGATGCGCAGACCCATGCAGTTAAGACAGGACTTTTCAACGTAAACGGGACTTATTATTACGGCCGGGAAGATAAGGGCTATCTTGTCTGTGGAAAATATAAAGCACCGGATGGAAAGACTTATTTAGCAAACAGCAACGGCACTTTAAGAAATTCTGGTTTGCTGGTAACTCCAGACTATGATGGTTACTGGGCACCGTACTATATTGATGCGCAGACCCATGCAGTCAAGATAGGATTTTTCAACGTAAACGGGACTTATTATTACGGCCGGGAAGATAAAGGCTATCTTGTCTGTGGAAAATATAAAGCACCGGATGGAAAGACTTACTTAGCAAACAGCAACGGCACTTTAAGAAATGCTGGTTTGCTAATAACCCCAGACTATGATGGTTACTGGGCACCGTACTATATTGATGCGCAGACCCATGCAGTCAAGATAGGATTTTTCAACGTAAACGGGACTTATTATTACGGCCGGGAAGATAAAGGCTATCTTGTGTGCGGAAAGTATAAAGCACCGGATGGAAAGACTTATTTAGCAAACAGTAACGGTACTTTAAGAAATCCTGGTTTGCTAATAACCCCAGACTATGATGGTTACTGGGCACCGTACTATATCGATGCGCAGACTCATGCAGTCAAGATAGGATTTTTCAGTGTAAACGGGACTTATTATTACGGTCGGGAAGATAAAGGCTATCTTGTGTGCGGAAAGTATAAAGCTCCGGATGGAAAGACTTATTTAGCCAACAGCAACGGTACTTTAAGAAATCCTGGTTTGCTGATAACCCCAGACTATGACGGGTACTGGGCACCTTACTATATTGATGCGCAGACCCATGCAGTCAAGATAGGATTTTTCAACGTAAACGGGACTTATTATTACGGCCGGGAAGATAAAGGCTATCTTGTGTGCGGAAAGTATAAAGCTCCGGATGGAAAGACTTATTTAGCCAACAGCAACGGTACTTTAAGAAATCCTGGTTTGCTGATAACCCCGGACTATGATGGTTACTGGGCACCTTACTATATTGATGCGCAGACCCATGCAGTCAAGACAGGATTTTTCAGTGTAAATGGGACTTATTATTACGGTCGGGAAGATAAAGGCTATCTTGTGTGCGGAAAGTACAAAGCTCCGGATGGACATTTTTATCTTGCCAATAGTGATGGTACGTTGAAAGCTTCTGGATGGGTTTCTACCTCTGACTATGATGGTAGTTTGCAGATATACTATATTGATGCAGATACTCATGCAGTTAAGACAGGACTTTTTATGGTCGACGAGAAAAATTACTATGGTCGAGAGGACTATGGCTATATTGTTCGAGGTACCTATACCAATCCGCATGGAGATGTTTATACTTCTAGCGATAATGGCGTTTTAAATGACAAAATGCTTGGAGTTGATGTTTCTAAATATCAAGGAGTTATTGATTGGAACAAGGTCAAAAATACTGGAATTTCCTTTGCAATTATACAAGCAGGTTATGGAGATTCCGCTACCCAAATTGATCCGTATTTTATTCAAAATATTAAAGGGGCTCTTGCGGCGGGCATTAAGGTTGGTTCCTATTGGTTTAGTTATGCTACGAGTGTTGAGGATGCCAAACTGGAAGCTTCTGTTTTTGCAAACGCATTATCTCCTTATAAAGATCGTTTGACTTTCCCTGCATTTTATGATTTTGAATATGCTTCTTACAACTATTATCAGAAAATGAACAAAGTTGAACCGACCAAAGAAAACATTACCGATATGGCGGTTGCATTTATCGAAGCGATGAAATCTATGGGATATATTGCTGGAAATTACACGAACTTAGATTATTATCGGAATTATTTTGATTATTCTAAATTGCAACAGTATCCAATGTGGTATGCTCAGTATCAAGTTGCTTCTCCAGATGTAAAGACTTCTCTTTGGCAGTACAGTTCTAAGGGAACGATAGACGGGATTAACGGAGATACGGATTTGGATCGGTATAATATAGCCGGGCTTCCTGAATCGACAAAGACAGGAATTTGTACGGCAGCCGATGGATCTGTAAATGTCAGACGGACGGCTCCAAATGGAGATCCGGTTGGTCAAATTTCCCCTAATGAAGAGGTTGTTGTTTTGGATCAACAACTTGTAAATGGAGCTGTCTGGTATCAGATTCGGAAAACAGATGGAACAGTTGGTTGGGTCTATGGAGAATACCTAAAAGTTCAATAAAATTCATAATGAGATAAAAAAGATTGCAAACCTAGAAATAGTGGGTTTGCAATTTTTTTATGTTGTATAAAAATAAAAATAAAATCATATAGATAAGACTGGATATCTGTACAAATTTTAGAAATTTTAATAAAATAATTTTGTAAATTATTTAAATATATGCTAAAATATTTATATTATAAAAAGAAGTAGGGAAAAGCGATGAAAGCATTAAAAAAAATGCTGCGCATAGTTAGCATAGCTGCCTTTACCATTGCGGCAGTGCTTCCTTTAGCTTATGCACAGGAGGAAGGAAGCCCAAAAGTAGGGACTACAGTTGTACAATCTGTATCTTCTGTATCAAGCACAGTAGAAAGTTCAGCGTCAAGTGTATCTTCGTCTTCTAAGAGCGCAAGTGAACCCAATACGGTTTCCTCAGGTTCTTCGAGCGCAAGTGGGAATGCCTCTTCAGATGTAGGAGGGACTACCTCATCAAAAGAATCGCTGCAGACAGTGGCTCCGCCAGTTTCTGATGGTTGGAAAACAGAAAGCGGAGGTGTCTATTACTACAAGAATGGACAAAAGCAAAAAGGTTGGCTGCAGCTGAATGGAAAGAAGTATTATCTGGATTCCCAGACAGGAGTTAGAAAGACAAAAGAACTGTTTCAGACGGAAAAAGGGTTTAGCTATGCGCAGGCAGATGGAACGATTCTGAGCGGAGGCAAGAAAAAGGGGGACGATGGGAACCTCTATTTAGTAAGCAGCGACGGGATTTTAAGAAATCCTGGTTTGCTGATAACCCCGGACTATGACGGTTACTGGGCACCTTATTATATTGATGCGCAGACCCATGCAGTTAAGACAGGACTTTTCAGTGTAAACGGGACTTATTATTACGGCCGAGAAGATAAAGGCTATCTTGTCTGTGGAAAATATAAAGCACCGGATGGAAAGACTTACTTAGCAAACAGCAACGGCACTTTAAGAAATGCTGGTTTGCTGGTAACCCCAGACTATGACGGTTACTGGGCACCTTACTATATTGACCCTAATACCCATGCAATTAAAACGGGGCTTTTCAACATAAATGGGACTTATTATTACGGCCGAGAAGATAAAGGCTATCTTGTGTGCGGAAAATATAAAGCACCGGATGGAAAGACTTATTTAGCCAACAGCAACGGCACTTTGCGAAAATCCGGTTTGCTGATAACCCCGGACTATGACGGTTACTGGGCACCTTACTATATTGATGCGCAGACCCATGCAATTAAGACGGGGCTTTTCAATATAAACGGGACTTATTATTACGGCCGGGAAGATAAGGGCTATCTTGTCTGTGGAAAATATAAAGCACCGGATGGAAAGACTTATTTAGCAAACAGCAACGGCACTTTAAGAAATCCTGGTTTGCTGGTAACTCCAGACTATGATGGTTACTGGGCACCGTACTATATTGATGCGCAGACCCATGCAGTCAAGATAGGATTTTTCAACGTAAACGGGACTTATTATTACGGCCGGGAAGATAAAGGCTATCTTGTCTGTGGAAAATATAAAGCACCGGATGGAAAGACTTACTTAGCAAACAGCAACGGCACTTTAAGAAATCCTGGTTTGCTGATAACCCCGGACTATGACGGTTACTGGGCACCTTACTATATTGATGCGCAGACCCATGCAATTAAGACGGGGTTTTTCAACATAAACGGGACTTATTATTACGGCCGGGAAGATAAAGGCTATCTTGTGTGCGGAAAGTATAAAGCACCGGATGGAAAGACTTATTTAGCCAACAGTAACGGTACTTTAAGAAATCCTGGTTTGCTAATAACCCCAGACTATGATGGTTACTGGGCACCTTACTATATCGATGCGCAGACTCATGCAGTCAAGATAGGATTTTTCAGTGTAAACGGGACTTATTATTACGGCCGAGAAGATAAAGGCTATCTTGTGTGCGGAAAGTATAAAGCTCCGGATGGAAAGACTTACTTAGCCAACAGCAACGGCACTTTAAGAAATGCTGGTTTGCTGATAACTCCGGATTATGACGGATACTGGGCACCTTACTATATCGACCCTAATACCCATGCAGTCAAGACAGGACTTTTCAGTGTAAACGGAACTTATTATTACGGCCGGGAAGATAAAGGCTATCTTGTGTGCGGAAAATATAAAGCACCGGATGGACATTTTTATCTTGCAAATAGCGATGGAAAACTACTGACTCAAATAGGCTGGCTTGAGACGGCCCAATACGATGGGGTTACAGAACGCTACTATCTGGAAAATCCAACTGGAAATTATTCGACGGTTAAAACGGGATTCTTTGATTTAGATGGATATTCCTATTATGGAATTCCAGATGAAGGTCATGTTTTAAGAGGGAAAAAAATAATTAGCGGACAAATGTTTCTTGCGGATCAAGATGGTCATTTGCAAGAAACGACCGGTTGGCTTATCACATCAGAATATGATAATGGAATTTTGCAGCGCTACTATTTAAATGATTCTGCAGTCTCGGGACATCCTGGTGCCGTAATTGGGGCGTTTACTGCGAATGGAAAAAAATATTACGGCCGAGAAGATACAGGATATGAAGTACGTGGGACTTATCGTGCCCCCAACGGTACCATTTATTATGCGGATAATGATGGCGTTTTGATGGATGTACCGCCTGAAATTGCAGAGATGGAAGCGCGTGCACAAGGGTATAGCAGTAATACCAATTATTTGATCCTTGTCAATACGAGTGTACATAAAGTTTCCGTATTTTATGGATGGTCCGGAAACTGGAACCGCCTTTACACATGGGATTGCGCAAATGGTGCGCCGGGAACCCCCACAATTACTGGAGAATTTTCTACGTCATCTAAGGGATATTATTTTGATTCCGGTTCTGCAAGATGCTTTTACTATACGCAGTTTTATGAAGATTTTCTATTTCATTCCACTTTGTATTATCAGTATCCGACGCCCGATTACTCGATGGATGATCGGGTTGGAATGGCACTTTCGCATGGATGTGTTCGTTTAAGATTGGAAAATGCGAAATGGATTTATGATAATATTCCATATGGGACCAAAGTCGTTTCTTACTAAAATATTAGATCTTGTCGTCAGAAATTAAATTTCTGACGACAATTTTATCTTGAAAAGGATCTTGCAAAAATACGCGCGAATCAGTATGATATTTAGGTATGATAAAAGAAAGAGGAAGCCGTCATGGAAAAAGCAAAAAGTATTAAAGAAATTGCAAAACTGGCCGGCGTTTCTACGGCAACCGTTTCGCGTGTGATCAATCAGAATGGTCGCTTCTCAAGGGAAACGGAAGAACGTGTGCGCCGTGTGATCCGAGAAAATGATTATATCCCGAATATGAGTGCAAAGGGATTGCGGACCAATCGTACCCGTGTAGTAGGGATCATCGTACCGGATATTACGAACCCGCATTTTGCAAATCTAGTCCTTCATTTGGAGATGGATTTATTTCGAAGAGGATATTCCTGCCTGATCTGCAATACAAATGAATCCGAAGAGTTGGAAAGTAAACATATCCAGTCCTTAACAGCACAAAATGTCAGCGGGATTGTGCTGATTTCCGGAATGAGAAATTATGAGGAACTTGGAGATTTGCCGGTTGTCTATGTGGATCGCCCTTCCAATAGTCAGGACAAAGAAGAAGTGATGATTGAATCTGATAATGAAGAGGGCGGATATCTTGCAACAAGAGAACTGATTCAATCCGGATGCCGTCATATTTTGATTTTAAAGAGCTTGGGAAATGATTCCAATCAGTTTGCCCGATATTGCGGATTTCGGCGTGCGTTGGATGAATTCAAAATTAAAGAAGAGCGCTCTTTGTGTATTAATCTGAAGGCTGTTTCTATGGAAGAAGCCAGAGAATCTATTTTATTTATGTTGGATCGACAAGCAAAGTTTGATGGAATTATGTCAACTACAGATACGTTGGCCGCCGGTGCTGTGATTGCTTTGCGTGAACGTGGATTAGAAGTTCCAAAAGATATTTTAGTGACCGGATTTGATGACTGTCAAATAGCGGCAGCATGTGGACCGGGAATTACCAGTGTGCATCAGGATATTGACCAAATGTCTCGGATGGCTGCAAAGCTTCTTTTTGAGATGATGCATGACAGAAAGCAAATTCACAATCATTATCGTCTTCCGGTGAGCTTAACAGTGCGAAATTCGACTTGTCGTCCAGATTGATTGCTTAATTAAATAAACCAACAAAATTCCCTGATTTTTCCACAATCAGGGAATTTTGTTCACTTTGCAACCTGATTGTGATTGTTTTATCTTTCACAATGAGCAACTTGCACAAATTGCGCAAACGATTACTCAACATTTATCCGAAAAAAAATTCATGTATTGACTTATATTTGGCACAATAGTATATTGTAAATGAAAGTGGGAAATCGATTACATTTTATGGTTTCCCGAAAATATCCGAGTTTGTATCGGAACAAAATTTAGGAGGAAGTTTAGTATGAAAAAAATGAAAGCTTTTATTGCGGCAGTTATGGCTGTTGCAATGAGCCTGAGCATGGCAGCCTGCGGGTCGTCCAGCTCATCATCCACAGCATCTACAGCAGCATCCGGTTCTGCTGCCAGCACTGCAGCAGCTTCAGGAGAAGCTCAGTATGCAGTTATTCTGAAGGTCCTGTCCAGTCAGTTCTGGCAGAGCATGCGCGATGGAATTCAGGCAGAAGCTGATAAGCTCGGCGTCAAAGTTGACATTTATGCCGCAAATACAGAAGATGATGTCGAAGGTCAGGTTTCTTTACTTGAAAACGCAATTTCCAAAGGAACTTACAAAGCAATCGGTGTTGCCCCAATTTCTGATGTAAACCTGAACAACGCAATTGCAGATGCAACTTCCAAGGGAATCAAAATTGTTGATATTGATGAAAAGATCAACATGGATGCACTTTCTAAGTTGGGCGGTACTTGCTATGCTTATGTTGCAACTGATAATAAAGCAGTTGGCAAGATGGGCGCAGAAAACCTGATTAAGCAAATCGGTGGTTCCGGCGAAGTTGCTATTGTCGAAGGCAAAGCTGGTGCTGTTTCCGGTGAAAATCGCCGCGACGGCGCAAAAGAGGCTTTTGAAGCAGCGGGCTTGAAAATTGTAGAGAGCCAGCCTGCTGATTGGGATCGTACCAAGGCATATGATGTTGCAACAAACTATATCACTGCTCACCCGGATCTGAAAGCAATTTATTGCTGCAATGATACGATGGCAATGGGCGTTCAAGAAGCTGTTGATGCTTCCGGAAAAGACGTCAAGGTTTGCGGAACTGATGGCAATGACGATGCAATTCAGTCTGTAGCTGATGGTAAACTTGCAGCTACTGTTGCACAGGATCCTGCTTCCGTTGGTGCAAAGGGACTTGACCTGTTGACTGAGGCTGTTCAGAAAGATGCAAAGCCTGAGGTCGGTGCAGATGTTCCGGTTTACAGCATTAATGCAATTCTGATTACCAAAGATAATGCTTCTCAATATATCAAAAAGTAAGATGATTTTTTAAGAAGTATTGCAAACGGCGCCTCTGCAAGAAATTGCAGCAGGCGCTGTGAGCGGTAGGCACTGCATAAAAAGCAGAAAATTTGAAGTGCCTACCTTGCTGACAGCGTCTGGCCGAACCGAATCTTTAGGATATCTTTAGAATCGGATTTTACTTTGAAAGGAGAGAACACGTTTGGAACCAATTGTTCAAATGAAGAATATTACCAAGCGTTTTCCAGGGGTTGTAGCACTTAACAAGATTAATTTTGATGTGTGTCCCGGTGAGGTGCATGTTTTACTTGGAGAAAATGGTGCAGGAAAATCAACTTTGATGAAGGTGCTTAGCGGCGCTTATAAGCCAGATGAAGGAAGTATTGTACTTAACGGAAAAGAGTATGACAGGTTGACTCCGCATTTGTCATCCGAAGGCGGAATTAGCATTATTTATCAGGAACTTAGTGTCGTTAACTGGCTTGATATTCGTGAAAATATTTTTATGGGGCGGCTGCCTATGAAAAAGGTAGGTCCTGTCTCTGTTGTTGATTATGCAGCAATGAATGCAAAGACAAAAGAACTGCTCAAGAAAGTGAATCTTTCCCATTGTACGCCGACCACCAATGTAGGGGATTTGAGCATCAGTGAAAAGCAGATGGTCGAAATTGCAAAGTCAATTGCGTTCAATGCAAAAGTGATCGTGATGGATGAGCCAACTTCTTCTCTCACAGAGGACGAAGTACAAAAACTTTTTACGATTATTCGTCAGCTTAAGGCAGAGGGCCGCGGAGTCGTTTTTATTTCTCATAAGCTTTCTGAAATTTCAGAAATTGGGGATCGGATCACTATTTTAAAAGATGGTGGATATGTAGGAACTTACAATGTTTCCGATCTGACAACCGATGATATGATCCGCATGATGGTTGGCCGTGAGATTAAAGGAACCTATCAGCATTTGCCGGAAGAGCATTATCAGTTTGGCGATGTGATGTTTTCTTGTAAAAATCTTACCCGTAAAGATCATTTGGTCGAAAATATTTCTTTTGATCTTAGAAAAGGGGAAATCTTAGGATTTTCAGGATTAGTCGGAGCAGGCCGCAGCGAGACGATGTGCGCGGTTTATGGAGCTGCACCAAAAATTTCCGGCGATATTTTTTTGAATGGCAAAAAGCTAAAAATTAGGAATCCTTATGACGCTTTGCAGAATGGAATCGGAATGGTGACAGAAAATCGGCGTGAGACCGGATTCTTCCAAAATTTCAGCAATCAGCGAAATATTTCGATTGCGCGGCAGCTAAAAGAATCTAAATTGGATGGCTTAATTGGACTGACCAATGAATCTGAAGAAAAAAAGATGGCAGATGAGCAGCATGAAGCGATTCAAATAAAGTGGACTTCGCGTGAGCAGCTGACCTCGCAGCTTTCAGGTGGAAATCAGCAAAAAGTGATTCTAGGAAAATGGATGGCAGCCAATGTAAAGGTTTTGATCTTTGATGAGCCGACAAAAGGAATCGATGTCGGAACTAAGAGTGAGATTTATAAATTAATGCGCAGACTCGCGGATAACGGGATCGGTGTAATCGTTGTTTCCAGTGAAATGCCGGAGCTGTTGGGACTGTGTGACCGGATCATTATCATGGCAAATGGTAGGATTACAGGCAGTTATGATATTGCAGAAGCGACGGAAGAAAAGCTGGCAAAGGCAGCCACCAGCGAGATGGCATAATAACGGGAGGAAAGTAAGTTGAAAACGAAGACGATTGAAAAAAAGAAATTCACTTTCAGCGATTACTGGGATCGCTATAGTACGATTACGATTCTAGCGATCATGATCGTTGTATTTGGAATATTGCGGCCTTCCAGTTTTCTGACGACAGGAAATCTGATTAAGATTATGGAGCAAAGTTCCATTACAATTCTTCTGGGTCTTGGAGAATTTTTTGCTATTTTGCTTGGCGGAATTGATTTGAGTGTCAGTTCAATTATGGCACTTTCCGGTGCAGTGACCGCAAAACTGATGATTAATGCGGGATTTGATCCATGGATGTCTATTCTAGTCGGTATCATTTTCTTTGGCCTTTTTGTTGGATTGGTCAACGGCGTTTTGGTGACGGCAACGGGGCTTCCGCCTTTTATTATCACTTTAGGTACACAGGCAATTCTTCGCAGCCTTGTTTATATTGTTACAGATGCGCGTGCGGTATCTGGTTTGCCGGCCTCGTTTTCTACCAGTATCGGCGGAAAACTTTTCGGGGCAATTCCAGTTCCGATTCTTGTAGCACTAATTGCAGCAGCTGTTTTAACTTTCTTTACAGTAAAATGTCAGTCTGGACGTAATCTTTATGCGCTGGGTGGAAACACACAGTCCGCATGGTATGCCGGCATTACAGTTAAAAAGCATACGATTATTGCTTTTGCAATTTCCGGACTTTGTGCAGCTTTAGCTGGAATGGTCAACATTGCAAGATTGGCAGCAGCAGAGCCGAATGCAGGTACTGGTTATGAAACGTATGCAATCGAAGCTGTCATCATCGGCGGTGCTTCTTTCTTCGGTGGAATCGGTAAAATCCCGAAGGTAATTATTGGTGGTTTAATTATCGGTGTTATCAATAACGGCCTCAATATGGTGGGCGTTTCCAGCTATTATCAGCAGTTGGCCATGGGCTGCCTACTGATCATTGCTGTAACGTTGGATCGTTTCTTCGGAGCAAGCCGCAAGAGCTGATTTTCAAGAATAAGTAAAAAAACTCTGGAGGAAAAGAAAAAATGAGACCTAAATTTTCAGTTAGCTTAATGTGTATGGATTTTCTGGATATAAAAAACCAGATTAAAATTTTGGATTCCAATATGGATGGATATCATATCGATATTATGGATGGTCATTATTGTAAAAACATTACCCTTAGTCCGGACTTTATGCGTGCGTGTTCCCGCGTCGCGAAAAAGCCAATGGATGTGCATTTGATGACAACAAATCCAAATGATTGGATCGATGCCTGCGCAGAGGCTGGAGCCGCAATGATTAGTCCGCACGCAGAAACAATGAATACGGATTGTTTTCGGACTCTTAACCATATTGCACAGGTTGGCTGTAAGTTAGGTGTAACGCTGAATCCGGCGACCCCGCTCTCTTATTGCAAACACTATCTCAATCGCATTGATGTTTTGACTTTGATGACGGTAGATGTTGGGTTTGCAGGTCAGCCGTTTATTGAGGAAATGCTCGATAAAATCAAAGAAGCAAAAGAGCTGCGTGAGAAAAACGGGTGGCACTATCAAATTATGATTGATGGCTCCTGCAACCAAAAAACTTTTGGGCGCTTGTATGAAGCAGGAGCAGATGTTTTTGTGCTTGGTTCTTCCGGACTTTTTAGTTTGGATTCCGATCTGGAGACAGCCTGTCAGAAAACGAAAGAAAATTTCCAAAAGGAAACTGGAGTAAAATGCCTATGAACGGGGGAGGTACCATGACAATTACAGAGCAGCTTGTGCTCGGAATTGATATCGGCGGTACCAATATGCGATTTGGCCTGGTGAATGATGCGTTGGAATTAACCGCTTTTGAGCGTTTGAGTACAAGAGAGATATTTGGGGACGAGTGTGACCCTGCTCAAAGATTGGCGGATTGTATCAAAACCTATTGTGATCGCCATATGGAAGGGAAAATGCCGAAAGCAGTTTCGATTGGTTTTCCTTCTACCATTAATAGAGAAAGAACCGTTGTTGTTCAAACCCCCAATATCAGCTGTATTTCAGATAATTTGGCAATTGTAGATGTGTTGGAAAAGACTTTAAAGATACCGGCTTTTATCAATCGCGATGTCAATGACCTTTTACTTTTTGATCTGGAAGATTTGGGGGTCGCTGATCAAGACTGTGTGGCTGGAATTTATTTTGGCACTGGAATTGGAAATTCAGTGATGGTGGATGGGAAAATCCTGTTGGGGCATAATGGAGTTGCCTCAGAGTTGGGGCATTTACCTGTCTATGGAAACCATCGAATTTGCATGTGTGGAAATGAAAGCTGTTTAGAGACGCTTGTTTCAGGAATTGCTCTTGAACGCATTCAGGAGAAAGAGTTTCCGGATACACCAATTCGGGAATTGTTCGCAACAAAAATGGATACCTCTATTATGAAAGAGTTTTTAACAGGGATGGCCCAGACCGTGGCTGCAGAAGCAAATCTGTTTGATCCGGACTGCTTGATTATTGGCGGTGGGCTTTTGCAGATGAGAGATTTTCCGCGGGAACTCTTTGAAAAAGAAGTGCATCGTTTTGCTAGAAAGCCGTATCCGGAAAAGACTTTGGATATTCGTTATTCAAGGCCAAATCAGGAAAATGGGGTAGTAGGTGCTGCTATTTATGCACAAAAGCGCATGCAGGACTTAAATTATTTATAAGTTGTAAAATGAAAGCTGTCATTTTATGAAATTTAGTTTTAATCGGAGGCAATTATGAAATTAGCAATTGGAAATGATCATGTTGCAGTTGAGATGAAAAATCAAATAAAAGCTTATTTGGAAGAGAAAGGAATTGAAGTAATCGATGTTGGTACAAACAGCACCGAGCGCTTTAATTATCCGATCAGCGGATATAAAGTAGCGAAGCTGGTGGCATCTGGAAAGGTAGACGGCGGCGTACTGATATGTGGAACCGGAATTGGAATTTCTCTGGCAGCAAACAAAGTAAAGGGCATTCGTGCATGTGCTTGCAGCGAGCCTTATTCTGCAAAGCTTTCTAAGCAGCACAATAATTCCAATATTATTGCATTTGGAGCACGTGTTATTGGAATCGAAACAGCAAAAATGATTGTTGATGAATGGCTTGGAGCAAAGTATGAAGGCGGTCGCCACCAGGTACGAATTGATATGATTTCTGAAATTGAAAATACCGGCCATTTGAAAGCGGCCGATGAAGATTAATGGTTTAATTTTGCTTTTGTCTGATATTGGAAGCAGCTATTATAGGGAGCGTCATTGATTGGCAGAAAGAAAATAATTTGCAGCTTTTGTTGGGAAACTGTAAAGAGGATCTGTTTTCTTAATTGGTGCCTTTGCGATGATGAAAGATGCAAAAGACTAATCTCATTTTGAGGGATTAGTCTTTTGCGTTTTTTAGAAGGATATGGTATACTTTCCACACGCAGCTTTCGTAGAGGCTTTATAGGCTGAATCTGCAAATAGGAGGATTTCATATGATTAAAAATATGATTTTTGATATGGGAAATGTACTGTTGGACTATAATCCACAGAACTATGTAAAAGCGTTTTTGCACAGTGAAGAAGATCAGGACATGGTGTTGACGTCTCTATTTGGTGGGCAGGAATGGCTTGATTTGGATCATGGCCTTATCACAGAGCGGGAAGCTTTAAAAAAAATGCTTCAAAAGCTGCCTAAGCGTCTTCATCAGGAGGCTAGCGCCCTTTTTTATGGATGGCAGAATTATACCCGCCCGATTGAGAGCGTTAATTTACTCGCGATCAAGCTTCATAGGGCAGGTTACCATCTCTATCTGCTCAGCAATACGGGAGTGCGGCTTCATGTTTATGCACATCGTCTTCCGGCGTTACAGTATTTTGATGGAGTGGTTATGTCTGCAGATGTTCAGCAGGTAAAGCCTGAACCGCAGATTTATCAGATCCTTTTTGATCGTTATCATTTGGATCCGAAAGAATGTTTCTTTATTGATGATTGTAAACAAAACCTGAAAACTGGGGAACAGTTTGGAATGCATGGCTATTTGTTTGACGGAGATGAGAAAAAATTAGAATCCGCCTTGCATAAGCAAAAAGTCAACTGGTAAAAAAAGAAGCCTGAAATCTTTTCGTAAGATTTCAGGCTTCTTTTTTATTTTTAGACAGTGATAGAAAAAAGTCCGTGTCGGTTGCAGAAAGCATAGAAAGTTCCATGCCCATGAATTTTAAAGCGTGCTTCTGCATTTTGTTCTGGATAGAGTTTGATCATTTGAAGCTGCCCGGCGGAAAGATAAGCAAAAAAAGAAAGATAATGTTCTTTTTCCATGGGATGACGGCACGAGACTAAATATTCATCTTCTATTCGTTCTGCTTTCAAAGGATGTTCCGAATCGATCGTTTCTGCTTCTAAAGGAGGAAGCGCAATTCCGCAGCAATGAAAAGAACCGTTTCCAATCGCATAAATAATATTTCCGCAGACCGGGCAAACATAAAAGTTTCCCTTCCTTAAATTTGCCGAGCGGTTTTCGTTGGAAAATAATTGTCCTGATAAAAGCTCTCCGATTGAAACACCAAGAGTCTCTGCCAATGGTTTTATCAGTGTGATATCTGGAAGTCCCTTTTGTGTTTCCCATTTTGAAATTGTTTTATCGCTGACTGCTAAAAGTTCTGCCAGCTGTTTCTGCGTTAATCTTTTCTTTTCACGCAAAGCCTTGATGGTAGACCCTGTTACATATTGATCCAAATAAATCCCTCCCACATCTTTTCTGCTTTCAGCATAACGCAGATCAAAGTTTCATACAACCTACGTTTCGCAGAGTCCTTATAAAAGATAAAAGCAGTATTTTAAGCGAAATAAAAAAATCTTTAAAAATATTGAAAAAAAGTCTTTACATTTTAAAAACGAAGTAGTATTATAAAAACAAGAAAAGTAATTATTATTAAATTTGTTTTGCAGCCCTTGCCCTTTACAAATGTCAAAAGATTTAGTAAAGTAAAATAAGAACAAATATTATAAGTTATTGGGGACATGGACTATGGAAAGAAAACAGAATTACAGCCGAAAACGAGAAGCGATTCTTACCGCTTTGCAGAGAACGAAAATTCATCCCACAGCGGAATGGGTTTATCAGGAGTTAAAAAATGAATATCCTGATCTAAGTTTAGGAACCGTCTACCGCAATCTTCGCCTTTTTAAAGAAGAGGGTGTTATCGCTAGCGTAGGCGTCGTAGATGGACAGGAACGTTATGACGGAGATGTTACACCGCACTCTCATTTTGTATGCACAAATTGCGGAAAAGTAATCGATGTTAATGACGAATTTGTCGATCCGGAAGCAGATACAATGGTTGCACGAAAATGTAGAGTGAAAGTGTTAAGCCATTCTGTTTGTTTTAATGGAATTTGCATGGAATGCCTGGAGGCTTTGAAAAAAGCTGAAACAGGTTCCAAATAAAATTATTTGTTATTAATTTTTTTCAAGGAGGAAGTAAAAATGAAAAAATGGGTTTGTTCTGTATGTGGTTATGTGTATGAAGGCGAAGTTCCGCCGCTGTTCTGCCCTCAGTGCAAGGCACCGAGAGAAAAGTTTGTAGAACAGGTTGAAGAGAAGAGCCAAGGCTTTGCATGTGAGCATGAAGTTGGCGTTGCACAGGGCTGCGATCCTGAAGTTTATCAGGGCCTTCAAGCAAACTTTAACGGAGAATGCAGCGAAGTTGGTATGTATCTTGCCATGAGCCGTCAGGCAGAGCGCGAAGGATATCCGGAAATTGCTGAGGCTTTTAAGCGCTATGCGTTTGAAGAGGCTGAGCATGCTTCGAAATTTGCAGAACTTCTGGGTGAAGTCCTTACTAAGAGCACCAAGAAGAATCTTGAGATGCGTGTAGAGGCCGAGGCTGGTGCATGTAAGGGTAAGCTCGACCTTGCAACGAAAGCAAAAGCGCTTAACTACGATGCTATTCATGATACTGTGCATGAGATGGCGAAAGATGAGGCGCGTCACGGATCTGGCTTCCAGGGACTTTTAAAGCGTTATTTCTAATTAGCATAAAGAAGAAATGGAGACGACCATTTTTTCCTTTCCATTTATGTGAATTTCATTTCCATCGTTACCCATGTCCTACTTTTTAGCAAGTGAAAAATTTGTATAGTTGTTGTGTAGATAAAAAAGAGGTGCAGCCGTTATGGCTGTGCCTCTTTCCGTTTGTTTTGTATGAGTGGCTTTATAAAACAGAAAAAATACAACTTTCCCTTTTACGACACTTTGACGATTTTGGGTAGCTTCGTTTGGGCGTTTTGTATTGATTTATAAGAATCAAAGTGTTATACTCAACAACATAGAAAATCAGTATGATGAACAGTTAGAAATGTTCACGTACAAGAAGTTTGAGGAGGCTTTTATTTATGGATAGCATTACACATGCAATGCAGCGAAAAGCGTTTGAAGTGGCAATCGATGCTGCAATCAAATATACCAATCATGATCGCTCCAAGGCTTTGCTGCAACTGGTCGACTTGACGCAGAAAATACTGGGTGATGTATGGAAGCCGGAAGCTTATGCTCAACTGCGCAATATTTTTAGTAATCCAGACAGCAAATGGATGAAATTTGCGAATAACCTTTTGGATAATACAGACCCGAAGCTGCTCAAAATGGCCATGCTGAATCTGGGCTATGAAGCAGGTTTTCGCGGGTTCCATGTTGCAGAAGAGAACTCTAAAAAATATGGCTGTGCAATCCCATGGATTATTCTTTTTGATCCTACCAGCGCCTGCAACCTGCACTGCACCGGTTGCTGGGCTGCCGAATATGATCGTCAGCTGAACCTTTCCTTTGAAGATATGGATAGCATCGTTACACAGGCCAAAGAGCTCGGAATTCATGCGTTCCTTTTGACCGGCGGTGAGCCGCTCGTCCGCAAAAAGGATGTCATTCGTCTGTGCGAAAAGCACAATGACTGCGCTTTCCATGCTTTTACAAATGGTACTTTGATTGATGACGATTTCTGCAAGGAAATGCTTCGCGTTGGCAACTTCGTTCCTTCTGTCAGCTTGGAAGGCTTTGAAGAAGAAAATGATGCAAGACGCGGCAAGGGTGACTTCCAGAAGGTCATGCACGCACTTGATCTGATGAAGAAATATAAGCTTTTGTACGGTACTTCTATCTGTTACACCAGCCAGAACTACAAGACTGTGACTTCTGACGAATTCTTGGATATGATCATTGAAAAAGGTGTTTCTTATACCTGGTACTTCCATTACATGCCTGTTGGAAATGATGCCTCTACTGATCTGCTTCTGACGCCGGAAGAGCGGGAATATATGTATCACCGTGTGCGTGAGATTCGTGACTATGAAGGCGGTAAACCGATTTTCGCAATCGATTTTCAGAACGATGGCGAGTTTGTCAATGGCTGTGTAGCTGGAGGCAAAGAGTATTGCCATATCAACCCGAACGGTGATGTGGAGCCTTGTGTCTTTATTCATTATTCCAGCGCAAATATTCATGACAAGTCTTTGATTGAATGCTTGCAGCAGCCGCTCTTTAAAGCTTATCAGGCAGCACAGCCGTTTAACGATAATATGCTGCGTCCTTGCCCGATGCTTGAAAATCCGGAAACACTCCAGCGCTTAGTAACTCAAACGGGTGCAAAATCCACCGATATGGAATCTCCGGAAAGCTGCCAGCATCTTTGTGGAAAATGTGTTCACTATGCTGAAGAGTGGCAGCCTACTGCTGAGAAGCTTTGGCTCAAGGGACATCCAACAGGACAAAAAGATTCTCGCGTGGATGAACTAAATAAATAATGAACTTTTGCTAATTTATAAACATAAAATCCGGAATGCTATCATATTGCATGATAGCATTCCGGATTTTTCTATTTTAAAGAATTTGAAAATAAAAATACAGTTAACCTATAAAAGCCATTTTATAACAATGTAAAATGGTTTTTTTGAAAAGAAATTATGTTGTCCTTCCTTAATTTAGACAATTCTGTAGACATTGCACTTCTTTCGACAGAAAGATAATCTGCAAGTTCCTGGCGATTAAACGGAATGCTAAAATGATTGCTTTTGGCCTTATTTGCTTCAGCCGAAAGATAAGCCAAAAGTTTTTCGCGAGTGGTACGTTTTGATATAAATTCGATTTTCTGTGTAAGCGCGATATTTTTTATGGAAACAATACGCAGCATATTCTGAATCAATTTGCTGTGAAAAGTACAAGCTTTCGCACATGGAATCGCCAGTTTGCAGTAGTCGATCAATAGAAGTTCACTTTCAGTTGTTGTAATTACACTAACCGGCAGCGCTTTTACATTTGCGCAGGCAAAGGATTCTCCAAATAAATTTCCTGCACCGATTTGCGAAAGGATCCTTCGATTCCCGTAATAGTCGTCCTGGACGATTTGAATTTGACCTGTTAAAACAATGCCAAACCGATCTGCACTTTCACCGCTAAAAAATACAGTTTCACTTTTTTTAAAATCAATTTTCTTCGTACCTAAGCAGGATAAAAGTGACCGTAAATCCGATTCTTCTATATCTTTAAACAATTCGGATGCTTTTAACACTTCAAAATAATTTTTCATAAAGCCCTCTTATGTTGGAATTCCAACAGGTTTATTAGCTTGATTATAGTAAACTAAACTTGAAAAATCAAGATAATGGAAGTGAAAATAATGATTAGAAAAATAATTAGAATTGATAAAGAAAAATGTAACGGTTGTGGACTATGTGCAAAAGCATGCCATGAAGGTGCAATTGGAATGATAAACGGCAAAGCAAAACTTTTGAGGGAGGATTACTGTGATGGCTTGGGGGATTGTTTGCCGGCATGTCCTGCTGGAGCAATCAGCTTTGAGGAACGCGAAGCGAAGAAGTACGATGAAGTTGCTGCCCAAAAAAGTAAGTTGGGAAAACAAAAAGAGATGTTAGCTTGTGAGTGTCCTGGAACGCAATCCAAAGCGATTTGCCGCGAAACTGAGGGAGAGTTTGTTTTTTTCAATAGAAATGAAAATAAAAGTCAGCTTTCTCAGTGGCCTGTTCAAATCAAGCTTGCGCCAATAAATGCACCGTATTTTAAAGATGCAAACCTGCTGGTTGCTGCCGATTGTACCGCTTATGCTTATGGGGATTTTCATGATCGATTTATTAAAAATAAGATTACTTTAATCGGATGTCCCAAATTAGATGAAGGGGATTACAGCGAGAAGCTGACAGCAATTATTAAGAATAATGAAATTAAAAGCGTTACGGTTGTCAGAATGGAGGTTCCTTGCTGCGGTGGAATTGAAAATGCAGTAAAAAGAGCGCTCCAAAACAGCGGAAAATTTATTCCATGGCAGGTTGTTACAATTTCGACTGATGGTGGAATTGTAAGTTGAAATTTGGAATAGTCTGTAAAAGTCATTTAGATAAGGGCTAAAATTTTTAATTATAAATGGATATGTGAATTGTAGAGCAGAAATTCGGGAATTACTAGACTGTTGGAAGTGATTGGACTTTTGAAAACTCCGTATCTGGATATTTGCAGCAGCGAATCGTTTATGTCACGATAAATAAAATGAGCAAACATTTTATTTAAAATTATAAGTTAAAGGTGGTTTAGAGGATGGGAGCACATTATTTAAAAAATATTGAATTTGAGAGTGCGCTGGAGTTGCCATCGCTGGTGGAATATCAGCAGGGGCAGGTTGTGAGCCGGACCCTTGTACAGAATAAAGCTGTGAGTATTACCCTGTTTGCATTTGATGAAGGGGAAGAAATAAGCTCCCATTCTTCGGACGGAGACGCGATGTTGATGATTCTTGAAGGTGCTGCGCGTATTACAATTGGAAATCGGAAATCTTCACTTGATAAAGGAAAGACTATTGTGATGCCTGCGGGAATCCCTCATGCTGTGGCGGCGGATGGAAAATTCAAGATGCTGCTAACAGTTGTATTTTCTCAGCCGTAAACATTTTTTATGTTGATTATTTTATGCTCGGAAAGGAGGGGAGGTTATGAAGGCAAAATTGGATAGAAGTGGATGTATTTCCTGTGGACTCTGTGCGGAAGCATGTCCTGAAGTTTTTCGCATTGCCAATGATGGAGTTGCTGAAGTTTATCAGGAAGATATCCCGGCAGGGATAAAAGATAAAGCAGTTAAAGCACAGGAAGGATGCCCTGTTTCGGTCATTACGGTCGAATAATCATTTTTCACTCCATAAAAAGTCAAGCGGTGGCCTCTATAAAAGAGTGTTATCGCTTGGCTTTTTTATGTCCGAATCCTTATTTTCCGGACATATTTTTAAAAAAACATTGCATCGTTCATCTTGGCATTAAGCTGTGGACTA
Source organism: Ruminococcaceae bacterium BL-4 (assembly GCA_902809935.1). Classification (NCBI taxonomy): domain Bacteria; kingdom Bacillati; phylum Bacillota; class Clostridia; order Eubacteriales; family Oscillospiraceae; species Ruminococcaceae bacterium BL-4. The sequence continues at coordinate 11,734 of LR778134.1, read as the reverse complement.
GATGTGGGCGAGAGTGCGGGGCTTTATAAGGATTAATAAGTTAAAACTGCAAAAATGTGTGATAGGATTGGATATAGAGTGCCGGTGTAGGCAAGAGGAGATGAGTTGCCGTCCAAAAGATAGACTTCCCATTGGAGGCAGGATAAACGATGCGGAATATTTGGCACGTAAATATAGTGGGATTATTGGAAACGGCGTTCTTGCAGACCCATCGATCTGCGATTAGGTATAGGCAAGTGGACAGGACTTTAAAATTATGATGAAATCGGTCAATGTTTGGATTAACAGTTGGTACGTTTATGATTTCAATGAGGAGAGTATCACGCTGGCAGGAATATTGCTAATGTTACGCTGAAAAAGGGACAAACCGTTGTATTGCAGTCGAACATTTCGAACTTAAGACTGAATAATATATACTGTGGGATTGTCACCGGTGGTGATATTAACCGGAAATCATTATAGTCTGCTAAAAGCAGGACCTGTGATAAACTTGCGAATTTATAGAGCGTCGGCAAATGATGTTCCAATGATCCCAACGCAGTATCGTCCGCATACAATAGATGCATCAGGGTTTGCATGGGTGCTTGGTGACTCTCCACAGGCTGGAATCCTGATCGTGTCAGGATATAGTGGAAGAGTATCGTCTTATGTAACAAGTGGACCAGATACATCATCAATAGAATGCCGCGGGTCCGTCGTGTGGATCGCGAATTAAGAGGAGGAAAATCTCATGACACAAAAAGAATTTGAAATCGTAAAAGCGCTCGCTTATCAGGAGACACCGGAACAGATTGCAGCTGCAGAAGGAATCTCAATGCCGGATGTAGAAGCGATCAGAACAAAATTTGCAGATGAAATCATTGCTGCAAAAGCCGATCTTAAGAAAGCGGGGTACTTAAAATGAAAGGGATAGACGTCAGTGCTCATAATGGCTTTATTAACTGGCCTGCCGTTAAAGCGGCGGGATATGATTTCGTAATCATTCGAACCGGCTACGGAAACGATATCAGTCAGAAAGATAATTGGTTCGAACAGAACATTCGGGGTGCGCATGCTGCAGGGTTAAAAATTGGTGTTTATCATTTTTCGTATGCGATCAGCATCGAAGATGCGCGTACAGAAGCAAATTTAGTATTACAGATTATCGCACCATACAGGGACTGGCTTACATGGCCGGTCTTTTTCGATTACGAATATGATTCTGTTCGGTGGTCGCGCCAAAACGGAATTGATCCAGGTCCGCAGCTCGTGACGGATATGGCGCTCACCTTTCTGCAGACGATCGTCGCTGCAGGATATCAGGCCGGAAATTACACCAATCTCGACTATTATCGGAATTGGTTCCAAATGGAGCGGCTAAAGGATTATCCGATGTGGTTTGCACAGTATGAAGTTGATAGCCCAGCGGTTTCCTGTCCCCTTTGGCAGTTCGGCGGCGAGAACGTTCCCGGCTGCAGCGGACTGATCGACAGCAATATCGCTTTTATTGATCTTTCGAGCGGAAATCCCACACCGTCAGGAGATGTGCCTACACAAGCTGGTATTGTATCGGTTGATGTATTTCATAGAGTACAGACGGCAGAAGACGGCTGGCTTGCAGAAGTCCATAACTTTGATGATTATGCCGGAATTCGGGGGCATAAAATCATTGGCTGGGCGATCCGCACTTCCCATGGATATATGAGATATCGTGTGCATGTTCTAGGAAAAGACTGGCTCGAATGGGTGGATACCCGCGACGGCTACAATCTTGCAGATATTAACGGCTATGCCGGAAACGGAGAGCAGATCGATGCAGTTGAGGCTTATTTTGTTACGCCGGATGGAGAACCTTATGAGTACGCCCATTACAAGGTAAGTCCGAATCTGCAAAGTTACTACCCGGAGCAGATCGATGATGAGGTGGACGGCGGTATGGACGGATACGCAGGCGTATTTGGCAATACCATTGACAGGGTGCAGTTAGAAGTTGAATGAGAATAAAAAGGAGAAAAAAATAAAATGGATACATTAACAAAAACAAAGGCGGTATTTACTGCCGTCGTGGGAGTATTGGCATCTTGGCTCGGCGAACTCGCCGTGCCGATGCTGGTGCTCGTCATTTGTAATTTGATTGACTATGTTACCGGACTAGCTGCAGCATCAAAGCGCGGCCAAAAAATCAGCAGTTATCGAGGAATTCAGGGCATTGCAAAAAAGGTCTGCATGTGGCTTTTAGTGGCGGTCGGTGCCGTCCTTGACTGGCTTCTTTCTTATGCGGGAGACAAGCTCGGCATGACCATTCATCTTCCGATGCTGATTGCCTCCCTGGTAGCTGTTTGGCTGATCTGCAATGAACTAATCAGCATTCTCGAGAACATTGGAGATATCGGAGTTCCGCTGCCCGGTTTCTTAGGGCGGTTAGTCTCGATGTTGAAAAGCAAGGTCGACGCACAAGTGCCGGATGACACCAGCGATAAAAAGTAATATTGCTACATAAAACGATCCCCCAGCTATCCTTTTATTAGGACGGCTGGGGGATTTTTGTTGTTAATATATCTAATTGTATTACTGTAATTATGTTGAATCATGACGAATCTTCGTACAAAGCGTTCCATTTTATGGAATTTGAGAGTATTATTAACGCAATAAAAAATTTATGTTATAGCAATAACATGAAGTTCTGCCAATAAGCTTTATAGCGATAATCAGCAGTTCGCTCCGAGGTAGGTCTTAACGCTATAATCAGGAATTGGTTCACCTGGATTATCGGAAATCTGAGTAGTTGTAACAATTAGAAAGTACATAATGCCATACTATATTTACAAGGGAGATAAACATGTACCCTCAATTTTTCTACGCACATACCCTCGAAGGGGAAAATGAGAAACAGTGGCAGCCTTTAAAAGATCACGTGGAAAATGTGGCAAAGCTCGTTAAAAAATTCTCAGCACCGTGGTGCACGGCAGAATACGCTGACAATCTTGGACTACTGCACGATGTGGGTAAATATCAACCCGATTTTCAGCGCCGTCTACACGGTGAAAAGATGTCTGTAGAGCACTCGATTGCCGGAGCAAAAAAATGGATCGAAATGAAATGGCCAGAATCGGGTGCATATTGTATCGCGGGTCACCATAGTGGTTTACCGGATATTGGAAACAAAACGGACTCTGAAGAGGAACCAACACTGCTCGGACGAATCAAAAGAGCAGCGGCACAAGATTATTCCGGTTATAAAAATGAACTGTCATTGAAACAAATAAGCACTTTTCCCGCGAAAGATGCCGTCTGCATGAATAGCGCAATCGAAAACATAAAAAAGGAATACGCCTTTTGGACACGGATGATGTTTTCCTGTCTAACCGACGCTGATTACTTGGATACTGAAGCATTTTGCAGTGGCCGAAAGGAACGGGGAATTTATACAGATTTCATGGCGTGCCGCGATCTGATTAATCAGCGTATCGCGCAGTTTCAGGCAGATACCCCTGTCAAACGCGCCCGCGAAGCACTGCGCAGTCAGGTTATGTCTCACACTGATGAAAAAGCTGATATCTATTTGATCAATATGCCAACAGGAAGTGGTAAGACACTCACCAGTATGCAGTTCGCGCTCGAAAGAGCAATCTGCACAAATAAAAAACATATTATATATGTAATACCCTATACCAGCATTATTGAACAGAATGCTAAGGTATTCAAAGATATCTTTGGTGTAGATTCCGTTTTGGAACATCATTGTAATTTTGATTATGAATCAATAAAAGATCCTGTTACACGCGAAAAGTTGAAACGGACGGCGGAAAACTGGGATGCATCTATTATTGTGACAACTAATGTGCAGTTCTTTGAATCCATTTACGGAAACCGAAGCAGTGAACTTCGCAAGTTGCACAACATTGCAGATAGTATCATTATATTTGATGAAGCACACATGTTCCCCAGCCTGTACTTTCAGCCGTGCTTGGAAGCTATACAGATTTTGACACAGAGATATCACTGCGAAGCGGTATTCATGACGGCCACCATGCCAAATTTTCACACTTGGATGAACGAATTTGGCTGCAGCAGTGTTAAAACCCTTGATCTGACGGAAGACAAAAGCAGCTTTCCTATATTTGACCGTTGCAAAATTGAATTCCTTGGGCAGCTCTCATCAGAAAAGCTGGCAGGTTTCGCAGCGGATGCTGAAAATTCGCTCATCGTTCTCAATTCCCGCAAAGCTGCAAGACAAATTTATCAGCTGCTGCCAGGCAAGAAGTATCATCTCTCCACCTACATGACTCACGACGATCGCAGTAGGGTTATCGCTGAAGTGAGAAATTCCCTTGTAAAACGCGAGCATTTTTGTTTAGTCTCAACGTCGCTCATTGAGGCCGGCGTGGATTTGGATTTTAACATCGTTTTCCGTGAACTTGCAGGGCTTGACAATCTGCTTCAAACCGCCGGGCGCTGTAACCGTGAGGGCAAAAAGCGGAACTGCAAAACATATGCCTTTGAGTTTGAGGAGGAAGATCTACGGCCCAAAAGCAATGATTTTTTAATTAAACAATCATTCTGCCGTGAAGTGTTTCAAAAATATGACAATGCGGCATCTCCCATCGCAATCGAGTTTTATTTTAACCGGCTTTACGCTTATACGCTTGAAAGTAGAAAGTCAATGGATTTCAAAACAGCGTTCTCCCCTGCTTCCTGCGGCATTGACGGCTTCGGGTTCAATTACGCCCGATATGCCCGGGATTTCCGGCTGATTGACGAAAACTTGCAGCCGCTCGTTATTGTCACCGAAGAAAACAAAAAAACGGTCATGGCACTGCTGAAAGCCGTATCCTATGGTGGTATGGTCGCCATGCGGCAGCTTCAGAAATATTCCATTTCGCTGCGTCCATACGAATTTGAGCAGCTAAATAAGGTAGGCGCGGTCTGCGATGAAAAAGGAATTCATTACCTCAGCTGTACGCGGTATTACAGCAGAGAAATCGGAATTCTGTTTGAAAACAATGAAGCCAGTATCTGGTAAAATCATCTTACTATATCTTACTATAAATAAAGATTAAGGAGGTTTCCAATGGGTTATGGAATCAAGATTCTCATCGAAGGCGATTATGCTCTATTCAGCAGGCCTGAGATGAAAGTGGAACGAGTATCCTATGATGTGCCGACGCCGAGTGCTTTAACCGGTCTCATTTCCAATATTTATTGGCACCCGGGTGTCAAGTACATCATTGACACAATTCATGTCCTCAGGCCTGTGCAGTTCGTCAACATCAGGCGAAATGAGGTGAGCGAAAAACTGCCTCTATCTGCTGTGAAAAAACAGATGGAAGGCTTGACGGATGACATCAGCATTTATACAAAGGAATGTATCAGTCAGCGAGCAAGCCTTTTGCTAAAAAATGTTCTTTACGGTGTGGATGCACACTTTGAGTTGACCGACGATAAGGATTCAGAGCAGACCCCCGAAAAATGCTACAACATTCTCCTTCGTCGGCTCCGAAAAGGACAGCATTTTGCCCAGCCCTGCCTTGGCTGCAGGGAATTCCCTGCGCGAGTCACTCTGACTGATGAAATTCCGCAAAGCCCATTGTTGGGTGACATCGATCTTGGGTATATGCTGTATGACCTTCAGTATAAAAAAGACAAAGACGGCAAAAGCCTTGATTCCGCTGAATCGCGCTTTTACCGTCCCCATATGGTCAACGGGGTTATCGATGTGGCAAAGTATGCCCAGGGGCTGCTATGTTAAGGGCGCTCAGCGAGTATTACGACTGCCTGTGCCGGCAAAAGGACAGCAGCCTTGTACCGGACGGCTACAGCAGTGTAGGTGTAAATTATAACCTTATGCTGAATCCAAACGGAACTATAAAAGAAATTTTGCCCTACACAAAAACTATATTAAATGGGAAAAAAGAAAAGGAAGTTCCTCGGGATGAGCGTTTTCCCTTTCGGAATTCTGTGCCTGGAATTGCGGCTGAAACCATCGACCACCGCGAGAAATACCTCTTTGGCATTGAATGGGACAAGCAGGGGGGAAAACTCGCCGTGACGAAAAATTCCCTGCGCGCGTTTGCAAAATGCAAGGAAAAAAATCTTTCGTTTCTTAAAGAGTTAAGCTCCCCGATTATCGACGCATATAAAAACTTCCTGCAAAGCTGGAATCCAGAAAGCGAGCTGGAAAATCCGTTTCTAACCGCTCTGGGCAAACAATATGGCGGCGCAAAATTCATCGTTACATCCCACCAGGATAACTCAGTTGCACAAACGCCGCTCAATCGTGACCCAAAGGTCAAAGAGAAGTGGGAAAATGGCTGGCAAAACAGGCCTACCCCGGCCGACGCGGTGATGGGGCAGTGCAGCATCAGTGGAAAGTACGGTGAGATTGCCCGCATTCACAACAATCTTACCGGAATACCAGGCGGGCTCGCCACCGGTGTAAATATTGTTTGCCTAAAGTCGCCGGCTTTCTGGTCTTATGGCCGAAGAGAATCCTATAACAGTTCCGTGTCACAGGAAGTTATGGAAAAATACACTAAGGCATTTAATTATCTCACTTCCGTACCGGATCATAAACAGGTGCTCGATGGGATAACGTTCCTCTTCTGGGCTATGACAGTCGAATCTGAGAAGCCGTATCTGCAGGCATTCAACGCTGGGGTAGGATTTTTCTCTTTGCCGGAGGAAAGCCCATCCGAAGCGGAACGCAATGAACGTCTATCTCAGGAACAGGCGCTTGCGTCAATTTTCAATCAGCTTTCACAAGGTAAGGAAGCCGACTGGAAAGAATTTGGCATTGATAAAGGCACGGAATTTTACATTCTTGGCGTGAAACCTAACAGCAGCCGGCTGGCCATTAAAATATTCGAACATAATTCTTTCGGAACTTTGATGGACCGGATTCATCAACATCATAGGGACATGCAGCTTTCCCCAGCGGATAAACAAATCCCGATATGGCTTATCGGTAAAGCACTGAAATCACCGATTGCTTCCAAGGATCCACTGCCACCCGACCTTTCGACGAAAATACTGCAAAGCATTCTGCATGGTTCCCCTTATCCCCGCTTTATGCTCGAAACAGCAGTACGTCGGGCAAAAACAGACCAGGACGACGCAGCGAAAAAATTTTACGCAGTCAGCCGCGACCGGGTCCGAATAATCAAGGCGTGCCTTACACGCATGAATCTTATAAAGAGAGGTGAATTAACTATGTTGAACACGCAGAACACAGACGGTGCCTACAACTGCGGCAGACTTTTTGCCATTCTGGAAATGATTCAGCAAAAAGCGCTTCCGGGTATTAACACTACGATTAAAGACAGATTCTTTTCCTCGGCCTGCAGTACGCCGTACCTTGTTTTCCCCCGCTTAATGAAACTTTCCCAAAACCATCTCGGAAAATTAGATAAAGGAATTGCGATTTTTTATGAGAAAATGATTCAAGAAATTGTAAGCAATCTCGGTGACTCTTTTCCAAAGGCTTTAAGCATGGAAAAACAAGGTATATTTATTCTTGGCTATTACCAACAAAAAGAAAAAATTTTTGGAAAGAAAAATGAAGGAGAGAAAGACAATGAGCCTGCATAATCGGTACGAATTTGTTATGCTTTTTGACGTAGAGAACGGCAACCCAAACGGAGACCCTGATGCGGGAAATATGCCCCGTGTCGATGCCGAAACGAGTATCGGCATCGTGACTGATGTCTGTCTCAAACGTAAAATTCGCAACTATGTTGAGGCCACACAGGAAGGCAAGCCAGGTTACAACATCCTGATTAAAAATGACCGAGCACTGAATACAAAGTATACCGAGGCTTACGAAACCTGCGGCCTAAAGACAAAGCAAAAGGGCAAAGACCAGAACGCAGTAGCAGAGGCTCGGGACTACATCTGCAAAAATTATTTTGATGTGCGTACTTTTGGAGCCGTCATGAGCACCGGAGACGACCCATGCGGCATTGTTCGTGGACCAGTTCAGATCAATTTTGCGCGCAGCATCGACCCGGTGCTTCCGCAGGAAATCACCATCACCCGGCAGGCACTTACAACAGAATCCGAGCAGTCCGAAAAGAAAAACACCATGGGAAAAAAGAACTTTATTCCCTATGGCCTTTACCGTGCGGAAGGGTATGTCTCCGCACTGCTCGCTAACAAAACAGGCTTCAGTGAGGATGACCTTACACTTCTTTGGCAGAGTATCGAAAGCATGTTTGAAATAGACCACAGTGCGGCGCGGGGCAAGCTCTGCATGCAGAAATTGTATATCTTCAAACATGATTCGGTCCTTGGTAATGCTCCTTCGCATCTATTGTTTGACAAAATAGCAATCGAAAAGAAGAGTGGAGTAGAGATTCCCCGCAAATTCAGCGATTATACCATTACAGTTGACAAGGCGATGCCCGAAGGGGTAGAGATGATTGAAAAGTTCTGATACGTTAATAGATATTCGATCGGTTCAGCAATACCTCTATTGCCCGCATCGGTGGGGGCTGATGGAAACCGACTGCAGTTGGGCGGAAAACGTGTTCGTCTGCAAAGGTAATCTTATTCACGAAAACGTAGATGCTGGAAAATGCGGTTCGACGCGAGGTGCAATCACTGAACGGTCGATTAAGGTATACAATGACAATTGGGGTCTTTTCGGTGTTATTGATTGTCTTGAACTGCGTCGCTCCTCATCTGGAAGCTTTATAGAGAAATATAACGGACGCTTTGTACTTACCATTGTTGAATACAAAGTACGTTCTCCCAAAACCAGTGATTTCCGTCGCGAGGACGCGATGCAGCTTTTGGCACAGAAAATTTGTGCGGACGATATTTTTAAAACAAACTGCAGAACTTTCTTTTATTATGCGGATACCCGAAAAAGAATACGGGTGGATTTTTGTGAGGACGATTACGATTTCTTGAGATTAACCCTTTCAGAAATGAAAGCGTTGCGGGATGCCTGCGTGATTCCTCCCATCCGAGACGGGCAGTACTGCGGTGGATGCTCTTTAAAGGATATTTGCATGCCAAAGGGGGAAAAGCGTCATCATGCGAAAACTGCTTAACACGTTGTATATTACCCATCAGGAGGCATATCTCAGTCTGGACGGAGAAAACGTTGTAATGCTGTTAGAAGGGAAAGATGTTGCAAGGCTGCCGCTGTCGAATATTGAAAGTATTGTCTGCATGAACTATCCAGGCTGCAGTCCAGCGCTGATGGGCAAATGTGCCAAAGAACAGATTGGGCTATGCTTTATCTCCCCCGGGGGAAAGTTTCTCGCCAGAGTAACTGGCCCGATTAAAGGAAATGTCTTTTTACGAAAACAGCAAATGGAGATGTTCTCCGACCCTAAAAGACAAACGGAATTGATTCGAAATCTGATTCGTGCAAAGCTGAAAAATACTCGCAATCTGCTCATGCGCTCACGTCGGGATTATCCTCAAACCGATCTTGACGGCAAGTTATCTCACTGTATTGATCTGCTCGAAAAAAATCAAAAAAGGCTTCTTCAGGAAAAGGATGTGGAGATTTTACGGGGGATTGAGGGTCAGAGCGCCAAAGCATATTTTGATGTGTTTGACTCTCTGTTTACTCAACAGAAAGAGGATTTCTCCCTTTCCGGAAGAACAAAGCGTCCACCCCTTGACTTAACCAATGCCATGCTTTCATTTCTTTATACGATTTGCACCAATGACATCGCTTCTGCCCTTGAATGTGTCGGCCTAGACCCCTATATTGGCCTATTTCATACGCTGCGACCGGGAAGGGTTTCTCTTGCGTGCGATATCATGGAGGAGTTCCGAGCATTGGTGGAACGTATCGTCTTTACGATGGTCAATCTAAAAATCATTCAAAAAAGCGATTTTGAAAAGCAAGTTAGCGGGGCGGTATGGCTGAATGACAACGGTCGAAAAAAAGTCATTACCGCTTGGCAAAACAAAAAGAACGAATGTATCAGTCATCCGTATACAAAAGAAAAAGTGCCAATCGGTCTGTTCCCCTATGTTCAAGCAAACCTTCTGGTCAAATACATTCGTGGTGAAATTGAGACTTATCCAAACTTGGTTTGGGGGTAGAATATGTTTGTCATTGTAGCCTATGACGTAAACATCACTTCTGAAAAAGGTAAAACACGGCTGCGTAAAGTTGCAAAAGAATGTGTCAATTACGGTCAAAGAGTACAGAATTCGGTGTTTGAGGTTAATTTGGAATATGGTAAATTCTTACAGCTAAAAGCCCGTCTTATTAAGCTAATTGACCCCGACAAGGACAGCCTGCGCTTTTATTATTTGGGAGATAACTGGAAAAAACGAGTTGAGCACATCGGTGTGAAACCGGGATATGACAGCGAGGGGGTTTTGATTTTCTGAGTGCGAACTTGCGGTGACTGCTAAAATGCCGTGCGGTTCGCGGATTCCTTTATGTACATCTCAATAGAGAAATCTTTATTGCAGATATAACTTTTCGTTATTATTGTCCGCCTCGTATGCAAAATGTGACTCCATATGCACAACATATAGAGTCGCACCTCTCACGGGGTGCGTGGATTGAAATCGCTTTCCGAAGCTGTAATCAGGTGTTCCCCATTGTCGCACCTCTCACGGGGTGCGTGGATTGAAATCATGAATATGTAACGCTCCGTCCTTATGATATTCGTCGCACCTCTCACGGGGTGCGTGGATTGAAATGACTGTAACCACAAAACCATCATCAAGATAACGTGTCGCACCTCTCACGGGGTGCGTGGATTGAAATCCTCCCATGCTGCGGGCTGAGAATCAGGAGCCGGTCGCACCTCTCACGGGGTGCGTGGATTGAAATGAAAAGGTAATGGCTCGCCTTGGTGTTGATCAGTGTCGCACCTCTCACGGGGTGCGTGGATTGAAATATCTTCCAAAGCAGAGGAGACTAGTAAATCATTTGTCGCACCTCTCACGGGGTGCGTGGATTGAAATAGAACGGTGCGTACTTATCCGAATGGCGGAAAAGTCGCACCTCTCACGGGGTGCGTGGATTGAAATCTATTGGTGTGTGGACAAATGGCGAACAGGTGTCGTCGCACCTCTCACGGGGTGCGTGGATTGAAATGTCAAAACTGATTTTTAAACAGGAGGCGATTAAAGTCGCACCTCTCACGGGGTGCGTGGATTGAAATTGTAATTTCGGATGATAATTTAGATAGGCTATCAGTCGCACCTCTCACGGGGTGCGTGGATTGAAATTCGGCGTCTACCCGGAGGCTCCGCGTCATCAGCAGTCGCACCTCTCACGGGGTGCGTGGATTGAAATATTCTGCTGTGTGAGATTTTTAGCGCTTTTATCGTCGCACCTCTCACGGGGTGCGTGGATTGAAATATAACAATATGCCGCCTTATTTGGCGGTCTATATGTCGCACCTCTCACGGGGTGCGTGGATTGAAATAACAAAGAAAGTCTCTGCTCCCTTAGTCGCGGTAGGTCGCACCTCTCACGGGGTGCGTGGATTGAAATAATTATACAGTTGAGCAAATTGAAAAAAATCAAGTCGCACCTCTCACGGGGTGCGTGGATTGAAATTATACTCATCTAGCAAAGAATCTTCTAAATCAAAGTCGCACCTCTCACGGGGTGCGTGGATTGAAATTTTCCGTTAATACTATTATACGCTATTAGTTTATAGTCGCACCTCTCACGGGGTGCGTGGATTGAAATTCTGAAGATTTCCCCTCACTCCCACGTTGTCCAGTCGCACCTCTCACGGGGTGCGTGGATTGAAATTATACTCAT